>NZ_PPXQ01000035.1 GCF_004798585.1 Massilia sp. Mn16-1_5
GTCATGCCTGATGACCATAGCAAGTCGGTCCCACCCCTTCCCATCCCGAACAGGACCGTGAAACGACTTTGCGCCGATGATAGTGCTGCAACCAGTGTGAAAGTAGGTTATCGTCAGGCTAGTTATATGAAAAACCCCGCTCAGTGACCTGAGCGGGGTTTTTTGCTTTTGCGCTCTTAAATCTTGCAAAGAGCACGTCCAGAACTACAATCAAGACAGGTTCGCAGTTCAAGGATCCTGTCATGGACACTCGATATCGACGCGCGGCACGGCGCGTCGTCACTGCACTACTGCTCGCCGCTGGCCTTGGCGGCTGCGTTTACGCGCCGCCATACGCCGCCTACGATCCCTACTATCCCACCTACGGTTACCCGACTTATGTCGGTCCACCCGTGACGCTGGACTTCGGCTTCGGCTATTACCGCCACAATCACAGCTACCACGGCCATCGCGGCTATTACGGTGGCCATGGCCGGCATGGCTGGGGACACGGCGGCCGCCGACGCTGAACAGCATCCCTCACCTTGGCCCGTTTCGCCGCCAGAGCAGGCCGACTGCCGCGTGGCACGGCGCTTGCATTCTCTCCTAACCAGGTGCACCGGCTAGCGTCTCGACTGCGATATCACCGTCGACGGCGGAACACCTGTCTCCCGACTGGCACAACGCGCTGAGCGCTGTTGCAGTTTTGGAGCGACAGCAAGCCGGCCGGCACCCGTTTTTCCAACCCGTCCGCTTCAGCCGCGGACCTCATCGACAAGAAAGATGCCATGAAAACGAGAGCTGCCATTGCGTGGAAGGCCGGAGAACCCCTGTCCATCGCCGAGGTCGACCTGGAGGGGCCACGCGCCGGCGAGGTACTGGTCGAGATCAAGGCGACCGGTATCTGCCACACCGATTACTACACCTTGTCCGGGGCCGATCCCGAGGGCATTTTCCCGGCGATCCTTGGCCACGAAGGCGCCGGCATCGTGCTCGAGACCGGCCCCGGCGTCACCTCGGTCAAGCGCGACGACCACGTCATCCCGCTGTACACGCCCGAATGCCGGCAATGCAAATTCTGCCTGTCGCGCAAGACGAACCTGTGCCAGTCGATCCGCTCGACCCAGGGCCGCGGCCTGATGCCCGACGCGACCTCGCGCTTCTCGATCGACGGCCAGCAACTGTTCCATTACATGGGCACCTCGACCTTTTCGAACTACATCGTCGTCCCCGAGATCGCCCTGGCGAAAATCCGCGAGGACGCGCCTTTTGATAAAGCCTGCTATATCGGCTGCGGCGTCACCACGGGCGTCGGCGCCGTCGTGTTCTCAGCCAAGGTCGAGGCCGGCGCAAACGTCGTCGTGTTCGGCCTGGGCGGTATTGGCTTGAACGTGATCCAGGGGGCGAAGATGGTTGGTGCCGACAAGATCATCGGCATCGACATCAATCCCGGCCGCGTCGACATCGCCCGCAAGTTCGGCATGACCCACTTCGTCAATCCGAACGAGGTCGGCAATGTGGTCGATCACATCGTGCAGCTGACCGACGGCGGCGCCGACTTTTCCTTCGAATGCGTCGGCAGTGTCCAGCTGATGCGCCAGGCACTCGAGTGCTGCCACAAGGGATGGGGCCAGTCCTTCATCATCGGCGTCGCTGCCGCCGGCCAGGAAATCAGCACGCGGCCATTCCAGCTCGTCACCGGGCGCCAATGGAAGGGTTCCGCCTTCGGTGGCGCGCGCGGCCGCACCGACGTGCCCAAGATCGTCGACTGGTACATGGACGGCAAGATCAACATCGACGACCTGATCACCCATACCTTACCGCTCGAGCGCATCAACGAAGGCTTCGAGCTGATGAAGAGCGGGCAGTCGATCCGCTCGGTCGTGCTGTACTAATCCAACCACAAAGGAGACGCGATCATGAGCAGTGCAACGAACATCCATCCGGCGGTCGACAACATCAAGCGGTCCGATCCCAATTTTGCCGGTGGCACCCTGACCTGCCTGTGCAGCAGCAACCCGGTCACGGTCGAGATCAAAGGACAAGTGGCGCATAACCACGTATGCGGCTGCACCAAGTGCTGGAAGCCGGCCGGCGCGCTGTTTTCGCAAGTCGCCGTGGTAGGACGCGAGAACGTCAAGGTCACCGCCAACGAAGACAAGTTGCAAGTCGTCGACCAGAGCGCAACGATCCAGCGTCACGCCTGCCGCGACTGCGGTGTTCACATGTATGGACGCATCGAGAACACGGGGCACGCCTTCTATGGGCTCGACTTCGTGCACACCGAGCTCTCCAAGGAAAAGGGTTGGGCTCCGCCCGAGTTCGCCGCCTTCGTTTCCTCGATCATCGAGGCCGGCGCGCCGCCGCAAGAGATGGGCGCGGTACGCGCTCGCCTGGCCGAGATCGGCCTGCCACCTTACGACGCCCTGTCGCCGGCCCTGATGGACGCAATCTCGACCCACGTCGCCAAGCAACGCGGCGTACTCAGGAACGCGTGACGACCACGCTGCGGCTGGTCCGCACCTGGCCGGCCGCATGCGAGCCCTATGGAGAAAGAATGAAGCGATGCTTATTGCTGTTGGCGGCGGGCCTGGCCCCACTGGCCGCCCAGGCCCACGATTTCCCGACCAGCGGCCGGGTCGAGTACGTGCTCGAATGCATGCAGAAACACGAGGGCAAATATGAGTACCTCTACAAGTGTTCCTGCGCCATCGACCACATCGCCAAGGAAATGTCATACGAGGACTACGTGGCGATGTCGACCGCCCAGCGCAACCAGACCCTGGCTGGCGAACGCGGCGGCATGTTCCGCGATCCCCCGAACGTCAAGGCAATGGCGAACAAGTACAAGGCCCTCCAGGCAAGCGCCAGCAAGGCTTGCCACGTGCCCGAGCGTTGAGCCCGATGTTCAGCACGATGTTCCGTCCGCTGCTGCGTCATGGATGGCACAAGTTCAGCACCGACTGTCACGAATTCTGCACAGGACGCCGCGCAGCACGCGCATACAGACACTGGCACGGTAAGTGCTGTGCTGTTGGTTGGGGCTACCCCGCCTGTCGCAGTCTGGAAGCTTGTCTGCAAGCGTAATCAGGTCGCACCGCGTATAAAACCAAAGGAGACTTAACCATGTCACTCACTACAAGACTCATCCGCTGGTGGCCGTGCCTGGCGCTGGCGGCTGCCCCGGCCTTTGCCGCCAACTCCGACGTCGAGCAGCTGACGAAGGATCCGAAGAACTGGGCCATGCAGTCCGGTAACTTCGCGAATCACCGTTACAGCGAACTGAAACAGATTACCGCCAAGAATGCGAAGAACCTGCAAGTCGCCTGGACCTTCTCCACTGGCGTGCTGCGCGGCCACGAAGGCGGTCCGCTGGTGGTTGGCGACACCATGTACATCCACAGCCCCTTCCCGAACAAGGTCTTCGCGCTGTCGCTGGAAGACCAGAGCATCCGCTGGAAGTACGAGCCGAAGCAGGACCCGACCGTCATTCCCGTGATGTGCTGCGACACCGTCAACCGCGGCGTGGCCTACGCCAACGGCAAGATCTTCCTGCAACAGGCCGACACCACCCTGGTCGCGCTCGACGCCAAGACCGGTGCCGAGCTCTGGAAGATCAAGGTCGGCGATCCGAAGATCGGCGAGACCACGACCAATACCCCGCACGTGTTCAAGGACAAAGTGCTCACCGGTATCAGCGGCGGCGAATTCGGCGTGCGCGGGCGCGTGACGGCGCACGATATGAACACCGGCAAGATCCTGTGGAAGGCCTACAGCACCGGGCCGGACAACGAGCTGATGGTCGACCCCGGTAAAACCATGACCTGGACCGACGGCAAAATGGCGCCGATCGGTCCCGATTCTTCGCTCAAGAGCTGGCAGGGCGATCAGTGGAAGCTGGGCGGCGGCACGACCTGGGGCTGGTACAGCTACGATCCGGCAACCAACCTGGTCTACTACGGCACCGGCAACCCGAGCACCTGGAATCCGCGCCAGCGCCCCGGCGACAATAAATGGTCGATGACCATTTTCGCGCGCGACCTCGACACCGGCATGGCGAAATGGGTCTACCAGATGACGCCCCACGACGAGTGGGACTATGACGGTGTCAACGAAATGATCCTGGCCGACATCAAGGTCAAGGGCCAGCCGCGCAAGGCCCTGGTGCACTTCGACCGCAACGGCTTCGCCTATACCCTCGACCGCGTCAGCGGCGAGCTGCTGGTCGCCGAAAAATACGACCCGAAAGTGAACTGGGCGACCCACGTCGACATGAAGAGCGGCCGTCCGCAAGTCGTCGCCAAGTACAGCACCGACAAGAACGGTCCCGATTTCAATTCGAAAGGCATCTGCCCCTCGGCGCTCGGCACCAAGGACCAGCAGCCGGCGAGCTTCAACCGCAAGAACGGCATCTTCTATGTACCGACCAACCACGTGTGCATGGACTACGAGCCCTTCCAGATCGAGTACACCGCCGGCCAGCCCTATGTCGGCTCGACGCTCTCCATGTATGCGGCGCCGAACAGCCACGGCGGCCTGGGTAACTTCATCGCCTGGGATGCCGGTACCGGCAAGATCCTCTGGTCCAAGCCCGAGAAGTTTTCGGTCTGGAGCGGCGCGCTCTCGACCGCCGGCGACGTCGTGTTCTACGGCACCCTGGAGGGTTACCTGAAAGCGGTCGACCTGAACGGCAAGGAGCTGTGGAAGTTCAAGACCCCGTCCGGCATCATCGGCAACGTGCACACCTGGGAATACAAGGGCAAGCAATACGTCGGCGTGCTGTCCGGGATCGGTGGCTGGGCCGGTATCGGCCTGGCGGCGGGCCTGACCAAGGGCACCGAAGGCCTGGGTGCGGTGGGCGGCTACAAGGACCTGGCCAAGTACACCGAGCTGGGTGGCGTCCTGACCGTGTTCGCTTTGCCTGACCGCTAAGCTTCGTCATCGAGGCATTCGTTATCGAAGTTGTTTGAATCACACTGAGGACGGTTGCCGGCACGATGCCGGCAGCCACCTCGCTTGCCGGGAATGGATATGAACAGACTCACGAAGATTGCAGCGGGCAGCGCCGTGTGCGCATTCATGGTGGCGATGTCCGGACTGCCGTCGGCCTTCGCCGCTGCAGGCGATACGGCGCCCTACAAGGTTGCCGATGGTAACAAGGTCGATGCACAGACCCTGAGCGGCTGGAAGACCTGGCGCGCCATGGCCTGCGAGCGCTGCCATGGCGCGGCCCAGGAAGGCATGGTCGGCCCCTCGCTGGTAAACAGTTTGAAAGTATTGAGCAAGGACGAATTCAAGGCCACCGTATTAAAAGGACGGATCGAGAAGGGCATGCCGAATTTCGACACCAGCAAGATGGTGAGCGAGAACATCGACAACCTGTATGCCTACCTGAAAGGGCGGTCGGATGGTGCCATCCAGCCGGGACGCCTGCAGGAGATCGGCAAATGACGTGGCGCCCGCTGCTGGCAGGCGCGGCCTGCGTGCTGGCCGGGCTGTCCGGGCCCGCCGGCATGGCACAGGCGCAGCCGAGCCCGGAACCCGGCCAGGACAAGGTTTTGCGGGTCTGCCAGGACCCGAACAATCTGCCGCTGTCGAACCGCAAACTGGACGGTTTCGAAAACAAGATTGCGGCCCTGTTCGCGCAGCAATTGGGCTGGAAGCTGGAACATACCTGGTTCCCGCAGCGGATGGGCTTCATTCGCAATACCCTGCGCGCCAAGGAAGAGAATTCCGACCGCTACAAGTGTGATCTCGTCACCGGCGTCGCCAAGGGTTTTGATATGGCGGCCACCACGCGCCCCTACTACCACTCCAGCTATGCCATGGCTTATGTCCGCGGCAAGGGGCTGGACGGGGTGCGCACCCTCGACGATTTATTGGCGCTCGATCCAGCGCAACGCCGCAAGCTGCGCATCGGCGCCTTCGCCGGCTCGCCCGTCACCGACTGGCTGCTGAAAAACGGCCTGATGGAGCAGGTGACCTGGTACCAGAGCCAGACCGGCGACGCCGAGCAGTATCCCGGCCAGGTCATCGAGAATGACTTGGCAAGCGGCAAGATCGACCTGGCGTTTGCCTGGGGCCCGATTGCCGGCTACTTCGCCAGGAATGCGCGCACGGTGCCCATCGCCGCCATTCCGCTGGTCTCGCAACCGGGCATAAAGTTCGATTTCGAGATCGCGATGGCGGTACGTCATGGCGACAAGGATTTCCGGCAGCGGATCGACCAGCTGATCCTCGCCAACGAAGCGAAGATCCATGCGATCCTCGAGCAGTACGGCGTGCCGCTGGTCGACGAGCAGGGCAGGGTGGCAACGGCGCCGCCTGCGGCGAAGGCACCATGAGCGGCATGTCCATCCAGCGCCCTGCTGCGCGCGCAGCGCATCATCTGCGCGGCGCCGCCATCGCCATCCTCATCTTTGCCGCGAGCCCGGCCGGCGTCATGGCGCAACCCATTTCGCCAGCCGAAGTCCTGCTGTTCGAGACCGACCACCTGGCGCGCATGAAGGCGCCTGCGACCCTGGTCTACGAATTCCGCAAGCTCAGCAACGTCGAAGCCGCCTTTACCGACAGCGTCCACCTCGACGTCTCGCGCAGCAAGGGGCAATTGCACGCGGCGCTGCGCTTCCTCAGCGGTGCACGCATGCACGCCTTGCCCGAAGTGGACGATGCCCACGGCAACCCGGTGCTGCTCGGCTTTCTCGAGCATGACATCGCCGAGATGCGGCGCCTGACCGGCGGCTCGGTTACCTACTTCCGCAAGCGTATCCGCATGGCGCTGGCCAACGCTGCGAAAGTAACGCCTCAACGCATTACCTACGAGGGCAAGACCGTCGAGGGCAAGGCAGTGCGCATCCAGCCCTACCTGGACGATCCGATGCGCGCACGCTTCGAGAACTACGCACGCAAGACCTATACCTTCGTCCTCAGCGACGAGGTGCCGGGCGGGGTCTACCAGGTCAGCACCTCGCTGGCGAATACCGGGGCGGATCGGCCGGGAACGGTGGTGGCGCGTACTGCAGCTGTGGGAGGTGCGCAGCCCGGCTCGGCGCAGCCTGCGACGGCAGTATCGCAAGGGGCGGCGGGCGGCACCGCGGCCACCGCGGCGGCCCCAAGCGCAGCGCCCGGGACGGCGCTATCCGGCCGCGCCAACCCGGGGGCAGGTGCGCCGGCAACCGCCGGCACGACGCAGGGCCGCACGGGCTCGCCCGGCGCGGCGGGCGCTACGGCGCAAGCCCGTCCTGGCGCACCTGGAGCAGCACCCGGTGCCGCCATGCCCGTCATCGACGAAACGCTTACCCTGGTGAAGGTCGTCAGCCCCCAGCGCTGAGCTTGGCGGATGGACGCTGCCTGGACATGGACTCAGCCGGAGGCTCAGGATGGCGCCCTTGAAAGTGTTTGCTTTCGACTATGTGACCGAAGGCGGGCCGACGGCACGCGCCCTGCCGCATGCGTTCACGCAGCAGGGATCCATGCTGTTCGATGCCCTGCTGGCCGATCTCGGCGCCTTGCCCGGGGTCGAGGTGTGCACGATGGCGACGCTGTGCCGGCCTGGAGCGGGCGGGCTTGGCGCGGCCAACTGGGCGGCGCAATCCTTCGGCGAACGCTTTGCCGCCTGCGTGCAGGCCGCCGACGCGGTCTGGCCGCTGGCGCCGGAATCCGAGGGGCTATTGGAAACCCTGTCGCGCGACATCCTGCGCGGCAAGCGCATCCTGCTGGGCAGCGCGCCGGGTGCCGTGCGCGTCGCCGGCAGCAAACTGAAGGTGGCGCGCGCACTGGCCGACGGCGGCGTCGCGACTGTGCCGACCTACCGGCCGCATGCGTCGCTGCCGGAGGGAGAGGGCGCCTGGGTGGTCAAGCCGGAAGATGGCGCCGGCTGTGTCGACACCCGCCTGTTCGCCGACCGCGCGGCGGCGCTGGCCTGGATCCGCACCAGTGCCGCGCAGGGCTATGTGTTGCAGCCCTTCGTTGCGGGCAAGCTGGGCAGCCTTTCCCTGATCTGCTGCGATGGCAGCGCGCGCTTGCTGGCGCGCAACCTGGAACGGGTGGCGGTGCGCGACAACCGTTTTCACTTCCTCGGCAGTACCGTGAACGGCCTGAGCGACGCCGACGGCACGCTCGAGCGCCTGGCGCAGCAAGTGGCGGCGGCCTTGCCGACCCTGTGGGGCTATGTCGGCGTCGACATCATCCTGAACGAGCGCGGCGTCATGGTCCTCGACGTCAACCCGCGCCTGACAGCGGCGTATGCGGGTTTGCACGCGTCGATCGGCTGCAATCCGGCCGGCCTCGTCATCGATTTGCTGAAAGGTCCGGCGGCGATGCCGGTCACGCCGAGCCGCTGCCGCCCGGTGAGCGTCGACGTCGACGGATTTCCGGGCGACGTGCCGGCCTGAACGCCGGGTGCGCCTTGGCGCGCTTGGTGCGGCACCCGGGCCGCCCGCCGACTTACTTGATCACCACGCCCCACGGCAGTTTACCGACCGCGATGTCGCGCAGCCGGGTGCGGCTGGCCGTATCGATCACCGTTACGCTGCCGGAGCGGCCGCAGGCCACGTACAGCTTCTTGCCGTCCGGAGTGAGCGCCATGTTCCAGGGGCGCTGGCCGACCGGCACCGTGGCCACGATCTGGTTGGTCGCGGTGTCGATCACCGACACGTTGGCGTCGCCGCCGTTCGACACGTAGACGAACTTGCCGCTCGGGTGGACCGCGATGCCGTTGGCGCGCAGGCCGGCCTTGATACGGGTGACGATGGCGAAACTGCTAGTGTCGATGACGAAGACCTCGTTCGCGTTTTCGGTGGCGACATAGGCACGGCTACTGTCGGGCAGGAAGCCGATGCCGCGCGGACGGGCGCCCACCGCCACTTGCGCCACCTGCTTGCGGCTGGCGAAGTCGAGGATGTCGACGGCGTCCCCTTCCTCGGCGCTGACGAACACCAGGCGGCCGTTCGGGCTGAACACGGCATGCTCCGGGTTCTTGCCGTGGACCGGAATCGAGAAGGCTAGCGCGTTGGTCCGCGTGTCGGTCACCGCGATCTCGTTCTTGCCCTCGACGGCGGCGATCACCCAGCGTCCATCCGGCGAGATCGACACGCCTTCGGGCGAGTCGCCCAATGTTACCGTCGGGCCCAGCTTGCGCGTGTTGAGGTCGACCAGCTGCAGTCGGTCGTGCGGCTGGTCGCTGACGTAGAGCCAGCGTGCATCGGGCCCGACCACCAGGCCGCGCGGCTTGGTGCCGCCGGGGAGTTCGCCCACGACCTGGTCGGTGGCGGTATCGATGACGGAAATCGTGCCCGATCCTTCATTCGGCACATAGGCCATGGGCGAGGCGGCCAGCGCGGCAGCGCAGACGTTGAGGGAGGCGGCGAAAGAAGCGGCAAGGGCGGCAGCAAGGGTGGCAAGACGGCGGATGGTCGGCAAGGTCATCGGTTCTCCACGGACAGGTTGGAAGGCGATCGGTCGAGCGGGACGGCGCGCCGCGGCCACATGCGCAGCAGCAAACCGTCGCGGTCGACCAGCATGTGCTTCGCGACGGCCAGCACGTGCACGGCAACGAGCAGCGCCAGCAGCAGCGCGAACAGGTGGTGAGCGCCGTTGAACAGCGCATACAAATTCTTGTCGTCCGGCCCCCAGGGCGCCCAGCGCAGCGCATTGAAAAACTTGATGCCGTGGCGGCTGACATTCGAGGCCAGGTAGCCCGACAGCGGCAAGGCGATCATGCACACGTACAGGGCGATATGGCTGAACCTGGCCGCATGGCGCTGCCAGGGCGGCATCGACGCCGGCAGGGGCGGCGGCCTGTGCGTCAGGCGCCAGCCCAGGCGCAGCAGGATCATCAGGCCGATAAGGATGCCGGTGCTTTTATGCAGGTTGACATAGTAGCCCCGCGCCGGCGTGCCGCGTGGGATGTCCTCGAGCAACAGTCCGAAGGCGAACTGCCCGAGCAGCAGCAACGCAATCACCCAGTGCAGGGCGATCGCGGTGCCGGTGTAGTGCGGGGAGCTGGAAGCGTCCATCTCGGTTTAATGAAACTTCAGTGAAACAGGGACTTGTCGGGATGCTCGATGTTCAGCCGTTGCAGCTTGCGGTACAGCGTGTTGCGGCTGATGTTCAGTTCGCGTGCGACGCCGCTCAAATTCCACTGGTGGCGCTTCAGTTCCTGCAGCAGCACTTCACGTTCCGCGCATTCGAAGGGATTCAAGCCCTCGGCCGGCTTCCCGCCCAGCGCCGCGGCAGGCGCCGCCGAGGACTGTGCGGCAGCAGGCTGCACGCCTGGGGCGGGATCGGCCAGTCCCTGGCGGAATTCGGGCGGCAGGTCGTGCACGCCGAGGCGGTCCGTTTCGCGCAGCGCGATCATGGTGCGCAGCAGGTGGCGCAGCTGGCGCAGGTTGCCGGGCCAACGCTGGCGCTCCAGCAGGTCGAGCAGCCGGTCGTCGACCTCGACCGGACAGCCGGCATCGCTTTCCTCGAAGGCCAGCTGGCGGATCAGGGCGCCGCGGTCCTGGCGTTCGCGCAGCGGCGGCATGGTGAAGGAAACGCCTTGCAGCCGGTAGTACAAATCCTCGCGGAAGGCGCCGCTGTCGATCTTTTGCGTCAGGTCGCAGTGGGTGGCGCTGATCACGCGGATGTCGAGCTTGACGGGCGTCTCGCTGCCCAGCGGCACCACCTCGCGCTCTTCGAGCACCCGCAGCAGCCGCGCCTGCAGGGCGACCGGCATGTCGCCGATCTCGTCCAGGAACAGGGTGCCGCCATTGGCTTGCAGCAGCTTGCCGCGCTGTCCTTCCTTGCTGGCACCGGTAAAGGCGCCCGCGCGGTAGCCGAACAGTTCGCTTTCGACGAGGGATTCCGGAATGGACGCGCAATTGATCGCCACGAAAGGCCGGGTGGCGCGGCTGCCGGCCAGGTGCATCGCACGCGCAAAGCGTTCCTTGCCGGTGCCGGTTTCGCCCAGCAGCACGATCGGCACATTGCGTTCCATGACCCGCTTGGCGGTCTCGACGTTGGCGCGCATGGTCGGGTCGCCGTGATGCAGCGCGTCGAGCGCATCGGCTTCCGCGGCGGGACCGCCGAGCCTGGCCGCGCCGCGCTGGGGCCGGCGCGCGCCGCTGCCCATGCCGTTACTCGTAAGCGGCTGGTAGACCACGGCGAAGAAGCGGGCGTTGCTGCGCACTTCGAAGATCGGCACCGGGTGGAAGGCGCGCCGCGTGGAGCTGTCCACCAGGCCGGGGAAGGTGATATTGAACAGCTCGCACACGTCGCGCCCGACGATCTCGCCCGGATGCGTGTAGCCGAGCAGGGAGAGCGCGGCGCGGCTGGCGGCCAGCACGGTGCCGGTCACGCTCAGCGCGATCGCGCCCTCGCTCAGGGTGCCGACGAATTCGGGCCGGTTATGGAAGCGCAGGATGTAATCGTGGCGGAACTGGTGCAGGAAGACGCGGTTCTCGATCATCTGCACCGACATGCTGACCAGGGCCAGCGTGTGCTGCTGGGCCAGGCGCGACTCGCCGGAAGCGTCGAGCACACCGACCAGTTCGCCTTCATGGTCGAAGATCGGCGCCGCGGCGCAGGACAGACCGATGTTGCGCGATAAGTAATGTTCGTCCTGGTGCACGGTGAGCGGACGCCGCTCGACCAGGCAGGTACCCATGCCGTTGGTCCCCTGCACCCGCTCGCTCCAGACCGCGCCCTGCATCAGGCCGGTCTTGGAGGCGGCGTGGGTAAAGGCCGGATCGCCGAAGTAATTGAGCAGCACGCCTTCGCGGTCGGTGAGCATGATCGCGTAGCCGGAGCCGGCCAGCTGCTGGTAGAGGTTCGCCATCTCGACCTTGGCCACCGCCTGCACGTCGGCCAGTCTTTCCTGGCGCTCCTGCAGCTCGATCGGCGCTACCACTTCGGGCTCGGCGCAGCTGTCGGGATTGAGCTGGTATTCGTTGAGACACCGGATCCAGGATCGGGTGATCCGGTTACCGGCTCCAATACAGTCTGCTCCCATCCGGTCGTGGACGACCGAATGGACGCGCTTGACGTGTTCCACGGCAAACTTCGACATACTGTCTCCTGTGTCCCGAGCCCGGTCGGCGCGGACGCCGGCACTGTCAGCCGAGGGACTGTTGTGTGAGTTTTACACCCCATCTGTTGTGGAGAATACACCGATCAACCGCCAGATTGTCGGTCAGTTCCCAAAATTTTTGAATAGCTGCTGGCGCTGTATGCGGGTCACATGGCGAACTACAGACCGGTGTCATCCAGCTTGCATTGGTAGGGAACGCGTGACGAGATTAGTGGTCTTAGTCACGCGCTCGCTGCTTTCACGAAAAAATCAGCCTTATTTTGCGATCAGGAGCAGGGTGCCGCGCCCGCACAGGCCGTAAGCCGTGTTTTCGCCGCCGACCAGCGCTTCGCTGCCCGGCGCCTGCACCTGCGACGCGCCTTCGGCCCAGCCGCAGGTATCGGTCACGCGGTACCAGCTCTTGCCGGCACCCGGCCAGGGCAGCGTGAAGTTCACCTGCGCGCTCCAGGCATTGTGGGCGACATAGATGGCCGAGGCAGGGTCGCCGAACTCGGAACCGTCGATGCGCCAGGCGATCGCGTGGTTGTTGGCGTCATTAAAATAGCTGGCGTCGGCCACGCCGCCGTCGGGCTTGAACCAGCGCAGCTGTTCCATCACGTTGCCGTTGTTGTCCACGCTCGAATAGAAGTTCGCGGGACGCAGGGCAGGGTGGGCCTTGCGGAAGGCAATCATCGCTTTCGAGAAAGACTGGAAGTTGTTCTGGTCCGTGGTCCGGCTCCAGTTCAGCCAGTTTGCCGAGGAATCCAGGTTGTAGGGATTGTTGTTGCAGTTCATGCTGCGCAAGGCCTCATCGCCGCCGACGATCATCGGCACGCCGGCCGACAGCATCATCAGCGCCATGCCGTTGCGCGCGGCTTTACGCTGGTCGGCCGCGATGCCGCCCTGGTCCCAGCTGTTGTTGTTGTCCTCGCCGCCGTCGCTGGGCCCGTAAGGCCAGGCCTGGTTGTTGTTCTTGCTGTTGCAGCTGTACAGGTCCTTCAGCGTAAAGCCGTCGTGCGCGGTAATGAAATTGACGGAGTGCCAGGGCTTGCGGCCATCGTCTCCGTATAAATCGCTGGAACCGGCGAAACGGGTGGCCATTTGCCCGGTCGTGATTGCCACGCTGCCGAGTTTGTTCTGCGCCTGGCGCACGACGTCGCGGTAGGCGCCGTTCCACTCGGCCCAGCCGCTCGGGAAACCGCCGACCTGGTAGGAGTTGCCGCCGATGGCCCAGGGTTCGGCGATCAGGTCGACGCCGCTGCCGCCGGTTGCCGGGCGTGGCGGCAGTTCGGCCACGATGCGGTTCAGGGCATTGCCGGCATCCATTTTGTCGAAATTAAAACAGCCGTGCTGGCAGCTGTTGCCGAGCACCGAGGCCAGGTCGAAGCGGTAGCCGTCCACGCCCAGCTTGTCGCGCCAGTAGGCGAGCGAATCGACGATCAGGTTCTGGGCGATCGTGTTGCGCGTGTTGTAGTTGCCGCCGACGCCGGTGTTGTCCCAGGAATTCTGGAAATCCGCGGTCAGGCTGTAATAGGTAGGATTGTCCAGGCCGCGGAAGCTGGTGATGTTGTAGGTGGTCTTGTCGGTCGAGGACCAGGCACCGCCTTCGCCCGTGTGGTTGTAGACGACGTCGACCAGCACCTTGATGCCGTTGTCGTGGAAGGCTTTGACCATTTCCTTAAATTCGCGCGTGGGGCCGCCCGGCGTCTTGTCGTAGGCGTAGCGGCGGTCCGGGGCGAAATAGTTCAGGGTCATGTAACCCCAGTAGTTGTCGCCGCTGGTGCTGGCCGGATCGTTGTCGTTGGTATCGTTCTGGGTTTCCTGCACGGGCAGGAATTCGATCGCCGTCACGCCCAGCGCCGCCAGCGCGGCCGCTTTCAGGCCCGCGCCTTTATAGGTGCCGCGGTAGGCGGCGGTGATGCTGGTGTCGTTCATGGTCAAACCGCGCACGTGCGCCTCGTAGACGACGTCGTCCTTCAGGGCGCGGGTCGGCTTGGTGCCGGTAGCCTGCGTGTCGCCGGCCAGCACGATGCCTTTTGGTGCCGAAGAGCCGCTGTCGATGTTGCGGTAGGTCGCGCCGCTGGCGTAGATGCTGCCGTTGGTCATCGTCGCCGTGGTCGGGTCGTGGCTCAGCTCCAGGGCGTACGGGTCGCTCAGGAGTTTATTTGGATTAAACCGGTTGCCGGCGGCATCGACGTCGCTGATGAAACCGAGGCTGGAGCCCTTGGTCCAGCTGGCGTTGTAGGGCCAGTTCGGGCCCCAGGCGCGGTAACCGTAGTACAGGGTGCCGCCCAGGCCCTGGCCGCTCAAGGTCGAGGTCGGAATAGTGACGCTCCAGATCCCGCCGGAATTCGTCATCACGTATTTCGCCTTTTCGGCGCTGCCGGTGGCCGTGCTGTACAGGTAGAGCTCAATGCGGGTGGCCTTGCTCGAGTACACTTTGAACGTGACGTTGGCCTTGGTGGCGTCGTAGGCGGCGCCGAGTTTATTCGGGTTGATCGCGGCCCAGGCAGGGGCGCCGAGCAGGGCACCCGTGAGCAGGGCGGCGAGGATTGTGCGTTGCATGTCAGTCTCCGATATTTGTTTATATTTATTAAACATTTGTTTGTGTTAGCGCTTTTTGCCAGGCGCAGTCTGTACTTTCGCTACCTCTTCCGGAAAGCTCATCAATACAGCAGGGAGACGCTACGCTCGTGTTCGCTTGAAGTCAATCGTGCATGCGTAGTTTTGCTACGGATGGGTTGGCGCAAACGGGCGGTGCTAGGGCAGAGGCGCAATCTGGTGCACAATCTGGCTGGTGATGTTGCCAATCCAATAAAACAGGACGAGCATGAACGAACAAGTTGCACGGCGGGTCGTGCTGGTGCGGGCGATCGAAAGCGCCGACACGGACCATCAGGTGCTCAGCGAAGACGACCGCAAATATGCAAGCCGCAGCGCGCGCGAACTGGCGGCCTGGCAGGCGGCCGACAGCAAGGCGCCCGCTACCCAGGAGCATTTTCTCGAGCAGCGCTCGGACCAGATCATCAAGCGCCTGGCCGAACGCACGCCGGCCTTCGCCACTTTCCAGCGCCGCGGGCTCGGCCTGCCGGGCTTCTGGGCGGCGCTGCCGCTGCTGGCCCTGTTCGCCGGCGCGCTGCTCGACCGCATCGCCGATCCGCACCGGGTCGACCTGCTGTCGGCACCGCTCCTGTTCATCATCGGCTGGAACCTGCTGGTCTATCTGATCCTGCTGATCTGGGCCGTCATCCCGGGCCGCAAGACCGGCTGGGCGGGGCAGGGGCTGCTGCGCCGCCTGAGCGTCGGCAAGGCGGCACTGCCGCGCAAGCTGCCGGGCGCGCTCGCCACCGGCATGACGAATTTCATGACCGAATGGGCGCTGCTGAGCGAACCGTTGACGCGCGCACGCCTGTCGCGCACCGTGCACCTGTCGGCAGCCGCCTTCGCGCTGGGCGCCGTCCTGTCCCTGTATGCGCGCGGCTTGCTGACCCAGTACGTCGCCGGCTGGGAAAGCACTTTCCTGGACGCGACCCAGGTCCATACCCTGCTGTCCTGGCTGTTCACGCCGGTACTCTTCCTGTTCCCCTTCCTCCAGGGTTTTAGCCTGGCGGACATCGAATCGCTGCGCTTCAGCGCCGGCACGCCGGCCACGGGCGGCGAACGCTGGGTGCATCTGTATGGCGCGACCATTCTGCTGCTGGTGGTGCTGCCGCGCCTGCTGCTGGCGGCATTTGCCGGCTGGCGCGCGCGGCGCCTTGCGCGGCGCTTCCCGCTCGAGCTGGAACACCCGTATTTCCGCCGCCTGGCCGACAGCATCGGCGCCGGCACCCCGGCCGTGCTGCGCGTGCTGCCCTACAGTTTTACGCTGGACGAAGCGCGCGACCGCGGCCTGTGGACGGTAGCCGCGATGGCGCTCGGCGCCCAGGCGCGCGTGCTGCTGCGCCCGACCGTGCCCTACGGCGAAGAGCCGAAGGAGGCCCTGCGCGACACGTCCCTGGAAGAAGCGGGCGTCACCGTCACCGCCGCCCTGTTCAGCCTGGCGGCGACGCCGGAAAAGGAAAACCATGGCGCCTTCCTCGACTACCTGGCCCGTAACACCAAGCGCGGCATCGCAGTGCTGCTCGACGAGTCCAGCCTCACCGAACGCGGCGCCGGCCAGGCCGGCTTGGATGCGCGCGTCAACGAGCGTATCGCCCTGTGGCGCCAGTTCTGCAGTTTCCACGGCACCGCCGCCACCGTGGTCAACCTGGTCGACCCGTCCAGGCGCCCGATCGAATTGGGCGCAGGCCTGGCCTTGCCGGAGCTGCGATGAACGACAATCCAGTCAAAATCCAGTTCGCCCTCGTCTCGCATACGAATAACGGCAAGACGACCCTGGCCCGCACCCTGGTCGGCGCCGACGTCGGCGAAGTGCGCGATGCCGCCCACGTGACCACCTTCGCCGAAGCCCATCCGCTGCAGACCAGCGCCGCCGGCGACACCCTGCTGCTGTGGGATACGCCCGGCTTCGGCGACTCGGTGCGTTTGATGAAACGCCTGTCCATGGCGGGCAACCCGATCGGCTGGTTCCTGCGCGAAGTGTTCGACCGCTACCGCGACCGTCCGTTCTGGCTCAGCCAGCAGGCTTTGCGCGCGGCCAAGGACGAAGCCGATGTCGTGCTCTACCTCGTCAATTCCTCGGAACTTCCGGGCGACGCCGGCTATCTACCTGCAGAGATGAATATCCTCGAGTGGCTCGGCAAACCGGTCGTCGTCTTGCTGAACCAGATGGGGCCGCCGCGTCCCGGCGCGGAGGAGGGGCTGGAACAGCAGGAGTGGAAAAAGCACCTGGCGCGCTTCCCGGTCGTGCGCGAGGTGCTGGCGCTGGACGCCTTCGCCCGCTGCTGGGTGCACGAACACGTGTTCTACGAGGCGGTCGCGCCCCTGGTCGCGCCGGAGAAGCAAGCCGGCTATACGCGCCTGCGCACGGCCTGGGAAGAGCACAACCGCCAGCGCTACGTGCAGGCTCTGCGCATCAGTGCCGAGCAGGTCGCGGCCGCCGCGCGCGACAGCCAGCCCGTAGCGGAAGAGGGCGGCGGCTTCCTGCGCACGGCCCTGAAAACGGTCGGCCTGGATAAGGACCGGCAGCAGCGCTATGAAGCCGCGATGGCGGGACTGGTCGAGCGCCTGAACGGAGAAATCAACAAGGCGACCATGCGCATGCTGGTGCTGCACAAGGTCGATCCGGGCGAGGCGCGCGCCATCAACACCCGCGTGCGCGAGAACTTCGCCGTGCGCGCGCCGATCGACAAGGCGCAGGCCGGCCTGCTCGGCGCCGTGGTTTCGGGCGCCGCCACTGGCCTGTCGGCCGACCTGATGGCGGGCGGACTGACGCTCGGTGGCGGCGCCCTGCTCGGCGCCATCGTCGGCGGCCTGACCGCGGCCGGCGCGGCCTGGGGTTTCAACCAGCGTACGGAAGGCGACAAGGCGGGCGTGCAGTTCGCCGACGCGTTCCTGCAGACGCTGCTGACGGGCGCCGTGTTGCGCTACCTGGCCGTGGCCCACTTCGGGCGCGGACGTGGCAACTATATCGAAAGCGAAGCGCCGGCGTTCTGGCAGACCGAAGTGGAAGCCGCATTGGCCACGCAGCCGTTCGACAAGCTGTGGCAGGAAGTGCGCACCGCGCCCGACCTGGCCGCGGCCAGTGCCCGCGTCTTCGCCGTTCTCGAAGCGGCCACCAATGCCACCCTCGCACGCCTGTATCCCGGCGCCAGCTCGGCCCTGTCGCAGCAGCTGTCACCACCGTCGATGTGACACCTGTTCCATTTTGATACAGGTGAGCAGCTGCCTGCCCCGTCCCGGCCATGGCACACCGCTTGCTCATGCACTGTTTTATATCGATGACGACCGGAGTCCTACATGACGCACCCCATCCGCAGCCAGCCCCGTTCTTGCACAAGCGCGTGGCTGCCGGCGGGGGCGTTGTTCGTGGTACTGCTGCCGGCCGCGGCTGCCACGCCCGAGCCCGAAGTCCAGATAGCACGGGTCGAGGTCGTCGGCACCGTGCCCTTCGCCGAAGGCGGCAGCGACCCGCGTTTGCTGCCCTATGGCGTGCAGACGCTCGGGCCCGCGGCCCTGCGCGACAACGGCGGCGGCAACCTGGTCGAAAACATGGCGCGCCGCCTGCACGGCGTCAACGTCAACGAGATCTCCGGCAGCCCGTTCCAGGTGGACCTGAGTTATCGCGGATTTCGCGCGTCTCCCATCCTCGGCACCGGCCAGGGCCTGTCGGTGTATCTCGACGGCGTGCGCGTCAACGAGCCTTTTGGCGACGTGATCAATTGGGACATGCTGCCGGAAGCGGCGCTGGCCCGCCTGTCGCTGCTGCCCGGCTCGAACCCTTTATATGGCCTGAACACGCAGGGCGGCGCGATCGCTCTCGAAACCCGCTCCGGGCTGCTGGATCCGGGAGGCGAACTTGCGCTCTCGGTGGGCGAAAACGGACGGCGCCGCGCCGATCTGTCCTATGGCGTGCGCGGCGACAAGGGCTGGCATGCGTTCACGGCCGCCACCCTGTTCCGCGAAGATGGCTGGCGCGACCATTCCGACGGCAGCCTCGGCAACCTGTTTTTAAAAGTCGGGCAGGCGGGCGAACGCACCGACTGGCAATGGACCCTGCTGGGCGGACGCAGCCGCCTGCTCGGCAACGGGCTGCTGCCCAGCTACCGCGACGAGGACGGTACGCTGCTTCCCGGGCTATACGAGGCCGACCGGCGCGCCGTCTACACCTTTCCCGACCGCACCCGCAACCGCCTGCTGCAGACCGCATTCAGGCTGCAGCATCGCTTCGACGCCGCGACTGAACTGACCGCCTCCGCCTACGTGCGCAACAGCCGGCGCGACACGGTCGGCGGCGACGTCGGCGACGAGTACGCGGACTATGTCGAGGACTGCGCCGACGGCTTCCTGGCCGACGGCAGTCCAGCCGATCCGGACGAATGCGGCCTGACGCGCGAGGAAGGCGAAGGCCTGCACCCGGCCAGCCTGAACACGACCAGCACGCGCCAGCGCGGACGCGGCGCCAGCATCGACCTGGCGCGCCAGCTCGGCAGCCATCGCTTCAACGTCGGTGCGACCTGGGACCACAGCCGCGTCGACTTTGCACAGTATGAGCAGGAAGCCTTCCTGACGCCGGCGCGCGGCGTCGAAGGCGACCCGGACGAGGAACGCGAGCCGGCTTCCTCGGTCACCGGTACATCGCGCGCGGCCGGCCTGTATGCGGCCGCGACGCTGGCGCTGGCGCCGGCCACCCATGTGACCGCCTCGCTGCGCTACAACCATGCCCGCGTCGGCAATACCTTGACCACCGAAGACGGCCACAAGGCGCCGGAAAGCTTTACCTATCGGCGCCTGAACCCGGCGCTCGGGCTGACCCATGCGCGCGGTCCGCTCACCTGGTTCGCGAATGTGTCGCAGAGCAACCGGGTGCCGACCGTGATCGAACTCGGTTGCGCCGACCCGGCCGAGCCTTGCCGCTTGCCCGTCGGGCTGCAGTCCGATCCTTATCTGAAACAGGTGGTGTCGCGCACGCTGGAAGCGGGCCTGCGCGGCGGGCAGGGGCGGGCCGGGTTCAGCGCCAGCCTGTACCGCACGACCAACCGCGACGACATCCTGTTCAGCCGGGCCGGCGCCTCGCGCGCCGGCTATTTTTCGAATTTCGCACGCACCCGCCACCAGGGCGCCGACCTTGGCGCCCACGGCGAATGGGGTGCACTGCGTGCCAGCGCCGACTACAGTTACCTGCGCGCGACCTACGATGCCGACGGCACCCTGTTCACGGGCGCCCGCACGGTCGTGGTCACACCGGGCACGCCGATCGCCGGCCTGCCGCGCCACACCCTGAAACTCGGGCTCGACTGGGACCTGCAGCCCGGCCTGGTGCTGGGTGCCGACCTGCAGGCGCTGTCGCACGCGCCGATACAGGGCAACGAGGATGGCCTGATCGCGGATGCCGAAGACGGCGAAGAGGGACGGCGTGCGGACTGGAGCGTGCGCGGGCACGTGCTGGTGAACCTGCACGCGCGCTGGCGTCCGCTGCCGGGATGGGAATTGTTTGCGCGCGTGAACAACCTGTTCGACCGCCGCTACGAGAGTTTCGGCGCGCTGGCGGTGGACATGTTCCCGAACGGGCAGCTATTGCAGCCGGCTGCCGGGGCGGTGGCACCGTCACCGGCGCGCTTCGTGGCGCCGGGTGCGCCGCGGACGTTGAATGTCGGGGTGCGCTACCGGTTCTAAACGCTAGTATGGTTCGCCAGCACTCGTTGAACGCGTGGGCGGGGAATCCGCCTACCCTACGTCCCTGCGATGGACGTTAGCGCTGAGCGGAGGACGTAGGGTGGGCAGGTTTCGTGCCCACGCGGTGATAGTTTGCGTGGGAGCTGCCGTACACACGTCAGAACTGATACTGCCCACTCACCCCCACGACCCAATTCCTGCCCTGCGCCCCTTCATAGAAGCGCCGGTTCGCATCCCCCACGATCACCGAGCCCACGTACTGCCGGTCGAACAGATTGTTCAGGCGCACGAACTCCTTGAAGCGCCATTCTCCCACCTGCTGGCTGGCCTGGGCGCGTGCATTGAAAATCGCGTAGCCTGGCGCCGCCTGGGCGGTATTCGTGTCTTCCGGATACACGCGTCCGTTGGCGATGGTCTCGAGCGCCGCGCCATAGCGGCCGGCTGCTTCTTTCCAGCCCAGTTCGCCGTACAGGCTGACTTTCGGCACACCCGGCAGACGGCTGCCCTCGGGCACGCTGCCGAAGCCTTCATCGTAGATCGCGCGCAGGGCCGAAAAGGCGAGCTTGGCGCTCCAGCCGGCCCCGAGGGTGGCATCGAGCGACAATTCTCCGCCCTGGCGCAGCGTGGCGCTGGCGTTGCGGTAGCTGGTGCGCCCGCCGCTGGACACGTCCACCACCAGTTCATCCTTCGTCTTGACCTGGAACAGCGCCGCATTCACGCGGATGTCGTCGGTGACGAAGGCTTTCACGCCCGCTTCCAGGTGGGTGCTGGTGGCCGGCTGCAGGTTGAAATTGAAGCCGGCGCCGGCGCCCGAATAAAACACTTCGTTCAGGGTAGGGGTTTCGAAGCCGCGTGCGGCGCTGGCGTAGACGTTCAGCGTCGGCGTCAGTTTATAGAGCAGGCCGACCAAGGGCGTGGTGTGGCCGTAGCGCACCTTGCCGCTGTCGTTGCCGTTGGCGAGGAAGCGGTCGGCGACCTCGAAGGTGACGCGGCTGCGGCGCAGGCCGCCCGTGATGACCCAGTTGTCGCGCTCCCATTCCATCTGCAAGTAGGGGTCGGTGTTCGAGACCTTGTCTTCCTCGTCGCGGCGCAGGCGGCCGCGCACGCCGAACACCGTATCGGCCCCGTTCCCGACGAAATTCTCGTAACCCTGGCGCGAATCCGTCGAACGGCCGATGTCGAGGCCGACCGTGGTGCGTAGCGTGCCGCCGGCCAGTTCGCGCACGTCGCGCCAGTTGACGTCGATACCATAAAAGTCGCGGTCGAAGTCGACCACGCCGCCCGAGTGCGTCGGCGGGGCCTGGAAGCCGCGCGAGAAGGACTGGTACTGCACCACGCGGCGGTTGCCGCCATAGGCCGTCACCTGCAGCCGGTTGGCGCCGAAGCGGCTTTCCCAGGTCGCCCCAAGCTGCTTGTGGTCGATGCTCTTGCGGGTGTTGTAGCGCTCGGCCAGGGTGCGTTGCGGGAACTGGGTGTCGGTGGTGTCGATTTCGCCGGAGCGCGGATCGCGCTGGTAAGTCTCCCAGGTGGCGCCGAGCGGATCTTGCGTGTCGTCCTGGCGCAGGCCGCTGGCGGTCAGTACCAGGCGCGAGGTGCTTGATGTGGCCGCGGTCAGCTTGGCATAGGCCTGGTCGCGCCGCGCCGCGCCGTGGTCGCGGAAGCCGTCGGTGTCGAAGCGCGAGGCATCGATCAGGTAGCCGAGATTGCCGCTGCTGCCCTGGGCGTTGACGTCGAGCTTGCGCAGGCCGTCGCTACCGGCCGACACGCTGGTCTCGACCGAGGGCGGCCCTTTCGGATCGCGGGTGAACAGCTGGACCACGCCGCCCGAGTGGTTGCCGTACAGGGCGGAGAAGGGGCCGCGCAGCACTTCGATGCGTTCGGCCATGTCGAGGTTGAAGGTGGCGGCCTGGCCCTGGCCGTCGGGCATCGTGGCCGGGATGCCGTCGGCGATCAGGCGCACGCCGCGCACGCCGAAGGCGGAACGGGCGCCGAAGCCGCGCGAGGAAATCTGCAGGTCTTGCGCATAGTTCTGGCGGTCGCGCGCAACCAGGCCCGGCACCGCGGCCAGTGCCTCGGAGGCGTTCACGCGCGGCTGGGTGTCGCGGATCTGGGCCGCGTCGATCACGTCGATGGCGGCCGGTAAGTCAAAGCTGGCGTGCTCGGAGCGGCTGCCGGTCACGACAACGACGTTCATGGGACCTTGGGTGGTCGGTTCCTGTGTTCCCTGCGGTTCGTCCGCCGCGCACACGGCCAGCGGCCAGCAGGCGCACAGGGCGGCGATCGCGTTCAAACGGAATACGTGATGCGTCATTGGTTCTCCATTGTGGGGGATGGACTCCCGGTTGGGCGTTAATAACAATTCAACAAGCAATATACCTGTCATGCAAAAAACGCGCCCACGCTTGCGCCATCCTCGCCGCCACTCCGGGCGCTGCGCCATTGATCCGCTGTGCTGTCCCCTGGTTGGAACAGGTGTGTCAGAAACGAGCGGGGTGGTCCTGGGGCTACGGGGCTAGAAGGCTGGCACGGTGCTTGCGAAAGCTCAGGGGTGCTCCGACACACCCGTTGTCGCTAACGGCCTAACACTACCAATCAAGAGGATGACATGAATCTCGCGGACATCAGCAAGCTCGGCGTCGCCAATCCGTTCAAGCAGCGCTACGACAACTACATCGGCGGCAAGTACGTGGCGCCAAGCAAGGGCGAGTACTTCGCCAACGTCACGCCGATCACGGGCCAGCCCTTCTGCGAAATCGCCCGCTCGACGAGCGAAGACATCGAACTGGCGCTGGACGCCGCCCATGAAGCGAAAGAAGCCTGGGGCAAGACCTCCCCAAGCGAGCGCGCCAACATCCTCA
>NZ_PPXQ01000036.1 GCF_004798585.1 Massilia sp. Mn16-1_5
TGGTGTGGGAACGAGGTGAAGGGCTTGATCTACCTTCCAAGGTCGAGCCTTAAGGGTGGGCCCAAGCTGGTCTTCACCTCTGCTGGTGATAGCTAACCACCAACTCGATCAAGATACAAGGGTGGGCATTCATGCCCACGCGGTACAAGGTTTGAATAATCGAACAAAAAAAAACGGGGCTTGCGCCCCGTTCGTTTTACTTCTTGCGCACCACCACGCAACCGATCGAATACCCGGCCCCGAACGAGCAGATCACGCCGTTGGCGCCCTTCGGCAGGTCGTCCTGGTACTTGTGGAAGGCGATGATGGAACCCGCCGACGAGGTGTTGGCGTAGGTGTCGAGAATCACCGGCGCCTCGTTCGGCTCGGCGTCGCGGCCCAGCAGGGTGCGCGCGATCAGCAGGTTCATGTTCAGGTTCGCCTGGTGCAGCCAGTAGCGCGACACCTGCGGGATCTGCAGGCCGGCCGCTTCGACAGTCTCCTTGATCATTTCGGCGGCCATCGGGCACACTTCCTTGAACACCTTGCGGCCCTGCTGGCGGAACAGTTTATCGGCTTGACCGACGCCCGACTCGTCGAAGCGGTTCATGAAACCGAAGTTGTTGCGGATGTTATTCGAAAACTTGGTCTTCAGTTTCGAGTCGAGGATCTCGAACTGGTGTTCGCTCACGGCCGTTTCGGCCGCCTCGACGACGATTGCGGTGCAGGCGTCGCCGAAAATGAAATGGCTGTCGCGGTCGCGGAAGTTTAGGTGGCCGCTGGTGATTTCCGGGTTCAGCACGAGCACCGCGCGCGCCTGGCCGGTCTGCACGGCCGCCATCGCGGTCTGGATGCCGAAGGTGGCCGAGGAGCAGGCCACGTTCATGTCGAAGCCGTAGCCTTCGATGCCGAGGGCTTCCTGCACTTCGACCGCCATCGCCGGGTAGGCGCGCTGCATGTTCGACGCGGCGACCAGCACCATGTCGATGTCGGCGGCCACGCGGCCGGCGCGCGCCAGCGCATCCTTGGCGGCGGCGACGCACATTTCCGCCTGCAGCGACAGCTCGTCGTCGCCGCGCTCGGCGATGCGCGAGGTCATGTGCTTCGGATCGAGGATGCCCTCTTTCTCCATCACATAGCGCGACTTGATGCCGGAGGCTTTTTCGATAAAGCCGCTGCTCGAGGGTTCGAGGGCGGTCACTTCGCCGGCGGCGATCGCTTCGGCGTTTTCCTGGTTGTGCAGCTCGACGTAGGCATTGAACGCCGTCACCAGCTCGTCGTTCGAGATGGAATACGGAGGCGTAAACAGGCCGGTGCCGCTGATGACGACAGGTTTCATGATCGGGACTTTCAAAGGAGATAACGGGGGATTCCCGTGTGAATGACGGCGATTCTACACAATCAATACAAAGCTGGGAATTGTCGGGGTAGCCACTCCGGGCCTTATTGTGGGGCCGCGTGCCGCGCCAGCGTCGCACCGGATGGCCGCTTCGACAATTGCATCGGCTGCCCCTTCAGGTGTTTCACCGCCTGCAGCAGCTGGAAATCGCCGGCGCTGCCGTAGGCCAGCGGCTGGCGGTCGCGCGCCGCGTCGAGCAGGGCCATCTGCTCGTAGATATCGTCCGGACGCGTCTTGGTTTCGCCGTCGCCGTCGCCCGACAGGTGGTGATCGAGGTCGGCTTCGCGCAGGCGCAGGGCGTTCAGGCCGTCATTGTCCGCGTTTTCGTCAACCGCGAAATCGGGGATGATGCCGCGCGCCTGGATCGAGCGTCCCTGCGGCGTGAAATAGCGCGCCGTGGTCAGCTTCACAGCGGCGTCGCGCCCGATCGGACGGATCGTCTGCACCGAGCCTTTACCAAAAGTCTGGGTGCCGACGATGGTCGCGCGCTTGTGGTCCTGCAAGGCGCCGGCGACGATCTCGGAAGCCGAGGCCGAGCCGGTATTCACGAGCACCACCAAAGGCAGCGTTTTAAAGATGTTCGGAAGGCTTGCCAGCGGATCGGGACCGCTGCGCAGCATGTAGTGTTCGGGCTGGCCATAAAAACGCTGGCGCGATTCCGGTAATTGACCATTGGTGGAAACGATTTCCGCGCCTTCGGGCAGGAAGGCCGCGGCCACCCCGATCGCGCCCTGCAGCAGGCCGCCCGGATCGTTGCGCAGGTCGAGCACCAGCCCCTTCAAATGTGGCTCCTTGCGCGCCAGCTCCTTCAGTTTCGCGGCCATGTCGTCCACGGTCGGTTCCTGGAACTGGGCGACGCGCAGCCAGCCGTAGCCAGGCTCGACGATACTGCCCTTGACGCTTTTCTGCACGATTTCCTGGCGTTCGACCGTGAGCACCAGCGGCTGGGGCGCGCTGGCGCGGGCAATCGTCAGCGTGACACGCGTGCCCGGCATGCCGCGCATGCGTTTCACGGCTTCTTCCAGCCCCAGGCCGCGCACATCCAGGCCGTCGATGCGGGTGATCAGGTCGCCCGCCTGGATGCCGGCGCGTTCGGCCGGCGAGTCTTCCATCGGCGCGACGATTTCGACGTAGCCGTCGTCGCTTTCTCCGATCTCGATGCCCAGGCCCACGAACTTGCCCTCGGTGCCTTCGCGCAGCTCGCGAAAGGCGGCCGGATCGAGGTAGGCCGAATGCGGATCGAGCGAATCGACCATGCCGGAAATGGCACTGGTCAGCAGCTTGCCGCCTTCGACCGGCTCCACGTAATCGGAATGGATCAGCTCCACCGCCTTGGCCAGCTGCTGCAGCTGGTCGAGCGGCATGCTCGGCTCGACCGGTTTATAGGCGAGCGCGGAGAACTGCATGGTGACGGCGGCGCCGGCGGCCAGGCCGACGGCAAGCAGACCGGCATTCTTGAGAGTGGAACCCATAGTGGTTGATGGTGGGGAGGATAAGCCAGCACGCATGAGATAGCGCGCCCCCAGTATAAACCCGAATCGCCCGCCGCTCGGGCTGCGCCTGCGCAAACGGGCGCGACTTGTAAAGCACGTTGTACTTCCAGTAAGTAATTGTAAGAGTGGTCACGTGGGGTACGGGCCGGTCTTATAGTCGATTCCAGTTTTTCTCTCTCCACCCCAAAGTGGTTTCGCCCACGGTTCCCCACCGTGGGTATTTTTTTGCCTGGAGTACCGATGACCGGAAACCGTTTTGTGCGCGCTGCCGTGCTGGCCCTGGCCCTGCATGGCGCGGGCGTCGCCGCCGCCCCCTTGATGGACTTGCGCGCCGAGGATGTCTTGCCGATGGCCGCGCAGCTGCGCACCGAGCTGGCGCTGAACGCCAACCAGCAGCTGCTGTGGCAGCAAAGCGAGGCGCGCACCCGCGCCCTGCTGCGCGAACGGCAAGCCCGGCGCGAGCGCCTGCAGGCGCAGGCCGTGCAACTGAGCGCGCGTCCTGATGCCGAACTGCGCGAGCTGGGCACGGCGGCTAACACCGAAGCTGCAGCCAGCGCCCGCGAAGACGAGCAGTTACGCGCACTCTGGCTGACGATGAACGACGCCCTCGACGACCGCCAGCGCGCGAAAGTCCTGCGTTTCCTGGCCGACCAGCTGGAACGGGTGCGCGATGGCGCGCCGCCGGCACGCGAGGGAGGAGCGGGGCGCGAAGGCGGCCGTGGCGGACCCGGAGGCGGACCGGGAGGACGTGGCCGCGGCGGCGCCGGACAGGGCGGCGGCAGCATCGGCTTCTAGCCACGCAGCGGATGTAAATGCCTGGGCGCGTTTGACGGCAGGCGCTAGAATAGCCGGTTACGTCCATACCAAATGGCGCTGCCGGCCTGGCGGCGCCGCATAACAACGACATGAACAAGCTGATTTCCGCCGCCTGCCTGGCCCTGCTGGGCGCCGCCGCCATGCCCGCCCTGGCCGCCGGCCAGAACGCCGATCCCGCCGCACAACCGGCACCCGAGACAAAACCCGGCACGAGCACGAAGGCGGCGCCATCCTCCGCTCCGGTCGCCCAGGTCAACGTGACCGGCTCGCGTGCCAACGATACCGACCAGCGGCGCCTGTCGACCGCCGCCAAGATGGTGTTCGGACGCGAGGAACTCGACCGCAACGGCGATACCAGCGTCGGCGACATTTTGAAGCGCCTGCCGGGCGTGACGATGGGCGGGCCGCCTGGTCGCGGTGGCGGCGGGGCCGTGCGCATGCGCGGCCTGGGCAACGGCTACACGCAAGTCCTGATCAACGGCGAGCGTCCGCCTCCAGGCTTCTCGATCGAATCGCTGCCGCCGGAACAGGTCGAACGCATCGAGGTGATGCGCGGACCGGTAGCCGAGCACAGCACGCAGGCGATCGCCGGCACCATCAACATCGTGCTGCGCGAGGGTTATCGCCAAAAGGAGATCCAGCTGCGCGCGGGCGACAACGTCAGCGCCGGCCAGCACTCGCCGAACCTGTCGCTGTCCCTGCCGGGGCAAAGCGGCAACTTGTCCTGGCTGATGAACGTGAACGCGATGGCGGGCCGCACGCGCAGCGACAGCGACAGCTACGTGCGCGAAGAAGACCTGGCGGGCAATGTGACGCGCGAACAGAACATCCATACCGGCGTCGAATCGCGCACGCGCGGCATGTTCCTGTCGCCGCGCTTGTCCTATAAATTCGACAACGGCGACACGCTGACTTTTCAACCTTTTGTCGGCATCAACCGCAACGACAACGGCAGCGACACGTTTATCGACCACCTGGGCGGCACCCGGCCGGCGGAGTACGCGCGCTTGCGCACCGGGTCCGAATCCGAGTCGCAATTCGTGCGCGCCATGGGCAACTGGCTGCACAAGATGGACGGCGGCGCCAAGCTCGATATGAAACTGAGCGGAGGTGCGAGCCGCAACGACAGCGACAGCCTGCGCTATACGTCAGACGCCGCCGGCGCGACGCTGCGCACCTTCAACGACGTCGACAACAGCCGCAACAGCAACCTCACGCACAGCGGCAAGTACACGGCGCCGATGGGTAAAGGCCATTTGCTGGCGCTCGGCTGGGACCTCGAGGGCGCGCGCTTGAAACAGGTGCATGTGGCGGAAAGCGACGGCGGCGCGCTGTTCGAGGATTCCGGCGCCAACCTGCAAGCCAGTACGCGCCGCCTCGCCCTGTTCGCCCAGGACGAGTGGGACATCACCGAGCGCTGGTCGATGTACCTCGGCCTGCGCTGGGAAGGCATTCGCACCAGCAGCACGGGCAGCGCCTCCGAGGTGAGCAACACCAGCCGCGTGTGGAGCCCGGTCGTGCACACGGTCTGGCGCATTCCCGGCTTCGAGAAGGACCAGCTGCGTGCCAGCCTGACCCAGAGTTACCGGGCCGCGCCGCTGAACGACATGATCGCCTCTCCCTCGTTCGCAACCTATAACGCGCGGGTCAGTCCCGACCGCAGCGGCAACCCGGACCTGAAACCGGAACTGGCGCGCGGTATCGACCTGGCCTACGAGCACTACCTCGGCAAGAGCGGCATCCTCAGCGCCAGCGGCTTCATTCGCAAGGTCGATAACCTGATCCGGCGCGTGATCACCGAGCGCCAGACCAGCCAGGGCCTGCGCTACCTGTCGAGTCCCCGGAACATCGGCAGCGCGCGCACCAGCGGCATCGAACTGGAAGCGAAGTTCCAGTTGGCCGAACTGGTGGCGAACAGCCCGGACATCGACTTCCGCTCGAATTACAGCCGCTTCTGGTCCAGTGTCGAGGGTATTCCCGGCCCCAACAACCGGCTCGACGGACAGGCCGAGCAGACTGCGAACGTCGGGCTTGACTACCGCATGAAGGGGCGGCCGCTGACCCTGGGCGGCAGCTATAACTGGACCCCGGCCGTGCTGGTGCAAACCAGTGCGCTCGAGGCCAGCCAGGCCGGCGTCAAGCGCCAGGTCGACCTCTACGGCCTGTGGAAATTCAGCGCCACGACGCAGCTGCGCCTGTCCGTCAACAACCTGCTGGCCGAGGATTACGTGACGGCGCGCTATTACGCCGCGCCGAACGGCTTTGTCACGACGCGTGCGCATACGGATCCGACCTATGGGCTGCGCTTCGAGATGAAACTGTAGACATGCATACGTCTCGTTTGCCATAGCGCCCGTCAATACGGGCGCCCCGCAAAACGGCCGCTGCCGCGCCGGGGAAGACATTTTTGCCACATTGCCTCTCGACGGATGGGCCGGGATCGTGCATTCTTGCGTGATCCCACATCGGTAAACGAGGCCTTTCCTTGAAACGTACCCTTCTGAGCACCCTGACGCTGTCCGTGCTGGCCACCTTCGCCCATGCCGGCGACGCCACCAAATCCACCACGGCTGCGGCCGTCGCCACCAGCGCGCAGGCCGCGCCGATCTCCGGCATCGACACCCAGTACATCGACACCTCGGTGCGCCCGCAGGACGACTTCTTCACTTACCTGAACGGCAAGTGGCTCAAAACGACCGAGATCCCGGCCGACAAATCCAGCTGGGGCACCTTCGCCAAGATGCGCGACGACACCCAGCCGCAGCTGCTGGGCATCATCGAAGCGGCGCAGAAGGATCCGAACAAGAAGACCGGCACCGACGTCCAGAAGATCGGCGACCTGTACGCCAGCTTCATGGACGAAGCGCGCCTCGAGACCCTGGGCGTGAAGCCCCTGGCGAGCGAACTGCAGCGCATCCGCACCCTGAAGGACAAGAAGGGCCTGCCGAACCTGATCGCACACCTGTCGAAGATCGGCGTCGCGACGCCCTACGGCGTGCGCGTCGGCCAGGATGCGCGCGCATCGACCAAGTACGCGACTTACATCGGCCAGGGCGGCCTCGGCATGCCGGACCGCGATTACTATCTAAAACTCGACGACAAGCGCATGGCCGACACGCGCGCCAAGTATGAGGCGCACGTGGCCCAGGTCCTGACCCTGGCCGGCGAAAAGAACGCCGCCGAACAGGCCAAGGCAATCGTTGCCTTCGAGACCGAACTGGCGCAGGTGCAGTGGACCAAGGTCGAGAACCGCGACCCGGTCAAGCGCTACAACAAGATGAGCGTGACCGAGCTGGCCGCGCTGACCCCGGGCTACGACTGGAACGCGGCCCTGGCCGCCGCCGGCGTCGGCAACAAGCTGGAGTACGTGATCGTCGCCCAGCCGAGTTATCTCACCGGTTTCAACACGGTCGTCGAGAAGACCGACCTGGCGACCCTGAAGTCCTACTTCGAATGGCAGCTGCTGCGCGAATACTCGCCTTACCTGTCGAAAGCGTTTGTCGACGCCAACTTTGCCTTCTACGGCACGGTGCTGACCGGCGTGTCGGAGAACCGTCCGCGCTGGAAGATCGGCGTGTCGACCGTCGAAGGCGCGCTGGGCGAAGCCCTGGGGCGCCAGTATGTGGGTAAATACTTCCCGGCCGAGCGCAAGGCGCGCATGGAAGAACTGGTGAAAAACGTCACCGCCGCCTACGCGCAAAGCATCGAGACCCTGGACTGGATGACGCCGGCGACCAAGAAGGAAGCGCAGGCAAAACTGGCGAAATTCACGCCGAAGGTCGGCTACCCGAACAAGTGGCGCGACTACTCCAAGCTCACCATCGTCAAGGATGACCTGGTGGGCAACGTCAAGCGCGCTTCCGAATTCGGCTACAACCGCAACATCAACAAGCTCGGCAAACCGATCGACCGCGAAGAGTGGGGCATGACGCCGCAGACGGTGAACGCGTATTACAGCAGCTCGATGAACGAGATCGTGTTCCCGGCCTCGATCCTGCAGCCGCCGTTCTTCGACATGCGCGCCGACGACGCTGTCAACTACGGCGCGATCGGCGCCGTGATCGGCCACGAGATCGGCCACGGCTTCGATGACAAGGGCAGCCAGTCGGACGGCGACGGCAACCTGCGCGACTGGTGGACGAAAGAAGACCGCGCCGCCTTCCAGGCGCGCGCCGACATGCTGGTCAAGCAGTACAACGGCTACAGCCCGATCCCGGGCTACAACGTCAACGGTGAACTGACGCTGGGCGAGAACATCGGCGACAACTCGGGTCTCGCCATCGCCTATAAGGCCTACAAGATTTCGCTGAAGGGCCAGCCGGCCCCGGTGATCGACGGCCTGACCGGAGATCAACGCTTCTTCATGGGCTTTGGCCAGGTATGGCGTAGCAAAATGCGCGAAGCGCAGCAGATCGTGCAAGTCAAAACCGATCCGCATTCGCCGGGCCAGTTCCGCGCCAACGGCACCGTCATGAACCACCCGGCTTTCTATGAAGCCTTCGGCGTGAAGGAAGGCGACAAGATGTACCTGGCGCCGAAAGACCGCGTCACGATCTGGTAAAGTCAGCGGCGGCCAGGCGCCACGAGTGCCTGGCCCCGGAATACCTGGTATCCATCCATCACCACGACAAGAAGAGAGACACATGAAACAACATCTGCTGAGCGCATTGACGCTGGCGCTGGTCGCCAGCGTCGCCCAAGCCGAAACCACGACCGCCGCCGCAGCGGGCGCTGGTGCCGCCGCCAAGAGCGCCAAGGCCCCGGTCCTGTCCTCGGGCATCGCCACCGAATACATCGAACAGGGCGTGCGTCCCCAGGACGACTTTTTTGAATACCTGAACGGCAAGTGGCTGAAAAACACCGAGATCCCGGCCGACAAGGCGAGCTGGGGCTCGTTCATGGAACTGCGCGAGAACACGCTGCCGCGCCTGCGCGGCATCATCGAAAAATCGGCAGCAACCAACCCGGCCGCCGGCACCGACGCCCAGCGCATCGGCGACTTCTGGGCCAGCTTCATGGACGAAGCGCGCCTTGAACAACTGGGCGTGGCTCCGCTGAAGGGCGAACTCGACAAGATCGCCGCCATCAAGGACAAGTCCGAACTGCCGGCCGTGCTGGCGCGCCTGGGTAAAATCGGCGTCGGCGTGCCCTTCGATTTCGCGATCCACCAGGACAACAAGGATTCGACCAAGTACGTCGCCGACATCATGCAGGGCGGCCTGGGCATGCCGGACCGCGACTACTACCTGAAGGCGGACGACAAGAAGCTGGCCGACACCAAGGCCAAGTACCTGCAGCACGCCGAGAAGATGCTGGCCATGGCCGGCGACAAGAACGCCGCGGCGAATGCGAAAGCCATCGTCGACTTCGAAACGGAGATCGCCCGCGTCCAGTGGACCAAGGTCGAACTGCGCGATCCGGTCAAGGCCTACAACAAGGTCAACCTGGCCGACATGGACAAGGTCGCGCCGGGCTTCGACTGGAAGAGCTGGTTCGACGCCGCCAGCCTGTCGGGCAAGGCCAGCTACGTCATCGTCAGCCAGCCGACCTATTTGAAATCCTTCGTCGACGTCTCGAACAAGACCTCGCTCGACACCTGGAAGGCCTATCTGTCGCTGCACCTGATCGAATCCTACGGCAGCTTCCTGTCGAAGAATTTCGTCGACGAGCGTTTCGACTTCTACGGCAAGACCCTGTCGGGCGCCACCGAGATCGAACCGCGATGGAAGCGCGGCGTCGGCGCGGTCGAGCGTGCGCAGGGCGAGTCGCTCGGCAAGCTGTACGTGGCCGAATACTTCCCGCCGGAGCACAAGGCGCGCATGGAAAAGCTGGTGGCGAACCTGCTGGCTGCCTACAAGCAGAGCATCGACAAGCTCGACTGGATGAGCCCGGCCACCAAGAAGGAAGCGCAGGCCAAGCTGGCCAAGTTCACCCCGAAGATCGCCTACCCGAACAAGTGGAAGGATTACTCCAAGCTGGTCGTCAAGCGCGACGACCTGGTCGGCAACGTGATGCGTTCGCGCGTGGTCGAAGCGGACCGCGAACTCGATAAACTGGGCAAGCCGATCGACCGCGAGGAATGGGGCATGACGCCGCAGACCATCAACGCGTACTACAACCCGGAGATGAACGAGATCGTGTTCCCGGCCGCGATCCTGCAGCCGCCGTTCTTCGACGCCAACGCGGATGACGCGGTCAACTACGGCGGCATCGGCGCCGTGATCGGCCACGAGATCAGCCACGGCTTCGACGACCAGGGTGCCCAGTACGACGGCAACGGCAACCTGCGCGACTGGTGGAGCGCGGCCGACCACAAGAACTTCAAGGCCAAGACCAACATGCTGGTCCAGCAGTACAACGGCTACAGCCCGCTGCCTGGCTATAACGTCAACGGCGAACTGACGCTGGGCGAAAACATCGCCGACAACTCGGGCCTGGCCATCGCGGCGAAAGCCTACAAGATCTCGCTGAAGGGCAAGAAGGCCCCGGTGATCAACGGCATGACCGGCGAGCAGCGCCTGTATGCGGGCTGGGCGCAGGTGTGGCGTTCGAAGATGCGCGAACCGGCGCAGATCGCGCAAGTCAAAACCGACCCGCACTCGCCGGGCCAGTTCCGCGCCAACGGCACCCTGAAAAACCAGCCGGGCTTCTACGAAGCCTTCAAGGTCAAGCAGGGCGACAAGATGTACCTGGCGCCGAAGGACCGCGTGATCATCTGGTAAGCAGCGATCGCGATCGTAAAAACACCGCCTAGCTCGCGCTGGCGGTGTTTTTTATATGCGTTTTGTTCACACTATCATTGCACTTGCATAAGACAAGAGTAATAGTTACACGCTCTTTGAAATATGGGCAGCGTCCTGCATCAGCTTTGTGCTTCTGCCGCACGCATCCACTGATCCACCCGCTTCAACGGTAAGTTCAATCGTGCGCAGCCGATCTGGTCCGGGCGTACGTTGAGCTCGATCATGCGTGGCCCATCGACGGCAATCGCCACATCGACACCGGCAATGTTCACATGTGGGAAGGCCCGTAGCGCCTGCATTGCCACTTCCTGGCATTCGCGCCAGTACGGCAATTGCACGCCGCTGATGCGTCCACCGGTGTCTGGATGCGCGTCCATGGTCTCAAGCGGGTTCTTTGCATTCGCCGCATGGGTCAAGATGCCTGTCTCCAGTTCAACTGGGCAAAAAATACCGCCCTGGCTGGTGTTGTCGACCATGCTACCTTTGCGCCCCACCCGAAGGAAAGCGCCGGCAATCCGGCACTCGCCGCGTGCTTGGTACAGCCAAATTCGCAGTGTGTTCACCGAATTCGGATGAATGCTGGAAAGCATCGGGTGCTGGTGCAGGTAATGCTCGACAATATAGCCTTCGCGATTCTGTTCGGCCAAGCGCCACCAATCCGCAATCGATGTCTCTGCGCCCGTCACCGGATGGCGAAACACCGGCATGTCGCCCGCTTCACCAATTTCGAATGCCGAAAAGCCGGCGCCGCCATAGCCCTCGACTGGCTTCAGGCAGACCTTTTTGCCCCTCAGCGTCCGGCACAGCTGTTCGAGGTCCGCCGCGCCGCGCAAGGCGACACCGTCGGCACGCGCGCCGCGCTGGGGGTGCAGATAACCGATGAATTCAGGCGTCGGTACGCCGACCAGTTGCAAGATCGCCTTTTCGATCACCTTGTGCTGCGAGCTCTTCTGGTAACCCGGGCGGTTCCAGCGATCGATAAAGGCGTTGTATTCCTTCTTGTTGACGTGCGCCCATTTGTCGGCGAAGGGCACCGACGCCCGCCACCAGCGGGCCTGCAAATAATATCCAGGACCAATCCCGCGCAGCATGAACAAGGCCCCCATCTCTAGCGACTGGCGCCAGAACGGCAGGTGAGCTTGCCCGCCTTTCCCGGAGCGCAGGTGCCCCCAGGCACGCTTGATATCTTTTACGACTTGCATTTAAATCCTCTTAGCGGCTCAGCCAAGGCAACCTGGGATTACCCAAGCCGACCGAAACTGCTGCACGTGGCGCTTCTCAAAAATAATCGAAGTATTATGCCATTCCTGTACATAACAGCTCAGCAAGGTATATCGAGTACGAAGTCTGGTCCAGCAGTACAACGCCTTCGAGCCGCTGCCTGGCTACCACATCAACGGTGAACTGACCTGGGCGAGAATATCGCCGACAACGCGGGCCTGGCCATGCAGCGAGAGCCTACAAGCGCTCGCTAAAAGGTAAGAAGGCGCCGATGATCAACGGCATGACCGGCGAGCAGCGCCTGTATGCGAGCTGGGCGCAAGTCTGGCGCAGCAAGATGCGCGAACCGGCGCAGATCGCGCAAGTGAAGACCGACCCGCACTCGCGGGCCAGTACCGCGCCAACGGCACCTTCAAAAAACAGTCGGGCGTCTACGAGAGCTTCAAGGACAAGCAGGGCGGCATGATGTACCTAGTACCGAAGGATCGCGTGATCATCCGGTAGGCAGCCGGCGCGCTAATAAAACACTGCCTGGCTCGCGCCGATGGTGTTTTTTATTCAGCGTTGTGTTCACATCATCATTGCACTTGAATAAGACTAGAGTGCGCTATGATGCGGATCTTGTCTTGTACTCAATTAAAAAATCGTCATCGAGCAAGTTGAACTCGCACTGATGATAAAAGGATGGAACCATGAAGCTACGTGCACTCAATGTCGCCTCGGACTATATGCGAGCACAGCTGTATGCCATGTCGTCGATCAAACGCTTGTCCGACATTCACCTGTTGTGGGGACCCGTGTACGCACGCACCAGCCTCGGTCTGGGCGCCAAGTTTTTTTCGCTCTACAGTCTGGCCGAAGTACCGCGGCGCACCTGGTCGGATTACCTGGACAATGAGCCCCTCAAGGCCCGCTATGCGGCAATAACCTCACAGGAAGCCCGCCGCCTCGCCGATGACAAAATCAAATTCTTTGAGCATTGCCAGCAGCATGGGATTCCGACTGCGAACATTATTGCACTGATCACCAAGGTGGAGCGCGGCGCCAGCGCCATTCCGCACCTACTGTCGGCCCAAGATTTGGCCAGCGTCCTTGTGCCGGGGGAGTACTTTGTGAAGCCGAGTAACGGTTCACATGGAAAAGGAACGTTTTCGCTGAGTGTGACGTCTTCCGGCGTTCAATGGAGTGGCGGCAATAGCGGTTCGTTCCAAGACCTGGCGCGCTACTGCGAAACAGCGCTGCAGTTTACGCGGATGCTGATCGTCCAGCCCAAGCTGTCGAACCACCACCTGATACGCAACATTACGCAGTCCAAAGGGCTATCGACCGTCCGCGTGGTGACCATCCGCTACGCAGGCAAGATCGAAGTCATCGCAGGAGCGTTTCGCATCGTGGTCGGCGAATCCGACGTCGATAATTTTTCGCATGGTGCCAGCGGAAACTTGGTCGCCGGTGTCGATGTCGTCAGTGGAAAAATGATCACCTCGATCGGTTCGAGATCGAAAAGCTGGCCCAGCATGAAGGACGTGGTCGTGCATCCTGCTACGGGAGCAACGATCATCGGCGCCCAGCTTCCCTATTGGCCCGAGGTACTGGCGCTGGTCACGCAGGCCCATGAGTCGATCGACAACCTGCACACGGTCGGCTGGGATGTCGCCATTCTCGAGAATGGACCGGTCATTGTCGAAGCCAACTGGCGCTACGACATCGACATTTTGCAGGTTGCCTATAAAAAAGGCTTCCGCAAAGTGCTTGATGAAAAGCTTCCTGGCTGACGCCGCGCTCTCCAGATAAAAAAGCCCCGGCTGCCTGATGGCAGCCGGGGCTGGAGCGTGCGCCTTGCGCTGCTTAGCGCGGGATGATCGCGAACTGCGGTCCGTTGCCGTAGTTTGGCTTGACACTACGGCTCATGAATCGGGCCCAGGCCGCGTCGCCGTTAGGCAGTCTTGCATCGACGGCGTAGGCCAGCGCAGGCTGCATGTTGGATGGGTAGCCCATCACGCTGCTCGAATAGCCGGTCATCTCGCCGACCTTGAGGCCGAGGAAGCTGGCCATGCCGGCACTGGCGCATTCCTGGCTACGGAAGCCTTCGGTCTGGCTCGCTGCGGCCACCTGCGCCATGCTGGTGTAGTAGGGGCCGGTTTCCGAATCGCGGATGTTCATCGAGTACAACGCACCGTCGATCCAGCAGATGCCGGGGTCGGTCATGCGCATGGCCGGCGACTTGGCTTTCCAGGCCAGCAGGCTGCGTGCCTTGTCGAAGCCCAGTTCCACCGCGTGGCCGATCGCCGACGTGAAGAAATCGTCCTGCCACGGGGCCACGCCGCGCTTCGAGTTATAGATCACCGCGCTGCTGGTGGCGATCACGCCGAACATGTTGGCGGCGGGGTTATTGGTGTAGTTCGCGTTGTACCAGTCCAGGTTACTGTTCAGGATGCGTGTGAAGTGCGATTTCAGTTCGTCGGTATCCGGCGTGATGTACGCGGCCTCGGCCAGCGTACGCATGCTCCAGGCCTGAGCGCGTACCTGGTCCGGTGCCAGCAAGCCTTCGACGTTGCGGCGGTAGCCCGGATTCGACTGGAACACGTTATACATGCCCCAGAACTGAAGTTCTTCCAGGTAGTAATAATCGCCGGTCACCAGGTAGGGCAGATAGGCAAAGGCCGGCTGGTGCGACGAATCATGCTTGTTCGGCGTGGCGCAGGCGGCCGTCGTCGGACATTTCGGGAAGGCTTCCTTCTGTTTCGTTGCAGGATTGACGGTATCGGTCGGAATACCCAGGATCGTCATGTACGGGTAATTGATCAGGCTCACCGGACGGTCGGTCTTCTGGTCGCGGTAGTGCGAGGACCAGCTGCCGGCCAGGTCGGCGGTGCCAAGCGTGACTTCGCTGGCGCGCGCATCCATGGTCAGCAGGTAAGTAGCGGCCCAGCCCGGCAGCAGGCCGATGTCTGGGCGGCCGCCCGTCGTCGGCATCGCCTTCATCGCCATGCCGACCGCCATCGGTTCGATCGCGGCGCCGGTCCACTTGGCCTTCAGATCGGCCAGGGCCGACTCCGGCACGACCAGGCTCTGGTCATAGTTCGGCAGGGCGCGAGTCGCGATCAGGTAAGCGGTGTTGTGCTTGACGTAGGCCTGGGACGCGTCGCCGCCCCACCAGAATACCTTGCGCCAGCGGCTATGGTGGTAGTGGGTCATGCCCGGCTTCGAGTAGACGACGCTGCCGCGCACCATGATTTCGGCATCGTAGGTGAAATTCTGCGGGTTCGGTTCGTAGGCCCAGTTGTTTTCGAGCGTGACGTCGACGCGTGCCTTCTTGATGGCGTTGTACCAGCGGATCGCGAAGCGCGCCGTCAGGTGCGGGTGCGCGACGCCGTCGGCCGTCTTCAGTGGAGCGGACACATGCCACTCGTTGGCGACCGCGCCCGAGAGCCAGGTCTGGTAGGCGCCACCGAGCTTGATGATGTCGTCGGCCGAGGCGTTATAGCGCACGCCATCGATGGTGGCGTGGATCGAGGAGCTGAAGCCGTTCAGCAGCAGAGTCTTCGGACCCATGCCGGCCGATTGCGGCGCGTTCGATTTCATCAGCGACAGGGTACGCGTCTCGTTGGCGTTCATGCTCGGGACCAGGCCCGACACCACGGCGTGGCGCACCGATCCGTCCGGATGGGTGGCCTTGACGTCGAGCTGCAGGGAAATCTCGGTGCCGTTGTCGAAACGGCCGACCAGGGAATCGGTCGGCATCAGGTCGCCGGCGGCGAACACCTGGCCGAAGGTGACCGGCAGGTTGGTTTGCGTGGCCGCGCTGGTATTCTGGATGCGCACGTCGGTGACCATGCCGAACACGCTATAAGCGGTGGTCGTTGCGGCCGTGTTGGACGGGACGGTAACGGCCGTGTCTGCTACCGCGCTTGGGGCGGCATCGCCTGCCGGGCTCGCGCTTGGCGCAGGAATCGGAGCCGACGCCGCAGGCGCCGTGGATGCCGTTGCGGCGACCGGTGCGGCCGGGGCCACGCTGGCGGTGCTACTGGAGCCACCACCGCCGCCGCCGCAGGCCACGAGGGTGGTGCCGAATGCCGCGATTGCGGCAATTCGCATTGCAAAGTGTTGGAGTGGGAGTGTCATGGCAGGTCTTCGAGGAGTTACTTTGGGGAATAAATTATTGCCCCAAGGAATTTTCGAAGATTACGCCAAAGCAAAACTGAACGACAGCAAAATCAATGCCGTTGTTCCGAATTTCGTCCAAATACAACACAACATTGTCGATTATTTTACGAATATTATTCGTTATGAAATCGAATGAGTGTGTATTTATATAGCCAAATTGTGTATTGACGCAATAAAAAAACCGCCCTCAGGGTAATGCCAGTCAGTTAAGCTGACTGGCATTTTTCATTGGAAACTTGGATCTGGGCTGTTTAACGACGCGCGGATACGAGCGCGCTCGGCGCTCCGGCAGCAGATAGACGCGTGCTTGCTCATGCAGC
>NZ_PPXQ01000037.1 GCF_004798585.1 Massilia sp. Mn16-1_5
GTCATGCCTGATGACCATAGCAAGTCGGTCCCACCCCTTCCCATCCCGAACAGGACCGTGAAACGACTTTGCGCCGATGATAGTGCTGCAACCAGTGTGAAAGTAGGTTATCGTCAGGCTAGTTATAAGCGAAACCCCATCCAGTGATCTGGATGGGGTTTTTTGCTTTTGCAGCTCGGTTGCGTTATTCGGCAATTCATCGCAAATGCCATTTTCCTGGAACGCCGGCGCACTACCATTCCTTATCGAAAACGCTGAGGAATCGCTGCATGCACTTGCCGAGGTCTCTTTCAATCCTGTTCTTGCTGGTGTCGGCTTTATTTCTCTCGACATCAGCAGAAGCCCAGTCCGATCCAGACACATCCGCAGCAATACTGCGAGTGCAGTTTACTGATCATCTTCAGCGGGCAGGGCTGCCGGGCGCCGTATGGACCCTGGTCACGCCCGATGCCGGCATCGTCACCGGCGCGGCGGGTCTGAGCAATGCGCAAACCGGGGAGGCAATGACCTCGACAACGCGAGTCCACGTCGGCTCGGTGGCCAAAACCGTGCTGGCGATGGGCGTCCTGCGTCTCGTCACCACTGGCCAGCTGAGCCTCGACACCGAGGTCGCTTCCGTCCTGCCGGCACTGCGCTTCGATAATCCCTGGCAGGCCACCGATCCGATCCGGATCCGTCATTTACTCGCGCACACGGCGGGCCTGGAAAACTTCCGCTTCTACCAGGTATTCAGCCTGCGCGCGCAGGCCGACACGCCTCTGGATAAAGCACTTGGACGTGACAGCCTGACGGTGCACACACGCCCAGGCGCGCGCTACGTCTACTCGAGCACCGGCTACCACTTGCTCGGCATGGTCATCGAGGCCGTCACCCATCGCCGCTACGAAGCCTGGCTGGACACCGAACTCCTGCGCCCACTCGGCATGAATGACAGCAGCTTCGCCTTCAGCACCCAGGCCGGCGCCAACGCCGATCCGCGCCTGGCCATGGGCCATTTCGAAGAGCGCGTGGCCTATCCGGCCATTCCCGTGTTTGCACGGCCTGCTACCCAGTTCGTGACGACCGCCGCCGACATGGGCCGCATCGCCCGCTTCCTGATGGGCGATGGCACGATCGCCGGCCGGCCCTTCATCGCTTCAAACCTGATGGACGCCCTCAGCGGCGCCCGCGGTACCGATGCCGAACGGACGGGTTTGCAGGGCGGGCACGGCCTCGCACTCTCGGTGCGCGACCGGCATGGCGTCATCGGCGACTGCCACCCTGGCACGACGATCGGTTTTCAGGCCATGCTCTGCCTGTACCCAAAGGAGGGCAAAGCCTTCTTTGTCGCGGCGAATGCCGACGTCGAGAATGCGGATTACGAGCGGCTCAACACCTTGCTGATCGAGGCGCTGCAACTGACACCTGCGAAAGAGCGGGACACCGCATCGCCGCCGCCGGCCGACATCCATGCTTGGGAAGGCATGTACGTTCCGGCCTGGCATGCGGTAACGCGCCTGGCCTGGATCGATACCGTCTTCAATCCGGTCGACGTGCGCTGGGATGGAAAGCGCCTGCAGCTGGCGCCCTTTCAGGGTAAGCCCGCGTCCCTGCAGCCAGCAGGAGGAATGCTGTTCAAGGCGGACGCCCGGGCTGCCCCGTCGCATGTGCTGCTGACAACGGATGGCGAACGGATGCTGAGCGACGGCTTGCGCACCTACCGCCAAGTGCCGCTGACGAGCTTGCTGTGGCTATGGACCAGCGCCGCACTTGGTGCCGCCGGCCTGCTCACCATTTTATTCAGGGGAGGGTGGCTGCTGATGCGCGGCCGCTTGCGCAGGTCCAGCACCCTGGCCCTGCCGCTGGCCGGGGTGCTGATGCTGTTTGCGCCGATCCCCTTCTTCTTCACGCAATCCTTCATGCAGCTGGGCGACCTCACCATTGCAAGCGGATTGCTCGCTTTCGCCAGCATCGCCTTGCCCTGTGCAATCGCTTACGGCTTGCTGCGCCTGCCTGCGTGCGCACGCAGCCTCGCCCACCCGGCATTCGACTGCGCCGCCTTGCTCGCGGTCGCGCAATGGCTGATCGTGCTTGCCGCCTGGGGCATGCTGCCTTTCCTTATGTGGCGATAGGCTGCGCCTGGCCGCCGCGCTCGAAGCTATCCCAGAGCCGGTCGTGCAGCGGCAGGATCAGCACATTGCAGACCGGTTCCAGCAAGGCCGCGATGCCGCCCATCGCCGCCGATCCGGTCGCGACGTACATGACCGCGAAGGCGACGCCGGCATGCAGGCCGGTCTGGCTGAGCTTTTCGAAAGCTACCGTGAGGTAGCGCGCCCGCGACGTGAGCGCCGCACGCCGGCGTTTCGCCCACGCGGCCTCGTGGAAGGGGAGCAGCAAGACGTTGATCACCGGCTCGACCAGCACCGCCAGGCCACTGAATACCGCCGAGCCGGTAAGGGCGTAGGCCAGGGCATAGGCGATGCCCATGTGGGTGGCGACCTGACTGATCCTTTTTGCTGCGGTAATCATGCACTGCTCCTGTTGCAAACACTCAGGAGCAAATGATAGTTATTCTCATCTGAGAGGTAAAATGAATTGATTCAAGCACATTGATAGGATTTGGCTATTAGCCAGCCTGTGCCAATAGGCGATCGAACAGAGGCTGCGCCGCATCCGCGATCCGGTCGAGACTCGCTTCGCGCAAGGCCGCCGTATCGACACGCTGTTCCGTATCCAGCCCGGCCCAGCGCAGCAGCGCCGCGCAGGCGTCCGGATGGTCGAACAAACCGTGCAGGTAAGTTCCCATCACTTGCCCATCTGCCGAGCATGCCCCCTCGTCACGGCCATCGATGCGGAAAGCAGGCGACGCCAGCGCCGCGCCAGCCGACGCACCCATATGGATTTCATAGCCGGCCACCCGCGCACCGCCGCCGCCGAAGGCGCACACTCCCTCGACGCGGCGCAGCTGCTTCTCCATGCCCATGGTCGTGACCAGATGAAGCACCCCCAGGCCGTCGGCGTCGCCGGCGCTGCCCTCGACTCCATGCGGATCCCTCACCGCCAGCCCCAGCATCTGGAAGCCGCCGCATATGCCCAGCAGTTTTCCGCCATAGCGCAGGTGGCGCGCAATCGCCGCGTCCCATCCCTGCGCGCGCAGCCAGGCCAGGTCGCCGCGCGTGTTCTTGCTCCCCGGGAGAATGACAAGGTCCGCCGGCGGAATCGCTTCGCCCTGGCGCACGAAGCGCAGGTCGACGTCCGGATGGACGCGCAGCGCATCGAAATCCGTGTGATTGCTCATGCGCGGCAGGCTCGGGACAAGGATGCGAAAGCGTCCGCGCGTGGACTGCACCGGCTGCACGGCGTCCTCCGCGTCGAGATACAGGCCGTGCAGGTAGGGCAGGACCGCCAGCACCGGCTTGCCCGTCTCGCGTTCGAGCCAGTCCAGGCCCGGCTCGAGCAGGGCGATGTCGCCGCGGAAGCGGTTGATGACGAAGCCGACGATGCGATTGCGCTCGCTGCGCGAGAGGCAGGCCAGGGTGCCGACGATGTGCGCGAACACGCCGCCACGGTCGATGTCCGCCACCAGGATCACCGGGCAATCCACTGCTTCGGCGAAACCCATGTTGGCAATGTCGCGATCGCGCAGGTTGATCTCGGCCGGACTGCCGGCGCCTTCGACGACGATCGTGTCGTACTGCGCACACAGGCGGGCATGCGACTCCAGGACCGCGCCCATCGCGACAGTTTTATATTGGTGATAGTCGCGCGCATTCATTTCGCTGCGCACGCGCCCATGAATGATCACCTGGGCGCCGGTGTCGCTCGAGGGTTTCAGCAGCACCGGGTTCATGTCCGTGTGCGCGTCGACGCCGGCGGCCAGCGCCTGTAAAGCCTGGGCGCGTCCGATCTCGCCGCCGTCCCTGGTCACTGCGCTGTTGAGCGCCATGTTCTGCGGCTTGAACGGCGCCACGCGCACGCCTTCGCGTTTCAGGAGCCGGCACAGCGCGGCCACCACCGTGCTTTTGCCCGCATCCGAGGTCGTTCCCTGCACCATCAGGGTCTGGTACGGAAGGCGCCTCATGGCCGATGCCTGCGTGCCTGGTCGAGCTTCTCGCACATCGCGGCCGCGCCCTGGATCATACGCGGTCCGGCGCGGTTGAGCAGGTTGCCGTCGACGGTGAACAGGTTCCCGTTGCGGACCGCCTTCATGGTCGGATACTGCCGCCACAGGTTCACGCCGCCGTAGTCCTTTTCAGCGGACCCGAACACCGCCTCAGGATCGGCTGCCAGCACGCCTTCGACGGTCACCACCGGCGCGATCACCGGCAGCTTGTCGAAGATGTTCTCGCCGCCGCACAGGCGTAGCGCATCGGTGACGATGTGGCGGCCGTTCAAGGTATAGAGCGGCTTGTCCCAGACCTGGTAGAAGGTACGCACCGGAGAGCGTCCCGCATAGGCCGCACGCAGCGAGGCCAGCTTGCCGCGCAGCGCCGCCGCGGCTGGACGCGCCGTCGCCTCGGTGCCCATCAGCCGGCCCAGGCGTTCCAGGCTGTCGGGGATTCCCTCCAGGGTTTGCGGGTCGCTGTGATAGACCGGAATGCCGAGCTGCTTGACCATGTCGATCTGGCGCTCGGAACTGCCGTGCATCCAGGCGACGATCAGGTCGGGTTTCAATGCCATCACACGCTCGATGTCGATCTGGCGATTCGAGCCGATACGCGGGATGCGGTTCGCCGCCTCGGGATAATCGCTGTACTCCACCGCGCCCACCACGCGTTCGCCGCCGCCGGCCGCGAAGAGCAGCTCGGTCACGTGCGGCGCCATCGAGATCACGCGCAGGGCAGGGCTGCGCAGCGTGATCGCATTGCCGGCGTCGTCGCGTACCGTCACCGCCGCGGCCTGGCCGGCGCACAGCAAACCAGCCAATACCATCCATCGTTTCATCGTTCTCTCCATTCATCGAGGGCGCGTGCCAGGCGCTGCCAGGCTGCTTCGTCGGGCGGCAGTCCAAGCCGGATGCCGTAAGCGGCATCGAGGAACAGCCGGCTCCAGATGCCGCGCTGCGCCAGGTGTTCGTGAAATGCCTGCGGATCGTCCTGCGGCCACCAGTGGAACAAGGGCGTACCGGCCGCCGCGATGCCATGCGCCGACAGCAGCTTGTCCATGCGCCGGCCGGCCGCCTGCAGGCGCGCCTGCGTCACCGCCTGCCAGACACCGTCGTTCAGTGCCGCCAGTGCGATCGATTGCGCCGGACCGCTGACGGCCCAGGGCCCGAGCAGGTCCGCCAGTTCGCGCAACAGTCCGGCTTCGGCCGCGACGAAGCCCAGGCGCAGGCCGGCCAAGCCGAAGAATTTGCCAACCGAGCGCAGCACGATCAGTCCCGGCTGGTGCGCGTGGGCAGCGACACTCAAGCCTGGCGCCGTGTCGCCGAAGGCTTCGTCGACCACCAGCCAGCCGCCGCGCCGCGCCAGGCGCGCGGCCCAGTCGAGCAGCTGCGCTGCAGGGACGGTCTCGCCGGTCGGATTGTTCGGATTGCAGAGCACGACGACGTCGCTGGCGTCGACCGCCGCGTCGAGCGCGGCATAGCTGGAAAGATGCAGCGTATGCCCGTGGCGGCGCCAATGCTGGGCATGCTCGGCGTAGGAGGGCGCGGAGACGGTTACCCGTGAGGCTGGACGCAGGTGCGGCAGGGCCTGGATCGCGGCCTGGGTGCCGGCCACGGGCAGCAGCAGCGCGGCGCCGTAGTAGCGGCACGCTGCTTCCGCCAGCGCGGGATCGTCTTCCGGCAGCCGGTGCCAGGCGTCCGGCGAGAGCATGGGAATGGGATAGCCCCAGGGGTTGATGCCGGTCGAGAGGTCGATCCAGTCGTCGCGCCCATAGCGTTGCGCCGCCGCGCGCAGGTTGCCGCCGTGTTCAAGCATGTTTGCTCACTCCGTATGCAAGCGTCAGCGCGAGCGCAACCCATAGCAGCGTCACGCGCAGCACGAGGCGCCAGGCACGGAGTATGTCAGCCGGTACCGCCGGCGCTCCCATACCCAAGGGCGGACGCAGTTCGATCTCGCCGCCGTAGGTCGCCGCGCCGCCGAGTGCGATGCCCAGGGCGCCGGCGCCGCTGGCCATCACTGGTCCCGCGTTCGGGCTGCTCCAGGCCGGGGCCTGCAGGCGCCAGCAGCGCCAGGCGCGCAGGTGGCCGCCACGTGGGGCCAGCAGCACATAGCTCAGCGCGGTCAGCCGTGCAGGCAGGTAGTTCAAGCCATCGTCGATGCGCGCCGCCACGCGGCCGAACAGCTCGTAGCGCGGCGTGCGATAGCCCCACATTGCATCGAGCGTGTTCGCCAGCCGGAACAACAGCGCACCCGGACCGCCGGCGATCATGAACCAGAACAGGGTGCCGAAGACGGCATCATTGCCGTTCTCGAGCAGCGACTCGGCGCCGGCGCGCGCCAGGCCGGAGGCATCCTCGTGCGCGGTGTCGCGGCTGACGATGCGCGCCGTCAGCGTGCGCGCCGCCGTCAGATCCTGATCCGCGAGCGCGCGGAAGATCGGCAGCGTATGCTCGCGCAGGCTGCGCAGCCCGAGGCTGAACCAGAGCAGCAGCGCATGCACGACGACGCCGCCCGGACCAGTGGCGAGCCACCATGCCAGCGCACTGGCCGGCAGCACGGCCAGCATCCAGCCACCCGCGCCGCGCAGCAGGAGACAGCGGCCACGATTGAGCCGGCCTTCGATGCGCACCGCCATGCGGCCGAAGCCGACCAGCGGGTGCCAGCGCCGCGGCTCGCCCAGCAGCAGGTCGAGCGCCACGCCGGCCGCCAGCAGGAGCGCGAGCTGGAGCGCCGGCAGCCCGCTCAGCATGGCGGTCCCTTCAGCACCAGCGGCAGCCCGGCGGCCACCAGGATCACGCGCTCGGCGCGCGCGGCCACGGCCTGGTGCAGCCGGCCCGCCTCGTCGGCGAAGCGGCGCGACAGGGCGCCCATCGGGACGATGCCCATGCCGACTTCGTTCGAGACCAGCAGCAATTCGCCCGGCAGGCCGTCCTCGAGCAGATCGAGGAAGCGCTGGCGCTGGGTATCGAAAGCAGGCGGCAGCGTCAGTTCCCCGGTCTCGGGAAAATCGGGCGCGCCGTCGAGCATCAGGTTGGTCAGCCACAGCGTCAGGCAGTCGACCAGCACCAGGCGGCCGGGCGTGCAGGCGGCGTGGATCGCGTCGGCCAGCAGCACGGCTTCCTCCACCGTGTGCCAGTGCGCCGGCCGCCGTTCGCGGTGGTGAAGAATGCGTGCACCCATTTCGCCGTCGCCGGCACGCGAGGTCGCGATATACGTGACCTCGCTGCCGGACCACTGCGCCAGCCGCTCGGCCAGCGCGCTCTTGCCGGAGCGTGCGCCGCCGAGGATCAGGGTGCAGGCCATGCGCCACCTTCCGTGAACAGCAGGGCCACCGCTTCCGGATTCGATGGAAAGTAGCCGTGAAAGTAGGAGGCCGTCAGCGTGCCGGCACGGTAGACGGCTTCGCCAGGCGTGCCGCCGGGATGGCGCACCGTGTGCACGCTGGGCGCCAGCGGCGTCTCGAAGCGCGAATAATGAAAAGTATGGCCGCGCAGGACGCCGGCCGGAGTCCCGAGGGCCTGCGCTCCGAGACCGGCCAGGCGCGCCTGCATGCGCACCACGCCGGGCAGCAGGCTGGCCATCGGCCAGCGCGCGCCGTCGGGATCGGTGAGTTCCTCGGCCAGCACCATCATGCCGCCGCACTCGGCGAGGATCGGCAGGTTGGCCGCGAAGGCGGTGCCGATCGAGGCGCGCCAGCGTTCGGCCCCGGCCAGTGTCTGCGCGTGCAGCTCGGGATAGCCACCGGGAAGGTAGACGGCATCGGCCTCATCAGGGACGGCCTCGTTCGCCAGCGGCGAGAAGAACACAAGCCGGGCCCCGAGCGCGCGCAGCGTATCGAGATTGGCCGGGTACAGGAAAGCGAAGGCCGCATCGCGCGCGATCGCGATCGTGCGGCCGGCCAGCAGCGGCGGCACGGCCGGCGCTGGTGCGCAGCCCTGCGTCTCGAACGCGGGCAGCGCCTGCCAGGCCGCGTCGTCCAGCTGCAGCGCGTCGGCCAGCTCGTCGAGCAGTGCATCCAGGCGCGGCAGCTCATGCGGCAGGGCCAGGCCGAGGTGGCGCTCCGGCAGGGCTTCGGATTGACGCGGCAATGCGCCGAGCAGGGGGATGTCGCGCAGCGATTGCGCCACCATCTGCGCGTGGCCGGTGCTGGCGACCCGGTTCGCGATCACGCCGGCCAGCTGGACGGGGCCATAGTCGCGCAAGCCGCGCGCGACGGCGCCGGCGGTCTGCGCCATCGCCGAGGCGTCGATCACGGCCAGTACGGGAATGCCGAAGGCGCGCGCCAGGTCGGCCGCCGAGGGCGTGCCGTCGTACAGGCCCATCACGCCTTCGACCAGTATCGCGTCGGCTTCGCGGGCAGCGTCAGACAAGCGGCGCCGGCATTCGTCGAGCCCGACCATCCACAGGTCGAGCGTGTGCACCGGCGCGCCGCAGGCACGTTCGAGCAGCATCGGGTCGATGAAGTCGGGCCCGCATTTGAAGACGCGCACGCGCTGGCCTGCGCGCACCAGGCTGCGCGCCAGGGCGGCGGTGACAGTCGTCTTGCCCTGGCCGGAGGCCATGGCCGCGATGAGTACTGCGCGCGCGCTCACCACTCGGTCCCGGCCTGCGCGGCGATGCCGGCGGCGAAGGCGTGCTTGAGCACATTCATCTCGGTGACGGTATTGGCCACGGCCAGCAGTTCAGGCGGAGCGCCGCGTCCCGTGATGACCACGTGCTGCATCGGCGGGCGCTCGAGCAGGTCGCCGATCACCGTGTGCACGTCGAGGTAGCGGTATTTCAGGGCGATGTTCAGTTCGTCCAGCACGACCAGGCCGACGCCGGGATCGCGCAGGAAGACACGCGCCTGTTCCCAGGCTTGCAGCGCCTTTTCGATGTCGCGCTCGCGGTTCTGCGTTTCCCAGGTATAGCCTTCGCCCATCGCATGGAAGCTCACTTCCTCGGGGAAGCGGCGCAGGAACTGTTCTTCGCCGGTCGCCATCGCACCCTTGATGAACTGGACCACGCCCACGCGCATGCCGTGCCCGAGTGCGCGTGCGACCATGCCGAAGGCGCTCGAGCTCTTGCCCTTGCCGTTGCCGGTGTTGACGATGATGATGCCGATCTGCTTGTCGGCTTGCGCGATGCGTTCGTCGATGATGGCCTTCTTGCGCTCCATGCGCAGGCGGTGGCGCTCGTTCAGGGCGGCGGTCTGGTCGGCTGTCATGTCGTTCATGGTGGACTCCGATAGTTGTGAAGGGTCAGGCACGGCGCAGGCGGTGCAGTTGATAGAGGAAGACGGGGGCGCCGATGATGGCGGTGACGGCGCCGACCGGCAGCTGCTGGGGCGCGACGATGGTGCGCGCCAGGGTGTCGCACAAGACCAGGAAGCTGCCGCCGGCCAGCACCGCGGCCGGAACCAGCACACGGTGGTCCGGCCCGAAGGCGAAGCGGCAGGCATGGGGCACGATCAGGCCGACGAAGCCGACCGAACCCGCGCTGGTGACGGCGCTGGCGGTCAAGAGGCCGGATACCAGAAACAGGCCCTTGCGCAGGGCGCCGACGCGCACTCCCAGCGCGACCGCGCCTTCCGCGTGCAGGGCCATCACGTTCATGCTGCGCGCAGAGCGTACGGCGAACACCAGCGCGCCACCCAGCACCAGCCAGGGCAGCACCCGCACCGGGGCGCCGGCCAGGTCGCCGATCATCCAGAACACCATGCTGCGCAGGCGCCCCTCGGGCGCGATCGACAGCATCAGGGTAATCAGGGCCATGCACAGCGAGGAGACGATCACGCCGGTCAGGAGCAACAGCGAGGAGCCGCCTTCCGCCGCTGTCCCGCTGCGCAGGTCGCGCCGCGCCAGCACATACAGCAGCAGGGAGACGGCAACGGCGCCGCACAGGGCCGCCGCATCGACGGTGGCCGCCGCGCACATCAGCAGCAGGGCGCCGAGCGCCCCGACCGAGGCGCCGGCCGAGATCCCGAGGATGTACGGGTCGGCCAGCGGGTTGCGCAGCAGCGCCTGCATCAGCACGCCCGCCAGCGCGAGCGCACCGCCAGTGGCGAAAGCGACCACGGCGCGCCCGGCACGCAGTTCGAGCAGCGAAGCCGCGAGCGACTGCGGTTTGCCGGCGAACAGCTGGCCGAGCGCCGCCGGCAGTTCGCTGCTGGCCACCGGGATCGATCCCGTCATGCCCGAATACAGCATGCAGGCGAGCGCCAGCAGCAGCATCGAGCCGGTGACCAGCAGCGCGCGGCGACGTGCCGGGAAGGCGAGCGTGCTCACAAATGCCCCGGCTTAGCGGATGCCGTAGCGCAGGCCGGCGAACCAGCTGCGCCCACCGGTGCCGTAGGCGCGCGCCAGTTCATAGCGTTTGTCGGCGGCGTTGTTCACACGGGCCAGCAGCGACCAGTCGGCGTCGATGCGCCAGGTGGCGTACAGGTTCAGCAAGCCATAGCCACCGAGGCGACGCAGGTTGGCGGCGTCGTCGAAGCGCTCGCCCGAGATCTGCCACTCGGCGCCCGTGTCGAGACTGCCCGCTACATACGCCGCCTGCAGGTTGGCGTGTCGTCCGGCGCGCCGTGCCAGGCGCTTGCCGCTGGCGTTGTCGCGCGGGTCCTGCCAGTCGGCGCTGGCGCGCAGGCGCAGCGCACCGACGCGCGTGGCCGCTGCCAGCGTCACGCCCTCGAGAGTGGCCGAGGCCACGTTGTAGGCGCAGCTGCCGGTACGGCCGTCGCGCCGGTCGGGACAGGGCGTGGCCGAGACGATCATGTCGGTCAGGCGGTTGCGGAACCAGGTGGCATCAAAACTGGTGCCGGCGCGCTCGTAGCGCAGGCCCAGTTCGGCGTTACGGCCACGCTCCGGCTGGTTGGTCGGCACGCCATAGCCCGGGTAGTACAGCTCGTTGAAGGTCGGGGCCCGGAAGCTGGTGCCGACGCTGGCGGTGGCGCGCAGGCCACCGTCGAACTGGTAACCGTAGCCGGCGGCGCCGGTGTTCTTGTCGCCGTAGTGCGAGCGGTCCTGGCGCGCGCTGAGGTCGAACAGGTGGCGCTCGCGGCGCAGCGCGTAGGCCGCGGCATACGAGTTGGTGATGCGCGCGCGTTCGAGAGCGGCCGTGGAGCTCGACTCGACGCTTTCCTTGCGGTGGCCGTAGAGCAGCTGCAGCGTGTCGCGGCCCAGCGTGAGCGTATTCTGCCAGGTGAATTCGTCTTGCCGGGTGTCGATCTGGCTGGCGCCGCTGGCGGTAGCGCTGGTGAAACTGCCGGACTTGTCTTCCGAGCGTGCGAACTGCACGGTGCTGCGCCAGTTCGGCAGCAGCTGGTTGCTCATGAAGGCGGCGGCGGTGTTCAGGTCCTGGCGGCTGTAGGCGTCGAAGCTGCCGGCGCCGTTGTCGTACTCGGCGCGCAGGCGGCTGTGCAGGAACTGCGCGCCGACTTCGTGGCCGGGTGCAAGCGCCAGGGTGATGCGGCCGCTGGCGCTGCTGCGGCGGTAGCCATCGTCGTCCGGGTTGTAGCCGAAGGCGCCCGGCTGCGTGGCCGAGAAGCCGTCCGAGCGTTCGTGGCCGGCGCCGATGGCATAGCTGACGGCATGCTCGCCGCCGCTGGCGCCGGACAAATGGGCGCTGGCCTGGCGCGTGGCGTCGCTGCCGGCACCGATCGAGGCCGCAGCCGCGAAGCCCGGTTCGCCCTTGCGCGTAAAAATCTGGACCACGCCGCCGATGGCGTCGGCGCCGTACAGGGTGCTCAAGGGGCCGTAGACGATCTCGATGCGCTCGATCGATTCGAGCGGCACCGCATTCCAGCTGGCGCTGCCGGTTGTGGACGAGCCGATGCGCACGCCGTCGAGCAGGACGACGACCTGGTTGCTGTTGGCGCCGCGCAGGAACAGGCTGGTGTTCGCGCCGGCGCCGCCGTTGCGGCCGATCTCGATGCCGGGCTGGCGCGCCAGGATGTCGGCAATCGAGCCGGCGCCGGAGCGGGCGATCTCTTCGGCGTGGATGACGGTGGTGTCGGCGATGACATCGGCGGCGCGCTGGGGCATGCGGCTTGCTGTGACGACGACGGTATCGACAGGGGTGGTATCGGCGAACGCACAAGGCGCAGCCATGGCAAGGGCGAGCGACGAGGCGGCCGCTTGCCGTGAAACGTGAAAGTTCATGATGGTCTATGGTTGGACAACCAGCCCACGTCCCCGTAGGCCAGATTGAACAGAAGCGCGCATGCAGGGCATGGCGTGCTTCCACCTTTTGGCCGGTATCCGGGCTGGCAAGTGAAGCCGTCCGACCTTCCCATGCGTATGCACAGTGGTCTGGGGAGACGGTTGGCCGCGCGAACGCGGTACTTGCTTACCGTTGCGGGGGCAGCACACGTTGGCTCTTATCGAGCTTCGTGTTTCCCGTTTAACTGCGCCTGTGAACACAGGCGCGAGCACCAAAACGCCGCCATTATACGGCGTTGTCAATCTTTCAGCACAAGCATTTCGCCGTAAGCGATGCGATGCGGGGTCGATGCGGCCTGCAGCGCGGCCTCCTCAAGCGCGGCGCCGTCCTGCATGGCGGCGAGCAGGCGCATGGTGCCGGCGTGGCAGATCACGAGTGCTTCCGATTGACCTGCGGCGTGCAACGCGGCGCGGAAAGCGGCGACGCGGCGCGCCACCTGCAGCAGGCTTTCGCCGCCGCCGGGACGGTAATGGAGCAGGTCGGCGTTCCAGGTATCGACCGCATCGCGGCCAATGTCATCCCAGCTGCGCAGTTCCCAGGTGCCGAAGTCCATCTCCGCCAGGCGCATGTCGAAGACGACCTTGTCGCCCGCCAGCAGGCGGGCCAGGTCGGCACAGCGCTGCAGCGAACTGGCATACACGGGCAGGCCACCGGGAAGACCGGCTTCACTCAACGCGGCATGAACGCGTCTGGTCTCGTCCGCGTTGGCTGGCACGTCCGTGCTGCCGTAGCACAGACCGGCTGCGACCTCGGGACGGGGATGGCGGACCAGCAGCAGGCGCATGCTCAGCGCAGCGCGCCCTGGCCCAGGCTGGCCAGCACGCCGAGATAGATCGCGACTTCGGCCAGCTGCTGGACGGCGCCGAGACAGTCGCCCGTATAGCCCTTGATGCGGCGCTGGAACATGCGCGCGATCCAGAGCGCGGCGAGGCTGGCAGCGAGCAGGCTGGCGCCGAGCGCCGCGGGCGAGAGCGCACCGAGATGCAGCAGCAGCGCGGCGGGCAGCAGGGCGGTGCATGCGGCGATGACGAATTCCCTTGTCTGCATCTGCTGCGCCATCGGCTTGGCCTTGCCCTCGGCGCGCGCATAGTCCATGCGCCAGATGAGAGAGGTCGCCGCAAGGCGCGACAGCGGGTGCGCGAGAAACAGCGCGGCGATGGCGCTGCCAGGCGGCAGCATTGCCAGCGCCGTGCATTTCAGGCCGAGCATGCAGGCGATGCCGATCGCACCGTAGGCGCCGACGCGCGAGTCCTTCATGATCTCGAGCACGCGTTCGGAGGTGAGACCGCCGCCGAAGCCGTCGCAGGTATCGGCGAAGCCGTCTTCATGGAAGGCGCCCGTGATATAGATCGAGGCGGCTGTAGAGAGCACGGCCGCCACCGGCGCCGGCAGGACCAAGGCGGCAAGGAAGTACACCGCCGCGGCGACGGCCGCGACCACGCAGCCGACCAGTGGGAAATAGCGCGAGGATTGATGCAGCCAGTCCGGCTGGAAGCCGACCCAGCGCGGTATCGGCAGGCGCGTGAAGAACTGCAGGGCGATGAAGAAGAGGCGCAGCTGCTGCATTTATGGCTGACCTTCAGGCCGACTGCGTGCTGACCTGGGCCGAACCGAAGGTCGCCATCTGGTTCAGGAAGTTGACTGCCGCATGCAGTAGGGGCAGGGCGAGTGCGCCACCGGTGCCTTCACCCAGGCGCAGGCCGAGCTGCAGCAGCGGCTGGGCGCCGAGATGCTCCAGCATGCGGCCATGGCCCTGCTCATCGGAGCAGTGGGCGAAGACGCAGTAGTCGAGGATGGCGGGCTGCAGCCTGGCGGCGGCGAGTAGCGCGCTGGTGACGATGAAGCCATCGATGAGCAGGACCTTGCGTAGCGCGGCCGCCTGCAGCATGGCGCCGGCCATCATTGCGATCTCGAAGCCGCCGAAGGTCGCGAGCACCGCCAGCGGTTCGCTCACCTGGGCGTGCGTGCGCATGGCGCTGTCGAGGACCGCCTGCTTGCGCTGAATGCCGCCGGGCGCCAGGCCGGTACCGGCGCCGACGCATTCGGCGAGCGGTGTGTTCGTCAGCTTGTGCATGAGCGCTGCGGCCGCTGTCGTATTCCCGATTCCCATCTCGCCGAAGCCCACCACGTTGCCCGGCAGGTCGCGTACCAGTGCCATGCCGCGTTCCAGGCTCAGCGCGCATTCTTCAGGCGCCATCGCCGCTTCATGCGCGAAGTTGCGCGTGCCCCTGGCAATCTTGCGGTCGACGAGTCCAGGCCGGGTGCCGAAGGCGTGGTTGACGCCTGCATCGACCACTTGCAGGGCGCAGCCGTTCTGGCGCGCGAACACATTGATGGCGGCGCCGCCGGCAAGGAAGTTCTCGACCATCTGCCAGGTGACGTCCTGCGGATAGGCCGAGACGCCTTCGGCGACGATGCCATGGTCGCTTGCGAAGACGAGCAGCGCAGGCTCGGTAAGTACGGGCTGCGTCGTCTTCTGAATCATGCCGATCTGCTTCGCCAGTGCCTCCAGGCGGCCGAGGCTGCCCAGTGGTTTGGTCTTGTTGTCGATGGCCTGAGTAAGGGCAAGCGAGAGTGCTGCGTCGGCAGTAGGGGGGATGGCGGGAATCAGCATTGTTGTCGTTCTATAAATGTCCAAGGCGCGCCAAAGATAGCACACCAAATCGTCTTGCAAGCCGCCGGCGGCTTGGCTATAATTCGCCTCCGCTTCGGCGCTGTCTGCAAAACGTTAACGTAATCAAGTAGTTAGATGCGTGATTTGTTTGCAGCCGGCAACGAGGTAGGAAAAAAAGAAGTTGACGACGCAAACGAAACACTGCATAATCTCGCTTCTCTGCTGCTGACAAACAAAACGATTTGTCGAAGCGCAGCAAGCAGTACCGAATAAGTTCTTTAACAATTAACAGTCGATAAGTGTGGGCGTTTGATGAAGGTGCCAGCTGACTTGTTCAGCTGATTACTTAAATTATCAAATGTTCACAAAAAAGAAATACGTTGCTCAGCAATGAGTAACGGTCAGTATTTTGAGTGAGCGACTCCGCAGCAATGCGGATGACTCGAAAGAGTCAACAAACAGAGATTGAACTGAAGAGTTTGATCCTGGCTCAGATTGAACGCTGGCGGCATGCTTTACACATG
>NZ_PPXQ01000038.1 GCF_004798585.1 Massilia sp. Mn16-1_5
GTCGCACGGCGGGTCCGGCAGCTCGGCGGACGCGCGCAGCCGGCGCAGCGCGGCCAGGTCGGCGCGGCAGGCGGCGCACTCGCGCAGGTGATCTTCGGCGAGCGCCCGTTCCGCCTCGCCCATCCGGCCGCTCAGCAGCCAGGGCAGATTCTCCTGGGTCGCGCGGTGCGCGGCCTCGCCGCCAGGATGGGTGCGCGCGTTCACGGCCGCCCCTCGAGCTGGCCTTCGAACAGCAGCGCCAGCCGGCGCCGCGCGTGGAACAGGCGGGTTTTGACGGTGTTGACGGGACAATCCATGATCTCGGCAATCTCGGCGCAGCTCATGTCGTGATAGAAGGCCAGCTGGAAGGCGGCGCGCTGCGCCAGCGGCAGCGCGTCGAGCGCCTCGCCCAGCGCATGCGCGAGGCAGTGCTCTTCGAAGTGCCGCTCGGGCTGGCAGTTGGCGTCGCCGGCCAGGGCATCGGGAAAACAGTCGAGCGGCTCGTCGAGCCGGTGCAGCATCTTGCAGGCGCGCCGGTAGGCGATCGCGAATACCCAGGTCGAGACCTTGCAGCTGCCGTCGAAGGAGTCGGCCTTCTGCCAGACGACCAGCATGACGTCATTCACGATCTCCTCGATCAGCTGCGCGCTGCGCGTCATCCGGTGCAGGAAGCGCGTCAGGCGCGGAAAATAGCTGCGGTACAGGACCTCGAAGGCGTGCCGGTCCCCGCCCGCCACCAGGCCGATGAGTTCGGCGTCCCGGTCGACGGGGAGGTCGATCGGCCGCGCCGCAGGCTGCGTTTCATGGGTCCGGCAATCCACGCCTGCATCTCCGCTGTTTTCGGTGAATACCCTGCCGCGCCAAGCCGGTTCACATGCCGGCCGCGTTTCATTCTAACGCCAACGGTGCCGATTACCTCGGAGGTAATCGCCATGCGTCCGGCTTGCACGGAGAATCGGTTCCGTCAACACGACACACAACCGACGGAGGACATCATGGAACACGCTCACAGCCTCGCCCAGCAATACCTGGCCGCCTGGAACGAACGCGACACGCCCGCCCGCCGCGCCCGGGTGGCGCGCCTGTTCACGCTGGACGCCGAATACCTCGACCCGACCATGCGCGGCGCCGGCCACGACGGCATCGATGCCATGATCGCCGGCGCCCAGCAGCACTTCCCGGACCACCGCTTCACCCTCGCCGGCACGCCCGACGCCCACCACGACGTGCTGCGCTTCGGCTGGACCCTGCACGGTCCCGACGGGCGTGAGGTGGTGCGCGGCCTCGACGTCGCCACCGTCGCGCCGGACGGGCGCCTGGCGCGCGTCACCGGCTTTCTCGACTCCGTGGCCTGAGGAGGACGCCATGCCCGCCCTTCTGTCGCCCGGCTTCATCCGTACGCTTGATGGCGTCGACCTGTTCTACCGCGACTGGGGCAGCGGCCGCCCGGTCGTGTTCGTGGCCAGCTGGTCGCTCCCTTCGGAGTCCTGGAGCTACCAGATGCTGGCCCTGCTGGATGCCGGCTACCGCGTGATCGCCTTCGACCGCCGCGGCCACGGCCGCTCTTCCGACCCGGGCCGCGGCTACGACTTCGACACCCTGGCCGCCGACCTGGCCGCCGTGCTCGAGGCACTCGACCTGCGCGACGTGACCCTGGTCGGACACTCGATGGGCTGCAACGAGATCGTGCGCTATCTTCATCGTTACGGCAGCGCGCGCGTGGCCGGGGCCGCGCTGCTCGGCACCATGACGCCCTTTGTGCTGAAGACGCCGGACAACCCGGACGGCATCGATGCGAGCTACTTCGAGGCCGTGCGGCGCGAGCAGCTGATGGTCGATTTCCCGCAGTGGATCGACGAGAACATGCTGCCTTTTGTCGATGCGGACACGCCGGCCGGCATGAAGGACTGGGTGCGCGGCATGGCGCTCGGCGCTTCGCTGCAGGCCCTGGTCGAGTGCAACCGGGCGCTGGCGAGCACCGACTTTCGCGCGGAGATGGCCCGCATCCGGGTGCCTGTGCTGCTGATCTCCGGGACGGCGGACGCCAGCGCGCCTTATGCGCTGACGGCGCAAGCGAGTGCCCGTTTGCTGCCGGACGCGCGCCTGCGCAGCTACGAAGGCGCGCCGCACGGCATGTTCATCACGCACCGGGCGCAGGTGAACGCCGACCTGCTTGAGTTCGTGGAGGGCTTGGTCCACAATCGGCGTCACCCGATCCTCGAGGAGGCGTGATGGACACCAGCACCAGTACCAGCAGCGCCGCCGGCAGCGGCTTCGTTTCCGACTTCGCCGCGGCGCTGCGCTACTGGCGCCTCAAGCGCGGCTTCAGCCAGCTGCGCCTGTCGCTTGACGCCGACATCTCGCAGCGCCACCTGAGCTTCCTCGAAACCGGACGCGCCCAGCCCGGCCGCGAACTGATCCTGAAACTGGGCCTGGTGCTCGACATCCCGCTGCGCCAGAGGAATGCCATGCTGCTGGCCGCGGGCTTCGCGCCGGCCTACCGCGAGCGCGCGCTGTCCGACCCGGAACTCGACGCGGTCAAGCAGGCGCTCGACTTCATGTTGGCCCAGGCCGCGCCGTATCCGGCGCTGGTGGTCGACCGCCTGTGGAACCTGCTGATGCACAACGAACCGGCGGCGCGCATGATGCGCTTCTTCCTCGGCATGCCGGCAGACGCGCCGATTCCCGGCGACGGCGCGGTCAACATACTAAAACTGACGCTCGACCCGAACGGCCTGCGACGCCGGATCGTCAACTGGGAGGATGTCTGCACCGACCTGCTGCACTGGGTGCAGCGCGAAGCCATGGGCGACGGCCCGGGCAGCGAAGCGGCGGCGCTGCTGGACGAACTGACGGCCCTGCCCGGCATCGCCGCCGCCGCACGCCAGCCCAACCTCGACCGCCGTGCCCTGCCCTTCCTGCCGGTCATTCTGCACAAGGATGGAGTCGAGCTGAATCTGTTCACCACCATCACCACGCTGGGGACGCCGCATGACGTGACGGTGCACGAGCTGCGGCTGGAATCTTTTTTTCCGGCGGATGAGGCGAGCAGGCAGTGGTTTAACGCGGCTTAACGTGCCTAATAAAACCCCTTTCTTGCTGTGATAGCAACAAGCTCGTACACTCAGCCGTTTCTATCGTCTGCAACCGGCAAAAAGCGGGCGATTAGGTAAGGGCATCGAAAACGCTGATGAGATGAGATGACTCACTTCAAAGATTTGGAATTCGCCCACTACCATGGTCACAGCCATGGCGGGCCGCATTGCGCGGATGAGTGGAAGTGTTCCTTACTTGCAGTGGGTTGGTTGGAAAAGAATGAAAGCTTTCCAACTGGATCGTGCTCTTCGCTGGTCATAGCCAAACTGACGGAGCTACGCCATCAGTTTGAGGTGGCCTTTCCGAGGTATTCGTTTCGAGGGCTTCACGAATGTTCAATGTGCGATGGTGAGGCAAAGTTACTTCATGAGTCGCATGTCAATTTGTTCATCCCAGGCAAGGATGTCATCTACATGACACCAAGTAGAGTTGACCATTACATTGATATGCATTCGTATGGCCCTCCACAGGACTTCATCGATGCTGTTCTACTTTGCCCAGATCCAAGGTCAAACCAGTACAAGACAACATTGACTCGTCTGAACAGAGGACAGCAACCTCCTTTGTGGCGATGAGAGCGTCTGCAAGCGGCCATTCCCGAGCGCTCAGTGACTCACCATTTTTTAAGAAAAATTGACTATCTTCATGCGCATTCGTATCGTCTTCTACGTTCTTCTAGCACTGGCATGTTCAAATTCCGCGTTCGCCAAGTCTTTGAAAATCACTGTTGGAGGGAAAAGCCTCTTGGTAGAGGCTCCCGCGGGCTACTCGGACGCGTCTTTGGTTGGCCCTGACGCATGCGCATTGATAAAAGCGCAGGTCTCGCCGGAGCATCGATTCCTGGGCCTGTTCTATGAGGACGCCGAGATCGAAGAAATTCGTTCGGGAGCTTCCGCTGCACCGAGAAGATATTTCACGGTCTTGACCGAAACGAGACATGAATCAAAGGATTTCAGCCCGGACGACCCGCGTATAGGTAACGAAGCGGTGAAGAAGGCGTATCTTGGCTTGATTGCCCGCGATGGGGCCAGGATGAAAGTGCTTCTCGGCGAGCTTGCTGCCCGTACAGGCCGCACGGCGAAGGGGGACCCGAACATTTCTATGAATATTGGTGACGCCGTCGTGGGGGAAATGTTGAATGTCGCGCCTAATGCGATAGGTATGCTCGTCGTTTCAAAACCATCACGCATAGTCGAAGGAAAGAATGTTGTCTTTCCTATCGTATCCGTAGTTACACGAGTCTACTTAAAGCGGAAATTGGTTTACTTGAATGTTTATAGTCGCCTCGAAACAAAGGCGGATATGGAATGGGTCAAGTCGGCGTCACAGCAATGGGTTGCTGCAACCAACAAGATCAACTGACGGGCTCTTTTCCAACGTCAGCAATGGGTCGTACGCGGACGTACACGACTGCCGGCGGTATGTCGAACGATTTTGTCAGGACGTTCAAAGGGATTTGATAAACTGCCGCCTTTGGCCCGGTGGATCGCATCGCCTAGCACAACATCCATGAGTGACACAGCAAGACAGGGCTTTCTGCTGACGCGCCACTGGCGCGATGCGGACATCCAGGGCGACGATGGGACCGGCGGCGTCGAGGTCGAGCTCTGGCTCGCCACCGACGAGGGTCCATGCCGCCTGCGCCTGCCGGCGGCGGAGGCGGTCGCATTCGTCCCGGCCGAGCAGGAGGCGGCGGTGAGGAGCCTGTTGCAGCGGGAACGCGGTGCCGAACTGCGGCCGCTGGCCTTGTGCGACTTCCGCGGGCGTCCCGTGCTTGGGCTGTACTGCCGCCACTACCGCCACCTGATGCGGCTGGAGAGGCGCCTGCGCGAGCACGGGATCGACGTCTACGAGGCGGACATCCGTCCGCCCGAGCGCTACCTGATGGAGCGCTTCATCATGGCGCCGGTAGCGTTTACGGGAACGCCGGACCCTGGCGACCCCGCGCTGCTGCTGGCCGCACACCTGAAACCCGCGCCCGGCTACCGCCCGCGTCTGCGCACCGTCTCGCTCGACATCGAAACCACCATGCAGGGCGAGTTGCGCTCGATCGGCCTGGAAGGCTGCGGCCAGCGCCAGGTCTACATGCTGGGGCCGCCGAACGGCGACCCGGCCGGGCTCGACTTCGAACTCGAGTACTGCGACACGCGCCTGGCCCTGCTGGACAAGCTGGAAGCGTGGATGACGCGCCATGACCCGGACGCCATCATCGGCTGGAGCGTGATCGGCTTCGACCTGCGCGTGCTGCAGGAGCATGCCGAACGCCTGCGGCATCCCCTGCGCATCGGCCGCGGCGGCACGTCGATGGAATGGCGCACCAATGCCAGGGCCGGCACGGAACGGGAAGCACGCTATTTCGCGGGCTTGCCCGGCCGGCTGGTCATCGACGGCATCGAGGCGCTGCGCTCGGCTACCTGGAGCTTTCCTTCGTTCAGTCTGGAGCACGTGGCGCAAAGCCTCCTCGGCGAGGGCAAGTCGATCGACAATCCCTACGACCGCATGGCCTCGATCGACCGCATGTTCGCGCAGGACAAGCCGGCCCTGGCGCGCTACAACCTGAAGGACTGCGAACTGGTCACCCGCATTTTCGAGAAGACGGACCTGATGGCCTTCCTGCTGGAGCGCGCCAGCGTTACCGGCCTGGCGGCGGACCGCAGCGGCGGATCGGTCGCCGCCTTCGAGCACGCCTACATTCCGCTGATGCACCGCCTGGGCAGGGTCGCGCCCAACATCGGCGACGTGCCTGGCGCGGACAGCCCGGGCGGCTTCGTCATGGATTCGCGCTCGGGCCTCTACGATTCGGTGCTGGTGCTCGACTACAAAAGCCTGTATCCGTCGATCATCCGCAGCTTCCTGATCGATCCGGTGGGGCTGGTCGCGGGACTGGAGGAGCCGGAGGCCGTCACCGTACCGGGTTTTCGCGGCGCGCGCTTTTCGCGCACCCGGCACTGCCTGCCCGGCATCGTCGCGCGCGTGTGGGAAGGCCGGGAGGCGGCCAAGCGCGCCGCTAACCAACCGCTGTCGCAGGCGCTGAAGATCATCATGAACTCGATGTACGGCGTGCTCGGGACCACCGCCTGCCGCTTCTTCGACGCGCGGCTGGCTTCCTCGATCACCATGCGCGGCCACGAGATCATGCACCGCACGCGCGCGCTGATCGAGGCGCGCGGCTACCAGGTCATCTACGGCGACACGGACTCCACGTTCGTGTGGCTCGGCGCGGCCCACGCCGACGTCGACGCGCTGCGCATCGGGCGCGAACTGGTCGAGCACGTCAATGGCTGGTGGCGCACGCAGCTGCGCGAGGAGCTCGGGCTCGAGAGTGCGCTCGAGCTGGAGGTCGACACCCATTTCCGGCGCTTCCTGATGCCGACCGTGCGCGGCTCCGATGAAGGCAGCAAGAAGCGCTATGCCGGCCTGGCCGGCACGCCCGACGGGGGCGAGGAAATCGTGTACAAGGGCCTGGAGACGGTGCGCACCGACTGGACGCCGCTGGCGCAGCAGTTCCAGCAGGGCCTGTACGGCCGCATCTTCCGGCGCGAACCCTACGAGGATTACGTGCGCGACTACGTGGCGCGCACCCTGCGCGGCGACTTCGACGACCTGCTGGTCTATCGCAAGCGCCTGCGCCGGCCGCTCCAGGAATACGAGCGCAACGTGCCGCCCCACGTGCGCGCCGCCCGCATCGCCGACGACTTCCATATCGCCCGGGGCCGGGGAGCGCAATACCGCAACGGCGGCTGGATCCGCTACCTGATGACGACCGCGGGGCCCGCGCCCTTGGAGGTCATGGACGCCTGGATGGAAGAGAAGCGCTCGCCGATCGACTACGAACACTACCTGGTCAAGCAGCTGGAACCCGTCGCCGACGGCATCCTGCCTTTTGTCGGCGACAGTTTCGCGCGCCTTACCAGTCCGCAGGGCGCCTTGTTCTGACGTCCTTCCCCCTAGGTGCCGCTCAGGCGCCGACGTCCTCTTCGCGGAACTCGATACCCGTACCCGGCTCAGAATCCCGCGCCGCCTCCTGCTTGCGCAACTCGACGCGCCGGATCTTGCCCGAAATGGTCTTCGGCAGCTCGCGGAACTCGATGCGGCGAATCCGTTTATAGGGCGCCAGCCGCTCGCGCGCAAAGGCGAAGATCTCCTTCGCCAGCTCGCGGCTCGGCTCGACGCCCTGGCGCAAGGTGATGAAGGCCTTCGGCACCGACAGGCGCAGCGGGTCCGGGCTCGGGACGATGGCCGCTTCCAGCACCATCTCATGCTCGATCAGCACGCTTTCGAGCTCGAAGGGGCTGATCCGGTAATCGCTCGACTTGAAGACGTCGTCGTTGCGGCCGACGTAGAAGTAATAACCGTCTTCGTCGACCTGGGCCGTGTCGCCGGTGTGGTAATAACCCGCGCGCATGACGTCAGCCGTTTTTTCCTCGTCGCCCTCGTAGCCCAGCATCAGCGCCAGCGGCCGCGCGTCGAGTTTCACCGAGATCTCGCCCTCCTGCGCCGGCTGGTCGTCGAGGTCGAGCAAGGCGATGCTGTAACCGGGCAGCGGGCGCCCCATCGAGCCCGGCTTGACCAGCTGGCCCGGCGGATTGCCGATCTGGGCCGTCGTCTCGGTCTGGCCGAAGCCGTCGCGGATGCGGATGCCCCAGGCGCGCTCGACCTGTTCGATGACTTCGGGATTGAGCGGCTCGCCCGCGCCCACCAGTTCACGCAGCGGCGGTTTCCACTGGCTCAGGTCTTCCTTGATCAGCATGCGCCAGACGGTCGGCGGCGCGCACAGCGAGGTGACGCCGCAGCGCTGCACCGTCTCCAGCGCCGCTTTCGCGCTGAAGCGCTCGTAGTTGTAGACGAAGACGGTGGCGCCGGCGTTCCAGGGCGCGAAGAAGCAGCTCCAGGCGTGCTTGGCCCAGCCCGGCGAGGAGATGTTCCAGTGCACGTCGCCCTTCTGCAGGCCGATCCAGTACATGGTCGACAGGTGACCGACCGGATAGCTCTGGTGGCTGTGCAGCACCAGCTTCGGGCGCGCCGTGGTGCCCGAGGTGAAGTACAGCAGCAGCGGATCGCTGGCGCGGGTTTCGCCTTGTGGGGTGAACACGCTCAGCACGCGCCGGCAGTCGTCGAAGTCGTGCCAGCCGTCGATGCTGCCGCCCACGGCAATGCGCGTGTAGTTGCCCTTGACGCCTTCGAACTTGTGCGCCTCCGAGACCTGGGCGATCACATGGCGCACGCGGCCGCGCGCCAATCGGTCTTCCAGGTCGGCGGTCGAGACCAGCATGGTGGTCGGCACCAGCACGGCGCCGAGCTTGATCCCGGCCAGCATGATCTCCCACAGCTCGACCCGGTTCGGCAGCATCAGCAGCACGCGGTCGCCGCGATCGACGCCGCATTGCTGCAGATATTGCGCGACCTGGTTCGAGCGCGCCGACATGTCGGCAAACGAGATCTTCTGCTCGCGCCCGTCCTCTTCGACCACCCACAGCGCGGGGGCGTGGTTGTCCCTGGCCTCCTGGTCGAAGAAGTCGAGCGCCCAGTTGAAGGTGTCGAGCTTCGGCGCCTGGTAGTCGCGGTAGGCGGTGTCGTAGTCGGTGCGGTGCTGTTGCAGGAAGTCGCGAGTCTGGACGAAACGCTGGTAAGGGGTCATGTTGTCTCCTGTGCGGTTACGGGTCGGCCGCGCGCAGGACCGGGCATGTGCCCGGCGCGCCGCGGCATTGCGTTTTTATTATGTGTTGGCGCCCATTGTGCCACGGCTTGGCACCTGCCGGCAGGCCTGCACCGGGAGGCTCAAGGCCGGCGCCGCAGCGGCACCGCGAACTCGTCCTGCGGCTGCATCATGTCGATCACCCGGCAGTCGCCGCACATCTTGAGGCGGTCCAGGTTGCCGGCGAAGGCGCCGTGCTGCGACAGTTTCGAGAGCATGGTCTCGATCATGTGCAGGGTGCCGAAGGGCTTGCTGCAGCGGATGCAGTGGAAAGGCTGGGATTCGTTCAGGACCACGGTCTGCTTGCGCAATTCGCCGAAGACCATGCGCGGCACCAGCGTGATCGCGTTTTCCGGGCAGGTGTTGGCGCACAGGCCGCATTGCACGCAGTTCTGCTCGACGAAGCGCAGCTGCGGAGCGTTCGGCGTGTCCATCACGGCCGAGGACGGGCAGGCGCCGACGCAGGCCATGCACAGGCTGCAGGCCTGCTTGTTCACCGCGATCGCGCCGAACGGTGCGCCGACGGGCAGCGGCACGCTTTGGGGCTGCTGGCGCGCGTGGCGCAGCAGGTGGTCGAGCGCATAGTCGAGGGTGTTGCGCTTGTCCTGGGCCAGGTTGAAGGTCGCAGGCTGGGCCGGGGTCTCGCCGCGCGGCGCATGCTGCAGCGCGAGCGCCAGTTCCTGCGGATTACTCACGCGCAGCAGCTGGAAATGCGGGCCGGCGTACTCCAGTCCGTCGAGCACGGTCTGGGCGACACGCATCTGGGTATCGAGCGCGGCCGCGTATTGCGGCGCCTCGGCCTCCGTCATCAGCACCGTGACGCCGGCTGCGCCGTAGCACAGGCTGGTGAGCCAGAGGTCGATGCCGGTCGCGGCCGTGTGATGCAGGGCCAGGGGGATCACGCGGCCGGGCAGCTCGTCCGCCAGCGCTGCCAGCAAGGGCGTGCCGCCCTCGCCGTGGAACAGCAGGACCGGATCCTGGCCACCCGCCTCCGCATACGCGCGCAGGGCCGCCTTGATGCGGCTGCCCGTGTGCGCGGGCGACGGATAGTTGTAGCTCATGGCGCCGGTCGGGCAGACCGTGCCGCATGCGCCGCAGCCGGCGCACAGGTAGGGGTTGACCTTGATGCGGTCGCCGTCGCCGGTGATCGCCTTGGCCGAGCAGACCTCGATGCAGGCGCTGCAGCCGGTCAGCCCGTTGCGGCTGTGGGCGCACAGGCGTTCCTTGTAGGCGAAGTATTTCGGCTTTTCGAAGTCGCCAGTCATCTCCATCATCTCGGCGGCCGCCGCGCGGCGCGCGCCTTCGTCGGGGCCCGGCGCGTAATAGCCGTGCGGATGCTGGTGGGTGGAGATCAGCGGACTCGGCGCCAGGTCGAGCACCAGGTCGAACTTGCCCTGCTGGGCCGCCTGGCCGGGCGCCTGCCAGCGCGCCTCGAAGGCGCCGAGCCAGCCGGCGACGGCCACCGCGCGGGCGGCGAAGACGGGGTATGGACGCGCGCCGACTTCAAGGTCGTCGAGCAGCACCAGGGTGACCGGCAGGCTGGTGGCCAGGTGGTCGGCCCAGGCCAGGGCCTGCTCCGCGCTGCCGACGACCAGGGTGCGCCCGCCGGAGCGGTAGCTGACCGTGGCGGCGGCCTCGAAGGGAGCAATGGCGTCGGCCGCCAGGATGGCGGCGGTCTTGGCAAGGGCGTTGCGGCGTTCCTGCAGCGGATCGCCGGCCTGCCCTTCCAGAAATCGGATATTCATGCGTGACCTTGGGTAAATTTTGCTTGGGTAAATTCCGTTTGGCGGGTAGCGGAGACTGCCATGCCGATCACTGCTGCGTCTCCCCATTGTGCGCGTCCTCGCTCAGGTGCGCAATGGGGGTGGCGGCGTCCACGTGCGCGGAGCCACGTGCTTCGGCAGCGGGCTGGAACTGGACAAGCTTGTCCGGATCGGCGGCCTCGGCCGTGACAGCAGCGCCCTGCTCCGGCATGGCCGCTTCCTGCGCTTCGGCTTCGGCGATCGGCTCCGGTGTCCCGGCCGGGGTGGTGCCGAGGGCCAGGCGTTGCAGCTCGGCCTGCACCTCTTCGGGACGGCGCAGCACGCCGCGCGCATGGTCGAGCGCGGCGAGCATGGTGGCGGACACCGGATCGGGCTTGTTGTAGTCGTCCATGTACATGTCGAGCCGGTCCAGCACATTGAAGTGTGGATCGGAGAACAGTTTCTTCAGCGCCAGGCGCCGCACGTCCTTGTCGACCGCCTGGCTGACGAAGGCGGAAAAGTCGGAGTCGTGGGTGAGCTTCGAAGCATCCTCGAGCGTGGGCGTGGGGCGCTCGGCTGCGGCGGGCGCGGCCGGTTCGGCAAGGGGAACGGCAGGCGCGGCAGGCGTGGGCGCTGGAGCCGGCGGCGCTTCGGCGACGGTTTCGGCGCCGCTTGCCCCGCTGTCTGCCTTCTTGCGCGCCCAGCGGCGCAGGAATCCTTCTTCGGGCATCAATCGTCCTTACCCGTGCTGGCGGCCGCGGCGCGGCTTGGGCGTGTAGTGCTCGCGCAGGTAGCCGGCGACCCAGGCGTAGATCTCGGCCGGCATCGTGACGCCGTCCGCCGCTTCGCCGGAATCGAACATGCGCGTGCCTTCGACATAGCTGACCGAGGCGCGCGCCGGGATGGCGCGGCCCTCTTCCATGCGCCACAGGACGAAGACCTTCGATTCCGGCGCCATCACGTTCTCGTAATAGCCTTCGTTCTCGTCCGTATACAGTTCGAGTTCGAGGCCGGACACCATGTAGTAGTCACGCTCCGGGCTTTCGTCCAGCACCTGCAGGCGCGGCAGGTTGCCGCGGTCGGGCACGACGCCGACGGCGGACCAGGCCTCGTCGGCCCAGCGGTGCTGCAGCGCGCGGCGCTGCATGATCACCGCGATCGGCATGCTCGCCATTTTCATCGTTTCTCGACCTTCACTGGTTCTTCACTTCCTTCGAATTGCCCTTGTCGACCGCCGGCGAGGCGCCCTTCGGCATCGCCTGGGTCTGCTGTTTCTTGACGTCCGGGCTGGGCGAGGCCGTGCCCAGCTTTTCGCTCTTGATCGGCACGTTGGCCGACTGCAGCGCCTGCGGGCTGCGCGGCGCGGCGCCGCCGCCCGGCGATGCCGCGGCGTTGCCGGCCGGGGTGCCGGTGATCGTGTTGGCCGAAACGCCCGTGACGCGCGGCGCCACGCCCGGCATCGGCGTGCCGGTGGTGGCCACGCCGGTGGTCTGGACCGCCTGCGGCTTGGCCCCGCTCAGGGCGGCGCCCGCCGGCGCGCCGGTGGCCGACGGACCCGGCGCCGGCACGCCGGCTGCCGTGGCACCGGTCGCCGGTGCGCCGGCC
>NZ_PPXQ01000039.1 GCF_004798585.1 Massilia sp. Mn16-1_5
TGCGCTATCGCCGTCTTGTCCGGGACTACGAGCAGCGCCTTGATGTGTCGGAAGCGATGATTTTCATCGCGCTCGGCTCTTCATTACTGCACCGGATGCGTTTCCGGTGAGTTATTAAACCGTCTCTTAGCAAGATTGTGGGGGGAAATGCCAGTGCGAAGTCTAAGCGCAGGAAAGTAATTACGATAGCAACTCGTGTAACCGATGCGCTTTCACCGTATGTAGCATGCAGGATAGGCTGTAGCGATTGCTGTCACATGAACACAATGATCTACGAACACGAAGCGATCCGCTTGGCCGAGGTTACGGGACGCAAAATGGTTCGTCTGGCTTACCGACCTATTAACGAAGTTTTCGCTCACGGCGCAAAATTCAATGGTAAGCCGTGCCCTTTTCTACGAGAGGACAGGTGTTCCGTTTACGAGGACCGTCCTCTGGTGTGTCGAACGCATCACTCCTTGCTCGATAACCCAACGTCGTGCAACATGGAAATTCCTCCTGCTAAGCAGACCCGTCCGCCAATGTATGACCCCGACCTCCTTGAAAAGCCTTATATAGAACTGAATGTAAAACACAACCCAGCAGAGCCCTGGGGGAACATCGCTGAGTTCTTCCCGGACTAACGAAGACTCAAGCAAATATGTCTCTCAATACAAATATGGCACCGCGATTACTTGGGCTCTATACCAAACTTAATGTGAAGCGTCATCGCAAACTAACACGAAATGAAATATGAGTAACTCCGACTCTGATGTGCACTGGCTTATGAAGCTTGCACAAGAAATCCGCGAAGGTAGTACACTGTCCGCTTCTGGAGAGCCGTCGATCGATCAGGATCTGGCACATCCAGCACTCTCAGTTCTAGGTGAACTTATTGACGGCTGTGGCTCCGAAATCGAACCGGCGTTTTTAGACGGTTACGCTTATGGACTCTGTCAAGCCGGGCTAATAGATGATGTTGTTTTGAGGGCAGTCAGGAGACACATTGGATTAGGTGAAGAGGATGATCTAACGCCAAGCCGAGAGCTCAAACACTAGGTAGCGTTACCTGGTGGGCCAGTTGGGGAAATAAGGCCGTGACAACGCTAAAGACTGCCCGTCAAAAAAGCGATGAAGCTTGTGCTAATAGAGCACGATATGCGATTGGGTTCTATCGCTTCGGAAGTGCCGTTGCACGGTAGAAGGTGATGCCCTATCACTTTAAATATCCGCTGTGCTCAACGTTGAAGGAGCAAATTTTCCCATCGACGCCTGCACGTCTGCATCTACTCGTAAGTGGCCAACTCACTGAGCTACCGGCATATCGACGAGCTCATTGAAGAGCAGGGCGTGCCGGTTGAGAATCCGACAATTAACTGCTAGGCCATTTGTTCCTTCCACTCATTGAAACGCTTTTCCGCAAGTATAAGAACAAAGTCGGCACCAGACGAGAAATGAACGAGACATATCTCAAGGTTAATGGCCTTTAAAAGTATTGTGTCGGCCGTTGGCAAGGAAAGAAAGACCGTCGACTTCCCTCCGGTATGCTATCGAGACACAGCAGCACTTATCGCGTTTCCGACAATACAATGCGCGACAATAGTGTTTCTGACAAGGCCGCAGCAGAGAAGGGTGGCGCTAACGAAGCCCAGCTGCGAGAGTGCGTGTGTTTTGTTTTGGGTTTGTCGGCGGATTAGCAGTGGGTTGTCAGGGGGAGCAGGAGGTTTGTCAGGGCGCGAAGGGGCAGGCAGAGATGTGAGTGCCGTCAAATGATTCCTCGATGATTCCTCGGTGATTCCTCGATGATTCCTCGATGATATCTTGACCCCACGGCCGTCTGCCATGGGATGAAAGCACGGTTCCCTCGCTAGTTAGACGTTGACGCACGGCAACGGTTGTGGGATAATAGTTCGTCGCTATGCGGCATATTTGGACCCCATAATTTTTTCAGTTCCTCCAAGGAAGTGAAAAGATTTCTGAAACCGCTTTTGCGGGACATATCTGAAGCCGCCAGTGCGAGCTGGCGCTGTCTCAAGCCGTCAGTGCAAGCTGGCGCATTGCAATAGCCTCCCGTCTTTCGATAGAGCAGCCTCGTGGCTGTTTTTTTTGGTCTATCGCTCTGAAGCACGGTTCCATACAGAGTGTCGAGAAAACCTGATAACCATGCGGGTTTGCGGGCATTCCTGAATACAGCAATCCCACAGAACGGAATGTACATTGGCAAAACGACGCCTGGCGCGGTCGTTGCCGGATGCGTTCTTGCGAAGGCATGCCACGTCACTACAACAATACGGGGAAACAAGCGGACCTTCGGCACCGACCGGACACAGGATGCGCTGGGCCAGCTGGCCCGGGCTACTGCTGACCTCCGCGCACCTCTACGGGCGTGAAAATGAAATCACATCGGGCGCTAGCGCAGCCCCCAGGACCTGCCCATTTGGCGGGAAGCGCTACGCGAGAAACTGCGTCAATGTTCGGGCCCTGGCAGCGTCAAGTCAGGCGATCGGTGGTCGGAAGGCGCCGGCGTGTTGTCGAGAGCCATGAAGGCGGCAGCGCGAAATCATTCTACTTAAGTTAGGGCCCTTCACCCCTGGCACAAAACCCCATTTGCATCACGCCATTCTCACTAAGATCGAGCGTGACGTACCAGGGCGTTAATAAATTGAAAAAGGATTGGGTAATATATATGGGATACATGGGACTTTTCTCGATACTGAATATGATTCTTGCTGCTCACGCCCATAAGCGGGTGAATGGAAAGCAGGCAAGCGAACGTACGGCAGAGGCGGCGGGAGAGGCTTTGCGCGCCATCTTCGGGTTGTTGGTGGAATTAGGCTATCGGCTGGAAGACCCTCGAAATATTGGCGAGAAGCATATCAAGGCCCTTTGCGTCGAGTGGCACCGGCGGAACCGTGCGCCAAAAACAATCCAGGGCTACCTGTCGCATCTGCGTATTTTTTGCGGCTGGATCGGAAAAAAGGGACTGGTAAAAGACGCTTATTACTATTTGCCGGACGTGCCGAGAGAGGATCTGCACGTAACCACTGTTGCTAAGCGTAGTAAAAGCTGGGCGGAAGTCGGGATCGACGTTGGCGCCAAGGTGGCTGAAGCAATGGCATTAGATTGGAGGTTTGGGTTGATGATTATGGTCCAAGTCGCGTTCGGGCTACGCCTGATGGAAGTCCTGCAGATGCAGCCTTGGAAATGTGATAAGGGCGACAAGTTCGCTGCATATAAAACCAAAGGGGGCCGCCCACGTGACATCGATATCGACACGCCGGTTCAGCGCGCGGTCATGGATTTCGTCAAGTCGAGGATTGGAAAGAAAGAATATTTGGGCTGGTCAGTAAAAAAAGACGGCAGCGCCGGTTCGCTGGCATATTCGAGAGGCCACTATTACTATTTAATGGGGAAAATCGGCATCAATAAAGTGATGGCAGAGGTCACCGGCCACGGTCTGCGCGCGCAATTTGCGGAAAACGCGGCGTTGCTGAGAGATCTTATTCCCCCGACGCTGGGAGGGCCGCCAGGACAGATGCCACGCGAGGATCTTGATCTCACCCGCCTGCAAGTGAGCGAGCTACTTGGGCATGCACGTAAATCGATTACCGGCGCCTATTACGGAAGTTTCGGTCGGGAAACGAAATTGGGCAGCCCAGGGCGAGCCCAGGAAGTAATTGAGCGATGCCTGGCGATGATCGGAGCGGATCGAATGCACCCGATCGCAAACGACCGCCTAACGCAGTGTGTGTGCCTCAACGCCGAGCTAATGGCGATTCAGGTTTACGACGATCCTAGAAAGGTCCAGGTCCTGTGGGAACACCACAGCCGGCGACATGGTGTGGAATGGATTCCTCCGACGTCCGGCTCCAACCTGGCGGCGCTCGAGGCGGCGGCTATCTCTCTTCTCCGTGCTGCAGGTTGACTTGCGCTACGCGGAACCGCTCATATGGTGTTTTCTAGAAGCAACCATAAACCAGCGTTAGGAAAATAAATGAAGGATTTCTTCAACCACGTCATAAGTATCGTAGTGGCCGGTATCAAGCTGTTCTTCTATCTATGCATCGTCCGTGGCCGGCAATCCGTCGCGCCTCCAGGTTCATCAAACATAAAGGAAAGGGAGTAATGAAATAATCGTTCGGCATGTTAGACAAATCGACTTCGCGCAGCTGCCGACAGGGGTTCAGCGTGAGGTCGACCACGTCTTCCCAGCGATGAATACGGTAGTAATCGCTGGGCCGACAATGCAGGACCGCCGGGAGCGGCCGCGTCCGGTGTCCTGGCTTCGCAGCACCGGCCTATTTCGTTTTCTGATGCTGCCTGCAATAAGTTTCACCGTCCAGCGCCTCATGCTTGCAGCAGCTAATAAGTCCATGCGATGCCGACCAGCTAATCAACAGGCACTTTGGTCGGCACAGTAGCCGCCTATCAGGGAATGTTCCCGGCTACTCTCAGGGCATCAGCGATGACCAAGATTCGATTCTGCCGCATTGACCAGCAAGCCAGATGGTCGGATAAGCTGGTAGCTCCTAAATACTTAACCATCCGACATGCTCAGCTTTACAGGAATGCGCTTCCCGATCGACGTCATCCTGGTCTGCGTCCGGTGGTACGCGGCCTGTCCGTTGAGCTACCGGCACTTGGAAGAGATGATGGAAGAGCGCGGCGCATCGGTCGACCATTCATCAATCAACCAGTGGGCGATCCGCTTCCCGCGGCTCATTGAGAACGTGTCGCGCAAACACAAGCTTCCGGTCGGCAGCAGCTGGCGGATGGATGAGACGTACATCAAGGTTAAAGGCGTCTGGAAATATCTCTACCGGGCTGTCGACAGGCAGGGCAAGACCGTCGACTTCCTGCTGACGGCTAAGCGCCGCTCCGGTTGGTGGAAGATGTGCAGACCGACGGGTCGGACGAGGGTTACAAGTTGGCCTTGAGCCAATCCGAAACCTGTTGCGAAAGCCCGCGCCAGGCGGAGTCGCCTTTAGCAACCTTACAGACCAAGAGCGAGTCATCCTTATCCATTGCACGGGCGATGTGATCGCGAATGACGGACGACGTGGCCGACGAGACAACCAGCCAGGTCGAATCCATTGGATGACACCAATTCGTTCCTGCCGACTTAATGGCATCGTACAGTGCCGGGTAGTTCTTCTGTTTGTTTAGGTCGTAACTGATGATATATACCGCCATTGCAGCCCTTAATATGGTGTGATGTAAACGGTTCTGATCAGGTGCAGAGTTCAGTCAGCGGGTCGGCCGAAACCGACCCGCGTTCTCAGGTCACAAGAGGCCGGTGTCGTGGAGGGTTCGCAGCAACAGGGCAACTGCCCCTATTACTTTGGCCACTTCGCCGAGCCAATTCACCTGTACTGCTTTCCGTTTGTCGTTACGCATTTTGCTCTCGCATATGCTTGGCGCCGCGCGGGGCCCCGGCAGCTCCGTGATGGATAGGCTGTCGGTTGTTTTATCGTGCCTTGCCGGGCACTAGCCGTTCCTCTGCTGCAGCAGGATCCAGGCACCCAAATTCAAACTAACCTGCCTAACAGGGGTCTTTGTTTGGGGCAGCTCAGGTACAGTCGGCGGCTCGTCGATAACGTTCGACGGGGACTGGTGCCGAGGTACCATCACCTATAAGCGGATTGATCGTCCGCAGTCCGGGCATCACCCCGGATTCCTACTCCCTACGCCACGAAGGGCGAGGGCCGTTTTTGTTCTCGGTCAGCTCTGCCGCTCCAAGCTCCTAAGTCGATCAACTGCCCTCAACTTGGGCTCCAGTCGACGTGTCCAACACATCATTAAACCACATTAGACGGCATTGGATGAACTGTCCGGTTATAGGGCTCTAGAGCGCGACCTACCAAGCGGAACAATGGATGCAGGGAAGATGAAGATCAGACGGTACGAGCTGGTCAACGCCGCAGACGGCTGAACATGCAATGTGGTGCGCATCGATCGAGAGAAAGGGGGCGCGATGGTTCGCAGTTGGTCGACCGACGGCCGCGGCTGGAACCAAAGGAAAGCGGCCACCTCGTCCTGCCTGGCACGAACACACTTTTCATACTCTCTGAAGAAAATGAGGAATAGCCCTGTCTTGGGCGTGATGCCCAGGATATTGGCGCGACGATCAAGATGCTCGCCGCGCGCCGCGTCGAGGTCATCGTCCTGCAGCTAGGCAAACTGGACCTGACGTCCTCCGCCGGCAAGTTGATGCTGACTATGCTGGCAGCGATGGCTGAGATGGAGCGTGATTTGCTGGTCGAGCGGACCCAATCCGGCCTGGCACGGGCGAAGGCTGAGGGTAAGACCTTGGGGCGACCAGTCCGTACGACGGATGAGCAGCGCGCGGCGATGATTTCACGGTTCAAGACAGGCGAGTCGATCAGCGCCTTGGCCCGGGATTACGACGTCTCGCGTGCCAGCGTGATGCGAATTGTGAAACCGACTTCAACCAGTTCCGCTGCTGTTTAACCCCCCCAGAGTTGTCGCCATGAAGCTGCCCTTTTTGACAGCATTGCCTGGCTAAAAGCCACCCCTAGGATAAAAGGGCTTGGACCTTGCTGCCGGCTCCGCCAATTGTGACGCTCCAGGATGATCGACAAGTTCGGTGACTGCGGTGGGCTGCTGTCGACTTCGAGCATTACTACCACTCGCTAGACACGCTGCTAACTGACCGGCCGTATAAAGCTGGTAGGCGAGCTGCACAAGATCTTGGCCTACTCGCGTTTCCAGGGCAAGGACATCACGATCGACATCCTGAAAGCGCTGAAGGACTTGCTGTCGGTGCAGAACCGCCAGATCTCGGTGCGGAACATCCAGAATACAGTAGCAGACTTCTTCAGCATCAAGGTCGTTCGACCTAAGAAGGGACCAGATCTAAATCGCGAGCTGTTCGGCATCGGCGACCACACCGGCGACGCTCCGAATGTCACCTTAAACGCCGAACTGATCCGCCGCTGTCACACCGACTTCCCGGCCACCGCGCCCGCACGCGCCGAGACCTTTGCCTGGATGGCCGCCTGGTGCGAACGGCACGGATCGAACACGACGTCTACGGCAGCGGCGCGCTGGTCGAAGCGTTCGAGGACAAGGTCGCGCGCCTGCTCGGCTTTCCGGCCGCCGTGTTCTGCATCAGCGGCACCATGGCCCAGGTCACGGCGCTACGCCTGGCCTGCGCGGACCGCGGCTCCGCGCCCGCCGCATTGCACCCAACCTCCCACATCTTCGTGCACGAACGCTCGAACTACCAGCTGATCGGCCACTTCGACGCCCTGCAGATGGGCGACCTCAACCGCCCACGGTCGCTCGCCGACCTGGAAGCCGTGCCCGACAGGCTGGGCGCCATCGGCATCGCGATCCCGATGCGCGAAATCGGCGGCCAGCTGTCGACCTGGGAGGAACTCGAGGCCATCAAGCGGCATGCTAGGCGCGCGGCGCACACCTGCACATGGACGGCGCACGGCTGTGGAAGCGGCCGCGGGCTATGGCCGCAGCGTGGCCGAGATCGCGGCCGGCTTCGATTCGGTTTATGTGTCGCTGTACAAAGGGATCGGCGGCCTTGGTGGCGATGCTGGCGAGGAGCCGCGCGTTGTCGAGCGCGCCGCCGCCGAATGGTTCCGGCGCCAGGGCGGCAATGTCATCCACCGCTCGCCCTATGTCGTCGCAGCAAGCATGCAGTTCGATGCGTGGCTGGCGGCCATGCCCGATTACTTCCGCCGGACGCAATTCCTGGTCGTAGCCCTGCGCGCCCACTCGGTCATTCGCTTCAACCCGGCGACTCCGGCCGCCAACATGCTGCACCTGCACCTGCCGGTCAGTCGTGAGCGCGCATTGGCGATCCGCGCGGAGCTGGCCGAACGCCACGGCATCTGGCAGTTCAACCGGGTCGAACGGGGCGCTGCCCCATACCAGCTATCCGACCGCACCGGCACCGGCACCCTGTCCGTGTTCGGCCACCAGATGCGTTTCAACCTGGATGAAGGCTTTCCCCTGGTAACCAACAAGAAGGTGCACATGAAGTCGATCATCCATGAACTGATCTGGTTCCTGCAGGGTTCGACCAACATCGGCTACCTGAAGGAAAACAGCGTCTCGATCTGGGACGAGTGGGCCGATGCGAACGGCGAACTGGGACCGATCTACGGCTACCAGTGGAGGAGTTGGCCAACACCGGCTGGCGAACACATCGACCAGATCAGCCAGGTACTGGACCAGATCCGGACCACCCCCGACTCGCGCCGCATGATCGTCTCGGCCTGGAACGTGGCCGACGTGCCGCGGATGAAGCTGCCGCCGTGCCACGCCCTGTTCCAGTTCTATGTCGCGGACGGCAAGCTGTCCTGCCAGCTGTACCAGCGCAGCGCCGACATCTTCCTCGGAGTGCCGTTCAACATCGCCTCGTACGCGCTGCTGACCCACATGATGGCGCAGCAGGCGGGGCTGGAAGTGGGCGACTTCGTCTGGACCGGGGGCGACTGCCACCTGTATTCGAACCACATGGAACAGGTCGACCTGCAGCTCTCGCGCGAACTTCGAACTGTACGTGGGCGACAACCTGCTCGACATCCTCGACATCCTCGACATGCTCGACATGCTCGACATGCTCGACATGCTCGACGACCGCCTGCGCGAGGCGCTGGCGATCTTCGCAGGAGCCTTACAAGCGACATAACACGGCTAATTTCAACGAAGTTCAGATTCAGGATCGGCGTCGAGAGCTGTCTGCAGATGCTGTTCTTCCAGAGGAATCTGACCGACGAGATCAGGCTCGACTAGTGCTAATGGGGGTGCTTTTGCGCTGCATGTGGGCGCGGAAAGGAGGTTATGAGTGCGAACCGGCGCTGGCCAATTTTCGCAGCACCCTTTTTATGCCCCATAATTCATGTACACAGACTCAGCAGGGGAAGTTTGAAAGTTAGGAGTCGTGTAGCTTAGTGAGGCTAGTGTTGTCACCAAAAAGCGAAAAGACCGGGGGGGTAGGAGCCCCCGGTCTCTTCATCACTGCAATCAGCGTACCTACAAGAAAGGAAACACGCTAATGACCATTATCGTCAAAAATCGAAACGGAAGCATAGTTTTTCGCGTTGATCAACGAGTTATTGCACTATTGATAACTTTGGGCTTGACCTTGTTCTATAAGGGGATCCCCCTGTAAAGCAATTCTCAAGTTGAGAATCGTCCCCTGGCGCAGCTAGGGGATCAGGAAGCCAACATCGTTACGAAATCCAACCACCGAACTCCGTTCGGCCTCAAAGATGGGCGCATGCTTGCGCCGGCAGACGTCGACTCGGGCTTGGCATGCGGCTGTACGTGTGTCGGCTGTGGGGCGACTCTCGTTGCCAAAAAGGGTGCCAAGGTTTCGTGGCACTTCGCGCACCATATCGCAACAGGCTCCGAGTCCTGTGTCGAGTCTGCAATCCATGCCGCGGCGAAGCAGATCCTGCTGGACGCCAACTATCTCCGCACACCGATGGTCGCAGTCTCCGCTGAACGGCGCCTGAAGACAGGCCGTCGGCACGCCAAGAGCATCATCCTGTCCTCCGACCGTGTCATACGGTTCGACTATTCCCGCAGCGAGGTTTGGGAGGGCGCCGCCAACGTGAGGCCTGACGTCGTCGGGTATCGAGGCGAGCGTCGAATTCTGGTGGAGATGTACTTCACTCATGCGGTCGACCGAACGAAAAAGAAGAAGCTCGAAGCGCTGGGAATCCCGGCGCTTGAGGTGAACCTCTCAGGACTTGCCTCTGACACGGACCTGGAGACGATACGCCAACGGGTGCTTGAGGACGTGTTCTTCAAGGATTGGCTGTTTTATCCGGGCGAGGAGAGCACGCGAGTACAGCTGCAGGAGCAGGTCGACGCCGAGGCGGATGAGATCGATCGCCGGCATGATGCAGAGCTCGAACTGACGAGGCGGGAGGAAGCTGCAAAGCGCGAGCGCATCGTGAAGGCATGTGAGGAAGTCGCGGAAGCAAATACGCGCTACCGTCAGCTTCCCACTGCAGAAAAAGAGCGACTCGTTCGCGAAGCGCTGGGAATCAGCGGTGCGTGGCCCTACTTCCTGAACACGAGTTCGGTCGAAGCCCCCTCGATCCTGGAGCCCGCGCACATTTGGCAGGGCGCCGTGTTCGCACGATTTCTCCGCGGCAAAGCGGTCCACCGCGTGTTTGTTGAGTCCGATGTGGTCGTTGAGTGGGTCGCCAGGAGGTTTGGTGTAGGCCGAAACCGCAAAGGGTTGGCCGCGATCGCGGTACGAAAATTTCTCGGGTATTTATGTACATGCGGGTTCCTCGAAAACGCCGGTAGCTCTGGCAGCGCAGCCTATCAGGTCGTCTTCGATCAGCTCACGTCCCCACCCAAGCGTAGTCCGAGGTGGATTGACTAGAGGCTAGTCTGCTCAGGATCACCCCATTCGATACCGGCAGTACCTGGGCAAGGGCGGTGACGCTGAGCGTCGGCCTTGATCATACTGGCGTCGGTTGCAAAAAAATGTCCCGCGTGATGCTCTTGTCATGGTCGCGCCCAGTACTGGTACCGGCGCTTTGAGTCGCTGGGTTAGTCTATGTGGATCAAACAGCTATCCACTGATGTCCCCACTCCTTGACTGTTTTTCGCGAGCGGCTCTGCTCGACCGGGAAGTACCGGATGCGATACATCTTCCCGTTGTACTGCACGACTGAATTTGCCCGCGCGTTCGGGTAAGCACGATCAAGTTCTTAGTGCAGCTTTTCTTCTTCCGTCTTTTCAAGCAGGCCAATGCGCTTCAACTCGCGGGAAATCTGCCTGACTTCCCGCCTAGCGTCACGTCGCTGGGCTTCGTACTTGTTCGGGTTGTTGCTCTTATCGTTGGCGAAAGCATCGTCCCAATATTTGAGTTTGACCTCCGCGGCAGCCAGGTCTTCAAGTGTGTATAAAAGATTGAACATCATTTGTGGGTCTTCATGAGGGTAAATGCCGAGGATGTTATGTGTCGGATAGCGGGAGCATTGTTCCTGACGTCGTACAACCCAGTCAACTATGTAAGGCATGTGCTGTACAACCATACAGTTTTTTTTCGTTACTTACGGATATTAAAAAAAGTTAGTGTAGAATAGAAACCACTACATACAGTACCACCCATTACTTCGGTGTCAACATGTAGTTGTTTTTGTTCACTCTCAACTTTATCTGGAGGTCATATGGCAACATCCAAGAAGAGCAGCGAGCAGACGTCGTCGTCTGTGGCATCGAAGGCGAGCAAGATTCTGTCCAACCCGAAGTCAACGCCTGCACAGCGCAGCGTCGCGGCCTCGGCCCTGACGCAGGCACGTAATAAAGGCAAGAAGTAACCGGCTGACAGGAGGACGTATGCAGATCAATCTCGCACATCTTCGCGAACGCTCGACCACGGGCGCCCCGATCGACTTCGCCGTCTTTGATGCGCGGTCGAACTCGGGAACGCAAAGTGACAACAGCCGGCTGCTTGAACAGCTGACCATGAAAGCGCGCGGCGCTGGTGTGAAGGTCGACCAGGCAGCGCTGGCCTATTCGGAAAACGGGCGTATCAGGGGAGAATAGGGAAAACGGAAAAAATCGGGCGCTAAGCCCTGTTACCGATTCTTGAAGTCCGCAGCGGCCGATATTTTTCTCATCAACCTTCTTGCTCTTCCTTCAAATGTAATATCCGGTCCCGTAGATGTGCTCCCAGGCCAACGAGGACACGAAACTGCAGCATACTGGCGTCGGGGAGCTGCCAGGACCGCGCGCAACCTGTGTCGCCCGCTCCAGAAACACCGCATGCCAAAGAACGATGGCGCCCGTCACCAGGTTTAAGCCGCGGTCGCACATATCACCTAAGAGACGGTTTAATAACTCACCGGAAACGCATCCGGTGCAGTAATGAAGAGCCGAGCGCGATGAAAATCATCGCTTCCGACACATCAAGGCGCTGCTCGTAGTCCCGGACAAGACGGCGATAGCGCA
>NZ_PPXQ01000003.1 GCF_004798585.1 Massilia sp. Mn16-1_5
CGGCCGTGATCCTGCCGGCGCCCCCCGGTTCCGGCAAAAGCACCCTGTGCGCGGCCCTGGTGGCGCGCGGCTGGCGCCTGTGGTCCGACGAGCTGACCCTGGGGCGGCTAAGCGATGGCCGCATCGAACTGGGCATCGAGCTGCCCGCCCACGCGCGCCGCCGCCGCCGACTGCGCGCTCTGCGCGCTGGCCGTGCCGCTGTCCGCGTCGTCCGCCGGCGTGACGCTTGCCGCGGCCGCCGTATCCTGCGCCGCCTGGGCCGTGCGGCTTTCCACCCGCGCCAGCAGCGATTGCGCCAGGCTGGTACTGCCGATCGATGAAACCATGGTTTTGTCCTTTGCAATGTGTCGTGTCCTGATTAACGGCAGCACGGGGGGCGGACAGCAGGGCGGGGGATGTAAAGCCGGGTAAAGCCGATCATGTCGAAACTGCAAGCCTGCGGTCGGGTTCCTTACAGTTGGCCGGAACTTGCGCATCCTTGCTCAGTCTGATGCATTATGAGCAAGCTTGTTCCAATCAGGGTTGCCGACACGGCGCTCGGCGTCTCGACCAGCACGCTACGGCGCTGGGAGGCAACTAGGCGCCCCGTGCTGCTGCGCACCGAGGTCGGACAACGCCGCCACGACCTCACGGCACTATGTCACGGGTTTGCCTACACCGCTTCCGCGCCGCGCCTGATGATCGCCTATGCGCGCTTCTACAGCCACGACCAGCGCACCGACCTGGAACGCCAGAAGCAGGTGTTGGAACTGTACTGCGCACGGCTGTACGGCAGCCGCAGCTACCGCAACCAAAAACTGATCGAAGGGGGGCGCCAGGCTGTCCGGGAGGCGCAGTGCTGATCGCGCACCGTATTCGTCTCAATCCGAACAACGTCCAGGCGACATATCTCGCCCGGGCAGCCGGCATCGCCCGCTTTGCCTACAACTGGGCCTTGGCCGAGTGGCAGCGCCAGTATGAAGCGCGCAAGGCCAATCCTGCCCTGCCGACACCGTCCCAGTTGGCGCTGCGCCGCCAGATCAATGCGATCAAACGCGAGCAGTTTCCCTGGATGCTAGAGGTGACGAAGAACGCCCCGCAGATGGCGATCATCCAGCTCGGCGAAGCATTCAAGAATTTCTTCGCACGCCGGGCGCGCTACCCGACGTTTCGGAAGAAGGGACAGCACGACCGTTTTACTTTGACCAACGACCAGTTCCGGCTCGATGGTAAACGCATCCAGATCCCGAAGCTGGGCTGGGTGCGGATGCGGGAAGACCTGCGCTTTGCCGGCCGGATCGTCTCGGCCACGGTCTCGCGCCGCGCCAATCGCTGGGACGTCAGCATCACCGTCGATACCGTAGAAGCGTCACACCTGCCGCCCGCCGAAAACCAAGGCGCGGTCGGGCTCGACCTCGGGGTGTCGGCGCTGGCTACCCTGTCCAACGGCGAAGTGTGGACCGGCCCGAAGGCGCTGCGAACCCTGCTGGAGCGGCTGCGCCGGCTGTCGCGCTCGCTCTCGCGCAAAGTCAAGGGGTCGCGCAACCGGACCAAAGCGAAACTGAAGTTGGCGCGTCTGCACGCCAGGATCGGTAACCTGCGCCGCGATGGCTTGCACCAGCTCACCAGCAGCATCGCGCGCCGCTTCCACACCATCGGCATTGAGGACCTGAACGTGCGCGGCATGTTGGGCAACCGGAACCTAGCCCGTGCGATAGCAGGCATGGGCTGGTACGAATTGCGCCGCCAGTTGACCTACAAGGCGACCTGGCGCGGCGGTCGGGTGGTGGCGGTCGACCGCTGGTACCCGAGTAGCAAGACATGTTCAATCTGCGGCCATCTGCTCGACAGGCTGGACCTGGGCGCCAGGCGGTGGACGTGCCCGGACTGCGGGACTGTCCACGACCGCGACGTCAATGCGGCCGTGAATTTGAAGAACAAGGCGGTAAGTTCTACCGCGACGGCCTGTGGAGGGGCAGGCGCTGGCGCTGTGCGCAAGCACGGTGCGAAACCGGCCCCGGTGAAGCAGGAATCCAGCAGCAGGCAGGTTTAAGCATTTACGACCAGCTTTGCGGAAGTCTGGAGGAACGGTTCGCGCACGATTCCATATACACTGCCGTGGATTTCAGGTAACCTTGTGGGCGATATAGTGTGTCTCTACGTCCGCGCGCCCGGGTTTTGCCGACGCGACGTGCCCACCAAGCCGGCCCTTGGGCCGTGTTCCCAGCCGGCGGCTCGCCCGCCCCTCCAGGAGTTGTCAGTGCCGGCCACGCCTGCTGGGCCCGCGTGGGTGCCTACCCGTAGACCAAATTGAGAGTCAAGGAAGCGCGTACCCGCATCGAGCAGGGCGAGCCTTCCTTCATCGGAAAGAATAATGTCTGAAACTGTGAATACCGCAGCCGCGGCTGTCGAACCGAGCGTGACCTTTGCCGATTTCGGCCTGGCGCCGGACATCCTGCGCGCGCTGTCCGACCAGGGCTACGTCCACCCAACCCCGATCCAGGCCCAGGCGATCCCCGTCGTGCTGCAAGGCCGCGACGTCATGGGCGCGGCCCAGACCGGTACGGGTAAAACCGCCGGCTTCTCGCTGCCGATCATCCAGCTGCTGCTGGCCCACGCCAACAACAGCATGTCGCCGGCGCGCCACCCGGTGCGCGCCCTGGTGCTGACCCCGACGCGCGAGCTGGCCGTGCAGGTCGCCGACAACGTCAAGGCCTACGCCCAGCACACCCCGCTGCGTTCGACCGTCGTCTTCGGCGGCATGGACATGAAGGGCCAGACCACCATCCTGAAGGGCGGCGTCGAGATCGTCATCGCCACGCCCGGCCGCCTGCTCGACCACATCGAGCAGAAGAACGTCAGCCTGGCGCAGGTGCAGATGCTGGTGATGGACGAAGCCGACCGCATGCTGGACATGGGCTTCCTGCCCGACCTGCAGCGCATCATCAATCTGCTGCCGAAGAAGCGTCAGAACCTGATGTTCTCGGCTACCTTCTCGCCGGAGATCAAGAAGCTGGCCAACAGCTTCCTGCAGCAACCGGTGCTGATCGAAGTCGCGCGCAGCAATGCCACCGCCGACAAGGTCACGCAAATCGTCTACAAGGTCGAGGACGAGCAGAAGCGCGACGTCGTCGAGTTCCTGATCCGCCAGCGCGAACTGAAGCAGGTGATCGTGTTCTCGAACACGAAGATCGGCGCCTCGCGTCTGTCGCGCCACCTCGAGCAGACCGGCATCAAGGCCTCGGCGATCCACGGCGACAAAACCCAGCAGGAACGCATGGCCGCGCTCGACGCGTTCAAGCGCGGCGAGATCGAAGTGCTGGTCGCGACCGACGTCGCCGCCCGCGGCCTCGACATCTCCGACCTGCCGTGCGTGATCAATTTCGATCTGCCCTACAATGCCGAGGACTACGTGCACCGCATCGGCCGCACCGGCCGCGCCGGCGCCTCGGGCGACGCCTTGTCCGTGTACTCGGACAAGGACGAGCGCCTGCTGGCCGACATCGAAAAGCTGATCAAGCAGACCATCACGCGCGGCGAGCTGACCGGCTTCGTGGTGCGTGGACGCGGCCGCGATGCCGAACGCGGCGAGCGCGGCCCACGTAGCGAGCGTGGCGAACGCAGCGAGCGCGGCCCGCGCCGCGGCGATGCCGAGCGCAGCGAACGCGCGCCACGCAGCTATGGCGCCGGCGCCTTGCCGCGCCGCGAAAAGGTCGATCCCTGGTTCCTCAAGCCCTACGAGCCGAGCACCACCGCCCAGCGTCAGGACGGCAATCCAGGCGTGAACGCGGCGCCGGCCAAGCCGAAGCAGAAGATCGCGGCCTTGCTGGGCGGTTTGCCCAAGCAGCAGGCCTGATTAACAGGGCCTGCTGGCGTGACGCTTAGCCGTTCGCCTGCGGCAGGATGGCCCGCACCCGGGCCAGTAAATCTTCCTGGCGATACGGCTTGCTCAGTATATCGAGCCGCTGCCCACGCGCGGCCGGCAACTCGTCCATGTAGCCGGTGGTGACGAGGATCGGCGTGCCGGGCCGCCGCAAGCGCACGTGGTCCGCCAGCTGCAAGCCGTTCATCCCGCCCGGCATCATTACATCCGTAAACACCAGGTCGATCTCGGCCCCCTCGTCGAGCACGTTCAGGGCCTGTTCTCCGCTCGGTGCCGATACCACGGCATAACCGGCGGATTCGAGCATCGTTTCGGCCAGTTCGCGTACGTCTTCGTTGTCCTCGACCACCAGGATGCGTGCCTTCGCGCTCTCCAGCGCGGCACTCTCGGCTTCGTCCTCCCCATGTGCCGCAAGCTCGCGGGCACCGTCGACCGGGAACACCATGCGCACCGTCGTGCCTTGCCCGGGCGTGCTGTCGATCTCGAGCCGGCCGCGCGACTGCTGCACGAAGCCGTGCACCATCGCCAGGCCCAGGCCCGTGCCCGGTCCCTTGGTGGTGAAGAACGGTTCCGTTGCCCGGCGCACCACCTCCGGTGCCATGCCTTCGCCTTCGTCGCTGACGCAGACGGCCACCTGGTCGCCGGTCACGACGGTGGTGCTGACGCGCACCCGGCCGCCGTTCGGCATGGCGTCGCGCGCGTTGATCAGGACGTTCAGCAAGGCCATCTCGAAATGCGTCGGGTCGAGCTTGCAGGAAGGCAAACCCGGTTTCAGGTCGAGCTGCATCTCGACCCGGTCGCCCAGGGTGCGCACCAGCAGCTCCGAAAATTCGACCAGCAAGGCATTCAGGTTGACCCGTTTCGGCTCTAGCCGCTGCTTGCGCGCAAAGGTCAGCAGTTGTTGGGTCAGCTTGCCCGCTTTCATCGCCGCGCGCTGGGCGCGCCGGATCGGATCGGCGGCGGCGCCCGTATTGTTCACGGCCAGCAGGGCCAGCTCCAGGTTGCCGTTGATGACCTGCAGCAGGTTGTTGAAGTCGTGCGCCATGCCGGCCGTCAGCTGGCCGATCGCTTCCATCTTTTGCGCCTGCATCGAGGATTGCTCGCTCGCGCGGCGCTGAGTGATGTCCATCTGGGAGGCAAAGAAATACAGGAGTTCGCCTTCCTTGTCGAAGATCGGGCCAATATAGAGCGCGTTCCAGAAGGGCGTGCCGTCAGCCTTGTAATTCAGGATGTCGACGGCGATGGCGCGCCGTTCGGCCAGGGCTGCGCGGATTTCGGCGACGGTGTCGCGGTTGGTATCCGGCCCCTGCAACAGACGGCAGTTGCGGCCGATGAGGTCCTTTTCTTCGTACAGCGTGAGGTCAAGGAAGGCGCGGTTGGCGAAGACGATCGGATCGTCCGGCTGGCGCGGGTCGGTGACGATCATGGGCATGCGCGTCATCTCGACGGCGGCGAAGAAAATATTACCGCGGTCTTCCAGGCCCGGTTCCTGAATGTAGCCGGCCTGCCAGTGCTTCTCGCCGGGATTGCCCATCGGATTGAAGGCGTTACCCTCGACTTCGCCCGACGCGGGCACGCCGACGCTTTGCCCGTCTCCCTGGATGTCGAGGGGCTTGTCTTCGTTTTCTTCGGGGGTGGAGCCGGTTGCCATTGGATCCTTTCCGCGGGGATGGGTTTACACTAGCCTTGCGTCGAGCAGGTCTTCATGCTACCCGGCGAGGCAGTGCCCGACTGTGCGTCGGTTCACGCAAGGACGATAGTGGGTCCCGGGGCCGTCGAGGTGGCGTCCCCTGCTCAGTACGCTGGGGCTGCGGGGCTAGTGCGCAGGCGGCCGGGCGCGAACAGCAGGACACTGCGGTCACCGCATATCACGGTTTGCACAGGCTCGCCATTGATGGTTGTCAGCTGCGCCCGCGACAGACGGTATTGTGGAAGCTCCTGCTCGGCGATGATGGCGAAGTCGTAGCCTGTACCGAAGTAACGCTCCGACGTGATCCACGGCATCGGCGCTAGCTCGCCGTGATACTGCGCCAGGATCAAGGGATGACGGCTGAGCGCCTGCACGCGTTTGGCATCCCAGTACTGAGCGATGCCGTGCCGCGCGTTGGTCGATGCGAGTGCACGGTCAATACAGGCAATTTGTTCTGGGTAGTAAAAAGCATTGGCATCCCGATGGTGGCGCGTGTGCCATGCATCGGCGGCCAGCAGGCTTGCGAACATGATTGCGAGGCTGGCCCCGGCATAGCGGAAGTGCCCGCCAAACTGGTGTGCCAGGGCAAACATGCCGGCTACCAGCGGCAAGGACAGGGCTGCGATCAGGTAGCGGGGCGCCGGTTGCACTGTGGTCGACAACAGCATCGCTGCCACCGTTGCCGCACACGAGAGCGTGGCGAACGTCATCAGCAGCCGCAAGGGACGTGTCGGGAACGCTGGTGCTTTCCGAAACAGACAGGCTGCAATGGAGGCTACCCCGGCCAGCAGCGCCAGCAGCAGCGCCGCTGCAAGCAAGGGACGCTGGCCGAGCAGCGTAGCGCAGATCGTCCCAAGTTCGTCCAGATTGGCAGACAATTTGCTCAGGCCAAGCCGCGATTTATAGCGTGTCGGATGCGCGACGACGAAGCGATACGAGACCATTGCCAGGACGGCAGGCAGGAACAGCAGCAGAGCAGCATGACGTGGCCTGGTGCCTGACAGGCCGCCCGGCCGGTGCAGCAGCGCGGCAGCCAGCAGCGGCGCGACTGCCTGGACTAGAAACAGGGCATCGGACAGCGTCGTCAGGTAGACCAGGGCGACGATTGCCACCGTCACGATGTGTTCGTGCCGGCCATCCAGGCCGCCGGCGTCGAGCCTGAGCCAGAGTGCGGCAAGCAGCACGGCGGCGATGAAGGCGCCGTAGTGGTGGGCGCTTGAATAGAGGCGCACGAAGGGGTCGTCGACATGCAGCCCCAGCCAGACGAACAGGATGATCAGCGCCGCTGCTGCGAGCACGCGGCTCTTTTCCAGGGCTTCGCGCGCCAGGAAGAATATGGCGGCCGCCATTAGCAGGGTTTGCAGCAGGGCGAAGGCCGTCGTTTGTCCGAACACGCCATCGGCGCCCAGCCAGGCCAGCAGGTAGAGAGGAAAATCGGGGAAGAAATAGGGCGCAGGTGTCAGGTACCAGTCGGCCAGGCTGCCGCCGCGGTGCAACACGTCGTCGAACAGGACCGGCAGGTACAGGGCGTCCGAATGGACCAGGTGCGCCTGCACCGGGTGGCCGGCATGCAGGGTGGCGAACAGCGAAACGAGCGCGACAAGGGCGCACGCGAGCGCCAACAGATTGGTCTTCGACATAAAGGAAAGCAGGCAGGTTATTCGAACGGACTTGCGGCGGTGCGAAACACATACCGTTTGTCCAGATGGTACTTTGCGACGTAGCCGACGCCCAGGCCGAGCACCGCGCCCAGATAGCGCATGCTGCGCGATCCGAACAGCTGCTCGAAACCGAGTTCGACACTCCAAAACATTGCCGTGGTGATCAAGCCCATCAGTGTATACAGAGCGAATGTGCGGCTATCGTGCCCGATGCCGCACGCTTGGAAATGGAAAATGTAGCGCTTGTCGAGCACATATTTGATGACCAGCCCGATGGCGGTGCCGATGAGCATGGCGAGTGCGAGCGCGAACGGCCCCTTGTAGAGGCGCCCGACCACATCCTGCGTGCCGATATTGACGACAGTTGCCGCCAGCGCAAGCAGTGTGTAGACGATAATCAGTTTCACAATTCGCCGCTTTCGTCGCAATACGATTAAACCAGATTTGATTCTGTTGTTAAAGCCGAGTTCCCAGTACGTACGCCCATCCGGCTGGCGATATTACTCTGCCATTTTCCTAAGTGCAAATCACCGTATTTGCCCTGGTGCGGGAGTTCAACCGCACCCGGGCGGCGATTCCTATTGGGGGGGGAGTCGGGTATAATGGATGGGTTAAAAAATAAACATCTTCCCACTTTCGGAGTCGATCAGGACATTGCACTGCGTCCCGGGTTGTGAGTCCGTTGACGTAATTTGTGAATGCGCTTAGGAAAAGAAATTGCTTCCGATTGTCGTTGATCTGGACGGTACGCTCATTCGTACCGACATGCTGCACGAGTCAGCATTGCGCGTGATGCGCGATAAGCCCCTGCACCTGCTCCGTATTCCGTACTGGCTGGCGCGCGGCAAGGCTGTCCTCAAGAGCAACCTGGCCAACCAAACCGAGTTCGACCCGACCTCGCTTCCATATAACGAAGACCTGCTGACCTGGCTCCGGGGCCAGCGCGCGGCAGGGCGCCGCCTGATCCTGTGCACCGCATCGGACCGCACGATTGCCGAACCGATCGCCGCGCACCTTGGTTTGTTCGATGAAGTCATGGCCAGCGACGGCCTGTCTAACCTGGCCGGGCGCAACAAGGCAGCCGCGCTGGAGGCGCGCTTCGGACGCCGCGGTTACGATTATGTGGGCAACTCGAGCGCCGACCTGCACGTCTGGCAGGGCGCGCGCCGGGCCATCGTCGTCAATGCCGGCGACCGTCTGGCGCGCCAGGCAGGCAAGCTGTGCGACGTCGAGAAAGAATTTCCTGCTCCGGCGCTCGGCTTGGGCGCTTTGCGCCGCGTGTTGCGTGCCCACCAGTGGCTGAAGAATGCGCTGCTGTTCATCCCGCTGCTGGCGGCGCATGAGATTTTCAACAGCGCGAGCTGGATCGGCCTGCTGCTCGCCTTTGTCTCGTTCAGCCTGTGCGCGTCGACCGTGTACATCGCCAATGACCTGTTCGACCTCGAAAGCGACCGCGCCCATCCGCGCAAGCGTGCCCGGCCTTTTGCTTCCGGTACGGTGCCCGCCTGGATGGGCGTCGTGGCGGCGCCCTTCCTGTTCGGGTTAAGCCTGCTGATCGGCAGCCGCGTCGGTCCTGACTTCATGTTCTGGCTGCTCGTGTATTTCGCCGTGACCTGCGTGTATTCGTGGCGCCTTAAGCAGCTGGTACTGGTCGACTGCCTGACCCTGGCCATCCTGTACACCTTGCGTATCATTGCCGGCGGCGCCGCGGCCGGGCTTCCCATGTCGTTCTGGCTGCTCGCCTTTTCAGTGTTCCTGTTCCTGTCGCTGGCCTTTGTCAAGCGCTACGCCGAGCTGCAATTGCAGCTCTTGCACGGCAAGGGCAAGGTGCATGGCCGCGGCTATTCGACCTCCGATGCGCCGCTGATTCAAATGCTCGGCGTGAACACCGGCGTCGCAGCCGTGATCGTGCTTGCGCTGTACCTGAACAGCGACGCCGTAATCGCCCAGTATGCGATGCCGGAAATGGTATGGGGCGCCGTCCCGGTGATGCTATTCTGGATCAGTTGGATCTGGCTGCAGGCGCACCGCGGCAACATGCATGACGACCCGGTCGTCTTTGCCGTCAAGGACAAGGTCAGCCTGGCCGCCGGCGCCGCATTCGGTGTCGTCATCGCTCTCGGCGCCATTGGCTGGACATGGTAACTGTTTCGTCATGGGGCCGCCTGTCGGCGGCACGGCATGAGGTCCGCGTGCTCGGCCGCAATGGCCTGGCAGCGCAGATCGCCGCGCCGCTGCCGGGGCTTGCCCATGGCATGGGGCGCAGCTACGGCGACGTCTGCCTGAATCCTGGCGGCACGCTGTGGCAGACGCGCGGACTCGACCGCCTGCTGTCCTTCGACCAGGCCACCGGGCGCCTGGTCTGCGAACCGGGCGTCCTGTTGCGCGATATCCAGCGCTTGATGATCCCGCGCGGTTGGGCGCTGCCGGTCACGCCCGGAACGCAAATCGTCACCGTAGGCGGCGCCATCGCCAACGACGTGCACGGCAAGAACCACCATGTGTGCGGTTCCTTCGGCGACCATGTGCGTTCGCTGATGCTGCTGCGCACCGACGGCCGGCGCATCGTCTGCGGACCCGGCCAAGAACCCGCCTGGTTTGCCGCGACCGTCGGCGGCGCCGGATTGACCGGATTGATCACCGAAGCAGAACTGCAATTGCAGCCGGTCCCAGGTCCATGGCTGGCGACGGAGACCATCCCCTATGCCAACCTGCGCGAATTTTTCACGCTCGCCGACGCCTCCGAGGCGCAATGGGAATACACGGTCTCGTGGATCGATTGCCTGTCGGGTGACGGACGCGGCTTGTTCATGCGCGCTAACCCGGTGCCGGCCGATGCGCCACAGCCGCCGCGCCGCGAGCGCCGCCTGCCTGTCACGCCGCCGGTCTCGCTCGTCAACAAGCTGTCGCTGCGCGCCTTCAACGAAGCGTATTTTCGCATGCACCAGTGGCGCGCCGGGGCGGCGAGGGCGCACTATGAAGCGTTTTTCTATCCGCTCGACAGTCTGCTCGAGTGGAACCGCATGTACGGTCCGCGCGGCTTTTACCAGTATCAGTGCGTGATTCCGCGCGCGGACGCGCAGGATGCGGTCCAGGCCATGCTGCGCGAAATCCGGCGTAGCGGGCAGGGATCGTTCCTGGCCGTGCTCAAGACCTTCGGCGACCGTAGCGCACCGGGAATGCTGAGTTTTGCGCAGCCAGGCGCGACCCTGGCGCTCGACTTCCCGAACCACGGCCCCCGCACCGAAGCACTGTTCGAACGCCTCGACGCCATCGTCGCCGGCACCGGCGGGCGCCTGTACCTGGCCAAGGACGCGCGCATGCCGCGTACGCTGTTCGAGGCCGGCTATCCGCGCCTTGCCGAATTCTTGCCTTACCGCGATCCGGGCATCAGTTCCGCCCTGTCGCGACGACTCATGGGATCCTAATGTCCACACCACTGAAGAAAATCGTCATCATCGGCGCGACCTCGTCGATGGCCGAACACTGCGCCCGGCTCTGGGTGGCCCAGGGCGCGGCCGCGCTGACCCTGGTCGGACGCGACCGCGCCCGTACCGAATCGGTGGCGGCGGACCTGCGCGTGCGCGGCAGCCAGGCCAGCGTTGCCGTCGAAACCGTCGACTTCGAGGATGCGCGCGCCATCGCCTCGCTGGCTGCCGGCCTGGCCACCTCCGGCCCGATCGACCTGGTCCTGATCGCCCACGGCTCCTTGCCGGACCAGCCGAGCTGCCAGCGCGACCTGGACGCCTGCGCGTCCGCCCTCTCGGTCAACGGTGTCTCGCCGGTCCTGTTCGCCGAAGCCTTCGCCGCCGCCTTCGATGCCGCCGGGCGCGGAACGCTGGTGCTGATCGGTTCGGTTGCAGGCGACCGCGGGCGCCGTTCGAACTATGTCTACGGTGCCGCCAAGGGACTCGTCACGCGCTATGCCCAGGGCTTGCAGCACCGGTTCGCGGGTACGGCCATCAAGGTGGTCCTGGTCAAGCCGGGCCCGACCGATACGCCCATGACCTCGCATCTGAAGCAGCAGGGTACCCGCATGGCCACACCGGAAGAGGTGGCGCACCTGATCGTCGATGGCGCTGCCCACGGTAAGCCAGTCGTCTATGCTCCGAAAAAATGGGCACTGATCATGATGATCATTCGCCACCTGCCTTCGGTCGTTTTCAACAAGATGAACATTTGATCATGGCAAGTCTTTACGATACCAAGCAACTGCCGCAGGCGGTGTCTGCGCCGGCGTTCGCGCCGCCATGGTGGCAGCGTCTGGCCCTGGTCCTGCTGCTTGCTGCCGTCCTCGTGGCGAGTAACTGGAGTGTGATCGGGACGGTCAATTACGAGCTCGGCGACTTCGCAGCCAACAGTTTGCTGATCCAGGACGCGAAGTCCCTGGCTCTGTTTACAGGCAATTATTCGCGCGTCGGTTTCAACCATCCGGGGCCGGCGATCCTCTACGTCCTGGCGGCAGGCGAGGTCGTCTTTCATGATTGGCTCCATGTTGCCCGCTCGCCGTTTTCCGGCCAGTTGATGGCCGTGACGCTGTATAACGCGGCCTGGATGATACTGATCTTCACGACGCTGGCGAAGATGCTGCGTTCGCGCGTCGCCGCCATGCTGACGGTATCGGTGCTGGCGCTGGCGCTGGCCTTTCTCGACTACCAGATCTTCACGGGAATCTGGTTTCCGCATCTTTACCTGTTTCCGTTCGCTGCAATGCTGGTGACGGGGGCGCGGCTGGTCGACGGCCATACCGATGCGCTGCCCGGACTCGGTATCGCCTGCGGGTTCCTGATGAACGGTCACGTTTCCTTCGTTGCCATCCTTGGCATCGTGTTCCTGACCGTGGCCGCAGCGAATTACCTGGCCCAGCGCGGCCAGGCAAACAGGCTGATCCTGCACAAGGGCTTCCTGGGCGCGAACAAGGGGCCCGTCCTGCGCTTTTTCGCCATCATCGGCGTGTTCCTGCTGCCTCTGGCAATCGAAACGGTGCGGCGTTTTCCCGGGCCGGTCGCCGAGTACGCCGCTTTTGGCGGCCACACCAAACATAACTCGCTCCTGCAGGCGATCCAGTATACCGGGGTGTATTGGGGCGGTACCGTGTTTGCGGCGATGCTTGCCGCCGGTCTTGCCGGCATGCTCTTCATCCATGCGCGCCGCAGCGGCGGAGACGTAGGGCGCGCGGTATGCGCGCTGCTGGCGGCCGGGGTCGGCGCGACGCTCGCACTGTTGTTCTATGCCAAAGTCGGTATAGACCTGCTTGAATTTTCCTACATCGGCCTTTTCTATTATGCGGTGCCGGCCCTGGCTATCGCTACGGCGGCAGCCTGCCTGTACCAGGCCATGCAATGGCGCGGCAAGCATGTCCTGGCATTCGTGCTGGTCGCGGTATTCGGCGTTGCGACCTGGCAAAAGATCCAGAAGCCAGTCGAGTACCTCCCGCAGTACAACCAGCCGGAGGTGCAGCACTTGTACAAGACCATGCGTGCATTGCCGCGCCAGGGGCGCCTCGTGCTGGACCTGGACTTCGCCCAGGACCAGGGTTTCATCTGGACGAATGTTCTTGGTTTGCAAGCGTATGCGAAGCGCAAAGGCGACGACTTCTTCTGTGTAAACAAGAACTGGCATATTTCGAATACCCGTGCCGGCCGCTGTACGCCGGACGAAGTGATCCGTGGGCAGCGCTACCAGATACGCAAGGTCGTGGAAGGCATGGCGCCGCCGCTGGCACAGGGCATGGGACTCGGCGTCTATCGTTTCGAGTTGCCCGATCTTGCCGCCCTCAGTGAGGTCACGGTGGCAGCCCGCCCCGAGCTCTTCAACAATTTTATTCTCGATAGCGGCTGGTCGGCGCTGGAAAACCAGTTTGTCTGGTCTGAAGGCAAAACATCGCGACTGGTGCTGCGGCTGCCATCGAACTTCGCCGGTGTCGCCGAACTCGACCTCGGCTCCTTCATCCCGCGCCCGGAGGCCGATCAGGTCCTGACGGTCGAGGCGGGAGCGGCGCCCAGCGGTCCGCATCGCTTCGTCAGCACCGAGCAGCGCAAGCGCATCCGTGTCCCGGTCCAGGCGGATGGCGACGGCATCGTAACGATCGTCCTGCACATCGATCATCCGGTCTCGCCCAAGCAGGTAGGCATGTCGGAAGACGCGCGTGCCCTGGGCGTATCCCTGTATGGAATCAAGTTGGAAAGACAATAACGTGGACAAAGCGACAAAAATCGTATTGCCGGGAGGCGCTGGCCTGGTTGGGCAAAACCTGGTGGCGCGGCTTCTCAAGCAGGGCTATCGCAACATCGTGGTGATTGACAAGCATCGCGCGAATCTCGAGGTGTTGCGCAAGGTGCAGCCGGGCATTGTCGTGGAGTATGGCGACCTCGCCGAGCCCGGCGAATGGCAACGTCATTTCGCCGGCGCCGGCGTGGTGGTGATGCTGCAGGCACAGATCGGCGGCATCGACTACCAGGAGTTCGTCCGCAACAACGTGACGGCCAGCAGCCATATCCTCGATGCGATCAAGGCCAATGCCGTGCCGCGCCTGGTGCATATCAGTTCGTCCGTCGTCGAGTCGGCAGCCGATGACTTTTACACGCGCAGTAAGAAGGCACAGGAAGAGCTGGTGCTGGCCAGCGGCATTCCCTGCCCGATCCTGCGCCCGACGCTGATGTTCGGCTGGTTCGACCGCAAGCACCTGGGCTGGCTGTCCCGCTTCATGCGCAAGGTGCCGGTCTTCCCGATTCCGGGCCACGGCCGCTACATGCGCCAGCCGCTGTATGTCGGCGACTTCTGCAGCATCATCATCAGCTGCATCGAAAAGGATGTCGCACCGGGGATCTACAATATTTCCGGTCACGAAGAAGTCGACTACATCGACATCATCCGCCAGATCAAGCGTGTCACCGGCGCCCGCACGCCGATCGTGCGCATTCCCTACAGCCTGTTTTATGCCTTGTTGTGGACCTGGTCGCGGTTCGACAAGAATCCGCCGTTCACGACCCAGCAGCTGGCCGCGCTGAGTACGCCGGACCGCTTCGAGGTGATCGACTGGCCGGGCATTTTCGGCGTGCGTTCCACGGCCTTCGCCGACGCGCTGACCGAGACCTTCAAAGATCCGACCTATTCCAGGGTCGAGCTGGAGTTTTAAATATGGGACAACGTATCGCAGTGCTGGGCGCAGGCCCGATGGGCCTCGCAGTGGCGTACCAGCTGGTTCGCGATGGTCATACCCCGGTCATTTACGAAGCCGACGATCGCGTCGGCGGCATGGCTGCCGCCTTTGATTTTTCCGGCCTCGAGATCGAACGCTATTACCACTTCCACTGCATCTCGGACCACGCCTTCCTGAAGGTGCTCGACGAACTCGGCATTGCGCACAAGATGCACTGGGTCGCGACCAAAATGGGCTACTGGTACCAGAACCGCCTGCAAGCCTGGGGCAATCCGATTGCGCTGCTCAAGTTCAAGGGCTTGAGCATGGTCGCCAAGTTCCGCTACGGGCTGCATGCCTTCCTCTCCACCAAGCGTGACGACTGGAAACCCCTCGATCATGTCGAGGCAGGCGGCTGGATTCGCCGCGCGGTCGGGGAAGAGGCCTGGGAAGTACTGTGGCGGCGCCTGTTCGACTACAAGTTCTACGACTACAGCAGTAACCTGTCGGCGGCCTGGATCTGGAGCCGTATCCGCCGTATCGGCCGTTCGCGTTCCAGCCTGTTCGAGGAAAAGCTCGGTTACCTGGATGGCGGCTCGGAAACCCTGCTGCAAGCGATGCGCGCCGACATCGAACAGCGTGGCGGCGAGCTGCGTCTGAAGACGCCAGCCACGAAAGTCGTGATCGAAGGGGGCGCCGTGCGGGGCGTGGAAGCGGGGGGACAGGTTGAAGCCTTCGACAAGGTGATCAGCACCATCCCCTTGCCCTACGTAGCGCGTGTGATGCCGGACCTGCCGCCGGACCTGCTGGCGGCGTTCAGCTCGAAGAAGAACATCGCCGTCGTGTGTGTGATTGCCAAGCTGCGCCGTGCTGTGTCGGAGAATTTCTGGGTCAACACCAACGATCCGGAGATGGATATTCCTGGCCTGGTCGAGTATTCCAACCTGCGTCCGCTGGCCGAGCACGTGGTGTATGTGCCGTTCTATATGCCGGGCGAGCATCCGAAGTTTGCCGATGATGACCAGGTCTTCCTCGACAAGGTGCGTCGTTACCTGAAGAAGATCAATCCGGCCCTGAGCGACGCCGACTTCCTGGACATGCGGGCCAGCCGCTATCGCTATGCACAGCCGATCTGCGAACCCGGCTACCTCGATCGCCTGCCTGCGCCGAAGCTGCCAGTCAAGGGACTGTGGGTGGCTGACACCTCGTACTACTACCCGGAAGACCGCGGGATCTCGGAGAGTATCGACTTCGGCCGCAAGATGGCGAAGGATGCGGCGGCGTGATCAGGCACTTCATGTCACGCCAGTTCGCCGTCTTCCTCGTGACAGGCGGCGTCGCAGCGGGCGTCAATTTCGGTTCGCGCATCGTGCTGAACCAGTGGATGGATTTTTCGATAGCCGTCGTGCTTGCCTACCTGTGCGGCATGGCGACGGCTTTTTTCCTTGCACGCGCGTTCGTGTTTCGTGACAGTACCCAGTCGGCCCGGCGTTCCGCCGGCTTTTTCATACTGGTGAACCTGTTGGCGGTCGCCCAAACCTGGATCGTCAGCCTTTTGCTGTTGCACATCGTACTGCCACGGATGGGAGTAACGCGGTTTGCGCCTGAATTGGCGCATGGGGTAGGGGTCGTCATTCCCGTATTTACCAGCTATCTCGGCCACAAACGCTGGTCTTTCGGTAGCGCACCGGAGCACCGCTGACACGTCGGTGCTGGTGATTCACCATCCTGCCGGCAGCAGAAGCTGGCAGGTCATTGCGCTTCCTTGAACACCCATTGTTTCAGCACAGTGAAATTGATTAGCGTAATTAGTGTCATGACCACCATCCAGATCATCTCCGGTGGAGCATCAAAGAAGTGCGTGGCCACCGCAATCGACATCGCGCTGAGCAGCATGAGTCCCACTTGCGAGCCGACGAAGCCTGGTAGTGCCTTGGCGGCATCCCGCTTGCCCCGGAAGACCCAGAAATTATTCAGCAGGTAACTTAACACCATACCGCTCGCGTAAGAGGCGACTTGGCTCAGGGCAGCCATTTCAGGCGTGGAAGGCAATAGGCGCATCAATCCACTGAAAACAGCCAGGGACACGCAGGTATTGCTGACGCCAACGACGAGAAACTTAAGAATTTGCACTTTTTGCCTTTTGGGGCTCCGACTGCACATCGGATTCGTTTTTTCGAAGCAGTCGGTCGTCGTCCTCGAGGACATACTGGGGGCGCTGTTGAAGCATGATATAAATGCGTCCCAGATAAGTACCGACAATGCCAAGCATAATGAATAGGACGCCGAACAATAGGGATAACAAACCGAGCGTCGACGACCAGCCCTCTACAGTTTGTCCTCGGGCGTGCTGGACAAGGATGTACACGAGATAGGCGAACGAAAATACGCTCGTCATCAACCCCATGGCGATACCGATTTGCAGCGGTTTGGTCGAAAACGCCAGGATGCCGCCACGCGCAAAGCGCAGCATTTTACTCAATGGATACTTGCTCTCCCCGTGCAGGCGGTCGGCAGCGACGAACGGGATTGTCGTTTCAGGGTAATTCAGCCAGCTGACCGCGCCCCGCAGGAAAATATCGCTCTGTCGAATCGATAAGAGCTGTTCGAGCGCACTGCGATCAAGCAGCCTGAAATCGGACTGTCCCGACTTCATTGGCACTTCAGACAAGTAAGAAAATATACGGTAGTAGAGGGAGGAAGTGAACCTCTTGAACGCACTGGTGGTCTTGCTGTACGTCCGCGTGGTCGATACGACACGTGCCCCGTCTTTCCACGCCTTCAGCAGTTCCGGAATCATTTCTGGTGGATGCTGCAAATCTCCGTCCATGCTGATGACTGCCTGGCCCTTCGCTGCACGCAAGCCTGCCAGCAAAGCCGATTGATGCCCGAAATTGCGGGCTAACCGAATGCCGCGGACGGTCTTGAAGAGTTGGGCAGCAGTCTGGATCTCCAACCACGTGCCGTCGCGGCTGCCGTCATCGACCAACAACAGTTCGTAATCCAGCTCCAGCGGGGCAACCACCTGCACTACCCGCTTCACGAAGTGCTTGATATTCTCTTCTTCGTTATACATCGGTACAACGATGCTGAGCTGCGGCGTGCTGGTCTTGGGGATATCGGTGTGCATCGTATTCATTTATGACGGTGGCATCTCATGGAACAACGGACGGTCTCGTCGATCAAGGCCTGATCTCGATCTTCCCATTGTTCCACCCTGCTGTCAGTACCAGTGTCGGGGCGGCCATTGCCGGGGCCTTGTCGCAACGCGGCGTTGCCTCGAACGGAAAACGGCGCGCTACCGGATGAAACCGGTCGACCGGAACCGGAGTGCAAATCGACGCCGGGATCGGGAAACCACGGTTGGCAAGCGCGTCGCCCAGGGTCGGGTTCAGGAAGGTATAGACGTCACCCAGGCTACCCGTTGTATCCACGAGCAGGACGGATGCCGGTTTGCGGTTCTGGATTGCGCTGATTGTCTGCTTTAACACCGAACGCTGGATGACTGCGTAGCGGCGTACCTCGACAGCCGATAGCAGGGCGCTGACGAGCAGGACGGCAACGATTGCCGAGGCAACGGGACGGCCGACGCGCGCACCGGGGATTTCGCGTACCCATGCCAGCAAAGATATGCAGACGAGCACGAAACCTGTCGTCAACGGGAACAGTACACGGTCGACATCGCGAATATGCGCTTCGCTGACGTAAATCATCGAGCACAACGGTAGTGCCAGAATGAGGACCAGGGTCAGCAGTGTCAGCAGAATCCGTTGGCGCTGCTGCTTCAACGCGATCACAGCAGGAGCCAGCATGGCGGCGCCGAGTAGCAACAGCACAGGCAGCACCTGGGAGCCATTGCCGAAGCCCGTCGTGTACGCCTGAACGATATGAGACGACAGACCATTTACCGTCAGCAAGCGAGCGGCGTCGCCTGCCAGGCCGGCTTCATAGCCGCCGCTGCCCAGATTGCGGGTGACGACAAACGCATAGATGCCGTAGGCAAGCGCGCCAATCGTCAGGGATACGGCAACGCGCACTGCTTCGCGGACCGGCAGAGCCGGTGCACCCTCGGACGCAGGGCCAAGCGGTCGCCACAACAACGCAAGCAAAGGTAGTGCAAGCAGGCAAAGCGCGAGAGCTTGATAGACACACAGCAGCGCAAACACGCCGCCTACGCAAACGAGCATCCAGCGCCACTGCCAACGCGCATACAAGCGGATACAGGCGCCGAGAATCACGAACACCAGCACCGCGGTCGCCTGCGCCGCGCTATAACGGCCCATCCACGCGCCGGGCCAGGCCACCAACACGGCCGCAAGCGAGGCGACGATCCAACGCTCGTGGCCTCCTAACAGGGGTGTCACCGCCCAGCGTGCGACCAGGTAACGCAGTGCGAACATCAGGGCTGTGCCGGCCGCTACCCCCATCGGCTGGCCATTGCCGAGCAGCCAGTACAGCGCTGCGGGAACCAGATGCAAGGGCCGCATGGGAATCGATGAGGCAAACATCGGAATATATGAGAGACCGAATGTTTGGAATGCGTTGAGCAGCGCCCACTCCTCAAGCAATGGGCGAACAGCAAGAGCACAAAGCAGGACAAGTACGAATACGACGCCGATCTCAATAAGGAGCGGCGGTCGGCGGGTAAATGGAACAGTATCTGCTTGTTGCATCAGGATAATTGCGCGAAATGGTCAAAGTGACGAGGCGACTCTTTATTGAGCCGGAGTGATAGCGAACAGGCGCAGTGCGTCACGCGTGTGTGGCTCTTCAAGGAGGCTGCTGGTCGCTCCCCAGCGGCTTAATGTCTGAGTGAATTGCTCGACGGCTGCCAATGCCGGGCGTACCCGGCTCGTATCCTGTGCCATCACGATCAGACAGTCGGCGTAGCGGTCGGCCCGGAACGTGGCATTCGCCCACTCCCGGGCACGTGCGCCGAGCTGGCGCCGCAACTCCGGCGAATGGTAGAGCTGCTCGAGCGCGCGCTGTAGCGAGGCGACTTCATCGTCCGGGTCGATCTTGAGTACGCAGTCGTCCGGCAGCTCGCTGTAGAAGTGCACGTCGGTGACGATCACGGGTTTGCCGTACAGCATTGCCTCGATTGCCGATGCCGATGCCGCCTCCAGGCTCGGCCAGCGCAGGCAGGTGACGACGTCGGCCTGGTCGATCGCGGTGATCAGGGCCGCGTTATCGAGTTCGTCCGAAATGACCAGGTTGACCTGGTGATTGCGCGCCAGGCTGGACAGGGAAACGACGGTCTCGGTCTGGACGTGGCCGACCAGGCGATACACCGCATGGTCGCGCAGTTCCGTGCTGTTGCCGATGGCGCGGATGACGCTGGCGACGCGCTTGTTCGGGTTGACATGGCCGACAGTCAGAACACGGAAGTTGCGCTGGTCGGCGGTTGACACCTGCGCGCCTCCGGCCGGGGCGTTGTACGGCAGGGGCATGACCTGCACCGGACCCGGGCAGGACCGGCACAGGCGCTGCGCGCCCCAGTTACTGTGCGTGACGACGCCGAGTGCCATTGCGCCGATCCATTCGGTCATCGGCGCGGTATCGGCCGTGGCGGCGATAAACGCGCCCGAGTCGGGGTGTCCGAAATAACCGGTGGCGACCGTATCGCCATACCATGCCTTCAATACGGCTTCGGCGCGGGCGGGATGGCGCTGGGCCCAGGCCCAGAACAAATGTCCAAGGAAAAAGTCGTGCAGGCAGACGATGCCGGGCGCGCGTTCCAGCCACTCGAGGCAGCCGACGTGGAATTCGTAATTGTCGCCGACCTGGTAGATGACGCTGTCGGCGCTGCCGATCACGGCGCCGACGCGTGCCTGGTCGGTCCAGGCAAGCACTTCGCCGCCGAAGTCGTGCGGCGCCTGTCGCATCAATGTTTCCTGCTCGCTGCGCACGATGGTGACCTCGTGCCCCGCCGCACGCAACGCGTGCACGACAAGCGTGGCCATGCGGCCGATCGCCGAGGCCTGCAGGCCCGGGGTGAACATGACTACCTTCATCGCAATAATTTCTCCACTGTGTGCGGCCAGTCGATACCAAGGCTGAGCCACAGGGCCCGCGCCGCGGCGCCGCGGGATGCCGCGCGCTGGGCATTGCCGCATGCCTCCGCCAGCACGGGCGCCAGCGCTTCAGCGTGCGGCTCGGCGACCCAGCCGGTTTCGTCGTGCTTCACCAGGCTCAGAATGCCGCCGCTGTCGGTGGTGGTGATCAGTGCCTTGCCTGCCAGCGCCGCTTCCATCGAAACGTAGCCGAGCGAATCCTCGTCGAAGGGCAGATAGGCGACCGCCGCGGCGCCGTTCAGGTACTCGGCGTAGGTGGCGCGCGGCAGGAAGCGCAGGTCGAGGCGTACGCGATCGGCCAGGCCCAGCCGCTCCACGGCTGCGCGCAGGCGTTCGCCGTCGGCCGGGCTGTCGGGTGGCCCGGCAATCAGCAGCTTGACGTGGCGCGGCGCGTGGCGCATCGCTTCGAGCAGCAGGAACTGGCGCTTCATGTCGTTGATGCGGCCGCCCGCGAAGATGTAGTCGCCGGTCGCGCCGCCGCCAAACAGTTCGGCATCGTTAATGGGCGGCAGCAGCACTTCGGCATCGAAGCCGTTGTAGTGCCGCAGACGCTGGCGCGTCACTTCCGAATTCGTGAAGATCTTGCGGCTCTCGGCAAAGCTTTCGTTGTCGGCATTGCGGATCACGGTGCGCAGTTCGTCGCCTGCAGCGCCGGGCGGCAGGTTGGTCTGGCCGACGTCGAACAGGTCGTAGGCCTGGCGGTACTGGTGCAGCAGCCAGAGCGTTTTCTTGGGGTGCCGGATCAGGTAGGCCGGGAACTTCAACGCGATCACATGATCGACGTTCCACAATTCGAACGCGCGCACCATCAGCATTTGCGACGGAATGCGCGCGGCCGGTTCCCACTGGAAGGGGATGCGCAGGACTTCGGCCTCGTGGCCGGCGGCGATCACGTTCTTCTGCAGGTGGACGGCCAGTTCTTCGGCGCCGCCCCAGACGAAGGGCGCCATGTTATTTACGATCAGCACCTTCATGCGAGGAGCCTTTTCACGACGTGGGACCAGGAAATGTTCAGTTCGTCGAGGCGGGCCAGCGCACGTTCGCCCATGGCCGCCGTACGGCCGCGGTCGGCGTAGAGCTTGTCCATGGCCACCGCCAGCGCCTGCGGGGTCGGCTCGGCGACGAAGCCGTTGTCGCCGTCGCGCACCAGCTCGAGAACGCCGCCGGAGTCGGTCGTCGTCAGCAGCGCCTTGCGCGCATGGCTGGCTTCGACGCTGGGGTAGCCGTAGGAATCCTCATCGAGCGGGAGGTAGGCCGCCGCCAGGCAATCGGCCAGGTAGTCGACTTTCTCCTCCTCGGTAATCCAGCGGTTTTCGAGGATCACGCGGTCCTGCAGGCCGAGGCGCACGATCTGTTCGTTCAAGCCGTCGGGATAGCCGCTGCCCGAGCTGGCGCCGCACAGGCGCAGGCGCACCGGGGTACGGGTTTGCGCCATCGCCTCTACCAGCAGGTGCTGGCGCTTATGGTGCTCGAGGCGGCACACGTACACGATCTCGTCGCTCAGGCCGCGCGAATGAAATCGTTCCGCGTCGAACACCGGCGGATACAGCACTTCGCTGTCGATGCCGTTGAAATGCTTGAGGCGGTCGGAAACGACTTGCGAGTTGGTGAAGATGTGGCGCGCTTCCTTCAGCGCCGCGGTATCGGCCTGGTGCAATGCGTCGCGCAGCCCGCGGTGGCGCAGGTCGTCCTCGAAGCCGCGATAGGGGCTGTCCCACAGGTCGTAGAAGACGCGCAGGTGGTGGATGAACCAGAGGATCTTGTGTGGGTGCTGGATCAGGTGCGATTGCGGCCGGAAGCAGATGACGCGGTCGGCGGCCGACAGGTCGATCCAGCGGAAGGCGGCCATTTGCTGGAACAGCAAATCGGGCGCATCAATCTCCGGGAGATAGATGCGCTCGACCTGGTGGCCCTCTTTCTCGAGCATTGCCTGGAGCCACTCGACGATGTTGCGTGCCCCGCCATACAGGAAAGGCACGAACGAGGAGCACAGGGCAATCTTCATGCGCGCGCGAGCAGGGAGCGCAGCTGTCCGGCGATGCGCTGCACGTCGTCGCGCGTCATGCCCTGATGGGTAGGCAGGTTGATGCCGCGTCCGGCCCAGGTGTCTGCCACCGGGTAAGTGGTCTGCTCGAGGTAAGGCGGCAGCACATGCATCGGATAGAAGACAGGACGGGTTTCGATGCCGGCTTCGTCGAGCGCACGCATGATGCTGTCGCGCCGCGCTTCGCCGCCTTCCTTGACGTAGACGGTGTACATCCAAACCACCTGCTTGGCCCACGACTGCTCGGTCGGCAAGACCAAGTCACCGCTCAGGTCGGCCAGTGCTTCGTTGTACCAACCAGCCAGCGTATTGCGGTCGGCAATCGCGCGGTCGATGGTTTCCATTTGTGCAGTGCCGATGGCGGCCTGGATATTGGTCATGCGGTAGTTGTAGCCGATCACCTGGAACCAGTAGCGGCGTTGCGGGTCCATACCCTGGCCACGGAACAGGCGCAGCTTCTCGGCCAGTGCGTCGTCGTTCGTGGTGATCATGCCACCTTCGCCGGTGGTGATGATCTTGTTGCCGAAGAACGAGAAGATCGCGCAGGTGCCGAGGCCGCCGACGCGACGGCCGCGCACTTCGGCGCCGTGTGCCTCGGCCGCGTCTTCGACCACCCACAGCTTGTGCTTCTCGGCGACGGCATTGACCGCATCCATGTCCGCCGGGTGGCCATACAGGTGCACCGGAATGATGCCGCGCGTGCGTGGGGTGATCTTGGCTTCGATGGCGGCCGGATCGATATTCATCGTTTCACGGCAGACGTCGACCAGCACCGGCGTCGCACCGCAGTAACGCACCGCGTTCGCGGTGGCGATGTAGGTCACGGTCGGGATGATCACCTCGTCGCCCGGCTGCAAGTCCATGCCGATCAGCGCCAAGTGCAGCGCGGTCGTGCCGTTATTCGTTGCAATCGCGTGCTTGACGCCGCAGAAATCAGCAAAAGCACGCTCGAACAGGCCGATGTACTTGCCGTTCGACGAAATCCAGCTCGTATCGATGCAATCCAATACATACTCGCGTTCCTTGCCGTTAAGGGTAGGCTGGGCAACTGAAATGCGGCTCATTGATGGCTCCATAACTGATTATTTGTTTGGTTGTTTGTTCAAGACACGTGCCGGTACGCCGACGGCGGTGACGCGCGGTGGAATGGCAGAAATGATGACGGCGCCAGCGCCGACGGTCGATTGCGCACCAACTTCGACCCAAGGAACCGCCTTGCAGCCGACGCCGAGGAAGGCGCCGTCGCCGATACTGACATTGCCAGCCAGCGCACATTGCGGCGCCACGTGCGCGGCCACGCCGATGATGCAATCGTGGTCGACGGTCGCGCCGGTGTTGACGATGGCGAGGTCGCCGATCGTCGCATCCGCGTTGACAACGGCGCCGGCCATGATGGCGATGCCGCTGCCGAGCGTCGCCGAGGGCGACACGACGGCGTGCGGGCTGATGGCGTTGACCAGTTCGAAGCCGAGTTCGCGCAGATACCCGCCGAGCCGCGCCCGCAGCCGGTTCGAACCCAGCGCGACGAAAGCCCGGGACTGGCCTTCGTCACGTAAGCGCGCCAGGTGGTGGTCGCCATCGAGGACCGGTATGCCGAGGCAGGTCGCGCCGTCGTCACCGGCGCCGACGCAGCACAACACGGTCTCGCCAATGGCCTGCAGCAGTTCGATGCAGACCTTGGCGTGCCCGCTGGCGCCGACAACGATTACTGGCGGCTTCATGCTGGCACCCCGATCCGGGTCCATGGCGCTGCGCCCGGACGGGCGAACAACAGATTGGTCGATTCCGCTGCCTCGAGCTGCGCCAGGGTGATGTCGCTAAGGGTCCCGCTGACCGCGTCGATCGCCCGGTACTCGAGGCCGAGGCGGGTGAAAGCGGCGAGCCAGTCCGAGCCCCTCTGTCCAGTGCGCCGCAGGTGCGCAGGGCCGAATTCGACGATCAACGCGATGTCGGGATTGGCAGTAACGACGGTGAGGGCGCCACGCAGGACCTCCAGTTCGGCACCCTCCGCGTCGATCTTGAGCAGGGCGACAGCTTGTCCGGGGCGAATCACCGATTCGAGCCGGACCGTCGACACGTCGACGCGCGCCTCCGCCGGCGCGTCATCAGCGAGCTGGTAGAGAGAATGGTGACCGCTGCTGGCGCCGAGGAACAAGGTCTGCACGCCTTCGTGGTCCGATACGGCGCTGCCATGAATCTCGGTCAGTGCGTCGAGGCCGTTGATCCAGACAGTCTTTTCGAGGAGCTGGCGGGTAGCTGCGAAGGGTTCGAAGGCGACGATGCGGCCCTGGCCATGCAAGGCGCGACTGGCGGCGAGCGTGTGCATGCCGACGTTGGCGCCGACGTCGACGAAAGTGTCGCCAGGCTGCAGCAGGCGTTCGATCAACAGGCGGGTGCCACGTTCGAGGTCACCCGTGTCGGCCAGGCACGCCAGCAGCGCAAGGTCGCTGTCCGAGCACATCACATAGCCGACTTCGGTCTTGACCATCACTTCGCCGGCCGCGCAGTGCAGCATTGAGCGTCGCGCGCTGGCGTAGCCATATTGTTCAAGACGGTCCAGGCGCGGGGCCAGGGTCGTTGCCACCTGCTCGGCGATATTGGCAAACTGGGTCTGGCCGATACTGACCGCCTTCATGACTTCGGCGGCGTTGCGCTGGAAGCCTTCATTCAACAGCCTGCGCAGAAGGTCGCGGGTTGCCTGCTGCTCCTGCAACAGGCCGGCGAACAGGTGGCGCTGCTCCTGCATTGGCCGTGCCTGGACGGCATGGATTTCCTGACGCAGCATCTCACGCGCGGACTGCACCTCGCGCAGCATATCGGAGGAGGCGCGCTGCACTTCGCGCTGGGTGTCAGCCAGCATGCGCAGCGTGTCCTGATGCAGTGCTTCGGTCAGGTAGCGACGCGTGCGAAACGCGATCGGCCGCAGGAACGGTTTCAGCAGGCGGAATCCGGCTGCGGCCGGACGGCGCAGCCAGCGCTTGACGCGGCCGCGCAGGTCCTGCCGTGTCATGTCATGCGTGGCTGGGGGGACGGAGCCATCCGCTGCGCCCGCATCGACGGCGGCCATGGCGGCGGCCTGGGACGGCTGGCTGGCCGCGGCCAGAGCACGCCTTGACGCCGCCGTCAGCGCAACGTCAATGTTCAGGCCGGTACGATAGGTTCGTTCCATTTCAATGTCCGAAATAAGCGGCGGCCACTTCCGCGGCCGGACCGTCCATGCGAATCTTGCCGTGTTCCAGCCATAGTACCCGGTTGCAGGTTTCCAGGATGAGGTCGCGCGAATGGCTGGCGATCACCAGGATGTTGGTCGCCTGCACCAGCTCGCGCATGCGTTCCTCGGCCTTGTGCTTGAATCCTTCGTCGCCGACGGCCAGCCACTCGTCCATCAGGAGGATCTCGGGACGGACGGTGGTCGACACGGCGAACGCCAGGCGCAGGTGCATGCCGGTCGAATAGGTACGCAGGGGCATGTCGATGAAATCGCCCAGTTCGGAAAACGCGATGATCTCTTCCATGCGCTGGGCCAGTTCGGCCTTGCCCATGCCCAGCAGCGCGCCGCGCAGGTAGATGTTCTCGCGTCCGGTGGCTTCCGGGTCGATGCCCAGCGAAATGTCGATCAGCGAGCCGATCTCGCCATCGATATGGGCGCTGCCGTGCGAAGGCACGTAGACGCCGCTGAGCAGGCGCAGCAGGGTGCTCTTGCCGGCGCCGTTATGCCCCAGCAGGCCGACGCGGTCGCCGTCGCGCAGCGTAAAGCTCAGGCCTTCGAGCGCACGCACCACCACCCGGCCGAGCGGGTCGGAACCGAGCTGGCCGCCGGTAGCGACCGAGATCAGGCGCTTCTTGAGCGAGCGCCCGCTTGCGTTATAGATCGGGAAATCGACCGCAACATCCTTGAATTCGATAGACGCCATAATTCACTTCACAGCCAGTAGGCGATACGGCGCTTGTAGCGGCCGAAGATCAACAGGGCCACGCCCCATCCCAGGACGGCCATCACGGCCGCGACGACCCAGTTCGTCGTGCTCGGCAACTGGCCGAGCAGGGGCGCACGGGCGATTTCCAGCATGTGGAATACCGGGTTCAGGTCGAGCAGGTAGGCGCCGGCACGCGAGGGCAGCAGCGACGGCATCCACATGACCGGGGTCAGGTAGAAGATCACCTGCAGGACGCTGGTCACCATCTGCGGCAGGTCGCGATAGCGCGCGCAGACGATGGCGAGGATCAGCACGATCCAGCCAAGGTTGAGGAGGTCGAGCAGCAGCCCGGGAATGCTCAGCAGCGCGACCCATCCCAGCGGCTTGCCGACGATGAGCAGCACGATGGGGAAAATGACGAGGTTGTGCAGCAGGATCAGGAAATTACGCCAGATCATGCGCATGATGTGGACGAAGAGCGGGATCGGCAATTGCTTGATGATGCCTTCCGCGCTGATGAAGCCGGTTGCCCCTTCGGTGACCACCGATGCGATGAAGGTCCAGAAAATCATCCCGATCGTCAGGAAGGGCAGGAATTCCTGCATGGGCGAATTGAAGATCTGGCCGAACACAATGCCGATCGTGCCGATCATGACGCCCATGCTGAGTGTGATCCAGAACGGGCCGAGCGCGGAGCGGCGGTAGCGCGCACGCACGTCTTGCCAGCCGAGCACGCCGACGAGCGGCATGCGCTTGATGGCGGCGACGATATCCAGCACGGCGCTCGCAGTAGAACGGTTACTCATTATTTAAAATACGACAACAATCAAAGGGGGGCATTGTAACCTGCTGACTTCGCTAGTGCGACAATTTTTCTGTAAGCAATTCTTAGCTGCTAAGCATAAGAAAGGGCGAGTTTCCGCCATGCCTGGCGTGCGCTGTCGCGCCAGCTCAGGATCTCCACCTGGTCCGCCAGCGCCTGCCGTTCGGCTACGCTGAGCGTGCAGAAGCGCCGCACGAGCGCCATCAGGGCGTCGCGGTCGCCCAGCGGAAAATAGGCGCCGCCGGCCCCGGCGACCTCGCGGAACACCGGAATGTCGGTGGCGATCACCGGCACCCGATGTTGCGCCGCTTCGACAATCGGCAAGCCGTAACCTTCCGCGACCGATGCCGCCAGCAGGGCTTGCGCGCGGCTGTAGCACAGGTTGATCTCGGCATCGGTGAAGCGCTCGACGAAGAACAGGCGCCGGTTCAGCTCGGGATGATGCCGGATGCGGCGCATCAGTTCGTCGACCTCCCAGCCTTCCTTGCCCGCCAGGCACAGGCGCGCGTCGCAGCCTTGGGCCCACAACGCATCAAAGGCATCGAGCACTGCATTATGACCTTTGCGCGGCTCGATCGTTCCGACCATCAGGAACAGCGGGCTGGCCGTGTCGGCCGCCATGGCCGCCACTTCAGGACGGATCGCCTGGTCATGGCTTTCCGGGACGATGTCGGCGCCGAGGCGCCAGTATTCCAGTTGCAGGCGGTGCGCGGGGCGCATGCCGTGCTGGTCCAGGTAGAGCGCGACGTCGGCGCGCACCGCGTCTGAGATGCACAGCAACATGTCGCTGTGCTGCACGGCCATGCCGAACCAGCGCCCGAATACCGCCACCAGGCCCGCGCTGCAGAACTGCGGCATGCGCAGCGGGATCAGGTCGTAGATGACGGTGACGATGCGCCCGCCCAGCCGGCGCACGCTCTCGAAGACTGGAACGAATTGCGGATACTGTTCCCATGACGAGTCGATCATGAACAGCAGGTCGCCCGGATGAATGTCGATGACGCCGTCGGGTACCGCGTCGGCTGGATGGCCGAGCAGGCGCGCCGCGATCGCGCCGGCACGGCGCAGGCCGCCTTCGTGCAAGTGCACCAGCTCGATCGGCGGCAGGTCGCTGCCGAGCAGGCACAGCTCGCGCGCGATGTTGCGCACCACGCGCTGGATGCCGCTCAGGGCGTCGGTTCGCACCAGCTGGGTGACATCGATCAGCAGCCGTGGCGCATGCCCGCTCATCAGGTTGGCCTGGACGTGCGCGGCGACGGCCTCCACTTCATCGGGACGCGCCGGCCGCTGGCGCCAGGCGGCGGCGATGCGGGCCGCAATGGCGCGCCGGTGGCGGCCATGGGCGTCGACAAGCAGCGCGGCGAGCTGCGCGGCCTGCTCGCCGGCGGTGCTGGAGGCCACGTCGAGCGAGGCCAGCGGTGGCAGGAGCGGGCCATGGCGGCGCCGCAAGGCAAGCGCCGTGCCGCCGTCGTCAACCGCCAGCGCATGCAGCGCCTCGTGCATGCTGCGTGTCGGCGGCAGCGCCGTACCGGTCGACAGCCAGGCATGCAAGCCCTGGAGGCCGGCGTCGCGCAGCAGCAGGCCGGGGTCGGGCGCATGCGCCGGCACGTCCGTGGCCGCGCCGGCCAGCCACAGCACGCCGGGCGCGCTGCGCATCAGCTGCACCAAGGCCGGAGACAGCGCGTCGGTCCCGGCGACATACAGCACGGCGTCGAAACTGTTGAGGCGCGCGCCGAGGGCGGCGCGGGCACGTTCGGCAGCGCCGGGCAGGCCCGTGGCGACGAGGTCGCCTGCGTCGAAGAAGACCAGAACGTGATGCTGCTCCAGCCCGGCGAGTACGGTCCGGGTTGCATCACTGCCGGCGGCGTCGACCACCGCGATGTTCAGGCCCGCGGCGGGCGGCCGGGCCGCCTGCGCGCGTTCGATCGCGTCCCAGGCGCGTTGTGCGCTATGTGCCCAGCTGAAGGCAGGCGCACGCTGGAGACTGTGGCGTGCCAGTTCGGCGCGCCAGGCGTGGTCGGCCAGGACTCTGCCTAGGCTGGCGGCGATGCTGCCCGGGCTCGACGCGTCGAACAGGGCGTCTTCCCGCTCCAGCACTTCTGGAATCGACGAATTATCGGCTGCGATCACGGGCGCGCCGCAACGCATCGCTTCCAGCACCGGCAGGCCGAAGCCTTCGTACAGGGATGGAAAGACGAAGACGGTACACGCGTTGTACAGCGCAACGAGGTCGCTGTCGTCGACGCGGCCGGTGATGACCACCTCGTCGTCGCCCAGTCCTGCCTCGCGCATCCGATCGCGGAACTGGCCGATGTCGCCGACCTGGTTCACTACCAGCTGGTGGCTGCGGCGCAGCATCGGATCGAGCTGCGCATAGGCCTGCAGCATGCCACCCAGGTTCTTGCGGTAGTCGCCGTTGCCGGTGTACAGGACGAAGGGGCGGGTGACGCCGAGCCGCTGTACGGCGGCGGCGACAGCTTCGCGGTCCGTCTGCACACGGAAGTGCGGATCGGCCGCGCCGCCGATATTGACCACCCGTTCGGGCGCAACGCCAAGCAGCCGAATGGCATCGGCGCGCGTGGCTTCCGAAATGGCCAGGAACAGGTCGACATGCCGCAGGCCGTCGAGGCGGCGGCGGTACCAGTCGGCGTAGGCTGGCGAGGGCGTCAGGTGCTGGTCCTGGAACAACAGGGGAATGAAGTCGTACAGGATCGCCACGCGCAGGCCGCCGGGCAGGGAGGGATCCGGCTGTGCCGCCATGCCGCGCTCGCACCATCCCTCGAAAGGACTGGCGCACAGCGTCGCGTCGGCGCGTGCGGCCTGGTAGGCGGCCTGAATGATCGCCGACGCCACGCTCTCTTCTTCCGGGCCGTCGAGGCCCGCGGCGCTGAGCGGCGGATGGGTGTACGACGACAGGGCGCCCGGCCTCACCAGGGCGCCAAAGGCATGACGCAGTTCCGCTGCGCTGTCGGGATACAGGCCGTTGGCAAACAGGCGCAGCTCATGCTGGCCGCGTTCGGCGGCCATTGCTTTTGCCAGCGACAGGCAGTACCGGCCAATGCCGCGCAGGCGGGATTCGGTCTGGCAGGGAAAGAGGTCGAATATCAGGCGCAAGCGAAAATCCTTAGTCGGGCGAGGGCGGCTGGCCACGGCCGAGTTCGTCGAGCAGCAGCGTCTTGAACTGCGGCCCGATGATGTTGTTGGGGTCGATTGGCGGGGGCAGCGTCTGGGCGATTGCGTTCGACAAGGGCGTGCCCGGCCGCAGCAGGTCTTTCACCCGCCGCGTCAGGACGGGATGGCGGCTTGCCAGTACGGCGACGCGATGGCGCAGGCCGGGACTGGCCTCGACCCTGGCCGCCGCGCGCGCCAGCAGCTTGCGCACCAGCGCCGCCAGCCGCACGCGTGCAACGCTGCGCAACTGGCGCAAGGCCGGGCCCGGCTCCCGGCGCAAGCGTCCGCTCCAGCGCAGCAATTTCGTGCTTTGCCAGGAGGTGCTCGCGTAGATGGCGTCGATCTGTTGTTGCAGCATCGTAGCGCGCGCATTGGCCGCCATGCCGTTCGCCTGCGCCGTCAACAAGGCGCTGCGTGCCTGCTCGGCTTCGCGTTGCGCCAGTGCCAGCGCGCGACGGCTCGCCTGCAGCTGCTCGCGCCAGGCCAGGCTCGCATATTCGGCGATGCGCGCATGGAGTGCGGGCTGGTCGCTGCGCACGAAGTGGTGGAAGCCGGCGTCACTGACGGCGAACAGGTAGCCATTACGCGTCAGGGTGTCGCGCCAGGCCGGCGCATGAACGCTCGGGAAGGCGAGCGGCCCGGTTTCGACAAGCACCACCAGAGGGCGGCAGGCGCGCCCCTGCCAGCTTTCGAGGGCGCGCATGGCGGCATCGCCGCGCACCACCATCCAGTGAGCCCGCGCGTCGCCTGCCGCAGCCAGTAAGTCGTCGATCCCGGCGCCGCCGTCGGCGAGCGTCAGCTGTCGCCCGCGCCAGCCCGCCTGGTCGAATTCGCGCGTCACACCGGACGCCAGCGCGCCGGCTGGTCCGACTTCCAGGTACTGGCCGGCGGGCTGCGTGCGCAGTACCGCCAGGAGGGCGCTTGCCTCGAGCCCGGCGTTCATGGCGCGCGCAGGACGAAAAGAGCGACAGGAGCGGCGGATCGGATGACGGGCGGCATGAAATCGTTTGTGGTTGATTGACAGGGCAATATTATAGAGCAGCCATGTGCTGCCCCTGAGCCGGGCTGGCTGCTTCACATGCCCCTGCGATCCGTCTTTCGAGATCCGGGGCGTCCGCTGTCGCGGCCGCGTCGACCTGCAGCCAGGCCACCCCGCGTGCGCGCCATTTCGGCGGCATCACGGCGCCGGCGCCATGGCCGAGCGCCAGCAGCAGGTCGCCGGCGCCGGCTTCGGCGACGGCATCTTCCATCAGCAGGTCCGCGCGGCCGATCAGGTCGAGCGTGAAGCGGCGTGCATAGCGGTGCCGCTTGCCGTCGTGGCGGACCGGCTCTATGCGCCATCCGGCCGGTGGCTGCGCGATCAGGGCCCGGATCAGCGTGCCTTCAGCGGATGTGGCGCTTGCGTCGACACTGCCGACATCGACCAGCAGCTGGCGCAGGCCGGTGCGCGGACGGTTGGCGGCAATCGCCGCAGCCGTTTGCAGCAGGTCGGATTCCGCAGCGTCACTGCCCAAGGCGGCAATCGACGCCAGCAGGGCCTGTTCCGCCGCACCGCGGCTGTCATGCGCAAAGTGCTCGATGGCGTCGTGGTACAGCGCCGCTACATGATCGTGGCCGTGCTTCGCGTTCATATGCGCCGCCGCGGCACTGCCGATGCGCCGGCGCAGCGCGGCATCGCCGTGGAGCTGCTCGAGCGCCTGGCGCAGCGCCTCCTGGCTGAAGGCGTCCTCCAGGCGCAGGCAGGCTTCCTGGGGCACTTCCGCGGACGAGCCATGTGCGTTGACGATGGTGGGCAGGCCGAAGGAAAGGCAGTCGAGGAAGGCACCTGAACTTTCGCCACGTGATCCTGCACGCAATTGCACGGCGGCATCCGCCGCGGCCAGGTGCCGGCGATACAGGGCCGGGCTGGCATAGCCCGTGATGCGGATGCGCGGGTGCGCGGCAATGCGGTCGCGCAGGGCGATGCCGAAACGGCCGGGAGCGACCTCTCCGACGAAGACCAGCAGGCAGCGCGGATCGCGCGCCAGGTTGCTGTCGATCCATGCTTCGACCAGCCGGTCGTTGCACTTGGGCGCCGACAGGATGCCGAACGAGCAGACGACGAAATCGTCGTCGGCGAAGCCGAGCTCGGCGCGGGCGGCCTGGCGGTCGTCACCGGCGCCGGGGCGCAGGCAGACCAGCGGCATCACGCGCCAGTGCTCGGCGAAGCCGGGGCCGTACCAGCGGTTTGCGAGCGTCAGCGCATGCGAGGAATGCACGATGACGCCGGTAGCGCGGTCGAGCACGGTCTTGTTGCACGGGTAGCTCATGACCGACGCGGCGCGGCCAGTCTCTTTTTCCTCGGCCAGCGCGCCGTAGCCGTGCGCCAGGTAAAGTGAGCGGCAATACTGGTTGGGCAGGGGATGCTCGGCTTCGTCATGGCTGATGACGCCGCTCAGGAAGAAGTCGTGCAGCACGACGACGCCCGGATGGCGCTCCAGCAGCCCGAACATGTGCGTATGGAAGGCGGAATTGCCGAACTGGTAGAGGATGCGGTCGAAGGTATGGGCATGGGCGTCGAACCATTCCACGGAACGCTGTTCGAAGCCGGGATCCAGGCGCGGATCGTCGATGCTGGCCTGGGCCAGGATCAGCACGATGTCGTAATGGCGCGCCAGCTCGGGCAGCAGGTCGCTGCTGTAGACGGCGATCCCGGAGCGCTGCGGCGGCAGCGGCGAGACATAGGCGAGGCGTGGCTTGCGCACGGTCGCAGGGACAGCGGCCGCCACCCGCGCCGATCCGGCCCGGCGCTCGTGCAAGTTTTCGAACGCCGCGATGGCGCGCTGCGCGCTGGCGTCCCAGGAGAACCGGGCTGCCTGGGCCAGGCCGTGGGAGCGCAGGTCGGCCTGCAAGGCCGGATCGAGCAATACGCGGGCAATCGCGCCATTGATCGCCTCAATGCTGGCCGGGTCGAACATGGCGTCGACGCGGCCGATCACTTCCGGAATGCTGCTGGTATTCGATCCGATCACCGGCGCGCCGCAGGCCATCGCTTCCAGGGCCGGCAGGCCGAAACCTTCATGCAGGGATGGGAACACGAACAGCGCCGTGGTGTTGTACAGGGAGATCAGATCGTCGTCCGAGACGAAGCCGGTCAGGACCAGGTCGTCCTCGGCCAGCTTCAGCCTGGCGGCCAGGCGCTGCAGGCGTAGCCGGTCCGATTCCTGGATGCTGCAGACGACGGCGAGCTGGTACTGGGCGCGCAGTGCGCCGGGCAGGCGCGCGTAGGCCTCGATCAGCCCCTCGATGTTCTTGCGGTAGTCGATGCCGCCGGTGTACATGATGAAGGGGCGGCGCAGGCCGTGGCGCCCCAGCAGGTCGGCGCGCGCCCCGGGCGCGAGGCTGCGCGGGCGGAAGCTCGCGTCGACTGCCGACGAGATGTTCACGATCCGCTCGGGCGGCAGGTCGAGCAAATCGATGCCTTCCTGGCGCGCCGAGCCGGAAATGGCCAGCAGCAGCCCGGCTTTCTTCATGCCGTCGAGCTTGCGGTAATACCAGGCTGCGACGTTCGGATCGCTCAGGTAGCGCTCCTTGCGCATCAGCGGAATCAGGTCGTAGAGCGTGACGGCGGTGTCGAAGCGGCCTGCGTCGGCCGGCACGGAAGTGACCGAATTGTCGCTCAGGCCCTCGAACAGGCTGGCGACGTGCACCACATCGGGGCGTAAGCTGGCGAGGTGATGTTCCCGGACTCGTTCGGCGGCGCGTACGCGCCAGGCATTGCGCGGATCGACTTCGCTAGCAGGCACGGGCGTGGCAAAGGTCGTGATATGCGACGGCGGAACCAGGTCCTGGAAGGCTCTCCTGAGGGCATCGACACTGTCGGGGTACTCCTCGTTGAGGACGATATGCAGCTCATGCCGGCCGCGTTGGCGCGCCATGGCCTGTGCCAGCGCGATCGAATAGCGGCCAATGCCACGGTGCATGCTGGAAGCCTGGCAGGCTTGCAGGTCGAGGAGAATACGCATGGAATCGAAAGTCGGGTTACGGAGTGCGGGTACGGCCCAGGCTGCGACGCAGGTCCTGGAGGACCTGGCGCGCGCTTTCGCTCAATTCGGCTTCATCGGCCAGCAAAACAGGCAGGCTCTGCCAGTCTGCCCGCCGCGAGTTGGCAACGGCCGCGCGTACCCTTCCCGCAAGGGCGGGGAAACGGTAGATCTGGCGGCGCAGGAATTCGTCCAGCCGCGGGCGCGCCACGACAAACGCAACCACACGCAGGGCCGCCGACTTGATCGCCTGGCGCAACAACCGCTTCGCGCGCGCCATCGTCAGGCCGCCGGCGTATCCGCGCAATGCGGACACGACACCCCGTACACATACTGCGGCGACAGCTGCTCGCGCGGCGTCACCACGGCGCGGCAGGCGAAGCACTGGGTGGTGACGGTCGGCTCGAGCTTCGGATTGAGCGCGGTGCGGTAATCGAAGACGAAGCAGTCGCCCGTGTAGTGCGCGCCGCCGACTTCCTCGAAATACTTGAGGATGCCGCCTTCCAGCTGGTAGACATTGTCGTAGCCGATGTTCTGCATGTGGATCGCCGCCTTTTCGCAGCGGATGCCGCCGGTGCAGAAGGTGACCACGGTCTTGCCGGCGAAATCGTCCTTGTGCGCCGCGATCACCTCCGGGAACTCGGTGAACTTGGCGATGCGGTAGTCGACCGTGTTCTCGAAGGTGCCGACGTCGACCTCGAAGTCGTTGCGGGTGTCGACCATCACGACCGGCTTGCCCTTGTCGTCGTGGCCCTGGTCGAGCCAGCGCTTGAGCGTGGCCGCTTCGACCGACGGCGCGCGGCCCAGTTCCGGCTTAATCAGCGGCATACGCATGGTGATGATCTCCTTCTTGATCTTCACCAGCATGCGCTTGTGCGACTGCTCGTCCGAATAGCTGTATTTCACTTCGATGTCGGCGAAACGCGGGTCGCGGCGCAGCCAGGCGAGATACGCCTCGATGTCGGCCGGCAGGCCGGACAGGAACATGTTGATGCCTTCCGGCGTCAGCAGGATGGTGCCGCGCAGCTTCAGTTCCGCGCAAATCGCCTGGAACTCCGGACGTTTTTCTTCGGTGTCGTCGAAGCTGACGAATTTGTAGGCGGCGATGTTGACGTAGTGGCCCGTGGCCGGTGCTGCCGTCGCCGCAGACGTTTGGTTGGTGGTGGTTTGCATGATTGCCAAGTAGCTCAATTCTGGTCAACCGCTATTATAAGCCGTCGGGCTCCGGCGGAAATTGCTGTGCCGGCCTCGGACGGCCTCAGGCTGCGGATCGGGCTGCCAACTGTTGTGCAATCGCCTCCGAAAGGCACAGCAGGCGGTCGGCCGCGGCCGCCGCGGGCGGCAATGCAGCATCGTCCGCGCCGCGCATTAACAGGTTGATACTGACGCCGCGGGCGCGCCAGGCGGCCAGCAGCCCGGCGTCGAAGGCCGCAGCCACGGCGGCGGACGCGGCGTCCGGCGCATAGAAGACGTCGCCGGCGTGGACGTCGATCACCGGCTCGTCCTGTTCCGCCCAGCCCAGGCCAAGCAGGCGTCCGGTGGCATTGCGCGCCTGGCGCCATTGCAAGATCGCGGTATCGAGGAACACCGGTTCGATCCGCCATCCGGCGTGCGCTTGCGCCAGCAGCTCCGCCAATTGGCGCGCGGCGAGCGGATCGGGTACGGCGCCGGGCGCGGCCCAGGCGCTGACGTCGACCAGCAGCTGGCGCCGCGCCGACGCTTCCTGTTCGGCCAGCGCCGCGGCAAGGCGCCGCAGCGCGGTCTCGTCCTGCGCCTGGGCCAGCGCCGCGCGCCAGGCCGTGTGCCGCGCCTCACCGGCCGCGTGTGCCGATGCCAGCGTCGACAAATACAATCCGGCGCAGCGGGCAGGGCGGAACCGGGCGTCGAGCAGTGCCACCGCACCCTGGCCCAAAGCCGCGCGCCGTGCCGGATCGGCGCGCAGGGTTTCCAGGGCCGCGCGCAATTCCGACTCCTCGAACGCATCCGGCAGGCGCCAGACCGCGTCCGGCGGGAACTCGGCCATCGACCCATTCGCGTTGACGATCGTCGGCAAGCCGTAGTTCATGCAGTCGAGGACCGCGCCCGAGCTTTCGCCGTGCGCATTCGTACGCAACTGCACACCCACGTCGGCGGCCTGCAGGTACTGGCGATACACCTCGGCGTCGAGCCAGCCGGCGATGCGGATGTTGGCGCTTGGTCCGGCACTGCGGATCAGGGCCTCGACCTCGACGCCGTAAGGGCTGTCGTGGTTGGCGCCGGCCAGTACCAGCGCGCAGCGGCGCTCAAGGTGCAGGCTGGAGCCGATCCAGGCGCGCAGCAGCTCGTGGGTCAGCTTGTTCGGCGCGACGAAGCCGAAGCTGCAGACGAGGAAGGTGTCGGGATCGATGCCGAGCGCGGCGCGTGCGCTGGCGCGGTCGATCTGCGCCGGCGGCGTGCGCGGATGGGGAATCACGTCGATCTTGTCCGTGATGCCGGGGCCGAACCAGTCGGCCGCAAGCTGGCGCGCATGCCGGGAATGGACGATGACCCGGGTCGCGTTTTCCAGCACCGGCAGGCTGGCCGGCCAGTCCTTGTGGGCCTGCGCGCGTCCCTCGGCCGTCTGCGTGGTGCGCACGGCGGCGTAGCCGTGCGAGTGCAAGAGGGCGTCGCCCCAGGCGCGCGGATCGCCGCCGCTCATCTGGGCATGCACCAGCGCGCCGCCGAGGAAGAAGTCGTGCAGCACGACGACACCGGAAAAGCGCGCCAGCAGGGCGAACATGTGGCTGTGGAAGGGGCTGTTGCCGAACTGGTAGAGCACCTGGTCATACTCGCCGCCATGCTCGGCGAACCAGGCGGCCTGGCGCACCGGCAAATGGGCCAGCGCGGGAGGCAGCGACACCTCAGGCTGGGCGACCACGAGCTCGATCTCGAAGTGGGCCCCCAGTTCGGCCAGCAGTTCGACCGAATAGGTGGCGACGCCGGTGCGCTCGGGCGGCATCGGCGCGATGAAGGCCAGGCGCGGACGCGCGCCCGCGGGACGTGGCGGCACGTCCTGCAGGCGGTGCAGCGTACGCAAAATCGTGTTCGCGCGCGGCGACAGCGTGTCGACCTGGCCGGGATCGGCCTGCACGGGCGCGGACGGGGCGCTGCCGGAGGCCATCATCATCTCGTAAGCGCGTGCGTACAGGCCGGGGAAGCGCTTCAGGATGCGCAGCGCCAGCTGGCGCACCCGTGGCCGGCGCAGCACCAGGCGCGCGGCCAGCAGCAGGGGCGCGGCCAGGCCGGCACGGGCGATCGGCGCGCTCGTCGGCATCGTGGCGGGACGGGACGGCGGCAGAACGGCGATCGTGCCGGCGGCTGCATCGGCCGTCAGTAGTTCGAGCAGGGTAGGGGACGCGGTTTCGCGCGCGGGCGGCAGCGTCATCGGGACAGGGAGCAGGGTGCGAATGGCATGGACAGTATTATAAGAGGCGGTCTCCAAAACACGTTGTTGTCTGATTGCAACTGCGTCCGCCGGCGCTGCCGATGAGCCGCCGCCGGGTTAAAATACGGTATGACTTCCCCGACTTTCACCCACCTGCGCGTCCACTCCGAATACTCGATCGTGGACGGCCTGGTACGCATCGACGACCTGGTCGGCGCCGCCGCCAAGGACAAGCAACCGGCGCTCGCCGTCACCGACCTTGCCAACATGTTCTGCATGGTGCGCTTCTACAAGGCGGCGCGCGGGAAGGGGATCAAGCCGATCGTCGGGGTCGACGCCTGGATCACCAACGACGACAACCGCGACAAGCCGTCGCGCCTGCTGATTCTTGCGAAGAACCGCACCGGCTACCTGCAGCTGTGCGAGCTGCTGTCGAAAGCCTGGCTCACCAACCAGTACAAAGGCCGGGCCGAAATCCGCGTCGAATGGCTGGAAGCGCTGGCGACGTCGGTCTCGACGCTGGAGCCGGAGGTCAACCAGGCGAACGCCCTGATCGTGCTCTCGGGCGCCTGCTTCGGCGACGTCGGCCAGGCCATCGACAACGGCGACATCGAACGCGCCGAGCGCAATGCCGAGCGCTGGGCACGCATCTTCCCGGGCCACTTCTACATCGAGATCCAGCGCGCCGGGCAAGCCAACCAGGAGCAGGCCGTGCGCCATTCGGTGGCGCTGGCTTCGCGCCTCGGGCTGCCGGTGGTCGCAACGCACCCGGTGCAGTTCATCAGCAAGGACGAATTCATCGCCCACGAGGCGCGCACCTGTATCGCCGAAGGCGAGATGCTGGCCAACGCCAAGCGCGTGCGCCGCTTCAACGAGGAGATGCGTTTTAAAACGCAGGCCGAGATGGCGGAATTGTTCGCCGACCTGCCGGGCGCGCTCGCCAATTCCGTCGAAATCGCCAAGCGCTGCAACGTCGTGCTCACCCTCGGTAAACCGCAGCTGCCGGACTTCCCGACGCCGCCGGGCATGACCATCGACGAGTTCCTCGTCGCCGAAACCAAGAAGGGCCTGGAAGAGCGCCTGGTGCAGCTGTTCCCGGATCCCGCCAAGCGCGAGGCCGAGCGCCCGCGCTACGAGGCGCGCCTCGAGTTCGAGAACCAGACCATCATCAAGATGAAGTTCCCGGGCTACTTCCTGATCGTTGCGGAGTTCATCCAGTGGGGCAAGAACAACGGCGTGCCGATCGGCCCGGGCCGCGGCTCGGGCGCGGGCTCGCTGGTGGCGTATGCGCTGAAGATCACGGACCTCGATCCGCTGAAATACAACCTGCTGTTCGAGCGCTTCCTGAACCCGGAACGCGTCTCGATGCCCGACTTCGACATCGACTTCTGCCAGGAAAAGCGCGAACTCGTCATCCAGCACGTGAAGGACCTGTATGGCCGCGAGGCGGTCTCGCAGATCGCCACCTTCGGTACCATGGCCGCCAAGGGCGCGATCCGCGACGTCGGCCGCGTGCTCGACTACGGCTACAACTTCTGCGACGGTATTTCGAAACTGATCCCGTTCAAGCCCGGTAAGCCGGTCTCGATCGCCGAAGCGATCGAAGAGGAACCGCTGCTCAAGGAGCGCCTCGAGAACGAAGAAGAGGTGAAGCAGGTGCTGGACCTCGCGCAGCAGGTCGAGGGCATCACCCGTAACATCGGCATGCACGCCGGCGGCGTGCTGATCGCGCCGGGCAAACTGACCGACTTCTGTCCGCTCTACACCCAGGGCGGCGACGCCGGCGTGGTCTCGCAGTACGACAAGGACGACGTCGAGGCCGTCGGCCTGGTGAAGTTCGACTTCCTGGGCCTGACTACGCTGACCATCCTCGACCGCGCCGTGAACTACATCCGCGCGCTCGACCCGCTTGATGCCGAATTCAACCTCGAGACGCTGCCGCTGAACGACCGGCCGTCCTACAAGCTGCTGTCGGATGCGAAGACGGTCGCGATCTTCCAGCTGGAGTCGCGCGGCATGCAGGGCATGCTGAAGGATGCGCGTCCCGACCGCTTCGAGGACATCATTGCGCTCGTCGCCTTGTATCGTCCGGGCCCGATGGACCTGATTCCCGACTTCTGCAAGCGTAAACACGGCGAGAAGTTCGACTACCCCGACCCGCGTACCGAGTCGATCCTGTCCGAGACCTACGGCATCATGGTCTACCAGGAGCAGGTCATGCAGATGGCGCAGATCGTCGGCGGCTACTCGCTGGGCGGCGCCGACATGCTGCGCCGCGCGATGGGCAAGAAGAAGGCCGAGGAAATGGCCGAGCACCGCGAGATCTTCCGCGCCGGCGCCGCCAAGGACGGCCTGTCGACGGAAAAGGCGGACGAAATCTTCGACTTGATGGAGAAGTTCGCAGGCTACGGTTTCAATAAATCGCACGCCGCCGCCTACGCGCTGCTGTCGTATCACACCGCCTATCTGAAAGTGCACCATACGGCCGCCTTCATGGCAGCCAACATGTCGCTGGCGATGGAAGACACGGACAAGATCAAGATCCTGGTCGAGGACGCGATCGACGTCTGTAAACTCACGCTGCTGCCGCCCGACGTCAACGAATCGCATTACCGCTTTACGCCGGAAGGCGAGCCGAAGTCCGTCACCGGCAAGCAGGTGTCGAACATCCGCTACGGCCTGGGCGGCGTGAAGGGCGCGGGGCAGGGCGCGATCGAGGCGATCATCGCCGCGCGCAAGGAAGGGGGCAAGTTCAAGGACCTGTTCGACTTCTGCAAGCGCGTCGACCGCAAGCAGATCAACCGCCGCACCATCGAATCCTTGATCCGCGCCGGCGCCATGGACTGCTTCGGCGTCGACCGTGCGATCCTGCTCGCTTCGGTCAGCTTCGCGATGGAAGTGGCGGGCCAGGAAGCGGCCGCCGCCAACCAGGTCAGCCTGTTCGGCGGCGACGACTCGGATCTCGTGGCCCCGCCGGAATACGTGAAAGCGACGCCCTGGACCGACCGGCAGAAGCTGGCCGAAGAGAAGATCGCGCTCGGCTACTACCTCTCGGGCCACATGTTCGATTCCTACGCCCAGGAAGTGCGCCGCTTCGCCAAGACCAAGCTGAAGGACCTGGAGCCCTCGCGCGACCCGCGCATGCTGTGCGGCGTGATCACCGGCGTGCGCACCCAGATGACCCAGCGCGGCAAGATCCTGATCGTCGCGCTCGACGACAAGACCGGCGTGGTCGAGGTCACCGTCTACAACGAAGTGTTCGAGGCCAATAAGAACATCTTCAAGGAAGACGAATTCCTGATGGTGGTGGGTAAAGTGTCGGAAGACCGCTTCAACGGCGGCCTGCGCATCACGGCCGAAAAGGTGTTCGACATTGCCGCCTCGCGTATCCACTACGGCCACAAGCTGGAGATGGACCTGGCCTGCACGGCCAGCCCGGCCAAGCTGGCCGAAGTGCTGGCGCCGTATAAGAACCCGGACGGCCTGCCGGTCAGCCTGCGCATCAAGCCGCAGAACGTGGACTGCATCGTGCAGCTGGGCGACGAATGGCGCGTGGCGCCGTCGGATGCGCTCAAGCAGGCGCTGGAGCTGACGCTGGGAGCGAAGGACGTGGCGGTCGAGTATTGACGTGCAAGCCCTGCGCGCAGGCGCTTCGTCTATAATCCGGCCTTCTCCACACGCCGCGCCCGGCGCCGCCCAATGACGATGGAAACAACAAGACCGGCAGCGCCCGCGCGCGCGAACGACCGCGCCAGCACCTGGGCAAGCTGGCTCATGCTGCTGCTGTCGGCCTCCGCGCTGACGACCAACTTCGGCGTGCACCTGACCCTGCTGCTGGTGCTGCTGTCGCTGGGCCTGCTGGTGCGGCGCGGCTTCACAGACTTCCACCGCACCCACGCGCGCGTACTCCGTTATATCTTCCTCGGCTTCGGCGGCTTCGTGCTGGTCACGCTGCTGCGCATGCTCTGGTTCGGCCATCCGATCAACGTCATGGACGGGCCCTCGCGGCTGCTGTTCGCGCTGGCCTGCATCGGCTTCGTCGGTATCCTGCGCCCGAATATCCGCCTGTTCTGGGTCGGCATGTGCATCGGCACGATCGTCGCGGCCGTCCAGGGCGGCTGGCAGTTCGTGGTGCTGGGCGAAGAGCGGGTGACGGGCATCACCCACCATGCGATCACCTACGGCGACCTGGCGGTGGCGATGGGCGTCATGTCCTTCTGCGCGCTGTCGGATTTCCGCGGCACGCGCCTGGCCTGGCTGCCGCCGCTGGCCCTGCTGTGCGGCATGCTGGCGGCGATCTTCTCCGGCTCGCGCGGCGCCTGGCTCGGTTTCCTGCTGGTGCTGTGGCCGATGCTCAAATACGGCAGCCGCATGCACGGCAAGACGATGCGCTGGGTGGTCGGCCTGGTGCTGCTGGCCTGCGCGGTCGGCTACCTGGTGCCGCAGACCGGCATCGCGGGCCGGGCCGCCGATGCCGTGTCGGACGTCGAGCGCTATTACAGCGTGCACGATGCCAGCACCAACGTCGGCACCCGCCTCGAGTTGTGGAAGGCGGCCGGCATGATGATCGCCGAGCACCCGTTTGCCGGCGTCGGGCGCGAGAACTTCCGTCCCACCCTGCTGGCCTTCGAGAAGGAAGGGCGGCTGCAACACAGCATCGCGCTCACCTACAGCAGCGCGCATAACGACGTGCTGCACACGCTCGCCACCGGCGGCCTGCTCGATCTGGTTTTCCTGCTGCTGATGTACGGCGCGCCTTTCGTTTTCTTTTCGCGTATGCTGCACCACGGCCCGCAGGCCGCGGCCGCCCCCGCGCTGGCCGGCATGCTGCTCGTGATCCTCTTCGTCGCCTTCGGCCTGACCGACGTGATGTTCTGGCTGATGAGGACCCAGGCGTTCTACGCGACCATGGTGTGCGTGCTGGCAGGGTTCTGCCTGGCAGCGCAGTCCGCCTCCAACGCTTCCCAGGTTCCCCATGCGCTTCGCACCTGAACGTATCCTGATCTGCCGCACCGACAACATCGGTGACGTCGTCCTGACCCTGCCGCTGGCCGGCTACCTGAAGTCGCGCTTCCCGCAGGCGCAGGTCGACCTGCTGTGCCGCGCCTACGTCGCGCCGGCGATGCGCCATTGCCGCTTCCTGGATCGCGTGATCGCGGTGGAAGAAGCGGGGGAGCTCGAAGCCTTCTTCAAGGAAGGCGGCTACGACACCGTGATCTTCGCCTATCCGGACCGGCGCCTGGCCAAGGCCGCGCGCCGCGCCCGGGTGCCGAACCGGGTCGGCACCAGCCACCGTGTCTACCACTGGTTCACCTGCAACCGGCTGGCCCACTTCAGCCGCGTGAAGTCGGACCTGCACGAAGCGCAGCTGAACTTCGCCCTGCTGCGCCCGCTCGGCATCGACCATCTGCCGCCCCTTGGCGAGATCCCGGCCCTGTACGGCCTGGCCGCGCCGCGCGACCCCGCCGTCGACGCCCTGCTGGAACACGGCAAACGCCACGTCATCCTGCACCCGAAATCGAACGGCAACGGGCGCGAATGGCCGCTCGACCATTACACGGCGCTGGCGCGCGAGCTCGCGGCGACGCCGGACATTCGCCTGTTCGTCACCGGCAGCCAAGCCGAGGGACGCCTGCTCGCACAACAGGCGCCGGACTTGCTGGCGCTGCCAAACGTCAGTAACCTGTGCGGTGCGCTCAGTCTGGACGGCCTGGTCGCCCTGATCGGCGCCTGCGACGGCCTGGTAGCGAGCGGCACCGGGCCGCTGCACCTGTCCGCCGCCCTGGGCCGGCCGACCCTGGGGCTGTTCCCGCCGATCAAACCGATCGATCCGGCGCGCTGGGGCGCGCTCGGCGCGCAAGCCACGGTATTGGTCGCGCCGCAACCCTGCGCCGCCTGCGCCGACCCCGCCGCCTGCGCCTGCATGCGCGCGATCACCCCGCAGGCAGTGGCCGCGCAGGTGCGCGCCTGGGGTGCGCCAAGCCAGGGCGCCGCCCGCAACTGAAGGACTTTATGGAAAACAGTACGATCGTCAAACGCCTGTGGGCGTTCATCCGCCCCTACCGCGGCCGCGCCTACATGGCGCTGCTGGCGATGGCGCTCACGGCGGCAACCCAGCCGCTGCTGGGCAAGGCGCTGCAGCTGCTGCTCGACCGCGGCTTCGACAACAAGGTCGACTTTTCGCTGTGGTGGATCCCGGCCATCCTGGTGTCGATCTTCGTCCTGCGCGGGATCGGCACTTTCGCCACCGCCTACCTGAACAACTGGGTGATCAGCCGGGTGCTGAACGACTTGCGCGCGCGCCTGTTCGACCGCCTGCTGCGCCTGCCGGTCGCGCGTTTTCATGAGGAGTCGACCGGCAAGATCATCAACACCGTAATCGGCGACGTGCGCCAGGTGGTCGACATGATCAACTCGGTCTTCATCGCTTTTGTTCGCGACGTGCTGGTGGTGGCCGGCCTGCTCGGCACCTTGCTCTACCTGAACTGGAAACTGACCCTGGTCGCCGTCGTCGTCATGCCGCTGACCGCCGTCATCGTGCGCACGACCACCAAGCGCCTGCGCCGCCTGAACCGCGAAAACCAGCGCGTCACCGCCGAGATGACGCAAGTGGTCGAGGAGGCGGCGCGCGGCCACCAGGTGATCCGCGTGTTCTCGGGCGAGCGCTACGAGCGGCGTCGCTTCGACATGCGCAGCGCCGCGCTGCTCGGCTTCTCCCAGCGCAGCACGGTCGCCTTTGCCGCCACCACGCCGATCACGCAAATCGCCACCGCCATGACCCTGTCGCTGGTGATCGTGCTGGCGATCCGCTCGAACATGACGGTCGGCGAGTTCACCCAGTTCGTGACGATGATGCTGATGCTGCTGACGCCCCTGAAATCGCTGGCCGAAGTGAACGGCCCGATGCAGCGCGGGATCGCCGCCGCCGAAACCGTGTTCGAGATGATCGATTCGAAGGTTGAGGAAGACACCGGCACCCTTGAGCTGAAAGAGGTGAAGGGCCACCTGCGCCTGGAGAACGTGGCGTTCCGCTATCCGAACGCGCCCGGCCTGGCGCTGCACGACGTGTCGCTCGACATCCAGCCCGGCAAGACGGTGGCCCTGGTCGGCGTCTCGGGCGGCGGCAAATCCACTTTCGTGAACCTGGTCACGCGCTTCTACGACCCCGAGGGCGGGCGCCTCCTGCTCGACGGCGTGCCCTACCGCGACATCAAGCTGACCAGCCTGCGCGCGCAGCTGGCGATGGTGAGCCAGAACGTGGTGCTGTTCGACGACACGCTGGCGGCCAACATCGCCTACGGCGTCGAACGTATCGACTACGAGCGCCTGGCCGCGGCGATCAAGGCGGCGCACCTCACCGACGTGGTGGCGCGCCTGCCGGACGGCGTCGAATCGATGATCGGCGAGAACGGCATGCGCCTCTCGGGCGGCCAGCGCCAGCGCGTGGCGATCGCGCGCGCGATCTACAAGGACGCGCCGATCCTGATCCTCGACGAAGCGACTTCCGCGCTCGACAACGAATCCGAACGCGCCGTCCAGGCCGCGCTCGACACCCTGATGGCGGGCCGCACCACGATCGTGATCGCGCACCGCCTGTCCACCATCGAGCGCGCCGACCGCATCGTGGTGATGGAGGCCGGCCGCATCGTCGAGCAGGGCACCCACGACGAGCTGCTGGCCCAGGGCGGCATGTACGCCAATCTCTACCGGCTGCAGTTCGCGGCCACGACGGCCGAACAATGAAGAACGGGCGCACGCTGGTCATTTCGCCGAACTGGATCGGCGACGCGGTGATGGCGCAGCCGCTGCTGCAGCGGCTGAAGGCGCAGCATCCCGAGCGCCCGATCGACGTGCTGTCCCCGCCTTCGGTGGCGCCGGTCTGGCGCGCGGTGCCGGAAGTCGACACGGTGCTCGAGACGCCGTTCCGGCACAAGGCGCTGCAGCTGCGCGAGCGCTGGAAATATGCGCAGGTGCTGCGCGCGCGCGGCTATCTCGCTGCCTACGTACTCCCCAACACGCTGAAATACGCGCTGATTCCCTGGCTGGCCGGGATACCGCGCCGGGTCGGCTACAAGGGAGAGATGCGCTATGGCCTGGTGAACGTCATGCACCTGGACGACACGCCGCCGCGGCCGATGGTGCCGTTCTATGCGGCGCTGGCGCTGGAGCCAAACGCGCCGCTGGCCCCCGCGCCGCGTCCGCGCCTGCAGGTGCCGGATGAGCGCATCGCCGCGGCCTGCGCGCGCCATGGCGTCGAGGCGGGGCGTCCCCTGATCGTGTTCGCGCCGGGCGCCGAATTCGGTCCGGCCAAGCGCTGGCCGCCGCGCCACTTCGGAGAATTGGCGCAGGCGATCCTGGTGCAGCAGGCGGACGCGCGGATCGCGCTGCTCGGCTCTCCCAAGGATCGCGAGACCTGCGATGAAGTCGTGGCGCACGCGGGCCCCGCGGCGGCCGCCATGCTGAACCTCGCCGGCCAGACCCAGCTCGACGAAGCGATCGCCTTGATTGCGCGCGCAGCGGCCGTGGTGGCGAACGATTCGGGCTTGCTGCACATTGCGTCGAGCCTGAACCGGCCGGTGGTCGCCTTGTATGGGCCGACCGATCCCGAACATGCGCCGCCGTTTTCCGACATGGCGCGCGCGCTGTCGCTGCGTCTCGATTGCTCGCCCTGCCGGCAGCGGGAGTGCCCGCTGGGGCATCACAATTGTCTCGAGCAGATGGAGGCGCCGATCGTGTGGAAGGAGTTGGCGCCGATGTTGGCGCGATAAGCGTTCGAGTGTTTTAGGACACGAAAACGCGTGGGCATGCCCACCCTACGTTACGCTTCAGCCCGTGGCCATCGTGCACCGTAGGGTGGGCATGCCCACGCGGTTGAAACAGTAGATCAGCCGCACAGCCGCGGCGGCTGATCAACGCGCATCAGCTGGCGTAATGCGCCGCTTCCCCCACCATCTCGCCGTCGTCCACCGCATGCTCCTCCAGCGCCTTGATGTAGCGCGCCAGCGCGTCGTCGAGCGAGGGCAGCAGCATGCCGCGTTCGCTGCCCAGGGCCGAGTAGTGCGGTCGCACGGCCACGTAGCCGAGTTCGGTCGCCGGCCGCTCCTGCAAGGTCTTTGCATCGACCCCGGCCACCTCGCAGGCCTTGCGCGCCAGCTCGGCCCAGGTCACGGCTTCGCCGTTGCTCAGGTGCCAGACGCCGCGCTCGCGGTCGATCAGCAGGTCCAGGCTCACGTTCACCAGGTCCGGCACATAGGTTGGCGTCACCACCAGGTCGTTCGAGGCCGTGAACGGCTGGCCGGCCCGCAAGGCGGCCAGCGCCTGCGTGACGAAGTTGTGCTTGTCCCACGGACCGAAGAAAGAGCTGGTGCGGATCACGAGCGCCTGGGGATCGGCTTCCAGCACGCGCCGTTCGGATTCGGCCTTGCTGCGGCCGTACACGCCGAGCGGCGCCAGCGGGTCCGATTCGAGGTAGGGTGTGTCCTTGCCGCCGTCGAACACCAGGTCGCTCGAGAAGGTCATGAAGCGCAGCGCGTGGCGGATGCAGGCCAGGGCCAGCACGGTCGGTCCATGGGTGTTCCCGTTCATGCAGCCTTCGACGTCCGTTTCCGCCTCGTCGACGCGCACATAGCCGCCGGCATTGATGATCGCCCAGGGTTTAAAACGCTGGATCGCCGCTTCGACCGAAGCCGGATCGGTGATGTCCATCTCCTGGCGCGTCAGGACGTGGTGCGCGAGGTTGCGCTTCTCGCAGATGCGCGCAAACGCGGAGCCGAGGGTGCCGGTGGCGCCCGTGATCAGGATCGGCTGCACGTGGTTCGACTTGAACTGGCTGCGCACCGCGATGTCGGCCACCGCCGTGCGCGTGGCGACCGGCTTGCACAGGAAGCGGCCCGGCCGGCGCCACCAGCCCTGGCCCTGCAGCACGGGGTTCGAGAGCGGACGGCCGCTGGCCAGTTCGCGCATCAGCTTGGCCACTGCCGTCGGACGCGGCTGCGGGCCGCGCACGTCGAAGGGACCCGGCTCGTAGTAGCCGCGGCATTCGGTGACCAGGCAGTTCCAGTCGTAGGAACCGAGCAGGGCCCAGACCGTGACGGCGCGCACGTCGGCGCCCTGGGTCCTGGCCTTCTGCGCGGCATTCCAGATCTCGAGCAGCCAGCGCAGCTGGTCTTCGCGGTTGGCGTCGATATGGGCTTCGGTGATGGCGATCGGCAGGCCGTAGCGCTCCCAGGTTTCCATCAGCAGCGGGCCGATACCGGGCGTGGGCGTGGCCAGCGCGCGCGGGGTCTCGATGTCGGCATGCATGACGCCGTCGTACTCGTGGCAGTGCGACTTCGGATAGCGCTCGACACGGTGATCGAGCCAGCGTTCGCTGGTGATGTAGTAGTTGACGCCGATGACGTCGGGCGGGCAGGTGTTTTCGCGGAACCAGAGCAGTTCTTCAGGCGTGGCGCCCGATTCGGTGAGGTAGCCCCACAGCTTGTGTTCGGGATCGACTTTCCCGCACAGGATGTCCCAGGCCAGCCAGCGCCGTTCGTTGAAGAAGTTCGCCAGCCATGCCATCTCGGGCGTACTGTAGGTCTTCGACAGGTCGTCGGTCTGCACCAGTTTCGCGTCCGGATTGACGGCGCGGATCGCACGCATCGACAGCACGGTGGCCTTGCATTGATTCAGCAGGGCGCGGATGAAGGTCGTGTGGCTCGTCCCGTGCGGGTACCAGACGCCTGCCAGACCGGAGAAGCGCGCCGTCGTCAATATCTCGTTGACGGGGGTGTAGTACTCGGCCCAGGGGTAGCGCCGGGCTACCGCGCCGGCGTACTCGGCGAGCTTTTCGGGGAAGGCTGGATCGACCAGGCTTGTGTGTTCGGGACCGCTGCCGTGGTGGATCAGGCCTACGATCGGCGTGACGCCCAGGCGCTGCAGGGCGGGCAGGCGCGCATCGGACCAGGACCAGTCGGCACTCTCGATGCCGTTCGGTGCGGTGCGTTCCCAAAGCACGGGATAACGGATTGCCTTGATGCCGAGGGAAGCGAAACGTTCGATGTCGTCGACCCGGTCGGCGTGGCCATTGCGGTCCATCTGGCTGAAGTAATTGTCGCGTACACGGTTGACCGTGCATTCAAGTCCGCCCCAAAGCGCCAGCTCGGTTGCGGTCTCAGGCTGGATCTGCTTGTCGATGTTCATGAGAAATACCTGCTAGTAATGAGACAGGCCCTAGACTAACGGCGTGACGCAGGCTGTTATGTGAAATGGCGAACATATAGAGGACATTTCGGACTAGTCCTACTTTTTGTCAACGTATCCATTTCCTCTGCTAAATATATGCTATCTTCAATGAAACGGTGCGCTTCATGTTTTTAAGCGGGCGCAAAATTTGAGACATTGTTGTTTGTTCAGCAATTTCGTCAAAATCACTTTCGGAGCGGCAAATGTATATGGTGTATTGGACAGTCATTGAGGAAACCGATAGCCGCCCGTACGCCCAGGCCTTTGGTACCGACGAGATGGTCAAGGCGATGGGCTTCATGGAAGACCTGCGGCGCCGTCAGCGCGAAGGCGAAGGCGTGCGCTTCATCACGATGTGTTCCGAACATCCGGACCTGGTGGGGCATCCGGGGGTGGATGTGACGGGGGCGGATTACAACTGGAAGAAGCGGCGGAGATAAGGCGTGTTTATTGCACGGCACTCCCTGTGAGGGCATTCTCGGGTTGCTCCCACCTCCTCGGCTCGCCCGGCTCCCGTCCATGAACATCGCTGCCTAATCCAATATCGATGAGAAACAGATACGGCGGTTCCTTCGTCCAGCAACCTTCGCTGCATTTCAGCCGGAAGATCATGCCGTACAGCTTGGGAATGCGGAGCGTTGCCTCCTGCGAGTAGGCCGATTCGAACATGCGTGCATGCAGCCGCTTCTTGCCCTCCGGTGTCAGGTCGAACCAGGTACTATCGTCCTTTTCCCAAGGCTCCCAGCCGCCTGCCTTAAACTGGTTCTGCAGGTTTTCCAGGATGGTCACGGCTTCGTCGAAGGGCAGCGGGTCCAGCATGGGCGACGTGGCAAGCGAAACCGCCTGGTTTTCCGAGAAGGTAAGTGCAGCAAACTTGGTTGGCGGGAGCGTGAACCCGTGCCTCGGATCGGTGAAGCGGATAATCACGGACGGCTCCGTGACCCAGGTCGCACCGAACTTGTCTCCACCCGGATCGTCAGCGGGGTGGTTTGATCGCTCCAGGACCGGATAGGTGGAATCGTTGACGACCTGCTCGAAGGTCTGGCCGAGTCGGAAGGCCAGGATCGTCGGCTCAGGCGGGCGGGAATGCCACCAGACGGTTGCGACGACGAGGCCAGCCAGTAAGGCAAAGCGATGATACCAGCGCGTCATGCGACACCTCCACCGGCGGCGATCGTCCGGATCGATGCCTCGACATAAGGACGCTCGGGTCCATGCAGGAGCTGGTGAAATTGGTTGGCGGCGGCCAGTACGAATGGCATGCGTTGCTTCACCATCCACAGCTCCGCGTTCTTGTGTTGTGAGAACCACGATGTGAAACCCGACTTGGCCCTGCATTCGGCTGATAGTGTCAGTTTTATCTCCTCATAGTCACCCGTTGGGAACCCGGTTGCCCAGGCATACTGGTTCAAGGCAAGTAGTCTCTGCAGGACAGGATCGTTGTACATAATCCTTTGCAAAATATTGACCTGCTCATGCTGGGCGAGCCGGTCAACGCTTCGCTTTAGGTCTCCCGAGTTGATGAGATCGAATCCTTCCTTAATCTCGGCGAACGGTGTCCCAAACCGAAGCGTGTTCCTATCCACCGCCCAATGCACCGGATACTTATCGTTCTGCCGCTTGGCGAGATAAGCATTGAACTCCTCCCACCCCCGTTCCATAAAAAACCTGTGCAGCGGATAAATATCCAAAAACAGGTGCGCATTCCCGAAGCCCAGCTTTCGATACATGTACTGTGCCGCGGCTTCCGTGCCGGATTGCACCATCGTGGACGCCCCCGCGCCGGGATACGCGGCAAAGGCCCGCCCCACCAGCTCACGCACGCGGCGGTTCTTCTCGCTGACCTCGGCCGAATGCAGCAGCCCGCACCCCACCTGCTTCGACGCGAAGGCCGCCAGTCCTGCCCACTGAAAACGGTTGTCGGCCAGCCATAATTTCGCATAGGCCGCGTTGATGCGCCTGTTCCGCTCGCGGTCGTTGCCCTCGAAGCTGCCGTTCACCTTGAGAATGTCCTCGGCCTCGGCCTGGAAGCTGCGCCACAGGTGTTCGGGCGTCAGGATGGGGACGGCGACCGCCCGTTCCACCGTGGCGGCCGGCCCGACGCAGTGGAGCAGCGTGCACTCCGCTGCCGGCTTGACGTTCCTGCCGATGGGGATGCCGTGGTAGGTGTGCCTGGGGAACCAGGGATTCTTCATTCCAGGGACATAGCTGGCCTGCATGGACACACTCCTCGGCATGCAACAGGGATCAGGCGATGGTCGTTTCGGCGCGGCCCGTGCGGACCGCCTCGCGTTCGTCCGCGCTCAGGGGCTCGGTCCAGCCGTTCTGGTCGAGCGTTCCTTCGACCACCCGGGTCGGCAGCGCGAGCCGGTAGGGGCGGTTACCGAGAGGCTCCTGCGTACCGATGTCGACCAGCGCGAGGGGAAGGTAGTCCTCGGCCGGCGGCGGGATGGCGGCGGCGTTGGCATCGGCTACCTTTTGCGCGGCCACGGCCACCTGGCCGGCATACCAGTCGCCGTCGACCGACTGGCACATCAGGCTCTGGGTGGCGACCAGGCGCGGCGGGGGCGTGCACTTGCAGATGCACAGGTCGTCATGCAGGGCGGCCAGGCGGCCGTCGATGGCGTCGTGCAGGCGCGGTCCGTCGGGCTGGATCACGCCTTCCGACAGGCATTTCGGGCACCAGCAGACATCGCCTTCGACCGCCAGCGGTACGCCATCGATCGTCTCGAAGCGGCTGCCCGACACGACCTTGCCCCCCGCCGTGGTAGCGGCGCCGAGCGTGATGAAATATCTGTCGGGCATGGCGTCCTTTCCCCGCGCCTCGCGAGGCAAAGACTCCAGCCTAACGATGGACGAGGCCGCTTATTTGAGGGAGCGCAGGAGACGCCATGACGAGGGCGGAACCCGTCGCATCCCCGGCACAGGACAGGCTGGCTGGAAACGACAGCAGCTCAGGACGGCAACGAGAATGCTTCGGCGATCGACACCAGTTCGCCCGTGCCGCTGGCATCGTAGCCGGGCAGGGCATTCACCAGCTTGTGGTAGGCCGGATCGCGCATCAGCTCGAGCAACTGGCGCATGGCAGGTTCATCGACGGCATCCTGGCGCAGCGCGAAATAATAGTGTTCGCGCACCAGCGGCAGGAAGTCGAGCTTGAACTGAGCGCTTGCTGCGCGCATGCCGATGCCGGCGTCGGCCATGCCGCTGGCGATGTAAGCGGCCACCGCCGAATGGGTGAACTCGGCGCTGTTGTAGCCGTTGATCGATTCGAGCGGCGGGCCGTCGGCGGCCAGCATCATTTCCAGCAGCATGCGCGTGCCGGAACCGGCCTGGCGATTCACGAAGCGCACTTCCGGGCGCGCCAGGTCCGCCAACCCGCGCAGGCCGAGCGGATTGCCGCGCGCCATGATCAGGCCTTGCTGGCGGTCCGCGACGCGCACCAGGCAATGCTGCTGCGGATCGAGCCAGCGCAGGTACCAGGCGACTGTTTGCGCCTCGAAGCGGCCCAGCGGGATGTGGAAGCCGGCCAGGTCGCATTCGCGCCGCGCCAGCGCCGCCACGGCGTCGGTGCTGGTGCGGTAGCGCAGGTCGAGCGGTAACGCATCCCGGTCGATGCAGCCGGTGAGCGCGGCGACCGCGAAGCCGTGGCTGGCATCCATGCGCAGGGTGCGCAGTTTATTCGCCGTGATGCGCGCGAGTTCCGCTTCGAGTTCCGAGGCCAGGCTGTGCAGGGTAGGGGAAAGGCGCGCGGCGATGCGGCGGTCGGCCCAGACCAGCTTTTGCGCCAGCGGCGTGAGGGCCGTGCCGCGCCCGCGTCCCGTTTGCAGCAATTGTTCGCCGAACAGGCTTTCCGCCGAGCGCAGCAAGCCCCAGGCGTAACGGTAGGACAGGCCGACACTTTTGGCGGCCTGCGCGATCGAACCCGTATCCTGGATCGAGAGTAGCAGGCCGAGCAAATCGGCCGTGTCGAGCGGCGCTTCTCCCTTGACACTGATTTCCCAGTGGGGCCGGATATGAACGGTGAGCATATGCTAAAAATAGCCTATTTCGCTGTCAAAAACATCATGATACCCTCGGCGGGCAATAAAAGATGCCCAATAGATATGCTTTAAAAAGCATATTACATACTTATAAAACGGAGGGGACATGGGTTTGTTCAGTTTTTTAGATAAAGAGCGCACGATCGCGGGCGCCGGTTTCAACCGCTGGCTGGTGCCGCCGGCGGCGCTGGCGATTCACCTGTGTATCGGCATGGCCTACGGCTTCTCGGTGTTCTGGTTGCCGCTGTCGAAAGCGATCGGCATCACCGAATCGGTCGCCTGCTCGCCCGAGATGGGCTTCATGGCCGAGATCTTCTCGACCACCTGCGACTGGAAGATCTCGATGCTGGGCTGGATCTTCACGATCTTCTTCCTCTTCCTCGGTCTCGCGGCCTGGCTGTTCGGCGGCTGGCTCGAGCATGCGGGTCCGCGCAAAGCCGGCGTCGTGTCGGCCGTGTGCTGGTGCGGCGGCCTGGTGATCTCCGCCTTCGGCATCTATAGCCACCAGATCTGGCTGATGTGGCTCGGTTCCGGCGTGATCGGCGGGATTGGCCTCGGTCTCGGCTACATTTCGCCCGTGTCGACGCTCATCAAGTGGTTCCCGGACCGCCGCGGCATGGCGACCGGCATGGCCATCATGGGCTTCGGCGGCGGCGCCATGATCGGCGCACCGCTGGCCGACAAGCTGATGAAGCATTTTGCTACCGCCACCTCGGTCGGCGTGTGGGAAACCTTCCTGGCCCTGGCTGCGATCTACTTCGTGTTCATGATTGCCGGCGCACTGGCCTACCGCGTGCCTGCCAACGGCTGGAAGCCGGAAGGCTGGACTCCGCCGGCCAAGAGCGCCAATACGATGGTGACCACGCGCCACGTGCACGCCAGCCGCGTCTGGGGCATCCCGCAGTTCTGGCTGATCTGGGGCGTGCTGTTCCTGAACGTCTCGGCCGGCATCGGCATCCTGGGCATGGCTTCGCCGCTGCTGCAGGAAGTCTTCGGCGGCAAGCTGATCGGCGTCGACCTCGGCTTCAACGAACTCGACGCGGCGCAGAAGAGCCAGATCGCGGCGATCGCCGCCGGCTTCACCGGCCTGCTGTCGCTGTTCAACATCGGCGGCCGCTTCGCCTGGGCCTCGTGCTCGGACTTCATCGGCCGCAAGGCGACCTATTTCGTGTTCCTGATCCTCGGCTTCTTCCTGTATGTGTCGATTCCGTCGCTGGCGCACGTGGGCAACAAGGGGCTGTTCGTTGCTGCCATCTGCATCATCCTGTCGATGTACGGCGGCGGCTTCGCGACCGTGCCGGCCTACCTGGCCGACCTGTTCGGTACCCAGATGGTGGGCGCGATCCACGGTCGCCTGCTGACGGCCTGGGCTGCGGCGGGCGTGCTCGGTCCGGTCCTGATCAACTACATCCGCGAGTACCAGATTGCGCACGGCGTGCCGAAGGCGCAAGCTTACGACGTGACGATGTACGTGCTGGCCGGTCTCATCGTGGTGGGCATCGTGCTCAATGCAATGATCCGTCCGCTGGCGGACAAGCATTTCATGACCGATGCCGAACTGGCGCATGAAAAGAAGCTGGCGCAGGAGCGCGACATCAGCACGATGAGCGCTGGACGCGGCGGCAATGGCGGCAGCGCCGTGGCCAGCAGCCCGCTGGTGACGGCCTTTGCCTGGCTGGCGGTCGGCATTCCGCTGATGTTCGGCGTGTGGGTGACGCTGCAGAAGGCGTCGGTGCTCTTCAAATAAGTTCTGTTCAGGCGGTGTACCGCGCGGGCATGCCCGCCCTACGGTACACCGCCGCCGCGGACCGATACCACGGACTGTGGCGTAACGTAGGGCGGGCATGCCCGCGCGTCGCGGCGCTCGCACGCCGCATCGCCACAACAAACCAACGCAACACAGATCAACCGGGACAACATCATGAACCACCCCATCATCCCGATCGCCGTCGCCAACGCCGGCGCCAGCCGCCAGCGCAAGCGCGAAGCCCCGAAGGGCCGCCGCGTCGAGCCGCAGGCTCTCGCCGAAGTCCAGGCCCTGCTGGGCGCCGAATCGCGCAAGCGCGACCTCCTGATCGAACACCTGCACAAGATCCAGGACCGTTTCGGCTGCCTGTCGAGCGCCCACCTGGCGGCGCTGGCGCAGGAGATGCGCCTGGCCCAGACCGAGGTCTACGAGGTCGCGACCTTCTACCACCACTTCGACGTGGTCAAGGAAGGCGAGGCGGCACCAAGCGCGCTGACGGTGCGCGTCTGCGCCGGCCTGTCCTGCGAGATGGCGGGCGCGCGCGAGCTGCTGGACAAGCTCCCAAGCCTGCTGGGCCGCGAGGTGCGCCTGCTGGAGGCGCCCTGCGTCGGCCGCTGCGAACAGGCGCCGGCCGCGGTGGTGGGGCAGCATGCGATCCCGAATGCGACCGTCGAGAAGGTCGCGGCGAAGGCCGCCGCCGGCGAGACGACAGATCAGGTGACCAATCACATCGGCTTCATGGACTACCGCGCCAACGGCGGCTACCAGCTGCTGCGCGCCTGTGTCGCCGGCCAGCACGAAGTCGAGGACGTGATCAAGACGCTGGAAGCCTCCGGCCTGCGCGGCCTCGGCGGCGCCGGCTTCCCGCTGGGCCGCAAGTGGCGCATCGTGCGCGCCGAGCCTGGCCCGCGCCTGATGGCGATTAACATCGACGAAGGCGAACCCGGCACCTTCAAGGACCGCGTCTACCTCGAGCGCGACCCGCACCGCTTCCTGGAAGGCGCGCTGATCGCCGCCTGGGCGGTCGGCATCGAGGCCATCTACATCTACCTGCGCGACGAATACCACGGCTGCCGCGCCATGCTGGAAGCCGAGCTCGACAAGCTGCGCGCGGATCCGCCGGTGCAGGGCATGCCGCCGATTTACTTGCGCCGCGGCGCCGGCGCCTACATCTGCGGCGAAGAGTCGGCCATGATCGAATCGATCGAGGGCAAGCGCGGCATGCCACGCCTGCGTCCACCGTACGTGGCCCAGGTCGGCCTGTTCGGCCGGCCTACGCTGGAACACAATTTCGAGTCCCTGCACTGGGTGCGCGAGATCCTGGAACGTGGCGGCGACTGGTTCGCCAGTTTCGGCCGCAACGGCCGGCGCGGCCTGCGTTCGTTCTCGGTCTCGGGCCGCGTGAAGGAGCCGGGCGTCAAACTCGCCCCGGCCGGCATCACGATCACCGAACTGATCGCCGAATACTGCGGCGGCATGCAGGACGGCCACAGCTTCTATGCCTACCTGCCGGGCGGCGCCTCGGGCGGCATCCTGCCGGCCGCCATGGGCGACATCCCGCTCGACTTCGATACGCTGCAGCCCTACGGCTGCTTCATCGGCTCGGCCGCCGTGGTCGTGCTGTCCGACCGGGACAGCGCCACCGCCGCCGCCCGCAATACGCTGGCCTTCTTCAAGGACGAGTCCTGCGGCCAGTGCACGCCCTGCCGCAACGGCACCGCCAAGGCGCTCGACATCATCAACAAGCCGGTCTGGGACGTGCCGCTGCTGGGCGAACTGTCGCAGGTGATGCGCGACGCCTCGATCTGCGGCCTCGGCCAGGCCGCGCCGAATCCATTCGACTGCGTCATCAAATACTTCCCGCATGAGCTGGAGACAGGCAAATCATGAACGCTCCTATCCAAACCATCACATTCGAACTCAATGGCCGCGCCGTCGAGGCGCTGCCGCACGAGACCCTGATCGAGGTCGCCGGCCGCGAAGGCATCGAGATTCCGCGCCTGTGCTACAAGGAAGGCTTCGAGGCCGTCGGCAACTGCCGCTCCTGCATGGTCGAGATCGACGGCGAGCGCACGCTGGCGCCGTCCTGCTGCCGCCATCCGAGCCAGGGCATGAAGGTCAGCACCGACAGCGCCCGCGCAACGGCCGCGCAGAAGATGGTGCTCGAACTGCTGCTGGCCGACATGCCGGAAGCCGAGTACACGAGAAAGAACGAAGTCGACCTGTGGGCCGAAAAGCTCGGCGTCGGCAAGCCGCGTTTCGTGTCGACGCGCCGCCAGCCGCAGCGCGACGAGTCGCATGCCGCGATCACCGTCAATCTCGACGCCTGCATCCAGTGCACGCGCTGCGTGCGCGCCTGCCGCGACGAGCAGGTCAACGACGTCATCGGCCTGGCCTTCCGCGGCGAGAACGCCAAGATCGTGTTCGACCAGGACGACCCGATGGGCAACTCCACCTGCGTGGCCTGCGGCGAATGCGTGCAGGCCTGCCCGACCGGCGCCTTGATGCCGGCGCGCGAAGTGGCGCTGAACATCCCGGATAAACAGGTCGATTCGGTCTGCCCGTACTGCGGCGTCGGCTGCCAGCTGACTTATAACGTCAAGGACAACAAGATCCTGTACGTGGAAGGCCGCAATGGCCCGGCCAACCTGGGCCGCCTGTGCGTCAAGGGCCGCTACGGCTTCGATTACGCGCACCATCCGCATCGCCTCACGAAACCGCTGATCCGCCGCGCGGGCGTGCCGAAGACGGGCGACTTCACGATGGACCCGGACCGCGTGCTGGACGTGTTCCGCGAAGCGACGTGGGAAGAAGCGCTGGCGCTGGCCGGCGGCAAGCTGGCGCAGATCCGTGACACGCACGGCGGTGCCGCGCTGGCCGGCTTCGGCTCGGCCAAGGGCAGCAACGAGGAAGCGTATTTGTTCCAGAAGCTGGTGCGTACCGGCTTCGGCACGAATAACGTCGACCACTGCACGCGCCTGTGCCACGCCTCCTCGGTCTCGGCCCTGCTGGAAGGGATCGGCTCGGGCGCCGTGTCGAACCCGGTCATGGACGTGACGCGCGCCGAGGTCATCCTCATCATCGGCGCCAATCCGACCGTGAACCATCCGGTGGCCGCCACCTGGATCAAGAACGCCGTGCGCACGGGTGCGAAACTCATCGTGCTCGACCCGCGCCGCTCGGAACTGGCGCGCCACGCGCACCGCTACCTGCAGTTCAAACCCGACACCGACGTCGCGCTGCTGAACGCGATGATGCACGTGATCGTCAGCGAACGCCTGGTAGACGAGGCCTTCATCGCCAGCCGCACCATCGGCTACGAAGAGCTGGAAAAGAACGTCGCCGAGTACAGCCCGGAAGCGATGGCGCCGATCTGCGGCATCGATGCCGAGACGATCCGCTATGTCGCGCGCCTGTACGCGACCTCGAAGGGATCGATGATCCTGTGGGGCATGGGCGTGTCGCAGCACATCCACGGCACGGACAACGCGCGCTGCCTGATCGCGCTCTCGCTGATGACGGGCCAGATCGGCCGTCCCGGCACCGGCCTGCATCCGCTGCGCGGCCAGAACAACGTGCAGGGCGCGTCCGACGCCGGCCTGATCCCGATGATGCTGCCGGACTACCAGCGCGTCGACAACGCGCAGGCGCGCGAGAAGTTCGAGCAGGCCTGGGGCACCAAGCTCGATCCGAAGCCGGGCTTGACCGTGGTCGAGATCATGGATGCGATCGACCATGGCCAGATCCGCGGCATGTACATCATGGGCGAGAATCCGGCGATGTCGGATCCGGACGCCAACCATGCGCGCGCCGCGCTGGCCGCGCTCGAGCACCTGGTGGTGCAGGACATCTTCCTGACCGAGACCGCGTACCTGGCCGACGTGATCCTGCCGGCCTCCGCCTTCCCGGAAAAGACCGGCACGTTTACGAATACCGACCGCCTGGTCCAGCTGGGCCGGCAGGCGATCGACCCGCCGGGCGAAGCGAAGCAGGACCTGTGGATCATCCAGCAGATCGCCAACCGCCTCGGCCTGCCGTGGAACTACGGCCACGTGGCCGAAGTGTTCGACGAGATGCGCCATACGATGCCTTCCATCGGCGGCATCACCTGGGAGCGCCTGGAAAAGAACGGCGCCGTCGTCTACCCGTGCATGAACGAGGGCGATGTCGGCCAGCCGGTCGTGTTCACCGAGCTGTTCCCGCGCGAAGGGGGCAGGGCGCGTTTCGTCCCGGCCGACATCATCCCGGCCGACGAGCGTCCGGATCTTGAATACCCGATGGTGCTGATCACGGGCCGCCAGCTCGAGCACTGGCACACCGGCAGCATGACCCGCCGCGCCACCGTGCTGGACGCGATCGAGCCCGATCCGGTAGCGCTGGTGCACCCGCTCGACCTCGAACGCATGGGCGTCCAGCCGGGCGCGCCGATCACGATCGCTTCGCGCCGCGGCGAAGTGGTGCTGTATGCGCGTGCCGACGACAGCTCGCCGGTGGGGGCGATTTTTGTCCCGTTCTGCTACTACGAAGCGGCGATCAACCGCCTCACGAATGCCGCGCTCGACCCCTTCGGCAAGATCCCGGAGTTCAAGTACTGCGCCATCAAGGTCACGCCGGGCGGAGAAGTCGCACACCAGAGCAGCTATGGTGGCGGCCAAATCCTCGCCGGCATGGCACAATCGGCAACATGAACCAACAAGACTTGCTACGCTACCGCCCGCTCCTCTCCGATGCACGCGCCCACCTCACGCACGAGGTAAGCGCGCTGGACGAGCGGGGCCGTGCTTCGACGATCTCGATTCCGGCCGAACGCCCGCTGACGGTGTACGTGGACAAGCGCGAGCTGGTCACCCTGATGACGCTGGGCGGCGCGCCGGAAGCCCTGACCCTGGGCTACCTGCGCAACCAGCGCCTGGTGCGCAGTATCGAGGACGTGGTCTCGGTGCAGGTCGACTGGTCGGTCGATGCGGTGGCGGTCGTCACCCGCAACGGCATCGCGGATGTGGAAGAGCGCACCGCGAAGAAGGTCGTCACCACCGGCTGCGGGCAGGGCTCGGTATTTGGCGGATTAATGGATGAGGTCGAGACTATTTCCCTGAGTGATAGTGCGCGCCTCACCCAGTCGGTGGTCTACCGCATCGTCGATACCATCCGCACCCAGCAGTCGATTTATAAACAGGCCGGCTCGGTGCACGGCTGCGCGCTATTCTCGAACAAGGGCGAACTGCTCTACTTCGTCGAAGACGTGGGCCGCCACAATGCGGTCGACGCCATCGCCGGCCTGATGTGGCTGGAGGGGATGCGCGGCGACGACAAGGTGTTCTACACCACCGGCAGGCTCACCTCGGAGATGGTGATCAAGGGCGCGCAGATGGGTATTCCTTTCCTGCTGTCGCGCTCGGGCACCACGCAGATGGGGCACATGGTGGCCGAAAAGGTCGGCATGTCGCTGCTGGCGCGCTGCACCGGCAAGCACTTCCTGCTGCTGGCCGGGCAGGAGCGGCTCGTGTTCGAACCCGAACTGCTCGATCTTCCGCCCGTTCCACGTCCAGCCTGAATGTCCCTGTTCGACGCCACGGCGCACGCCTTCGGATTGCTGTTCTCGGGCGATGCGGCCCTGTGGCGCATCATCTGGGTCTCGATCAAAACCAGCGTCATCGGCCTGCTGCTGGCCACGCCGCCCGCCGTGCTGCTGGGGTACGCGATCGCCATGCACCGCTTCCCGGGCCGCCGCATCGCCATCTGGCTGGCGCAATGCGCCTTGTCGCTGCCGACGGTCCTCATCGGCTTGTTGCTGTATCTGCTGCTGTCGCGCCGCGGCCCGCTTGGGTCCCTGGAGTGGCTGTTCTCGCAGTCGGGCATCATCGCGGGCCAGTTCGTGGTCGGCCTGCCGGTGCTGCTGGCCTTCACGCTGGCGGCGGTGCAGGCGCTCGATCCCCGCTATGCCGAGACGGCGCGCGCGCTGGGCGCTTCGCGCTGGCGCATCATGAGCACCGTGTTGCATGAGGCGCGCTACGGCGTGATGGCGGCCGTGATCAGCGGTTTTGGACGCGTCATTTCGGAAGTCGGCTGCGCCCTGATGGTAGGCGGGAACATCGAAGGCGAGACGCGCACCATCACCACGGCCATCGCGCTGGAAACGAGCAAGGGCGAGTTCGCGCAGGGGATCGCACTGGGCATCGTGCTGGTCGCGCTGGCGCTGCTGATGAATGGCGCGCTGATGCTGCTGCAGGGCGAGGCCCACACGGCGGGAGGACGCGCATGAGGCCCTTGTTGACGGTGCGCGGCCTCGTGAAACGCCATGGCGAGCGCCTGCTGTTCGACATCGATGAGCTGACCCTGGAGGCCGCCAGCGCCTACGTGCTGACCGGCGCCAACGGCGTCGGCAAGAGCACGCTGCTGCGCGCGCTGGCGGGACTCGAGCCGGTGCAGGCGGGTGCCGTCGAGTTCGAGGGCAAGCCCGTGTCGCTGCATCCCTACCCGCAGGCGCTGCGCCGCGCCATCGTCTACGTGCACCAGCATCCGGTCATGTTCTCGACCAGCGTCGCCCAGAACATCGGCTATGGCCTGGTTGCGCGCGGCGAGCCCAGGGCGCGCGTGGCGGCCATCGTGGAAGAGGCGATGGACTGGGCCGGCGTGGCCTACCTGCGCGGCACCGATCCGGCCAGGCTGTCGGGCGGCGAGAAGCAGCGTGTGGCGCTGGCGCGGGCGCGCGTGCTGCGGCCGCGCCTCCTGTTGCTGGACGAGCCGACCTCGAACCTCGACGGCGCGGCGCGTGAGCAGGTGATCGCGCTGATCCCGACCCTGATGGAGCAGGGCACGACGGTGGTCATGGCCTGCCACGACCGCGACCTGATCGGACTGCCCGGCGTGCGGCGCCTCAAATTGCGCGACGGCCATCTCGAATACCGGCCACACAAGGAAAAATACGAGGGCGAACACGACGAGGCGCCCTAGCGCGCAGCGTAAAAAAAAGCGGCCAGTGGCCGCTTTCTTGTTCTGCGATCGTCGTTTAGCGCTGCGCCGCCTTGCGCTTGCGCGACACCGCGCCCGCCGCCAGCAGGGCGATGCCGAACAGGGCGATCGAGCCCGGCTCCGGCACTTCCTTCACTTCGGCCAGCTTGAACTGGCCGTTCGTACCGAGGAAGAAATACTCGCCCGGACGGTTGCGATACGTGCCGATAGGGCAGCCTGGACCGGTGAAGCCCGCGAATTGGCAGGCCACTTCGCTCACCAGGCGCTTGGTCGGCGAGCCGATCGTGTTGGCGTTGGTGAAGGCGAAAGCCAGGACCGAGGAGGTCGACAGGTCGCGGCCGGCGCTGTTGAAGAAGTACCCGGCGTCGAGCTTGCCTGGCGCGGCTTCGGCAAAGACGCTGACCTGTCCGTTGCGCACCGGGCTGCCGGTGGCATCGACCAGTCCGCCACCGCCCGCCAGTACGTTGAACTCGGCGATCATCTCGCCCAGATTGGCGCCGTAGAAGCCGTTCGTGCCGCCGTACTGGCCGTTGGTCGGATTCTGGTACATGCGGATGGTGCCGCCGCTGAAGCTGAAGGCGCCGCTGAAGGTGCCGCTGCCGGATGCCTCGAAGGTGGCCGTGATGTTGCCACCGCGGTAGTTCAGCGGGAACAGTTTACCGTTGCTGTCCGCCTGCGTGATGTTGAACACGGCGGTTTCCTTGAACGAGAAGGAAGTGGTGCCGGTCCGGCTCAGCTGGATGAAGGCATTGCCATTGATGTCCAGGTATTCGTTGATGACCTGGCCGCTCTTGAAGCCGCCGCCGGCCGGATTGAATACCCAATTGTTGAGTACCGGCTCCGCGATTGCGGCACCGGTTGAGCCGAGTGCGAGGGCTGCGGCGCAGATCAGTTGTTTAACAAATTTCATTGTTTCTCTTTCGGCAGAATGTTAGTGGGCGGGTAGTGCCTTAAGTAAAGCAATACTCATGCCTGAAAACATTAGTCTTAAGAATCAATTGATTACAGGAATTTAAATCGTACTCCGTAAATACGTGTAAAAAATCCCGACAAATCGGCATTTCCGTTAAGAACGCAAATTTGTATGAATATATTAGCAAACTGAAATGAGTCGTTTTCAAATTTAACATCTTGCTTTTTCTGAAAACAGCCGGGCTGATCGCCTAACAAAAACGCCAGCGCGAAGGCTGGCGTTGTGCGATGTGACGCAGGCAGTGTGCCTGACAGTCAGGCGTTGCGCACCTGCGCGCACCCGGTCAGCACGCCAGCGAAGGGCGCCGGTGTGGCGCTGATGCGCACGCCCTCGTCGGTGACCTCGAACACCCGGATCTGGCGGCTATGCCTGCTGCCGCGGACCTTGATGACGGAAATGACCGTATGCAGTTCGGATTCCCACTCGACGAAACGCTGCATGATGACGGCATCGACCAGGATCGCGCTGCCGTAGGGACTGAAGCGCAGCTCGTCGTAGCGGTCTTCCAGTTCGCTGGTCATGACGACGGTGACGCCCTTGGCGTTCAGCACCGTCGCCATGCGGTACAGCGACTCGCGGAAGTCGTCGCGGTACGCGGGCGAGAGCGCCATCTCGAAACCGGTCAGCGAATCGAGCACGAGGCGGGTGGCCTTGCGCGCGTCGATCTCGTTCATCAGCTCGTAGAGGACCTCGTCAATCGACACGTCGAGCGCGCGCACGGTCACCATGCCGACCTGGCCGGCGTCGACCAGGACCTTCAGCTTGGGATTCATGATCTGGTCGGGGGCGCGCTCGAACAGCGCCACCACCCCGGTTTCGCCGTTTTGCGCACCCGCATCCAGGAATTCGGTGGACAGGATACTCTTGCCGGAGCCTGCCGGGCCGACCAGCAATACCGAATAGCCGGGCGGGATGCCGCCTCCAAGCATGTCGTCGAGAACCGGCACACCCGAGGACAGGCGCTTGCTGCCGGCCAGCGGTGCGGGACGCTGCGGCGCCATTTCCGGAATAATGCGCGGGAACACCTGCACGCCGCCGCGGTCGATGCGGAAGGCATGCAGGCCCGAGCGTTGCTTCTGGCCGCGCATCTTGACCACCTGGATCTTGCGCGACATTGCGTTGCGCTCCACATGCTGGGTCAGCCAGAAAATGCCGTCGGCCACGGTAAAGATCGGGTTCTGGTCCGCTTCGTTGGCGAGGTATTCGCCGATCAGGAAGCTGGTCGCGTTCCAGCTGGTCATGTGCGAGACGAGACGCTGGACGAAGATCTGCAGCGCCGCCGCTTCCTGCTGGTCGCCGCGCGCGCCCTGGATGAAGGAGCGGAAGGAGTCGAAGAAGACCAGCGCCGGGGAGTGCTGGCGCACGGCATCCAGGATCTCGGTCAGCACGACATCGTAGTTGCCCTTTTCGACCGAGGCGGCCAGGCTGATGAAGTTGACCTCGTTGCCGATCTTGTCGAAGTCAAAGAAATCGAACTGCTGCTGGTAGCGCAGCATCTTGACCGGCGGCTCGCCCATGGCGGTGAAGAACAGCGCCTTGCGCTGGGGCGTCGCCATGCCGAACATCATCTGCTGGGCGAAGGTAGTCTTGCCGCTGCCGGGGGCGCCGCCAATGATGTTGAACGACAGCTCGGGCAAGCCGCCACCGAGGATCGTATCGAGTCCAGGGACGCCACTGTCCAGCAGGCGCAGCTCAATTTTGTCGGTCATGCCGATTTCTCCAAAGTATTCTTGTTGGCATCGTCATCGGGGAAGGCCGCGTGCAACAGGCGCGTGGCCAGAGGCACGCCGATCAGCTCGGCCAATGCGGATGTGAAGGTTTCCAGCAGGACACGGTTGGCGGCCAGGATGTCGTCGGGGGAGCGGCCGTCGAGGCAGGGCGCAAAGCGCGAAAAGGCGGCCGGTTCGGCATCGGGTGCCAGCCGGGGCAGCCAGGGAAAGGCAGGCTGCCGCGCCGCGAGGCTGCGCGCAAACATCAGTTCGGTGCTCAGGGGGCCGAGCAGGGGGGCAAGTTTGCCGAACAGCGTACGCCACACGTGCAGTGCATCCTCCGCGGTCGCGGGGCCGTCGTCGGGTGCAAGCTTGCTGGTGATCTTCACGAGCAGCTCGGTCGGTATGGGCATCAGCGTTCAGCAATCATGAGCAAGGCACGCCGACGGGCATGCGGTCGCCACGTTCCGGCCAGGTGGATAGATGATTTCAGGGCATGATTCTATCCGATTGGCGCTAGGCCGGATCATTCGCGCAGTCCAAGGTAAGGGGAAGCTGCAGGCGTAGCTCGGTGCCGTGTCCGCGCGCACTGTTCACGACGAGCTGGCCGCGGTGGACGGCGACGCGCTCGACCAGGTCGAGCAGGCCGAAGCTGTTCGGCTTGCGCGGCGCGGCCTGGTCGAAACCGATGCCGTTGTCGGTGATCGTCATGGTCAGCACGCCCGCGCCGGTCTCGAGATGCGCGACGACCCGGCTGGCCAGCGAATGCCGGCACACGTTGTTGAGTGCTTCCTGCAGGACCCGGTGTACGGTCAGCACCTGCTCTTCGTCGAGGACCAGGTCATTTAGGGGCGGATGGGCGCGCAAGTCGTAGGCGACGCCGCTGGCGCGCGAGAACTTGCGCAGTTCCATCTCGATGGTGGCCAGCAAGCCGAGTTCAAGGCAGGCCGGCCGTAATTCTCCCAGCAATTCCTTCACCGAGCGCAGCGTGACGTCGACATTGTCGAGCGCGGCGCCGATGCGGTCACGCAGGCGGACATGCCGGCCGGTCGTTTGCTGGTGCATCATGACGATATCCATGCGCAATGCCAGCAGGTTCTGGGCCAGCGAATCGTGCAGGCGGCGGGAAATCTGCTTGCGTTCGTCTTCGCGGATGGCGTGCTGGTGCGCGAGCAGGTCGTGCAGCTTCTGTTCGGATTGGCGCAGGGCGAGCTCGGCCCGCTCGCAGGCGAAGATCTTTTCCACCAGCGCCTGGTTGACCAGCATCTGGTCCTGGGTCACGCGCAGCATCTCCGCTTCGCGCTCGTCGTCGAAAGGGGCCGCGGCATGCGCGCCGTGCGCTTCAGGCTGCCTTGGCTGGCGCGGGCCATGCGCCTTGCTGCGGCCGGGTGGTGGTGTAGGCATGAACGAAAGCAGTTTGACTGGCTGCAGAGAACGCTCTGACACAAACAGCTACTTATCAGACGCTAAGACAGGTTCAGCGGTCAAGTCAACAAAAAGAAGCGATCTGCAAACAATTCAAGATTTTCAAACGTATCGGATTGGGGCCGACCGGAGCATTCCGATAGAGGTTTGAACCTGGCCGCGCTCTTTGGTTCACGCCTGAGCAGGCTTTCGATTGCCTTTACATCAGGATCACGTCGTACTGTTCCTGGTGGTAACCTTTTTCGACCTGCAAGGAGATTTTCTTGCCGATGAAGTCGCCCAGCATGGCCAGGTGCTGCGACTCTTCTTCGAGGAACAGGTCCACCACTTCCTGCGAGGCCAGGATGCGGAATTCGCGCGGATTGAACTGCTTCGCTTCGCGCAGCAGTTCGCGCAGGATCTCGTAGCAGATCGTGCGCGAGGTTTTGACTTGCCCCTTGCCGGCGCAGGCCGGGCAGGGCTCGCACAGGATGTGGGCGAGCGACTCGCGCGTGCGCTTCCTCGTCATCTCGACCAGGCCCAGGGCCGAGAAGCCGCTGACCGAGACCTTGGTACGGTCGCGCGCCAGCGTCTTCTTCAGCTCGGCGAGCACGGCGTTGCGGTGCTCGTTGTTTTCCATGTCGATGAAGTCGAGGATGATGATGCCGCCCAGGTTGCGCAGGCGCAGCTGGCGCGCGATGGCGTGCGCCGCCTCGAGGTTGGTCTTGAAGATCGTGTCGGCAAAGTTGCGACCGCCCACATAGCCGCCGGTGTTGACGTCGATGGTGGTCATCGCCTCCGTCTGGTCGACGATCAGGTAGCCGCCGCTTTTCAGGTCGACGCGCCGGCCCAGCGCGCGCAGGATTTCTTCCTCGACGCCGTAGAGGTCGAACAGTGGACGCTCGCCCGTGTAGTGCTGCAGGCGCGCCAGCACGCTCGGCGTATAGACCTTGGCGAACTCGACGAGCATGGCGTGGTTTTCGCGCGAATCGACCTGGATCGTGGCCGTCTCGTCGTGCACGAAATCGCGCAGCACGCGCTGGGCCAGGTTCAGGTCCTGGTACAGCAGGCTCGTGGCTGGACGGGTACGGGCGCCGTGCTGGATCGCGGCCCAGGTCTTGCGCAGGTAATCGATGTCGGCGGCGAGGTCGGCGTCGGACGCTTCCTCGGCCTGGGTGCGCACGATGTAGCCGCCTTTTTCTTCAGGCGGCAGCAGGCCCGCCATACGCGTGCGCAGCAGTTCGCGATCGGCTTCCTTCTCGATCTTTTGCGAGATGCCGATGTGGTTGTCCTGCGGCAAGTAAACCAGCATGCGCCCGGCGATCGAGATCTGGGTCGACAGGCGCGCGCCCTTGGTGCCGATCGGGTCCTTGATCACCTGCACCGTCAGCACCTGGCCGTCGTAGAGCAGCTTTTCGATGGGCGTGGGCGGCGTGTTCGAATTGTCGTGCGGGCGCGCTTCCCAGATATCGGCGACGTGCAGGAAGGCCGCGCGCTCGAGGCCGATGTCGATGAAGGCCGACTGCATGCCCGGCAGGACGCGCACGACCTTGCCCGAGTACACGTTACCGGCCAGCCCGCGCGTCAGCGTACGCTCGATATGCAACTCCTGCACCGCGCCCTGCAGGACCAGCGCCACGCGCGTTTCCTGCGGGGTGATATTGATGAGGATGTCTTCGTTCATGGCACGCCGGCTACGGGATATTGTTCAGAGTGCCATGATACACGCCCGGCAGAAGCGTCGGCAGGGGAAAGCGGTTTTACGAAGGGCGAAACGGGGCAAGAGCGGGACGGATGACCGTACGTAGGGTGGAGTCCTGACTCCACGCGGTACGGCGGCTGATCAGCCCCACCGTAATCTCAATCAGGCTATCGTTGAGCAGACGCTGCAGCGCGTGGAGTAGTTCAAGCTGGGGGCCTGAAGTACGAGTCCAGGCTATAAACGCCGCCATTCAGGCGGAGTGATCGCTTCATGCCCCGCAAACACGCGATTAAATCACCACCCCCGCCTTGCGCAGCAGCGCCGCGGTTTCGAACAAGGGCAGGCCCATGATGCCCGAGTGGCTGCCTTCGATGTGCTCGACGAACAGCGCGCCCAGGCCCTGGATGCCGTAGGCGCCGGCCTTGTCGTAGGGTTCGGGCGTGGCGCAGTAGGCGCGGATGGCTTGCGGCGTGAGCTTGGCGAAGCGCACGTTCGACACCTGCGTCACGTGTTCCGCCATATCGGTGAAGTGCACGGCCACGGTGGTCAGCACCTGGTGGGTGCGGCCCGACAGGCGTTCCAGCATCGCTGCTGCCTCTGCCGGATCGGCCGGCTTGCCGAGAATCTCGTCGTCCACCGTCACGGTCGTGTCGGCCGTCAGCACCGGACGCAGCGGCTGGCGGCGTTGCTGCAGGACGCGCCAGGCAAAGGCGCCTTTCTCGAGCGCGACGCGCACCACGTAATCGTGGGCCAGTTCGCCCGCGTGCACGTCTTCGGTGACGTCGACGGCGCCGCGTGCGGGATCGCTGCGCAGCATCAACAGGTCGAAATCCACGCCGACCTGGCGCAGTAATTCGCGCCGCCGCGGGCTTTTCGAGGCGAGGTAGATTTTCTTGTCGAGGACTTTCATGGGATGGATGCCGTCAGACGCGGTGGTACGGATGGTTCTGGGTGATGGTCCAGGCCCGGTAGAGCTGCTCCGCCAGCATGACCCGGACCACTCCATGCGGCAAGGTCATACTGGAAATACGAATCAGACCTTCGGCCCGGGCCTTGAGTTCCGGATCGAGGCCGTCGGCGCCGCCAATCAGGAAAGCGGTGTCGCGGCCATCTTGCTGCCAGGCCTGCAATTGCTGGGACAGGCCGACGCTGGTCAGGTCCTTGCCGCGCTCGTCGAGCGCGATGATGCGCACGCCTTTCGGCAATGCCGCTTCGATGCGCTCGCGTTCGAGCGCCATCGCGGTGGCGGCCGTCTTGCTGCCGGAGCGTTCGACCGGCTTGATTTCCTTGAGCACGATGCGCAGCTCGGGCGGCATGCGCTTCGTGTACTCGGCGAAACCGGTTTCGATCCAGGCCGGCATTTTATGGCCGACCGCGGCGATGATCAGTTGCATTGAAGCTTACTCTGCAGCCTTCTTGGTCACGCGCTTGATGACCTTCTTGGCCGGTGCGGCGCCTTCGGCTGCCGGGGCGGCTTTCGGCGTACGCTTCGGCGGCTTGGCCTTGGTCGCCTCGACGGCGGCGATCTCGGTCTTGCTCGGGGCGACGCGCACGGTCTTGCCGACGGCCTTGGCGGCTGGTTTCTTCGCCGGCGCCTTGGCGGCGGCGGTCTTGGTCGCCGCAGCCTTCTTGGCGGCCGGCTTGCGCTCGTTGACCGGCTTGGCTTCCGGCGCGTCCTGGTTCGCGGCCAGGTGCTTCGATTTCACTTTCGGCTCGGCCGCTTCAGCCGCTTCCGGCGTCGACTTGCGCTTGGCCGCGCCCAGCTTGACCGGCTTCTCGCCCCAGATTTCCTCGAGACGGTAGTACTGGCGGATCGCCGGCTGCATGATGTGGACGATCATGTCGCCCAGGTCGACCAGCACCCATTCACCGGTGTCCTCGCCTTCCATGCCGACGACGTCGCCGCCTGCTTCCTTGACCTTGTCGCGCACCGAGGCGGCCAGCGCCTTCGTCTGGCGGTTCGACGTACCCGAAACGACCGCAATCCGGTCGAACAGGCTGGTCAGCCCGGTCGTGTCGAACAGCATGATCTCCTGGCCCTTGACGTCTTCGAGGGCGTCGACGACGACCGTTTGCAGTTTTTTGATATCCATTAGTTCTTGTATAAATGATGTTGTTGAATATAGTCTAGCACTACCGGCGGGACGAGCGAGTTCGCGTCTGTACGCTCTTCACTCCCTCCACGCAGCAGGGCGCGCACCTGCGTGGCCGAGATATCGACCGCCAGGGTATGCGCCAGGCACACCAGGCCGGCAGGCGTGGTGCGCACTTGTTCGGGCGGCGCCAGGCGCGGCGCCAGTTCACGCGCCACCGCCGGCGGCAGCGCATGTTGATCCAGGGTGTAGCCCGGCCGCGCCGCCACCCCGATATTGGCCAGTTCGAACAGCTGCTGCCATTCGCGCCAGCTGTCCAGGTTTTGCAGCTGGTCGGCTCCCATCAGGAACACGATCGAGGCCTGCGGCCCCAGTTCCGCACGCAGGCCGCGCAGGGTCTCGACCGTATAGGTGGCCGTGCCGCGCACGAGTTCACGCTGGTCGATCACGACCGGCAGCCCGGTTTCCTCGAATGCCCGTTCCAGCATCGCGACGCGGTCGGCGTCGCTTGCCTGGAGGGACGCTTTTTGCCAGGGTTTTGCAGGGAGCACGCGCAGCTCGCCCGGTTGCAGCAGGTCGCAGAACAGCCGCGCCAGCGCGACGTGGCCGTGGTGGACAGGATCGAAGCTACCCCCGAGCAGGGCGATGCATGCGGTCACTTGGCAAGCCAGTCGCGGTGCGGCAGGAAGTCCGAATACAGCGCCGCCTCAGGGCTGCCCGGTTCCGGATGCCAGTCGTAGCGCCATTTCACGATCGGCGGCAGCGACATCAGGATCGCCTCGGTGCGTCCGCCCGATTGCAAGCCGAAATGGGTGCCACGGTCCCAGACCAGGTTGAACTCGACATAGCGGCCGCGCCGATACGCTTGGAAGTCGCGCTCGCGTTCGCCGTAGGGCGTGTCCTTGCGCCGTTCCAGGATCGGCAGATAGGCGTCGAGGAAGGCGCCGCCGGCACTGCGCACCATCGCGAAGGCCTCGTCGAAAGGCAGCTCGTTGAAGTCGTCGAAGAAGATGCCGCCGACGCCGCGCGCTTCCTTGCGGTGCTTGATATAGAAATACTCGTCGCACCACTTCTTGAAACGCGGATACAGGCCGTCGCCGTAGGGCGCCAGCGCGTCGTGGCAGACCTGGTGGAAATGGCGCGCGTCGTCCAGGTGGCCGTAGTAGGGCGTCAGGTCCATGCCGCCGCCGAACCACCAGACCGGTTCCTTCCCCTCGGCCGTCGCTTCGAAAAAGCGCACGTTCATGTGGACGGTCGGGGCGTAGGGGTTACGCGGATGCAGCACCAGCGAGACGCCCATCGCTTCCCATGCACGGCCGGCCAATTCGGGACGGGCGGCCGCCGCCGACGGCGGCAGGCTGGTGCCGGTCACGTGCGAGAAATTCACCCCGCCGCGTTCCAGCACATTGCCTTCCTCGATCAGGCGCGAGATACCGCCGCCGCCTTCCGGGCGTTCCCAGCTGTCGCGCAGGAAAGGCTTGCCGTCCACCGCTTCCAGGCCCGCGACGATGCGTTGCTGCAGGTCGAGCAGCCAGGCTTTGATGGCGGACGGGGAGGGCGTGGACATGGAATGCGGTGGTGACGGAAAAATAAGAGGGGGATTGTACACTGCGGGACAGATCGGATGGTGTAAACGCGTGGAGTCGGGACTCCACCCTACGAATAGCCACAGATCGTAGGGTGGAGTCCCGACTCCACGCGGTACACGGCTTCCGAAATCGAAACGCGCTTATCTGACTCCACGCCAGCCGATGTCACGCCGGAACTGCGCGCCATCGAAGCGGATCTTGTCGACGCCCTCGTAGGCCTGCTTCTGCGCCATCTTGACGCTGTCGCCCAGGCCGACCACGCACAGCACGCGCCCGCCATTGGTCTGCAGCTTGCCGTCCACCACCTGGGTGCCGGCATGGAAGGTCACGCATTCCGGCGTCTCGACCGGGATGCCCTCGATGACATCGCCCTTGCGCGGGCTGTCCGGATAGCCGGCGGCGGCCATCACCACGCCGACCGCGGTGCGGCGGTCCCATTCGAGTTCGACCTGGTCGAGCGTGCCGTTGCAGGCGTGTTCCAGCACCGTCACATAGTCGCTTTTCAGGCGCGCCATGATCGGCTGGGTTTCCGGATCGCCCATGCGGCAATTGAATTCCAGCGTACGCGGATTGCCCTCGGCATCGATCATCAGGCCGGCGTACAGGAAGCCGGTGAACGTGATCCCGTCCTTGGCCATGCCCTGGATGGTCGGGTTGATGATCTCGCGCATCACGCGCGCATGCATCGCCGGGGTCACGATCGGCGCCGGCGAATAGGCGCCCATGCCGCCCGTGTTCGGACCCTGGTCCTGGTCCTTCAGGCGCTTGTGGTCTTGCGAGGTGGCCATCGGCAGGACGTGCTTGCCGTCGCACATGACGATGAAGCTGGCTTCTTCGCCGGCCAGGAATTCCTCGATCACGATGCGCGCGCCGGCGTCGCCGAAGGCGTTATCGGACAGCATGTGGTCGACTGCCGCGTGCGCTTCCTCGAGCGACATCGCGACGACGACACCCTTGCCGGCCGCCAGGCCGTCGGCCTTGATGACGATCGGCGCGCCGTTGGCGTCGACGTAGGCGTGGGCTTGCGCGGCATCCGAGAAGCTCTGGTATGTCGCGGTCGGGATGCCGTGACGCTGCATGAATGCCTTGGCGAAGTCTTTGGAACTTTCCAGTTGCGCCGCTTCGCGCGTCGGTCCGAAGATCTTGAGGCCGCGCGAACGGAACAGGTTGACGATGCCGGCGGCCAGCGGGGCTTCCGGGCCGACCAGGGTCAGCGCGATGTGTTCGGCCACGACGAAATCGGCCAGCGCGGCCGGGTCGGTGATGTCGACATTCACCAGGCGCGCGTCGGCCGCGGTGCCGCCGTTGCCCGGCGCCACGTACACCATCTGGACGCGTTCGGATTGGGCCAGTTTCCAGGCCAGGGCGTGTTCGCGGCCACCGGAGCCGACTACCAGGATCTTCATGGGGCTCACACCTTATTCTTCGATGACGGCGTTGGTATAGATTTCCTGCACGTCGTCCAGGTTTTCCAGCGCGTCGAGCAGTTTCTGCATCTTGATCGCATCTTCGCCGGTGAAGACGGTTTCGGTTGCAGGCTTCATGATGACTTCGGCCACCTCGGCCTTGAAGCCGGCCTTTTCCAGTGCATCCTTGACGCTCGAGAAGGCGAACGGATCGCACAGCACTTCGAAGCCGCCTTCCTCGTCCTGCACCACGTCGTCGGCACCGGCTTCCAGCGCCGCTTCCATCAGCTTGTCTTCGTCCACGCCCGGCGCGAACAGGAACTGGCCGGTGTGCTTGAACATGAAGGCGACCGAACCCTCGGTACCCATGTTGCCGCCGAACTTGCTGAAGGCGTGGCGCACTTCGGCCACGGTACGCACGCGGTTGTCGGTCATGCAGTCGACGATGATGGCCGCGCCGCCGATGCCGTAGCCTTCGTAGCGGATCTCTTCGTAGTCCACACCTTCGAGGCTGCCCGAACCGCGCTGGATCGCGCGCGTGACGTTGTCCTTCGGCATATTGGCGTCGGCCGCCTTGTCGACCGCCAGGCGCAGGCGCGGGTTGGCGTCGATGTCGCCGCCGCCCATGCGCGCGGCGACCGTGATTTCCTTGATCAGTCGGGTCCAGATCTTGCCGCGCTTGGCGTCAGTGGCGGCTTTCTTGTGCTTGATATTGGCCCATTTGCTGTGTCCAGCCATGTCGAGAATTCCTTAGACGGTATGCAAGAGTGGGCGACATTCTAACATGCGCCCCCGTCCGCCAAGGTCTCTCGGAGCGCCTTACAACACGCTCATGGCTGCGTTGCACCGTCTCGCCGTACAGGCGTACTGTCTTCGACGATGCGCCTTGCCCTGAGCATGCTGTAAGACGCTCCATATTATGGAAACAACAATAGTGTGCCCCACGCAACAAGCGCCAAACCGCTGATACAGGCCAGCACCGGACCGCTCGGCAACAGCTTTTCGGCCAGGATCAAGCCCGCCAGGGCGAGCAGGGCGCCGAGGTTGGTCACCCCGGCGGCGAACAGCAGCAGCATCAGGAGCCAGCAGCAGCCGATGCAGTGCAGGCCATGCGCGCCGCCCATGCGCAGCGCACCCGCCAGGCCCGGCCGCCAGCCCGCCACCACGAAGGAAAGCGGCGCCCGGCAGTGCTGCAGGCAACGGTGTTTGGCCGGCGTCCACTGGTAAGTGCCGGCTGCAACCAGGGCCAGGCCGCAGACGCTCGGGTTGACGATGGCCATGCCGGCATCGAGGGCGCCGGCGTCGTGCAGCGCCCATTGCGCGAGCGTGGCGATGGCGCCGAAGCCGCTCCAGGCGGCCAGGTAGCCGAGCACGAAGAAGAAGGTACCGATGTTCGGGAAGCGCACCACGTGCGCCAGCCGGCTGATGTGGGCGAACAGCAGGATGACCGGCGTGGCCGCAGGCAGGGTGATCGCCGACAGCATCGCGCCCCACATCCCCAGCAGCAGCAACAGTTCGGGCGCGCGGTAGGGCAGCGGCGCCGCGCCGAGCGCACCCTCCGGCAGCGGCCCGGCCGCGAGAACGGCCGGTTCGAGCGTCGCGATGCGCAGGGCGCGAAACACGAGGCAGGCCCAGCAGATCGCGACCAGCATCGCCAGGCAGGCGATGACGAGCGGCCGTTCGCGGCCGGGCTGGGTGTCGACGCGGATCAGGGCCGTCATCGGAACGCTCCGTGGCCGGCCGGCAGGCTGGCATGCAGGCACAAACGGAGGCATAAACGCCGGCGCACAGGCAAACGAGGCGCGCGCCGGCCGGGCAGCTGCCTCATGCTCCAGTTCAGCATTGTTCCTCCTCGCCGATCAAGATTGTCGAGGTTGGACCGGAAGCGCGCCCTTGCGTTCCGGGCCCCTGCCGAGCTCGATTTCGTGCCACGACGTACAATCGTCGGATGAGCCAGCCTGAATCCGCCACGACCGCCACCTCCATGCCGCGCCCGGCCTATGTCGCCGGCTTGGCGATCGCGATTGGCGGTGCGGTCTTGTTTTCGACTAAAGCAGTAGTCGCCAAACTGCTGTACCGATACCACATCGATGCAGTGACATTGATCGCGTTCAGAATGCTGTTCTCACTTCCGGTGTTTGCTGCGGTCGCGCTCTGGAAGATGCGCACCGAAGCGCCGCTCAGCCCGGCGGACCGCTGGCGCATCACCGGGCTCGGCCTGATCGGCTATTACCTCTCGAGCTACCTGGATTTTCTCGGCCTTCAATATATTTCCGTCGGCCTCGAGCGGCTGATCCTGTTCCTGACGCCGACCTTCGTGCTGGTGATCACGGCCACCTTCTTCAAGCGCCGTATTGGCGCGGCCGAGTGGGGCGCGCTGGCGTTGTCGTATTGCGGCATCGTGCTGGTCTTCCTGCACGACCTGGCCGGCGGCGACACGGCCAGCACGGCCATCGGTGCCTTGTTCGTGCTGGGTTCGGCCGTCAGCTACGCCTTCTACCTGCTCGGCTCGGGCGAGATGGTGCGCCGCATCGGTTCGCTGCGCCTGGTGGCCTACGCGATGTGCGTCTCGAGCGTGGCCTGCCTGGCGCAATTCTTTATCTTGCGTCCTGTCGAACTGCTGGTGCAACCGCTCCCCGTGTATGGCCTCTCGCTCGTGAACGGGGTTTTCTGTACTATCCTCCCGGTGTTCATGACCATGGCCGCGGTGCAGCGCATCGGCGCGGCGACTGCCTCCCAGGCCGGGATGATCGGCCCGGTGTCGACGCTGTTCCTGGGCTTCCTCGTGCTGGGCGAGCCGCTCACCGCGGTGCAGCTGCTCGGCACCGGCCTGGTGCTGGCGGGAATCGCGCTGCTGTCCTTGAAAAAACAGTAAAGAGACGAGAAAGACGAGAAACCATGAAACCACGCATCGCCCTCATTGCCCACGACAAGAAGAAGGACGACATGATCGCCCTGGCCGGCGAATACCGCGACTTCCTGGCCGGCTGCAACCTGGTTGCCACCGGCACCACGGGTTCGCGCCTGATCAACGAACTCGGCCTCGCCGTCGAATGCATGCATTCCGGCCCCTTCGGAGGCGACCTGCAGATCGGCGCCCGCCTCGTCACCGGCGAGATCGATTGCGTGATCTTCCTGCGCGACCCGATGACGCCGCAGCCGCACGAACCCGACATCAACGCCCTGGTGCGCGCCTGCGACGTCCACGACATCGCCTGCGCCACCAACGTATCCACGGCTCGCCTGGTGCTGGGCCGCCTGATTACCACCAACAAGGAGACCACAGCATGATGGCCAAGGCAATCCGCATGACCCGCACCGGCGGGCCCGAAGTACTGGAATACGTCGACGTCGAGGTAGGAGAGCCGGGTCCGGGCGAGGCGCGCGTGCGCCAGCATGCGATCGGCCTGAACTTCATCGACGTGTATTTCCGTACCGGCCTGTATCCGATGCCGCTGCCTTCGGGCCTGGGCCAGGAAGGCGCGGGTATCGTCGAGGCGGTAGGCGAGGGCGTGACCCACGTGCAGCCGGGCGACCGCGTCGCCTATGCCGGACGCCCGAATGGCGCCTACAGCGAACTGCGCACCATGCCGGCCGACGTCCTCGTGAAGCTACCAAGCGGCATCGACTTCGAGACCGGCGCGGCGATGATGCTGCAGGGGCTGACGGTCCAGTACCTGTTCAACGGCACGTATCAGGTGAAGCCGGGCCAGACCATCCTGTTCCATGCGGCCGCCGGCGGTGTCGGCCTGATCGCCTGCCAATGGGCGCGCGCACTCGGCGTGAACCTCATCGGCACGGTCGGGTCCAAGGAAAAGGGAGAATTGGCGAAGGCGGCGGGCGCTGCCCACGTGATCAACTACAACGAGGAGGACATCGTGGCGCGCGTGCTGGACATCACGAACGGCAAGAAGGTCCCCGTCGTCTACGATTCGGTCGGCAAGGACACTTTTATTCGCTCGCTCGACTGCCTGCAGCCGCGCGGCCTGATGGTCAGCTTCGGCAATTCCTCGGGCGCCGTGCCGCCGTTCTCGATGAACGAACTGGCCTCGCGCGGCTCGCTCTACCTCACGCGCCCGTCGCTGGCGGCCTACAGCGCCACCCGTGCCGAGCTGGAAGAGCGCGCGGCCGACCTGTTCCGGATGGTCGAAAGCGGCAAAGTGAAGATCGACATCCGCCAGCGCTTCCCGCTGGCCGAAGCCGCCGCCGCCCACACCGCGCTCGAAGCGCGCCGCACCACCGGCTCGACGATTTTGCTGCCATGAGGGAGTTTAGCGACGACAACGAGCCACAGGAGCCGGACACGGTCGGCGCGCCGAAGTTCGGGCGTTTATTGATCGTGCTGCTGCTGGCGGTGCTGCTGATTATTGTGATTACCTTCGCGTCCGAAGCGTATTTTTCGTAATTCGTAGGGTGGGCTCCCTGAGCCCACCCTACGTAAAAAAGCCGGAACCTTGGTTCCGGCTTTCTTCTTTCAAGCGGACAGCTAGACCTCAACCTTCCTTACGCTGCAACTCCACGCGCCGCACCTGGCCGTTCGGTCCCGGGAAGCCGGTGAACGCGCTCTGCACCAGGGCCGGCATCACGGCCGGGGTCGACAGTTCGCGGCTCATGTTGTGCACGGTGACGTCGAACAGGCGCTTGTCGCCCTTGTCCTTGATCGACACCTGCAGCTCGCGCCGGTACTGGTGCTCGATCGAGACCTGGTACTGGGGGAAGGGGCTCCAGAACGGATCGTAGAACGGGTGGTACCAGCCCGCCAGGCGGCCGCGCGGACCGAAGCGCGAGTAGTAGCGCGGGCCGAAACGGTAATAGGGGTAGTCGTAGAACATCGGCGACACCGGCTGGATCACGCGCACCGGCACGTCGGTGGTGGTAAAGCGCATGCCGACCTTCAGCGCGGCCGCCCCCGTGTTGGCCTCATTGAAGCCGAGTTGGGCGAGTTGCCCGCGCACCAGGTTCTGGTAGCTCTGGTATTCCAGCGTATTGTCGAAGCTCGGCGGCGCCTCGAACACGTAGCTCTTGTCCTCGAGCTGGGCCGGCCATTGATGGAAGGTCGTCACGTCCGAGCGGATGGTGGTGGCACACCCGCCGAGCAACAGCGCCGTGAGCGCCATGCCTGCTGCAATCAAGCGTTTCATTTCGATTTCTCTCCGATTTTTTTAGACGGTCTTTGCCCAGCCTCAGACTGCGCCTTTCCGCTAATTTTCGCAGAATAATTTACACATGGTTACCCTCTGCACATGCCGACACATTCCGCCGCACCGAAATCGCGCGAGCCGCGATAAATCTTGTTGGTAAAATAAGCCCTTCTTCGACTGTATTTTCCGGACATCCCATGCGCACCGACACGCCCCAGACGATTTACAGGAAAGATTACACCCCGCCCAGCTACCTCGTTGAGACCGTCGAGCTCGGCTTCGACCTCGATCCCGCGCGCACCATTGTCGCCAACCGGATGACGCTGCGGCGCAATCCCGACAGTGCCCAGCGCGAAATCGAGCTCTACGGCGAGAACCTGGAACTGGTGGCGCTGCGCATGAACGGCAACACCCTGACCGATCAGGATTACCGCATCGAAGGCAGCCTGCTGACGATTCCGGATACGCCGGAAGAAGTCACGCTCGAGATCGAGACGATCTGCGTGCCCGAACAGAACACGACCCTGAACGGCCTGTACACCTCGAACGGCAGTTTTTATACGCAGTGCGAAGCCGAGGGCTTCCGCGCGATTACTTATTTCCCGGATCGCCCGGACGTCATGGCCGTCTTCACCGTCATGCTGCGTGCCGACAAAGACAAGTATCCGGTGCTGCTGTCGAACGGTAACCTGGTCGAAGAAGGCGATCTCGGCGACGGCCGCCACTATGCCAAGTGGGAAGACCCGTTCAAGAAGCCGTCTTACCTGTTCGCGCTGGTGGCCGCACGCCTGGTCTGTCAGGAAGAAACCTTCCGCCTGGCGGACGGGCGCGACGCCCTGCTGCAAGTCTGGGTGGAAGAGGGCAACCTCGACAAGACCGACTACGCGATGCAGTCGCTCAAGAACAGCATCCGCTGGGACGAGGAGCGCTGGAACCTCGAGCTCGACCTGGACCGCTTCATGATCGTCGCCGTCGGCGACTTCAACATGGGCGCGATGGAAAACAAGGGCCTGAACATCTTCAACACGAAGTTCGTGCTGGCCAATCCGCGTGTCGCCACCGACATCGATTTCCAGGGCATCGAAGCCGTCGTCGGCCACGAATACTTCCACAACTGGACCGGCAACCGCGTCACCTGCCGCGACTGGTTCCAGCTGTCGCTGAAGGAAGGCCTGACAGTGTTCCGCGACCAGGAATTCTCGGCCGACATGATCGGCACCGAGAGCGGCCGCGCCGTCGGCCGCATCGACCAGGTGCGCACCTTGCGCCAGGCCCAGTTCCCGGAAGACGCCGGCCCGATGGCCCACCCGGTGCGTCCCGACTCCTTCGTCGAGATCAACAATTTTTATACGGTCACCGTGTACGAGAAGGGCGCCGAAGTCGTGCGCATGTACCAGACCCTGCTCGGCCGCGAAGGCTTCCGCAAGGGCATGGACCTGTACTTCGAGCGCCATGACGGCCAGGCCGTGACCTGCGACGATTTCCGTCGCGCCATGGCCGATGCGAACGGTCGCGACCTGTCCCTGTTCGAGCGCTGGTACAGCCAAGCCGGCACCCCGGTGGTGCGCGTCGAAACCCGCTACGACGATGTCGCCAAGACCTATACGCTGACCTTCTTCCAGTCCTGCCCGGCAACGCCCGGCCAGACCAGCAAGTTCCCTTTCCACATCCCGATCGCCGTCGGCCTGCTGGGTGCGGATGGGCGCGACCTGCCGCTGAGCATCGGCGGCGAAGAGAAGGGTACGACCACCGTGCTGGAACTGACTGAATCCGAACAAAGCTTCGTCTTCGACAACGTGCAGGAACAGCCGACGCCATCGATCCTGCGCGACTTTTCCGCGCCGATCATCCTCGACTACAACTACGGCGATGCCGACCTGCTGCACCTGTTCAACCACGACAGCGATGCCGTGAACCGCTGGGAAGCCGGCCAGCGCCTGGCCATGGGGCGGCTGTTGAAATTGACGGGCGAAGCCGGCGTCGGCGCACCGTTGATGCTGGACGACACCTTCCTGCTGGCGCTGGGCAAGATACTGAGCGACGAGACGCTCGACCCTTCCTTCCGCGAACAGGCCCTGCTGCTGCCCTCGGAGGGCATGGTGGCCGAGCAGATCGAGGTCGTGAACCCGCTGTCGATCCACCTGGCGCGCCAGTTCATGCGCGCGAATATCGGCGCCCGCCTGCGCACCGAATTGCTGGCGCAGTACGAAGCGAACCAGACCCCGGGCGAATACAGCCCGGATGCGCTGTCGATCGGCAAGCGCGCCCTCAAAAACCTGTGCCTGGCCTATCTCACCGCGGCGCAGGACGAGGAGGGCCTGGCGCTGGCGCAGAGGCAATTCGACGAAGCCGGCAACATGACCGACCGCGTCGCCGCGCTGAGCGCACTGATCCATGCCCGCGCACCGGGCGCGGATGCAGCCCTGCAGCGCTTCTACGACGAGTTCGAGGACGAAGCCCTGGTCATCGACAAGTGGTTCATGCTGCAGGCTTCGAGCGCGATCACCGACGTGGCCGCCGTGCGCGGCCTGATGCGCCACCCGGCCTTCAACCTGCGCAACCCGAACCGCGCGCGCAGCCTGATTTCGAGCTTCTGTGCCGGCAACCCGGTCCAGTTCCACGCACCGGACGGCAGCGGCTACGCCTTCTGGGCCGAGCAGGTGATCGCCCTCGACGCCCTGAACCCGCAAGTGGCCAGCCGCCTGGCCCGCGCGATGGACCGCTGGCGCCGCTACACGCCGGAACTGCAGGAGCACATGAAGAAGGCGCTGCAGCAGGTCGCCGGCCAGCAGCGCCTGTCGAACGACGTCCGCGAGGTCGTCGGCAAGGCTTTGGCAAATTAATTACAAGTATTCAATCCAAAAAGGAAGTTCATGAAACGCGTCAGTCTCACGCAACACCTCGTGGAAGAGCAACGCCTCCACAACACCATCCCGGCCGAGCTGCGCCTCCTGATCGAGGTCGTGGCCCGCGCCTGCAAACGCATCAGCTATGAAGTCAGCAAAGGCGCGCTGGGCGACATCCTCGGCAGCGCCGACACCGAGAACATCCAGGGCGAAGTCCAGAAGAAGCTGGACGTGATCTCGAACGAGATCCTGCTGGAAGCCAACGAGTGGGGCGGCCACCTGGCGGCCATGGCATCGGAAGAAATGGAAAGCATCCACCCGATTCCGAACCGCTATCCGAAGGGCGAATACATGCTGCTCTTCGATCCGCTGGACGGCTCGTCGAACATCGACGTCAACGTCTCGATCGGCACCATCTTCTCGGTGCTGAAGGCGCCGGAAGGCATGGGCGAACCGACCGAGGAAGCCTTCCTGCAGCCAGGTACGGCGCAGGTCGCCGCCGGCTATGCCGTGTACGGCCCGCAAACCATGCTGGTGCTGACCACCGGCGACGGCGTGCACTGCTTCACGCTCGACCGTGAAATGGGTTCCTGGGTGCGCACCCAGAGCAATATGCAGATCCCATCCTCGACCAAGGAGTTCGCGATCAACATGTCGAACAAGCGCCACTGGCATGCGCCGGTCCAGCGCTATGTCGACGAAATGCTGCTTGGCAAGACCGGGGCGCGCGGCAAGGATTTCAACATGCGCTGGATCGCCTCGATGGTGGCCGACGTGCACCGCATCCTGAACCGCGGCGGCGTCTTCATGTATCCGGCCGACATGCGCGATCCTTCGCAGCCGGGCAAGCTGCGCCTGATGTACGAAGCGAACCCGATGGCGATGATCGTCGAGCAAGCCGGCGGCGCCGCCACCGACGGCACCCGGCGCATCATGGAGATCCAGCCGACCAAGCTGCACCAGCGCGTGCCGGTGTTCCTCGGTTCGAAGGAAGAAGTCGAGCTGGTCACCGGCTACCACGCCGAATAAGTGCTAATTTGGCAAATTCTTGGTGAAATTGCCGAGTCGGACTAGCAAGTTTGGCGGGTTGTTTGCTAGAATACGGCTCTTCGTCGGGATCGCCCGGCGTAGAGCCGCTGTAGCTCAGTCGGTAGAGCAGCGCATTCGTAATGCGAAGGTCACCAGTTCGATTCCGGTCAGCGGCACCAAGGATTTACAAGAAAAGCCCAGCTTCACGCTGGGCTTTTTTTTCGTCCGGCGCTTTTGCCGCCAGTTTTCTTGCAGCAGAGATCTTGCTCGCAGTCCGTTTTCATTTCCTTTACTCACTTAAACGCCTTGTAACGGCTCTTATTTTGCGTCGAACGCCATCGATCCGGCAACTCTGTTAGTCAACGCACGGTCCCGCTACCCCAGACGTTATATTTTTTGTATCGCGAGGCGGTAACCCGACAGCTGCAATCGTGCGCTACGCCTCAGTGGCGTACTCTTGCAAAACGGGATGCGAAAGTGACATGGCTTGTTGAGGAACTTTTGAGCTTGCCCGAGGTCGTCGATGCAAATCATTGACCGAAGGCATGATCCGATTGATCCATTGATGTAGCACAGTTCATTTTCGCGCCTCCGTTTTGTTTCGAGCGGAATCGAGGAAGAATGTGGTGAGGTCGGGTACCGGTCTATTCCGCGTTTGGTCACTATTTTACAAGGACAAAAGTCATGGATAATCAGAAGTCGAGCGAGGGAAAAGGCGTTGACGCCAGCAAAAGCGGCAACAGCATGGGCAAGGACGACAAGTCGAGCAACCTGAACAAGAGCAGCAGCGCTTCGTCGGGCAGCCTGTCGGGCGGCTCGTCGCAGAGCGCCAGCCCGTCCACGGGTTCGAGCAGCGGCGCCGGCAGCAGCGGTGGCCTGAGCGGCTCGTCGAGCGGCGCAAGCGGCGGGGCCGGAACGGCCTCGTCGGGGTTGTCGTCGTCGATGGGATCGTCGTCGATGGGATCGTCGTCGAGCGGCTCGAGCGGCTCGTCGTCGCTCGGATCGTCGTCGGGCTCGGGTTCGTCGAACTCCAGCATCAGCGGCTCGTCGCTGTCGGGTTCGGCCAACACCGGTTCGACCGGTGCATCGGGCGGCGCATCGAGCGCCGGTTCGTCGGGCGCGCAGGGCGGCTCGTCGTCGGGTTCGATGAGCAGCTCGTCGTCGGGCACCGGCGCGCTGGGCAGCTCGTCCGTCACCGGCGGTTCGGGCTCGACCGGCGGTTCGTCGTCCTCGGGTGCGCAGGGCGGTTCGACCGGCGCCAGCTCGGGCAGCGATTCGTCCTCGAACCAGGGGATGATGGCCTCGATGAAGCCGGAAGAGATGCACAAGTCGATCGACAAGGCCGCCGAGGCAGCCCAGCCGATGGTCGACCGTGTTGTTTCCTCGGCCCACGCCGGCGTCGACAAGCTGAGCGGCCTGCTCAGCGGCGCGTCGACCCAGTTCAGCAACCGTTCCGCACAGATGAACGACACCTACCAGCAACTGGCTGATTCGGGTCGCGAATACGTGCGCAACAAGCCGGGTACCGCCGTGGCGATCGCCCTGGGCGCCGGTTACATCCTGGCCAAGCTGCTCGGCGGTAGCCGTCGTCGCGACTACTAATCGGTAGCGCTTCTCCGGACATATCCCGGCCGACACGACGCTCGGCCGGGGTCCGGTTCCATTCCAATAAGAACAATCCGAGGGAGTAATATGCAAGCTCAATCAACGAGTTCGGCGACGCACGTCCCTACCCAGGGCATCGATGCGGTCGAAGCGGCGCGCTCAGGCGTATCCTGGGGCGCGATCCTGGCGGGTGCCGCGGCTGCCACCGCGCTTTCGCTCGTCCTGTACCTGCTCGGCTCCGGGCTGGGCCTGTCGGCCGCGTCGCCATGGTCCGACAATAGCGGCGTCGCCTTCGGCATCGGCGCCATCCTGTGGATTACGCTGACCCAGCTGGCGGCCTCGGCCATCGGCGGCTACATGGCCGGCCGCCTGCGCACCAAATGGACCAGCCTGCATACCGACGAAGTCTATTTCCGCGATACCGCGCACGGCTTCCTGACCTGGGCCGTGTCGACCATGCTGGCCGCGGCCCTGTTTTCCGGTGTGATCGGCACGATGACGGGGAAAGCCGTCGATGCCGGCGCCGGCGTGGCGAAGGCAACCATGGCCAGCGGCGCGGCCGCAACCGCCGCGGCGGTCAAGGACAATGGCGACAGCGCCGGTGCCAACCCGCTCGACTACTTCTCGGACATGATGCTGCGCACCGACAAGCCGGATACAACGGGCAATAGCGGCGACCTGCGCCAGGAAACCATGCGCATCCTCGCCAACAGCGTGAAAAACGGCAGCCTGGCCGCCGATGACCGCGCCTATCTCGCCAGCCGCATCGCCGCCCGTACCGGTCTCGACCAGGCCACGGCCGAAAAGCGCGTCGACGACGTCTACGCCCGTAGCGCGGCCGCCGCTGCGAAAGCCAAGGCCACGGCCAAGGACGCCGCCGATACCGCCCGCAAGGCGGCCGCCGGTACGGCGCTCTGGCTCACGGTTGCCCTGCTGATCGGCGCTTTCGTCGCCAGCTGGTGCGCCACCCTGGGCGGCAAGCTGCGCGACGGCGTAGCCCACGTGTCCCATCGTTAAATCAAGGAGGACGTATGCGTTCGATTCTTTTGTGGCTGATCGGGATTCCAATTCCCATCATCATCCTGCTCGCGATCATATTCTGAGCAGTGCGTAGAAACGACAACGCCGGCAGCGATGCCGGCGTTTTGTTTGGTGCACGTAACGCGTGGACTCCCGAGTCCACGCGTTTGCACCGTCAATATCGCCGCACCTTACTTCATCGCCGCCGTCTCGGCCTTGCGCACCGGTTCCTTCGGATGCTTCCGCAGCCTGCGCACCCCGCGATTCAGCCAGCCCTTGAAATCGTCGACATAGGTGAACACCGCCGGCACCACCAGCAAGCTGAGTAGCGTCGAGGTGATCAGGCCGCCGATCACGGCAATCGCCATCGGCGACCTGAAACTCGGGTCGCCCGACAGGCCGAGCGCCAGCGGCAGCATGCCCGCGCCCATTGCAATGGTCGTCATGACGATCGGCCGGCTGCGCTTGTGGCAGGCGTCGACCAGCGCCTCGAAGCGGGCCATGCCTGCTTCGCGCGCGAGGATCGCATAGTCGACCAGCAGGATCGAGTTCTTGGTCACGATCCCCATCAGCATGATCAGGCCGATCATGGTCGGCATCGACAGGGCGCTGCGGGTGACGAGCAGGGCGATGAAGGCACCGCCGATCGACAGCGGTAACGCGGCGAGAATCGTGATCGGCTGCATGAAGTCGTGGAACAGCAGCACCAGCACGCCGTAGATGCACAGCACGCCGATCGCCATCGCCACGCCGAAGCTGGCGAACAGCGCCTGCATTTCCTGGGCGTCGCCCAGTTCCGCGATCTGTACCGAGGCCGGCAGATTGGTAAACGCGGGCAGGGCGCGCGCTTCCTTGTTGACCTCGCCCAGCGTGCGTGCGCCCAGTTCGACGTTGAGCGTGACGTTGCGGCTGCGGTTCAGGCGGCTGATCTCGGCCGGGCCGCTTTCCATCGTGATGTCGGCGACGGTCGAGAGCAGCACAGGGCCATTCTTGCCCGGTACCGTCAGGCGGCCGATGGCATCGAGGTCGGCGCGCACGGCGTCGGGCAGCTTCACCCGGATCGGCACCTGGCGCTCGGACAGGTTCATCTTCGCCAGCGCCTGTTCGTAGTCGCCGGCGGTGGCGACGCGCACCGTTTCGCCGATGCTTGCTGCCGTCACGCCCAGGTCGGCCGCACGGGCGAAGTCGGGACGCACGATGATCTCGGGGCGCACCAGCGAGGCGCTCGAGCTGACGTTGCCGATGCCCTGCAGGCCGCGCAGCTCGCGCTCGGCGCGCTGGGCGGCAGCGGCCAGCGCCTGCGCATCTTCGCTGCGCAGCACCAGCTGCAGCTTGCCGCCGGTGTCGGCCTGGCCGACACTGAAGCGCGCGCCCGGGATACTGGACAACTGTGTCCGGATCTGGCGTTCCAGTTCGGACAGTGACTCGTCGCGGTCGCTGCGGTGCGAGGTCGTCACCGTCAGCACCGCGCGGCGCGCTTCGGCCGCGGCACCGGGCGCGAAGGCGTCGCCGCTGGAGCCGCCGCCGATCGAGCTGAAGACGCTCTTCACGCCGGGCACGCGCATCGCCGCCAGGCGCGCCTGTTCGGCCACGCCATGGGTCTGCGCCAGCGTCGAACCGGGCGGCAGCTCGACGTTGACGATGGTCTGGCCGCGGTCGGCCGCCGGCACGAAGCCGGTCGGCAGCAGCGGCACCAGGGAAATGGAGGCGGCGAAGAACAGCAGCGAGGCGATCGCCGTGATGCGGCGGTGGCGCAGGCACCACTGCATGGTCTTCATGTAGCGGCGCATGAGCGGACCGTCTTCCTCGACGTGCGGTTTCGCCGGCTTCATGATGTAGGCCGCCATCATCGGCGTCAGCAGGCGCGCCACGATCAGCGAGGCCAGGATGGCCAGCACCGCGGTCCAGCCGAACTGCTTGAAGAAGCGCCCCGGAATGCCGCCCATGAAGGCGGTCGGCAGGAACACCGCCACCAGCGAGAAGGTCGTCGCGATCACCGCCATGCCGATTTCGTCGGCCGCCTCCAGCGCCGCCTGCATCGGCGTTTTCCCCATGTGCAGGTGGCGCGCGATGTTCTCGATCTCGACGATGGCGTCGTCGACCAGCACCCCGACCACCAGCGCCAGCGACAGCAAGGTCACCATGTTGAGCGTGTAGCCGAACAGGTACTGGCCCAGGAAGGCGGGAATCACCGACAGCGGCAGGGCGGCGGCGGCCACGATGGTGGCGCGCCAGTCGCGCAGGAACCACCACACCACCAGCACCGCCAGCACCGCGCCTTCGTACAGCATCTCCATCGAAGCGTCGAAGTTTTCCTGCACCGGCTCGGCGTTGTCGACCACTTCCTTCAGCACCACGTTCGGATGCGCTTTCTGCAGTTCGGCCACGGCCGCGCGCGCGCCTTCGGCAATCTCGGTCTCGCTGGCACCGCGCGTGCGGAAGACTTCGAAGGCGACGACTTTTTTCCCGTCCTGCTCGGCCAGCGCGCGCGGCTCCGACACCGTGTCGCTCACAGTCGCGATTTCATCCAGACGCACGCGGCGGCCGTCCGGCAGCGGAATGTCCATGCGCGCCAGCTCCTGCGCGCTGGCCACCGTCGCCAGGGTCCGTACCGACTGCTCGGCGCCGCTGACGTCGCCGCGCCCGCCCGGCGCTTCCCTCTGCACGTTGCGCAGCTGGCGCGACACGTCCAGCGCCGATACGCGCAGCGCGGCCATGCGCTCATTATTGAGTTCGACCCGCACTTCGCGGTCGACGCCGCCCACGCGTTTGACGGCGCCCAGGCCGGGCACGCTGAGCAGGCGCTTGGAGACGGTATTGTCGACGAACCAGGACAGTTCCTGGTCGTCCAGGCCGTTGGCGCCCGGTTTGGCGGAGGCGGTGAAGGTGAGGATCGAGCGCCCGGCGGTGGCCGCCTTGGTCACGCTCGGCTCGCGCATCTCGGCCGGCATGTCGGCGCGCACCTGGGAGACGGCGCCGCGCACGTCGTTTTCCGCGTCCGACAGGTTCTTCTCGAGGATGAATTCGACGGTGATCGTGGCCACGCCGTCGAGCACCTTGGTATAGATGTTCTTTACGCCCTGCAGCGTGGCGACCGAATCCTCGATCTTGCGCGCGACCTCGGTCTCCAGCTGGGCCGGTGCGGCGCCATCCAGGGTGGCGGTGACGGTCACGATCGGCAGTTCGATATCGGGGAAGAACTGGACTTTATTGGCCTTGAAGGCGAGCAGGCCGGCCAGCGTCAGCAGGGCGAACAGCAGGATCGCGGGAATCGGATTGCGGATCGAGAGGGCGGAAAAATTCATGATGCCGTCCTCAGCGCGCCGCGACCTTGGCCGGTGCGGCCGGCTGCGCCTGGACGTTCTTCACCAGGTCCCCGTCGTTCAGGAAGCCGGCGCCCTCGATCACGATCTGCGCGTCCGGCGCCAGGCCCGAGACGACCTCGATGCGCTCGCCCAGGCGGCGCCCAGTGCCGATCTTCACCTGGCTCACGCGGCTGTCGGGATTGATGCGGAAGACATAACTGAAACCGTCGCGCACGGCGACTGCCTGCTGCGGCACGGTCAGCGCCTTGGAGGCGCCGAGTTCGAATTCGCCGCCCGCGAACATCCCCGCTTTCAGGGGCGCGCTGCCCGACAGGTTCGGCGGCAGGTCGACGTAGACCAGCGTGGTGCGCGTTTGCGCATCGACCGTCGGCGCGACCGTGCGCACCTTGCCCACCACCTCGCTGCCGTTCGCGCCCTTTACACGCACGCGCGCGCCGGGCTTGACGCGGCCGATATCGGACGCCGGCAGCTCGGCGCGCCATTCGAGGCGGCCCTGGCGGATCAGGCGAAAGAGTTCGGTGCCGACGCCGACCACGGCGCCGACGGTGGCGCTGCGTGCCGAGATGATGCCGCTGTCGGGCGCCACCACCTGCGTGTATTTCAGGCGCAGCTGCTGCTGGGTGAGCGTGGCCTTCGCGGCCGCCACCCGCGCCGCCGCCGTGCGCGCCGCTGTGACATACTGGGTCACCTGCTGTTCGCTCATCGCTCCGGAACTCTTCAAGGACTCGGCACGCTTGGCGTTGGCCTGGGCTTCGGCGGCGTTTGCCTGCGCTTCCTGCAGCGCGGCGCGCGCCTGCTCGACGTCGGCATTGACCGTATCGGCCGAGAACACCGCCAGCACTTCGCCCTTCTTGACGACGTCGCCCACGTTCACGCGCACTTCCAGCAGGCGCAGTCCGCCCGACTCGCTGCCGATGACCGCTTCCTGCCAGGCCGCGACGTTGCCGTTGGCGCCGAGCTTGAGCGGCAGGCTGGCCGTGCTGGGCCGCGCCGTGGTGACGGTCAACGCGGGCGTCGCCGGTGCGTTCTTCTTGTCGTCGTCCTTGCCGCAGGCGGTCAGGAACAGCGAGAGCAGGGCGGCCGAGCCGAGTAGGGCGATGCGGGGCGTGATCGATGGCATGTACATGGTCCGGTTCATAAGAGAGCAAGATGCCATACGATGACGGCAGTAGCGCAGTCTATCAAAGCGCAGGCAATGTTGAAGCAAATTCAAGAATAGCGATGCTGCGTCGCAGCGGCAAGGATTTAGAATGCTCCCTTTAAAGGAGGTGGCAATGGACGGAACTCTCTTGCTGGCCGCTTTGCTCGGCGCGCAGGCCCCACCTGCGGCTTGCGCCGACCTGTCCTGCGCAGCGCGTGCGGACAGCGCCTTGCCGGCACGCGCCGCCGCCGCGCCGGCTCCGCAGTTGGGAACGGTCGCGCCGAACGCCCCCGTGCCCTCGTGGACAGACACGCCATCGCGCCGTGCCATGGCGGCAGCGGCGGCGCGAGACGAAAAAAACACGGATGATCAAAAAAAGATGCTGGAAGAGCAGAGCGAAGAAGCTGCACCGAAAAAGTGCAGGCAAAAGCCCCGCAAGGACTGAACGCCCTCTTGCAAAGCGGTAATGCCTCTAATATGCCTGCTTGTGGTGCAGTGCATCATGAACTGACGCGCTCAGCATAAGCCGTCAGAAAACGCCTACGAAATCAGGGGGAGTAATCCCAGCTATCCGGTAGTTTTACTGTATTGCGACGCACCATAAAGCGCGCTATAGTGAACCCGTCTCCTCCAGTTTTTCTCCGAAATTCTGGATTGCCGCCCGCTACCGCCAGGTACGCGGGCGTTTTTTTTGCCGGTGGAGAGGTCAAGCGTCCTCGCCCTGGAAGGCATGCGCGCGCCAGGTCAGGACCAGGGTGTCGCGGTAGCCATGCTCTTTCAAGGGCTGGATCGGCGTCGACTCGTGGATCACGGCGGCGTCGTCGAGCAGCAGCAGGGTCCAGGGTTCGAGCATCGTGAAGCGCTGGCCGCGCGGGCCATGGGCATCGAAGACACGCGTCTCGCCGCCCTTGATGCCGGTGCGGCCGATCAAAATGACGGCGACGAAATCGACGCCGTCGCGGTGCGCGCCTTCCGGCGTCGGGCGGCCGATGCCGTCGGCGGTATCGATGCGGAACTGGTGCGCTTCCACATACCAGGGCTTGGCCGGTTTGGCTTGCGAGCAGACCGCGCCGAGCGAGCGCACCAGCTGCTGCCAGGCCGGCTGGGCGACCGTGCCTGGGTCCATCGGCGCGAACAGGCGGTGCATGCCGCCGTGCAGGGCGTTGTACTCGACCGGCTGCCAGTGCGCGCGGTGCGGCGTCAGGCTCAAGGTCTTGCCGTCATCGATGAAGCAGGAGTGGCGCCGCCGCCGGTAGCGGCCGCCGTCCTTCAGGTAGTTGTCGAGTTCCAGGTGGTCCCAGCTCGGCACCAGCGCGTCGAGGTCGGAAAGTAGGCAGCCGGCGAGACGCGCGACGTCTTCTGGACGCAGCAGGGCATAGCCATTGCCGAGCAGGGCTTCGGCCAGGCGGGAAGGATCGGTGTAGGGCAGTTCGTTCGGTGTCATGCCCGCTAGCGTAGCAGTTTTCACAGGGGCCGGTGAAAACCGGCCCTGCTTCTATTTGTTACCTTTACCAGGTCTTGGTGAGCGTCAAACGGAAGGAGCGCGGTTCGATCGGGTGGAAGTGAATATCGTCGCGTGGCGACAACTCGCCGGCCAGTTGCGATGCATAGTAGTAGTCGATGGCCGAGTCGCGCCGGTTGGTCAGGTTAAAGCCTTCCAGTTCGAGCTGCAGGTTCTTGCCGACCTTGTAGCCGAGACGCCCGTTGAGCGTGGCGCTGCCCTGCGAGCGCACACTGTTGTCTTCGATGAGCGCACGCGGACCGAAGTAGCGCAGGCGCAGCGCGCCGGACCACGGTCCGAGCTTGTCCACGCTGAGTGCCAGCTGGCCCACGCCTTCCACGGCGCCTGGAATCCGGTCTCTGTTGCGCGAGCGCGCCCGCGCATAGGCCGCGTCGAAGTCCACGGCCAGCCATTTCAGGGGCCGCCAGTAGTTCGAGAACTCGATGCCGGTGCGGCGGCTGGCGTCGCCCGCTTCGGTCATGCCGGCATCACCGATATAGGTCAGCTCGGAGTCGAAGTCGAGGCGGTATAGCGAGACGGCCGTCTGCATCTTGGGAAGCGCTTCCGTACGCATGCCCAGTTCCATGCCGCGCGAGCGCACCAGCCCCGGCGCGCGTTCCAGCGGGTCGAGCGTCTTCGGATCGATTGCCGCCACCGTGCCGCGCGCGTCGTTGCTGTGGAAGCCGTGGCCATAGTTCAGGTAGAACTCGGTCGAGGCGAGTGGCGCCAGGATCAGGCTGAACGAGGGGCTGACTTGCGTATCGTTGGCGCGGCCGGAGTTCGCGGCCAGGTCGCTCGTCACGTCGAAGCGGTAGCGGTCCGCGCGGATGCCTGCCAGCGTGCGCACGACCTCGTTCCAGCGCGTTGCGCTTTCGATGAAGACGCCGCCGCTGGTCTCGACGATGTGGTCTTCGCGCGTGGTGGCGATGCGCTGGCGCGCACGGGTGTCGTACAGGCCGTTGAAGATGTTGTCGTTCTGGAGGCGGGCGCCGACCGTCAGGTCCGAGGCCGCCGTCTCGCCGCGGTGCAGGTGCCAGGTGTGGGCCGCATCCATGCCGCTGGTGACGCGCCGGTCGGGCTGGGCGAACTGGTCGCCGTTCACCGGGTCGTTCATGAAGTACGTGAAGTTCGAATACAGGTCGAGCTGGTTGCGGATCACGTAGGCGCTGACTTTCGATGCGGACTCCTGCCCGGTCTGGCGCCAGATGCCCGACAGGCTGTAACGGCGCGCGTTGCCGCCGTCGCTGTCGTCGATCGCGTCGAAGCGGCCCAGCGTCCCGTCTTCCACCGCGCGCAGGGGGATCTGGTCGGTCGCGTTCCACTTGCCCCGGTAGGCCATGGCGGTGACGCTCCAGCCGTTGTTGGCATAGCCGCGGCTGTAGCGCAGCATGCCGTTGCGCTTGCGGTAGTCGTCGGGGCGGGTCCACGGTCCCTCGTTGTCCATCGCTTCCAGCGCGTAGAGCAGGGTGCCTCCCAACAGATCGGGCGAGCCGGCGATCATGGCGCGTTTGAAACCGTCCTGGCCCAGCGTGACGCTGGCGATGTCTTTCGCCAGGCGGTTCGCATAGCTGATCTCCGCGCTGCCGGCCGAGGCGAAGTCGCTGTCGCGCGCCGAATACGGGCCTTTGCGGTAGTCCAGGCGGCCGACCAGTTCCGGGATCAGGAAGTTGACGTCGGTCCAGCCCTGGCCGTGCGCATGGCTGCGCTGGTTGACGGGCATGCCGTCGACCCAGGTGGCGAGGTCGGTGCCGTGGTCGAGATTGAAGCCGCGCAGGTAGAACTGGTTGGCCTTGCCCTCCCCGCTGTGCTGGCTGGCGATCAGGCCGGGCATGGCTTCCAGCATTTCGCCGGGGCGGTAGGACGGCCGCGCGGCCAATTCCTTCTGGCCGACGCTGCCGGCATTGGCCGAATCGGCGATCCCGAGCTGGGACAGGCGCGAGCCTTCGACCAGCACGCGCTGCAGGACGAGGTCGTCGGCGAGGACGGGCGAAGAGACGAAGAGCGCGGCCAGTGCGCAGGGAAGCGGGCGAAGAATGGGCATCTCTTGATCAGCGCGTCGGCTGCTCCTGGTGATTGCGATCGAAAGTCAGCGTGCGTACGACATTGCCTTCATTGAGGTTAACCGTGTTGACCTGCTCAGCAATGAAGTCTATCAATACCGTGTCATGGATGGCGCCCGCCTTCCACAGCGGGGTCTGTTCGATTTCCTGGAACACGGTCACCTTCTCGGCGTCGGCCGTCATGCCGACCCAGCGCAGGTTCAGCTTCGCCTTGTCCTGTCCGGCGATCCAGAAGCGGTTCTCGACATACTTGCGCAGCGCATCCTGGTCTTCCTCGTCGTTCAGGTCGAACTGGCGCCCGTACAGGTTGGCCAGCAAGGCCTCGATGTCGTGCGCCATGTAGGTGTGGACGATCTCGGTATTGCCGGTGCGGGCATTGAAGGAGACGTCGGTCATCCCCGCATGGAAGCGGTGCGCGGATGCCGCCGCGCTGGCCAGCAGCAGCGCGGCGGCAAAGAGGGTTTTCAAACGACGCATCATGGCGAGACCTTCGTTTCCGCATCAGGCTTCTTCAACGGTGCATTAAAGTCCTTCATCATGTCGTTTTGCGGACGCTGGGTCTTGAACAGCTCCAGGCGCGACGGCGTCAGCTTGCGCGGCCAGGCGTTGTTGTCGACGTTGATGTCCGCCGTTTCCCAGAACGGATCCTGGACCAGGCCCGTCATCGGCTCGTCGGTGACGATCAGCTTCGTGATCTTCTTCGGCGAGTAACGCCACACTTCGGCCGGGATGCGCTCGATGGTTTTCTTGCCGCTGGCGAGCTGGATCTCCAGCACCAGCGGCGTCACCAGGCCGCCGACGTTGGTGAAGTCCACCAGATACAGGTGCTTGCCGGAAGAGAGCAGGGCCTTTTCCCAGTCTTCCAGCTTTTCCTGCGACTCGTTGAACTTGTTGCGGTCGGCATTCGTGACCGTGAAGTCGTCATGCTCGTTATAAAAATCCTTCAGCTCGGGATGCGCGTCGACGCGGCGCGGCGTGCCCTTGTTGCGCTGCTCGGTGAGCGACATCGGCTCGGCATCGCGCAGCTTCTTGCGCCACGCCTTTTCGATCTCCGGATCCTGGGTGCTGACCGTGTACTCGCTGATGCCGTCCACGCTGACGTCGACCGCGTCGGTCGTGTAGAACCAGCCGCGCCAGAACCAGTCGAGGTCCGTGCCGGAGGCGTCCTCCATGGTGCGGAACAGGTCCGCCGGGGTCGGGCGCTTGAACTTCCAGCGGCGGCCGTATTCCTTGAACGCGAAGTCGAACAGTTCGCGGCCCAGCACCGTCTCGCGCAGGATGTTCAGGGCGGTGGCCGGTTTGCCGTAGGCGTTCGGGCCGCGCTGCAGGACCGACTCCGAGTTGGTCATGATCGGCGTCTGGTTCTTGCTGCGCATGTAGTCAGTGATGTCGCGCGCTTCGCCGCGGCGCGACGGATAGTTCTCTTCCCAGGCTTCCTCGGCCAGGAACTGCAGGAAGGAATTCAGGCCCTCGTCCATCCAGGTCCACTGGCGCTCGTCCGAGTTGACGATCATCGGATAGTAGTTGTGGCCGACCTCGTGGATGATCACGCTGATCAGGCCATACTTGGTCGCCTTCGAATAGGTCAGCTCTCCGGTTTTTTTATCTTTCGTCGGACGGCCGCCGTTGAACGAGATCATCGGGTATTCCATGCCGCCGACCGGGCCGTTCACCGAGATCGCGGTCGGATACGGGTAGTCGAAGGAGTATTTGCTGTACTGCTCGATGGTGTGGATCACGGCCTGGGTCGAGTACTTCTCCCACAGCGGATTGCCTTCCTTCGGATAGTAGGACATCGCCATGACCTTGTTGGCGCCGCTCTGGATGCCTTGCGCGTCCCAGATGAACTTGCGGCTCGAGGCGAAGGCGAAATCGCGCACGTTCTTCGCCTTGTAGCGCCAGGTTTTGGTGCCGCTCGCGCGGTCTTTCTCGTTGGCCTCGGCCTCCGCCTGGGTGACGATGAGGACCGGCTTGCCGGCGGTACGCGCACGCGCCAGGCGTTCGCGCTGGGCGGCGCTCAGGACCTCGTTCGGATTCTGCAGTTCGCCGGTGGAGGCGACGATGTGGTCGGCCGGGACCGTGAGCTCGACCTCGTAGTCGCCGAATTCCAGCGTGAATTCGCCGTCGCCCAGGTACTGCTTGTTCTGCCAGCCGGCGATGTCGTAGTAGGCCGCCATGCGCGGGAACCACTGGGCGACTTCGAAGATGTCGTTCTTGTTTTCTTTATCGAAACGCTCGTAGCCGGTGCGGCGGCCGACGATGTTCGCTTCGGGAATATTGAAGCGCCATTCGAGTGCGAACGAGAAGCGCGCGCCCGGCTTCAGGGGCTGGGGCAGGTCGATGCGCATCATCGTCTTGTTGACGACATAGTGCAGCGCACCGCCACCAGAGGCCTTCACGTTCGCCACCTGGATGCCGCCGTCGAAGGCGCGGCTGTCGAAATTGGCGCGCAGCGCGTCGAACTTCACGCCCTCTGGACCGGTCTTCTGCCAGGCCTCGCGCGAGGGCAGGGTCGAGATGTTGCGGTTGTCCGAATCGGGGCGGAACATGTTCTGGTCCAGCTGCACCCACAGGTAATGCAGGGTGTCGGGCGAGTTGTTGTAATAGGTGATGGTGCCCGCGCCCGTGATCGCGCGCCTGGCTTCGTCGAGCCGCGCGCGCAGCTTGTAGTCGGCGCGCTGCTGCCAGTAGGCGTGGCCCGGCGCGCCCGAGGCGGTGCGGGTCGTGGACGGCGTCGGCAGTAGCTCGTCGAGCTGGCGGAACTTGTCGTCGAATTGGTCGGCGGCGTGGGCGCCGGTGGACAGGGCCAGGGTCAGTGCGGCGAGGCGGGCGAGGTGCTTCATTTTGATGTTTCTATGATCTGTTCTGAAAAACGAAACCGGCAGCCGCGCTTTTGACGCAGCTACCGGCTGGACGTAGGGTGGGCACTCTGTGCCCACGCGGTATGGCTGTTCGAACTGTGATACCGCGTGGGCATGGAATGCCCACCCTACAAGGTCTTATTGCACCTTCGGCACCGTGTCCTTCTTCGGTTCCTCGGCCGTCGCCGCCTTCTCTTCCTTGGTCTTCAACTTGGCATTGAAGTCTTTCATCATGTCATTGCCCTGACCACGTTCGGACTTGAACAGCTCCAGGCGCGAAGGGGTCGCCTTGCGCGGCCAGGCGTTGTTGCTCTGGTCGATGTCGGCGGTTTCCCAGAATGGATCCTGGACCAGGCTCGTCATCGGCTCGTCGGTGACGATCAGTTTCGTGATCTTCTTCGGCGAGTAGCGCCACACTTCGGCCGGGATACGCTCGATGTACTTCTTGCCGCTGGCGAGCTGGATCTCCAGTACCAGCGGGGTGACGAGGCCACCGACGTTGGTGAAGTCCACCAGGTACAGGTGCTTGCCCGATGCAAGCAGGGCCTTTTCCCAGTCTTCCAGCTTTTCCTGGGACTCGTTGAACTTGTTGCGGTCGGCATTCGTGACGGTGAAGTCGTCGTGCTCGTTATAAAAATCCTTGAGCTCGGGATGCGCGTCGACGCGGCGCGGCATGCCCTTGTTGCGCTGGTCGGTCAGCGACATCGGCTCGGCGTCCTTGAGCTTCTTGCGCCATGCCTTTTCGATTTCCGGATTCTGGGTGCTGACGGTGTACTCGCTGATGCCGTCGATGCTCACGTCCACCGGGTCGGTGGTGTAGAACCAGCCGCGCCAGAACCAGTCGAGGTCCGTGCCCGAGGCGTCTTCCATGGTGCGGAAGAAGTCGGCCGGCGTCGGGCGCTTGAACTTCCAGCGCTGCGCGTATTCACGGAAGGCGAAGTCGAACAGTTCGCGGCCCAGCACCGTCTCGCGCAGCACGGTCAGCGCGGCGGCCGGCTTGGCGTAGGCGTTGTTGCCGAACTGGAGGAGCGATTCCGAGTTGGTCATGATCGGCACCTGGTTACGGCTCTTCATGTAGTCGGTGATCAGGCGCGGTTCGCCGCGCATTTCCGGCCATTGCTCTTCCCAGGCTTCCTGGGCCAGGGTCTGCACGAAGGAGTTCAGGCCCTCGTCCATCCAGGTCCACTGGCGCTCGTCCGAGTTGACGATCATCGGGAAGTAGTTGTGGCCGACCTCGTGGATGATCACGCCGATCAGGCCATACTTGGTGCGCTTGCCGTAGGTCAGTTCGCCGGTCTTCTTGTCCTTGGTCGGACGCGGGCCGTTAAACGAGATCATCGGGTATTCCATGCCGCCCACCGGGCCGTTCACCGAGATGGCGGTCGGGTACGGATAGTCGAAGGAATACTTGTTGTACTGTTCGATGGTGTGGACCACGGCCTGGGTCGAGTACTTCTCCCACAGCGGGTTGCCTTCCTTCGGATAGTAGGACATGGCCATCACGTCGGTGTCGCCGCTCTTGATGCCTTGCGCGTCCCAGATGAACTTGCGGCTCGAGGCGAACGCGAAGTCGCGCACGTTCTTCGCCTTAAAGTGCCAGGTTTTATTCGTGGTGGCGCGGGTCTTCTCGGCCGCTTCGGCCTCGGCCTGGGTGACGATGATCACCGGCGTCTTCGCATTCTTCGCTTTCGCCAGGCGGTCGCGCTGGGCCGAAGTCAGGACGGAGCCGGGATTTTGCAGCACGCCGGTCGAGGCGACGATGTGATCGGACGGGACCGTGATCTCGACGTCGTAGTCGCCGAACTCCAGCGTGAATTCGCCGGCGCCCAGGAACTGCTTGTGCTGCCAGCCATAGACGTCGTAGTAGGCCGCCATGCGCGGGAACCACTGGGCGATCTCGAACAGGTCGTTCTTGTCGTCGAATTTTTCAAAGCCCGAGCGGCCGCCGAGCACCTTCTGCTCGTTGATCTTGTAGTTCCACTCGACCTCGAAACTGAAGCGCTGGCCCGGTTTCAGGGGCTGCGGCAGGTCGATGCGCATCATCGTGCGGTTGATGACGTAGGCCAGCTTGCGTCCGCCCGAATTGACCTTGGTGATGTTGAAGCCGCCGTCGAAGGTCAGGCCTTCGAAGGTCGTGCGCAGGGCGTCGAACTTCATGCCTTCTTCCGGGCTGCGCGGCTTGGCCCAGGCCTCGCGCGAGACGGAGGTCGCCGACATGCGCGCGTCCGAATTCGGCTTGTAGATGTTCTGGTCGAGTTGCAGCCAGAGGTAATTGAGGGTATCCGGGGAATTGTTGTGGTACGTGATCGTCTCGGCGCCGCGGATCGCACGGTTCGCTTCGTCGAGCGTGGCGCGGATCGTGTAGTCCGCGCGCTGCTGCCAGTAGGCATGGCCGGGTGCACCGGAAGCGGTGCGGATGGTGGACGCCGTCGGCAGCAGCTCGTCGAGCTGGCGGAACTTGTCGTCGAATGGCTCGGCCGCGAAAGCGGACGCGCCGAGGCACAGCGCGGCCAAGGCGATTGGCAAACGGATCATGTTTCCCCTGTTTTTATGATGGATTTAGGAAAAAGTATTCTAAGCGTATCTTTCAAGCAAGCTTGGCGTGGATTTGTAAAAAACCTGATACATGGACGCATATGCAACATGAATCAGCCGGCCCGCTTGAAAGGCACGTCGAAGGATCCGGACTGCAGGCGTCCGTTCGCGCACTGGCCCGGGCACTGGCTCAGGCCAGCAGTTTCAGGTCGAGCGCCCGTTCGGCCAGCCACACCATGGCGAGCAACGCGATCAGGGCCGAGCCGCCGCCCAGCACCACGCGCCGGTAGAACAGGCCGCGCCGCAAGGTGTGCGCCAGCGGCAGGAAGGCGGCGACGATCGCCAGCTGCCCGAGTTCGACGCCGACGTTGAATCCGACCAGCGAGACCACCAGCGCCTCCTGCGGCAGTCCGAGGTCGGCCAGCACGCTGGCAAAGCCGAAGCCGTGGATCAGGCCGAAGGCGAAAGCGACCGCCGCGCGCCAGCGGTGCACCAGCGGCCACAGGTTGTTCAGGGCCGCGAGGACGACCGAGGCCGCGATCGCCGATTCGACCAGGCGCGAAGGCAGGCTGAGCGCGCCGAGCGCCGCCAGGGTCAGGGTCAGCGAATGGGCCAGCGTGAAGGCGGTCACGATCCTGACCACGTCGAGCACGGAGGCCTTCAGGGTCTCGCGCTCCTGCCAGCGCCCCCCCTGGCGCACCAGGACCGCCGGCAGCAGCAGCGAGACCAGGAACAGGATGTGGTCGAAGCCGATCCAGATGTGCCAGACGCCGTGGCGCACGTAGTCGCTGAACTGGCGCCAGCGCGAGGGTGCCGCCAGCTGCAGCACCTGGCTCGATGCGTCGGGCGCGAAGATGGCCGTGCTCGTCGTGGCGCCGCGGGTCAGGCGCAACAGGCCCTTGTGCTGCGGGTCGATGTCGAACAGCAGGCCGTATTCGACGCCCAGCGCCTTGACCGGCGCCGCACAGCTGCCTTGCAGGCGCAGCACCGCGTAGGCGCCGTCGGTATGGGTGTCGACCAGGTGCTGCGTCACGCGCAGCGGACAGGCGACGCCGTCGCTGGACAGGTGCAGGCGCGCCAGCGCGTAGGCGGCGATCGCCTCGTGGCGCGCGCGCACTTCGTCCCAGGTGATGGCGGCGTCGCCATTGGCGTCGAGCCCGACGGCCATCTCGAGGTCGCGCAGGGCGATGTCCCACTGGCCCTCGATGCGTTCGTCCTGCACGGCCAGGCTGAGGTAACTGTCGCTGGCCTTGTGCGCCTGCGCGGGCAGGGTCCAGGCCAGCAGCAGCATGACCGATATCAGCCAGCGCGCGATCATGCCGCGCTCCCGAGCCGGGCCAGGGCGGCGGCGAGGCTGGCGTCTTCGATGCGGCTGTTCTTGATCCATGCGCGCACCAGCGCCCGTGCTTCGCCGTCGCCGCTGGCCAGGGCCGCCTGGGCCAGGATGCGCAGGTCGGCGGGCTCTTTTTGCACCGCCCAGTTCAGCTTTGCCAGGCGCACGGCGGCCGCCGCGTCGCCGCGCAGGTCCAGCTCGAAGCGCGCCTGCTCGCGCTGGTGGACGCTGTCGCGGCGGCGCATGGCGGCGTCGAAACGGGCTGCCAGCTCGGCCGTCGCGCGGGCGGCGTCGGGCCGGCCCGCGGTCTTGAGGGCGATGGCGTAGCGCAGCAGCAGGGCATCGGCCTGGGTCTTGTCCTTGAGGAGCGCGATGACCTCGGGCGAGCGGCCGCGCTCGAGCAGGAAATCGGCATACGCGCCCAGCAGGTAGCTGTCTTGCGGATCGAGGGCGAGCGCTTCGCGGTAATGTGCCTCGGCCGCGTCGAGGCGGCCCAGGCGCGCCGCCATCTCGCCGAGCAGCGTTGCCACCCAGGCACGCAGTGCGGCCGGGCTGTCGGCGCGGGCAACATAGGTCTGGCGCAGGCGTTCGTAGCTTGCCCCAGCCTGGCCGCTGACGCTGCCGACGTTGGCCAGGCAGGCCTGCACCACCAGCTCGGGCGCGCGCGAATACAGGCGCATGCAGCTGGTGCGCGCCCCTGCGAAATCGCCCGTGATCAGCTGCACCGTGGCGCGCGTCAGCCAGGCCTGGGCATTGCCGCTGTCGCGCTTGAGGACGGTGTCGAGATCGGCCAGTGCCGGACCGAACTGGTGGGTGCTCTGGCGCAGGGTCGCGCGCAGCACCAGCACCGATGAAGGGGGCTGCGCCTGGTTCCACCATGGCGCCAGCGCCGCCTGGGCATAGCCGAGATAGCGCGGATCGCCGTCGCGCCGGCTTTGTTCGATGTAGCGCTGGGCCAGCGTGGTCGCCAGGCCCAGCTTGTGCGGATCGGCGGCGAGTGCCGTGCGCAGGCCTTGCAGCTGGCGCCGCGCGGGATCGAGGCCGCCCGGCAGGCGTTCGAGCACCTCGGCGCCGCTGGCCGGGATATGAGGCGCCGCGCCGGCGCTGGCGGCGGCAACTGCGCAGGCGAGTGAAACGATGATCTTGCCGAGCATGCGTACTCCGAAAAGAAATGCGCGGAACGGCCAAGCCGTTCCGCGCAGAGAACACGAGATCAGCCGACCGGCTTCGGCTCGGTGTCCTCGGGTTTGGTTTCGGTCACGCCGTCGATCGACGCCGGTTCCTCGTTATCGATCAGGGCCCCAACGCGGGCCATCACGTAGTCGAAGAAGGAGTCGTTCGCCGCCACCGGCGGCGGTGTCGTACCGCCGCCCGGCGAGCCGTCGGACTCCGGCTTGTCGAGACCGCCGCAGGCCGTCAGCGCGAGGACCGTGCACAGGGCGGCGCCGCGTGCCAGGCGAGATAAGGGAGAGGTGGACATGGATGCGCTCCTTTACTGGTTGCCCGGCAGCGGCGTGTTCAGGTAGGGGAAGGCCGCCTTGAAGCTGTTGGCATCCTTGCGTACGCCGTCGGTCAGCGGCAGTGCGCCGGCCGGTGCGTCGGTCGGCTTGCAGCCCACGCCGAGCGCGTCGCCGGTACCGGTCAGCGCGCACAGGGCGCCCATCGCGACCCGCAGCGAGACGTCGACGATGTCGTCGCCCGGACGGCGTCCGTTGGGGAAGCCGGCATTGTCGCCGGCGGCCACGCCGAGCGGATTCTGCGAAGCCTGGGCGGTCGGCTCGATGCTGGTATTCAGGCGCAGCATTTCGGAAGCGACCACGTTCTTCGGCTGGTTCACGCCGGGCAGGCCCTTGAGGAAGGCAGTCACCAGGTCAGTGCGCGGGAAGTTGGTCGGTGCCTTGGCCGAAGGGAACAGCGTTTCCACCACGGCCGGCAGCACCGGGTTGGTGACGTAGTTGGCCCACTGGGCGTCGTCCTTCGGCTTCGAGGTATTGAAGCGGTCCTTGTCGTCCATGCCGATGATGACTTCGTTCACCAGCGGCATGCCGACGCGCGAGACCTGGGTCCAGGCGCCGCCTTCCTTGACGGCGTTGTTGATGCCCGAGGCCGGATTCGGATTGACCAGGCGCGCCTGGCGCATGCTGGCCGTGGCGTAGGCACCGATCACCGGATCGGCGGCGGTCGCCAGGCAGCCCACCGGCAGTTCGAGCGCGATCGTGCTGACGTTCTTGTTTTCCAGGTCGTTCTTGTTGCCGCCCGCCTCAGGGCCGAGCGGATTCAGGTTGAACAGGTCGAAGATCTTGCCGACCGCGATGTAGAAGGGCTCCTTGCGCTGGCCGACGAACACGCGTCCCGTGCCGCAGCCCGGCACGTTGATGTCGTAGATGTGCTGGTTGGCGTAGGTTTCGTAGCCGCTGGTGCCGCCGAAGACCTTGTCGCCGATGTTGTCGACCGGCTTGTCGAATTCGGTGGCGCCGCTGGTGCCGGCCAGACGGGTGCGGGTGCCGCTGCGGCGGTCGCCCTTGACCATGTCGATGGTGTAGGTCTCGCGTACGTTCAGGGAGGCCGGGTTGACGCCGCTGATCGTCGACGAATTGATCAGCGGGATCAGGACCTGCTTGCCGCCGATGTTCAGGGCCGTGCGCTTGGACGTGTTCTTGAAGCGGATCTGGAAGCTGATGTCTTCCTTGGCGTCGCCGTTGTTGTCGACGTGAATTTCATACAGGGCGTTCTGGTCGAACTGGTAGAAGTTCGGGCCGCCTTGCGGATCCTGGAAGGGAATGAAGTTGGCGATCATCGTCACGAAGCCGCTGCGCCCTGGCGCGTAGCTGCGGAACATGTAGAAGTCGGTACCGTCGACTTTCGGTGAATTCGTCAAAAATGGTGCCTCGCGGTGACTCGAGGCAAGCACCGGTCCGGACAGCGCAGCAAGCGCCGTTCCCGTTAAAATGGCTGCCGTCCATAGGGATTTCTTCTGCACTTGTCGCATCTCGCTCTCCGGTTGATTATTCGATTTAAGTTTCGTTTAAGTTTGAAATCTGAGGATATTGATTATGTGGCAACCGTGGCGCGCGATTGAATTGCTGCGTTCGCACACTGGTTGTAAGGGTATATACGCAGCGCCCGGCTTATTGGATTCAAAATATTTTTCTCGCAATGTCTCGGCTTTAAATATGGTATTTTTCGTCGCGTCATCAACACGGGCGCGACCATGATTTCTTCGAAGGACACAGCTTGAGCACGGCAATGGCAGCATCGGATCCGGCGCAGCTGCGCGCCTGGCTGCACGGGGCTGCGCGGCGCGACCGCATGGCCTTCCGCGCGCTCTATGACGCCAGCGCACCCCGGCTGTATGGCCTGGCGTTGCGCATCCTCGGCCGGCGCGAACTGGCGGAAGAGGTGCTGCAGGAGAGCTTCGTCGCGATCTGGCACCACGCGGTCGACTACGAGAGCGCGCTGTCGGCGCCGATGACCTGGATGACGGCGATCGTGCGCAACCGCGCCTTCGATGTGCTGCGCCGCACCCGCAGCGAAGGCGAGGCCGATGGCGCCGACAGCGAGGCGCTCGCCTCCCTGCCCGACCTGGCGGCCACGCCCGCCGAGCGCATGCAGATGAGCAGCGAAGCGCAGGCGCTGGCCGACTGCATGGCGGCGCTGGACGATAAACACCGCGAAGTGGTGGGCATGGCCTTCTTCCACGACCTGTCGCACAGCGACGTCGCCGATCGGCTGATGCTGCCGCTGGGGACCGTCAAGACCTGGATCCGGCGCAGCCTGGCGCGCCTGCACGCCTGCCTGAGCGCGCGGGGTGCCGCATGAAGCTGCGCGGGAACGAAGCATTGCGCGAGCGCCTGGCGGCCGAATATGTGCTCGGTACCCTGCGCGGCCGCGCGCGGCGCCGATTCGAGGGCCTGATGCACGACGACGCCGCCCTGCGCCGCACCACCCGCGAATGGAACGAGCGCTTGGGCGCGATGGCCGAATTCGCACCGGCGGCGGTGCCCGACAAGCGGGTCTGGCGCGTCATCGAGGCGCGCCTGGACCTGCGGCCGGCGGCTCCGCGCTGGCAGTTCTGGCGCCACGGTTCGCTGGCGATGTGGCGCTCGCTCGGCCTGGCCTCGTCGGCCGCCGCCGCATTGCTGCTGGTCGCGGTGCTGGCCCTGCGGCCCGATACGGCGCACGTGAGCGACGTCGCCAGCCTGACCGATGCAGCGGCGCGTCCGGTCCTGGTGGTCAGCGCCGACCGTCAACGCCAGCTGATGACGGTCAAAGTCGTTGCGAGCGTCGCCCTGACGCCGCAGCAGGCGCTGCAACTCTGGGCCGTGCCGCGCGCCGGCAAGCCGCGCTCGCTCGGCGTGCTGGGCGCGGGCCGCGAGCTGACCTTGCCGCTGCCGGCGCATGCCATCGGCGCCGACGTCGCCCTCCTTGCGGTCAGCCTCGAGCCGAAAGGCGGCTCCCCCGATCCGAACGGACCAAGCGGCCCGATCCTGTACAAAGGCGGCTGGGCGCACTTGTTGTAAGCGCGCCAGGCCGTACCGGCAGCGCTGCCGCGAAGCGCGCGGCAGCGCTGTCGGTCACGCTCCCGGGCGTACCGCGGCGCTCCTGCGCACCCCAAGCAGCAGGCCTGCCCCGAGCAGCAGCAGGGCGGCCGAGGCCGGCTCCGGCACCTCGCCGGCGGCGAGGCGGATGTCGTCCACCACCAGGTCGCCGCCGGCCATGAAGCGCAGCTCGGTCAAGCCGCTCCACATGGGCGCCTGAATCGCGGACAATTGCGACAGCGCCAGCAGGGTGCTGAGCTGGCTGCTGTCGCCGAAGATGCCGGTGATGCGCAGCGTGGCATTCCCTTGCGGATCGAGGGGGGCGGCCGCCAGGCCGGCGAAGCTGAAGGTCCCACCGCCCTGCGCCATCAGGCTGACCGTGCTGCCGTCGAGCAGGACGAGGGCGCCGCTCATGGCCGTGCCCAGGCCGTCGATGGTGAGGAAGCCGGCGGCCTCGCCGCTCAGGGCGAAGCCGGCTTCCTGGTAGACGGCGCGGCCGCTGGCGTTGTCGATATCGATGAGTGCGGGGTTGTCGAAGTTGACGACGGCCGCCCCGGCCAGCCCGCTTGCGCCGAGGGCGCAGGCGGCAGCCAGTGTTCCAAGTAGTTTTTTCATGTCGGTCTCCTGTGATGGACGCTTATTGCGCGCCCGGAAGCGGCGTGTTCAGGTACGGGAAGCCGGACAGGAAGGGCTGGACTGCCTGGTCGACCGCATCGTGGAGCCGGAAAGCGGTAGCGCCCAGCGGTACGGCGGACGGGTTGCAGGCCGCGCCGAAGCCGAACGCGTTGTTGTTCCCGTTGGCCATGCACAGTCCACCCATCGCCACCACCAGCGAGATGTCGACCACGTCGTCCTTCGGACGGCGGCCGTTCGGATAGCCGGCGTTGTCGGAGCCGCCGGCGAGCACATTGCCCACGATGCCGAGCCGGTTCTGCTGGGCAAACGGCACGGCCGGGATCGACGTGTTCAGGCGCAGCATTTCGGATGGCGTCGGATTGAGCGGACGGTTGACGTTCGCGATGCCGGTCAGGAAGGCGGTCACCAGGTCCTGGCGCGGCAGGTTGCGCGGCGCGGCGCTGCCCGGCGCCAGTCCCATCGCGATCTCCACGAGTTTCGGCAGCGTCGGGTTGGTGACATAGGTGGCGAACTGGCCGTCGTTTTGCGGCAGCGAGCTGTTGAAGCGATCCTTGTCCGGCAGGCCGATGATCACTTCATTCACGAGCGGCATGCCGAGACGCGATACCTGGACGAAAGCGCCGCCATAGCTGACCGTGGTCTGGTGGCCGGAGGGCGGGTTCGCATTGACCAGCTGGCTTTGCCGGATGCTGGCCGTGGTCCAGGTGCCGATCACCGGATCGGCCGTCGTCTTCGACAGCAGGCAGCTCTTGTGGACTTCGACCGCCAGCGAGGTCACGTTCTTGTTGGCCAGCGGATTGGGCGCCGCGTTGATCTTGGACGGATCGGTGATCACCGACAGCGGCGCGTTGATCAGGTCGAACACCGTGCCGAGGTTGACGGCAAATCCTTCGCGCCGCTGTCCGGCAAACACGCGGCCCGGCACCGAGCAGCCGGGAATGCTCACGTCATAGATGTGCTGGGCCGCATACGCAGCATACTGCGGGATGGTCTTGGTGCCGATATTGTCGACCGGCTTGTCGAAACTGGTGGCGCCGCTGCCCACCCGCGCCAGCGCCGCTGCCTGGCCGCTGCGCCGGTCGCCGCGGATCAGGGTGACGGTGAATTTTTCGTTGACGTTCAGCGCCGGCGAATTCGGTCCCTGCACCTGGCCGGCCTGGGTCAGTGGAATCGGTACGCTTTGGGTGCCGATCGGCAGCGCGATGCGGTTGAAGACATTCTGGAAGCGGAACTGGAAGGTCAGGTCTTCCTTCGCATCGCCGTTATTGTCGACGTGAATCTCGTAGAGGGCGTTCGGATCCATTTTGAAATAATTCGGCCCGCCGAACGGATCCTGCAAGGGCTGGTAGTTCGCAATCAGGGTCACATAGCCGGAGCGTCCCTGTTCATAGCTGTTGAAGGCGTAGAGATCGGTGCCGTCGACTTTCGGCTGGGTGGTAATGAAGGGCGCTTCGCGGTGGCTCGATGCCTGGGCGGGCAGCGCCGCCACGATGGCCAGGAAAGGACAGCTTGCGGCGATGAGTAATTCACGGAACGATGGACGGCGTACGGCGTGGTCAACCATGATGCGTCTCCTTGATGAATTTAAGTGCCAAATAATCAAATATTGCTTTTTTTTTTGTCTCCGGCTGAGATGCATCCCTTGAATTTGCCAAAATTGCGGCTTTTTGAGACCCGAGCATAAAATGTGCCACGGCCTGGAATGCCTATGAAACGTTTACAGCACGCTGGAAATCGGCGGGGCATCTGTAAAAGATTCCGACAAATTGCGCTAGGAAATTGAGTGGAATGAAAAGAAACAGTGCTGCGGGGAAGCGGGCACAGCTGGACGGGGAAGGGACGTCAGCGGGCGGCTGGTTCAGCCGCCCAGGGGCCCATCGTCGCCAGGATGGCCTCGAGTTTCACGGGCTTGACCAGGTAATGATCGAAGCCCGCCGCCCGCGCGCGTTGGGCGCAGTCGCGCGCAAGATGACCGGTGATGGCCACGATCAACACGTTCGCCGTCTGCGGCATGCGGCGCAGTGCCGCGCACAGCTCGAAGCCGTTCTGGTCGGGCAGGTGAATCGCGGTGAAGATGGCGTGCGGACGGAACAGGGGAGCCCAGGCAAGGGCCTTGGTGCCAGTGGTGACGGTCTTGACTTCATAGCCCATGCTCAGGAACAGGGCCGCGAACAGGTCGCGCGTTTCCTCGCTGCGGTCGGCCAAAAGAATCCGGAAAGGCTGCTCTCCACATGTCCTTGGAAGCATCGTATTGCCTTTCCTTATTGCTGCTCGTTAACATCGAAGCCCAGTATGGGCGCTGCCTGCCTCCGAACGCAAGGTTTTTGCCGCAATCTACGAAAAAAGAGCGGGCACGACGCCAATGCATTATGTAAAACATTCACATTGTCACGTCACCACACAATACAGGTGCTGTAGGATGGAGCATGGTCAAAAAAGCCCTGATTGTCGATGACTTCCCCTTCGACGCCGAATTGACGCGCCGCGTCCTGCAGAGCTGCACCGACGACCATGAAATCGTGGTGGTCTCGGACGGCGAAGAAGCACTGCGCGAACTGAACAAGGAGCCGGACTTCGACGTCGTCCTGCTCGACTTGAAGCTGCCCAAGGTGGACGGTTTCGAAGTCCTCAAGGAAATCTCCTCCAAGCCCTTCCTGTCCGATATCCCCGTCATCGTGCTGTCGAGCTCGCGCAACGAAGCCGACCGCATGCGCACGCGCGTGCTCGGCGCCGGGGATTTCGTCGAGAAGGCCATCGATTACTCGGTGTTCAAGGCGGACCTGACGCGGGCGCTGGCGCAGTTCGGGTTCGCGTGAGCGATCCACGGTCGCGCAAGGCGGCCGCAAGCGCAACGGCCCGGATACCAGACGAGGCCCTTCACACGGTCCAGGCCCCATCCCGGTAGACGCATTCCTCGCCCAGGTAGACGGCATCGGTCACCACGAACACGTCGATGTGGTAGCGCGCATCCTTCCTTCTGAAGCCCGGCTTCGGATACACGCCGTGCTTCGCGCCGAGCGAGAGGTGGATGCCGCACATGCGCTCATACGTCCCGATGTCGTCGACGCGGCGCTCGCGGGTAAAGGCGCGGTTCATGCCGAAGCCCAGTTCGCGTACCCAGACTTCTCCCTCATCGGCGCGGATGTTGTCGAGGACCTGCTGGAAGGCGGGCGTCGCGTGTTCGGTGGCGACCACGCGCCCGCGCTCGACGACGATCGTCACCGGCACCTCGGGCCGGTTCGACAAATACGAGGTGTCGCCGAACACGTGGATCTGCGCGCGTCCGTTGACCGCTTCCAGGTCGAGGGCCTCGGTAAACACTTCGCCGATCGGGAACTGGCCGCCGACGTTGTTCATCTCGCTGTAGTCGCCCACGTTCAGCTTGGCCGGCTCCAGCTTCGAGGCGAAGCGCAGCTCCTCGCCGCCGCCGCAGACGCGCGCGTATGGGGCCGCGTCGATGCGCGACTTGAGCGCGCGGCCGACGCCGCGGAAGTAGGCCGGATCGTAGGCCAGCGCTTCGATGTAGTGCTCGCCCTGCACGCCGGGCATGCGCGACAGGTGCACGTGCTCGATCACTTTCAGCCCCAGCTTGAACAGCTCGACCCGAATCCGGAAGGCCTCGAGGCGGAAATTGGTGGACTGGACCAGCACCACCAGGTCCTGCGGCGCCAGCGCGCGGAAGCGTTTCAATACCTCGGCGTGTTCGACGCTGTCGAAGTCAAGGAAGTCGGCCTGCGGCAGCGTGCGCCGGTATGCCTCCACCAGCGCGCGCGCCAGGCCCGTTCGGGTGTCGAAGACGACCAGCGCATGCTGCGCCGGGCCGTGTTCGATGGCGATGGCGAGGACGTTTTCCAGGTGGCTGGCGGCGGCGTCGACGGCGTGCGCGGGCAGGTCGGGAAAAGGGGCGAGGGCGGGAGCGGTCATGGCGGGAGAGGGCACGGATGGACCCGGCATTATAAGGTTTCAAGCGCGCTTTTCACGGTCGGAATTTTCCCGCGGGCGCATGCGTCGCCCCTTGCGGTGCCGCCAGGCGCTACCGGGCGAACGGCGCGCCGCTCAGGACCCGGGGCAGTTATGATTTAGACAGCAATGACGCCCCGCGATACCCGGGCGGCATGCATATCTCAATCACTTCCGGGAGCGGCGCAGCACGATGGCAACACGATGGGACACGCCCACCAGCACCTGGCTGGAAGACGAGACGAGCGGACAGTTCGCGCTGCAGGCCACGCAAGGCCTGGGCCCGATCGACTGGCAGGCGCATGCGCGCGGCCGGCTGCCGGACGTCGCCCACCTGCTCGGCGCCTCGCTCCCGACCGCCTGCGCCCACGCCGGCATCTACCCGGAAGGTTTCAGTTTTTGCCCGACTTGCGGCGCGCCGCTCGAACGCCTGCAAGGGCGCATCGGTCACCAGCCCGACTGGTGGGGCGCCGCCAGCGACCAGGCCTTGCCGCGCCACGTGCCGCACGGCTTGCCGGTCACCTCGCTGGCCCTGGGCGACCGCCTCGAAGGCCGGCCCGCCGCGCCGGTCGTCAACCGCGCCGAGCTATCGATGCCGGCGCCGCCGAATGCCCACTGCGTCTTCATCGCCGGCAGCTACGGCTTTCCCGAACAGCGCTTGCTGGCGCTGGCTCCGGCGCGCGGCGTGCTGCAGTACTGGGATCCGCTGGCCCAACTGTGGCACGTGATGGGCGCCGAGGAGGCCGGCAGCGAGCTGCGCTTCAACAGCGGCAGCTACAACTGGCTGCCCGCGCTGAATCCCGCACGCGGCGAAGTCGGCATCGTGCCGCTCGACAGCGGGCTGTCGCGCCTGTGGATCAATCCGGTCAACGAAAGCTACCGCCTCGAGCTGCTGTTCGGCGGGCGCCTCGCCTCGAGTCCCGGCGTCATGCGGCGCCAGGTCGGCTGCCTGTATGTCGAGGATGGCGTACTGACCCTGCTCGACGCCCAACTCGATTTCGTCAACGGCACCACCTGGGAATGCCCGGATGCGCCTACCTCGGGCTGGACGCGCCCGATCGGCTACGACAACCGCCTGTTCTGGCTGCATCCGCAAGGACAGCTGGTCTGGCGTCCGGGCGAGGAGCCGCGCTGGACCCCGTGGCCGCGCGGCTGGACCCCGAAGCTCGACTTCGGCGGCCCCACGCAAAGCCGCGACGGCCGCCTGTGGCACATCGGGCACGATGGCCAGGCCTATTCATTTCTCGAACTGGGGGCCGAGAATCCGCAGGTCGAACCGATCGACGGCGGCCGCCTGGGCTTTGCCAACTTCCTGTTCCGGCGCGGCCATCCGGTGCTCGACCAGCCCTGGTCGGCCGAACACATCGAAGACGCGGCGCAGGACGACACCCTGGTGCTGCCGCTGCTGCGCAGCTTTAACAACAACCGCAGTCAGCCGAGCGGCCTGGTGCTGCGCTTCCACGCCTACACCGGGCGCGCCGAGGAAGCGCTGGCCGGCCGCACGATCGCGCGCACCACGATCGAATGGATCGGCAAGCGCAACCTGATCCTGGACGAGGTCGCACGCCTGGCGCGGCCGCTGGAGTGCGTGCCCTTTGTCTACGCCGGCGCGCTGTGGCTGCATCACCCGGACTGGAACGCGGTGCGCGGCTGGCGCCTGGAAGCCGTGACGTGATGGCGGCCCGTTTCCGCATCCTCGCGCTGTTCGTGCTGCTGGGAGCCGCGGCCCTTGCGCGCGCGACACCGCACGTCTTCCTGGTCCAGAACTCCGGCTGGATGGAGCCCTTCTACAGCGACCCGCAATCGCAATTCAAGCCGCTGGTGACCGAACTGGCGCTAAGCGTGGCGCAGCCGGGCGACGCCCTGGTGCTGGCCGCCTTCAACCAGTCGCAGCCGAACGCGCCGTCGCCGCGGGCGCTGGTCTCGACCACGGTCGACAAGAGTACGCGCATGGCGGTGACGCGCGCCCTGGCAGGCCTCGACACCGCACGCAAGGCCGGCGGTGCGCTGGCCGACACCGATCTGGGCGAAGCGGTCAGTGCCGCCATGACCCAGGCGCTGGGCGGCCGCGACGGCATCGTCTGGCTCGTCACCAACAACCGCAACAGCCCGAACAACGACCAGGCGACCGCGCAGCGCAACCGCGAGTTCTACCAGCTGATCCACCAGGGCGACAAGATCCGCACGGCCCTCGCTTTCCCGCTGCGCATGCCGGTCAAGGGCCGGCACTACAACGCCAACGGCCTGATGGTCTACGCCTTCGCGATCGGAGAAGGCGGGGCGCGCGCGCTCGACGGCCTGCTGGCATCAAACGCGGTGCGCAGCATCATCACCGAACCGCCTGCGCGCCTGAAACCGCTGGACCGCAATACCGTGCGCCTGGTGCCGCGCAAGGTCGAGAACGCGCCCGGCGTTTCCTTTGCCATGGGCCAGAACGGCGTGCTGCGTGCCGACGTGGCGCCGGATGCGCGCTCGCCGAATGCGAAGATCGCCTGGCACCTCGAGAACACGATGTACCCGTACACGATCGTCAGCGCCACGCTGTCCGCGCGCTCGAAGCTGGGCGGCGAGAACCGCCCCGTCACACTGGCCAGCACGCGCGTCGCGGCGCTGGCGCCGGGCAAGCCGCAGCCCTTGGGTTCGACCCTGCAGCTGCCGGTGGCGCAACTGCCCGGCAAATGGTCGATGGCAGCCTTTAAGGCTGCAGGTTCCGCCTATGTGCTGCCGGGGACGATCGAAGTACACCTGGCCGACCAGCAGCTGGCCCTGTCGAACGGTTTTCGGGAGCGCATGCGCGAACTGTTCCCGGGCGACCCGCTGCCCGACATCTTCACGCCGCCCGCCCAGGTACAGGCATCGACCGCGGTGCTGCCGATCGAAGTGCGCGTGCATTACGGCTCCGGTCCGCTGCTGGCCGCGGGCGGCGCCTTGCTGGCGCTGCTGGCGGCAGGCGCGGCGGCGGCGTATGGCTGGATGCGTCCGCGCCGCGCGCTGGTGACGGTCGAGGACGAGCAGCGCACCATGCATGCGCGTACCGGCACGATTCAACCGATTTACGACAAGGCGGGCAATGAAGTGGCCCGCCTGAAGACCACCCTGTTCGGCCACCAGCTGATCGACCTGCGCGAAGGTGCGCAAGTCCGGCTCGGCCGCTGATTTCAAGGATTAAACACGATGCAAGCCCAGACCGATCCCGGATTCAAACTCCCCGCAGACAAAGCCACGCCCGACGACCCGCGGCCGAAGACCACGCCCGAGACGGCCACCGGTCCGGTCGAAGTGGTACCGGGCGCGCTGCCGCCCGCCACCGACACCTCCACGCGCGACGTGATGATTGGCGGCGCCGTGTTCCTGGTGCTGCTGGTGGTGTACTTCTTTGTCCGCAACGCTTACGTGCACCATATGGTCGTGCGCCGGGTGGCGCCGTCTACCGCGGGCAGCGCCGGCTGGATGCTCTTCGTCGGCCTGGCCTTCATCTCGGCCGCGGTGGTGCTGGCCGTCGTCAACGCGAGCAAGTACCTGACGTTTGGCGTCACCGCACCGCTGGTGGTGATCGGCATCGTGGCGCTGATTGCGGCGCTTGTCATCGGCCGCCGCTAAGGAAACGACATGGCAGACATCCCTACCGCGGACCAGATCAACCGCAAATCCGAACTGAAGGTCGACCTGCGGCCGACGCTCTTCATCGGCGCCGGCGGCACCGGCATGGAAGTCATGATGCGCATCCGGCGGCGCATTCTGTCGGCGGTCTGGAACCGCCACCATCCGACCCGCGTCGAATCGATCGCCGACTTCCCGGTGGCGCGCTTCCTGCATTTCGACCTCGATTCGAACGCCGTCATCGACGAGGGCAAGTCGCAGCGCACCGATCCCTGGTACGAACTGGTGAAGCTGACCGACGAAGAGCGGCTCGTGGAACCGCTCGACCTGCCGCAGTACCACGAGTCCGACGACAGCCTGGCGCGCTTTCCCTTGATTGAAAAGTGGATGCCGCTGCGCCCGAAAAAACTGCGCTCGCTCGGCATCGATCCGTCGAAAGGGGCAGGGCAGATCCGCGCCGTGGCGCGGCTGTACCTGTTCGACAAATATCCAAAACTGCGCGGCCGCATCAAGGGCGCACTGAACTACCTGGGGAGTAACGCCGGCATCGAGCGCAAGGAGAACTATCAGCGCCTCGGCCTGCAGGTGGACACCTCGAAATTCCGCATCGTCGTCATCGCCTCGAACGCGGGCGGCACCGGCGCCGGCAGCGCGATCGACCTGGGCTGGATGGCGAAAGCCATCGCGCGCCAGGAAGTGGCCGACAGCCAGGTCGATCTCGTGATGTTCATGCCTTCCGGTTTCGCCAAGGCCAACAAGGAACGCACCGAGGCCAACGCCTATGCGACCATGATGGAGCTGGAAACCACCATGCGCGACATGAACGCGCAGGTGAAATGGATGGACCCGGACAGCATCACGGGCCGCGGCGCGCCTTTCGACGACGTCTATTTCGTCGACACGGCGAACCTGGCCAACAAGGCGACCCAGGACGTCAAGGATGTCTACCAGATGGTGGCCGACACCCTGTTCGAGGATTTCGCTTCGGCCGATTTCGCGAACCGCAAGCGCTCGGTCGCGGTCAACCAGCAGCAGCACAAGCTCGGGCCCTACAATCCGCGCGTGCCGGAAAGCCGCTTCGGCGACATGCGCCTGTCCTATTCGAAGGTGTATTCGGCCTTCGGCCAATCGGTGCTCGACACCCAGCAAAGCCTGCGCGAAGACATCCGCGCCTACGAGCTGGCGGCGCTGATGGTGAAGGAATTCTTCGGCCTGGTCGGACGCGACGGCGCATTGGCGCGCCGTGCCGGCGACCAGGAGCGCGACGGCTTCATGCGCGAGCACATGGACATGCGCGAGCTGCCCTTCGACGAATTCCCCGATTTTAAAAAGGGGACGGTGGACGTCACGCCTTTCCAGGAATACGCATTGACCGGCCTGCTCCTGCGCGACAAGGAAGGGCGCTCGCTGTTGGAGCGCGTCGAGAGCAAGGTGAACCTGGAGATGGACCGCATCATGGCCGCCTTCGACGTGCCGCAGTGGAGAGAACGCGTGGCCGAGCTGCTGCCCAACCTCGAGCGCGACGCCATCCGCGAGGCCGGCGCCAGCGCCGAGACCAGCGAAGACCGCATCAAGCGCCACACGATCGAACTCACCAACGGCCTGAAGGCGCGGGTGCGCGAGCGCCTGTACGCGCTGCTGGACGATCGCAAGCAGGGCGGGCTGGAATTCGTGCTGTCGCTGCTCGAGCAGGTGAAGGCACGCCTGCAGCAGCGCGACCTGGCCCACGCCGAGCGCAATGGCCGCCGTTACCGCGACATCCGCGACGCGCTGCGCACACGGCAAGTCGAGGAATCGCTGGGCAACCTGTCGCAGGCCGCGGGCCGCCTGTTTGGCAAGGATGCGCAGGCGCGTGAAGTCATGGCGCACCTGAAACGCGACATCGCCGACTACCTGCGCTTCCACCTGCTGGCGGTCGCCGCCGGCCAGGCGATCGAGGTCATGCGCGGCATGTCGGCCTGGCTGGGCGAGCCGCAGTCGACCGACGAATACGGCAATGCCCAGTGGAGCGGCATCGCCGGCGAATTCCAGGAAGGGCGGCGCCACGTGCAGGACATCCTGCGCGCGGTCGACGGCCGCATCAGCCAGCTGCGCGCGGATGCGCGCCAGGAGCACGCCACCTACATCAAGCTGGCCGGCGACCTGCAGCCGGCGCCGGTGCGCCTGACCGGTGACGTCAGCGCCTGGAGCGAAGAGGTGCTGCTCGAATTCGGCGGCTCCGGAAAACTGTTCCCGCAACTGGGCGACGAGCGCACCCGCGCCGAGCTCCTGTTAAAACTGTTCAGGCGCGCCCAGACCCAGCTCTCGAACACGGAGCTGCAGGGCGAGCCGGGCGACCCGCTGCTCGAGCGCCTGAATGCGATGACGCCACAGGAGCGGCAACGCGTCTTCGCCGAATGGATCAGAAGTGCCATGCCCTGGGTGAACGCGCGTTTCTCGGCCGAGTTCACGCCGAACGCCGACCAGTTCAAGTGTTTCATCGGCGTCGGCGACGTGGCCGCCTGGCGCAGGATGGAAGGGGAGATCCGCGCCGCCGTGCCGACCGGGTATTTTCATGGCGACCTGGTCTCGGTGGTCAACACCGGCATCCCGGGGCGCGCGGTCTGCTACATCGAGCTGTCGGGCTTCCCGATGACGATCCTGCGCGGCCTGCCGACCTGGCGCGCCTCTTACCAGATCGAGAACCCGAAGATCCCGACCCACCTGCATTTCGACTCCACCCGTTTCCGCCATCCGATCTCGCCCTCGATGGACGAACTGAATCGCCTGGCCGACGACTACGAGTGGTTTTTGCAAGCGATCGCGCTCGGCGTCATCCGCCGCAAGGGGGATGCGGGCGATCGCGAAGCGGCCTTCCAGCCGCGCGGGCAATACCTGTTCGAGGTCGAGCCGGGCTCCGGCGAATGGCTTCAAATTGGTAACGAGTACGCGATCCGTTCCAACGGCCTGCCGCCCTACTATCGCGAGCAGGTGATCGCCGCCGTGCGCAATCGCCTGGCCGGACTGGGTCCGTACCAGTTGCTGCTGCTGGCCGCGCTGATGCGCCACTACCAGCTGCGCGTGTACGAGCCGCGCCTCGAGATGGACGAAACCGGCGCCCAGTTGCCGTCGCCTTCGCTGCCCAACATCACGGCGCGCCGCCTGTTCGAGGCCTGGCTGCGCCGCGCGCAGGCGCTCGATCCGACCTTGTCGAACGCCGCGGTGGACGCGGCGCTGGCGGCGATCGCGGCGTGGACCGACACCGTGCCCGATTCGGCTGCGGACGCCTACAGCTGGGAAGTCGAGCGTCCGATCGACAAGCGCATCGTCAAGCCCGAGATCCTGGCCAGCGAAGCGCGCGCGGCGGCGGCGCTGGAAGTGCGCGGCCTGGGCTCGACCGCGGTGCCGATTCCCGATCCGCTGCCCGCATCATCCGACGCGCGCTATAAGCTGTTCGTGGCAGGCGCCCAGCGCGGGCCGTTCACGTTGGAAGAGGTGGCGCGGCAGCTGGCGCGCGGCGAGATCGACCTCGGCACGCGCGCCTGGAACATGGCGCAAGACCCGAAAACCGGCAAGTGGGGATTGGTGTCGGACATTCCGGGTATCGCCGGGGTGGCGGGGGCGCCATCGATACCCGATCCGGACGACGGCGTTCCGGATCCGGAATAACAGGGGACGGTTTTGCAAGACGAGACTATAGTCCGCTGCATCCAGGCCGCGTGCGGGCATCGCCTGCCGCGCCGGGTGAATTTCTGCCCGTATTGCGGGACGGCGCAAGGGGAGGGTGTTACGCGCGTGCCGCCGGTAGCGGCGCCCGTGCAGCCGCCGGTTGCTGCGGTGCCGGCGCACGCGGAGACGCCGGCTGCCGATGTGCCACCGCCCATTCCGGTTCCGCCGGCGCCGGTTCAGCCGCCCAAGCCGGCGGCGCCGGTCCCGCCACCGGCTGCCGCACCACGTGTGCCGCCACCGCCACCGCCACCGCCACCGCCATTACCGCCGCCAACGCCGCACCTGCGCAACGGTTCCGCGGCCGGCGCGCCGCCCAGGCGCGAACCCGTGCGCCTGCGCTGGTGGCTGCTGGCGCTGGCCCTGCTGTGGGCGATCTGGCTGATCGCCAAACCCTCGAACCGGCGCATCGAGGCTCAGATGGACAAGGCGATCGCGCTGGCGACCGAATGCAAGGCGCGCGACGCCCAGAGCGAGCTGATCGCGCTACGCAAGACCAAGGCCACGCCCGAGCAGCTGCAGAAGGTGCAGAAGGCGCTCAACGAAGCCAGCGCCGCCTGCACCCGCAAGCGCCAGCGCGACAAGGCGTGGCGCGAGGCCAAGCCGGGCATTCAATCGGCCTTGGCCTCGTCGTCCTTCGAGCGCGCCCGTACCCGCCTGCGCGCCTTTACCAAGCGCTGGGGCGAGGACGAGGAGACGCGCGCGCTGCAGGACGAGATCGACACCCGCGCGCCCGAACACCGCCGCGCCGACGAAGTGACGCGCTGACCGGCGCCGCCGGGTGTATGCTCTCAAGAACACGATCACAGGAGCGAAGCATGAAAACGACGACCATGTTCACTGAGCTGCTGGTCCTGGCCCTGGCGGCCGGCTGCTCGCGCGAGGAGGACGGCATGGGCCCGGCGCAAAAGGCCGGCAAGGCCGTCGACGAAGCCGGCGACAAGGTCGCCCGCGAATTGCGCGCCCCGCTGGAAAAAGCGGACGAGGCCGCGAAAAAACTGGCCGAGCGCGCCGAGGAAGAACGGCGCCAGCTCGCCGAACGTACCGAGGACGCACGCGAAAAGATCAAGGACGCGACCGAGGAAGCCGGCCGTGGTCTACAGAAGGTGACCGGCAAGGTCGGCGAAAAGGTCGAGCAGGCCGGCGAAAAGATGCAGGACGCGGCGCGCTAGCTAGTATGCGTGTACCGACTCGCCGTGATTTCAGCCGGCGTGCCAGACCTTGAGAGGTTCACCAGAAACCTTAAAACCATAGCCCTTCTTGCTGGGCAAGGCCGCCGGAAACAACTCCGACTCGAGCTCACCACGCACGAGGGCGAGCGCGACGTCGAGTACTGACAGCGACAGGTGATCGACACGGTTAGTCGTCGCCAAGAGCAAGGAAACCAGCCATTTGTCCGGATTATCGCCATCCGTGCGCAAGCACAGGTCGATTCCGCTACCTATCCAGCCAATCGGCAACAGGCCACCGGGTTCGAAGTACAGGGGTACAGGGAAGGTATTCTTCCGTTTCAGTTTCTTTTCCCGCAGTTCGGCGAGACGGGTGATCGCGTAGGCAGAAACCGTCGCCATACGAAAACCGAACGACCCATTGGTAGGACTGGCGACCGAGACGAAATGGCCGGTCCCGTAAGTGCGGTTGAGCTGGACGAGTTCCTGGGGCAATCGGGTGCCGATGGCGCGGAATTCGCTGTTCCACTCCTGGTCGGAGAGGATGTCGCGCGGCAAATCGGGTGGGGGGCAGCAGGTTTGAAGCTGGGCGAGTTTCTGGAACATGGCTCAGTGGTAGCTCGTTTACGCGCTCGCCCTCAAATCCGGATACCCACCCGTCACGATCGCCATATCGACAAACCCGGCGCGCCAGGCCTGCTCCAGGTTCTGCTCGATCTCTTCCATCGAGGTCTTTCCGAAATTGGCAAACCCGCGCACGCCATATGCACGGTTACGGCCATGCCCCTTGGCCATGTACAGCGCCATGTCGACCAGGTTGACGGCGCGCTCCCACGGCAGTGGCTTGCCGCCCGGCGCCAGCGGGTAGGGCGCGTAGCCGATCGAGACGTTGACGTTCAGCGTCGTGCCCTGGAATTCGATGCTGGTCTCGCTGATGCCGTTCAGCAGGCGGCGCGCGACTTCGTCCAGGCCACTTTGCGGGATCGCCGGCAGGAAGGCGAGGAATTCCTCGCCGCCCCAGCGCACGATCATGTCGGTCTCGCGCAGGATCTCGCGCAGGCTCTCGGCGATCCTGATCAGCACCGCGTCGCCGGCGCCATGGCCCCAGGTGTCGTTGATGTGCTTGAAATGGTCGACGTCCATCAGGAACAGCGCGCTGACCATCTCCTCGCCCGTGGTGCCGGCGCCGCGCTTCTCGTCGACGCGGTGATTGCGCATGAATTCCTGGAAGTGGCGGCGGTTGTACAGGCCCGTCAACGGATCGCGCACGCTCTGCTGCTTCAGCTCCTGGTTCTTCAGGAACAGCTGGGCATTCGCATGGCGCACCTTGCGGTACAGGAGGCCGACCACGACCGACGCCAGGCCGAACACCACGGCCAGCAGCCACCAGACGCGCTGCTGCAGGCGGCGGTTGTCGATCTCGACCGACTTGACCTGGTTCTCGCGTTCCAGCAGTTCGATCTGGCGCTGCTTCTTGTCGGCGTCGTATTTTTCCTGCAGTTCGAGCATCGCCTTCTGGCGGCGCTTTTCGAACAGTTCGTTCGACAGGCTGCGTTCGCGGTGATAGGCCTGGACCGCGGCGGCGTAATCGCCGGCACGCTCGAGCGCTTCGCCGTATTCGGCCAGCACGGCCTGCAGCTCCGGCTTGTCGCCGCTCTTTTCGTAGGACGTCAGGCCCGCTTCGAAGCTGCGCTTGCCCTCGGCCAGGCGGCCGGTGGCGAGATAGGCCTGGCCCAGGTTGATGCGCGCGGTCGCCAGGCCGTTTTCGTCATGGATGGCAAGCGCCGCTGCGATTGCCTGGTTGGCATAGGACGCCGCATGGGCGTAGTCGCGCATGCGCAGGTAGCAGTCCGACAGGTTGACCAGCGAGCGCGCGGCCATCGCCTGGGCGCCGATCTGGCGTTCCAGCGCAAGCGCCGCCGTCTGCGCCTTCAGGGCGCGCTCCAGCTGTCCGGATTCCACCGCCAGGCCGTATTCGGTGCCCTTCAGGGTCGCCAGGCGGCCCGGCGAATTCGTCTTCTCGGCCGCGACCAGCGCCTCGTCGAGCGCTTCGAAGCCCTTGTCGTACTCGCGCATCTGGCGATACAGCCGCGCCATCGAATTGAGCACGATGACCAGGTGGACCGGCCCGCCATGCTGGCGCGTATAGGCCAGCGTCGCCTGCATCTTTTCCAGCGCATGCGGGAAGTTGCCGTCCTCGGCGAAGGACTCGGCAGCCGACACGCCGACGCGCACGCGCAGCTCGACGTCGTCCGTCGTATTCGCCAGGCGCTCCGCTTCCCAGATCAGGTCGTGCGACACGGCCAGCTCGTTCTGGTCGTACTTGATGTAGCCCTTGCGGACCAGGCCCTTGGCGAGGGCGCCGTTATTCTTGTGCGCGCGGCCGAAGGCGATCAGCTCGTCGCAGGTGGCCAGCGCCAGCTCCTGCTTGCCCACCTTCTGGTAGGCGACGCACAACTGCGCCAGCATCTCGCCCGTCTCTTCGACGGATGCCGCACGCGCCTCCGCCTCGATCCTGAGCAGCATCGGCAGGGCGCGTTCGGGGGTAAAGCGGTTGATCTCGCGGATCTCGGCCAGGCGCGCAGTCAGGCTCGGCGTGGCCTCGGCCCGGGCAGGCGAGGCTGCCAGCATGGGCAGCGCCAGCAACAAGGAGGCCATGAGCGTCGTGCTGCGACGGCGTGGCTGTCTGGTCTTGCGTGCTGCCGGCATAAATGTCCTCGATGGGGTGGTCGGTATCGCGTACGTACGCGCGCCCATCTGTCATTATATTCTTGTTGCAAGACAGAAATATCGTTTTTTTTGGCCGGATATCGCAAAAATGCGACGCCGAAAGGGCAATGTTGGCAATAGGTCATGCCAGGATCGGTCCCGGAAAAAAACGATGAGTTCGTTTGATTCTTCTTCCATATTTTCCCTCCGACAATTACCCAGTTACCCGATTCGATATGGAAGAGCTGTCGCCCCATCTCATTCCGGCGCGCGTGTTAAGCTGACCCGCTATTCACAAAGGAAATGCGCAATGAACGAACTGGTGAAGACGGGGATTCTCGGCCTCGACGAAATACTGCACGGCGGCATTCCTCGCAACAACAACCTGATCGTGGAAGGGCCGCCTGGCTCGGGCAAGACCACGCTTGGCCTGGGCTTCATCTACCATGGCGCGCTCGACTGCGACGAGCCGGGTGCCATCGTCTCCTTCGAACTCGATCCCGCCAAGCTGCTGCGCGACGCGGCGGGCTTCGACTGGAACCTGCAAGGCCTGATCGACGTGGGCAAGATCAAGATCATCCAGACCAGTCCCGCAGTGCTGCTGAGCGAATTTCGCAGCGACGACGGCGCCTTCGCCGCCTCGCTGGTGGCGATGGGTGCCAAGCGCCTGCTGATCGACGGCCTCACGCCGCTGCGCCTGTATGCGGAAGTGAACGACAAGCCCTTCCGCGAAGACGTGCATCTGCTGATCGAAGGCCTGACCCGCCTGGGTGTGACGACAATGGTCACGGCCGAGAAGGACGAGTCCTTGACCGGCGTGCTGGCGCACGAACGCTTCGTCTTCGACACCATCATTTCGCTCACTCGCGAAGAGAACCGCCGCCGTGCGCATCGCCGCCTGACGGTGATGAAGTCGCGCGGCCAGGATTTCATTGAAGGCAGCCATACCATGCGCATCGAGCCGGGTAAGGGCGTGCATGTCTACCGCCGCGCCCAGTCGCGCCCCCTCGGTTCGCTGGTCCAGCCGACCTCGGAAGAGCGCCTGTCGACCGGTTCCGCATCGATCGACGCCATGATGGACGGCGGCGTCTACAAGGGATCGGTGACCCTGGTGAGCGGCATCTCCGGCACCGGCAAGACGGTGCTGAGCGTGCAGTTCCTGACGAATGCGATCCGGGAGGGCCACAAGGCCCTGCTGGTGAGCCTGGACGAACACCCGGCGCAGTTGATGCGCAACGCCAAGTCGCTCGGCTTCGACCTGCAAGGCATGGTCGAGGCGGGCCAGCTGTTCATCCACTACGAGTCGCCGCTGGAACTGGAACTCGATGTCCACTTCGACCGCATCGTCAAGCTGGTCGAGGAGCAGGACATCGACTGCGTGGTGTTCGATTCGATCGCCGTCTACGAGATGACCAGCCGCAACGAAGTGGCCGACTACCTGTACGCGCTGGCGACCTTCTTCAAGAACCGGCTGGCGACCACGCTGTTCAACTACGAGAGCCCGGAGCTGCTGGGCGTATCCCAGATCAGCGAAGAACTCAAGGGCTCGCACCTGGTCGACAACATCATCCTGCTCAATTACGTTGAAGTGTCCACCGTCCTGCGCCGCGCGATCGCCGTACCCAAGGTGCGCGGCAGCCGCAACACGCAGGTCACGCGCGAGTACACCATCGGCGTCGGCGGCCTGCTGCTGGTCGAAGAGGACGGCAGCGACGCGTCGGGCGCCGTACCGCAGCTGCCGTTCTCCTCGTACTACGGCCTGCTGTCGCGCTCCCCGTCGCGTCAAAGTCCGCTGATCGAGGAAGCCGTCGTCACCGGCGCTCCTTTGCCTGCGTCAGCGGATCTGCCTGCCGAAAAGCCGCGGTGATAACAGTCAAGCTGCCGGCCAATGCGCCGGTCGACTGGGAGGACTGGGAGACGCCGCTGAAGCAGTTCACGGAAGCGACAGGCCTGGTGACTTCCGCTTTCGACACGGACGGCATGCGCCGCATCGGTCCGCGGACGGCGTCGCGCCTGGGAGGCCTGCTGGCAGGTTCGCGGCTGTGGGCCGAAGACGGTCCCGGCACGGCGCTCGAACGCGCCCTGGTGCGGGCGGTGTGCGCCGACGGCAAGGCCGCCTCGGACCAGTTTGGCGGCTTGCGTGTGTGTGCGCTGCCGCTGCTGCTGCGCGGCGAGGTGTATGGCGTGCTGGTGTTCGGCTGGCGCTTCGCCGATTTCAGTTCGCCGCTCGAGTGCGAACGCATCGCCAGGGAGATCGGCGTACCGGGCCACCTGTTGTGGAACGAGGTGCGCCTGGACGCCCCGGTGTCCGAAAAGCGCATGGAAACCTATTCGGCCTTGCTCGGCACGCTGTCGCGCACGCTCGACCGCCAGCGCGAAACCATCGACGACCTGACACGCGTGAACCGCACGCGCGAACTGTTCCTGGCCACCGTGTCGCACGAGATGCGCACCCCGCTGTCGGCGCTGTCGATGCGTATCGAACTGCTGCTGCGCACGGTGCCCGACCTGCCGCCGAAGGTCGCCAGCGGCCTGGAAGCGATGCGCGTGCACGTGCGCCAGGAAGCGGGCATGGTCGAAGACCTGATCGATGCCGCGCGCACCCTGACCGGGCAGATGTCGATCGCCCGCTCGCCGATCATGCTGGGACAGGTCGTGCGCGACGCCATCTCGACCGTGGAAACGGCCGCGCACGCGAAGAACATCCGCCTGCTTGTCACGCCGAGCGACTGCGGCGAGCATATCCGTCTCGAAGCGGACGGCCGCCGCCTACAGCAGGTGATCTGGAACCTGCTGTTCAATGCCGTCAAGTTCACCCCGGAGGGCGGCGTCATCCGCATCATGATCGAGCGCCTCGACGGCATGGTCGCGATCGACATCGCCGACTCCGGGCAGGGTATCGAGCCCGAGGACCTGCCACACGTGTTCGGCGCCTTCACGCTGCAGGAACACGGCAACGCCACGGGGCTCGGACTCGGGCTCTACATCGCGCGCCGGATCGTCGAGCTGCACACGGGAACGCTCAGCGTCAGCAGCGCGGGGCGCGGGCAGGGAGCGACGTTTGCGATCCGGCTGCCGGTTGCGGGCGAATAAGGGCCCGCAGCCGCCGCTTCACACCGCCAGTTGCTGCAACAGATACAACCTCTGATACAAGCCCCCCTCGATCCGCATCAGCTCCTCATGCGCCCCGGATTCCGTAATCCGCCCATGGTTCAGCACCACGATCCGATCCGCATCCCGAATCGTCGAGAGCCGGTGCGCAATCGCGATGATCGTCACATGGCCGCGCAATTCGTCCAGCGCTTCCTGCACGATCTGCTCGGTCGCGCTGTCGATGCGCGAGGTCGCTTCGTCCAATAACAGGATCCGCGGCTCGCCGGCCAGCGCGCGGGCGATCGCGATCAGCTGCTTCTGGCCCGAGGACAGGCGCGAGCCGCCTTCGCCGAGCGAGGTCTCGTAACCCTGTTCCAGCGCCGCGATGAAGTCGTGCGCATGGGCTGCACGGGCGGCGGCCTCGATGCGGTCGAGCGGCAGCCCGCGCCCCATGTCGATGTTCTCGCGCGCCGATGCGGCCAGGATGAACGGATCCTGCGGCACCAGGCCGACTTCGTTTCGGAAGCGCTCGTTGTCGATGCCGGCGATCGGTTCGCCGCAGATCTCGATGCGGCCGTTCTCGGCCGGGTAGTAGCGCAGCAGCAGGGAGAGCAGGGTCGACTTGCCGCTGCCGGTGTGGCCGACGATGCCGAAGAAGGCGCCTTGCGGGATGTCGAGGTTGATGTCGTGCAGGACGTTCTGACCCGGCACGTAAGCAAAACTCAGGTCGCGTACGCGCACGGCCGGTGCGTCGGGACGCGCTTCCAGGCGCGAGCCGGCTGCGCGATCGTGGGCGTGTTCGGCGGCGCCGGCTTCGTCGAGCAGGCTGGCCACGCGCGCGGTCGCCACCACCGCCTGCTGCAGGCCGCTGAACTGCATCGTGATCTGGATGAGCGGCTCGACCACGCGCGCGATGTAGCTGATGAAGGCATACAGGATGCCGACTTCGACGGCGCCGATGTTGCGCTGGCCGAAGCTGAAGATGACGACCGCCAGCAGGATCACGTTCAGCAAATCGAGGGCGGGACGCAGCAGGAAGGCATTCGCCTTTAGCTCGGACAGGCGCGCGTAATAGTGCTTGTCGTTGGTGGACGCGAAGCGTTCGCCGAAGCGGCCGGCGGCGTTGCTGGCCTGGAGCACGGTCATGCCGCCGATCGATTCGGCCATCTGGCCGTTGATGTCGCTGCGCAGGGCGCGCGCGCGCGTCACCGCCGGGGCGGAGAGGCGCTGGTAGAGCCAGACGATGATCAGGACTGCCGGCAGCAGGGCCAGCACGATCAGCATCAGGCGCCAGTCGAGCCAGGCCATGGCGATCATGGTGCCGACCAGGACGATGGTCGAATCGAGCAGCACGAACAGCACCTGGATGTACAGGGTCTTCACCGCTTCGGTGTCGTTGGTCACGCGGCTGACCAGTTGACCCGTGATGGCGCGATCAAAAAAGGCCATCGGCAGGCGCATCACGTGGCCATACACCCACTCCCTCAGGCGGCGCACCGAGCGCATCGCCATGCCGGACAGGCGGATCAGCTGCAGGTAGCGCAGCCAGCTCGCCGCGCAGCCGGTCACCAGCACGCCCGCCAGCAGCAGCGCCATGCGCGGCCAGTCGGCGTGGCGCGGGACCAGGTGCTCGTCGATCAGGGCTTTACCCAGGATCGGGCCGATCACTTCTAGGAAGGCCGAGAGCATCAGCCACAGCGTGGCCAGCATCAGCTGGCGCCGGTCGGGCCAGGCAGCGCGGCGTAGCAGCGAAGCGGCTTGCGTGACCTGGGCGCGGCCGGCTTTTTCGATGGTGTCAGGCTGCGTCAAGGCTGGCCTCCAGTTGTTGGTAGCGCCACTGGCTGGCATACCAGCCATCCAATGCGATGAGGGCGTCGTGGTCGCCCGATTCGACGATGCGGCCATCCTTCAGCACGACGATCAGATCGGCGTTGACGACCGCCGACAGGCGGTGGCTGGCGATGATGGCCGTCAGTTCGGGGCGCGCGGCGCGCAGCTCGGCCAGGTGCTCGAGGATACGCGTCTCGGTGCCGGTGTCGACTGCCGACAGGGCGTCGTCCAGCAGCAGCAGCGAACTTTCGGCCAGCAGCGAGCGGGCGATCGCCACGCGCTGGCGCTGGCCGCCGGAAAGCGTGATGCCCTTTTCGCCGACCGGCGTGTCGTAACCGTGCGGGAAGCGCAGGATGTCGTCGTGGATGGCCGCCATGTCGGCCGCCTGCTCGACTTCCTTGCGGCTGGCGCCGGGGCGGGCGAGGGCGATGTTCTCGGCGATGCTGGCCGAGAACAGGAAGGATTCCTGCGGCACCCAGCTGGTGGCCGCGCGCAGCGCATCGAGCTTATAGTTCTCCAAAGGGTGGCCGCCCCAGCTTACCGAACCCTGTTGCGGCGTGGCCTGGCGCAGCAGCACGCGCAGCAGGGTCGACTTGCCGGCGCCGGTCGGACCGACCAGGCCCAGCGTCATGCCGGGACGCAGCGCCACCGAGACGCCGTCGAGCGCCGGGCGCTCGGCGCCGCCGTAACTGAAGCGCACGTCGCGCAGCACCAGCGGCCCGTCCTCGATGTGGGTCAAGCTGCCTTCGTCTTCCACGGTGAGTGGCGCATCGAGCATCGGCTGCAGGCGCGCGAGACCCGCGCGGCCGCGTTCGATCAGGGACAGCACCCAGCCGGCCGCGAACATCGGCCAGATCAGCTGGCCGAGGTACATCGTGAAACTGGTGAGCGCGCCGATGGTGAGCTGGTTGTGCCAGACCAGATAGCCGCCCAATCCAAGGGTCAAGGTGCTCGCCGCGGTGAGGGTCAGGCCGACGGCCGGTTCATAGGCCGCTTCCCATTTCTGCGCACTCAGGCTGGCGTCGGCCGCCTTGCCGGCCAGTTCCGAGAACTGCTGGCTGCTGCGCGCTTCCAGGCCCAGCGCACGCACCGTGCGCACGCCGGACAGCGACTCCTGCACGTGGTCGTTCAGCGCCGAGAAACGTTTTAGCGAATCCGTTTCCGCCGTGTGGATGTGGCGCGAGATGTACCAGAAGGCCAGGCCCATGAGCGGAAAGGGCAGCAGCGCGATCAGGGCCAGGCGGTAGTCGACGCCGAGCAGCATCACGCCCAGTACCATCACCAGGGTGAGCGTACCGTCGAAGCCGGCCAGCATCGCTTCGCCGGCGGCCATCTCGATGGCGTCGATGTCGTTGGTGGCCAGCGCCATCAGGTCGCCGGTGCGCTGCTTCTGGTAGAAGGCAGGGCCCTGGTTCGACAGGCGCGCATACAGGCGCGTGCGCAGCTCGACGCCGAGGCGGTAGGCGGCCGAATACAGGCGGATGCGCCAGCTCACGCGCAGCACGTAGATCGCCACGCCGAGGGCCAGCAGCTGGAGGATGCCGACGGTGAGATCCCGGCTGGAGAGACTGTGCGCGGCCAGGCCGTCGATCATGGCGCCGACCTTGCGCGGTATCCAGACGGTGCAGATGGCGACGCCGATCAGCATCACCCCCGACGACGCATAGGCTTTCCAGTGGCGCAGCACGAAGCCGCCGACCAGGCTCGCTAAACTCATATGATTCCTTGCGTTAGCGCCCGCGCAGCACAAAAAAAGAAGGCGGGCCGAAGCCCGCCAGTTTACTGTCTTTAGGAGCGAGGCGCAGCGCGCCTCAGCTTACCGCTCAGGGCTGCTTGCGGCGCCCCTTGGTGCCGCGGATTTCCGTGACCTTGGTGGTGGCCGGGATCACGACCGGCGGCGTCGCATCGACCGGCTCGACCTTCGGCAGTTCGATCTCGACCGAGACTTCGACCGGAACGCTGGCAGCCACCGGGTGCGGCGGCGCGACCGGCACGTCCAGCACTTCGCTGGCGGCCTTGGCGATGGCGGTCGGCTCTGCTTCCGGCTCGACGTCGGAGGTGACGACCGGGATGCTCTCGGCTACGGCTTCCGGCGCCGGTGCGGCCGGCGTGATGCTGGCCACCGCCGCGTCGACGGTTTGCTGCGCCGCAGCGGCATTTGCCGTGGTGATGGCGTTCAAGGCGTCGACGCTGTAGCTGCGCAGTGGCGCGGAGCCGGCGCCGGCGGCGACGCTGAACAGTTCGCGGCCGTAGTCGAAGAAGGTGCGCAGGTTGTGCTGGGATTGCGCGCCCAGGGCGAGCAGGTCGCGCGGGTCGCGCACCTCAAGCAGCTGGCGCAGGGCCTTCGAAGATTGTTCGATGGCGGTGCGCGACGCCTCGAACTGGAGCGCGAGGACGCGGCTGGTGCGGTCAAAGGCCTGGTCGCTGAAACTGCTCATCAGCTTGAATCCATTGTCGAGCTGGGCAAGGCGGGCTGCGGAGAACTGTTCTGGAAGTGAGGTCATCGGTATTTCCTTATCGTTCGGCTTATCGTTCGGCTTGTCGTTTATGGCGCACTGCAACATAACTAGTGTAGTGCCGTTCCGGAGCGCTGCAAAGCGAAATTTGCCGTTATGTCATCAGGGTAATATTGCGTTGCAGCACCGTTACAAATTGACACGCTAAACAACATCCCAAACGAAGCGAAATCGCTACAATTGGTCGTTCTGAACAGGAGCGTCCATGGATCTTGTCATTCGCAATGCCAGCTTGCCCGACGGCCGTCGCGGGATCGACATCGGGGTGTTGGATGGGCGCATCGCCGCCGTCGAGCCTGCCCTGTCCGCACAGGGCATACGCGAAATCGATGCCGGGGGCGACCTGGTCACGCCGCCTTTTGTGGACGCCCACTTCCACATGGATTCCACGCTCAGCTACGGTTTGCCGCGCGTTAACGAATCCGGAACCTTGCTCGAAGGCATTGCGCTGTGGGGCGAACTCAAACCGCAGCTGGAGCAGGAAGCCTTGCTCGAACGAGCGTTGCATTATTGCGACTGGGCCGTCGCGCGCGGCCTGCTGGCGATCCGCACCCACGTCGACATCTGCGACGACCGCCTGCTGGCGGTGGAAGCCTTGCTCGAGGTGAAGCGCACGGTTGCGCCCTACCTCGACCTGCAGCTGGTGGCCTTTCCCCAGGATGGCCTGCTGCGCAGCCCGGGTGCCTTCGATAAGCTGAAGCGGGCGATCGCCATGGGCGTGGACGTGGTCGGCGGCATCCCCCATTTCGAACGCACCATGGCGCAGGGAGCGGAGTCGGTGCGCCTGCTGTGCGAGTTCGCGGCGGATAAGGGCCTGCGCGTGGACATGCATTGCGACGAGACCGACGATCCGCTCTCGCGCCACATCGAGACCCTCGCTTATGAAACCTGGCGCCTCGGCCTGCAAGGACGCGTCGCCGGCTCGCACTTGACCTCGATGCATTCGATGGACAACTACTATGTGAGCAAGCTGCTGCCCCTGATGAAGGAGTCGGGCGTGGCGGCGATCGCAAATCCATTAATTAACATCACCCTGCAGGGCCGCCACGACACGTATCCGAAGCGGCGCGGCATGACGCGTGTGCCGGAACTGCTTGCGGCCGGCATCGACGTCGCCTTCGGCCACGACTGCGTGATGGACCCGTGGTACGGCCTCGGTTCCGGCGACATGCTGGAAGTGGCGCATATGGGCCTGCACGTGGCGCAGATGACGGGGCAGGAGGCCATGCGCCAGTGCTTCCTGGCCGTCACCGAGACGCCGGCGCGCATCCTCGGGCTGGAAGACTACGGCATCGCGCCCGGCTGCAACGCCGACTTCGTGCTGCTCGATGCGCGTGACCCCGTGGAGGCGATCCGCCTGCGTGCGGCGCGGCGTGCCGTGGTGCGGCGCGGGGCGGTGGTGGCCGAAGCGCCCCGTGCGGCCGCGCGCCTGAATCTGCCCGGACGGCCCGGCGCGGTCGATTTCCGTATCGAACGCTGAACGCGCCGAGCCGAGTGCTAGAATCGCCAGCTTGTTTATCGATTCATCAAGTATTGAGCAGCCGTGAAAGACATCCAGATCCGTCCCGCCACCAGCGCCGATTTCGACGCCATGTGGCATATCTTCAGCGCCCACGTCAGCGCCGGCGAGACCTATCCCTTCGGTCCCGACGTCACGCGCGAAAACGCGCAGATGTACTGGTTCGGGAACGGCGTAACCAGCCGCGTCGCCACGCTCGGCGACCGCGTGCTGGGCATGTACCGCGTGGTGCCGAACCAGCTTGGACGTGGAGGCCACGTCGCCAACGCCTCCTACATGGTCAGCCCGGCGGCGCAGGGTGTCGGCGTGGGCCGCCTGCTCGGGGAGCACAGCCTCGAGGAAGCGCGCAGCCAGGGATACCTGGCGATGCAGTTCAACTACGTGGTCAGCACGAATACGGCGGCCGTCATGCTGTGGAAGAAGCTCGGCTTTTCCATCGTCGGCACGCTGCCGAAGGCGTTCCGCCACAGGCGCCTGGGCTTCGTCGATGCCTATGTCATGTATCAACTCTTGCAGGATCCCGACCACTGGCCGACCACTGACGAGTAAGACCGGTATTTCCGTCAGGCTGCGGTGCAGCGTGGCGTTCTGTGCAATGGTAGGATGAGATTGTCAATTCGATCATCCTTGAGAGCAGCCTTACGTCCATGTACTCCGCCGAACCCGGTCCGAACGCAGCCTTCTACGTCGTCATGAACGCCGGCTCCGGCCATTCCGAAACCGAACTGCGCAAGTCGACCATCCGTGACGTGCTGCAGGAAGCCGGCCGCACCTGCCATCTCGAAGTCGTCGACGATCCTTCCAAATTGGGCGAGATCGCACGCCACATGGCAAGGCAGGCGAAGGAAAACGAAGGCGTCGTGGTCGCAGCCGGCGGCGACGGCACCATCAACACCGTGGCGCACGAGGCGGTGCGGCAGGGCTGCCTGTTCGGCGTGCTGCCGCAGGGGACCTTCAATTATTTCGGCCGCACCCATGGCATTCCCGAAGACCTGGCCGACGCCGTGCGCGCGCTGCTCGACGCGCGCGTCACGCCGGTCCAGATCGGGATGGTCAACGACCGCATCTTCCTCGTCAACGCCAGCGTCGGCCTGTACCCGCAGCTGCTGGAAGCGCGCGAGCAGGACAAGCGCCAGTACGGGCGCAGCCGCTTCGTCGCGATTTTCTCGGCCCTGAAAACGGCGCTGGGACGCTACCGCCCCTTGCGCATTACGCTCGACACCGAGGGCATCACGCGCAAGCTGCGCACGCCGACGCTATTCGTCGGCAACAATCGGCTGCAGATGGAGCAGGTGGGCATGGAACCGCTCACCGACGCCGTCGAGGACGGCGAACTGGCGGCCATCGCCCCGCGCTCGGTCGGCAAGCTCGCCATGCTCGGCCTGATGCTGCGCGGCGCACTGGGCCGCCTGGGCGAGGCCGAGAACGTGATCGCCTTTTCTTTCAAGCGCCTGACGGTGAAGCATGCGCGCCTGTCGCCGCGCAAACGCATCAAGGTCGCCACCGACGGCGAAGTCACGCACATGGACATGCCGCTCGAGTTCCGGGTGGTCGAGGGCCGGCTGAAACTGTTGAAGCCCTCCGCGTCGCCGGCCGCGGAGTAGCGCAGCTGAGTTCTTTCTCCCGCCGGGTGCGCTATGATCGAGCGTCCATCCAGGAGAACACCATGACGTCGTCGCGTGAACGCAAACCATTGCGGGTGCTGGTCGCCCCCGATTCCTTCAAGGGCAGCCTGCCGGCGAGCAGCGTGGCCGCCAGTATCGCCGCCGGCGTGCGCGGCGCCATCCCGGACGCGCTGGTGACCGAAGCGCCGATGGCCGATGGCGGCGAGGGTTCCGCCAGCGCCATCGCACAGGGTCTGGGCGGGAGCTGGCAGCAGGTCGCCGTGCAGGACGCCAACGGCCGCAGGATCGAGATGCCCTTCGCCGCCTGCACCAGCCCCGCGCTCGGCAGCTTCGCCGTCCTCGACGTCGCCGAGATCGTCGGCCTGCCGGCCGCCGTCGCGCCGCCAGGTGCGCGCAGCACGCGCGGCGTGGGGCAGGCGATCCGCGCGATCCACGAACGGGGCTTTCGCACCATCGCGCTCGGCCTGGGCGGCTCGTCCACCAACGATGCCGGGGCCGGCCTGCTGGCCGAACTGGCTTTTATTTGCCGCGATGCGGCCGGCCGCGAGCTCGATCCGGTCTTCGACAATCTGATGCAGGTGGATTCGGTGGAAAGAAGGCCGGGCAGCGAATGGCTGGCTGAACTCGCGCTGATCGGCCTGACCGACGTGACCAGTCCCTTGAACGGCCCTGAAGGCGGGAGCATGATCTTCGGCCGCCAGAAAGGTTTCGGGGATCTCGCCCAGGCCGATGGCGTGCTGGCGCACTTCGCCGCCTGCTGCACGCGGCTGCTGGGCGAGGATCGTAGCCGCGCTGCAGGTGCCGGCGCCGCCGGCGGACTGGGCTTCGCCGTGACGGTACTCGGCGGCAGCCTGCGGCCCGGCGCGCAATTCGTGCTCGAGGCGCACCGCCTGGTGCCGGGCGCAATCGACTACGACTGGGTCATCACGGGCGAAGGGCGCTCGGACGCGCAGACCCTGCTCGGCAAAGGCCCGGCCATGGTGGCGCGCCTGGCGCGCGACAGCGGCATCCCGGTGACGCTGCTCTCGGGCGCGGTCGAATTCGATCCGGCACTGGAAGCGGCCTTCGATGGCTGCCTGTCGATCCAGCCCGGGCCGGTGAGCCTGGAGTATGCGATGCAGAATGCCGGGACCTTGCTGCAGCAGACGGCCAGGCAGGTCGCCGCGCTCTTCATGAAGGCCCGCGGCTGAGCGGGTTTACTCCGTTCGCTGAACACGCACGCCGTAGAGGTCGAAGCGATTCGACGGACCTGTCGTGCCGCCCGTGCCGGTGAAGCTGGCATTGCTCTCCAGGTAGCTCATGTTATAAAAATCGCTCAGGCGCAGGCGGTAGGCGCCTGGCTGCAGGGAGGCGGTGAGCGGCGTCGACAGGGGCGCCGTGCCGCCCGGCTTCGTGTGCGGCAGCTGGACCACGCCTTGCGCCACCGCGCGTCCTGCTGCGTCTTCCAGTGTCATCCACTTCACGCCGCCGCTGATGCCGAGGTTGATCTGGTTCGCCTCGTTCCGGTAGCGCAGCTGGAACGCATACCTGCCCGCCTGCCCGATGCGCAGCTCGCGCACTTCCAGCCGGTCTTGCGGCGCGCCCCAGCCGATCAAGCGTGGCGTGCCGGTGCCGCTTGGCTTGAGGTTCGAGGAAACGCGCGCATCAAGCACGCCGATCTCCGTTGCCGGATCGAGGCAACGCGGCACGCTGTGGTGGCTGCGGTTGCCGCTGGCGCTGAACTGCGCTTCGATGGCATAGCAGGCGTAGGGATGCGCTTCGCGGTCGCGCCATTCGCCGGCCTTGATGTTGGTGGCTACCTGCTTGCCGTCGCGGTAGATGTGGTACACGGCGCCTTCGTCCTTGCCGGCGAAGCGCAGGCGTGCATGGCCCCCTGCATCGCGTTCGAGGGACGCGATGACCGGCTCGCGCGGTCCGAAGACGCTTGGTGCTTCGACGTAGGGATCGGCGCTCACGCGGCGGATCCCGTTGTCGCCCTTGACCGCGGCGCCAAGCGCGATCTCGATCACGTCGCCGTCGCGCAAAGTCGTCCACGGGATGACGGCGCCGCTCGGGGCGCCGTTGAGCAGCACCTTGTCGATCTTGTGATAGCCCTGTTCCTGGCTGGCGGCCGGCAGCAGCAGGCGCACGCTGACACGCGCACCGCGCAGGCGCAGGTGATGCAGTGTGGCCTGGCTGGTGCCGGCAAAGGTGTCGCGGCGCAGCTTCGTGGTTACGAAGGGCTGCAGGCGGATGCCCTCGTCCGTCGCCGTCACGCCGAACACGTTCTCGGTCACCATGCCGAGATAGGCGCCGACCGACCACAACTGGCGCCGCGAATTGATGACGGGGCCGATCAAATGCGGATGCTTCTCGTCGAGCAGCAGCGGCTGGCCGCTCAGCCACTCGAGGTTTTCCATGTTCGACACGTTCAGCGCGGCGCCGCGCACCAGCGAATCGTAGGCGGCGTCGGCGACGGCCGCGTTGCCGCTCATCGCGGCGGCCTTCAGGCCATAGCCGGTCACGAAAGGCCAGATCGCGCGGTTGTGGTACACGGGGACGCCCGGCTGCTGCGGCCAGATCACGGGCGGGCCCATCGGGCCGTGCGGATAGCGCGCCAGGATGCTGCGGGCTTGGCTTCCGTCGGCGATGCCGGTCAGGATGGCGAGCGACTGTCCCAGCCAGTCGAACTTGTGCAGCGGCGCGTCGTCGAAGTGGGCGGCGGTGAGGCTGCTGTACATGCCGGCATCGGGCAGCCAGAGGCGGGCGTTGATTGCCGCTTTCAGCTGCGCGGCCCAGGCGTCGTAACGGGTGGCGCGCGCATTGTCTCCGGCCTCCCGGGCCAGGCGCGCCGTCAGTTTTAAGGCCTGGTAGTGCGCGGCGTTGGTCGAGACCGATTTGCTGCCGGCCATCGAGGCCAGGTCGTCCACGATCCAGCCGGCGTAGCTCTGGTCGCGCCAGTCGAGGAAGGATTGTTCGCCCGTGTACAGGCCATCGCGTGGGTCGAAGGCGGCGATGCGGTCGTTCTCGATCGTGTTCGTCAGGGCCACCAGGGCGCGTGCGGCAAAGGCGGCGCGCTCGGTTGGCGCCAGCATGCGCAGGGTTTCCTCGGCCGCGAAGGCCCAGCTGACGCGGTCGGTGCTGACCGGCCAGCTGCCGCCGCTGCCCGTGTCCTGCACGATCTGCAGGCCGTCCGGCGTGCCGGCCACCTGCGGCGCCTTCGGCAAGCCCGTACGGAATCCGGCCAGCTTGAAGTCGAGCGAGTTGCGCACCCGCTGCGGATCGAGCAGGGCCAGGCCGAGGTCGGCCGCGTAGGACAGGTCGCGCGTCCACACGTAATGCCATTTTTCGCCGGTCTCGAAGCAGTCGCAGGGGATCGCCGCGCCCGCGTTGTAATTGCCGTCGCGGATCTCGCTCACCGCATCCTGGCGCATCTCGCTGGTGGCCAGCGCGAACAGGGCGTCGAAGGCCAGGTTCCCGCTGCGCAGGTAAGGCAGGGCCGCGCTCTCGGGATAGGTCGCGTGCTGCGGCACCGGGTCGCGCAGGGGCATTGTCGTCGAGTGGGTATAGCTGCGCAGCTGGGCTTCCGGATCGACGATCGAGAAGCGTGCGGTTTCCTGCTTGCCGTCCCAGGTGGCGAAGGCCAGCGTGGCGACGCGCGCGCGGCCGGCATGCGGATCCACCGCTGGGCCGCTCTTGCGTGCCGCCAGGCGCGTGACGCGCAGGACCGGCGCGCCGGGCTGCTTCACGTCCAGCGTGAAGCGGTAGGTGGCGGTGCTGCGCACGAAGAGGGTCGCTTCCGGTCCGGCACTGGTCGCCAGGCGCTGCGGCTGCCCTGGTTTGACGGCGACGCTGGCGCTCAGGCTTGGTACCCACTCGCGGCTCCAGTCGCGCGTGCCGATCTTGAAGCCGTGGTTCCCCGGCGGGACCAGGATGTCGGCCTGGTAGACGCCCTGTCCCTGGTACTGGAGGGCGTTCTCCGTGCCCCAGGCGTTGAAGCCGCCGCGGATATAAAAGGATTCGCGCAGCGGGCCGGGATCGGCGGCGACCGCGCTGCTGGCGGCGAGGAGGGCGGGCAGCAGCCAGCGGGACGGATGCATGGGAAGCCTTAATTTAACGGTATTCGTGTCGTTCGATGATGCCGCGCAGCGTGTCCTGCCCGCGCAGCATCGGGAAGTCCTCGGGACGATACACGCGCGGCCGGACGAAGCGCAGCGTGCCGATGATGCCGGCGTAGGAAGGACGCGCCTCCCGCACCGCCAGCTTGCGGCCGTCCAGCGTAGCGCGGCGCGTGCTGAGCGCCAGCGTCACCGCCTTGCCGGGCGCCAGCGTGAACACCGTCTGCGAGCGGCTTTTATCCTTGTTCAGCCAAGCCATGCGCAGCGTGCGCGGTTGCGTGCCGCGCAGGGTGAAGGTCCAGCGCTCTTCACCTTTCGCACGTTTGAAATCGACGGCGAGCTGTTCGCCCGCGCCGAAGGGCAGCAGGGCGCCGAAGCGCGACCACCCGGCGGGAATGGCCGGCTCGAAGGCGAGCGTGTCCTGCGGCAGGTCGGGCCGGAAGCCGACGTAATCCTGGTATCCGTTGCGCGCATACTCGGCCACGCTCCAGGACTGGGCGAAGGTGCCGCTCGGTTTCAGGCGTCCATCTTCGTGGGGCAGGGCGTCGAGGTTCTCGCTCATGCTGCCGAGTGTTCCGTCGATGCCCAGGCCAAGGATTTGCTTGCCGAGGTTTTGCGTCAGCTGCCAGCTCAGATCCTGGTAGCCGAAGCGGTTCAGGGCCGTCACCGTGAAGCCGGCGTTCCAGCCCCAGATGGTGCCGTTGTGGTAGGCGGCGTCCTTGTGGTGAAAGGCCGGGTTCTCGTGGCGCGGGTGGAAGGTAGGATCGTCCTGGCTGAGCGAAGCGATGCCGTAGGGGTAGAGCAGCGTCGATACGGCATTCTTCGTGACGCGTGCCTGCACCGCGCCGGGGAGGAAATCGTCGAAGGGAATGGTCGCCAGCATCAGCTGGTTCGGCCGGACCTTGATATCGCGGCTGCCGTCCGCGCGCAGGCGGTCGGCCATGATGCTGCCGTCCCAGAACAGGCGCAGGAAGCTGGCGCGCGCCTTGCCGGCCAGGGCGCGCCACTCGGCGGCGCGCTGCATGTCGCCGGCCTGTTCGGCCAGCCAGGCGCCGGTGTCCAGGGCCGTGTACCAGAGCGCCTGGATGTCGTTGGCGCGCGGACCGCGGTCGGACCAGGGCTGGTGGGTCGGATTCTCGACGCGCGCGTCCATCCAGGTGTCGGATGCCGCATGCTCCAGCAGGCCGTCGGCATCGGCGTAATTCGCGATCGCGCCCTCGAAGTAGGGCACAGCGAGCTTGTACATCTCGCGTGCAAAAGCCCGGTCGCCCGTGTAGCGGATGTATTCATAGGCTTCGCGCAGCATCCAGGGCGTGCCGTCGACCGTGTTGTAGATGATCTCGTCGGGCGAGACCCGGTTCGGGATGCGGCCGTAATCCTTGTCGCGGGGTGTCTTGAGGTTCTGGAAGCGCGCGAAGTTGGCCAGCACGGCGCGCGCATCGGCGAACTGGCCCGAGACCAGCAGGGTGCCGGGCAGGGCGATGAAGGTGTCGCGGCCCCAGTTCTCGCGGAACCAGGGCAGGCCGGCCCAGATGCCGGCGCCGTATTCCTCGACCACGAACAGCTTCGATGCCGCCTTGGCCCAGTTCAGCGCCTTGTTGTATTCTAGGTCGCTGGTGGCGAGGTAGCTCGTTGTCAGCGCTGTGTAGGTGGCGCGGCGCTCATCGCCAATCGGATCGCCCGCCACCAGGGTGCGTGCGCGCTGCGTCGCCTCGCCAGCCGTCGTGCCGAAGGCCGCGACCACGGTCAGGGTCTTGGTGGGAGTGTCCGCACGCAGCATGCCGTCCTCCACCGTGAAGGGGCGGTCGGCGGCCAGGGCCATGAACTGGGTAGCGCCCTTGCCTGGGGCGACCAGCAGCACGTCCCGGTCCTGACTGATCACGCCGGCCGTCTTCAGCAGCGGCTGGATGGCCAGCAGCGCCGGCTGCGGGTGCGTCACGCGCAGCGCGAGCGCATGCTTTTTCGAGAGCAGTACCAGTTCCTCGACGCTGCCGTTGGCATAAGCGACGCGGTGCCCGAAGGGCAGCACCTGTTCGCGCCCCAGGTCGCGTTCGTTGCGCACGCCGCCGACGTAGCTCATATAGTTGCGGAAGACCGTCCCGCTCTTGAACACGTAGCCGGCCCCGCGCTCATAGTCGTGCGTAAACCCTTCGAAGTAGCCGGCCAGGTTGTCGCCGGCCACGAAGCGGGCCTGCTGGCCGGGCGCGGCCTCGATCGCCATCGCGTCGAAAAAGGCGTCGACGCCCGGCTTCTCGACGGCCGCCGCCGATGCCAGGGCCAAGGAGAGGGAGAGTGCAAGCAGGCAGCGGCGCATCATGCCCCCGGCAGTTCGATCACCAGCGTCGCCTTCGGAGAAAGGCGCAGTTCGCGGGTCAGGTCGATGGCGCGGCCGCTCAGGATGTCGGTGCCGGCAGTTGTCCCTTTCAGGATCTCCTGGAAGCGGGCGGTGGGCAGGACCATCTCTTTGGCGTTGTCGTTCATGGCGATCATGATGCGTTTGTTTTCGTTATAGCGGAAGTAGACCCAGGTATTGTTTTCGGGGCCGAAGTGCATGAGTTTGCCGCTGTGGATGGCGGGTTCGCCCTTGCGCCAGGTGGCGAGCTTGCGCACCAGTTCCTGGGCCGCGCGCTGGCGGGCAGCGAGGCCCTTGCCCTGGAAGGCGTCGACCTTGTCGCCGGCCCAGCCGCCCGGGAAGTCGCGCCGGTAGCTGGCGTCGTCGCGGCCCTTGACGGTGCTGGTCATGAGGATCTCGTCGCCCGTGTAGAACTGGGGGATGCGCGGCATCGTCATCAGGAACACGAGGTTCATGCGATAGCGGTCGAAGTCTTCGCCCACGGCGCTGTACATGCGCGCCATGTCGTGGTTGCTGCCGAAGAGGACGAGTTTTTCCGGTTCCGGGTACAGGTAGTCGAGCGCGAGCGTCTGGTAGACCTCGTTGAAACCCTTGTCGGGGTCGGAAAGGGCGCTGCGCATGCTGTCCACCAGCGGGAAGTCCATCAGGCTCGGGAGCGAGGAGGTGTAGCCGTCGAAGTTGACCTTGCCGCGCTGCCAGCGCGCCACGGTCGGCACCTGCGTGCTCCACTCCTCGCCGACCATGTTCAGGTTCGGGTACTCGTCCATGATGTGGCGCGTGTAGCGCGTCAGGAAGGCGCCGTCGGAATAGCCGTAGGTATCGATGCGCAGTCCCGACAGGCCGGCGTACTCGATCCACCAGATGTTGTTCTGGATGAGGTAATTCGCCACCAGCGGATTGGTCTGGTTCAGGTCGGGCATCGAAGGGCCGAACCAGCCGGCCGTGAAGTTGATACTGTCGGCCCGGGAAGCATACTTGCCCTGCACGGCGACGCGGTGGTGCGCGGTCGGCACGTAGCGGCCGAAGTTGACCCAGTCCGGCGTCGGCAGGTCCTTCATCCACCAATGATTCTTCCCGATGTGCGACAGCACCACGTCCTGGATCAGGCCGATGCCGCGCCGCTTCGCTTCGTTCGACAAGCGCACGAAATCCTCGTTGCTGCCGTAGCGCGGATCGATCCGGTAGTGATCGGTGGCCGCGTAGCCGTGATAGGAATAGCCCGGCATGTCGTTCTCGACCAGCGGCGTGGGCCACAATTGGGTGAAACCGAGCTGCGCGATGTAGTCGAGGTGCTTGACGATGCCCGCGATGTCGCCGCCGTGGCGTCCGCCCGGGTGGCTGCGGTCGGCCTTTTCCAGCATGCCGGGCACGCTGTCGTTGCTTGGGTCGCCGTTGGCGAAGCGGTCCGGCATGAGCTGGTAGATGGCATCGGCATTGCCGAAGCCCTGGCGCAGGCGCGAGCCGGGCGCACGGGCACGCAGCTCATATGGATAGCGCACGCCGGTGCCCTCACCCCCGAACACGATGTCGAAACGGCCGGGCTGCGCGTTGGGCGCGATCTCGAGGTCGACGAACAGGTAATTGGGGTTGGCGACACGCGTGCTGGAGGCGATGCGTACGCCGGGATAGTCGATCGCCGGCGCCAGCTTGCCGATGCCGGCGCCGTGCACCATCAGCTGCACACCGCTGTGCTGCATGCCGGTCCACCAGAAGGGCGGATCCAGGTGCTCGATGGCGGGCGCGGCCATGGCTGGGTCGAGCAGGGCGGCAGCAAGGAAAAGTGTTGCAAAAGAGCGTCGCATGGCGGGACTCGGCTAAAAAAGGATGGGGCGCAGGGCTGCGGACTAAAAACTAGTAGTTTGCCTACACGCTAAACAGGCTAATACACAGCTTGTCACTCTATCACGCGCAAGGAAGCTGTGACATCTTCAGCAATAAGGATTCATTAATTTTTCTAGTTTAGGTACATACACAAACAGAGGAATGGCACCGGTCAGGACTGGTCGGCAAAGGGCGCGCTGCTGGCCGAATCGCGGTGCACTTACCGCCGAAATAAATGACATCGATACCATTCGGAAATTTGCACCAAAAAGGTGCATTTCCGCACCCAATTGGTGAAAAGCAAGCAAGATGTAGTACGACTACACGTCCATACGATGGCCCTTGTAGCTCCAATACAACGCAAGGGCGTGTCATTCTATATAAGAGCGCAGGAATTGCCGGCAGAACGTAGTGCAAATGAACTCCCGTTGACAGTGCATCTAGTTTTAGTACAGAATTCTTGCCAGAACGTCTAAAAAGACGTTGATTCTGGATCCCGTGCCGTAGCAGTCTGTCTTTCGGGAAATTAAATGTTCGATCTGAGGGGACACATGAATAACTCCGCAAACAAGCGCGCCGCTGGTACGGGCCTTGTCTTTAACCTGAGCCCGGTCGCTGTCGGCTGCGCCATCTTCGTGTCGGCAATCGCCGGCAACGCCGCCGCACAGACCACTACCGAGCAAGCCGAACCGGGCGTCGCGACCGTCAAGGTCACCGGTATCCGCCGTGGTATCGAAGACGCGATCTCGGTCAAGAAGGATTCGACCTCGATTGTCGAAGCCATTTCCGCAGAAGACATCGGCAAACTGCCTGACGTCAGCATCGCCGAATCGATCGCGCGCCTACCAGGCCTGGCGGCCCAGCGCGTCGGCGGCCGTGCCCAGGTCATCAGCGTGCGCGGCCTGTCCCCCGACTTCTCGACCACGCTGCTCAACGGCCGCGAGCAGGTCAGTACCGGCGACAACCGCAGCGTCGAATTCGACCAGTATCCATCCGAGCTGCTGAGCGGCGTCACCATTTACAAAACCCCTGACGCGGCACTGATCGGCCAGGGCCTGTCGGGCACGGTCGACATGCAGACCGTGCGTCCGCTGTCCTTTGCCGGCCGTACCGTGGCCATGAACGCGCGCGCCGAAAAGAACTCGCTGGGTTCGATCTCGAACGCGAAATCGACCGGCAACCGCTTCAGCATCAGCTACATCGACCAGTTCCTGAACCGCACCCTGGGTGTGGCGATCGGCTTCGCCCACCTCGACTCGCCGGTACTGTCCAATGAGACCGGCCTGTACGAACCATGGAAAATCCAAGGCATTCCAGGCGTGCCTGCGAACACCTACATCACCGAGGGCATCAAGGCAGTCGGCCGTAGCGGCGACAACAAGCGCGACGGTATCATGGGTGTGCTGCAATACCGTCCATCGAAAGAGTGGACCAGCACCCTGGATGTCTACGCCTCGAAGTTCCAGCGTGAAGAAACCGCGAACCAGATCGAAATCAATCTCGGCGGCTACAACGGCAACTATACGCCTACCGTGCAGTTCAACCCGGTCACCACCGCCAACGGCGTCCTGACCGGCGGCACCATCAACAACGTGTACCCGCTGGTGCGCGGCATGTACAACGACCGCGAAGACAAGATCCGCGCGGCCGGCTGGAACAACCTGGTCAAGCTCGGTACCGTCACCCTGAACGCCGACCTGAGCATCTCGAAGGCCGAGCGTAAAGAGCTGAACCTGGAAAACAACACCCAGTTCACCAATGCCGCTGGCGATCCGTTCCTGGACAGTGTCGCACTGTCCTTCGCCGGTGGCGCCTTCCCGACCATTCGCGCCAACCGTGACTACAGCAATCCGGCCAACCTGTATGTGCGCGGCACGATCTACGGTTCCGGCTACGGCAAGGTTCCGAGCGTCGAAGACGAACTGAAGTCGGCCAAGCTGGCCGCCAACATCCCGCTGCCGGATTCGATGGCCACCTTCTTCTCGAGCGTGGACGTCGGTATCAATTACTCCGACCGCAGCAAGAAGAAGCGCCAGCCGGAAGGCGACATCACCCTGAAGGGTGCTGCCTTCACGGTGCCGGCTGACCTGCAGTACGCACCGGTCGACCTGGGCTTCGCCGGCGCCGGCCTCATCCCGTCATGGAACGTGCCGGGCGTTGTCGCCTACGGCATGGTGTTCCAGCCGAGCGACACGAAAGATTACCTCATCGCCAAAGCATGGGATGTGAACGAGAAGATCACGACCTCCTTCGTCAAGGCCAACATCGAGCATGAAGTCGGCTCGGTGAGCCTGCGCGGTAACATCGGTGTGCAAGTCCAGCGCACCGACCAGTCGTCGCAAGCGAACTACTGGGACGGCACCGCACCAGTCGGCAGCCAGGTGAAGCCAGTCGACGACGGTAAGACCTATACCGACGTGCTCCCGAGCTTGAACCTGGCGCTGCTGTTCCCTGGCGATCAGACCTTGCGCTTCGCCGCAGCCAAGCAGGTAGCGCGTCCGCGCGTCGACCAGCTGCGTTCGGCACTGGACTTCGGCGTCGACAAGACCAACTTCAAGCCGGGCGGTAGCGGCGGCAATGCGCAGCTCGATCCGTGGCGCGCGAATGCCTTCGACATCTCTTACGAGAAGTACTTCGGCAAGAAGGCTTACCTGGCCGCTGCGGCATTCCACAAGAAGCTGACGAGCTACATTTACACCCAGACCAACGACTCGTACGACTTCGCGAAGTTCGTGCCGGGTACGATCGCCACGACCCCGATCGGTAACTACACTGCGCCCTACAACGGCCAGGGTGGTACGCTGAAGGGCCTGGAGCTGTCGGGTTCGATGCCGCTGAACCTGGCAAGCCCGATGTTCGACGGCTTCGGCGTCAGCGCCAGCGCGACCTTCAGCGACAGCACCATCTCGATCAAGGATCCGGGTGGCAGCATCGGCGAAGATATCCCGCTGCCAGGTCTGTCCAAGCGCGTGACCAACCTGACCGTGTACTACGAGAAGAATGGCTTTGAGACTCGCGTCAGCCAGCGCCGCCGCTCCGACTTCGTCGGCGAGATCGGCAACTTCAACGGCAACCGCAGCCTGCGCTACGTGGTCGGCGAAAACGTGGTCGACTTCCAGATCGGCTACAACTTCGAGACCGGCAGCCTGAAGGGCCTGGGTCTGTTGCTGCAGGTGAACAACATCACCAACGCGGCATACGAGACCTATGCGGCCCGCCGCGACCAGCCGCTCGAGTACCAGAAGTACGGCCGCACCGTCCTGCTGGGCGCGAATTACAAGTTCTAAGCCACACCGCGTTTTTACCCTGGAAACCCCGTCGCACCAGCGGCGGGGTTTTTTCTTTCTGGCTCATCCATTCAGGGCCGCCTGTCCCGTTTGCCGGGGATTGCGCACGTAGCCCGCCCCAAGCGAGTAAACTAGCGCTTTAGTTTTGTCTTTCGAAAGTCATCCATGTCCGACACCCCCATCCCATCGTTTGCCGACCTGAATATCCCTGCGCCCATCCTCAGGGCGCTGAAGGACGTCGGTTACGAAACGCCGTCGCCGATCCAGGCCGCCACCATTCCCCTGTTGATGGAAGGCCGCGACGTGCTGGGACAGGCGCAGACGGGCACCGGCAAGACCGCCGCCTTCGCGCTGCCGGTCCTGTCGCGCATTGACACCAAGCAGGTCGCGCCGCAAGCCCTGGTGCTGGCGCCGACGCGCGAACTGGCGATCCAGGTGGCGGAAGCCTTCCAGAGCTATGCCGCGCACATGAAGAATTTCCACGTGCTGCCGATCTACGGCGGCCAGGCCTACGGCCCGCAGCTGTCGGCACTGCGCCGCGGCGTGCAGATCATCGTCGGCACCCCGGGCCGCGTGATCGACCATATCGAAAAGGGCTCGCTCGACCTGTCGCAGCTGAAGACGCTGGTGCTGGACGAAGCCGACGAGATGCTGCGCATGGGCTTCATCGACGACGTCGAGCAGATCCTGCAGCAGATCCCTGAAGAGCGCCAAATTGCGCTGTTCTCGGCCACCATGCCGCCGGCCATTAAACGCATCGCCAAGACCTATCTGCGCGACCCGAGCGAAGTCACGGTCGCGGCGAAAACCGGCACCGCCGACAACATCACCCAGCGCTACTGGCTGGTGGCCGGCATGCAGAAGCTGGACGCGCTGACGCGTATCCTGGAAGCCGAGCCTTTCGACGGCATGATCATCTTCGCGCGTACCAAGCTCGGTACCGAAGAACTGGCGACCAAGCTGCAGGCGCGCGGCTTCGCGGCGACCGCCATCAACGGCGACATGGCGCAGCAGCAGCGCGAGCGCACCATCGAGCAGCTCAAGAACGGCAAGATCGACATCCTGGTCGCCACCGACGTCGCCGCGCGCGGCCTGGACGTCGAGCGCATCAGCCACGTGATCAACTACGACGTGCCGTCCGACCCGGAAAGCTACACCCACCGCATCGGCCGCACCGGCCGCGCGGGCCGCAGCGGCGACGCCATCCTCTTCATCACCCCGCGCGAACGCGGTCTGCTGAAGGCGATCGAGCGCGCTACCCGTCAACCGGTCGCGCCGCTGACGCTGCCGACCGTGAAGGCCGTGAACGACGTGCGCATCGCCCGGTTCAAGGAACAGATCGCGCAGACCCTGGCCGGCGGCGGCCTCGAGCAGTTCCGCAACCTGATCGAGGAATTCGAGCGTGAAGCCAATGTGCCGGCGGTCGACATCGCCGCCGCGCTGGCAAAACTGAGCCGCGGCGACGTGCCGCTGCTGCTGGAAAAGCCGGACCGCGAACCAAAGGCGTCGACCTGGGACGAGCGTCCGGCGCGCGCCGACTTCGTCGAGCGTCCGCCGCGCTCCCCGCGCGACGACGGCGGCTGGGACGACCGTCCGCCGCGCCCGGCCCGCGAGCCGGGCTTCAAGAAGGAGCGCGTGATGCGCGCGCCGGAAGAGGGCATGGCCACCTTCCGCATCGAAGTCGGCCACATCAACGGCGTCAAGCCGGGCAACATCGTCGGCGCGATCGCCAACGAAGCGAACATCGATTCGAAGCTGATCGGCCGCATCGAGATCTACGACGACTTCAGTACGCTGGATTTACCGGCCGACCTGCCGCCGGACCTGATCGACCACCTGAAAACGGTGTGGGTGGCGGGCCAGCAGCTGCAGATCACGCGCGATGGCGAGACGCCGCCGCCGAAGAAGACGGGGCCGAAGAAGTCGTTCGGTGCGGAGCGCCGCTTCAACGAGAAGCCGGGGTTTAAAAAGGCGCCGCGTAAGGGCTGATCTTTCGCGAAAGGTGAGTCGCGTAGGGTGGGCACTCTGTGCCCACGCGGTCTCACCGGTTGAGCCGTGGCACCATCATTATTGTGTTTCCGGTGGCCCGGCGATGTTTCGATATGCACGGGCCGCATCCGCGTGGGCACGAGTGCCCACCCTAGGGTGCGCGGCCGTCTCGATTAACGCGAGACCTTCTGGTCCGCAAACATCCACAGCAGCGCCTCGCGCAACTCGCCGCTCCAGAACGCCTCGTTGTGCTGCTGCTCCGGCACGATCTTCAAGACCGTGTTCTTCGCCGGATGCCCGCTCTTTTTCACTACCTGCGCCATGCGCTGCACGTCCGGCACCATCGAGTCGCCTTCCTTTTCTCCCATCAGCAGGTAGACACGTGCATCCTTGGGCAGCGGGTGCCGGGCCATGAAGTCGAAGGAAGGCGTGGCCGTCCAGTAGGCCGGCGAAAACACGCCGGCCTTGCTGAACACCTGCGGGTACTGCGCGATCGCATAGTGCGAGGCCAGGCCGCCCATCGAGCTGCCCATGATGGCCGTGTGCGCGCGGTCGGGCAAGGTGCGGTACTTGGCGTCAATCGCGGGTTTCAGGGTGTTGACGATGAAGTCCGTGTACTGCTTGCCCTCGGCTTGCCCGAAGCGCGCGTTGTCCCAGGCGTTCAGTTCCGTGATGCGCTTGTCGCCGCCGTTGTCGATGCCGACCACGATCAGTTCCAGCTTGCCCTCTTTTGACAGTGCGTCCAGCGTCTCGTCGACCTTCCACTCGCCGGCAAAGGCGGTGGCGTCGTCGAACAGGTTCTGGGCGTCGTGCATGTAGAGCACCGGATAGCGCTTGCCGGAGGTGGCGTAGTTCGGCGGCAGGTAAAGGCGGATCTGGCGCTTGCGGTGCAACGCCGGGATCTCGACCAGCTCGGGCAGCAGGCTGACGCCGGGCAGGGCGGTCGACGCTTTGGAAGGCGCAGGCGTATCGGCAGCTGACGCGAGCGAGGCGGCCAGCAGGAGGGGAAGGAAGCAGAATCGCATGAAATGTCTCTGTTGTTGTTAATGTGAGGCCGCAAGCGTGGGTGCGGCGCGCAGCGCCGCCGTGTTCTCGCGCACCAGCAGCCACAGCACGCTCGAGACGGCCAGGCAGCCGCCGCAGATGAAGAACAGCAGGCTTTTATCGGCCGCCGTGTTCAGCACAAAACCGACGCTTGTGGTGGCCAGCTGCGGCAGCACCACCGACAGGTTGAACAGGCCCATGAAGTAACCCATGCGGCTCTTGTCCACTTTCTCGCTCATGATCGCGAAGGGCAGGCTGACCACCGCCGCCCAGCCGATGCCGACCACCGCCATCAGCACATACAGCGCGGCGGGCGAGCGCGCGAACAGGGCGATCGCGAAATAGGCCAAGGCCATGATGCCGATGCAGGTGGCCTGCGTGCGCACACGCCCGAAGCGCGTCACCAGCGGCGCCAGCACCAGGGCCGGCAGCAGGAAGCCGACCACGTTCATGACGGCAAAGGAAATCGCGATCACGTGGCCCGACTGCGCCGCCGCCTGGTCAGCCGTGGCGCCGGCAGTGACCACATGCTGCTGGATGAAGGAGATGATGTAGACGAACATCGCCTGCACCCCGAACCAGGTAAACGCATGGGCTGCACACAGGCGCCAGAATTGCGGCCAGTCGGTGATGGAGGCGGCTGCCGTCTCGGGCGGGGCGATGTCGCGCGGTTCCTCGATCAGCAGGGCCGGCACGATCGAAAACACCAGCACCAGCACGACACCGACCGAGATCAGCGCGTAATTGTCGATGAAGGCGCCGATCAGGTAGGCCATCACGCCCCAGAAACCCGAGACGGTCTGCATCCAGGTATAGCCGCGCGTGCGCGCTTCGCCATCCGGCGTGACGTCGGCGATCAGCGAGCGGGTCGGATTGAAGCCGATATTGATCGACAGGTCGAGCGTGAGCGCGATGATCACGGCGACCACCAGCAGGTTGCCGATGCCGAGCAAATCCGCGACGACCTCGATCCGCGGCAGCAGGAACACGGACAGCGCCGCCAGCACGCCGCCGATCAATATGAACGGACGGCGCCGTCCGCCCCAGAACCAGGTCTTGTCGCTGATGAAGCCGATGATCACCTGGCCCAGGATGCCAGCCGTCGGGCCGGCGGCCCAGACGATGCCGATCTCGTGGGTGTCGAGGTGGTACTTGGTGCTCAGCAGCCAGCTGAGGGCCGAAATCTGGATGCACAGGGCGAAGCCCATGGCCGTGGCCGGCAAGCTGGTGAGGGCGTAAAAGGAATTGCTCAGCCGGCGCTGCATGTCGAGCATGGTGTCTCCGTGTTGTCGTGTTATTTGACTACAAATGCCATCGGCAAACGGCCGGGCGTGGTGATTCTACTACCACTTAGCGAGATTGACACTCGGAAAACGCCATGTTATTTTGCTACAAATTTATCCTGTAATAGTCCGTCCTCTGGCCTGGGGGCGGGGACTCGCCAAGGTGGCGCGTTCGCCACATAACTTCGAGCCTGGCAGGACGCCGGGCCATTGGGGACACAGATGGACATGCACACCAAGGCGCTCAAACCACGCCTGTCGTTCTGGCAGTTGTGGAACATGAGCTTCGGCTTCTTCGGCATCCAGTTCGGCTTCGCCCTGCAGAACGCCAACACCAGCCGCATCTTCTCGACGCTCGGCGCCAACCCGGACGACCTGGCCCTGTTCTGGCTGGCCGCGCCCGTGACCGGCCTGCTGGTGCAGCCCGTGATCGGCTACATGAGCGACAACACCTGGCACCCGAAGTGGGGCCGGCGCCGTCCCTTCTTCTTCATCGGCGCGCTGCTCGCCGCGATCGCCATGTTCCTGATGCCGAACTCCTCGGCGCTGTGGATGGCGGTGGCCGTGCTGTGGATGATGGATGCGGCAATCAACGTCTCGATGGAGCCCTTCCGCGCTTTCGTCGGCGACAAGCTCGACGTCTCGCAGCAGACCGCCGGCTATGCGATGCAGACCTTCTTCATCGGCTGCGGCGCCGTGATCGCGTCGCTGCTGCCAACCATCTTCACGCACCTGGGCGTGTCGAACGTGCCGGTGGACGGCACGATTCCCGACACCGTGCGCTATTCCTTCTACGCCGGCGCGCTGGTCTTCATCGTCGCCGTCAGCTGGACCGTGTTCACCGCCGACGAACTGCCGCCGGCCGATATGGATTCGTTCAACAGCGAACGCCAGCACGCGCGCCGCATGGGCGTCGCCTTCACCGAAATCTTCAGCGGTTTTGCGAAGATGCCGAAGACCATGGTGCAGCTGGCCTTTGTCCAGTTCTTCACCTGGATCGCCCTGTTCGCGATGTGGATCTACACCGGCAGCGCGATTGCGGACTCCATCTACGGCACCCGCGACGCCCAGTCGGCTGCCTTCCAGGATGCCGGCAACTGGGTCGGCATCATGTTCGCGGTGTACAGCGGCGTGTCGGCGCTGGCCGCCTTCATCCTGCCGGTGTTCGCCCGCGCCACCAGCCGCAAGATCGTGCACGCCACCTGCCTCGCCATCGGGGGAGTGAGCCTGGCCAGCATCGCCGCCATCGATACCAAGGAAATGCTGATGCTGCCGATGATTGGCGTCGGCATCGCCTGGGCCAGCATTTTGACCATGCCGTACGCGATCCTGGCGGGCGCCTTGCCGGCCAAGCGCATGGGTTATTTCATGGGCCTGTTCAACTTCTTCGTCGTGATCCCGCAGATCGTCAGCGGCCTGCTGCTCGGTTTCGTCACGCGCGAATTTTTCAACGGCCACACGGTGCAAACCCTCGCGCTGGGTGGCGGCTGCATGCTGCTGGCCGGCGTATTGACCTTGATGGTGACTGACAAGGCTGGTAACTAAAGCCTGCGCCATGCTTTTCGCTCCTATCGTATCGTAATGTTTTATTAACAAACAAATGCGATCACAGGAGCGAAGCATGACGATTCAGACCGTGGCAACGACGCCATTCGCGGGCCAGCGTCCGGGCACCTCGGGCCTGCGCAAGAAGGTGACCGAGTTCCAGCAGCCCGGCTACCTCGAGAACTTTGTCGAAGCGATTTTCCTGACCCTGGGCGACTGCGCCGGCCGCACCCTGGTGCTCGGCGGCGACGGCCGCTACTTCAACCGCCAGGCCATCCAGACCATCCTGCACATGGCCGCCGCCCATGGCATGGCGCGCATGCTGGTCGGACGCGGCGGCATCCTCTCCACGCCGGCGGTGAGCTGCGTGATCCGCAAGCACGGCGCTTTCGGCGGCATCGTGCTGTCGGCCAGCCACAACCCCGGCGGACCGGACGGCGACTTCGGTATCAAGTACAACATCGAGAACGGCGGCCCGGCGCCGGAGAAGGTCACCGAGGCGATCTTCGCGCATACGCAGACCCTGTCTTCCTACCGCATCAGCGACGCGCCCGCCGTCAACCTCGATGACATCGGCACGACCACGCTCGAGGGCATGCAGGTCGAGGTGATCGACCCGGTCGCCGACTACGCGGAACTGATGGGACGCCTGTTCGACTTCGACGCCATCCGCGCGCTCTTCAAACGCGGCTTCACCATGAAATTCGACGGCATGAGCGCCGTCTCCGGGCCGTATGCGAAGGCCATCATCGAAGGCGTGCTGGGCGCGCCTCTTGGGACCGTGATCAACGGCGAGCCGCTGGAAGACTTCGGCGGCCACCATCCCGACCCGAATCCGGTCAACGCGGCCGAACTGATCGGCCTGATGAGCGCGCCCGATGCGCCCGACTTCGGCGCCGCATCCGACGGCGATGCCGACCGCAACATGATCGTCGGCCGCGGCATCGCGGTCACGCCGTCCGACAGCCTGGCCATCATCGCCGCGAATGCGACGCTGGCGCCGGGCTACGCGGCCGGCATCAAGGGCATCGCGCGTTCGATGCCGACCTCCACCGCGGCCGACCGCGTGGCCGCAGCGCTGGGCGTGTCCTGCTTCGAGACGCCGACCGGCTGGAAGTACTTCGGCAACCTGATGGACGCAGGCATGGTCACGCTCTGCGGCGAAGAAAGCTACGGCACCGGCTCGAACCACGTGCGCGAAAAGGATGGCCTGTGGGCCGTGCTGTTCTGGCTGAACATGCTGGCCGCGACCGGCAAGTCCGTCGAGCAGATCGTGGCCGAGCACTGGGCCCGTTTCGGCCGCAACTACTATTCGCGCCACGACTACGAAGCCGTCGACGCGACCGCTGCCGACGCCATGATGGCCGCGCTGCGCGAGAAGCTGCCGAAACTGGCAGGCCAGACCCTGGGCGACTATCGCGTGGCGCTGGCCGACGATTTCGTCTACACCGACCCGGTCGACGGCTCGATCGCCACCAGGCAGGGCGTGCGCATCGTCATGCTCGATGGCTCGCGCATCGTGTTCCGCCTGTCCGGCACCGGCACCGAAGGCGCCACCATCCGTCTCTACCTCGAACGCTACGAGGCCGATCCAAGCCGCCACAATCTCGAGACCCAGCAGGCCTTGTCCGGCCTGGTGGCGATCGCCGACGGCGTATCCGAACTGCGTCGGCGCACCGGCCGTGCGCAGCCGAGCGTCATCACCTGACCCCACTTACAGGAACCCCTGCATGAAATTGTCCGCACTTGCCGTCTCCCTGCTGTTTGCCCTGAACGCGGCCCATGCCGCCCCGGCACCCTGGGCGGCGCCGACCAAGCCCTTCGTGTGGGAGAACGCGACCGTCTACTTCCTGCTGACGGATCGCTTCAACAACGGCAATCCGGACAATGACCATGCCTACGGCCGCAAGGATGACGCGGCCACGCTGCGCGGCTTCATGGGCGGCGACTTCGCCGGCGTCACGGCCAAGATCAAGGAGGGGTACTTCACCGAGCTGGGCGTGACGGCGCTATGGATCACGCCGCCGGTCGAGCAGATCCACGCCGGCACCGACGAGGGGACCGGCAAAAGCTACGGCTTCCACGGCTACTGGGCGCGCGACTTCACGGCGATCGACGCCAACCTCGGCACCGAGGGGGAACTGCGCACCCTGGTCGATACCGCCCATGCGCACGGCCTGCGCGTGCTGTTCGACGTGGTCATGAACCACACGGGCCCGGTTACCGGGAGCGATCCGGTATGGCCGGCGGAATGGGTGCGGACAAGCCCGACCTGCACCTACAAGGACGCGCGCACCACCATCGACTGCACGCTCGTCAAGAACCTGCCGGACATTCGCACCGGCGACAACAAGCCGGTCGCGCTGCCGCCTGCGCTGGTCGAGAAGTGGAAGAAGGAAGGGCGCTACGAGCGCGAAGTGCAGGAGCTCGACGCCTTCTTCAAGCGCACCGGCTATCCGCGCGCGCCGCGCTACTACCTGATGAAGTGGCATGCCGACTGGGTGCGCAAGTTCGGCGTCGACGGTTTCAGGGCCGACACGGTGAAGCACACCGAGCCGGGCGTGTGGAAGGAACTGAAAAAGGTGGCCAGTGCCGCCTTCGAGGACTGGAAAAAGGCGAATCCGGCCAAGAAGCTCGATAACACGCCGTTCTACATGACGGCCGAGGTCTACAACTACGCCATTCAGCACGGCCGCGCCTTCGACCTCGGCGGCATGAAGGTCGATTATCCGGCCCAGGGCTTCGACAGCATGATCAACTTCGCGATGAAGACGGACGCCGTCGAATCCTACGAAAAGCTGTTCAGCACCTATTCGGAAGCGCTGCAGGGGCCAATGAAGGGGGCGTCGGTGCTGAACTATCTCAGCTCGCACGACGACGGCCAGCCCTACGACGCGCTGCGCCAGCGTCCCTATGAGACCGCCAATAAACTGCTGCTGGCGCCGGGCGCGGCGCAGATCTACTACGGCGACGAAACGGCGCGCCTCCTGCAGATCGAGGGCGCGCAAGGCGACGCCACGCTGCGCTCCTTCATGAACTGGGACGAGCTGGCCGCCAACACCCAGCGCGGCCTGAACCGCGTGCGCGACGTGCGCGAGCACTGGGCCAGGCTGGGCCGCTTCCGTCAGGCCCATCCGGCGGTCGGCGCCGGCGTGCACCGCATGATCCAGCACTATCCCTACACCTTCAAGCGCACCTACGAGAAGGGCGACGTGACCGACCGCGTGGTTGTCGCGCTCGGCCTGCCGACGGACAAACCGACCGCCGTACCGGTGACCGGCGTCTTCCTGGACGGCCAGACCGTGCGCGACTGGTATTCGGGGAAGACGGCGATCGTCAAGGGCGGCAAGGTGCAGTTCGATGCGCGTAATCCGGTGGTGCTGATCGGGCAGGAGTAGGGTGGTCGGCTCCACCCGCCGGCTTGCGGACCTGTAGCGTATGCGCCGCCCACGCGTCCAGCCACCGCATGAATTGGCAGGAGGCCAGTAATGCTCAAAGCGCTCCGCGAACTGCTGCAGCCGCCCCCCGGCATGGCCTTCGATTTCAGCCAGCCGGCGGGCGAGCCCGCACTCGCATCCCCGGACAGCGTCGCCTGGCGCGTGTTCGCCAATCCGGTCTCGCTGTTCATCGGCGGGGTGGCGGCGGTACTGCTTGAACTGGCCGAACCCTCGGTCCGCTCGGGCGTCTGGAACCACAGCAGCTTCGCGCGCGATCCCTTGACGCGCCTGCGCCGCACCGGCTTCGCGGCCCTGATGACCGTGTATGGCCCGCGCTCGGCGGCGCAGCAGCTGATCGCGCGCGTGGTGCGCATGCACGAGCACGTGCGCGGCACCACACCCGATGGCACCGCCTACCACGCCAACGATCCGCGCCTGCTCGACTGGGTGCAGGCCACCGCCGTGTTCGGATTCGCGGAGGCTTATCACGCCTACGTGCAGCACCTGTCGCCGTTTGAGAAGGATGCGGTCTTCGCCGAAGGCGAACCCGCCGCGCAGCTGTACGGCGCGACCGGCGTGCCGCGTACCTGGGCCGGGTGGGAAGCGCTGCTCGGCGCCACCGCGCCCGCGCTGGAGGGCTCGAACATCCTCGCCGATTTCCTGCGGATCATGCGTGAAGCGCCAATCTTGCCGGCTCCGCTGCGCCCGCTCCAGCGCCTGCTGGTGCGCGCCGCCGTCGAGATCGCGCCGGAGCCCGTGCGCTCGCTGCCGCAGCTGCAAGGGCAAGGCCTGCGCTTCGGCGAGGCGCGGCTGGTGCGTGGGCTGGCGCGTTCGGCCGCGCTGCTGCCGCTGGGCGATACGCCGCAGGTACAGGCGGCCCGGCGTCTGGCAAGGCGGAACGCGAACACCTGAGCCTCGACGGCTTCCTTACGGGGCAGCCATCCCGATCCCATCTGCCGCTCCAAGCTTTTCCCAGTACCCCGGCCGCCGGTAGATGTCCTTCAGGTAGTCGATGAAGTGCCGGATCTTGGCGGGCAGGTAGCGCTGCTGGGGATAGACCGCCTGGATCGGATAGTCGTGTACCGCATAGTCGTCGAGCATGGTCACGAGTTCCCCCCGCTTGAGTTCGGCCTGGATTTCCCAGGTCGAACGCCAGCCGATGCCGAGTCCCTGCCTGACCCAGTCGAACAGCAGTTCGCCGTCGTTGCAGGCGAGGTCGCCGTCGACACGTACCGCGAACAGCTTGCCGTCGCGCTGGAAGGTCCATCCGCGCTGCTGTCCGCCCTGCAGGTTGAAGGCGAGGCAGTTGTGGCGCACGAGGTCTTCCGGGATCGCGGGAACGCCATGGCGCTCGAAATACGCGGGCGTGCCGCACACCACCCGGCGGTTCGGAAAGAGCGGCACGGCGACGTAGTTCGGGTCCTGTACTTCGCCGATACGGATCGCCATGTCGTAACCTTCGCGTACCAGGTCGACCACGCTGTCGGTGAAATTGAACGACATTTTCAGGTCCGGGTGGATCGCCCGGAAGGCCGGTGCGTGCGGCGCGACATGCGAGCGGCCGAAGGCCGCCGGCGCCGAGACCACCAGGTGCCCGCGCACCGTATTGCGCCCGGCGCTGATGCTGTTCTCGGTGATGTCGAAATCGCGCAGCAGCTGGCGGCACGGTTCGATGAACTGTTCGCCCAGCGCCGTCAAGGCCAAGCCGCGGGTCGAGCGATGCATCAGGCGCACGCCAAGGCGCCGTTCCAGCGCGTCCAGGCGCCGTCCCATCACGACCGGCGTCACGCCTTCCACCAGGGCGGCGGCGGCAAAACTGCCTTTCTCGGTCACCAGCACGAAGCTGCGGATCTCGGTATGTCGGTCCATGCACCCTCCAATCAATACTTAAAGTATCGGCAGAGCGAATAGTAGCAGCAATTCAAGCTTTTTCGCTTTGTCGCTATCCTCCGTTCACTGGGTTCCGATTTATCATTCGAACAGAGGCGACTATGGCCCGTATGAGGGCAATCGACGCGGCGGCAGCCGTGTTGCGCAGGGAAGGCGTCAGCAAGGTGTTCGGCGTGCCGGGCGCCGCGATCAACCCGTTTTATTCGGCGATGAAGAAGAACGGCGGCTTCGATCACGTGCTGGCGCGCCATGTCGAGGGCGCGTCGCACATGGCCGAGGGCTATACCCGCGCCCGCGCCGGCAACATCGGCGTCTGCATCGGCACCTCCGGTCCGGCCGGCACCGACATGATCACCGGTCTCTACTCCGCCTGGGCCGATTCGATACCTATCCTATGCATTACCGGGCAGGCCCCCCGGGCCCGCCTGTACAAGGAAGACTTCCAGGCGGTCGACATCGAATCGATCGCCAAACCGGTCACCAAGTGGGCGGTCACGGTGCGCGAGCCGGCCCTGGTGCCGCGCGTCTTCCAGCAAGCCTTCCACCTGATGCGCTCCGGCCGTCCGGGGCCGGTGCTGGTCGACCTGCCGTTCGACGTCCAGATGGCGGAAATCGAGTTCGACATCGACACCTACGAACCGCTGCCGCCCTACAAGCCCGCCGCCACCCGCGCCCAGGCCGAGAAGGCGCTCGCCATGCTGTGCGCCGCCGAGCGGCCGCTGATCGTCTGCGGCGGCGGCGTGATCAACGCCGACGCGGCCGCGCGCCTGCAGGAGTTCGCCGAGATCGTCGGCGTACCGGTGATCCCGACCCTGATGGGCTGGGGCGCCATTCCGGACGACCATCCGCTCATGGCCGGCATGGTCGGCCTGCAGACTTCGCACCGCTACGGCAACGCCACCATGCTGGCCTCGGACTTCGTCATCGGCATCGGCAACCGCTGGGCCAACCGCCATACCGGTTCGGTCGAGGTGTATACGGCCGGACGCACGTTCGTCCATATCGACATCGAACCGACCCAGATCGGACGCGTGTTCGGCCCGGATTACGGCATCGTGTCCGATGCCGGCGCCGCCCTCGACCTGATGATCGAGGTGGCGCGCGGCCTGAAGCTGATCGGGGCCTTGCCCGACCGGAGCAGCTGGGTGGCCGAGTGCCAGGCGCGCAAGCGCACCATGCTGCGCAAGTCCCACTTCGAGACGACGCCGGTCAAGCCGCAGCGCGTGTACGAGGAAATGAACCGGGCCTTCGGTCCCGAGACCTGCTACGTCAGCACGATCGGCCTGTCGCAGATCGCCGCCGCCCAGTTCCTGCACGTGTACAAGCCGCGCCACTGGATCAACTGCGGCCAGGCCGGTCCCCTCGGATGGACGATTCCGGCCGCGCTGGGCGTGTGCGCCGCCGATACGCAGCGCGAAGTCGTCGCCATCTCCGGCGACTACGATTTCCAGTTCATGGTCGAGGAGCTGGCGGTCGGCGCCCAGTTCAAGCTTCCCTACCTGCACGTGGTGGTCAACAACGCCTACCTGGGGCTGATTCGCCAGGCCCAGCGCGGCTTCGACATGGATTACTGCGTGCAGCTCGCGTTCGAAAACATCAATGCGCCGGCGCTGGAGAACTATGGCGTCGACCATGTCGCCGTCGCCGAAGGACTGGGCTGCAAGGCGATCCGCGTACGCCGGGCCGACGACATTCAGGATGCCTTTGCGCAGGCGCGGGCCTGGATGCGCGAGCACCGCGTGCCGGTCGTCGTCGAGATCATCCTCGAGCGCGTGACCAACGTCGCGATGGGCACCGAGATCGACGCCGTCAACGAGTTCGAAGCGCTGGCCGAACATGAGGCGGACGCACCTACCGCGATCGCCCACGCCATCCCTTGAAAGGAGTCACGAACATGCCACGATTTGCCGCCAACCTCACCATGCTGTTCACCGAGCTGCCTTTCCTCGAGCGCTTCGGGGCCGCCGCAGCAGCCGGCTTCAAGGGTGTCGAGTACCTGTTTCCCTATGCGGTCGAGGCCGGCGCCCTGGCCGAGCAGCTCGACCGCCACCGGCTGGTGCAGGTCCTGCACAACCTGCCGGCTGGCGACTGGGCAGGAGGAGAGCGCGGCATCGCCTGCCTTCCGGGCCGCGAAACCGAGTTCCGGGACGGCGTGGGACGCGCCATCGAGTATGCGCGCGTACTCGGCTGCGGGCAGCTCAACTGCCTGGCCGGCATCGCGCCCGCTAACGCCGATGACGATGCCGTACGCGCGGTCTTCGTCGACAACCTGCGCTTCGCCGCGGCCAGGCTGAAGGAAGCGGGCATCCGCCTGCTGGTCGAGCCGGTCAATACCCGCGACATCCCCGGCTTCTACCTGAACCGCACCGACCAGGCCATCGCGCTCATCGACGAGGTCGGGTCCGACAACCTGTTCCTGCAGTACGACATCTATCACGCCCAGCGCATGGAGGGCGAGATCGGCAACACGGTCGCCAGGCACCTGGCCCGTATCGGCCACATCCAGCTGGCGGACAACCCTGGACGCGGGGAGCCGGGCAGCGGCGAGATCAACTATCCGTGGCTGTTCCGGCATATCGACCAACTCGGCTACGAGGGCTGGATCGGCTGCGAATACAAGCCGGCCACCACCACGCAGGCCGGACTGGGCTGGATGAAAGCGCTCGCCGGCTGAACGATTCAAGAACAACATAGGAGAACGACATGACAACGATCGGTTTCATCGGCCTGGGCATCATGGGCACCCCGATGGCGGGACATCTCATCCAACACGGGCACCGCCTGTTCGCCTGCACGCGCGGCGCGGTGCCGGCCGAGCTGGTCGACGCCGGCGCCACCGTCTGCGCGACCAGCGCCGAGGTGGCGCGGCAGGCGGACGTGATCTTCATCATGGTGCCGGACACGCCGCAGGTCGAGGAAGTGCTGTTCGCGGAAGACGGCGTCGCGGCAGGACTCTCTGCGGGGAAGGTCGTGGTCGACATGAGTTCCATTTCTCCAGTCGCGACCAAGGACTTCGCACGCCGTATCCGCGAACTCGGCTGCGACTACCTCGATGCCCCGGTGTCGGGCGGCGAAGTGGGCGCCAAGGCGGGCACCCTGACCATCATGGTCGGCGGCAGCGAAGCGGCCTTCGACCGGGTGCGGCCGCTGTTCCAGCTGATGGGCAAGAACATCACCCTGGTCGGCGGCAATGGCGACGGCCAGGTCACCAAGGTCGCCAACCAGATCATCGTCGCCTTGACCATCGAGGCGGTCGGCGAAGCGCTGCTGCTGGCGGCCAAAGCGGGCGCCGATCCGGCGCGGGTGCGCGAGGCGCTGATGGGAGGCTTCGCTTCCTCGCGCATCCTCGAAGTGCACGGCGAGCGCATGATCAAGCGCAGCTTCGCGCCGGGCTTCCGGATCGACCTGCACCGCAAGGACCTGAACCTGGCGTTGACCACCGCGCGCCAGCTCGGCGTGGCGCTGCCGAATACCGCCACCGCGCAGGAGCTGTTCAACACCTGCGCGGCCCATGAGGGCGGCGGCTGGGACCATTCGGCCATGGTGCGGGCGCTGGAAATCATGGCCAATTTCACGATCGGCCAGGAAGCCTGATGACGACCGTCCCGCGCGAACTGCTCGAACGCATGTTCAAGGCGGCGGTCGAAGCAGCCCAGCCCGCGCACCGGATCGCGCCCTTCCTGCCGGCGCCGCCCAAAGGGCGCACCCTCGTGATCGGGGCCGGCAAGGCCTCGGCCGCGATGGCGCAGGCGCTCGAGCGCCACTGGACCACGCCGCTGACCGGCCTGGTCGTCACCCGCTACGGCTATGCCGTGCCCTGCGAGCGCATCCGGATCGTCGAAGCGGCGCACCCGGTCCCCGACGCCGCCGGCCTCGCGGTCGCCCGCCGGATGCTGGAGCTGGTGCAAGGACTGGGCGAGGACGACCTCGTCATCTGCCTGGTTTCGGGCGGCGGCTCGGCCCTGCTACCGCTGCCGGGGGAGGGCGTCACGCTGGAAGACAAGCAGGCGATCAACCGCGCGCTGCTTGCGTCCGGCGCCGGCATCACCGAGATGAACTGCGTGCGCCGCCATTTATCCGGCATCAAGGGTGGCCGCCTGGCCGCTGCCTGCCATCCGGCGCGGGTGGTGAACCTGCTGATCTCCGACGTGCCGGGCGACGATCCGATCGACATCGCGTCCGGCCCGACCGTGGCCGACCCGAGCACCTGCGCTGACGCGCTGGCGATCGTGCGCCGCTATGGCCTCGTCCTGCCGCCCGCTGCGCAGCGCCTGCTGGAGAGCGGGGCCGGCGAGACGGTCAAGCCGGGCGATCCGCGCCTGGCGCGGGTCACGACCCACCTGATCGCCTCGCCCCAGATGGCGCTCGAGGCGGCGGCGCAGGTCGCGCGTGCGGCCGGCATCACCCCCCTGATCCTGGGCGACAGCATCGAAGGCGAGGCGCGCGAGGTGGCCAGGGTCATGGCCGGCATCGCGCTGCAGGTGCGCCGCCATGGCCAGCCGCTGGCGCCGCCCTGCGTGCTGCTGTCCGGCGGCGAGACCACGGTGACGCTGCGCGGGGGCGGGCGCGGCGGGCGCAACGTCGAGTTCCTGCTGGCGCTCGCGCTGGCGCTGGGGGAGCCAGCGGGCTCCGGTCCCGCGATCCACGCGCTGGCCGCCGATACCGACGGCGTCGACGGCGCGGAAGAGGTGGCGGGCGCCTTCATGGCGCCACACACGCTGGCGCGCGCCCGCGCGAACGGAATGCGCCCGCGCGACAGCCTCGACGACAACGATGCCCACAGCTTCTTCGCTTCTCTCGGCGACTCGCTGGTGACGGGACCGACGCTCACCAACGTCAACGATTTCCGCGCCATCCTGATCGCCTGATCAGGCGCCGTTTCCTCCTTGCGGGTGCGGCGCCGCGCCGCCGCGCCTGATTTTTTCCACGCACTAGACAGGAGTATCCGATGCTACGCCAACGCCGTTCCCGCATCCTCGCCACCCTCGGCCCGTCCAGTTCCAGCTTCGAGCGCATCCGCGCGTTGGCCGAGGCCGGCGCCGACGTATTCCGCCTGAACTTCAGCCACGGCAGCCATGCCGACCACGCCGCGCGCTACGGCGCCATCCGCGAAGTCGAGCGTGCGCTCGGACGGCCGATCGGGGTGCTGATGGATTTGCAGGGGCCGAAGCTGCGCGTCGGCCGCCTGGCCGACGGCAAGGCCTGGCTGGAAGCGGGAGGGCGCCTGCGCCTGGACCTCGACCCGGCCGCGGGCAGCGCGGCGCGGGTGCAGCTGCCGCACCCCGAAATCTTCGCGGCGCTGCGGCCCGGCGCCGAACTGCTGCTCGACGACGGCAAGCTGCGCCTGCGTGTCGACGCCTGTGGCGTCGAGCACGCCGAGACGACGGTGCTGGTCGGCGGCATGCTGTCGGACCGCAAGGGCGTCAACGTTCCCGGCGTGCTGCTGCCGATTTCTCCGCTGACCGCCAAGGACCGTTCCGATCTGGCCTTCGGCCTGGAGCTGGGCGTCGACTGGGTCGCGCTCTCCTTCGTGCAGCGCGCCGACGACGTGCGCGAGGCGCGCGCCCTGGTGGACGGGCGCGCCTGGATCATGGCCAAGCTGGAAAAGCCGGCCGCGATCGAGATGCTCGACGAGATCGTCGCCGTGGCCGACGGCGTCATGGTGGCGCGCGGCGACCTCGGCGTTGAACTGCCGCCGCAGCAGGTGCCGGTCCTGCAGCGCCGCATCGTGCATGCCGCGCGCGCGGCCGGGCGCCCGGTCGTGGTGGCGACGCAGATGCTCGAATCGATGATCGCGGCGCCGGTGCCGACCCGGGCCGAGGTGTCCGATGTCGCCAGCGCGATCTACGAGGGGGCGGACGCGGTGATGCTCTCGGCCGAATCGGCATCGGGCCAGTATCCGGTCGAGGCGGTGGCCGTGATGGACAGCGTGATCGGCGAAGTCGAGCGCGATCCCGGCTGGCGCGCCGGCCTCGATGCCAGCCACGTTCCTCGGGACAGCGCGGCCGACGCCAGCACCGCCGACGCGATCTGCTGCGCGCTGCGCCGGGTCGCCACCGTGCTGGCGCCGGCGGCCACCGTCACCTACACCCGCAGCGGCGCGACCAGCCTGCGCGCCAGCCGTGAACGCCCCGCCACGCCGATCCTGGCCCTGACCCCGCATGCCGCCATCGCGCGCCGCCTGACGCTGGCCTGGGGCGTGCATCCGCTGCCTTTCGAGGAGGCGCGCACGCTGGGCGGGATGGTGGCCGACGGCGCCGCGGCCGCGCTGCGGCACGGGCTGGCGGGAGAGGGCGACCAGGTGGTCGTTGTGGCCGGCTTCCCTTCGGGCCAGGCCGGCGCCACCAACCTGCTGCACGTGGTGCGCGTGCGCGACGTGCTGGCAGAGGCGCAATAAGGGGCAAGGCATAATGCCGGCCAGTTAAGCTAGAACTGTTTCGTTGGCCGTTGTATACCGTAGGGTGGGCATGCCCACGCGGTGATACGTGCCCTCAAGATCGTCGTGTACGACGTCGGAGCCGCTACGTATCACGCGTGGGCATGCCCACCCTACGGTGCGCAGCTGTTACCGGCTTAGTTGACTAACATTGTTGCGGGGCGTGATTCAGTTGCAACGGGCGCCCTGGCGGCGCCCGTTGTTCGTCACGCTCAGTCGAGCAGGTCGAACAGGGTGCGGGCGATCACCTTGGTGGCGCGGCGCAGGTCTTCCAGGTCGATGTGCTCGTCGGCGCGCTTGGCATTGCTCTCCGAGACCGTGCGCGGGCCGCAGCCGTACAGCACGGCCGGAATCCCGTGTTCGCCGAACAGGCGCGCATCGGTGTACAGGGGCGTACCCGCCGCCTCGATCGGCTCGTCGAACACGGCGCTGGCGTGGCGCGACAGGGCGTCGACCATCGGTGCGTTGCCGGGCAGGGGCTGCAGTGCATTGGCCAGCAGCAGGCGCCGGATGTCGATCGTGATGCCCGGGCAGTCCGCCACGGCGTCCGCAATCAACTGGCGCAGCGCCGCCTCGACCTCGGCCGGGTTCTCCTCGGGGATCATGCGGCGGTCGAGCTTGAGCACGACCTTGCCCGGTACCACGTTGGTGTTGGTGCCGCCCTGGATCAAGCCGACGTTCAGGTAGGGGTGGTTGATGCCCTTGACCTGGCTGCGGGTCTGCTTGTACAGCGTGTTCTGGCGGTACAGCGCCGTCAGGATCAGGTTCGCCGCCTGCAAGGCGTCGACGCCGGTCTCCGGCACGGCCGCATGGCCCATCTTGCCGTTGACGGTCACTTCCATCTGCAGGCAGCCGTTGTGGGCGGTGATCACCTGGTAGCTGAAGCCGGCCGCGATCAGGAGGTCGGGCTTGACCAGGCCCTGTCCGAGCAGCCAGCCGGGACCGAGCTCGCCGCCGAACTCCTCGTCGTAGGTGAAATACAGTTCGACGCCGCCCTTCAGCGGGGAGGGACGCGACCCCGCCAGCGCTTCCAGGGCGCGGGTGGCAAACGTGAATGTCGCGAAGTCGCATTTGCTGACGGCGGCGGCGCGGCCATACAGCTTGCCATCGTGGATCTCGCCGCCGTAGGGCGGATGGGTCCAGCCTTCGCCGGGCGGAACCACGTCGCCGTGGGCGTTGAGGGCGACGGTGCGGCCGGCGCCGTAGCTGCGGCGCACGACCAGGTTGGTGATGCTCTGCAGGCCGGCATCCTCGACCACGCCGGCCGGTACGGCATGCTGCTCGGCTTCGAAGCCGAAATCCTGCAGCAGTTGCGCGGTGCGCTCGGCGTGCGGCGCGTTGTTGCCCGGCGGGGTGTCTGTCGGGACGCGCACCAGCTCCTGCAGGAAGCGCACCTCCTCGTCGAAATGGGCGTCAACCCAGGCGTCCAGGCGATCGTAAGGCGAAGTAGGGTTCATGTCGGATCCGTGGCAAGGTGGTCAAGGAAGGTCTGGAAGGCGCGCACGCACAGGTCGGTGTCGTCGTTGGTGATCGCCTCCAGCGGATTGTGGCTGATGCCGCCATTCAGGCCGCGCAGGAACAGCATGGCCTGCGGCATCAGCTGGTGCAGTTTCATGGCGTCGTGTCCGGCGCCGCTGGGCAGCCGGAAGACCGGCAGGCCGAGCGCCTCGACGACGGCTTCCCAGCGCCGGCGCCAGGCCGGATCGCAGGGCGCCGCGGCCGCGCGCATCGTTTCTTCGAGCGTGTACTGCAGGCCGCGCCGCGCGCAGAGTGCGCGCAGCTCGGCCTGGATATCCTGGGCACAGGCGTCGCGCACGGCGTCCGTGGTGGCGCGCACGTCCAGGCTGAAGCGGCAGCGTCCGGGCACCACGTTGATCGAACCGGCCGGCACCTCCAGCATGCCGACCGTGGCCACCAGGTCCGGCTCGGCCGCGGCGCGCTCCTCGGCATACAGCAGCAGCTCGGCGGCGCCGGCGGCGGCGTCGCGCCGCATCCTCATCGGCGTGGTGCCGGCGTGGCTGGCCATGCCGACGATCTCGCCCATGAAACGCACGCTGCCGTTGATGGAAGTGACCACGCCCAGCGGCAGGTCGGCCTCGTTCAGGACCGGTCCCTGTTCGATGTGCGCCTCGACGAAGCCCAGGTAGCGCGCCGGGTCGCGCCGCAAGGCCGCGATGTCGTCCACGCGCAGGCCGGCCCCTTCGATCGCCGAGCGCATCGTGATGCCGTCGGCATCCTGCTGCTCGAGCCAGTTCATGTCGAAGTCGCCGGTCAGCGCGCCCGAACCGAGGAACACCGCCTTGTAGCGCTGGCCTTCCTCTTCGGCGAAGCCCACCACCTCGATGCCGTAGGGCAGGCGCCGTCCCTGGCGGCGCAGCTCGCGCACGCAGGCCATCGGTACCAGGATGCCCAGGCGTCCGTCGTATTTGCCGCCGTTGCGCACGGTGTCGTAGTGGGAGCCGGTCAGCAGGCGCAGGGCCTGCGGGTCGGTCCCGTGGTAGACGCCGACGACATTGCCGACGGCGTCGATGTGCACCTCGTCGAAGCCGCACTCGTCGCTCATCCAGCGCGCCAGCTGGGCCGCGCAGGCGCGGTGGGCGTCGGTGAGGTAGGTGACGCACAGTTCGCCGCGTTCGGCGTAGCCGGGGTCGCTGTGCACGGCCAGGCGCTCGGCCCAGTCCCAGACCAGGTTGCCGAGCACGGGGTCGACGCCGAACTTGTCGTTCAGGCGGATCTCGGCGATGCGGTGGATGTTGCGCAGGGCTTCGGCAAATTCGACATCGGCTCCGTTGGACAGGCGGCGCGCGAACGTCGCGATGATCTCGCGCTTGGCCAGCCCGGTGCCGCGCGGACCGCGCACGGCCAGGATGAAGGGAAAGCCGAACTTGGTGTTGTAATCGGCGTTCAGGCGCTGGATCGTGGCGAATTCGTCCGGGGTGCAGTCGGTGAGTCCCGCCTTGTTCTGTTCGTTGGTCGATTCCGCCGTGAGCGACTTCGACACCATGGCCTTGCCGGCCAGCTCGGGGTGTGCGCGGATCAGGCCCAGCTTCGCTTCGTCCGGCGCCGCGCGCAGGACCGCGATCAGGGCGTGCTTGAGCTGGGCCAGGCTGGTAAAGGGCCGGGCTTGCCAGGCGCCGGCTGCGATCCAGGGCGAGTGTTCGTACACGCCGTCGAGCAGGGCGGTAAATTGCGCCTGGTCGGCGGCGTTCAGGTCGTCAAGGGTCAGCATGGTCACTCCCACAGAAAAGCGGTGCTTGGGTCGAAGGGGTAAAGGCGCTTCCAGTGGCGCGCGATGTCGATGCGGCGCGCGACCCACACCCGGTCGTGCTGTTCGATATAGTCGAGGAAGCGCTGCAGCGCGCGGAAGCGCCCGGGCCGGCCGAGCAGCCGGCAGTGCAGGCCGATGCTCATGATCGATGGCCGGTCGGCGCCTTCCTCGTAATGCACGTCGAAGGCGTCGCGCAGGTAGGAGAGGAAAGGGTCGCCGTGCGAGAAGCCCTGGGGCAGGGCGAAGCGCATGTCGTTACAGTCGAGGGTATAGGGCACCACCAGCTGCGGCGCTTCGGTGCCGTCGGTCTTGCGCACGCGCAGCCAGAACGGCAGATCGTCGCCGTAGTAGTCGCTGTCGTACTCGAAGCCGCCGTAGTCGGCGACCAGGCGCCGCGTGTTCGGGCTGTCGCGCCCGGTATACCAGCCGAGCGGGCGCTCGCCGGTCAGGCGCTCGATCGCCGCCATGCCGCGCGCCATGTGCTCGCGTTCGGTCGCCTCGTCCACGTTCTGGTAACTGATCCAGCGCCAGCCGTGGCAGGCGATCTCGTGGCCCCCTTCCTTGAACGCGGCGGTGACGTCCGGGCAGCGTTCGAGCGCCATGCCGACCCCGAACACGGTCAACGGCAGGCCGCGCCGCTCGAACTCGCGCAGCAGGCGCCAGACGCCGACCCGCGAGCCGTATTCATAGATGCCCTCCATGCTCAGGTGCCGGGCAGGGAAGGCGGCCGGGTTGAACATCTCGGAGAGGAACTGCTCGCTGCCGGCGTCGCCGTGCAGCACGCTGTTCTCGCCGCCTTCCTCGAAATTGAGCACGAACTGCACGGCGACGCGCGCCTGCCCGGGCCAGTCCGCGTGCGGCGGACGGCGGCCATAGCCTTGCAGGTCGCGTGGATAGGATAGGGTCATGGGGCGCCTTTAGTCAGATGAAGGATTCAGTGATCGAGGACGTTGGCCAGGTCGACGCGCTGCGGGTCGAGGTCGAGGTTGTGCTGGACGTTGGCCAAGTGCCTGCCGATCAGGCGCACCGCGGCGCGCGTGTCGCGCCGCTCGAAGGCGTCGACGATGGCCACGTGCTCGTCGTGCGACTCTTCGGCCGACTGGGTCGACTGGCGCATCAGGGCGACCAGGGACGAGCGCGTCATCAGTTCGCCCAGCATCTGCACCAGCACCTGGTTGCCGAGCATCTGGGCGAGGACGATGTGGAAGTCGCCCAGCAGGCGGGTGCGGCCCGGGACCGCGGCATTGTTGACGGCGGCGCGTTCGAGTTCCAGGTGCGCGCGCAGCTCGCGAATCTGCGCGTCGGTGATCACGGCGCACAGCTGCTTCGTCACGGCCGTCTCGAGGATGCTGCGTACTTCAAAGACGTCGCGTGCTTCCTCGGCCGTGGGGGTGGCGACGAAGGCGCCGCGCGCCGGTTCGAGCATCACCAGCCGGTCGCGGCTGAGCTGGTTGAAGGCCTGCCGCACCACGGTGCGCGAGACCTTGAAGATATCGCCGATCTTCTGTTCCGACAGTTTGGTGCCGGGCATCAGGCGGCGCTCGGCAATGGCGTTGGTGATCGAATCGACGATGCGCTGGGTGGCGCTGGCGGCGGGCGCGTCGGCAGGTGGCGGAACGATCTTGAGCGGCGTGCGCGTGCGGGTCATAAGATCGGCAAAGGAATGCGGGAAAAAGAATAAACGGTTGACATCGTGTTTGAAGTGTATACACTTTTTTTGGAATTGAAAACACAAAGTGTATGCAATCCTGTATGCACTCTTCTCAACGAAAGGAGAATCGATGGGACACCTCAGCACCCACGTGCTCGACCTGATGCACGGCTGCCCGGCCGCCGGCATGCGCGTCACCCTGCAGGCGCTCGACGCCGGCGGCGCCAGGACGATCAGGACGCTCGTGTTGAATGCGGACGGCCGTACCGACGGCGGACCGCTGCTCGATGCGGGCGGCATGGCAGTCGGCCGCTACCGCCTGCTGTTCTCGGTGGCACAGTACTTCCGCGAGCGCGGCGTGGCGCTGCCCGAGCCGGCCTTCATCGATGAAGTGCCGATCGAGTTCGGGATCGCCGACGCCGCCGGGCACTACCACGTCCCGCTGCTGGTCAGCCCCTGGACCTACTCGACCTACCGCGGATCCTGAGCGGGACCGGATTCGTTAAAAAATCCATATGCAAAAATAAAAAGATCGTATACAGTTATTTTTGCATCGCCGCGGAGCGCACCGGGGTTTGCAGGCCAGTCCTGCCACCGGTGGTTTGCGATGTTCGCCCTTCACAGAGCCCGCTGTGGTGATGGGACAGCACCGTCATGACGCGGTGCTCTCTCTTCGCTCGAGGCTTTATGGAATCCTATTTGCTCGATTGGGTCAACCTGTTGCTGCGCTGGACCCACGTCATCACCGCGATCGCCTGGATCGGCGCATCCTTCTACTTCGTCTTCCTCGACAACTCGCTGCACAAGCCGACCGCTCCCGACCTGGTAAAGAAAGGGGTGGACGGCGAGCTCTGGGCCGTGCACGGCGGCGGCTTCTACCACCCGCAGAAATACCTGGTCGCACCCAAGGCCATGCCCGAGAACCTGCACTGGTTTTATTGGGAAAGCTACGCCACCTGGCTGTCGGGCTTCGGCCTGTTTACGGTCCTGTACCTGTTCAACGCCGGCACCTTCATGGTCGACAAGACGGTGCACGACTGGTCGTCCGGCGCCGCCGTGAGCGCGGCGCTCGGCTTCCTGGTGGCGTTCTGGTTCGTCTACGACACCATCTGCCGGCTCTTCGGGCGCAAGAAGAACGGCGACCTGATCGTCGGCGCGGGCGTGTTCGTCTTCGTCGTGTTCGCCGCCTGGCTGGCCTGCCAGCTGTTCGCGGGCCGCGCCGCCTTCTTGCTGGTGGGCGCCATGCTCGCCACGGCGATGAGCGCGAATGTCTTCGTCTGGATCATTCCGGGGCAGCGCAAGGTCGTGGCCCAGCTCAAGGCCGGCCAGCCGGTCGATCCGGTCTACGGCTGGCGCGCCAAACAGCGCAGCGTCCACAACACCTATTTCACCTTGCCGGTCCTGCTGGCCATGCTCTCGAACCACTACGGCTGGCTGTATTCGGGCGAGCACAACTGGGTCGTGCTGGTGCTGCTGATGCTGGTCGGCGCCTTGATCCGCCATAGTTTCGTGGCGCGCCACAAGGCGCTGGTGCTGGGCAAGCGCGTGCCCTGGGAACATGCGGCGGGCGGCGTGCTGGCGCTGCTGGTCATGATGGTCTGGCTCAAGCCGGCGCCGGAACCCGAAGTTCCCGCGATGGCGGCCGCACCCCGGGCAGGCGGACAGGGCGCGATCCACACCGTGGCCGCGCCAGGCGGGGGCGGCGCGGCACCGATGGCGGCTGCAGGTGCAGCTGCGGCCGCGGCCGGCGCCGCCGCCCAGGATACGGGCTTCGCGCAGGTCAAGAGCGTGATCGACCAGCGCTGTGTCATGTGCCACTCGGCCCAGGTGCAGAGCAAGAACATTTCCTTCGAGGCGGCGGGAGCGATCGGCCGCCACGCGCAGCAGATCTACCAGCAGGCAGTGGTCATGAAACTCATGCCACTGAACAACGCGACACAGATGACCGCCGGAGAGCGGGACGTGATCAAGCGTTGGTACGAAGCGGGAGCACCGGCCCAGTAAGTGAGGTAGTAACTGAGGTGGTGACCGCAGGGGGAGCGCTCCCCGCTCCCCCTGCGGCCGGATGGCGCCCGACAAGCAGCATGCATTCTTTGGTTTCGGACATTCGTCAAAAATAATCAGGAGACAAGCATGAATCATCACAGCCGCCATCCGGTGGATGAGAAACTGCCCATCGGGCGCTTGACCGCACTTGGTCTGCAACACGTACTGGTGATGTATGCCGGTGCCATCGCCGTGCCGCTGATCGTGGGGCGGGCCCTCAAGCTGTCGCCCGAAGAGGTCACGATGCTGATCTCCGCCGACCTGTTCTGCTGCGGCCTGGTGACCCTGATCCAGTCCTTCGGGATGACATCCTGGTTCGGCATCAAGCTGCCGGTGATGATGGGCGTGACCTTCGCGGCCGTCGGGCCGATGGTGGCGATCGCGAACGCCGTCCCCGGGATCGAGGGCGCGCGCGCCATCTTCGGTGCCGGCATCGGCGCCGGCGTGCTGGCCTTGCTGCTGGCGCCCCTGATGAGCCGGATGCTGCGCTTCTTCCCCCCGGTCGTCACCGGCAGCATCATCCTCGTCATCGGCGTGACCCTGATGCGGGTCGGCGTCAGCTGGGCCATGGGCGGTCCGGACTCGGCCTCGCAAACCGTCGACGTGGCCAAGCTGGCCGCCATGGTCGAGGATGCAAAGGCGAGCGCGGCCATGGCCGCGTCGACCCTGCCTGCCGGCGCGGCGCCGCCCGTATTGAAACTGGCGGGCCCGGTCCCGATGAACCCGAACCCGGCCTACGGCGCGCTCGACAACATGGCGATCGCCGGATTCGTGCTGCTGGTCGTGCTGGGCCTGGTGAAATACGTGCGTGGTTTTCTCTCGAATATCTCGGTCCTGGTCGGCATCCTGGCCGGCTGCACGATTGCCTTCGCGGCCGGCAAGATGAACTTCGCCAAGCTGGGCAAGGCTGCCTGGTTCGACGTCGTCACCCCCTTCGCCTTCGGCATGCCGACCTTCGATATCGTCATGATCCTGACCCTCACGGTCGTCATGGTCGTGGTCATGATCGAGTCCGCAGGCATGTTCCTGGCGCTGTCGGACATGACGGGCAAGAACATCGACCAGAAGCAGCTGGCGGCGGGCCTGCGTACCGACGGGCTGGGAACCCTGCTCGGCGGCATCCTGAATACCTTTCCGCACACGAGCTTTTCGCAGAACGTCGGCCTGGTGGCGGTCACGGGCGTGAAGAGCCGCTGGGTCTGCGTTGCGGGCGGCATCATCATGATGGTGCTCGGCATGTTGCCGAAGATGGCGGCACTGGTCGAGGCGATTCCCCAGTTCGTACTGGGCGGCGCCGGGCTGGTCATGTTCGGCATGGTCGCGGCGGCCGGTATCCGCATCCTGACCCGGGTCGATTTCAAGGCCAACCGCTTCAATCTCTACATCGTCGCCATGTCGATCGGCTTCGGCCTGATTCCGCTGGTGGCGCCGCACTGGGCCGCGCAGATGGCGCACAGCCTGCATCCGCTGCTCGAATCCGGCATCCTGCTGACGGCCGTGGCCGCGGTGGCCCTGAACCTGTTCTTCAACGGCGCCCGCGACATCCCGGCCGAGAGCCACGACGAAGCCTGCGCCGTCGAGCATCCGATGGTCCAGGGCGGTGCCGCATGAAGCGCGCCATTGTCACGATGGCGCTCGCCGCCGGCTTCGCATCGACAAGCCAGGCTGCGGACTGGAGCAATACCTCGCTGGCCTACCGCACCGGCAGCCGCTTCGCCGAGCCTTTCAATCAGGAGGACATCCGCAAGGACATCCTCCAGTTGACCCATGCCAGCGGCTACACGTATGGCACCAACTTCGTCAATCTCGACGTCCTGCTGTCCGATAAAACCGATCCCTCGTCCAAGGGAGCGAGTTCGGGCGCCCAGGAGTTCTATGTCGTCTACCGCCATACGCTCGAGTGGGGCAAGATCACGGGCAAGGCGCTCGGGTTCGGCCCCGTGCGCGACGTCGGCCTGACCGCGGGCTTCGACCTGAACACCAAGAACGACGCCGGCTACAACTCGAAGAAGCGCATGCTGGTCGCCGGGCCCACCTTCGCCTTCGATGTGCCGGGCCTGCTCAACGTCGGCATCTACGGCTTATGGGAAAGCAATGCCCCCTACAGCACGTTCACCCAGGTCAGCACGCCGCGCTACCGCTACGACACCCATCCCATGCTGGGCGCGGTATGGGCCTTCCCGCTGGGCTCGACCAGGCTGTCGTTCGAAGGCTATGCCAATTTCATCGGGGCCAAGGGGAAGAACGAGTTCGGCAGGGACACGGCGCCGGAGACCAATATCGACATGCAGCTGATGTATGACGTCGGCACCCTGGTCGACGCCAAGCCGAAGCGCTTCAGGGCAGGGCTCGCTTACCAGTACTGGCGCAACAAATTCGGCAACGACAGCCGCACGATTGCCGGTGCGACTGCGCGCACGCCGATGGTCAAGGCCCAGTACCAGTTCTAGTACGTCGGCGGCGCCGGCCAGGCTGGGGCCTGCGGCCGCCGATACCCGTCTCATGGCATTCAAACAATGCTATCCTGTGCGGCTCCAGACGTATCCCAGCCGTTAGCACCGATGATCACCGAACCAGATACCGAACAAAAATCCGGCCGTGCCTCCTACGCCGACGGCCCGCGCCTGCTGGCCGACATCGGCGCCACCCATGCCCGCTTCACGCTCGAGACGGCGCCAGGCGTGTTCCGCCAGACGGCGGTGCTGCGCTGCGACGACTACGACGGCATCGTGCCGCTGCTGAATGCCTATCTGGGCGAGCAGAAGGGCGAGCGCATCACGCACGCGGCCTTCGCCATGGCCAATCCGGTCAGCGGCGACCTGGTGCGCATGACCAACCGCGACTGGCAGTTCTCGACCGACGAGGTGCGGCGCACGATGGGCTGGTCGACCCTCGTCATCGTCAACGACTTCACGGCGCTGGCGATGGCGCTGCCGGGCCTGCAGGCGGGCGACGTGCTGCAGGTGGGCGGCGGCAAGGCCCAGCCGCATGCGGTGGCGGGCGTACTCGGCGCCGGTACCGGGCTCGGCGTGTCGGGCGTGATCCCGACCGCGGATGGCTTCGTCACCCTCGGCAGCGAAGGCGGCCACGTCGCCTTCGCGCCGAGCGACGAGCGCGAGTTCGCGATCCTGCAGACCGCCTGGCGCGAGTGGCCGCACGTCTCGAACGAGCGCATCCTGTCCGGTCCCGGCATGGAGCTGATCTACCGCGCGCTGGCCGAACGCAACGGCGTGCAGGCCCCGGTGCGCACCGCGGCCGAGATCGTCGCCTGCGCGCTCGACGAACGCGACGCGCTGTGCCTGGAAGTGCTGGAGTGCTTCGCCGGCATGCTGGGCGGCGCCGCGGCCAACCTGGCGCTGACGCTGGGCGCCTTCGGCGGCATTTTTATTGGCGGCGGCATCGTGCCGCGCATTGCGCAGTGGTTCGCCGGTTCTCCCTTCCGTGCGCGCTTCGAGGCGAAAGGGCGCTTCACCGAATACCTGGCCGAGATCCCGACCTATGTGATCATGACGCCGAATCCCGCCTTGCGTGGCGTGTCGACGATCCTGTCCGAACACCTGCGCGGGCGCAGCGGCGCGAATACCCTGATGGAGCGCGTGCAGCACCTGCAGCACGAACTCTCGCCGGCCGAGCAGCGCGTGGCAAGCCTGGTGCTCGAGCACCCGCGCAAAGTCCTGTCCGAGCCGATCGCCGAGATCGCGCGCCTGGCCGACGTCAGCCAGCCGACCGTGATTCGCTTCTGCCGCTCGCTCGGCTTCCAGGGCCTGGCCGAATTCAAGCTGAAATTCGCCGGCAGCCTGACCGGTTCCATCCCGGTGCGCCACAGCCAGGTGCGCATGAGCGACAGTACCCATGACCTGTCGGCCAAGGTGATCGACAACACGGTCTCCGCCATCCTGAAATTCCGTGACGCGCTGGACGTGCACGCGATCGACCGCGCCATCGCACTCCTGCGCAATGCCGGCAAGGTCGAGTTCTACGCGATGGGCAATGCGCGCGTCGTCGCACTCGACGGCCAGCACAAGTTCTTCCGCTTCCGCATCCCGACCACGGCCCACGGCGACGCCCACCTGTTCCAGCTCGCCGCCGAACTGCTGAAACCGAACGACGTCGTCATCGCCATCTCGACGGCGGGGCAAGCCCCGGAACTGCTGGCCGCCGTCGACGCCGCGCGCCGCGTTGGCGCCAGCGTGATCGCCATCACCAGCAGCAAATCGGCGCTGGCGAAGAAGGCGGACGTCTGCCTGGCGGTCGATCACGCCGAAGACAGCACGACCTTCCTGTCGATGATTTCGCGCATCCTGCAGCTGCTCCTGATCGACATCATGGCGGTCGGGATCTCGCTCGGGGCGCAGGCGGAGCAGGATGGGGATATCGAGGCCAGGAAGCTGCTGATTTCGCACCTGGACGTGTAAGCGCCGCCTTTCCCGTATCAACCGGCCGGCCCCGCCGCCACGCGGCGCGCTTCGGCGCATTCGGCCGCGAGGAAATCGAGCAGCGTGCGGATCGAGGGCAGCAGGCCGCGCCGCGACGGAAACACGGCGTGGACGATGCCGGGCGCGGGGCGCCAGTCGGGTAACACGTGGACAAGCTGCCCGGCTTCGATCTGGCGCCACACCATCATCGTCGGCAGCGCGGCGATCCCCACGCCCGCGATCGCGGCCTCGCGCAGGGCCGCCATGTCGTCGCTGACCAGGCGCGGCGCATGCGACAGGTGCGCGCTCTGGCCGTCGGCGTGCTGCAGCTCCCAGTGGTAGTCGCGCCGTGCCGGCCCGAGCGTCACGCTGGGCGCGCCGTGCAGGTCGGCGGGCGAGGCGATCGCGCGCTGCGCCAGGAAGGCCGGGCTGGCGACCAGGCATTGCGTGCTGGTGTCGAGCCTGCGCATCACCAGCTCGCTCGGCTCGAGGGGCGGGAAGCGCACGCGGATGGCGATGTCGATGCCTTCGCCGATCACGTCGACGCGCCGGTTGGTGCTTTCCAGGTGCAGGGTCACGGCAGGGTAGGCGGTCAGGAAGCGCGCGAACAGTTCGCCGAACTGGAAGTTGATCAGCGCGACCGGGCAGCTCACGCGGATGACGCCGCGCGGCTCGGCCTGCACCTGCGCGATAACCTGGTCGGCGGCCTCGGCCTCCACCAGCATGGCGACGCAGCGCTCGTAATAGGCACGGCCGATCTCGGTCAGCGAAAAGCGCCGCGAGGAGCGGTTGAGCAGGCGTACGCCGACCCGTTCTTCCAATGCCATCACGCGCCGACTAAGCTTGGATTTCTGGACGCCCGTAACCCGCGCCGCCGCGGCAAAGCCGCCGTGCTCGACAACCTGGGCAAAGTAATAAAGATCGTTAAGGTCTTGCATCGTCCTATTATCAGGACGATGCGTCGGGAATTGCAATCTTTTAGTGGGATCGTCCTCGTAGTAATCTCAATGCATGGTCGTAGTTCGACGCGCTGTTCATTGGAGATCATGATGAGTAAGACAATTCTCGGACGTTTCGGCAACAACCGCAGCCATTGGGTAGGCGATGGCTTTCCGGTGCGTTCACTGTTCTCGTACAACAACCTGGGCCAGCACGTCAGCCCCTTCCTGCTGCTCGACTTCGCCGGCCCGCATTATTTCGAGCCGACGACGAAGCGCCGCGGCGTAGGCCAGCACCCGCACCGCGGCTTCGAGACGGTGACGATCGTGTACGACGGCCAGGTCGAGCACAAGGATTCGGCCGGCAACGGCGGCGTGATCGGACCCGGCGACGTCCAGTGGATGACGGCCGGCGCCGGCATCCTGCACGAGGAATACCATGCGCCGGCCTTCGCGAAAACCGGCGGGCCGTTCCAGATGGTCCAGCTCTGGGTCAACCTGCCGGCGAAGGACAAGATGACGCCCGGCGGCTACCAGGGCATCGTCTCGAGCGACATTCCCGTGGTCGAGCTGCCCGGCGGCGCCGGCAAGGCGCGCGTGATCGCCGGCGAACTGCTCGGTGCGCAGGGACCGGCACGCACCTTCACGCCCATCAACATGTGGGACCTGCGCCTGGCCAGGGACGCCGACCTGGTGCTGCCGGTGCCCGAGGGGCACACGACCATGCTGGTGGTCCTGGGCGGCCACGTGACCGTCAACGGCAGCGAGCAGGCGGGTGCGGCGGAAGTGGTGCTGCTCAGCCGCGAGGGCGGCGAACTGGCCCTGCGCGCCGATGGCGACGCGACCGTGCTGGTCCTGAGCGGCGAGCCGATCGACGAGCCGATCGTGGGCCATGGTCCCTTCGTCATGAACACCGAGGACGAGATCCGCCAGGCCTTCGACGACTTCAGCAAGGGCCGCTTCGGCAAAGCGGCGTAAGGAGTGGCCCGGCCATCCCGGCCGGGCTGTTTAGACGCAAGGATCAATGAAAGGACATCATCATGGCAAGCGAAACCATCCGTGACCCGAAGGCCGACCAGCTCCTGACGCCGCAGAACGCGGCCTTCGTCATCATCGACTACCAGCCGGTGCAGGTGAACTCGATCGCATCGATGGACCGGCAGCTCATGCTGAACAACATCGTGGGCTGCGCCAAGGCGGCGATCGCCTACAAGCTGCCGATCGTGCACTCCACCGTGAAGTACGACCGCAGCGAGTAAGGCAAACGGCTGCCTTCATCTCGCATCGCGCGCGGCGGCCTCCAGCCCGGCAGGCTTGTCGCGCTCCTGCTCTTGTCCGATCTCCTTGCTGAGGAAGTAATTCAGGGCGGTCCGGATGACGGCGATCGCCGCCAGCTTGCCGATCCGGTCCCAGGTCGGCGCCACCGAGGTCGAGAGGATGTCGGCGGCCAGCTGCAGCTCCAGGGCCAGCGTCAGGTAGCGCGCGAAGGCCAGGCGGATCGGCACGAAGCTGCTGCCGCGGCCATTCGCGAAATGGCGTACCAGCCCCACCACGACGACCACGATGCCGATCGCGATCACCAGCGCGCCCAGCGTCTCGACCAGCAGGCGCAGCCACTCGACGCCGGCCTGCACCTGGCGTTCGATGGTTTCAAACATATCTGCCTCGCGTGCGCATCTCCGGATTCGTACGGAATTACTCGACTGCTCAGCATAGCAAGCTTGCAGGAGGAATGGCGCACATGGGTTTCTTGCCGGTCAGCCGCTACGCTGGCACCAGGCCATGCTAGAGTGGTAACATGGACGGTTTTACAATGACAATATCCAGCTGCGCTCCCGCTGCGATGCCATCCCCGTAGCCAGAGACCGATGAAGACACGCAGTTACCTCCTCCTGATGCTGGTCGCGATCATCGTGCCGGTCGCCTGCCTGTCGATGCTCGGGCTGTCGATGCTGCTGCGCTTCGAGCAGGAGTCGCGTTTCCGCAGCATCGAGGAAGTCGCGAAGTCGACTTCGCTCCTGATCGACGGCGAAATCGCGGCCGCCGAAGCCTCCCTGCGCACGATCGCCTATTCGCACGACCTGCAGACCGACCAGTTCGAGCGCCTGCACACGCTGCTGTCGGCGACCACCACCTCGCCCCTGACCTGGACCCTGGTTGCCGACTACGACGGCAATGGCGTGATCAACACGCTGGTCCCCTACGGTACACCCTTGACCCGGCGCTCGGGCGACTGGGCCGCGCGCATCTACGATCAGCAAAAGACGAAGGTGGGCGGCTATTTCATCGGCACGCGTTCGAAGCGTGGTGTCGTCTCCGTCAACGTTCCCGCTCCCACGGCGGCCGGCAAACGCTACGTCGTCGCCCAGATCTTCGATCCGCATTATTTCAACAAGGTCTTCAGCAGGAACACCTTGCAGGACAGCTGGATCGTCGGCGTGTTCGATGCGGACGGAATCTCGATCGCGCGCAATCGCCAGCCGGAGAAGATGGTCGGCGGGAAGGTGCGCCCCGAACTGTTCGAGGCTTCGCGCCGCGAGCGCGAGGGAATCGTGCGCCACCTGACGCGCGACGGGGTCGAGGTCTACGATACCTTCGTGCGCTCGGAATTGACCGGCTGGACCGTGGCCGTCGGTGTGCCGGTCGCGGAAATCGAAGCGGCCGCGCGAGTCACGACCTGGCTTGCCGCCACCTCCCTGCTGGTCGTGCTGGGCGGCGCGGTCGGCATCGCCGTATTCTTCGGCCATCGCATCGACAAGTCGCTCCGGAATGCCACCCTGGCGGCCCATGCGCTGGCGCTCGGCCGCGTGACCCCGGCGACGCGCTCGCAGCTGAACGAAGTCAACGTGCTGCTGGAAGAACTCCAGCGCAGCAGCCAGTCCCTGGCCCAGGAAAGCGCGGCCCGCCAGGGCCTCGAGCGCGAACGCGAACGCCTGCTGGAGAGCGAGCGCGCGGCCAGGAAACAGGCCGAGGCCCAGAGCGAGGCCAAGGACCATTTCATCTCGATGCTGAGCCACGAACTGCGTAACCCCCTGGCCGCCATCAGCGCGGCGCTCTCGGTGATCCGCCTGCCATCGATGCCGGCGGCGAAAATCGACAAGGCCTGGGAGATCGCGACGCGCCAGCTGCGTCACCTGACCCGGATGGTGGAAGACCTGCTCGACGTGCGCCGGGTCCTGTCCGGCAAGGTCGTGCTCGAGAAGACGCGCGTGAACGTCGGTGCCGTCGTGCGCTTCTGCTGCGACTCCAGGATCATGGCAACCGCCGCCACGTCCTCCTCGCACGAGTGGGACATCCAGACCGAGGACGCCTGGGTCGTGGGCGACAAGACGCGTCTCGAGCAGGTGCTCGACAACCTGCTGGTAAACGCCATCAAGTATTCGCCGGAGGGCAGCAGGATCAGCGTGCGCAACACCACGCTGGACGGCATGGCGGTGATCGAGGTGCTCGACCACGGCGTCGGCATGGAGGCGGAGGTGCTGCCGACCATCTTCGATTCGCTGGTGCAGGGCCCGACCACGATCGACCGCTCGCTCGGCGGACTGGGGCTGGGCCTGTCGATCGCGAAGGGGCTGGTCGAGCTGCATGGCGGGACCATCGCGGCGCACAGCGAGGGGGTAGGCAAGGGCAGTCGCTTTGTCGTGCGCCTGCCGCTGGCCGATGCGTCCCAGGTAGCGGCGGAGCCCGGTATGCCGGCAGCAGACCCGCTGCCCGACTGAGCTCGCGGCCATTTGCGGCATCGGTTAGTCACACCACATAAGATGCAGATTGCATAACTTACAATCGGCGGCATGGAGCCTGTCGACGGCAGCGCTATTTGCTCTCTCATGTAAGGCACGACCATGCACGCTGATATTGAACGTATTCAAACCGGTATTCCCGAGCTCGACGCCGTCCTGCGTGGCGGCCTGATTCGCCAGCGTGTCCACCTCATCGAAGGACGGCCCGGCACCGGCAAGACGACACTGGGTTTGCGCTACCTGATTTATGGCAGGTCGGTCGGCGACCGCTGCCTCTACCTGACGCTGTCGGAAAGCCGCGAGGAATTGTTGGCCGCCGCGATCAGCCATGGCTGGTCGCTGGAAGGCATCGACATCGAAGAGATTTCGCCGATGGGCGAGAACGCCGCATCGCCGCAAACGATTCTGTTGCCCACCGATTCCGAGCTGTCCGCCCTAGTGGACACGATCGCCGACAGGATCATTGCCAGCGAGGCCGACCGGGTCGTCATCGATTCGATGGTCGAGGTGCGCCTGCTGGCGCGCGACAGCGCGCATTACCGGCGCCAGATCATCGACCTGCGCCAGCGCCTCGCCGCCACGCATGCCACCGTCATGCTGCTCGACGACCTGACCTCGGACGGGCGCGAATTCGAGCTGCAAAGCGCCGTGCACGGCGTGCTGACGCTGGAACAGCTGGAGCGCAGCTTCGGTGCGACCCGGCGCCGCCTGCGTGTCGTCAAGCTGCGCGGCGGCGATTTCCAGAGCGGCTGGCACGACTATGCGATCAAGAAGAACGAGATCCTGGTCTTTCCGAGCCTGATCGCGCAGGAGCATCACCGCGACGACGCTGCCCCCGACATGCTGAGCACCGTCGATAGCCTCGATCGGCTGCTGGGCGGTCCTTTGGTGGCGGGCAGCTCGACGATGCTGTTGGGACCATCCGGTGTCGGCAAGTCGACGCTGGCCCTGCAATACGCACTGGCTGCCGTACGCGGCGGGCAGCACGTCGGCTACTTCACTTTCGACGAATCGGAAACCACCTTGCGCTCGCGGATGGTCGGGCACATGAACGAGGACCACGCGAGCGGCGAAGAGCGGCTATTTCATCTCCGCCGCATCAATCCGTCGCGCATCTCTCCCGGCGAATTCATCTGGAATGTCAGGCGCATCGTCGAGGACGTGGGTGCGCGCCTGATCATCATCGACTGCATCAACTCCTATCTCGACGTGATACGCGAGGAAAAATCGCTGCTGCTGCAGATGAATGAGCTGTTCTCCTACCTGAGCAACATGCGGGTCACGTCGATCATCATCGGCGCGCATTCGGCACGCCTGGATACGTCGAAGGAGCCCGATGCCCTCAGCATCATCACCGACAACATCATCTCGCTGCGCTACTACGAGCACGACAACGTCGTCTGCAAGGCCATCTGCGCCCTGAAGCGGCGCCAGGGACGGCACGAGCACGAGGTGCGGGAATTCCGCCTGACCGATGCCGGCATCGAGATCGGCGCGAAAGTCGGCGTACCGATCGACGAGTCGGGAGTGGCTTCCCTTGAAGCCTGAGGAAGGTCACGCCGCGCCGCCGATCGCGGTCGTGTTTGCGCCGATCGAGGGCGATGCGGCAGCCCTGCGCACCCTGCTCGAAGAGGAGGGCGTCGCGGTACACGCCTGCCGCGATGCGCAGGGCCTGTATGCCTGCCTGGACGAACGGGCCTGGTGTGCCATCGTCACCGAGGAAGGACTGGACCGCTGCTCGCTCGAGGGACTCGATACCAGCCTGCGGCGCCAGCCCGCCTGGTCCAACCTGCCGATCCTGACGCTCGCCGGCTCGGTCAGCGAACAGGTGGACAGCAACCGTTTTTCGCGCCTGGCGCGGATCGGCAACATCACCCTGATCGAGCGTCCGACCTCGCGTGAAGTGCTGCTGATGGCGATCCGATCGGCCTTGCGCACGCGGCGCCTGCAGTTCGACATGCGTGACCAGTGGCGCGCACTTGAGCAGCATGCGGATGCGCTCGAGAGTGCGGTCAAGGAACGCACCCTGTCGCTCGAGCGCGAAGTGAATGAGCGGCGCCGCGTCGAGCGTGCCCTGGCCGAAGCACGGCGACTGGAATCGCTGGGGCGCCTGACAGGCGGCGTCGCCCATGATTTCAATAACATCCTGCAGGTCATCTCCGGCTCGGAGACCTTATTGCGGATGTTGCTTGCCAAGGAAGCCAATGAGCGCGTCGTGCGTGCGCTCGATGCGATCCGCCGGGCCTCCGGCCACGGCGCGGCCTTGACGCAGCAGTTGCTGGCTTACGCGCGGCGCCAGCCCTTGAATAACGTCGCGCTCGACCTGCCGCTCTACCTGCACGCAAGCGCGGAACTGCTCAGCGGCGCCGTCGGCGCCGGTATCGCGATGCGCCTGCGGATCCCACCTGGCCTGTGGCCGGTATCGGTCGATCCCGCCCAGCTCGACGCGGCGCTGCTCAACGTGGCGACCAATGCACGCGACGCGATGGACGGACAGGGCATGTTGGAGCTGGCCGCTTCCAACGTCCACTTGCCCGACCCGGCGCTGCCGCAAGGAGCAGACCTGGCCGGCGAGTATGTCTGCATCACGCTTACCGACGATGGCGAGGGCATGTCCGAAAAGACCGCACGCCAGGCGTTCGAACCCTTCTTCACGACGAAATCGGTCGGCAAGGGCACGGGCCTGGGCTTGTCTCAGGTGTATGGGTTTGCGAGCCAGAGCCATGGCACGGCCTTCATCCGGCGCGAGCAGCGGGGCACCACGATCGGTATCCTGCTGCCGCGCAGTTGCGAGGAAATCCAGGCTGTCCAGGGGGGCGCTTCGGCCAGCGAGCTGCACGCGCTGAAGGGCGTGCGCATCCTGTGCGTCGAGGACGATCCGGTGGTGGCTGAAACGACGGCTTCGCTGCTGTCCGTGCTCGACGCCGAGATCACCGTCGTCGACAGCGCCGACGCCGCCTTCGCGGCCGACTTCAGCGGCATCGACCTGGTGCTGTCGGACGTGATGATGCCGGGGAGTACCGACGGCATCGGGCTGGTGCACTGGCTGGCCAGCCATCATCCCGACATGCCGGTCGTACTGGCCAGCGGCTACATGGTCGATCCCGGGCGGCTGGAGAAGCTGCAGGTCCAGTTCCTGCGCAAGCCCTACACGCTCGAGGCGCTGGCCAACGCGATGGCGCTGGCGCTGGCCGGGCGCGATGGGCGGGCCAGTTAAGGCGCCTGCTCCTCGACGAAGACCACCGCCGTGCGCGCAGGGATGCTGAAGCTGCCGCTCGCCGCATCGAAACGCGCCTCGCCCGCACGTTTGTCGCCGGCGCTTGCCGCCGTGTGCACCGGATGCAGCCGCAATCGCTTGCCGCGCGCCTGCTCGTCGCTCACCACGTGCGTGACCTTGTCCACGTTGATGAAGTAGCGGATGCTGCCGAAACCCGCGCCGGCGTAGCCGCGGCCGTCCAGGTGCGCGGCGATCACGGTCGGCTCCTGCTGCGGCCCGACGTTGAAGAAGCGCAGGCGCTGCGCCACCTCGTCCGCCGTGCGCAGGCGGAACAGGGTCGAACTGGCGCGGATTGCCAGCAGGTCGCGGAAGGCGTCGCGGGTGAAGGCGATGTCTTGCGGTTGCGGGCGAAGGGCAGGATTGGCCAGCAGGGGCTGGAACAGCAACCAGTCCTTGGCGTTGTCGGGCGCGGGCGGCAGGCCGGTGCCGAAGAAATTAGTCTTGTAGGTCCAGTCGAGGCGATTGAACCAGTCGCCCGAATTGAAGCTGTTGCGGTCCAGCGACTTGGAACGCAGGATGTCGGAGCCGGCGTGGTAATAGGCCACGCCCTGGCTGAAGGCGGTCAGGGCCAGGCCCAGCACTTGTACGCGCGCACGGTCGGCACTCGAGGTGGCGAGCGGCAGCTTCAGGGCATTCGCGTCGTACAGGGTCTGGTTGTCGTGGTTTTCGACGTAGTTGACGGTCTCGCCCGGCGCGCTGGCGTAGCCGGCCGGCTGGCCGCCATAGGCCATCTGTTCGCCCGTGCGGGCGACGCCGTCCGCATTCACGAAGGCGTAGCTGCGCAGGGTGCCGGCCAGGCCGAGGCGGATCAGGTCGGCGGCCTGCAGCAGGTCGCTGCGCGGGCGCTGGTCCGCTTTGGCATTCGGGTCGTAGACGAGACCATTGATCCAGCCCTGCTGCTTGAGCACGGCGTCGCCGGAATCGCCGGCCCCGCCGCCGCGCGCGGCGTCGCGGGCGCGGTCGCTGAAGGTGCCGATGCCGCTGCCGTTCAGGGACAGCTGCGAGGCCTGGACGAAGCGTGCGCCGTTTTCCACTTCGCCGAAGTTCCAGCCTTCGCCGATCAGCTGCACGCTGCGGCCGGTGGCCGCGTTTACCGCCGCCTGCAGCCGTTCCATCGTGGCGCGTGGCTGGTGGCCCATCAGGTCGAAGCGGAAGGAATCCATGCGGTAGTGCCGGGCCCACAGCACGCTTGACTCGATCATCAGCTTGCCCATCATCGCGTTCTCGGTGGCGGTGTTGTCGCAGCAGGTCGATTGCGCCACCTTGCCGTTTGCATCGAGCCGGTGGTAGTAGCCGGGCACGATGCGGTCGAGGACCGACTTTTCCTGCTGGCCAGCGGCGAAAGTATGGTTGTAGACCACGTCCATGCCGACCCGCAGGCCGGCGCGGTGCAGGTTCATTACCATTTCGCGCAGCTCGACGATGCGGCGCGCGCCGTCGTCCGGGTCGCTGGCGTAGCTGCCTTCGGGCGCGTTGTAGTGGAAGGGATCGTAGCCCCAGTTGTAGCAGTCGCCGTGCGCGGTCTTCATGACCAGCGCCTGCTGGCGCTCGCTGTCCGGCGCACCCGCCGGCCTGGGTACGGCGCAGCCGCGTTCGGGCACGCTGGCGATGTCGTAGACGGGCAGCAGGTGGATGTCGGTCAGGCCGGCCTGGGCCAGCGCCCGCAGGTGGCGCATGCCGTTCGAACGCGTTTCGCCGAAGGCCGCGTACTTGCCGCGTTTGTTCAAGGGCACGCTGGTGTCGTCGCGCGAGAAGTCGCGAACGTGCAGTTCGTAGACCGACATGTCCGTCTGCGCCTTGACGGTGGCAGGCGCTTTGTGGGTATCCCAGCCTGCCGGCTTGAGCTTCGCCGCATCGAGGTCGGCGATGTAGCTGCGCTGCGAGTCCGCGTTCAGGCTGACCGAATACGGATCGGTGACGCGGTTGCGCACCAGTCCGGTGCCGTCGGCGACGACGTCGACCAGGTAGGTGTAATAGCGGCCCGAGAGGTCGGCCGGCACACGGGCGCGCCAGGCGCCGGTTGTGGCGTCGAAGGCCAGCGGGTGGATTGCGCGCGCACGGCCGGCTGGTTTGTCGTAGACGCAGACGGCGGCCTGTTGCGCGGTAGGCGCCCACAGCGCGAAGCCGGTGCCGCTTGCACGCGGTGTAACGCCGAGGTCGGGAATCTGCTGCGCGGCCGCGTACAGGTCGTCGAGGGCGCCGGCCGCTTGCAGGCGGGTGGCGGCGAGTACGGTGCCATCGAGGTCTTCGCGCACCAGCACCAGTTGTTCGCGCTGCAGCTGGGCGAGGTCGGCATCGTTCACGGCCAGCACGGGGCCGGTGCCGACGTATTTAAAACGCTGGGCTGCCGCTGCGGGAACGGCGCCTGTGTTCCGCACGAGTTCAAACGCGCCGGCCGCGCCTTGCACCTTTGCGCCGGCCCTGGCGACGATGGCGCCGTCAGGGGAGTGGTACAGGCGGAAGCGGCCCGCGCTTGCCATGCCGGGCCATTGGATGAGGCGGCGGTCGAGCCAGACGGCGCGGGCTTCCAGCGTGGTCGGTGCCGCATGCAGAGTGGTCGCGAACCCGGGAGCGTCGCAGGCTTGCAGGGGGATAGCGGCGTGGGCGGTGCTGGAAAGGCCGAGGAAGGCGAGCAGGGCGGCGTGGCGCGGGAACGAAATCATGCGGGTCTCATATCGTAGTTTAGCTACAGTATGCCCGGTATTGCACAAAAATCGAATCCATAAAGTGTAATTTGACTAGTTTGAACGCAGGCGGCAGCATGTAAAAAAGCCCGCGCGAGGCGGGCTTTGCTGGTTTAGGCCTTGACGGCCGCCAGTGCTTTCGCACTCTCGATGCTGCGGTAATGGTCCACCATCTTGTAGCGTTTCGCGTAGAGCCCGAACGCGATCGCCGCAAGGAGCGCAAAGGCCGCGAAGAAGTACATCTGGAAGGCGATCACGCTGACCCCCGAGGTGGCGATGGTGCCCAGCACGGCGTCGTTCTTGACGGCCGCGTTCACCACCAGCACCCACAGGTTGCCGACCGTGACGGCCAGGCTCCACAGGGCCATGATCGCGCCCTTCATCGAGGCCGGCGCCTGGCTGTAGGCGAATTCGAGGCCGGTGGCCGAGACCAGCACCTCGCCCATCGTCAGCAGCGCGTACGGCAGGATCTGCCAGGCCATCGAGGTCGGCGTGCCGGCGTCCATCGAGACCTGGATGGTGCCGATGACCAGCCAGGACAGGGCCGAGAAGGCGATACCGGCCGTCATGCGGCGCAGCGGGGTCGGCGTGATGCCGATTCTCTGCAGCATCGGGAACAGCACCAGGTTGTTGAAGGGGATGAGCAGCATCACCAGTAGCGGGTTCAGGGCCTGCATCTGGGCCGGCAGCAGCGTGAACTCCTTACCGAAGACGGAGAAGGTGGTGATCATCGAATTGGCCTGCACCACCCAGGTCGACGCCTTCTGGTCGAACAGGGACCAGAAGGGCGTCACCAGCGCGAACACGACCAGGATGCGCAGCACGGCGCGCACGCCGTCGACCGCTTCGTCCGGATGCAGGCCGCGCGCGCGTTCGAGCTGCATCGAGATGCCGGCGCCGACAAAGCCCAGCAGCAGGACCAGCGCCGTGCAGGCGGCGATCACGAAGCCCCACGAGGGCGACATCAGCAGCGAGGCGATGGCGCCGAAGAGGCCGACCATGGCGACGGTGCGGCCCGGGCCGTTGGTCGCGAGCGCCGTGCGCGCCACGCGCGAGAACGAGTGCGGATTCGGTGCGCTTGGCGGCACGTGCACGTACTTCTTCTTCCCGCTCCAGAACACCATGGTCGCGATGAACATCATGATGCCCGGGATGCCGAAGGCGACTGCCGGTCCGTAGTTCTTCAGGAACAGCGGCATCAGCAGCGAGGCGAAGAAGGAGCCGAAGTTGATGATCCAGTAGAAGGCGTCGAAGACGATCTTCGCCTTTCCTTTATTAGTCTGGTCGAACTGGTCGCCAACGAAGGAGGAGACCAGCGGCTTGATGCCGCCCGAGCCGAGCGCGATCAGGCCCAGGCCGAGATAGAAACCCTTGACGTTGTCCTCGAAGATGGCGAGGCAGGCGTGACCCGCGCAGTACACGAGGCTGAGCCAGAACACCGTGTTGTACTTGCCGAAGAAGCGGTCGGCCAGCCAGCCGCCCAGCAGCGGGAAAAAGTAGACGCCGATGACGAAGGTGTGGAACACGTGCTTGGCTTCACCGGTGCGCTCGGACTCCGGCAGGAACAGCAGCAGCGTGGAGATCAGGAAGGGCGTGAGGATGTTGCGCATGCCATAGAAGCTGAAGCGCTCGCAGCCTTCGTTGGCGATGATGTAGGGGATCTGGCGGGGCATGCGTCCGCTGCTGGCGGTCGTCGTCGGCTGGCTCATGGGCGCGTCCTGGAAAAAGTAACGCGCAATCCTATGATGCCGTTGGGGTCTTTGCAACTAAAAAAATCAGCTCATCAGGCGGCTTCGTAGTTTTGCTACTTTGTGGAAAGGCGATGCAAATATTATTTGTATTTAAGTCGTTGAATGCAAAGGAAATATGCCTTCAGATTGCAGTGCGGAGCGGATTGTAAAATCGAAAATCCTGCTGTATATTGCCTAAAATCGAACAACCGGACCTTGCCATGACCCAGACCGCCACGCAAAACTTTACGCAAAAGCCCGAATGGTGGCGCGAAGCCATCATCTACCAGGTATACCCGCGCAGCTACCTCGACACCAACGGCGACGGCGTGGGCGATATCCCGGGCATCACCGCGAAACTCGATTACATCGCGAGCCTGGGCGTGAACATCGTCTGGCTGTCCCCGTACTTCAAGTCGCCGATGAAGGACTTCGGCTACGACATCTCCGACTACTGCGACGTCGATCCGCTGTTCGGCACCCTGGCCGATTTCGACGCGATGGTCGCCAAGGCGCACTCGCTCGGCCTTAAAATCATGATCGATCAGGTCATGGCGCACACCGCCGACGCGCACCCGTGGTTCGTCGAGAGCCGTTCCAGCCGCGACAACCCGAAGGCCGACTGGTATGTGTGGGCCGACGCCGCCCCGGACGGCAACCCGCCGAACAACTGGATGTCGGTCTTCGGCGGCTCCGCCTGGCAGTGGGACACGCGCCGCAAGCAGTACTACATGCACAACTTCCTGGTCAGCCAGCCGCAACTGAACTTCCACAACCCGGAGGTGCAGAAGGCCCACCTGGCGGCGCTGCGCTTCTGGCTCGAACGCGGCGTCGACGGCGTGCGCATGGACGCCTGCAACTACCACTTCCACGACACGCAATTGCGCAGCAATCCGCCTGCCACCACGCGTGATACGGCCTCGGTCACCGACGTCAACCCCTACGGCATGCAGGCCCACATCTACGACAAGACGCGTCCGGAAAACATCGCCTTCCTGCAGCAGATCCGCGCGCTGCTGAACGAATTCGGCGCCGTGTCGATCGGCGAAGTCGGCGCCGACGACGCCCTGGCCTGCATGGCCGAGTACACGGCCGACGGCGACAAGCTGCACATGGCCTACAGTTTTAATTTGCTGACGCCGGAATTCACTGCAAAGCACATCCGCACGCAAGTGGAAGAATTCGAAGCGCGCGTCAAGGGCGGCTGGGCGTCCTGGTCGGTCGGCAACCACGACGCGATCCGCGTGGTCACGCGCTGGCGCGGCGAAGACGCGCCGGTCGCCTTTGCGTCGATGGTGCTGGCGATGCAGCTGGCCCTGAAGGGAACGCCTTGCCTGTACCAGGGCGACGAACTGGCGCTGCCGGAAGCGGACGTGCCGTATGAGCTGCTGCAGGACCCGTACGGCATCACCTTCTGGCCCGAGTTCAAGGGCCGCGACGGCTGCCGCACGCCGATGCCGTGGACGAATGCGGCGCCGAACGCCGGCTTCACGACTGGCACGCCATGGCTGCCGGTCGCGGTGCCGCATCTTGCGGCATCCGTATCGCAGCAGGAGTTCGACTCCGCCTCGAGCCTGAACGCGGCGCGCCGCATCATCCACTGGCGCCAGAGCCTGCCGCAGCTGACCCGTGGCGACATCTCCTTCTTCGACGCGCCGGAACCGGTGCTGGCGCTGCGCCGTACCTTGGAAGGCGAAGCGACCGTGCTGGCCGCCTTCAACCTGTCGAACGCGCCTGTCACGATCGAGTGGCCGGAAACCGCCGGCGCGCAGAAGCTCGAGGGCCACGGCCTGCCGGGCGAAGCCGCCAACGGCAGCGTCACGCTGCCGGCCTACGGCGCCTGGTTCGGTACCTTGGCTTGATGGGTAACGCGCCCGAGACGGAGAAACTGGCGCGTACCGCCTTTGCCGACGGCCCGCGCCTGCTGGCCGACATCGGCGCGACCCATGCCCGCTTCGCGCTGCAGACGGCGCCGGGCGTGTTCCGCCACGTCGCCGTCCTGAAGTGCGAAGACTTCGAGGGCGTGAGTGCGCTGGTGCGGTCCTACCTGCGCGAGCACGCGGACCTGAATCCGCAGCACGCCGCCTTTGCCGTGGCCAATCCGGTCAACGGCGACCAGGTGCGCATGACGAATCGCGCCTGGGAATTCTCGACCGAGGCGCTGCGGCGCGAACTCGGCCTGTCGACGCTGCTGGTGGTGAACGACTTCACGGCGCTGGCGATGGCGATCCCCGTGCTGACCCCGCAAGACCTGCTGCAGGTCGGCGGCGGCAAGCCGGCGGCGAACGCCGTCATCGGCGTGCTCGGACCGGGAACCGGCCTGGGCGTGTCTGGCCTGATCCCGACCAGCGACGGCTTCGTCACCCTCGGCAGCGAAGGCGGCCACGTCAACTTCGCGCCCAGCGACGAACGCGAGTTCGCCGTCCTGCAGCATGCCTGGCGCGCCTGGCGGCACGTGTCGAACGAACGCCTGATTTCCGGGCCGGGCATGGAGCTGATCCACGAGGCGCTGGCGCTCCACAACGGCGTGCAGGTTGCGAACCGTACGGCCGCCGACATCCTGGCCGCGGCGCTCGATGAAAACGATGCGCTGTGCAGCGAGGTGCTGGAGGTCTTCTGCGGCATGCTGGGTGGCGCCGCGGCGAACCTCGCCGTGACGCTGGGCGCCTTCGGCGGCATCTTCATTGGCGGTGGCATCGTGCCACGGATGGGGGAGTGGTTCGCACGCTCTCCCTTCCGCGCGCGCTTCGAAGCCAAGGGGCGCTTCTCGCACTACCTGGCCGACATCCCGACCTACGTCATCACCACGCCGAATCCCGCCTTCCATGGCGTGGCGACCATCCTCTCGGAACACCTGCGCGGACGCAGCGGCGCGAACACGCTGATGGACCGCATCAAGCAGCTGCGCCACGAACTCACGCCCGCCGAGCAGCGCGTCGCCACCCTCGTGCTGGAGCAGCCGCGCCTGGTGCTGAACGAACCGATCGCGGAGATCGCACGCGGCGCCGAGGTCTCGCAGCCGACCGTGATCCGCTTCTGCCGCTCGCTCGGCTTCCTGGGCCTGGCCGATTTCAAACTGAAATTCGCGAGCAGCCTGACCGGCGCCATCCCGGTGCGCCACAGCCAGGTGCGCAATAGCGACAGCACCCACGATCTGTCGGCCAAGGTGATCGACAACACGGTCTCGGCGATCCTGAAATTCCGCGACGGCCTGGACGTGCACACGCTCGACCGCGCGATCGAACTGGTGAGCCGCGCGCGCCGCGTCGAGTTCTACGCGATGGGCAATGCGCGCGTGGTGGCGCTCGATGGCCAACATAAATTCTTCCGCTTCCGGATTCCGACCGCCTTGTATGGCGACGCGCACCTGTTCGCACTGGCTGCGGATTTATTGGGGCCGGGCGACCTGGTGATCGCGATCTCGAATTCGGGACGCTTGCCGGAGCTGCTGCAGGCGGTCGACATCGCCCGCTCGCGCGGGGCCGACGTGATCGTGATCGGCAACAGCCAGTCGCCGCTGGCGCGCAAGGCGAGTGTTTGCCTGGCCGTGGATCACGCGGAGGACAGTACGGTGTTCCTGTCGATGATTTCGCGGATCTTGCAGCTGCTGTTCATCGACATCATGGCGGTGGGCTTGTCGGTCGATGGGCAGAATCGCGAAGGGGATGCCGAGCAGCGTAGGCTGCTGATCTCACACCTCGATTCGTAGGGTGGGCATTCATGCCCACGCGGGGTCACCGCGTGCACCCACGCGGCGCGTTTGTTCACCCGTTCGACCGCGTGGGCATGAATGCCCACCCTACGTTACGCCACGGCCAACGAATATCAATCGGCGGATTTGGTTTCGACGCGGCGGATTCCACGGCGCCACTCGTCGAGCGACACCACGGTGTCGGTAGCCGTGTCCTCGACCAGAATCTGGTTCCCCGTCCGCGCCACCAGAAAACTCTCGCGCCGCTGCACCTTGTCCGCGCGGTTCTCGACAAAACTCAGCTGCCAGTAAGCGGTGCCGTTAATGACGCGCGGCGTCGGGTCGTCTTCGATGATGGCGCCGTGCGCCTTGCCGCGCGAGCGCTTTTCGATCTCCTGCGACCAGCTCTTCACTTCCGGCAGCGCCAGCAGCGCGGCCATCGCCTGGTCGCGCGTCACGGCCGGCTCGGCCTGCTGCTGTACGGCCGGCTTGGCGGGCGGCGGAGGAGGCGCGGGCTGCTTGTCCTTGCAGGCGGCAAGCAGGGCCGTCGCCAGCAGAAAAAGAGTGAGCAGGTGTGCGCCGCGTGGAGTCATGGTCTGGCCTCGTGAAAATCGTGGGGCCATACTAGCCGATGTGCAGGCTCTCCATCAAGGCGCCAGCGCCCTGTTGGCACGCAGGTTGCGAGCCAGGTAGTCGGCCAGCTCCTTGTCGGGCGCCGGTATGGGCGGGCCGCCCAGGTGGCGCTGCAGCATGCGCAGGATCAGGTGCAGCTGGGCGCGCCGGGCCAGGGCGTTGCGCGAACCGTGTCCCTCGCCCGGCGCGACCAGCAGGCTGACCGGATGGCCGCGTCCCAGCAGGCGCGCCACGTAATCGGTCACGGCGCCGATCTCGACCTTCTCGTCGCTGCCGCCGGCCGTCAACAGCAGCGGCTTGCGTACTGCCTTCGTGTGCAGCAGGGGCGCGTCCGCCGCGATGCGCTGCAGCGCCTGCGCGTCATCGAGCCGGATGCCGAGTTCCGCCAGCCTGGCGCCGAATGGCGCTTCGCCTTCGCGTACCGGGGCCGTGGCGGCAAGCTGGAGCGAGCGCGCGAAGTCGGGCGGCGGCTGCAGCGCGATCCCGAGCTGGAACAGCTTGGGGGTATGGCTCAGGGCCAGCAGCGCCGCATAGCCGCCGAAGGAAGAACCCAGGATACCGAGCCGGCGCGGATCGCCCACGCCTTGCGCCAGCAGCCAGCGCACGCCGTCGACGATGTCGGCCTGCACCCGGCCATTGCCGAAGTCGGCGCCGGGCGCACGCATATAGCGTTCGCCATAGCCGGTCGAGGCACGGAAATTCGGCTGGAACACGGCGTAGCCGCGATTGGCCAGCAGCTGCACCAGCGCCGAATAATCGCCGTCGACATGGTTCCACGGCCCGCCGTGCACGAGCGTCAGCAGCGGCAGCGTCGCGGCCGCGCGGCCCGGCGGCAGGGTCAGGTAGCCATGCACGGTGGCCCCGTCCGATGCCTTGTATTGCAGGGGGATGCTGGCGGCCAGTTGCGCTTCCGGCAGCGCCTGGGCAGCTTCGGTGCGCAGGATTTCCGTGAGGCCGCGCGTCTGCGTATCGTAGAGCCAGAAGCGCGGCTGGCTGAGGCGCGCCCCGCGTTCGGCCAGCAGCCAGGTGCGGCCGGCCGCTTCGATGCTCAGCGCGGCGCCCGGCAGCAGGCGCGCGACGTCGGCCGCCGCCTGCCGCGCGGCCGGATCGAGGCCGTAGTGGCGCCGTGCCGGCAAGTCGTAGGCGGCCAGCAGCGCTCGCCCCGTGCGCGCATCGAAGACGACGGTGTCGAGGTCGGCCACGGACTGCGGATCGCCATGCAGCAGGCGCGCTGCGCCGCCGGCAAGCGGCTGCTCGGACAGCACTTGCCGGTCCTGCACCGTGCGCATCAGGACGCGCCGGCCGTCGCCGCTCAGCGCGAGCAGGTCGCAGGCGCGAAACGGCAGGCAGCGCGTGTTCTCGATCCACTTGCCGCCTTCACGGCGCAGCACCAGTTGGCGCTGCTGCGCGTCGCGCACCCTGACCAGGCGCAGCGCGCCGGCCGCGTCGGCCAGGAAATCGTCGATGGGCCGCGTGTCTTCGTGCAGCAGTTGCGCGCTGCCGTCGGCCTGGATGCGCAGCAGCCGGTAGCGCTTGCTGGCCGGATCGCGTTCGCGCAGCAGCAGGTGCTGTGGCAAGGACGGATCGACGCCGGCGAAGCGCCGCGCGCGTTCGCCGCCGAGGGCACTCACGCGCCGGCTGGAGCCGTCCGTCAGCGCGAGGGCCGAGACGCCGGACGCGTTGACTGCGAACAGGAGGGTGCCGTCGCGCGACCAGTGCAGTTCGGTGTCGGGGCCGATCGCCAGCAGGCGCCGCGGCTGGCGCGTGGCCGTGTCGAGCACGATCAGCGTCGCCGTATCGCCTTGCGCATCCAGATAGGCCAGCCGGCTGCCGTCGGGCGACAGGTGCACCTGACGCAGCCGCAGCGGCCGCTGGAAATCCTCGGCATCAAACAGGGGCGCGGGCGCGAGGCGCGCATTGGCCGCGACGGCCGTGGCCAGCGAGGGCGCGGCGGTGCAGCTTGCGGCGCCCAGGCAGCACAGCATGCCGAATAAAAACCGCATGGCCGGGCGCATCAGGCAGCCACCGGTACGCCGGCCGGCGCAGGTGCACGTGCCGCCGCGCCGCGCGGCTGCAACAGCGCGAGCACGCCCAGGCCGGGAAGGCCGAGCAGCAGGACGGCCAGCGTCCAGCCATAGCGGCGCGCCGGCGATACGCGGGCGCGGCGCAGCCAGGTCCAGGCGGCGAAACTTGACAGCAGCGCGGCGCCGATGGCCCAGGCAACCACCTCCGGCGGACGGCGCTGGCCGACGATGTCGGCGAAGGCACTGCGCTGCGGGACACCGACGTCGCCGTTCTCGAACAGGGCCGGCAGCGCCAGCACCGCATGCGTCACCGGCGACAGCCACCAGGCCTTGTGTTCGAAGGGCGCCGCGAAATCGTGAGTGAGCGCGCGGTCCGCGACCGGCTGCGCGTGTCCCGCCTCGTCCACGAACAATACGGTCTGGCGCGCATCGGGTTCGCCCTCGGCCATCTTGCGCCCATGGTTGAAGGAGAGCAGGGTGCCGTCCAGCAGCGGGGCGACGTCGACGCGTTCGAGGCCAGTGACGCGTCCCGGCAGCGCGATGCTGTAAAGAAGGCGTACCGGCTGCGCCAGCGAATCGTCGGGGCGCGCGAACACCAGCAGGCGGCGGTCGGTCAGCACGTACCAGCGCGGGCCGATCTCCTTCGGGGCGCTGAGCAGCGTCTCGGGCGCCGGCACCGACAGCACGTCGGTGAAGCGCCGCGCGACCGGGTCACGCCGGTACAGGCGATGCGGCGTCATGATCCAGTTCTCGAAGACGAAGGGCACCGCATCGAAGGGCAGCGGCGAGCCTTCGCCGCCGGCACCGAAGCTGCCGCGCGCGGCGCCGGTGTGCAGGTCGGCGCCTTCGAAGCGCATGCTGTCGTGGCTGAAAGTCCAGGCCGTATGGCGTTCCTCGTCGATCCACTGCAGGCTGTCCAGGTTCGTGATCTGGTGGCGCACCGGGAACTGGCGCGTCATGGGCGACACGGATTCGATGTCGAGCAGCGGTACCTGGCGCGCCCAATGCGCGGCGCGCGGGTCGGTCGATGCCGCCAGCCCGAGCTCGAAGGCGGCGCGGCCGTCGGCGCGCGCCAGTTCGGTGTGTCCTCCTGCCGGCGGCACCGGGCGGTTCAGCGGATGCACCCCAAGCAGCATCTCGCCGTACTGGAAGGCCAGCGAGCCGGTCCACAGCAGGGTGAAATAAAAGCCCAGCTGCAGGGGCAGGCCGGCCGCCAGCAGGGCCGGCAGGCGCTGCGGCGGCGCCGTGCGTTCGGGTTTGAATGCGCCCAGCGCCAGGCCGGCCAGCAGGGCGGTGCAGATCGCGCCGGGCAGCAGCAGGTCGGCGCCCGCGGCCAGGCGCCCCATCAGCAGCACCGGCAGCAGCACGACGACGGTCGCGCTCAGGCGTCCGTTCAGCATGACGTAGGCGCCGGCCAGCCAGCCGTTCAGGCAGAACAGCACGACGAACAGCACCATCAGATAGTGACGCGCATCGACCGTGCGGGTGCTGAGGACGTCCGTGAGGCCGACCGCGAGCAGCAGGGGCAGGCCGATGGCCAGCAGGATCAGGCAGCTTGAAGCCAGCGCCAGGGCGGCGCCCACGCGCTGCGGTGCGAGCGGGCGGTGCAGCAGCCAGATCCAGCGGCTGGGCTGGCGGTAGGTGCCGAACTGGTAGACGGCGAAGCCGAAGCCGCACAGCACATAAAACAACAGGAACACGGCGTGCGGCTGCCAGGACAGCAGCAGCGGGTCCGCCAGGCGGCCGGCGCACAGTTGCAGCACCAGGTGGATGGCGGTGGCGACGAGGGCCGCGGCGCGGAAGCGCCGCAGCTCGCTCAGGAACAGTTCTTTCATGGGAGCCTCAGGCTGCGGTGGGAAGGGAGGCATTGGCCACGTGGCCACGCGCCAGGAAACCGTTGATGGCGCGGTCCAGGCCGACCGCCGACTGGTGCACGCTGCGTGCGCCGAGCAGGCGCAGGCGGCTGCCGAAGTCGTCGCCCTGGTCGAACACCATCAGGTGCGTCAGGCCGTCGATGAGGCGCACCTCGAGCAGGCCGGGCAGGGATGACAGGTCCGGCACGCGGAACGGGAACTCCGCCACCCACAGGTGCACACGTTCGCAGAAGTCGCCGGGCGGGGACATGTGGCGCAGCGCGCCGCGTTCGAGGATCACCAGGTTGTCGGCGACGCGCTCGATCTCTTCCATCTGGTGCGAGCAGTAGACGATGGTGGCGTCTTCTTCGAGCGTGATGAAGAGCAGCGCCTCGAGGAAGGCGCGCTTGGCGACGACGTCCAGGCCCAGGGTCGGTTCGTCGAGGATCAAGAGGTCCGGGCTTTGCGCCAGGGCCAGTGCCAGGTTTACGCCGGCGCGTTCGCCGCGCGAAAGCTGGGCGATCTTCTGGTCGGCGTGCACGTTGAAGTTGCGCAGGACCTGGGCGTAGCGCTCGCCGTTCCAGCGCGGGTACTGGCGCGCCTGCATCGCGGCCAGTTCGGCGATGCGCATCCAGCCGGGCAGGGTGTGCTCTTCGTTGACGAAGCCGATGCGGCCGCGCAGGGCCGGCGTGAGCGCGCCGCTGTCGCAATCGAGCACGCGTGCGCTGCCGCTGGTGGGCGCGGTAAAACCGAGCAGGATGCGAAACAGCGAGGATTTGCCGGCGCCGTTGGCGCCGACAATGGCATGGATGCCGCCGCGCGGCAGGGCCAGCGTCAAGTGGTCGAGCGCGCTCTTGCCGCGGTAGCGCAGGCACAGCGCACGGGTATCGATGGCATACATCGTGCGCTCCTCACGCGGTCTTCTTCGGCGCGCACTGCGCCAGTTCGTCGGCGACGCGGCGCAGCACCGTGTCGGGCGCGTAACCCAGGCCGATGACGTCTCCCGTGAAACGCACCACCGCTTCGTCGAGGCGGCGCGCGCGCTCGTCTTCCGACAGGCGCTGGCGCGGCGGCGCCACGAACAGGCCAAGGCCGGGGCGGGCGTCGAGCCAGCCTTCGCTGGTGAGTTCGTTATAGGCCTTGGCCACCGTGTTCGGGTTGATCGTCAGCTGCTGCGCCAGGCCGCGCACGCTGGGCACGGCGGCGCCGACCGGCAGCTCGCCGCTGGCGACCAGGCGCCGGACGCCGTCCACGATCTGGCGTGCGATCGGGCGCGGGTCGCCGGGGCTGATGTTGATGAGGAGAAGAGTGCGTCGGGTCATGGCTGTCTATCTGTACTAGTATTGATAGTACAGTAGCCCCGACATGCGCCGGGGTCAAGCAATATGAAACGCGTTAATTTAAGTAAAACACTTGTTGCTCTAAGCCAACATTTGATTTTATGCGTAGAATTGATGAAATAGAACGTAGTAATTCATAAACGATATATCGGTTATTCGGCGTTTCTCGTCAAACCGATGCGTCTCTCCACTGAAAGCACATAAGTACACGTCATGAATTTGTTATCCAACATGAAGATCGGCCAGCGCCTGGCCCTTGGCTTCGCCGTCGTGCTGGCCCTGTCGATTCTGATCACGGTGATCGGCATCCTGAAACTGAATGCGGTCGCCGATGCCGCCGAGCAGATGCTCGACCAGCCGGTCAAGAAGGAACGCATGATCAGCGACTGGAGCGCCAACATCGCCGTCGCCGTGATCCGCACCTCGGCCATCATCAAGAGCAGCGATACCTCGCTGACCGAGTTCTTCGCCAAGAACACCGAGGAAACCAACGCCAAGGCGGCGACCTACCTGAAGGAAGTCGAGAAGCTCCTCAGCACGCCGGAAGAAAAGGAGACCTTCGCCAGGATGATCTCGCTGCGCGGCGCGTATGCGGGCGGGCGCGCCGAAGCCGTGCGCCTGAAGAGCGAGGGCAAGATCGAAGAATCGATGCAGGTGCACGACAAGGTCTACATCCCGGCCGCCCAGGCCTACCAGGCCAACATCCAGTCCCTGGTGGCCCTGCAGCGCAAGCAGGTCGACGAGCTGCAGCAGCAGATCCAGCACGTCAAGGAAGACAGCCGCCGCACGGTGGTCCTGCTCGGTGTCCTGAGCGTGGCCTTCGGCGCCCTGTGCGCATGGTGGCTGACCCGCTCGATCACGCGTCCGGTGCAGGCCGCAGTCAGCCTGGCGCGCCGCGTCGCCGCCGGCGACCTGACCAGCCGCCGCCAGGCGAGTGCGAAGGATGAAATCGGCGCCCTGCAGGACGCGCTGGCCGACATGAACGAGCACCTGCTCGGCCTCGTCACGGAGATCCGCAGCGGTTCACATGCGATCGCCACGGCCTCCTCGGAAATCGCCGCCGGCAACCTCGATCTCTCGGCGCGTACCGAAGAGCAGGCCGGATCGCTGGAAGAGACGGCCAGCTCGATGGAAGAGCTGACCTCGACGGTCGCCCAGAACGCCGGCAATGCGCGCCAGGCCAGCCTGCTCGCGACCTCGGCCAGCGAAGTGGCGGGCCGCGGCGGCGTCGTGGTGTCGCAGGTGGTCGAGACCATGGCGGCGATTAACGAATCGTCGAAGAAGATCGCCGACATCGTCGGCGTCATCGACAGCATCGCCTTCCAGACGAATATCCTGGCGCTGAATGCGGCCGTCGAAGCTGCCCGGGCGGGCGAACAGGGCCGCGGCTTCGCGGTCGTCGCCAGCGAAGTGCGCAACCTGGCGCACCGCTCGGCCGCGGCGGCCAAGGAAATCAAGGTCCTGATCGATGCTTCGGTCACCCGCGTCGACGATGGCGCCAGGCTGGTCGACCAGGCCGGCGCGACGATGAACGAGATCGTCGGCAGTGTCCAGCGCGTGACCGACATCATCGGCGAGATCACGGTTGCCACCAACGAGCAGACCGCCGGCATCGGCCAGATCAACGGGGCCATCAGCCAGATGGACCAGGTGACCCAGCAGAACGCGGCCCTGGTCGAGCAGGCCGCCGCCGCCTCGAACGCCATGCACGAACAGGCGGACCAGCTGCTGCAGGCGGTCAGCGTGTTCAAGCTGGCCGACGACGCGCAGCAGCCGGCGGCACGCGCCGCCTTCGCGGTGGCGCGGCGCCCGGCCCTGGCGTAATGACGCGTCGCGGGTGCGCTTTGCAGCCGATTACTGTTCGCCCGCGATCTCCTCCTTGAGCGAGGCCATGTCGATCACGTAGCGGAAACGCACCTCGCCTTTCTCGACCTTTTTATACGCATCGTTCACGTCCTGGATGCGGATCATCTCGATCTCCGGGCCGATGCCGTGCTCGGCGCAGAAGTCCAGGATTTCCTGGGTCTCGGCCAGGTTGCCGATCAGGGAGCCGGCCACCGAACGGCGCATCTGCGCCATGGCCATGTTGTCCGTCGGCGCCAGCGGCTCGAGCGCGCCGACCACGCACAGCACGCTGTCGCGCTTGAGCAGTTCGACGAAGGGATTCAGGTCGTGCTTCTCGGGCACGGTCGAGAGCATGAAGTCGAAGCTCTTCTCCAGTTCTTCCAGCGCCTTCTTGTCCTTCTCCAGCACCGCCTGGAAGCCGAGCTTCTGCGCTTCCTCGATCTTTTCCTTCGTCGTCGTGAACAGCGTCACCTCGGCGCCCATCGCCTTGGCGATTTTTGCGGCCATGTGGCCGAGACCGCCCATGCCGATGATGCCGACCTTGTCGCCGGCCTTCACGCCCCAATGCTTCATCGGAGAGTAGGTCGTCACGCCGGCGCACAGGATCGGCGCCGCGACTTCCGGCTGCAAAGCTGCCGGGATCTTCAGTACGAAGTCTTCCTTCACCACGAGTACGTTCGAATAGCCGCCGAAGGTGTTGTCCTTGCCGTAGATGTTTTCGCCGGCCTTCGCCTTCGGGATCATCGGACCGTTGTAGGTCGCCAGCCAGCTGTTCGGGCTACCGCAGTAATTCTGGTCGCCGCACTTGCAGGCTTCGCACTGGCCGCAGCTGTCGACCATGCAGCCGACGCCGACGATGTCGCCCACCGCATGGCGCTTCACGGCCGGGCCGACTTTCGTGACGCGGCCTACGATCTCGTGCCCGGGCACGCAGGGATAGACCGTATTCGACCACTCGTTCTTGACCTGGTGGATGTCCGAATGGCAGACGCCGCAATACAGCACATCGATTTCGACCTCGTGCGCGCCCGCTTCCTCGCGCTCGAATTCGTAGGGTTTCAGGCGGCTGTAGGAATGCTTGGCCGCGTAGCCGGTGACCTTGATCATGTTCGCTCCTCTGTGAATGGAGCGGGGACGATAGGCTGCACGTACGCTCGCGTCTGTTAGGTGACGCGCTCAGGGCGTAGCCGCAATGTATTCGGTGCGGATCGTACGAATGCTAGACTCGGCATATCGCTTGCCATCAGGAGGAACCATGCGACTCAACCGATATGCCGGCATCATCCTGCTCGCCGTGGGCCTGCACGGCGCGGCCTTTGCCGCGCCCGATGCGAAGGCCCAGGCCGAGATCGCGCACCTGCTCGACTACGTCGCGACGCCGGGCTGCCAGTTCAACCGCAACGGCAGTTGGCATGAGGGCGCGGAGGCGCGGGCGCATTTGAAGAAGAAATATGACTATCTGCTCAAGCGCGATCTGGTGCCGAATGCCGAGTCCTTCATCGAACGTGCGGCGACCGAAAGCAGCATGAGTGGGAAGCCGTACCAGGTAAAGTGCGGGGGAGGGAAGGCGGTGGCCAGCGGGCCGTATTTGACGGAAGAGTTGACGCGGTTTCGGGGGCGGGCGGGCCAGTGACGGTTCGCGGCCATACATTCGGCGGGCATGCCCGCCCTACGGTGCACCTCGGCCACGGGTATCGTAGGGCGGGCATGCCCGCCGATTTTTAGCCCAGCTGCAAGCCGTTCTCTTCGCACCACCCCGCCAATACTGCACGCGTCTGCGCCTCGCGGAAATCATGCCAGCGGTCCGTCAGTCCACGCTCCTCGACCAGCTCCGAGAAATGGCGATACGCCTCCGAGCGCTTGAACATCTGGCGCACGTCATCGGCGTCGTCCGGCATGGCCGCATCGGCGAAATCGAAGACCAGTTCGAGCCCGAGGTCGAGCGTACGCATATGCGGCACCGGAATGTAGCGCGGCGAGGTATCGATATCGTCCGGCAAAGGCGCCAGCTCCTCGTCCACCATCTCCGAGCGGATCAGCACCTGGCCCGTATCCAGGGATACCCAGGCCTGATCGGAGGTGCCTGACTCCGATACGATCAGCACGGCGTCTTCGAGGTCGTTTGCATCCACAGTAGGCATCGTCTTCTCCAAAAAGTAAAAAGCCTGCAAGGCGCGAACCCTGCAGGCTTGATTGTGCAGCAAGGCGCCGGCGAAGCGGCGCCCGGATGCGGCTATTACATCATGCCGTCCATGCCGCCCATGCCGCCCATACCACCCATGCCGCCCATGCCGCCGGCCGGCTTGTCTTCGACGACTTCCGAGACCATGCAGTCGGTGGTCAGCATCAGGCCGGCGATCGACGCTGCGTTCTGCAGGGCCGAGCGGGTGACCTTGGCTGGGTCCAGCACGCCCATTTCGACCATGTCGCCGTAGGTGCCGTTGGCGGCGTTGTAGCCGTAGTTGCCCTGGCCGGCCAGCACGCCCGAGACGACGACCGATGCTTCTTCGCCTGCGTTCTGGACGATCATGCGCAGCGGCTCTTCCATTGCGCGCAGGACGATCTTGATGCCGGCTTCCTGGTCAGGATTGTCGCCTTGCACTTGCAGGTTGGCGCGGGCACGCAGCAGGGCGACGCCGCCGCCTGGCACGATGCCTTCTTCAACCGCAGCGCGGGTGGCGTGCAGCGCGTCTTCCACGCGTGCTTTCTTTTCCTTCATTTCGACTTCGGTGGCAGCGCCGACCTTGATCACGGCAACGCCGCCGGCCAGCTTGGCCACGCGCTCTTGCAGCTTCTCGCGGTCGTAGTCCGAGGTCGCTTCTTCGATCTGGATACGCACTTGCTTGACGCGCGCTTCGATGTTCTCAGCCGAACCTGCACCGTCGATGATGATGGTGTTTTCCTTGCCGACTTCGATACGCTTGGCCTGGCCCAGTTCCGCCAGCGTGACCTTTTCCAGGGTCAGGCCGACTTCTTCTGCGATCACCTGGCCGCCGGTCAGGACGGCGATGTCTTCCAGCATGGCCTTGCGACGGTCGCCGAAGCCTGGAGCCTTGACAGCAACGGTCTTCAGGATGCCGCGGATGTTGTTGACGACCAGGGTCGCCAGCGCTTCGCCTTCGATGTCTTCGGCGATGATGACCAGCGGACGGCCGGCTTTTGCAACTTGCTCCAGCACCGGCAGCAGGTCACGGATGTTCGAGATCTTCTTGTCGCACAGCAGGACGAACGGATTGTCGTGGATGGCGACTTGCTTGTCCGGGTTATTGATGAAGTAAGGCGACAGGTAGCCGCGGTCGAACTGCATGCCTTCGACGATGTCGAGTTCGTCGTTCAGCGACTTGCCGTCTTCGACGGTGATGACGCCTTCCTTGCCGACCTTTTCCATCGCTTCAGCGATGCGCTCGCCGATCGAGTAGTCCGAGTTCGCGGAGATGGCGCCGACTTGCGCGATTTCCTTCGAGGTGGTGCATGGCTTGGCGATCTTCTGCAGTTCTTCGACGGTGGCAGCAACGGCCTTGTCGATGCCGCGCTTCAGGTCCATCGGGTTCATGCCTGCGGCAACGAACTTCATGCCTTCGCGCACGATGGCTTGTGCCAGCACGGTCGCGGTGGTGGTGCCGTCGCCGGCGTTGTCGCTGGTTTTAGAGGCGACTTCCTTGACCATCTGCGCGCCCATGTTCATGAGCTTGTCTTTGAGTTCGATCTCTTTCGCGACCGAGACGCCGTCCTTGGTGACGGTCGGGGCGCCGAAGGCGCGGTCCAGCACGACGTTGCGGCCCTTAGGACCCAGGGTAACCTTGACTGCGTTGGCGAGGATGTTGACGCCTTCAACCATCTTGGCGCGCGCTGCGTCGCCGAAAATAACTTCTTTAGCTGCCATTTTTTATTTCTCCGAGAGAGTTTCTGAGGGGAGGATTACTTGACCAGCACGGCCATGATGTCTTCTTCGCGCATCACCAGCAGTTCCTGGCCGTCGACCTTGACGGTCTGGCCCGAGTACTTGCCAAACAGGACGCGGTCGCCAACCTGGACTTCCAGTGCACGGACTTGACCGTTGTCCTGGACTTTGCCGTTGCCGACAGCCAGGATCTCGCCCTGGTCCGGCTTCTCGGCGGCTGCATCAGGGATGATCAGGCCGGAGGCAGTCTTGGTTTCCTGGTCGAGACGCTTCACGATAACGCGATCGTGCAGAGGGCGAAGGTTCATGCAAAACTCCTTTATTCAGTGGTTTGGACTAGCTTTGTTTGCGTTGTGTGCCGCTTCGCATCTGCGCTGCGGCGGGAAGAGGTTGTTAGCACTCTCATCTAACGAGTGCTAATTATAGGGACGATAATGGGGCATTTCAAGCTGCGATGTTGCGAAATAAACTGCACCGCTCTGATCAGGCTCAAGTCATGCAGGCTGGATGGCTTGCCGGTTCGCCATGGCACAGAGACAAAGCGGAGAGACTAGCACCGATGGACAAGGACTTGACGCACTGTTGGCGGGCGATTGATCGGGATCAAAGTATCAAGAAAACCAGTCAAACCGCATGACACGCTATCATGTTGACTGTCAAACCATATCGGACCTATAGTTACGAATGATTTCCGAATTCCAAGACCTATCCGACAAGATCGAGCGCCTTGCTGCGCTGGTCGGATCGCTGCGCCGCGAGAACGCGCTCCTGCAGCAGACCAACAAGCTGCTGAGCGAGGAGAACATGGCCTATCTCGAGCGCCTTACCGAAGTCCAGCACCGGGTCGAAGCCGTGATCGAGCAATTGCCCGCGCCGGAAGTAGAGGAAGACGAAGACGCCGAACCCGTTGATGCCGAGGCCGCCCGATGATTTACCTGGATGTGACAATCATGGGCCAGCCCTACCGCCTGGCCTGCAAGGAAGGCGAGCAGGCGACGCTGCGCGATGCCGTGCGCTACCTCGACGGCAAGATGACCGCGCTGCGCGACTCCGGAAAAGTAAAGGGCAACGACCGCATCGCCGTCATGGCCGCGCTCAGCGTGGCCGCCGAATTCCTGTCGGTCAAGTCGCCGCAAGGTCCGCTGTCGGACATGACGATGCTCGAAGTGAAACAAAAACTCGAGGCGATGCACAGCGTCCTCGACCAGGCTCTGGCGCCGCAAGAAAATTTGTCCTGAGCGGCCAAATTCGTTTGACACCGGGCTTCAAGCGAGTAAACTGCGAGGCACCCTGCGGTGTTCGAGATTGCCATATATTCCTTGAACCATTTACATGCATAGGTTGCGGGATAGTGTTTGATGGGCGTGAGCGTCGCTAGTTCGACGAACCCGAAATTGGACTGACTGTGACCACCTTGAGCCATCAGGTTCGGGATGCCGGCAAAAAACGGCACAGGCGGGGCTACATTCCATAAAAGCGGTTGCGGGCACAATGCACGCAGCCGTTTTTTTATGCCCGCTTATTTTGGAAGGTATGGAGCAGATGCGCTACTGGTTGATGAAATCCGAACCCGATGAAGTCAGTTTCGACGACGTTCTCGCAGCGCCCGGACAGACCGTCGCCTGGTTCGGCGTGCGCAACTACCAGGCCCGTAATTTCATGCGCGACGCCATGCAAATCGGCGACGGCATCCTCTTTTATCATTCCAGTTGCGCCGTTCCCGGCGTCGCAGGGATTGCGGAAGTGGCGAGCGGTCCTTATCCGGACGCCAGCCAATTCGATAGCGCCGGCAAATACTTCGATCCGAAAGCGACGCCCGCGCAACCGCGCTGGATATCGGTCGACGTGCGGGCAAAAGAGAAAGGCCGCTATTTGCCATTGTCCGAAATGCGCGCGATGCCCGCGTTGGAAGACATGGTCTTGCTGCAGAAAGGCAGCAGGCTTTCCATTTCGCCGGTGACCGCCGGGCAGTGGAATACGATCCTCGCGTTCGTCCGCGCAAAAGACTAAGAGCGCCTAACAAAACTGCCATGGCTGCGTTGCAGCGCCTCGCCGTACGCTCGTACTGTCTTCGGCGCTTCGCCTTGCCCTGCCAGTTTTGTAAGACGCTCTAAGTTAGGTTTGACACGACCACGCGCGAAAGCGCTTGACGATAGTTAGATGCTTAGCTAATAATCGATTCCATGAGCACCGTATTCAAAGCCCTGTCCGACCCCACCCGCCGCAAGGTCCTGCAACTGCTGCAGGCCGGACCCATCGGCGCGGGGGAACTGGCCGACATGTTCGAGGTCTCGAAGCCGACCATGTCGGCCCACTTCGCCGTGCTGGTCAACGCCGGCCTGATCGAGGCCGAAAAGCAGGGCAGGAACGTCACCTACCGCCTGAAGTTGTCGGTGCTGGAAGAAGCGCTGCTCGCTTTTGCGCAAACGTTTGGATTGCAGGTCACGCGGCCGGAATCCGGCCTTCCCGAAGTCGAATCGAAACAGGAGAAGTCATGAAGCGAGCTTTCCCCTTGGTCCGTTCCTTGTTGGGCGCAGCAATCGTCATCGGCGGCGCTGCCGTACTGAAGTGGGCCGCGCCCGCATACCTGTCGCCCGAGTGCGCGCAGCGCCTGACCGGTGTGCTGCTCGGCTTCATCGTCGTGTTCTACGCGAACGTGATTCCGAAGTCGCTCACGCAGCTGGCGCGGCTGCGCTGCTCGCCGCAGGCGGAACAGGCCGCGCGCCGCTTCGCCGGCTGGAGCCTGGTGCTGGGTGGCCTCGCCTACATGCTCGCCATGCTGCTCGCTCCATTGGCGAGCATGCACCTGATCGGGGGCGCGCTGCTGGCCGTGGCGCTGGCCGCGGCCCTGCTGCGCTGCTTCGGCGCACGCTCGGCCACGGCCTGAGCGAGCGGCCTCCGAATTCGGGAGGACGTCGCACGGCGGCACCCACATTCGGCTAGTATGCTGGTCTCATCCGTTTGATAAGGCTGGCCGATGGCTTCACCGTTGATGTTTTCTCCCGCCGCAGGCCGTGCCTGTGCGCTCCGTGCCGCAGGGGAGGCCGCATGGACCCGTTCCTGATCCTGGCCCTGCTGGGCATGGGCTGCTTCGGCGGCTTCGCGGCCGGCCTGCTCGGCATCGGCGGCGGCATGATCCTGGTGCCCTTCATCACCATGGTGCTGACCTCGCGCGGCGTGCCCGATGCGCTGGTGGTGCACATGGCGATCGCCACCTCGCTGGCCACCATCATGTTCACCTCGCTGTCCTCGGTGCGCGCGCACCACAAGCATGGGGCGGTGGTGTGGCGCATCGTCGCGCTGCTGGCGCCGGGTATCCTGCTTGGTTCCGTCATCGGACCCTGGATCGGCAAGCAGATGAATGCGTCGACGCTGGCCTGGTTCTTCGGCGCCTTCGTCGCCTTCTCGGCCACGCAAATGCTGATCAACAAGAAGCCGGCGGCGGCGCGCGAATTGCCCGGCACGGCCGGCATGTTCGGCATGGGCGGCCTGATCGGCATCCTGGCGGGACTGGTCGGCGCCGGCGGCGGATTCATTTCGGTGCCCTTCATGACCTGGTGTAACGTGCGCATCCATAATGCGGTCGCGACCAGCGCGGCGCTCGGCTTTCCGATCGCCTTCGCGGGCACGATCGCGAACGTCTTCTATGGATGGGGCGAACCGGGCTTGCCGGACTATTCGCTCGGTTTCATTTATGTGCCGGCGCTGGCGATCATCGTCGCGGCCAGCGTGATGACGGCGCCGCTGGGGGCGAGGACGGCGCACCGGATGCCGGTGCGCCAGCTGCAGAAGGTGTTTGCGGTGCTGCTGTACGCGCTCGCGGCCTACATGTTCTGGAAAGCGGCGACGTAACATCTCCGCAAACAACAACGGCGCCGCGGCGCTGTTGTTGTTTGCAGGTCTTGGGTTTAAACCCGTACCGGTTGTTTCCCGTCTCGCGAGTAGGCCCAGGCCAGCATGACCAGCGCCGCGACGATCATCGGCAGCGACAGCACCTGTCCCGAGGTGATCGGCAGGCCGGCGACTGTCGTTTCCCAATCCGGCACGCGGAACCATTCGGTAAAGAAGCGGGCGCAGCCATAGAGCAGGGTGAACATCGCGCCGACCGCCAGGCGCGGACGCGCCTTGCGCGCAAACGGCCACAGGATCAGGAACACCAGCAGGCCGTCGACCAGCATCTGGTAGATCGGCGAAGGATGGCGCAGGGTATCGAGGTAGCCGACGCCGTTCGGGTTCGGCCACAGCATGGCCCACGGCAGGCTCGGGTCGGCGACGCGGCCCGGCAGTTCGTGGTTGATGAAATTGCCCAGGCGGCCGGCGGCGTAGCCGAGCGGGACCATCGGGGCGATGAAGTCGTACACGTCGAGCAGGTTGCGTCCGGCCTTGCGCGCCCACAGCGCCATCGCGATCAGCACGCCGAGGAAGCCGCCGTGGAAGGACATGCCGCCTTTCCAGACCTGGAAGATCTCGATCGGGTTCGCAAGGAAATGGGCCGGCTGGTAGAACAGCACCTCGCCGAGACGGCCGCCGATCACGACCCCGAGCATGCCGTAGAACAGCATATCGTCCAGGTCCTCGTTCTTCCAGCCCTGGGCGGCGATGTGCGGCTGCTTCACGCGCACGCGGCCCAGCATCAGGAACTGGGCAAAGGCGACCACGTACATCAGGCCGTACCAGTGGATGTCGACCGGACCGATCGAGAAGGCGATCGGGTCCGGATTCGGGTGTACCAGCATATTAAGTTTTCCTCACTAATTCCAAAAAGCCCCGCAGCACCGGCGAGACCTTGTCGCGGCGCCAGGCCAGGCCCAGTTCCACGAGTGGCGTGGCGCTGGCCAGGGCACGGTATTCTACGCCGGGGCGCATCAGGTTCGACACGGATTGTGGCACAAGTGCCAAGCCCATGCCCGCGGAGACGAGGCTGACGATGGTTTGCATCTGGATCGCTTCCTGGCCAATTTCTGGCGACAAGCCCGCCTCGTGGAAGCAGCTGAGGATGGCGTCGTGCAGGGCAGGGGCGCTCTTGCGCGGGAAAATGATCAGGGGCAGCTGGCGCAGCGTTTTGAGGTCGACCGGCTTGCCGCCGGCGGGCAGCAGGCCCGCTGGCGCGCACAGCACCAGCGGTTCTTCCAGCACTTTCATGTAGTCCAGCTGGGCCTGCGCCTTTTCCGACAGCGGCGGGATCAAGAGGCCGGCGTCGATGCGTTCATGCAGGAGATCGTCGACTTGCACATCGGTCGTCGCTTCCTGCAGCACCAGGTGCACGTTCGGATAGGCCGCGCTGTAGTCGCGCAGCAGGCCGGGCAGGACGCTGTAATCGGCCGGCGTGACGAAGGACAGCGCGAGGCGCCCCGATTCGCCGGCGGCGGCGCGGCGCACCAGTTCCGGCAGGCCGGCGGCGCCATCGAGCAGGCGGCGCGCCTCGGGCAGCAGGGCGGCGCCGGCCGGCGTCAGTTCGACCTGGCGCCGGGTGCGCAGGAACAGGGGCGCGCCCAGGGTCTCTTCCAGCGCGGCGATCGTCTGCGACAGTGGCGGCTGGGTCATGTGCAGGCGTTCGGCGGCGCGGCCGAAGTGCAGCTCTTCGGCGACGGTGACGAAATAGCGCAGCTGGCGCAGTTCAAGATTCATTCGATATGCATTTCCATGGATTTTATGAAGACTGATATGTTTCGCATATCAATCTTATATTTGACGCTCCCCTGCGCGCAAGGCATTCTCGGAGGACTGCTTACGAGGAGGTCGCCATGCCTGATCAGCCGCGCTACAACAGCCGTTCCCGCAACGTCACCGAAGGCGTCGCCCGCAGCCCGAACCGCTCGATGTACTACGCGATGGGTTATCGGGAAGAAGACTTCGGTAAACCCATGATTGGCGTCGCCAACGCCCACTCGACCATCACGCCCTGCAACTCCGGCCTGCAAAAACTGGCCGACGCCGCGGTCGCCACGGTGAAAGCCAGCGGCGCCAACCCGCAGGTGTTCGGCACGCCGACCATTTCCGACGGCATGTCGATGGGCACCGAGGGCATGAAGTTTTCGCTGATCTCGCGCGAAGTCATTGCCGACTGCATCGAAACCTGCGTCAACGGCCAGTGGATGGACGGCGTCGTCGTCATCGGCGGCTGCGACAAGAACATGCCGGGCGGGATGATCGCGCTGGCACGCGCGAACGTGCCGGGCATTTACGTCTACGGCGGCACGATCAAGCCGGGCCACTGGAAGGGAAAGGACCTGACCATCGTCTCGAGCTTCGAGGCGGTCGGCGAATTCACGGCCGGGCGCATGAGCCAGGAAGACTTCCAGGGGATCGAGCGCAATGCCTGTCCCTCGTCCGGTTCCTGCGGCGGCATGTACACGGCGAACACGATGTCGTCCTCCTTCGAGGCGCTGGGCATGTCGCTGCTGTATTCCTCGACCATGGCCAATCCGGACGAGGAAAAAGTCGCGTCCTGCGCCGAGTCGGCGCGCGTACTGGTGGAAGCCGTGAAACGCGATCTGAAGCCGCGCGACATCATCACTCGACAATCGATCGAGAACGCGGTGTCCCTGATCATGGCGACCGGCGGCTCGACCAACGCCGTGCTGCATTACCTAGCGATTGCCCACGCCGCCGACGTGCCGTGGACGCTGGACGATTTCGAGGCCGTACGGCGCAAGGTGCCGGTGATCTGCAACCTGAAGCCATCCGGCCAGTATGTCGCGACCGACCTGCACAAGGCGGGTGGCGTGCCGCAAGTGATGAAGCTGCTGCTCGACGCCGGCCTGCTGCACGGCGACTGCATCACGATCACCGGCCGCACGCTGGCCGAGGAACTGGCGGACGTGCCGGGCGTGCCGCGCGCGGACCAGGACGTGATCCGGCCCATCTCCCAAGCCCTGTATGCCCAGGGACACCTGGCTATCCTGAAAGGCAATTTGTCGCCGGAAGGGGCGGTGGCGAAAATCACTGGCCTGAAACATCCCGCGATCACTGGGCCCGCCCGCGTCTTCGACGACGAAGACTCGGCAATGGACGCCATCCTCGGCGACCGCATCCGGCCCGGCGACGTGCTGGTGCTACGCTACCTCGGCCCGAAGGGTGGGCCGGGCATGCCGGAAATGCTGGCGCCGACCGGCGCCCTGATCGGCAAGGGCCTCGGCGAATCGGTGGGCTTGATTACCGACGGCCGCTTCTCGGGCGGCACCTGGGGTATGGTGGTCGGACACGTCTCGCCGGAAGCCTTCGAGGGCGGCACGATCGCGCTGGTGCAGGAAGGCGATTCGGTGACGATCGATGCGAACCGGCTCCTGATCCAGCTGAACGTGGCGGACGAGGAGCTGGCACGCCGGCGCGCCGCCTGGACCCGGCCGGCCCCGCGCTACACGCGCGGGGTGCTGGCCAAGTTCGCGGCGCTGGCCTCGAGCGCGAGCAAGGGCGCGGTGACGGGGTAAAGACTTATCTGCGCCCGTCCAGCGGTTCCGGCGCCGATCCCGCCGGCCTCTTCAAGGGAATGCGAATGCTGAATTCGCTTCCCTTGCCCGGCCCTTCGCTGCGTACCTCGACCGTTCCCTGATGCAGGCTGACGATCTCGCGCACCACGGCCAGGCCAATCCCGAGCCCGGCGCCGCGGCCCGCATGCGCGTCCTCGGCCTGGGTGAAGACGTTGAAAATATGCGGCAAGAGTTCGGCGCTGATGCCCTGGCCGTTGTCCTTCACGTAGCACAGGAAATGGGTCTGGTCGGTAGTGGCTTTCAGCCAGATGCTGCCGCCGCCGGGCGTGTACTTGATGGCATTGTTCATCAGGTTCGTCATCACCTGCTGCAGGCGGCGCGGATCGACTTCGATCTCGATCGGCACCGAGGGTACGATCGAGCGGATGTGCAGGCCCTTGGCCTGGGCGGCCGGGCAGCAGCTGTCGAGCACTTCCTGGATAAAAGCCTGCAGCTGGACCGTTTCGTAGGCGATGCTCATCTTGCCGGCCTGGACCCGCGTCAGGTCGACCAGGTCTTCCACCAGGCGCTCGAGGAAGCCGACCTGGCGGTCCATGATCTTGATCGGGTATTCGAAGCGCGCGTGCTGCTCGGGCGAGCGCTTGAGCAATTCGAGCGCCGTCTTCAGCGGCGAAAGGGGATTGCGCAGCTCGTGCGCGATGGTGCCGATGAACACATCCTTTTCGCTCTGGCGGGCGTTGCATTCCTGCAGAATGTTTTCCAGGTATTTCATGCGCGCGCGCAGGTGGGTGGCGTCGCGAAAGATCTTGACGAAGCCGCAAGGCTCGCCGGCTGCATCCCTGAGCATGATGCTGACGCCGCTGGCCCAGAAGCGCGAGCCGTCCTTGCGCATGTGCCAGCGCTCGTCCTCGCCGGCGCCGAGCAGGCGCGCCATGTTGGCTTCGTGTTCGTCGAGCTTGCGGTCGCGGTCTTCGGGCACGAAGATCGTCGCGATCGGCTGGCCCAGCAGTTCCTGGGCCGTCCAGCCGGTGATGGTATGTGCGCCTTCGTTCCAGCCCGTAATGCGGCGTTCGATGTCGTAGAACATCACGCCGTACTGCTGCGTGCCCTCCAGCATAAGGCGCGTCAGCGCGGCGGCTTGCTCCTCGGTCCAGTGGCTGGTCAACACATCCTGCATGCGCGGTTCCCGTATGTAGCGTGGTCATTCATTCTACATAAACGGTATCGGCTACGGCTTTAGCTTGCTAGCAGGTAATATTTAGCGCTTGTCGAAGGAATTCTTGACGCGCGCCTTGCGCCGCTTGTCGTCCTCGTCGTGGGCCTTTTTCTTGTCCCAGCCGAGCAGGGTTTCCACGTATTCGAACCAAACGAAGGCGAATACCATCAGGGCGACGATCCACCACCAGGACAGCTCGGCAAAGCGCCAGACTTCAAAAAAACGCAGCGCGACGAGCGCGGCAATCAACAGGATCAAAGGCATGTCATTCTCCAGAATCCGGCCATCTTACAAATAAAATAGTGCTCTGTGGCAAAATATGGCAGGACCGTGGAAACCGTACAACCACAAAACGTAAGCGAGGTTACAGAGTGTGACAAGGGTCTTCGCTCGACGGAAACGCGGTAGAATGCAAGCATTACACATGGAGAGTCAGATGAAACGTTCTTTGGTCTTGTGCGGTCTGTTGTCGGTCCTGGCATCGTCGAGCGCTTTCGCGCAAGCCGACCTGGCAAAAGCGAAGAATTGCATGGCCTGCCACGCAGTCGGCACCAAACTGGTCGGTCCAGCCTACAAGGATGTGGCGGCTAAATACGCCGGTCAAAAAGGCGCGGAAGACAAGCTGGTCGCCAAAGTCATGAAGGGCGGTTCCGGCGCCTGGGGCCCGGTCCCGATGCCGGCCAATCCACAGGTGAGCGAAGCGGAAGCGCGCAGCCTGGTGAAGTGGGTGCTCGCAACCAAGTAAGCCGAGGGGCAGCCTCGATAAAAAAGCGCGCCGGCAATGCCAGGCGCGCTTTTTGTTTTCCAGGAGTACGGAACCGCCTCAGCGGATCACCTCCATCTTGCTGCGCTTGCCGCCCTTGAAGGTGTACAGGGTCAGGGCGCCGTTGTTGATGTCGCCGCTCTGGTCGAAGGCGATCTGGCCGGTCACGCCCTTGTAGTTGATCTTCTTGAGTTCCGGCAGGTACTTGGCCGGCTCGACCGAGTTCGCTTTCTGCATGGCCGCCGCCATCACCATCACCGCATCGTAGACGTAGGGCGCATACAGCTGCACGTCGACCCCGGTCTTCTGCTTGAAGCGGGCGCGGAAGTCGGCCATCGCTTTTTCTTCGTCGCCCGTCACGCCGCCGGCCTCGGCGCAAATCACCTTGCCTTCGCCGACCGCATCGCCCGCCAGGCGGCCCAGCGATTCGGTGCAGATGCCGTCGCCGCCCATGAAGCGGGCGTCGATGCCGAGCGCCTTCATCTGTTTCAGCATCGGACCGCCGACCGAATCCATGCCGCCGAAGAAGACCAGGTCCGGCTTCTTGGCGCGGATCGAGGTCAGGATGGCCGTGTAGTCGGTGGCCGTGGCGCTGGTGAATTCCTTGCCGACGATTTTCACGCCGGGACCCTTGGCACCCTTCAGGAATTCGGTCGCCACGCCCTGGCCGTAAGTCGTGCGGTCATCGATGACGGCGATGTTCTTCGCCTTCAGCGTGTCCACCGCGTACTTGCCCAGCGTGCCGCCCAGCTTGGCGTCGTTCGCGACCACGCGGAAGGCGCCCGGGAAGCGCTGCTTGGTGTACTGGGTGGCGGTGGTGGCCGGCGAAATCTGCGGGATGCCGGCGTCGTTGTAGATCTTCGATGCAGGCACGCTGGTGCCCGAGTTCAGGTGGCCGATGACGCCCTTGACCTTGGCGTCGACCAGCTTCTGCGCCACGGCCGTGCCTTGCTTCGGATCCGAGGCATCGTCCTCGGCCACCAGCTGCAGCGTGACCTTCTGGCCGTTGACGACAAAACCTTTTGCGTTGAGCTCGTCGATCGCCATGCGCGCGGCGTTCTCGTTGTCCTTGCCGAGGTGCGAATTCGGGCCGGAGACCGGGCCGACGTGGCCGATCTTGACGACCTGCTGGGCGCTGGCGTTGGCAGCGAACAGCATCGCGACGGCGAGGGGAATGAGCTTGGTGGTCATACGTTCTCCAAAATGGTGGGGATGACGAGCGCCCGATTCACCGCCGGCGGACGCCTGTTGCGATTGATGCAGCAGAGCAAAGGTACAACAATTTGGAGAGGGAGGAAAGCGGTATTGCGAGGGGTGGGCATGCGTGGTGCGTATGCATGAATTCACGCACCGTTTGAAGGCGAAATTGGACGCCGGCGCACCGGTTGAGGGGGGCGTAGAGACCGCCCGTAGGTCAGCTTTTTTGGCCGAACTGGATTGCTGCGACTTGCTGGGCGACGACCTGCTCGACCGCCTGGCGCAGGCCGATGTGGATCTGGTCGCCAGCCGAGGCAAGGGCATTGCGCACGACCGCATCGATCTGTGGCTGCAGCTGCGCGACAACGCGCTCGACGATGCGGCTTTCGAGCTCGTCCCAGTTCGGTTCGGGCTGCGGCTGCAGGGCTGCAGGTGCGGCAGCTTCGACTGGCGCCTCCGCCTCCGCCAATTCCTCCGCCACGGCAATCGCCGCTTCCGCCTCGGCCTGTCCAGCCTCGGCCGGCGTCACCACGGGCTCCAGCACAACTTCAGTCAACACGGGAATGCTGCTATCGAAGGCTGGATTCTGGCTCATGATTGTCCTGCGACGAAGTGGGTGAGCGGATAGGACTGCTTTTTATAGGCGACGTAGCGCTGGCGCCCGGCGGCGGCGTCGCTCTCGTCGGTGGAGATGATTTCGAACACGCGTGCGAACTGGGCAAAGGTGCTGGGCGTGCGGCGCGTGAGGTTGACCAGCATGTCGTGGTGCGGCAGGGCCGCCTCTTCGCTGGCGGTGATGATGATCGGGGTTTCGGGCGCAAGCGGATCGTCGGCCATCACATGCGGCAGGAAATCGATGTTCGACAGCGTCCACAGCGCCTCGTTCAGGGCCGCGGCCTGGGCGTCGTCCTCGGCCAGCAGGACGATTTTAGCCTTCGACGAGTAGGCCTTGCGCGCCAGGCGGCAGGCATAGGCGAGCTTGTCGGGGATATTGGTGTGAAAGTCGATCCGTGTCATGGATCAGATTGTAAACCGGAGGGACGAAAGGCGGTTGGTTTGCGTCGCTGCGCACCGGCGAACTTATCGCCGGTGCGCAGGTCTTCGAACGCTTACGCGTTCATGCCATTGTGGCGCAGCAGAGCGTCGATCGACGGCTCCCGGCCCCGGAAGGCTTTGAACGATTCCAGCGCCGGACGCGAACCGCCCACCGCCAGGATCTCGCGCTGGAAGCGCCGGCCCGTTTCCGCCGACAGTTCTCCACCGCCGGCTTCGATCGCTTCCTCGAAAGCGGCATAGGCGTCGGCCGACAGCACTTCCGCCCACTTGTAGCTGTAGTAGCCCGCCGCATAGCCCCCGGCAAAGATGTGGCCGAAGGAGTGCTGGAAGCGGTTGAAGGACGGCGGGATCAGTACCGAGAATTTACTCCGCACGTCGTCGATCAGTTCCTGCACGCTGCGCTGGCTGTTCGGATCGAAGTCGTAGTGCAGGTGCATGTCGATCAGCGAGAACTCCACCTGGCGCAGGGTCTGCATGCCCGACTGGAAGTTCTTTGCGGCGAGCATCTTGTCGTAGAGCGCGCGCGGCAGCGGTTCGCCGGTGCGGAAGTGCGCGGTCATGCCTTGCAGCACGTCCCACTCCCAGCAGAAGTTTTCCATGAACTGCGAAGGCAGCTCGACCGCATCCCATTCGACGCCCGAGATGCCCGACACCGACAACTCCTCGACTTCGGTTAGCATGTGGTGCAGGCCGTGGCCGAATTCGTGGAACAGCGTGGTGACTTCGTCATGCGTGAAGAGCGAGGGCTGCAGCTTGCCGTCGACGCTGGCCGGCGGCGTGAAGTTGCAGGTCAGATAGGCGACCGGCGTCTGCACGATGCCGCCCGTCGTCATGCGGCGGCCGCGCGCGTCGTCCATCCAGGCGCCCTGGCCCTTGCCGGCACGCGCGTACAGGTCGAAATAGAACTGGCCGACCAGCTGGCCGTCGCGTTCGATGCGGTAGAAGCGCACGTCCGGATGCCAGACCGGCGCGGTATCCGGGCGGATCTCTACCGAGAACAGCGATTGCACGACCTTGAACAGGCCCTCGATCACCTTCGGCTCAGGGAAATATTCCTTCACCTCCTGCGCCGAGAAGGCGTAGCGCTTCTCTCTCAGCTTTTCCGAGGCGTAGGCCACGTCCCAGGCCTGCATGTCCGCGATACCCAGCTCGTCCTTGGCAAAGGCGCGCAGCTCGGCGAGATCCTTCTCGGCGAACGGACGCGCGCGGCGCGCCAGGTCCTCCAGGAAGGAAATCACATGTTCCGGGCTCTCGGCCATCTTTGGCACCAGCGACACTTCGGCGAAGTTGCGGTAGTCGAGCAATTTCGCTTCCTCGTCGCGCAGTTTCAGCAGCTGGGCGATGTTCGAGCTGTTGTCCCATTTCTCCAGTTCGCTGAACACGGCGCCCATGTCCGAGGCCTTGGTGGCGCTGGCGCGATAAATCGTTTCGCGCAGCTGGCGGTTGTCGGCGAATTGCAGGACCGGGAAGTAGGAGGGGAAGTGCAGGGTGAACTGGTAGCCGCTCTTGCCGGCCGCTTCCGCCGCGGCTTTCGCTGCGGCCTTGGCGTCCTTGGGCAGGCCGGCCAGTTCGCTTTCGTTCTCGACGATCAGCTTGTAGTCGTTGGTGGCGTCGAGCACGTTTTCCGAGAAGCGCGTCGAAATCGCCGCATGCTGTTCCTGGATCGCGGCAAAGCGTTCCTTTTTATCCGCCGGCAGCTCGGCGCCGCCCAAACGGAAGTCGCGCAGGGCGTTCTCGACGATGCGTTGACGGGCCGGGCTCAGGCTGTCGTAATCGGCGCCGGCGCGGATGGCCTTGTACTTGTCGAACAGGACTTCGTTCTGGCCGAGGGTGGTCCAGAACTCGGTCACCTTCGGCTGGTTCTCGTTGTAGGTGGCGCGCAGTTCCGGCGTGTCGGCCACGTGGTTCAGGTGGTTGACGATGCCCCAGGCGCGGCCGAGACGCTCGGTCGCTTCCTCGAGCGGCACCACGAAATTGTCCCAGGTTACGTTGTCGCTCGGGGCTTCGAGCCTGGCGACGACGTCGGTGGCTTCCTTGATCAGTTGCTCGATGGCCGGCGTGACATGTTCCGGGTGGAACGAATCGAAGCGTGGCAGGCCCGAGAAATCAAGAAGGGAATTGCTGGTATCAATGCTCATGGTGTTCCTTCCAAAAGTGTTTATGCAACGCCAGGCTTTGGATCCATTCCCGTGGCCTGGTTCAGCACTTCCTGGCGTTTGCCGAGCACGCGCTCTGCGGACTCGACGGTATTCATCAGCAGCATGGTGATCGTCATCGGACCGACGCCGCCCGGCACCGGAGTGATGTGAGCGGCCACTTCGCGCACGCCGGCAAAGTCCACGTCGCCGCACAGCTTGCCGGCATCGTCGCGGTTCATGCCGACGTCGATCACGATCGCGCCCGGTTTCACCATGTCGGCCGTGACGGTATTGCGGCGGCCGACGGCGGCGACGACCACGTCGGCCTGGCGCGTATAGACGCCCAGGTCCGGCGTCGCGCTATGGCAGATGGTGACGGTGGCGTTGGCTTGCAAGAGCAGCAAAGCCATTGGCTTGCCGACCGTGTTCGAGCGGCCGATCACGACGGCGTGCTTGCCGCGCAGGTCCGTGCCCGTGGATTCGATCAGCTTCATGCAGCCGTACGGGGTGCAGGGGCGGAAGCCCGGCAGGTTGGCGACCAGTTCGCCGGCCGACAGTACCGAGTAGCCGTCGACGTCCTTGCTGGTGGCGATCGCCTCGATCACCTTGCTCGGATTGATATGGCGCGGCAAGGGCATCTGCACCAGGATGCCGTGGATGCTCGGGTCTTCGTTCAGCGCGGCGATGCGGGCCAGCAAGGCGGCCTCGGTGAGATCCGCATCGTATTTTTCCAGGACCGAGTGAAAGCCGACGTCGCCGCAGGCCTTGACCTTGTTGCGCACGTAGACCTGGCTGGCCGGGTCTTCGCCAACGAGGATCACGGCGAGCCCCGGTTGCTGGCCCGCGGCCGTGAGTTTGGCTGCGCGCTCGGCGATTTCGGCACGCAGTTGCTGGGAAAGTTGGACTCCGTCGATCAGTTGGGCAGGCATGGTGGGGCTCATCACTGGACAAAGATGAAATTATACGGCGCGCAGGGGGAATCACGCGGAATCGCGCGCCGCGCCGGCTGGTTCGTTGTCATATTTACAGAGTTGGTAGCGATGAGGTGCATGCGTATCCAGGGCGCATAGCTGGGAACCGTAAGGTGGGCGGGTCTCCTGCCCACGCTTTAACGGACGTATGAAACTCGCAGCGCCACTGGGCAGGCACCAGTGGAACGCGTGGGCGGCCAGCCGCCCACCTTACGGGTATGCCAGACATGGAGCGACAGTAAAAAAAGCCGGTCGTAGATGCAGTCCGCATGCGCAATTCCATATTATGAAATGATATATCGTAATTTGAAAAAGACCATTTCCACTGGTAGAATCGCATGGCTTAATTCTCATTACATGTTCATCAAAACCGCCGCCGGCGATCTGGAGATCGACGTGGGCCACGCAACCAAGGAGACGCACCAATGTCAGCTCAACTCGATCAGTTGACGGCCCAGGCCGCCAATGACCCCGATTCGCTTGAAACCAAGGAGTGGCTGGACGCGCTCGAAGCGGTCATCGAAAACGAAGGTACCGAACGCGCGCACTACCTGATGGAGCGCCTGGTCGACCTGGCGCGCCGCCGCGGCGCCCACATCCCGTTCTCCAGCAATACCGCCTACGTCAACACCATCCCGGCGCACCTGAACGTGAACTGCCCGGGCAACCTCGAATACGAAGAGCGCCTGCGCTCGTGGATGCGCTGGAACGCGATGGCGATGGTGGTGAAAGCCAACCGCGCCGACGGCGACCTGGGCGGCCATATCTCGTCCTTCGCCTCGCTGGCCAACATGCTCGGCATCGGCTTCAACCACTTCTGGAAAGCCCCGAGCGACGGCCACGGCGGCGACCTGCTGTACATCCAGGGCCACAGCTCGCCGGGCATCTACGCCCGCGCCTACCTGGAAGGCCGCATCAGCGAAGAGCAGATGCTCAACTTCCGCCGCGAAGTCGACGGCAAGGGCCTTTCGTCCTACCCACACCCGAAACTGATGCCGGACTTCTGGCAGTTCCCGACCGTCTCGATGGGTCTGGGCCCCTTGATGGCCATTTACCAGGCGCGCTTCCTGAAGTACCTGCACGCCCGCGGCATCGCCGACACGGCGAATCGCAAGGTCTGGGTCTTCTGCGGCGACGGCGAGATGGACGAGCCGGAATCGATGGGCGCGATCGGCATGGCCGCGCGCGAGCAGCTCGACAACCTGGTCATGGTCGTCAACTGCAACCTGCAGCGCCTGGACGGTCCGGTGCGCGGCAACGGCAAGATCATCCAGGAACTGGAAGCGGACTTCCGCGGCGCCGGCTGGAACGTGGTGAAAGTCATCTGGGGCTCGCAGTGGGATGCCCTGCTGTCGAAGGACAAGGACGGGATCCTGCAGCGCGTGATGATGGAAACCGTCGACGGCGAATACCAGAACTACAAAGCGAAAGACGGCGCCTACGTGCGCAAGCACTTCTTCGGCAAGCATCCTGAGCTGCTGAAGATGGTCGCCAACATGAGCGACGACGACATCTGGCGCCTGACCCGCGGCGGCCACGATCCGCACAAGATCTATGCGGCCTTCAAGAACGCGCAAGAGAACAAGGGTTCGCCGACCGTCCTGCTGGTGAAGACCGTCAAGGGCTTCGGCATGGGCAAGTCGGGCGAGGCGCGCAACACCGCGCACCAGACCAAGAAGCTGGACGACGAGGCGATCCGCGAAATGCGCGACCGCTTCAACATTCCTATCCCGGACGACAAGCTGGCCGAGATCCCGTTCTTCAAGCCGTCCGACGATGCGCCTGAAATGAAGTACCTGCACGAGCGCCGCGCGGCCCTCGGCGGCTACCTGCCGCAGCGCCGCCAGAAGGCGGACGAGCAGCTGGTCGTGCCGCCGCTCGAATCGTTCAAGGCCGTGCTCGAGCCGACCGCGCCTGGCCGCGAGATCTCGACCACGCAGTCCTACGTCCGCGTGATTACGAGCCTGCTGAAGGACCCGAGCCTGGGCCAGCGCATCGTCCCGATCCTGGTCGACGAATCGCGTACCTTCGGCATGGAAGGCCTGTTTCGCCAGATCGGCATCTTCAACCAGCAGGGCCAGCTGTACGAGCCGGTGGACAAAGACCAGGTCATGTACTACCGCGAAGACAAGGCCGGCCAGATCCTGCAAGAGGGTATCAACGAAGCGGGCGGCATGAGCTCGTGGATCGCCGCGGCGACGTCCTACTCGTCGAACAACCGCACGATGATCCCGTTCTATACCTTCTACTCGATGTTCGGCATGCAGCGCGTGGGCGACCTGGTCTGGCTGGCGGGCGACATCCGTGCGCGCGGCTTCCTGATGGGCGGCACCGCCGGCCGCACGACGCTGAACGGCGAAGGCCTGCAGCACGAAGACGGCCACAGCCACATCATCGCGGCGACGGTCCCGAACTGCCTGCCGTACGACCCGACCTTTGGCCACGAAGTGGCGGTGATCATCCGTGACGGCCTGCGCCGCATGGTGGAAGAACAGGAAGACGTGTTCTACTACATCACCATCATGAACGAGAACTACGAGCAGCCTGGTCTCACCGCCGGCACCGAAGAGGGCATCCTGAAGGGCATGTACCTGCTCAAGAAGGGTGGCGAAACGGAAAACCGCGTCCAGCTGATCGGCTGCGGCACGATCCTGCGCGAATCGATCTTCGCCGCCGAACTCTTGTTGGCCGACTGGGGCGTCGCCGCCGACGTCTGGTCCGCACCGTCGCTGACGCTGCTGGCGCGCGACGGCCAGGATTGCGAGCGCTGGAACATGGTCAACCCGGATCTTGAACAGCGCGTGCCTTACGTGACCTCGCTGATGCAGGACACCACCGGCCCGATCGTGGCGACCACCGACTACATGCGCATGTTCGCCGAGCAGATCCGCGCCTACATGCCGAAGGACCGCACTTATAAGGTGCTGGGCACCGACGGCTTCGGCCGCTCGGATTCGCGCGTCAAGCTGCGCGAGTTCTTCGAAGTGAACCGTTACTACATCACGGTTGCCGCGCTGCGTTCGCTGGCCGACGAAGGCAAGATCGATCGTTCGATCGTGGCCCAGGCGATCGCCAAGTACGGCATCGATGCGAACAAGCCGAATCCTGTGACCCAGTAATTTGCTCGTGACTGCGTGCCTGCCTGCTGGTGGGTGCGCGTCAGTGCACGCATACAAAAAATAACGGAGCTAACACTATGAGCATTGTGGAAGTCAAAGTCCCGGACATCGGCGACTTCAAGGAAGTCGAAGTCATCGAACTGATGGTGAAAGTCGGCGATACGATCAAGGTCGACCAGTCGCTCGTCACCGTCGAATCCGACAAGGCCAGCATGGAGATCCCGTCCAGCCATGCGGGCGTGGTCAAGGAATTGAAAGTCAAGGTCGGCGACAAGGTCGCCGAAGGTTCGCTCGTGCTGATGCTCGAGGAAGCGGCAGGTGGCGCCGCTGCCGCGCCTGCACCGGCTGCTGAAGCCGCGCCTGCGGCTGCACCGGCCCCGGCACCCGCCGCTGCTGCACCGGCGCCTGCGGCCGCTCCTGCGCCGGCACCGGCACCAGCACCAGCACCAGCACCAGCACCAGCACCAGCCGCTGCACCAGCCGGCGATGCAAGCAAAGCCCACGCATCGCCATCGATCCGCAAGTTCGCGCGCGAACTCGGCGTCGACCTGTCGCGCGTGCCGGGCACCGGTCCGAAGAACCGCATCACCCAGCAGGACGTGCAGAACTTCGTCAAGGGCGTGATGTCCGCCGGCCCGACCGCCGCCGCACCAGCCAAGGGCGGCTCCGGCGTGGGCCTGGACCTGCTGCCATGGCCGTCCCTCGACTTCTCGAAGTTCGGCCCGACCGAACTGCTGCCGCTGTCGCGCATCAAGAAGATCTCCGGCCCGAACCTGCACCGCAACTGGGTCATGATCCCGCACGTGACGACCTTCGACGAAGCCGACGTGACCGACCTGGAACAGTTCCGCGTCGATTCGAACGCCGCGCTGGCCAAGCAGAAGTCCGCCGTCAAGCTGACCATGCTCGCCTTCGTGATCAAGGCATCGGTCGCCGCGCTGAAGAAGTTCCCGCAATTTAACGCCTCGCTGAGCGAAGACGGCGCCAACCTGATCCTCAAGCAGTACTACAACATCGGCTTCGCGGCCGACACCCCGAACGGCCTGGTGGTCCCGGTCGTGAAGGATGCCGACAAGAAGACGGTGTCGCAGATCGCCACCGAGATGGGTGAGCTGTCCGCACAGGCACGCGAAGGCAAGCTCTCGCCTGCCAACATGCAGGGCGCGACCTTTACGATTTCGTCGCTAGGCGGCATTGGCGGCACGGCCTTCACGCCGATCATCAATGCACCGGAACTGGCGATCCTCGGCCTGTCGAAGTCGGCCATGAAGCCGGTCTGGGACGGTTCGACTTTCCAGCCGCGCCTGATGCTGCCGCTGTCGCTGTCCTACGACCACCGCGTGATCGATGGCGCCGGCGCCGCACGCTTCGCCGCCTACCTGGCCGAAGTGCTGGCCGACCTGCGCAAGACCCTTCTGTAAGGAGCGCCGAGCATGAGTACTGTTGAAGTAAAAGTCCCGAACATCGGCGATTTCAAGGACGTCGAGATCATCGAGCTGATGGTCAAGCCGGGCGACACGATCAAGGTCGACCAGTCGCTGGTGACCGTGGAGTCGGACAAGGCCTCGATGGAGATTCCGTCGACCCACGCCGGCGTGGTGCAGGAACTGAAAGTGAAGGTCGGCGACAAGGTGAACGAAGGTTCGCTGCTGCTGATGCTGGACGAAAGTGGCGCGGGTGCTTCGGCTCCTGCTGCTGCACCGGCCGCCGCACCAGCTGCTGCGCCTGCCGCGCAAATCGGCGCACAGGCTGTGGCGCCGACCGCCGCTGCCGGTCCGACCGATTCCTATGCACCGGCCCATAAGGCCGATGCCGCCGCGCCGAACGCGGTGCCGGCACCGAACGCCGCCAGCTACAGCGGCCAGGTCGACGTCGAATGCGAAATGATGGTGCTGGGCGCTGGCCCCGGCGGCTACTCGGCCGCCTTCCGCGCCGCCGACCTCGGCATGAACACGGTGCTGGTCGAGAAGTACGCCACCCTGGGCGGCGTCTGCCTGAACGTGGGCTGCATCCCGTCCAAGGCGCTGCTGCACGTGGCGCACATCATGGACGAGACCGCGCACATGGCCGATCTGGGCGTCAGCTTCGCCAAGCCCGACGTCGACATCGACAAGCTGCGCGCCTACAAGGACGGCGTCATCAAGAAGATGACCGGCGGCCTGGCCTTCATGGCCAAGGCGCGCAAGGTCAACGTGGTGCAGGGCGTGGGCCAGTTCCTCAGCCCGAACCACATCGAGGTGACGGGCGCAGACGGCGCCAAGAAGGTCGTGAAGTTCGCGAAAGCGATCATCGCCGCCGGCTCCGCGGTCGTGAAACTGCCCTTCGTGCCGGAAGACCCGCGCATCGTCGATTCGACCGGCGCGCTGGAACTGCGCCAGGTGCCGAAGAAGATGCTGGTCATCGGCGGCGGCATCATCGGCCTGGAAATGGCAACCGTCTACTCGACCCTCGGTGCGCGCATCGACGTCGTCGAGATGATGGACGGCCTGATGCAGGGCGCGGACCGCGAGGCGGTGAAAGTCTGGCAGAAGTACAACGCGCACCGCTTCGACAACATCATGCTGAAAACGAAGACCGTCGGCGTGGAAGCTCTCCCTGAAGGCATCAAGGTGACCTTCGAATCGGCCGAGGCAGGCGTAGCCGCACCGGAACCGCAGCTGTACGACCTGGTGCTGGTGGCCGTCGGCCGCAGCCCGAACGGCAAGAAGATCGCCGCCGAAAAGGCCGGCGTGGCGGTAACCGACCGCGGCTTCATCGGCGTGGATGGCCAGATGCGCACCAACGTGCCGCACATCTTCGCCATCGGCGACCTGGTCGGCCAGCCGATGCTGGCCCACAAGGCGGTCCACGAAGCCCACGTCGCAGCGGAAGCCGCGCACGGCGAGAAGGCCTACTTCGACGCCAAAGTCATTCCGTCGGTGGCCTACACCGATCCGGAAGTGGCATGGGCCGGCATCACGGAAGACGAAGCCAAGCAGAAGGGCATCAAGGTCGAGAAGGGCCACTTCCCGTGGAACGCCAGCGGCCGCGCGGTCGCCAACGGCCGCGACGAAGGCTTCACCAAGCTGCTGTTCGACGCCGAGACCCACCGCATCATCGGCGGCACCATCGTCGGCACGAACGCCGGCGACATGATCGGCGAGATCGCCCTCGCCATCGAGATGGGTGCCGACGGCGTCGACATCGGCAAGACGATCCACCCGCACCCGACGCTGGGCGAGTCGATCGGCATGGCGGCCGAAGTCTACAAGGGCGTCTGCACCGACCTGCCGCCGGCACGCAAGCGCTGATCGGCACCGCTTCGTCATCACCGAAACCGGAACCGCGAGGTTCCGGTTTTTTTTCGCGTGCAGCAGGCGGGCGGGATTGCTGGTCTAATATCCCTTTCGCTGGGGCGGCCTGCCCCGTCCGCCATCCTGTACCTGAAAACAAAGGAGCATTCGACATGTCCATTGGATTCATCGGCCTCGGCGCCATGGGCCGTCACATGGCCGCCAATCTGCTGCGCTCTAACCAGCCGGTTCACGTCTGGAATCGCGACCCGGCCCCAGTCCAGGCGCTGGCTGAACAGGGCGCCAAGGCGGCGGCCACTGCCGCGGAATGCGGCATCGCCGACGTGGTGTTTACCATGCTGTCCGACGACCATGCCACGCGCTCGGTGCTGGTCGACGGAGGCGTCCTCGATGCCATGGCCCCCGGCAGCATCCACGTCAACATGGCCACGGTCTCGGTCGCGTTTGCGCGCGAGATGGCGGCGCTGCATGTGGCGAGGGGCGTCGGCTATGTCGCCGCGCCGGTACTGGGCCGGGTGGATGTCGCCGCGGCGGGCAAGCTCAATATCCTGGCCGGCGGCAGCGACGAGCTGATCGCCCGCGTGCAGCCGCTGCTCGACCTGATGGGACAGAAGACCTGGCGCTTCGGCGAGGCGCCGGAACAGGCCAACGCCGTCAAGCTCGCCTCCAACCTGACCCTGGCCTGCGCGATCGAGGCCATGGGCGAGGGCGCGGCGCTGGCGGGCAGCCATGGCGTGCAGGCCGCGGGTTTCATCGACCTGATCACCAGCACGCTGTTCGCCGGCTCGCCGGTCTACAAGGGCTATGGCGCAATGATTGCGGAGGAGCGCTACAGCCCGGCGGGCTTCAAGCTCTCGCTGGGCCTGAAGGACGTCGGCCTGGCCAACGACGCTGCCGAAGCGCAGGGCCTGCGCCTGCGCTTCGGCTCCGTGCTGCGCGAAACGCTGCAGGAAGCCGTGGCGCGCGGCGATGGCGACCTCGACCTGGCGGGGCTGGCGCGCATGTCGAAGCCGCCGTCGGCCTGAACGGGTGCTAGCGGTGGGCCGGGATCATCGCCCCACGGCGCTCGCCGCTCCTGTGCCGGCGCTCGCCCGTCACCGCCGGCTCGCCTGCCTCGTGTTCGAGCATGGTCCGGTACAGCACTCCCGCCAGCGAACCGCCCAGCAGCGGTGCGAGCCAGAACAGCCACAGCTGTCCGAGCGCCCAGGTGCCGGCAAACAGGGCCGGTCCCGTGCTGCGCGCCGGATTGACCGAGGTGTTGGTCACCGGGATGCTGATCAAGTGGACCAGCGTCAGCGCGAGACCAATGGCCAGCCCGGCGAAGCCGACCGGTGCGCGCGTATGCGTGGCGCCGAGGATGACGAGCACGAACATGAAGGTCATCACGACTTCGGTGATGAGCGCGGAGCCGAGCGCATAGCCGCCCGGCGAATGTTCTCCGTAACCGTTGGCGGCGAAACCGGCCGTGGCGTCGAAGCCCGGCTTGCCGCTGGCAATCGCATACAGCACGCCCGCGGCCGCGATGGCGCCGAGGACCTGGATCAGCACGTAGGGGCCGATCTGCTTGGCCGGGAAGCGTCCGCCGGCCCAGAGCCCGACGGTGACCGCCGGATTGAAGTGGCCGCCCGAGATCGGACCGAGCGAATAGGCGGCGGTCAATACCGTCAGCCCGAAGGCGAGCGAGACCCCGGTCAGGCCGATCCCGACTTCGGGGAAGGCGGCGGCCAGCACGGCGCTGCCGCAGCCGCCGAGCACGAGCCAGAAAGTGCCGATGAATTCGGCGATCAACTTGCGCAACATGGCTACTCCTCCAGGAAATGGCAGGGAGCGGCGCGGCCGGCAATCGCGCCCGCACCGCCATTCCATTCTAGGCGCGGGGCCGCTGGACGCCAGCCGATTCGTACAGCAGCCCGCCTGTCGCCCGTTCAGCAATTTTCTTGTTGTGGTTGACCGCAGCCGCGCTATGATGGACGGGCACAATGCGTGTCACAGGAGACTGACATGGAAGAGCATGGCACTGAATATGTCGGGACGCTGTTCGTCCTGCCCGCCTCGCGGGCCTTCGAGTTCAACACGACGCTGCACGGCCTGCCGGTCACGCTGACCGGGACGGTGGCGCAGCACCTGGCGGCGCAGTTTGCCGGCAACGATGCGGCCGGCGAGCACATCGACGTGCGCCAGCTGGCCGTGCAGCCGCGCCGGGTCGAGATCCTGACCCGCGACGTCCACGAGCGGCACCGTGCGCCGCGCAAGGTGCATTTCCTGATGCGGGTACTCGACAGCGGCGTGCAGCCGGCGCAGCAGGACGCGTCCGTGACTGCCTGACCGCTTTCGGCTCAGCGCAGGCGCACGCTGGCCGTGGCCGGCGTTTCTCCGACCTCGATGGCGGCGTCCTCGAAGCTCGGCGGCCCGAACTTGCCGCGCGCGTCGCGGCTGAAGCCGTAGGCTTCCTTTGGGATGCCGATCAGGTTGCGGTCGAGTTCATCGTTGCCGTTTTTGTCCTGGTAGGCCAGCACGGCCCAGGTGCCGGGCGGCACGTCCTTGACCGTGACGGTCGTTTCCCCGGCCTGGGCGGGTACCGAGGCGCTGTAGGCGCATTGCTTGAGGAAGCGCGCCTTGTCGCAGACGGCGACGTTCACTTTTCCCTTGGCCGTGACGCCCGAGACACGCACCTCGACAGTCGAGGCCAGGGCGGTACCGGCTGCCAGCGACAGGGCAGTGGACAGGATGATGCGGGACAGCTGTTTCATGTAGATTTTCCTTGTTCTGGTTTTGACGCGCCCGGCCCTGCGCGTGCTGCGGTGCGCGCTGGCGCCCTATGGTAGGCTGCATCCATGCTGCTCAATACCCTTATCGTCGTGGCCACGGTCGTCTTCATGGAGCTTTTTTCCATCGTGGCGCACAAGTACATCATGCACGGTTTCGGCTGGGGCTGGCATCGCTCGCACCACGAACCGCGCACCGGCTGGTTCGAGAAGAACGATTTGTATGCCGTCGTCTTCGCCGGCGTGGCCATCGCCCTGATCTGGTTCGGCACCGAGGGCGTCTGGCCGCTGCAATGGATCGGCGCCGGCATGACGGCCTACGGTTTCCTGTACTTCGTCGCCCACGACGGCCTGGTGCACCAGCGCTGGCCCTTCAAATACACGCCGCGCAGCGGCTACGCCAAGCGGCTCTACCAGGCGCACCGCATGCACCATGCGGTCGAGGGCAAGGACGGTGCGGTCTCCTTCGGCTTCCTGTACGCGCCGCCCGTCGCTACCCTCAAACGCCAGCTGCAAGCCCTGCATGGCGGGGCGCCGCGGCGTCCATCCCGGGACGCCGCCACAGACCGCCAGGACGCGGCCTGAGCGGTCGCAAGCGCGACAGCAGCGCGTCCACACCACCCCGCGCCAGCAGTAGCAACTTTGTCGCCTTCGAAGTGCCGACGCGCTCGTCCCAGGCAGCCGGACCGCGCGCCTTGACCTTGATTCCGATCTGGCGGTAGACCAGGCGCGCGGTGGCGATCGCCCACGCCGAGCGCAGGGGGAGCGAAGCGATGCCGCCCAGCGCCGAGTCGTAGTAGGGTTCGGCATGCTCGACCAGGCGCGCCGCAACCTTCGCCAGCGCCACGCGATGGCGCGGCAGCGCCAGCTCCTCAGGCGGGATGCCGGCTTCGCGCAACCATTGCGCCGGCAGGTAGCAGCGTCCAATCGCCGCATCGTCGACGATGTCGCGCGCGATGTTGGTCAGCTGGAAGGCCAGGCCCAGGTCGCAGGCGCGGTCCAGCACCGCCTCATCCTGCGCACCCATGATCTGGGCCATCATCAGGCCGACTACGCCGGCCACGTGGTAGCAGTAGCGCAGGGTATCTTCGATGGTCTCGTAGCGCACCTGGTCGACGTCCATGCCGAAGCCGGCCAGATGGTCGAAGGCGTAGCGCGGGGCGATGGCGCAGCGCTGTGCGACTTCCTGGAAGGCGGCAAAGGCCGGATCGCGCATCGTCTCGCCGGCGTACGCGCGGCGGGTCTGGTCGTGGAGGCGGGCCAGCTCGGCATGTGGGTCGTGGACCGGTGCGACGGCGCCGAAGCCGAGTTCCTGGCCGTCGACGACGTCGTCGCAATGGCGGCACCAGGCATAGAGCATCAGCACGCTGCGCCTTGTGGCGGGATCGAACAGCTTGGCGGCGGCGGCAAAACTCTTCGAGCCGACCTTGATCGTCTCTGTCGCATGATCCAGTAATGCTTCACTCATGCCGGCTCTCCAAGCATCAGGCCTGCCGTCGCCTTGGCCGAGCCGATCACGCCCGGCACGCCTGCGCCCGGATGGGTGCCGGCGCCGACCAGGTACAGGTTCGCCAGCGCGCTGTCGCGGTTGTGCGGACGGAACCAGGCGCTTTGCGTCAGCACCGGTTCCAGCGAAAAGGCCGAGCCGACGTGGGCGTTGAGCTGGTCGCGGAAATCGAAGGGGGTAAAGATGCGGCTGGTGACGAGCTGGCTGCGCAGGCCCGGCATATAGCGCTCTTCGAGGTAGGCGAAGATGCGGTCGCGGTAGAGCGGCCCTTCGACTTCCCAGTCGATGTCGGCATTGCCCAGGTGTGGGACCGGCGCCAGCACGTAATGGCTGCCGCAGCCGGGCGGCGCCAGCGATGGATCGGTGACGCAGGGCGCGTGCAGGTAGAGCGAGAAGTCTTCGGCTAGGGCGGGCCCTTTGAAGATGTCGTCGATCAGGCCGCGGTAGCGCGGGCCGAAGCAGACGGTGTGGTGCTGCAGCTGGCTGTGGTGGTGGTCCAGGCCGAAGTAGATGACGAACAGCGAATTGCTGAAGCGCTTCTTGCGCAGGCTGGCCGCCTCGCTCTCGCCGCGCGGATGCTGGTTCAGCAGCGCCGCGTAGGTATGCACCACGTCGGCGTTCGAGGCCACCGCGTCGGCGGCGAAGAAGCGGCCGTCTGCCAGGCGCACGCCGCTGGCGCGCTCGGCCCGCGTTTCGATCTGCGCCACCGCGGCATTCAGTTCGATGCGTCCGCCGATGTCCTGGAACAGGCGCACCAGCCCTTTCACCAAAGCGCCGGTGCCGCCGCGCGGGAACCAGACGCCCCAGCGCCGTTCCAGTGCATGGATCAGCGTGTAGATCGACGAGGTCGCGAACGGGTTGCCGCCGACCAGCAGCGAGTGGAAGGAAAAGGCCTGGCGCAGGTGTTCGTCCTGCACGAAACGCGAGACCATGCCGTAGACGCTGCGCCAGGCTTGCAGCTTCGCCAGCTGCGGTCCGGCCGCGATCATGTCGCGGAAGGACAGAAAAGGCACGGTGCCCAGCTTGATGTAACCTTCCTCGAAGACCGCCTTGGAATAGGCGAGGAAGCGCTGGTAGCCGGCCACGTCCGCCGGATGGAAGTCGTGGATCTGGCGGTCGAGCGCGTCCTGGTCGTTGGCGTAGTCGAAATGGCGCCCATCTTCCCAGCACAGGCGATAGAAGGGCGAGACGGGCAGCATCTCGACGTAATCCTCGATACGCTTGCCGGCGAGCGCGAACAGCTCCTCGATGCAGGAAGGATCGGTGATGACGGTCGGTCCGGCGTCGAACACGAAGCCCTGGTCTTCGTAAACGTAGGCGCGGCCGCCCGGCTTGTCGCGCTTTTCCAGCAGCGTCGTTTGGGTGCCGCCGGCCTGCAGGCGGATGGCCAGGGCCAGGCCGCCGAAGCCGGCGCCGATCACCACGGCCGTTTTAGCTTGATTCATTCTGGATTCCTGATCTGACGGGGTTGGAGCGCTGCGGGTTGGAGAAGGCGGCGCGTAGCGCCGCGCCCACGGGCACCGGCGGCTTGCCGCTGAGGATGCGCGCCTTGTCGAGCGGGTGCAGGCGCGCGGCGTAGAAGCGCGCGATCAGCGGCGCCGGCAGACGATAAAAACGTTCCATGACGCGCCAGCGCTGGTCCGGATTGGCCGCCATGAACAGCATGCGGTTGAGCAGGCGGAAAAAGCCCTGGTCGCGCCATTCCCGCTGCGCTTCATCGCGAATGGCGGCGAACAGTACGGATGCATTCAGCGCGCGCAGGGCGGCGATGCGCTCGGCCAGGCGCACCGCGTGCGGCAGCGAATAGCCGGTGGTCGCGTGGAACAGACCGGCGCGCAGGCCGGACACCGGCTGGCCCTGCATGTCCTGCCAGAAGCCTTCGATGTCGCCGGCCAGCACGATCGGCAGCGAGCCGTGTTCCTCGCGCAGCACCTCGGCGATGTTCCAGCCGCGCGTGCGCGCATAGGCGGCGATGTTGGCGCGCAGACGCTGCGGCTCCCATACGCCGGTGTCGACGTAATGGGTGTCCTCGATCAGCACGCGGTCGGGCCCGAAGGGCAGCAGGTAGACGAAGCGGTAGCCGCCTTGCTGCTCGACGCCGGCATCCATGATCACCGGCGATGTCAGCTTATGTGGGACGGCCAGTCTCACTTCCTGGCCGAGGAAGGTCTGGTAGCCGAGCGCCAGGCGCGAGCTGGGCCGCGGGCCGCGGCCGTCGATGACGGCACGCGCGTACAGGGTCTCGCCGCTTTCCAGGCGCACGCTGGTCGGGTTGACGGTATCGGCGCGCACGCCGGTGCGCAGGGCAGGGCCGAGCGCCGCTTGGATGACGCGCACGAAGTCGCTGGAGGCGATGCTCGCATAGCCGCTGTCGAGCGTACGCGCATGGTTCGGGAACAGGACCTGGTATTGCGGCCAGCGGTGTGCGACCAGCGGTGCTATCCAGATGCGCTGCTCGAGCGCGAGGTCGCCGTCGTGGAAGGACCAGGTGTGGTTGCCGCCGATGCTGTCGCCCGCTTCCAGCAGCAGGATCTTCAGTTCCGGGCGCGCGCTGTGCAGGCGCCAGGCGATCAGGCCGTTCGCCAGGCCGCCGCCGACCAGGATCAGGTCATACAGGACGTGCTTATCCATGCTGCACCGCGCTGCGTGTGTGGATGCCGAGCGCGGCTTCGACGATATCCGCCGCGCGTGCGCTGCCGCCCGCCTGTTTGACGCTCTCGGCCAGCGGCGCGCAGCGCCGGCGGAAGTCCGGTTCGTCGAGCAGGCGGCGCAGGCGCTGGGCAATGCCCTTGGTGCTGGTGAAGCGGGGCGAGGCGGACAGGCCGATGCCCGCGTGGCGGATGCGCGCCGCCACGCCCGGCTGATCGAAAGCGATCGGCAGCGCCAGGATCGGCGTGTCGGTCGCGACCGCATCCATGACCGTATTCAGGCCGCCGTGCGAGACGACGGCGTCCGCCCGCGCCAGCGCGGCTTCCTGCGGCGCGAAGGCGCATACCCAGGTCGCGCCCAGGCCTTCGAGCGCCGCTACTTGCCGCGCATCGAGGCCGCCGCAATGGGCCAGCAGGAGCTGGGCGTCGAGCCGGCGGCAGGCCTTGGCGATCCGTTTGAACAGGTCGAAGCGGTGGCCCTGCAGCGTGCCGAGCGACGCGAAGACGAATGGCCGGTCTTGCGCGATTTCCGGCAGCGCGTCGGTCCGCGCCGGGGCGCCGTGCGATGCAGCGCGCAGCGGGCCGACGTGGTGGAAGTGCGGCGGCAGCTCCCGGCGCGGAAATTCGAAGGCGGCCACCGTCTGGCTCAGCTGCGTGTAAGGAGACAGGCATTCGTGCAGGGCGCCGCGCAGGGGAATGCCGAGCCGGCGCGACGCCGCTTCGATGGCGCGCCGGTGCGGTGTCATCATCCAGTCGTAGACGCGGGTGCTGCCTTCGAACATGTGCAGGGAACGTTCGCTGTCGCCCCAGTCGAAGGGCATGACCGGCAGCGGCACACCGGGCTCGCGGTTGACCGGCAGCGCGCAGGCGACCGATACGTAAGGCAGGCCGAGCGCTTCGGCGGCCATGCCGCCGGCCGCTTCCATCTGATCAGCCAGCACGGCATCGATGCGCAAGGTCTCGATGGCGGCGGGCAGTTCGTCGCACAGCATGGTGGTGGTGCCGGCCATGTCCTGGATGACGCGGCGCAGCCCGAGCGGACTGCCGGGGTTGGCGGCGCGGCGCAGCGACTGCGCCAGCGATCCGGGCGGATGGCTTTGAACGCCGACAGCATGAAAGCCGAAGCGCGCATCCTTCAGGTAGGCGCGCGCGTCCGGACGCTGGAGAAAGGTCACGCGATGGCCGCGCTCGACCAAAGCCGCTGCGAGCGCCGACAGGGCGCTGACATGGCTGTAGAAGGCCGGGGCGACCACGCCGAAATGGGCCATAGGCTGTCCTCGGCTAGCGGACGATCAATGGTGCACCTGCTGCCGCTCCGCCGCGGCGTGCCCCGTGTCGGCGAAGCGAAAGCCCGCGCCCTGTCCGAACAGGGTGTCGACGAAGCGGCGCGTGCGCTGCTTGCTGCCGATCGCGTCGGTCAGATTGCGGTCGGCTTCGTCGAGGTGGCGCATCAGGCGCTTCCTCGCTTCCTCGGAACCGAGCGCGTTGACCAGGGTGGCCTTGCCCAGGTCCTTGCCGGTGTCCTTGCCCGTGACGTTGCTGTCCATCGCGACGTCGTCCTGGAAATCGTCGCGGATTTGAAATGCGTGGCCGGCGGCCAGGGCAAAAGCGCGCAGCGACTGGGCGACGCAGTCGTCAGTCTCGGCCAGGATCGCAGCCATGTCGACCGAGACGCCCAGCAGCACGCCGGTTTTCAGTTCATTGGTCGTGGCGATTTCCTGCTCCGAGCGCTGGGCGCCGGCGCGCAGGTCTTCGAACTGTCCGCGCACCAGGCCGGCCGTGCCGACCGTCTCGGACAGTTTCGCGACCAAGCGCGCACGTACCGCGGGCGGTACGTCGGGAGCCGTTGCCAGCACACCAAAGGCGCGGCTGAGCAGGGCGACGGAAGAGAGGATGGCGACGTCCTCGCCGAACTGCACGTGGATGGTCGGCTGCCCGCGGCGCAGGCTGGCATCGTCCATACAGGGCAGGTCGTCCAGGATCAGGGAGGCGGCATGCACCATTTCGACGGCGCAGGCGATGTCGACCAGCGCGGGAGAGGAGCAGCCGAGGTCGCGCGCGACCAGCATCAGCAGCAGGGGACGCATGCGCTTGCCGGCGCTGAGGGTGCCGGCGCGCATGGCGACGGTGAGCAAGTCGGAGCCATTGCCGCTGTCGGGCAGCAGCTGGGCCATGCGCTCCTCGAACTCGTGGCGGATGGCGGCCAGCTCGGCCTGCCACGGATCGCCGCGCAGGTCGCGGATGTCCAATCGTCCAGTCATCGTAGTCATGTGCCGATCCCCCATGCTGAAGAGTTAGACAAAATTAATGAATTAGTAATTCATCATAACCGGAAGCGAATTGATGTAATCGTCAATGTTTCAACCGTGCGGCGGGGCGATGTTAGCTATTCTCGTTAAATCCAGCGATTTGTGTATAAAAACGGCGTAAATGTCCCGCTGTTGTCCCGGTAACGTGTGCGAGGCCTGAAAACGAAATGCCGCCGAGCGCGAGCGCAGGGCGGCATTTGAACAATGGCGCGCGAGGCGCCTGGGCCGACAATCAGGCGTAACTGGTCCAGCTTTGCGGGATATCGATATGCCCCGACCTGGCGGCATCGGCATAGGCACGCATTTCGGCAACGACAGCTTCCAGCTGTTCATTACCCGGATTCATGAGAAATCCTTTCATGCGCTCTTGCAGGGCAGCCTGCTGGTCGCGCCATTCGTAACGGGAAGTCTTGCTCATGCTACCCCCTTGCAGTGTCCTGCATCGATGTTCTTGTTGAGATCCATGACATCCTCCTTGATAAGGCAGACAGGTTCTCATTTTTATCGATAACGGGTCCGTGCGATGCCGCACATTCGCTCGTCAGTACAGTCCTACTTCAGCACCGCGCGATAGAACAGTTCGAGGCGCTGCGCCAGCTGGCGATGCGCTTCCTCATGCGCCGGCTGATCGTGCGGGAACACGAAGCGCTGCATGGCGTCGCCCGAAATCCAGCTGGTGAGAAAGGCGGGCAATTGCTCGAAGGGCAGGTCGGTGCGCAGCTGGGCGCGGATGTCGGGACGGGCAAAGAAGCGCTCCAGCATCTCGCGCGTCATGCGCGGGCCGGTGTCATAGAAAGTGTGGGCCAGCTCCGGATTGTCGCCGGCTTCCGCGATCACTACACGCTGCATCGCGATCAATTGATCTTCGCAGAGCAGGTCGAAAAAACGGTGCGCGAAATCGTCGACCACCTCGCGGAAAGGGCGCAGGTCGTGTTCCAGGTCGCCGACCTGGAAAAACTGCTCGCGGCGCGACACCAGCACCGCTTCGAGCAGGCCGGCCTTGCCGCCGAACTTGACGTAAATGGTGCGCACGGCCACGCGGGCGGCGCGGGCGATCGATTCCAGGCTGGTGCGCGTGTAGCCGTTGGTCAGGAACAGGCGGGCGGCGGCGTCGATCAGGTCTTGCATGCGGGCTTCGACGTCGCTTGCCTTGGGGCGGCCGGCGCCGCGCAGGCAGGGGACGCGGCTTGCTAACGATGATTTGCTCATGGCGTCACTGTAATTCACGCAGAAATGAAATGCAACCGTTTCATTTCTTGACGAACCCGAGCGCTTGTCGAATAATGTGGGAAATTGCCCTATTCCCTTTTCGGAGTACTCCATGTCTCAAACGCCTACGCTCGAGCAGAAGCCGCTCGGTAATCCTTCCGTGGCCCCAGCCGCTCCCGGCAAGACCCCGCCCAACAAGCGCGTCCTCGTCGTGGTCGGCCTGATCGCGATCGCGGCCCTGGCCGCCGGCGGACGCATGTGGTACCGCAGCCATAACTTCGTCGATACCGAAAATGCCTACATCGCCGGCCACGTGCACCCGGTGTCGGCGCGCATCGCCGGCGTCGTCACGCGCGTGCTGGTGGAAGACAACCAGCACGTCAAGGCGGGCGACGTCATCGCCGAACTCGATCCGGCCGACCAGCATGTACGCGTCGAGCAGATCGAAGCGCAGATCGCCAGCGCCAAGCAGCAGGTGATCCAGGCCGACGCGCAAGTCGAGCAGGTGCGGGCCCAGGCCCAGGCGGCGCAGGCGCAAGTCGGCCAGTCGCAGGCCCTGGCCCTGCGTGCGCGCCAGGACGCCGAGCGCTTCGGCCAGCTCTACACGAAGCAGATGAAGGCCGTCTCGAAGGCCGAAGTCGACGCCGCGAATGCCGCGCGCGCCGCCGCCGCGGCCGACGTGAATGCGCGCCGCGACAACGCCGCCGCCGCCAAGTCGCAGATCAATGCGGCGCAATCGGCGCGCGACGTGCTGAAAGCGCAAATCAAGGTGCTGCAGGCGCAGCTGAAGGACGCCAAGCAGCAGGTCACCTACAGCCGCATCGTCGCGCCGGTCGACGGCCGCATCGGCCGCCGCAGCGTCGAAGTGGGCGCGCGCGTGCAGCCGGGCCAGCAGCTGGTCGCCGTGGTCGAAGACAAGGTCTGGGTCACCGCCAACTTCAAGGAAACGCAACTGGCCGGCCTGAAGCCTGGCCAGGCGGTCGACCTCGAGATCGATGCGCTGCCGAACGAGCACCTGGTCGGCCGCGTCGACAGCTTCTCGCCGGCCTCGGGCAACCAGTTCGCGCTGCTGCCGGCCGATAACGCCACCGGCAACTTCACCAAGATCGTGCAGCGCGTGCCGGTGAAGATCACCCTGGCACCGGCCGACGTGCAGCGCCTGACGGGCCGCCTGGTGCCGGGCATGTCGGTGGTCGCCGAAGTCGACCTGCGCCAGAAGGCGGAAGCTGCTCGTACCGCCTCTGCCAAGTAAGGACGCTCCATGACGAGTACGACCAAGGCCGCACCGGCCGTGTTCCCTGGCGCACCCGCCGCCGGTGCGCGCGTCGATGCGCGCACCTGGATCGCGGTCGCCGCCGGCATGCTGGGCGCCTTCATGGCGGTGCTCGACATCCAGATCACGAACTCCTCGCTGCGCGACATCCTGGGCACGCTCTCGGCGACCCAGGAAGAGGGCTCCTGGATCTCGACCGCCTACCTGTGCGCCGAGATCGTCGTGATCCCGATGACGGCGCTGTTCGCGCGCGCCTTCGGCGTGCGCCGCTACATGATCGGCACGACCTCCCTGTTCCTGGTGTTCTCGACCCTCTGCGGCGCGGCCTGGAACCTGGAGAGCATGATCGTCTTCCGCATGCTGCAGGGCTTTACGGGCGGCGCCCTGATTCCGATGGCGATGACCCTCGTGATGACGCGCCTGCCGAGTTCCAAGCGCGCGGTCGGCATGGCCATCTTCGGCCTCACCGCCACGCTGGCGCCGGCCATGGGTCCGACGCTGGGCGGCTACCTGTCCGAAATCTACGGCTGGCCCTCGATCTTCTACATCAACTGGGTGCCGGGTGTGCTGCTCATTGCCGGCATGGTGTATGGCCTCGACCGCGAGCCCTCGCAGGCGCGCACGCTCGTTCACGCCGACTGGCTCGGCATCAGCTTTATGGCGCTGGGCCTGGGCTGCCTGACGATCTTCCTGGAAGAGGGTAATTCGAAGGACTGGTTCGATTCGCAGTTCATCATCACCTTCGCCGCATTGGCCCTGATCGGCATCCTCGGCTGGGTCGCGACCGCCTTCACGCGCCAGCAGTCGTTTGTGAACCTACGCCTCTACGGCCAGCGCAACTTCCTGATCGCGACCGTGCTGTCGGCCGTCACCGGCATGGGCCTGTACGGCTCCTCCTACCTGCTGCCGCTGTACCTGGGCCAGATCGCCGGCTACACACCGATGCAGATCGGCGAAGTGATTGCCTGGGTCGGGCTGCCGCAGCTGATCGTGATGCCCTTCGCGGCGGCCCTGTCCTCGAAGGTCGACAACCGCATCATGTGCAGCTTCGGCCTGCTGCTGTTCGGTGGCTCCTGCCTGATGAACGCCTACATGGACGCGACTACCGGCTACGACCAGCTGATGGTGACCCAGATCGTGCGCGCCATCGGCCAGCCTTTCGTGATGCTGACGCTGTCGAACTTCGCCATGAACGGCATCGCGCCGAAGGACATGCCCTCGGCCTCGAGCCTGTTCAACATGACGCGTAACCTGGGCGGTTCAGTCGGCATCGCGATGCTGGCAACCTCGCTCACCAACCGCGAACACTTCCACTCGGCGCGCCTGGGCGAATCGGTGTCGTCCTATGCGGCGCCGACCCAGGAACGCATCGACCAGATGACGCAAGCCTTCATCGCCAACGGCATCGATCCGGCCACGGCGGCCAACCAGGCGCTGGCCGCGCTCGACCGCATCGTGCGGCGCGAATCCTATGTGATGGCCTACAACGACGGCTTCTTCATCGTCGGCGCGATCCTGATCGGCTGCATCGCCATGGTCTGGCTCGCCGACAAGGTCAAGTCCCCCGGCGGCGCCGGCGGTGGCGGCCACTGAACCAATTTAAGAGAAGAGAAGAGAAAAACGATGTTCGATTCCCTGATTCGCATGTTCCCGCCGAAGTTCTCACGGCATGCCTTGACCGTCGGCGTGAGCGCCGCGCTGGCCCTGATGGCAAGCGGCTGCTCCACCATCGGTCCGAATTTCAAGGCGCCCGCCACGGTGCAGACGCCGGCCTACCGCCATGCGGACGCGGCGCCGGCCACGTCATCCGATGCTGCGCGGCTGCCGGCCACCTGGTGGACCGTGTTCAACGATCCCACCCTGAACGACCTGGAAGAACGCGCCCTGCGCGACAACCCGGGCGCCAAGGCCGCGGCCCAGCGCCTGGTGCAGGCACAAGCCCAGCTTGGCGTGCTGCGCGCCGGCCAGGCGCCGAACGTGTCGGTGAATGCCGGCGTGTCGAATTCGCGCACCTCGGCCGAGACCTCGCAGGCGCTGGCCCTGGGCGGCCGCTCGATCGAAGGCAACAACTTCTCGGTCGGCGCGGCCTTCTCGTATGAGCTGGACATCTGGGGCCGCGTGCGGCGCGTGATCGAAGCGGCCGATGCCCAGGCGCTGGCCGCGCAAGACGACCGCGACGCCGTGCTCTTGATGCTGTCGAGCCAGGTGGCGCAAAGCTACTGGCAGCTGCGCGGGCTGGATGCCGAGCAGGCGATCCTGGTCAACGCCCTGGCGGCGCGGCGCGAAGCGCAGGAACTGGTCGAGGCCCGTTTCGATGCGGGTCTCACCAACGAACTGGACGTCTCGCGCGCCCGCGTCGAACGCGCCAACGCCGAAGCCGACCTGCATGAGGTGCAGCGCCAGCGTAATACCGTCGAACACGCGCTGGCGCTGCTGGTCGGCGTCTCGCCGAGCACGCGCCTGCTGGCGGCCGATGCCACCCCAAGACTGCCGCTGCCGCCGACGATTCCGGTCGGCCTGCCGGCCAGCCTGCTGTCGCAGCGTCCGGACCTCGCATCCAGCGTCGCCAACCTGCGCGCGGCGAATGCGCAAGTCGGCGTGGCCGAAGGCATGTTTTATCCTTCGCTGACGCTGACCGGTAACTTCGGTTACGCCTCCGAATCGCTGCGCGACCTCGCCGGCGGCAGCGCGCGCCAGTTCTCGGTCGGTCCGCTGGCCCTGTCGCTGCCGATCTTCGACGGCGGCCGCAACAAGTCGAATCTCGCCCTGTACAAGGCGCGCTACGAAGAAGCGGTGGCGAACCACGAGAACCGCCTGCTGACCGCGCTGCGCGAAGTCGAGGATGCCCTGTCGGACGCCCAGCAGCGCCAGAAGCAGGGCGACGTCCAGGCGCAAGCCCAGGAAGCGGCAAGCCGCGCGCTGCTGGTCGCGCAGGCGCGCTATGAGCGCGGCGTCTCGACCTACCTGGACGTCACCGATGCCCAGCGCAGCGCCCTGGCCGCCGACCGCGCCGCCGCGCAGATCCGCACCCAGCGCCTGCTGGCCTCGGTCGCTGTGGCGCGCGCGCTGGGCGGCGGCTGGTCGCAGGGACCGGCCCTCGCGACGGTGCGCTGATCCTCTTCGCGTGAACAAGGCCGGTACGGGATGCTTTCCCGTACCGGCCTTTTTTCAAACCGCCGCAAGCGCAGGCAGGCAGTGTAATATCGGCGGACCTTATCATTCGATGCCACATATGCCCGCTCGCTCCCTTCTCATCGCAGCCCTGCTTTGCGCGGGCTCCGCCTCCGCGCAGTCTTCCCCATCCTGGCACGCCGAGTCCAGCGGCACCACTGCGGAGCTGCGCGGCCTCTCCGTCGTCAGCGACAAGATTGCCTGGGCCAGCGGTACGAAAGGCACCGTGCTGCGTACGGTCGACGGTGTCCGCTGGCAGGTGCTGCAGGTACCGGACGCCGGCGCCATCGACTTGCGTGACATCCACGCTTTCGACGCGCAGTCCGCCATCGCGATGGGGGCCGGGCCGGGCGCGGCCTCGCGCCTTTACGCGACCGCCGACGGCGGCGCGAGCTGGCGCCTGCTGGCCACCAACAGCTACGCGGACGGCTTCTGGGATGCGATGGCCTTCTGGGACAAGGACAACGGCATCCTGTTCGGCGATCCGGTCAAGGGCCGCTTCCAGGTCTACGTCACCGCCGACGGCGGCGCGAGCTGGCGGGCAGTAGAGGCCAGCGGCCTGGAAGCCATGCCGAACGAGGGCGCGTTCGCCGCCAGCGGCACCTGCCTCACCGTGGCCGGAACGAACGATGCCTGGATCGCTACCGGCGGCGCCGGCAGCTCCCGCGTTTTTCATTCCAGCGACCGTGGACGGACCTGGCGCGCCGCAACGACGCCGATCCCGGCCGGCGCTGCGGCCAAGGGCGTGTTCTCGGTCGCCTTCGCGAACGCGAAAGAGGGCGTGGCGGTGGGCGGCGACTACAAGGAGCGGCTGCTGGCCGGCGTCAACGGCGCGCTAACCTCGGACGGTGGCGCGACCTGGAGTCCGGCGCAGGTAGCACCGGCCGGCTACATGTCGGTGGTGGTCCCGGTGCCGGGTACGCCGCGCGCTTTTGTTGCCGCCGGCCTGGCGGGCTCCGGCTTCTCGCGCGACGGCGGCAAGAGCTGGACCGTGCTGGACGACACGCCGGTGAATACGGTCGGCTTCGCCAATCCCTCGGTCGGCTGGGCGGTGGGGCCGAAGGGCTTGCTGATGAAGTACACGGGCCCGGCGCTAACAACGGTCCGTTAACGTAGGGCGGGCATGCCCGCCGTACTTCCGGGCACCCGCCCGGCCGCTCAATCCAAATTGCGCGTCCGCGCGTCCACCGTGCCACCCCAATCCTGCGCATACACCCCATCCCGCACATACCGATGAAACGTCGAATGCTCCCACTCGCCGACGTTGAGCACGAACCCATGCTTCACCGGATTGAAATGCACGTAATCCATATGCTTTTCAAGATCGGTGTCATCGCGTATCTGGTGTTCCCAAAACCTGCGTTGCCAGATCGTCGATTCGCGCTGCTTCTTCGCTGTTCGTGTCAACAGCGCAGGGTCGTGCAGCGTCTCGCGGCACAAGTACGAAACATATCGCTTGATTTCGCCCCAGCGACGTCCATAATCGAAATCCCGTTCCGGCAAGGTCCAGATGCAGTGCATGTGGTTCGGCATCAGCACCCAGGCGTCGATCGTGAATGGGCGCGTGGCGCGGACGGCGGTGATCGATTGCCGGAGTGCGGCGCGAAAGCGCGGGTCACAGAAGATCGGCCGGCGCTGGTAGGCGACGACGGTAAAGAAATAGGTGGGGCCAGAACGGAGGCGGCGGTAGTTGGGCATGGTGCGGCATCGTAGCCGCGTGATGCACAATGCCATATGTGCCGGCGCAAACGTGTCGTGCATGTTGTGAGTAAATGCATACGAATTTGGCGGGCATGCCCGCCCTACGGAAATCGGAACATAACAGGAGACACATGAAACACCTTCTCGCACCACTCGTGCTGACCATTGCCGCCGGCGCCGTCATGGCGGCCGAAGCGCCTGCCGCCAAGCCGCATGCGGCCACTGCCGCCGAACTGAACGCGATGGCCAAGCGCTTCGCGCCGGTCGACCTGCGCGCGGAGACCGCTGGGCTGTCGAAAGGCGACCGCGTCGCCATTGGCAAGCTGATCGAAGCGGCGAAGATCGTCGATACCCTGCAATTGCGCCAGCGCTGGGCAGGCAACGAGGCGCTGTGGACGGCGCTGCAGAAGGACAACACGCGGCTCGGCAAGGCGCGCCGCGATTACTTCTGGCTGAACAAGGGCCCGTGGTCCATCATCGACGGCAACGCCTCCTTCATGCCGCCCGAGTACGCGGGCATCCAGATCCCCGCGCGCAAGCCCGACGGCGCGAACTTCTATCCGGCCGGCACCAGCAAGGAAGCGCTGGAAGCCTGGATGAACGGCTTGCCGGCCAAGGACAAGGAAGCGGCGCAATGGTTCTTCACCACGATCCGCACCGGCCCGGACGGCAAATTCCGTGTCGTGCCGTATTCCGAGGAGTACAAGACCGAGCTGACGCAGCTGGCGAAGCTCTTGCGCGACGGCGCCGCCAGCACCGACAACGCGTCCCTGAAAAAATTCCTGCTGCTGCGCGCCGACGCCTTCCTCTCGAACGACTATCTCGCCTCCGATTTCGCCTGGATGGACCTGGATTCGCCGGTCGAAATCACGATCGGTCCGTACGAAACCTATAACGATGAACTGTTCGGCTACAAGGCCGCTTTCGAGGCCTATGTCAGCGTGCGCGATCCGAAGGAGACGCAGAAGCTGAACTTCTTCGGCAAGCACATGCAGGAGCTGGAAGACAACCTGCCGGTGGATAAACAGTACCGCAATCCGAAGGTCGGGGGGATGGCGCCGATGGTGGTCGTCAACCAGGTGTACGGCGCCGGCGACGGCAACATGGGCGTGCAAACGGCGGCCTACAACCTGCCGAACGACGAGCGCATCATCCGCGAACGCGGCTCGAAGCGCGTGATGCTGAAGAACATCCAGGAAGCGAAGTTCGAATCGACCCTGAAGCCGATCACGAAACTGGTGCTGCGGCCCCAAGACCAGAAGGACCTCGATTTCGATTCCTTCTTCACCCACATCCTGGCGCACGAAATCACGCACGGCCTCGGCCCGCACCACACGAAACAGAACGGCAAGGAATCAACGCCGCGGCAAGACCTGAAGGAAGCCTATTCGACGATCGAGGAAGCCAAGGCCGACGTGACCGGCCTCTGGGCGCTGGCCTACATGATGGAGAAGGGCCAGTTGAAGGACACGCTGGGGCAGGGCGAAGCGGCCGAGCGCAAGCTCTACAACACCTTCCTCGCGTCGTGCTTCCGCACGCTGCACTTCGGCCTGACCGACTCGCACGCGCGCGGCATGGCGATCCAGGTGAACTACCTGCTCGACAAGGGCGCCTTCGTCTCGCATGGCGACGGCACGTTCTCGGTCGATTTCAAGAAGATCAAGCAGGCCGTGATCGACCTCGACCGCGAATTCCTGACCATCGAGGCCACCGGGGATTACGCGCGCGCCAAGGCGATGATGACGAAGTACGTCGTCATCCGCCCGGACGTACAGAAGGCGCTCGACAAGATGAAGGCGGTGCCGAACGATATCCGGCCGGCCTTTGTCACGGCGACGGCACTGGCGGCGGGAGGACAGCGCTAAGCCGGTATGTTTGACAAATCCATCACTTTGACCAGGATTTGACCAGGTATCTGAAGTATATTTGACGAAATCACATGGAACTCTGCTATAGTCGCAGGTTATTTCCTTAAGGCAATTAATTGCCTGCGGTCGATCCTGCTGACTTTAGCGAGCTTCCATGTTTCCTTCGAGAATGACGATCGGCGCCCGTCTGGCGCTGGGCTTTGGCGCCGTGCTGGCGCTGATGATGGTGTTGACGGCGCTGGCGGTGAGCCGCGTCGGCAACATCGATGCCACCCTGAACCGTATCAATGACGTCAACAACGTCAAGCAACGTCACGCGATCAATTTCCGCGGCAGCGTGCACGACCGCGCGATCGCCCTGCGCGACGTCGTGCTGGCCGGCGACAACGCCGCCGCCCAGCCCGCCATCGAACAGATCCGCGTGCTGGCCGCCAATTACGAGCGCGCCGGCACCGCCCTCGATGCGCTTTTTGCGGCGCGCAGCGATATCCTCCCTGAAGAAAAGAGCGCGCTGGCCGCGATCAAGGAAGACGAACGCAAGACCCAGCCGCTGATCGAGAAGGTGACGGCCCTGCGCCTGGCCGGCGATGTCGAGGGTGCGCGCGCCTTGCTGGCGCAGGGCGCCGCGCCGGCCTTCGTGTCCTGGCTGGCCAGCGTGAATCGCCTGATCGACCTCGAGGAACAGATGAACAAGGATGCCGCCGCCGAAGCGCGCGCGCTGTCCGGCAGCTTCTTCGGCTGGATGGCTGTACTGTGCGCCATCGCCGTGGCGGCGGGCAGCCTCGGCGCCTGGTTCATCAGCCGCGGCCTGCTGCGCCAGCTCGGCGGCCAGCCGGGCTACGCCGCTCACATCGTACGCAGCATTGCTGCCGGCAATCTGGGCGTACGCATCGACACCGCGCCCGGTGACCGCTCGAGCCTGCTCTTCGCGATGGCCGGCATGCGCGACAGCCTGGTCGAGATCGTCGCGCAGGTGCGCACCGGCACCCTGACCATTGCCAGGGCCTCCACCGAGATCGCCGCCGGCAACCAGGACTTGTCTTATCGCACCGAAAACCAGGCCGACACGCTGAAGGACACCGCCGCCTCGATGGAAGAGTTGACCGGCACCGTGCGCCAGAACGCGGACAATGCGCGCCAGGCGAATGCGCTGGCCGAATCGGCATCCAGCGTCGCATCGAAGGGCGGTGCGGTGGTGGCCCAGGTGGTCGAGACGATGGCAGCGATCAACGCCTCGTCGAAGCAGGTCGTCGACATCATCGGCGTCATCGACGGTATTGCTTTCCAGACCAATATCCTGGCCTTGAACGCCGCTGTGGAAGCGGCGCGGGCCGGCGAGCAGGGGCGCGGCTTTGCCGTGGTGGCGACCGAAGTGCGCAACCTGGCCCAGCGTTCGGCCGCTGCCGCGCAGCAGATCAAGACCCTGATCGGCAGCTCGGTCGAACGGGTCGACGCCGGTGCCCGGCTGGTCGACGAGGCCGGCAGCACGATGCAAGACATCGTGAGCAGCGTGAAGCGCGTGACCGACATCATGGCGGAGATCAGTTCGGCAAGCGCCGAGCAAAGCGCCGGCATCGAACAGGTCAACAGCGCCATCGGCCGCATGGACGAGGCGACGCGCCAGAATGCCGCCCTGGTCGAGCAGGCCAGCGCGGCGGCCGCCTCGCTCAACGAGGAAGCCGCGGCATTGGCCGAGGTGGTCAGTGTCTTCAAAATGGAACAGCAACAGGCGCGTTCTGTTGTTTCGGCGCCCCACAAGCCTGCCTTGGCGTTGTCGGTTTGAACAGGGACAAAAATATTTCTGCGCGGGAAGATATTCTGGATCATAGAATTGCCTTGAAGCATTTCGTTGATCCGGATGTGTCCCATGTTGAAATCCTTGTTGTCCCTCGCGCTGCTCGCCGGCGCCACTGCCCAGGCCGCTGAACTGACGGCGCTGGAAACCCGCTGGCTGCAAGCGGCGTCCCCGGTCCTGGTCTACTCCCAGGCACTAAAACTTCCGATCGACATCATCGTCCAGCCGCAGGCGCGCGCCACCGACGTGCCGCTGGCAATGGGCTATGCGGACGGGCGCTGCAAGCTGGTACTGTCCTTGCGCGGCAATCCCCAGGCGGAATCCGTGTTCGCGGGTATTGCAGAGAATGAGCAGGGCGAGCTGATCGAGGCGATGGCGGCGCACGAGATCGCCCATTGCTGGCGCCATGCGAATGGCGCCTGGAATGCGCTGCCGGCCGGCTTCGTCGAAGTCGGCGAGGAAACGGCCAGCGACGGTTCGCTGCTGGCGATCTCGCGCGCCCTGCGCGAATCGCGCCGCGAGGAAGCCTATGCCGACATGGCGGCGCTGGCCTGGACCCGCCATAGCCATCCGCAGGCTTATGCGCGCGTGCACGGCTGGCTGAGCAGCGTGCGTGCCGGGCAAACTCCGCGCGGCGGGCATGACACCCGGACCTGGGTCGCATTGGCCAGCGACGGCGGCCGCTTCGGCAAGGCCGAGGCGCCGTTCGAGGACGCGGCGCCCGTGTGGAAGGAAGGGTTGCTGCAGGACTGAAGCCGTCGGCAGATCGTGCGGTTTATGGTTTTTTCGGCAAGTGTTCGTTGTCGCACAGATGTTGTGGGGGTGGGGGCGTTTAATGGCGCTATCACAACAACCTACCCCACGGAATCCGCCATGAAAACCTTGCTCGCAACTCTGCTGGCTACCGCGGCCGGCGCCACCTTCGCCGCCGCCCCGACCGCCGCCCTGAACCACGATCCGGCAACCTATCGCAACGTGAACCAGAAGGCCGCGACCGAATACAAGGCGGCCACCGCCAAGTGCGATGCGAAGAGCGGCAACGACAAGGACGTTTGCATGGCCGAGGCGAAAGCAGCGCGCGCCCGCAGCGAATCCGATGCCATCGCCAAGTACAACAATTCCGAAAAAGGCCGCGCCAGCGCCCGCAGCAAGGTCGCCGAAGCCGATTACGAAGTGGCGAAAGCCAAGTGCGACGCCAAGAGCGGCGCCGAGAAGGACAGCTGCATGGACAATGCCAAGTCGGTGCGCACCGCGGCGCTGGCCGACGCCAAGGCCGGCCGCGATGGCTCGACGGCTACCGGCGCCAGCGGCAGCGCCGGCCTGATCGCCAGCACCGATACCAAGGATCCGGTGAAAGCCGCCGCCGTCGCCAAGTGCGAACAGGCTGCCGGCAACAGCAATACCGGTTGCCTGGTCGACAGCAAGGGCAACGTGACCACCATGGCCGGCCGCGCCGAGAACGCCACCGAGCGCGCCGCAGACAAGACCAAGGATGCCGCCTCGACCGCCGTCGACAAGACCAAGGCCGTCGCCGCGACCGTTGCCGAGAAGACCAAGGAAGTCGCATCGACCGTGGTCGACAAGACCAAGGCCGCTGCCTCGACGGTTGCCCAGAAGACCGAGAACGCTGCCGAAAACGTCGGCGACAAGACCCGCCAGGTGGCCGCCAACGCCAAGGAAGAAAGCAGGGAAGCCGCTGCCAAGACCGATAACGCCACCGACCGCGCCGCCGACAAGACCCGCGACGCCGGCCGCACGACCGCCGTCGCCGCGTCCGACACGGCCCTCACCACCAAGGTGAAGGCGAACCTGCTGGCGCAGCCGGAACTGAAATCGCTGGGCATCCACGTCGAGACCGAGAAAGGTGTCGTCATGCTGAGCGGCTTCGTCGAATCGAAGGCCGAGGCCGACAAGGCCGTCAAGGCGGCCAAGGAAGTCGAAGGCGTGAGCAGCGTGAAGAGCGCCATCAAGGTCAAGTAAGAACGGAAGGTTCGAGCGGCCCGCGCGGGCCGTTTCGAGAGCAGCGCGCGCAGTCGTCATCGATGGCTGCGCGCGTTGTCGTATGCACGCCGCATTCCTGCCGGGATCGGAGGCCAAGGCGCGCTGGAATGACGTGGGCGGCAGGGCGGGCAGGTATAATTTTCGGGTGAACAAACTCGAAGCCTTCGGATACATCGTGGCGCAAGCCTCGCGCGGTGATATCACTTTCCCGACCAGCGTCAATGCCGTGCTGCGCCTGCAGCAGGCGCTCGACGATCCCGACTGCCCGCTCGACGAGGCGATCCGCCTGGTGCTGGCCGAACCGCAGCTGGCCGCGCGCACCGTCGCCCTGGCCAATTCGGCCGCCTTTAGCGGCGGCGGGCCGGCTGTCACCAACGTGCGCGCCGCCGTCACCCGCATGGGGTACCGGCGCCTGCAGGCGCTGGTCGCCAGCCTGGTGGTACGCCAGTTCGGCAGCCGCATCAAGGATCCCGGCCTGCGCGCCAAGGCCGAACAATTGTGGGAGCACACCACCCACGTGGCGGCGCTGGCCTGGTCGCTGGCGCGCCACGTCACGGGCGTGAATCCGGACACGGCCCTGTTCGCCGGCATCATCCACGAGGTCGGTGGCTTTTATCTGCTCTCGCGCGCCGACGAATTCCCCGGCCTGCTGGACGACGATCCGGAGAAGTGGGGCGAGCTGTGCGAGGACGTGGTCAGCCTCGAGGTCCTCAAGAAGCTCTCGGTGCCCACGCCGGTGGCCGATGCGATCGGCGCCCTGCGCCGCGCCTGGATCAACATGCCGCCTTCGACCCTGCTCGACACGCTGCTGCTGGCCAACCAGTACGCTCCGGTGGCCTCGCCGCTGGGCAGCGAGCAGCCGGAGCTGCCGGAGCACGGCGACAGCGCCCTCGATTTCGTGCTCGACGAAGCGCTGCTGGAAGAGATTCGTGCCGAGGCGCTGGAGACCTGCAAGGCGATGGGCGGACCGCTGCTGGTCTGACGCGTTGCGCTTGCGGCTGCCACGGAATAGCGCGAGAATTGCTCTGAAACGCTTCCCAGGTGCAGTTGTTTAAAGGCTAACGTGCCGGTCCTCGCGCGGCGTCAAGCCAGGCCGCAAAGCTGGGAACCAAGGCCGAAGCCAGCCGTTCTAACCGCAAGGAGTCGTTCTCCACGCGGAGGAAACGTGAGTCGTCAGCCGACATCTTTGCTTTCAAGGATCAGTCAGCTTCCGCTGTGGGTAATCGCTTGCCTTGCCTTCCTGCCCTGCGCGCTGCATACACCTGGGTGGGCGGATGCGGCCGCGCCGGCTTCCAGTTCTTCCTCCAGCCTGCTCACCGTCGATGGGCCGATCGGTCCCGCCTACGCCGACTACATCGAACGCGGCATCGCCCAGGCGGCAGCCAGGGGCAGCCGGCTGCTCGTCCTTCAGATCGATACGCCGGGCGGGCTGGACACCTCCATGCGCCTCATCGTGCGTGCCATCCTGGCCGCGCCGCTGCCCGTCGCCTGCTACGTGGCGCCGAGCGGCGCGCGCGCCGCCAGCGCCGGCACCTACATCCTGTATGCCTGCCACATCGCGTCGATGGCGCCCGGCACCAATATCGGCGCGGCCACGCCGGTACAGATCGGCACTGGGCCCGATCCGCCGGGGAGCGCTCCGCCGGGCGACGCTTCGCCGGGCGCCGATAAGCCGGACGCCGACAAGCCCGCGCAAGAAAAGCAGGGCCAGCATTCGGCCATGGAAAACAAGGCGATCAACGACGCCGCCGCCTACCTGCGCGGCCTGGCCCAGCTGCGCGGACGCAATGCGGTCTGGGCCGAGGCCGCGGTGCGCCAGTCAGTGAGCCTGTCGGCCGAGGATGCGCTGGCGGCCAAGGTGGTCGACATCGTCGCGCGCGACGTGCCGGCGCTGCTTGCGCAGGCGCACGGACGTACGGTGAGCGTGCGCGGCCAGCCCTGGCGCCTCGACAGCGCCGGCCTGGTGCTGGCCGCCACGCCGCCGGACTGGCGCACGCGCCTGCTGGCCACGATCACCAATCCGAGCGTAGCCTTGATCCTGCTGTCGGTCGGCGTGTACGGCTTGCTGTTCGAATTCATGAGTCCGGGTGCGGTGCTGCCCGGCGTGGCCGGGGCGATCTGCCTGCTGCTGGGCCTGTACGGCTTGCAGCTGCTGCCCATCAATTATTCCGGACTGGCGCTGATCCTGTTCGGCCTGGCGTGCATGCTGGCCGAAGCCTTCCTGCCCAGCTTCGGCGTGATCGGCTTCGGCGGCGTGATCGCCTTCGTGATCGGCGCCTTGCTGCTGCTCGACAGCGAAGCGCCGGGCTTCGGTTTGCCGCTGGGCCTGGTGGCCGGCATCGGTTTTGTCGCCGCGCTGCTGGTGGTGGGCACCGCCCAGGTCGCGCTGCGCACGCGGCGCCGGCCGCGTCCCGGCGCACTGGGCGCGCTCGAGAGCGGTATCGGCGAAATGCTGAGTGACGCGCCCGGCAAGGATGCGCGCGAAGGCTGGGCGAATGTCGGCGGCGAGACCTGGCAGGTGGCGGCCGAGGCACCCTTGAAGCGCGGCGAGCGGGTGCGCGTGCTGGGCCGGCGCGGACGTGTACTGCTGGTGGCCCCGCTCGAGCAGGGATCGCATCCGCCCGCCAATGGACACTAGGAGAAGCAAATGCTGTTCAACCTGAGTTTCGGCCTGTCCCTGCTGATCGTCGTGGTGCTGGTCCTGTTCGCCATGTCGGTGCGCGTGCTGCGCGAGTACGAGCGCGGCGTCGTGTTCCAGTTAGGGCGCTTCTGGGCAGTGAAAGGGCCGGGCCTGATCCTGCTGATCCCGGTGCTGCAGCAAATGGTGCGGGTCGACCTGCGCACCGTGGTGCTCGACGTGCCGAAGCAGGACGTCATCTCGCGCGACAACGTGTCGGTGAAGGTGAACGCCGTGCTGTACTTCCGGGTGGTCGATCCGGAGCGCGCCATCATCCAGGTGGCGAACTTCATGGAGGCGACCAGCCAGCTGGCCCAGACCACGCTGCGCTCGGTGCTCGGCAAGCACGAACTGGACGACATGCTGGCCGAACGCGAGCGCCTGAACATCGACATCCAGCAGGTGCTCGACGCCCAGACCGACGCCTGGGGCATCAAGGTGGCCAATGTCGAGATCAAGCACGTGGACCTCGACGAATCGATGGTGCGCGCGATCGCGCGCCAGGCCGAGGCCGAACGCGAGCGGCGCGCCAAGGTGATTCATGCGGAAGGGGAATTGCAGGCTTCGGAAAAGCTGATGCAGGCCGCCGAAGTGCTGGCCCGGCAGCAGGGCGCGATGCAGCTGCGCTACCTGCAGACCCTGTCCACGCTGGCCAGCGACAAGACCTCGACCATCGTCTTTCCGCTGCCGGTGGACATGTTGTCAAGCCTGCTCGAGGGACGCGGGCGCTAGACGGATTCGGTTTCGCGCACAGGGATGGGGGCAGCGGCATGCGCCTGCGGCGCCTTGGCAGAGCGCATCGAGCGCATCGCCAGCGCCAGCAGCACACCGGTCAAGGCCAGGCCCGCTGCGACCCATTGCGGGGCGGTGTAGGCGTAGCCGAGGGTCAGCGGGACGCCGCCGAGGAAGGCGCCGGTCGCGTTGCCGATATTAAAACCCGACTGGCCGAGCGAGGAGCCCAGCATTTCCGCCTCGCGCGAATGGTCGATCAGCAGCATCTGGATCGGCGGCCCCAGCGCCAGCGCATTCGCACCGGTGAGGAAGGCCAGCGCCAGCATGGCCGGCTGCGAGGTGGCCAGCAGACCATTGAGCAAGAGCAGGAGCGTCATCGTGCTCAGCAGGATCATGACGGCGCGCAGCGGCGCGACGCGGTCGGCCAGGCGGCCGCCGGCGGTCACGCCGACCGTCATGCCGATGCCGACCACGGTCATGATCATCGGGATCTGGCCCGGTTCAAAGCGCGACAGGTCCGTCAGCAGCGGCGCGATGTAGCTGAACCAGGCGAAGAAGCCACCGGTGCCGATCGAGGTGATCGCCAGTGCCATCCACAAGCCCGGACTGCGGAAAATCCGCAGGTCTTTCATGATGCCGCCGCTCGGCCGCGCGTCGAAGTGGGGCACCAGCTGCCTGAGCGAAAGCGCGGTCAGCAGGCCGATGCCGGCCACGATCAGGAATACCAGGCGCCAGCTCATGTTGTGGCCGAGCCAGGTACCCAGCGGCACGCCGAGCACATTGGCCAGGGTCAGGCCGGTGAACATGGTCGCCATCGCGGCGGCCGCTTTGCCTTCGTCGGCGAGGCGGCGGGCGACGATGGCGCCGACGCCGAAGAAGGCGCCATGCGGCAGGCCAGCCAGGAAGCGCGACACCAGCATCAAGCCAAAGTTCGGCGCCAATGCGGACAAGGCATTAAAGACCGCAAACATCAGCATGAACCAGATCAGCACACTACGCGGCGGGCGCTTGGCCAGCATGCTGACGAGGGTCGGCGCACCGACCACGACGCCGAGGGCATAGGCGGTGATCAGGTAGCCGGCCTGGGGAATCGTGATGGCCAGGCCGGTGGCGATATCGGGAAGGATGCCCATCATGACGAATTCGGTCATGCCAATGCCGAAGCCGCCAAGGGCCAGCGGGAGCAGGCTTTTCTTGATCAAAATAAGGTGTCTTTACAGTAGTGACACCGGCCGGGCGCCATGCCGGGCCGAGTGGAACCGGCCACTATAGCCCGCCACGCACGCGCAGTCCGCTTTCCGCTTGTGATGTCAGGTATTCGGTGCCCTGATAGCGAGGGCGGCCTACCCGGCAGCGTCGTCGATCCAGCCGATGCGGCCGTGGCCGGCCTCGTTCAGGCGCGCCACCAGCGCCGGGGCGTCGGCTTCGGCCAGGCTGAAGGAAAAGACGACGGCGTCGCCGTGGCTGACCTCGAGCAGGGTGGCGTTCATCGCCTCGAGTTCGCGCCGGATCATGCCTTCCTGGGCATAGGGCGCGCTGCAGCGAAGCAGGGTATGGCGCACGATCGCGACTTTCTCGGCCTGCAGCAGCGCCTGGGCGACGCTGTCGGTGTAAGCACGCACCAGGCCGCCGGCGCCCAGCTTGACGCCGCCGAAGTAGCGCACCACGGTGGCGAGCACGCCTTCCAGGTCCTGGTGGCGCAGCACATCGAGCATCGGCCGCCCGGCAGTGCCGCTCGGCTCGCCATCGTCGACGGCGGCGGACTGGCCGCCCGCCAGCAGTGCCCAGCACACGTGGGCCGCCTGCGGATGCCGGGTGCGCAGGTCGCTCACGACCGCCTGCGCACTGGCACGGTCCGCCATCGGCTGCACGCAGGCGATGAAGCGGCTCTTCTTGATGAGGAGTTCGTGGTGGACGGGGGCGAGGATGGTCTGGGGCATGGCGCTAGGCATCGAAGCAAAAGCGGGCGCATAAACAAAAACGCCAACCGGTGAAGGTTGGCGTTTTCGCTGAATCTTTGGTAGGCCGTGCGGGATTCGAACCTGCGACCAACGGATTAAAAGTCCGCTGCTCTACCAGCTGAGCTAACGACCCGAAGAAGGCAAGATTATAGCCGGACTCTTGCAAATGTCCAAGAACTTCCTGCGCACGCGTGCAAAAAGCCTCAGGTTTCGACGTGCTTGTCTTCCTCCTGGGCTTCTTTCATGGCTTCCGGCTCGAGCTTTTCGGCATCCACGTTCGACCGGATGAACATGCCCCAGCTGATCAGGAGCACCGCGGCCGCCACGCCGATCGAGGCCACGTGCGGCAACAGTTCAGGCTGCGTGTGCAGGAACTGGAACACGCCGATCAGGCATTCGACGCCTAGCGACACCACCACCACGATCAGGAAACGCGACAGGAAACGCCGCACCCGCGTCGGCGCGCTGACGTGCACCGCGCGCTGCACCTCTTCCTCCAGCACGGTCTGCCCCAGTTCGAGCGCCGCCACGGCGATGGTCAGCAAGCCCACGCATTCCAGGATGAGTTTGAAGCGCTCCTGCACCGTCTGCTCGCCGGAGGGTGTCAGCGCGGCCCAGATCTCCATCCCGGCAAGCACGATCAGGGCAAAGCTGCAGATGAAGAAGAGCAGGGCAACGATGACGTAGCCGATGGAACTGATGCGATGCAGGAATTTCACGGAATACCTCACTGGTCATGGTTGGAGGCAGCGTAGCAGCGATTCCTGCCCGACTCTGTTCGGCAGTGCACTTCGGAATGCACTCACGGATGTTGTCGAAATGATTCAGTTGGCGAACGTCATGATCGGGCGCAAGCGCCTGTAGGGGCGGCACTTGTATCGTGGCAACGCCCGTCCTGTTCGGGCCACCCCAATATTGTCGCCGCATAAGGAGCCCGTTCATCCATGACTAGTGCGCTGGTTCGACAGGTCACCGATGCCTTGCAAGAGTTTTCGAGTAGCACCAGGCTGTACGAATTGTCGTTCCTCGATCCAGCCTGCGGTTCGGGCGGCATACTGGTCGAGGCCTTCGCCGCCATCGAGGCGCTGCAGGAACCGGGCTGGCGCGATGTGATCGTCCTGTCGACCAGTGCCCATCTCGACCCGGCGACGCTGCTGGGACAGCCTGCCGCGCTCGACATCACTCTGGCGAACGGTGGCCGCGAGCGTTTCTCCGGCGAGATCAACGAAGTGGCGATGCTCGGCAGCGACGGCGGCCTGGCGCGCTACCGGCTGCGCATCGTCCCCTGGATCTGGCGCCTGGGGCAGGTGCGCAACAGCCGGGTATGGCAAGACCGCAGCGTGATCGAAATCGTCGACGCCGTCTTTGCCGCGTATCAGCCGCTGGCGCGCTGGCGCTGGAGCGACGACACCGCTGCTTGCACGGGACAGGCGTTGCTACGCAGCTATTGCTGCCAGTACCGAGAAACCGACCTCGACTTCGTCCAGCGCCTGCTGGCGGAAGAGGGCCTCGGCTGGCGTTGCGAGCAGGGCGCAGACGGTGTGGCCGTGGTCCTGTTTGCCGACAGCACCAGCCTTGGCGCCGTGCCCGACGACACCAGCAGCCCGGTCCGCTATCACGGTGTGCGTTCGGTCGAGGCCAGCGACACGGTCCAGGCCTTGAGCGCACGGCGCCGCCTGCACGCCTCGCTCACGACCGTATTAAGCTACGACTACAAGGCCAAGGGCGCCGTCGCCGCGAGCTCGCCCGCCCGGCTGGCGCAGGGCAAGAACTTGCCCATGCTCGAATCCTACGATGTGCCCGGCCAGTACGCTTACGCCAACCGCGAGCAGGCCCGGCGTTATGCCGACCTGCGGATGCAGGAACAGGAAGCACGCGCCGCCCTGTGGGAGGGCCGTTCGACGGTGCGCACCCTGCGTGCCGGCACGCGCCTCACGGTCAACGACATGCCGCTCGGCCGCTTGGCGGAAGAAGCGGCGTTCACGGTCTTGCGCGTGGCAAGCGTCGGTGTCAACAACATGCCGCCCGCGGCGCAGCATGCGCTTGCGGAACTGTTCGGGCCGATTCCGGAATTGCTGGAAGAAGCGGCTGGGCGCGACCTTCCCGTGGACTTCGCGCGGGCCATCGTCCAGGCCCGCGAAACCGGCTACGCCAATTGTTTCGACGCCATGCCCGCCGAGCTGCCCTGGCGCCCGGACAGCCGCCAGTGCGCTCGGCCCACCGCGCGCGGCGCCCAAAGCGCAATCGTCATCGGCGCCGACGGCAATGATCAACCACAGGACGCCGACGAACTCCATTGCGACCGCCTGGGCCGGGTACGCATCCGCTACCACTGGCAGGACAGCGGACAGGCCAGCTGCTGGGTACGCGTGGCACAGCGCGCGGCCGGCGGCGGCATGGGCAGCCAGTTCCTGCCGCGCATCGGCCAGGAAGTGCTGGTGCAATTTCTCGAAAACGACATCGACCGCCCAATCGTCATCGGCGCCCTGTACAACGGCCAGGGGGAGGGCGGTATTGCCCCGACGCCGGGCGGCCAGCGCACTGCCGACCCCGCATCGCCTTTCGTCCAGGCCCACGACCACGCGCCATCCGGACAGGCCAACCTGGCCGGTGGCAATAGCCCCGTCTGGCACGGCGCGTCGGCTGATAACGCGGGCCACCGCAACGGCGCCGCCCAGTGGGGTATCCGCAGCAAGGAATTCGGCGGCGCCGGCTACAACCAGCTGCTGTTCGACGACACGGACGGCCAGGGACGCGTCCAGTTGCGCTGCACCCATGCCTCGACCGAGCTCAACCTCGGCCACCTGATCCACGCCGCCGACAACTACCGCGGCAGCTTCCGCGGCCTGGGCGCGGAATTGCGGACCGACGCCTACGGCGCCGTCAGGGCGGGAGCGGGCCTGCTCATCACGATCTACAAGATCCAGCACAGCGCCGCGGCGCGCGACGCGGCCGGCGAGGTCGCCGGTGCGCTCGCTCTGTTAAAGCAGGCAACGCAATGGGCGGACACCTTCAGTACGGCCGCGCAGACGCACCAGACAGTGGCGTTTTCCAGTCACCTCGGCGCCGGCAAGTCCAACGCCAGCGTTCTCGATGAAAAATCCGCGCCGCTCAAGGCCATGCTCGCGAGCGCATCCGGAGCGTCGGGCAAGGACAGCTTTGGCGCCGCCGATGCTGGGCTTCCACATTTCAGCGATCCCCTCATTGCCATCGCCGCGCAGGACGGTTTCGCCGCGAATGCCGGGCAGAGCCTGCAACTGGCGAACGGCGAAACGGTGACCGTCATGAGCGGGCAGGACACGCAATTTGTCACCGGCGGCCAGATGCGGGTTCATTCCGGGCAGGCGATCGGCATGCTGGGCGGTGCCGTAAAAGTTGGCGAGGACGGGCTCGGGCTGCACCTGATCACAGCGAAGGACGCCATCGATATTCAGGCCCAGGCCGACGAACTGAAGGTGCAGGCACGCGATGAGATCAATGTCGTCAGCGCGAACGCGCATATCGACTGGGCAGCGGCGAAGCGGATCAGGTTATCGACGGCTGGTGGGGCGAATATCACGATCGAGGGAGGGAATATTACGGTGCAGTGTCCGGGGAAGATCAGGGTGCATGCGGGGAAGAAGAGTTTTACGGGGCCCGTCAAACTGGTCTACGACCTGCCTGCGCTGCCGAACAGTATCTGCGTCGCCTGCTTGAAGAAATCGCTGGAAGCAGGCCCCGCATTCACGATGGTGGAATGACATGCTGATCGATGCCTTTCATTATGACGTATTCGATGAGCTCGATCAGCGCGCAGATGAGCTGATCGATTCAAACAAGCTGTATCTGCTGATTGACGGTGCATTTGTTCCAGGTTTGCACAAAATGCTTGCCGCCGAGTGCAAATCCCTGTTGTTTGCCTCTCTTCCAGCTTGCAGCGACGAAGCGGCCGATGCGTCGCCATTCCTGACGCCTTACGTCCCGTCCGACAAACGGATGCGGTCGCTTCTGCATCGCTGCATCGGATGGCCCATGCTGAGCCTGATTGAAACATCCGAATCGCTGGCACAGTTGTCCGAGCGCTTGTCTGCATGGTGTGTCATCGAGGCCGACAGGCAACGCTTCAATTTCCGCTTTGCCGATACGCGGCGTCTGCCCGCGATTATCCGAACCCTCGAGCCAGCACAACGCATGCAGTTCCTTGGTCCTGTTGCGCGCTGGTCATATGTCAATCGAAATGGCTGCTGGGATGAATTCGATGTTGAAGGCGCCATGGCACAGCCCGCTATCAATCCTGTCTTGAATGACGGTCAGTTTGCCACCCTTGTCGATGACAGCAGGGTAGACGAGCTGCTCGTACTGCTCGGGGATCGAGGGTGCGAGGTAGGTACGCATCCTTCTATCAGCCATGCGCGGATGGTAGCCGCTCTACAAACTGCGATCTCGGCAGAGCTGGCTGATGACAGCCTTCTCTCATGGTGCATTTGGTATTGGCAATACGCCGAAAATCAGCCCGACGGCATTGCAGGAGCGGCGTTCGAGATATGGAAAACAAGTTACCTTTTTGAGGAGCAGTAATGACTCGGTCGTTTTGGCTGCCGGTACTCCTACTCGGTGCATCTCTTTTGTCTGCCTGCGGAGAATCCACAGTTAGCGTCAGTCTGCATGGAGTCAACTACACCGTGGAACCGTTCACTTACATGGTCATGAATCCGGCGAAGCCCGATCAAATCGTCGGCGGAGAGCACATCGATTCCTTCAGCGCAGGCGGTACGACATGCTGCGCGACGCTGCCGCGCAAATGGCGGCCTGGGACCAAGCTTCACATTCGCACGATCCACTGGCTGAAACAGCTGCCCGACGGCAGTCTGCCTGAGATTAAGCAAGCGCATGTTGTCGAGGTGCCGAAGTATGTTGACGGCAAACCGGGCGAACTTTGGGTCTTGCGTAACGCGGACGGGAGTATCGGGGTCGTTTCTAGCGATTTTCAGCCAGATCACGCGCAATGGCCAGGAAAAGTAAAAGGCTGGCCAGTGCCGTCGATTGAATACCAGCGCGAGAAATGGGAGGTATATCGAAAACATGAAGAAATCTTCGTAAGACTCTACGTTTCTCTCTTGGACGATTTAGGGGTGAATCCTCAAAAGCATGCCGAATTTTTTTGGGCTGAGTCAAAAAAGAGCGCTCCCTCAGATCTAGAAGGATTTGAAGGTCCACATGATCAGAAATATCTTGATTCTTTGCGTAAAGAATACGATGAGGGGCTTGAGAATAGTCTTAGATCATGGAAAACTATTATGGATCAAAAGGCATGAGTGCTAAGTTATCAATGCCGGTTGGGGTGGAGTTTAGTAAGGCTATCGATCTTGAAAATTTTTTTAGTAGCATACAAAAGAAGATAATCGGTAAGGAATTTGAATCTAGAGAGCAACCAATAATCGGGGTGCCAGGAAAATCGTGCGAAACCAATCTTTTCTTCGGCTTCTTTTTTGATGGAACCAAGAACAACTATGTTCAAGCAGACGCTATAAAAAATCATTCCAACGTCGCCCGACTATATGATTGCTTTCCAGGCTTGAGCGTGCCTGGTGTGCTACCTACTTCTACTGACTGGCAGCACAAGCCCGAGCGGTACACACACTTTTTCAAGGTCTACATACCTGGTGTATCTTCACCATTTGCCCAGGTCGGCGATACAGGTGCTGGACTCGATGAAGCCACAGGTGGCGCTTCGGGGGCACTTGGTGAGCGCCGAATTATCTGGGCACTCCTACAGGCGATCAACAATATTCACCGATACTTCCTGAAAACACCACTGATCACGCAAGCTGAGATAGATTGCTTAATTCGGCGTATTTTTCTCAACAAGTATGCGAGAGCGATGATGACTAATCCGGGAGCCGCCTACAATGGGGTAGGAGGTAACTCAACCAACATCCGTGCGCGGCAAGAATTCAAAAAAATCCTACTCAAGCTTAAGAGCGCCATTGCTCAGCACAGGCCAGATCCTAAAACTGGAAAGCCTGCAAAAGTTGATCCAGCTGTTGTCAAAACAATCTATGTGTCGATATTCGGTTTTTCGCGGGGGGCGACACAGGCGCGGGTCTTCACAAATTGGCTCCAATCCTTGTGCAAGCTCGATGCCGAAGTTCATGAGCGTCGAGGGCAGATGTCGCTGGGCGGCTTTGATGTTGTCTTCGATTTTCTTGGGGTATTCGACACAGTTGCTTCAGTGGGTCTCGGTAATACGATGGGCAGTAATATGGCATTAGCCTTCCTTGATGGTCACGGCGCATGGGCAGATGCCGAGGATAGCCTAAGAATTCCGGCGGGCCTTAAATGTCTGCATCTTGTTGCTGCACATGAAGCGCGACGCAGCTTTCCGGTCGATTCCATTTCGGTTAACGGGAATCTGCCGGCGGGTAGTGAGGAGATCGTTGTTCCGGGTGTGCATTCGGATATCGGTTGCGGCTATAGTCCATGTCAACAGGGAAAAGGAACTGATGCGAATGGCGACGATATGCTGTCTCGGATTCCCCTACTAATGATGTATAAAGCAGCACGCATGAACGGCGTTCCGCTAAAACTCGAGACGGCGAACGCCATCGCAAAGAATCGCTTTGCACTGAAAGCCACGACAATCGAAGCGTTCAACGCTTACATCTCAACGTGCCAGATTACGCAAGGATCAATCCATCAGATCATGCGCGAACAAGCGCGCAAGCAGATGGAGTGGCGTTTGATGCGTCGCGTCACGCAAAAGACACCACTGCAGCAAACAGCGAGCTTTCTGCGCGCCTCGAAGCTTGACCAAAGTGATCTGCAAGGCGCTGCACAAGAATTTGAAGAAGAAATTGCCGCGTTTATTCGCTGGCGCAAAGAGAAAGGCCCTACGTTCCGCCCGGCCCAGCAAAAAATGGGTTTCGATAACGAGCACCTGGCAGAGTGGGAGGAGATTGCCAGATGGTGGCAAGAGTCGCCACGACCGCCGGACGCAGTGGTCTCCTTTTTTGACAACTATGTGCACGATTCGCGCGCTGCATTCAAGATTGCAGGGGCACGAGAACCATTTATGGGTGGCAAAGCAGGATACTTGCGTTTTCGGAAGGTATATGGGGGGGAGGATGCGGTTCTGCTCTCGGCGAATTCCACCAATGATCCCGATAGGCTGGCCGGCTGAGAGTCAAAACAAAAAAGGCGCCATGATCAATCATGACGCCTTCATTGCTGCTACTAAATTCGTGGTAGGCCGTGCGGGATTCGAACCTGCGACCAACGGATTAAAAGTCCGCTGCTCTACCAGCTGAGCTAACGACCCGAAAGAGGCAGCATTATAGCCGGTGATTCGCGTTTGCGCTAGTGCCAACTAGCAGCAAGCTAAGCAGCCGACAGCGCCGCCGTCACTTTCAGCACTTCCTCGGCCGTCGTCGCGCCCTCGATGATCTTCATCGCACCCGCGATCCGCAGCGGCTTCATGCCATCCTGCACGCTCTGCTGCCGCAGACCGGCCAGGTCGACGGACTCGCCGATCAGGCGGGTAAAGGCCTCCGATACCGTCAGCAACTCGTACAGCCCAGTTCTGCCACGGTAACCCGTCTGGCGGCATTCGGGACAACCGATTGGACGATAGACTGTCGCCGGCTTCGGCAAGTTCCAGCTTCCGCCCAGGCTTTGCCAGACGTCGTCGCCCAGCTCGCCGTCGGGCGCCTTGCAGTCCGGGCATAGGGTGCGGACCAGGCGCTGGGCCATCACGCCGATCAGGGTCGCTTCCAGCAGGTAATCGGGCACGCCCAGTTCGAGCAAGCGCATCACGGCCGAGGGCGCGTCGTTGGTGTGCAGGGTAGACAGCACCAGGTGGCCCGTCAGTGCGGCCTGGATCGCCATCTCGGCTGTCGCCAGGTCGCGGATCTCGCCGACCATGATGATGTCGGGGTCTTGGCGCATGAGCGCGCGCACACCGTCGGCAAAGGACAGGTCGATGCCGGGCTGGACCTGCATCTGGTTGAAGGACGCTTCGACCATCTCGATCGGGTCCTCGACCGTGCAAACATTCACTTCGTTGGTCGCCAGCGCTTTCAGTGTCGTGTACAGCGTCGTCGTCTTGCCGGAGCCGGTCGGTCCGGTGACGAGGATGATGCCGTGCGGGCGGTTCGTCAGTGCGTCCCAGCGCGCGGCGTCGTCGGGTGGGAAGCCGAGTTCCGGCAGGGTCTTGACGACGACTTCGGGATCGAAAATCCGCATCACCAGCTTTTCGCCGAAGGCGGTCGGCATGGTCGACAGGCGCAGCTCGACTTCCTGGCCGGCGGCGGTGCGGGTCTTGATGCGGCCGTCCTGCGGGCGGCGCTTTTCGATGACGTCCATCCGGCCCAGCAGCTTGATGCGCGCCGTCATCGCCAGCATCACGGCGGCCGGCACCTGGTACACCTGGTGCAGCACGCCGTCGATGCGGAAGCGGATGACCGCGATCTCGCGCTTCGGTTCCAGGTGGATGTCCGACGCCCGCTGCTCGAAGGCGTAGCCCCACAGCCAGTCGACGATGTTGACGATGTGCTGGTCGTTGGCGTCGAACTGTTTATTCGCCTTGCCCAGTTCGACCAGCTGCTCGAAGTTGTTGCGTAACGCCAGGTCCTGGGCATTGGTCTTGTTGGCGTCACGAATCGATTTCGCCAGGCTGAAGAACTGGGAAATGTATTGCGCGATGTCGAGGGGATTGGCCAGCACCAGCTCGATGCGGCGGCGCGCGACCTTGGCGATCTCGGCTTCCCACTCGGTTGCAAACGGGTCGGCGGTGGCCACCGTCAGCGTCGTCGCGCTGATGTCGACCGGCAGGATGTTGAAACGCGCCGCGTAGCTGGCCGACATCACGTCCGCTACCTTGGTGAAATCGATTTTTAAAGGATCGATGCGGATGAAGGGCAGGCCGACCTTGGCGGCGCACCATTCGCTCAGCACGTCCAGCGTCAGCAGGCGGTGCGGCGGCTGCTGCGAGACCAGCTTGCACTGGGCCACGCTGGTCAGCGGGTGCATCGAGCCCGCCGCATTCTTGAGAATGCCCTGGGCCTGGGCGAAATGCGCCTTGACCTTGTCCTTTTCGACGATACCGTCGGCCAGCAGCCACGAAAAAATGGTTTGCAGGTCGAGCCGGCGCGGGCGCGCCGGGGGGCGGGGGAGGGAAGCGGGCTGGGGTGCGTTGGCGTTCATGTTCCCTCGTCGTTCAGTTTATCGCGCTGACTGGATGCCCTTGACCCACGATTTCGCCGGCAGTTTCGTTGCCGCGACAATGGCGGCCGCACGGGCGGCCAGGGCGGCGTCGTCGAGTGTGGGCCGGGTCTTGAAGCACAGGGCGACGACGTTCCCATCGTGCACCTCGGGCAGGCAGATCACGTGGTCGAAGGCGAAGTTCATCGCCTTGATGTTCTTGTTGTAGCTCGGGTGGTCGCCGAACAGGTTGACCGTCATGACGCCCTGCTCGGTCAGGCAGTCGTTACACGCGGCATAGAACTCGGGGGTATCGAGGACCGGGCCGCGCGCGGTGGCGTCGTACAAATCGCACTGCAGCACGTCGAAGACGCCGTGGTTGGCCGGGTCTTCGACGAAGTCGAGGGCATCCATCTCCAGGATTTGCAGGCGCTCGTCGCGCGGCGGCAGCTTGAACATCGTGTCGCAGATGGCGATCACCGAGGGATTCAGTTCGACGGCGGTTACTTGCGCCTCCGGAAACTGGCGATAGCAATATTTGGTGAGCGTGGCCGAACCCAGGCCGAGTTGTGCGATCTGACGAGGAGACTCGATGAACAGCATCCAGGCCATCATCTGCTGCGCGTATTCGAGTTCCGGCCAGTCCGGCTTCCGGATGCGCATGGCGCCTTGCACCCATTCGGTGCCGAAATGGAGATAGCGCACACCGTCCTGTTCGGACAGCGTCACGGGAGCGAATTTGGGTTTGCGCGCGGGGCGGCGCGAGGATTCGGCTTGTTCGATGGACTTGCGTTTGATAAGCATAGGGCGACCTGGTTGAATCGTCCTATTATCAGGTGCGGGGTTCCCGCTGCGCAAGCGCAACGGGAAGAGGTCGGCGTGGAGAAGGAGGGGGCGTCCTCCGCGCCGATGGCAAGCTTACAAATTAATACTGGTCCGGTTCCACCGACACGCGCAGGCGGATACGGTTGCCCGGGTCGCGCTGCATGAAGGCGGTCTCGGTCCGGCCGCGGTATTCGTAGGTCACGTCGTAGCCGGTGGTGCGCTGCTCGAAAGCGTCGACGGTGCGGCACTGGCGCACGGCTTGTTCCTGCACGCCGTTGTAATCCTGGCGGCCGTTGTTTTCGACACGGTCGCCGACCATGGCGCCGGCAATGGCGCCGGCGGCGGCTGCCGCGACTTTACCGTTGCCGCTGCCGACCTGGCTGCCGAGCAGGGCGCCGGCGATGCCGCCGACCACCGAGCCGCCGGTGCCGCGCTGCTGCTGGACCGGTACTTGCTGGTATTCGGTACGGCATTCCTGGCGCGGCTGGCGGATTTGCTCGACGCGTGGCTGTACGCGCACCACGCGGCCGAAGTCTTCGAATTCGGCTGCCTGGGCCAGCGGCAGTGCGCACAGACCCAGGGCGGAAATCATCAGTTTGGTTTGCATGTTCATCAGGAACCTCGTCGTTGGTGCTGCATAGTAAGGATTCACGTCCACCCATGTATGTTAATCCCGGCGCGCCTGCAATAACGATCTGTGTGGCAACAAAATGTAACAGCGATGCATATACCTCAGCGCTACCGACAGAATGGCAAAACACGCGAAACAGCCCCGATTCGGCCTCGATTCCGCCCCAAAAGCGGCATTTTCTTTCAAATTTACGGCGTAAGGACACATTCGGGTTGCTTCGGCTACCACAAAACGTTACCCTTACACACTCAGGGTTATTGGCGCGTGGCAACGATTTAGGAGAACAGCGTTACCGACCAGGCGCGCATGGTGAGCGGCCCGGCGATTCGAACCACACACCAGGTCGACTTGAGGGAAAAATGAGTATGTTGATGAGAGTGCCGTCCAATCTTGTGCAGTCGATTCGTGCCTATCGTGTGCCCGAGCTGCAGGAAGAAGCGGCGCGACTGGGCCACCATTTCCTGTACGCGCATTGCGCGAACACGCTGACCAAGCAACAGGTGTGTGCCCGCATCGGCGAAAACTTCTATTTCACCAAGCCCTGCAGCAAGAACTTCGACGCCCTGCGTAACTGCCTGACCAATACCGTTTCCGAGGCGGGCGCCCAGCCGGGCTTCCTCGTCGTGCTGGAGCAATTGCCAAACACTCAGAAATTCGACAAGGAAGCGCGCGAGACCCTGCTCGACGTGTTTCGCGACGCGGCCGAATTCTGGGCCGAGAAGAAAGTTCCGTTCCGCGTATTCTATTCCTTCGAGTAAGGCCTTCCAGCCTCCCGGGGCCGCGGCCGCCACAGGGGCTTGCGGTACAATGCGCGCTATGAAAAACATCGTCATCCTCATTTCCGGCCGCGGCAGCAATATGGAAGCGGTCGTGCGCGCCGCGCAAGTTGAGGGGTGGCCGGCCCGAATCGCGGCAGTCATCAGCAACCGGCCCGATGCGGCGGGCCTGGCGTTCGCGCAGGCACGCGGCATCCCGACTGCCGTCGTGCCGAGCAAGGAATTCGCCAGCCGCGAGGCATTCGATGCAGCCTTGCAGCAGGAGATCGACCGTCACGCGCCCGACCTGGTCGTGCTGGCCGGCTTCATGCGGATCCTGACCCCAGGTTTCGTCGAACATTACGCCGGGCGCATGCTGAACATCCACCCGTCGCTGCTGCCGGCCTTCCCGGGCTTGGCGACGCACCGGCAGGCGCTCGAGGGCGGCGTGCTCGAGCATGGCGCGACCGTGCATTTCGTCACTGCCGAGCTCGATCACGGTCCGGTCGTGGCGCAGGCGCGGGTTCCCGTGCTGCCGGGCGACACCGAGGACACGCTCGCCGCGCGCGTGCTTGCCGAGGAACACAAGCTCTACCCACATGCCGTGCGCCTCTTCGTCGAGGACCGGCTCAGTATCGAACATGGCAACGTACGCATCCTGGATGCGCGCCTTGCCGATCCCATTAGTAATTAATTCGTAGTTCGTAGTCATTCAAGGATTTTCATGAGATTGCCACCAGCAATTCTCGGCAGCACCGAAGAGGTGCTGCGCGAGATCTTGCGCTTTACGGCCCCGGCCGACGTCACCCTGTCGCGTTATTTCAAGGACCATCAACGTCTCGGTTCGCGCGAGCGCGGCGTCGTTGCCGAAGCGGTGTATGCCGTGTTGCGCAACAAAACCTTCTTCACCGAATTCGGCGGCACCGGCGGCACGCCTTCGATGCGCCGCCTGGCCCTGCTGGGCCTGGCCGAAACGGTCGGCATCGACGCCCTGAGCGGCCTGCACGAGGACGAAACCGAATTCCTCACTCGCATGCAGCAAATCGACCGCAGCCTGCTGCCGCCGCTGGCGCAGGCGAACATGCCGCAGTGGCTGTTCGATAAGCTGGTGGCCCAGTTCGGCGAGCAGGAAGCGAAGGAATTGTCGGCCGTGCTGAACACGCCGGCGCCGCTCGACCTGCGCGTGAATTCGATCAAGGCGAATCGCGACGAGGTCATCGCCAAGCTGGCGGAAGCGCCGATCGCCGCCGAGCCGACTCCGTATTCGCCCCTCGGCCTGCGCATCAAGAAGAAGCCGGCACTGCAGAACCTGCCGCTGTTCAAAGAAGGCGCGATCGAGGTGCAGGACGAGGGCAGCCAGGTGCTGGCGCAGATCCTGGCCGCGCGCCGCGGCGAGATGGTGGTCGACTTTTGCGCCGGTGCCGGCGGCAAGACCCTGGCCCTGGGCGCGACGATGCGCAATACCGGCCGCCTGTACGCCTTCGATGTCTCGGAAAAACGCCTCGGCAAGCTCAAACCGCGCCTGGCGCGCAGCGGCCTGTCGAACGTGCACCCGGTCCTGATCGCGCACGAACGCGATGCGAAGATCAAGCGCCTGGCCGGCAAGATCGACCGCGTGCTGGTCGACGCTCCATGCTCGGGCCTCGGCACCCTGCGCCGCAATCCGGACGTCAAATGGCGCCAGCCGCAAAGCGCCGTGGCGGAGATGCAGGAAAAACAGGCGTCGATCCTGGACGGCGCCGCGCGCCTCCTGAAGGGCGGCGGCCGCCTGGTCTACGCCACCTGCTCGCTGCTGAACGAAGAGAACGACTTCATCGTCGAGCAATTCCTGGCTTCGCATCCGGACTTCGAACTGGTGCCGATGAGCAAGGTGCTGGCCGAGCAGAAGATCGATCTCGAGATGGACCGCTACCTCAAACTGTTGCCGCACAAGCACAACACCGACGGCTTCTTCGCCGCCGTGCTGGAGCGTAAGGCAATGGCCGCGAAAAAGCCGAAGGCCGACGCTGCCGACACTGACGATACCGAAGCGTAATTGAGGAGCCGCAGCCCGATGCCGATCACCGACCTGCTGCAGGACCTGCTGGAAGACATCAGCAATCCCCGCATCCTGTGGCAGGCGTTGGCCATCGTCGGCGCGGTGCTCGTCGGCCTGCTGCTGGCGCGCCTGATCCGGCGCAGCTGGCTGCATGAAGACGATTCCCAGAATGCGATCCGCCGCATCGGCGTGGAAGGCTTCGGCCGCGTGCTGGCACCGCTGCTGATCGCGGCCCTGGTCTGGGGCGCGAAGATCGCGTTGCAGAAGCATCAAAGCGTGCACCTGCTGCGCGTGGCCTTGCCGCTGTTCACCTCGATGGCGCTGATCCGTATCGTGTTCTACCTGCTGCGCCGGGTGTTCGCGCGTCATGGTCCCCTGGGTACGGCGCTGCAGACCTTCGAGAAGATCCTGGCGCTGGTGGTCTGGCTCGGCGTCGCCCTCTACCTGACCGGCATGTGGCCGGACATCGTCCAGTTCCTCGACAGTAAAGTGCTGCCGATCGGCAAACACAAGGCGACCCTGCTGGACATCCTGCAGGGGGCCGTGTCGGTCGTCGTGCTGATGATGCTGGCCCTGTGGGCCGGTGCGGCCATCGAGGAACGCCTGATGGGCCTGCAGGGGATGCACACCTCCTCGCGCGTGGTTCTGGCGCGCGTGGCGCGGGCGCTGCTGATCCTGGTCTCGGTACTGGTCAGCCTGAACCTGGTCGGTCTCGACCTGACCGTGCTGTCGGTGTTCGGCGGCGCCCTCGGCGTCGGTCTCGGTCTCGGCATGCAAAGGATCGCAAGTAACTACGTGTCCGGCTTCATCATCCTGCTGGAGCGCAGCCTGTCGATCGGCGATCCGATCACGGTCGACAAATACTCCGGCCGGGTGGCGCGCATCAACACCCGTACCACGGTCCTGCAGGCGCTTGACGGTACGCAAACCCTGCTGCCGAACGAAATGCTCATCACGGGCGTGGTGCTGAACCAGGCCGCCACCAACAAGGCGGTGCGCCTGACTACGCGCATCACGGTGGCCTACGACAGCGACCTGGACGAAGTCATGAACCTGCTGGTGCGCCAGGCGGACAATGTCGAGCGCGTGATCGCGGACCCGGCACCATCGGTCCAGCTGAATGCTTTCGGACCGGCCGGCTATGAGTTGGAACTGGGCTTTTCGATCATTGATGCCGAGAAGGGTACGGGCGGCGTGATCTCGGCCGTGAACAAGAATATCTATTCTCTTGTTCATTCGGGCAGCATCCGTTTGGGCTTGCCGCCACAAATCCCCCAGGTTTGATGCACATCTGCCATGAATGTGGCGCACATTTCGCATTTCGACGCAATTTAGCTGCGTTCGTCATGCCGTGCGTCACTGGAAGTGCGTAAAATGCGTGCTTGGCGATCCGGGCCATTCCGGCCCGTCCCTGACGACCCTCTCCCAGAAAAGACGGCGTGCACCAGACAGCAATTACTCTTGGAGCCTTAATGAGCTTTAGCAACATCCTGCATTCCGTCCTGGAATTCCTGAATACCGGCCTCATCGGCCTGAGCGGCTGGGAAGTCGTTCTGTACACCCTGGTCGTGACCCACATCACGATCGCCAGCGTCACGATTTACCTGCACCGCCACCAGGCTCACCGCGCACTTGAACTGCATGCGATCCCGAGCCACTTCTTCCGCTTCTGGCTGTGGCTAACCACGGGCCAGGTCACGAAGGAATGGGCCGCCATCCACCGCAAGCACCACGCGAAATGCGATACCGAGGAAGATCCGCACAGCCCGGTGACCCGCGGCATCAAGAAAGTGCTGCTGGAAGGCGCGGAACTGTACCGTGCCGAAAGCAAGAACCTGGAAACGATGGCGAAGTACGGCCACGGCACCCCGGACGACTGGATCGAGCGCAACCTGTACACCAAGTACAGCTGGTTCGGCGTCGCCGCGCTGCTGGTGATTAACTTCGTCCTGTTCGGCGTCATCGGCATCACCATCTGGGCGATCCAGATGCTGTGGATTCCGATCACGGCGGCCGGCATCATCAATGGCCTGGGCCACTGGTGGGGCTACCGCAACTACGATTGCAGCGATGCGGCGACCAACGTCTTCCCATGGGGCATCCTGATCGGTGGCGAAGAACTGCATAACAACCACCACACTCATGCCACCTCGGCCAAGCTGTCGAGCAAGTGGTATGAAGTCGACCTCGGCTGGGCCTACATCCGCGGCCTGGAAATGCTGGGCCTGGCGAAAGTGAAGAAAGTCGCACCGGAGCCGAAGTTCGCCAAGGGAAAAACCGTGGCCGACCTCGACACCCTGCAGTCGGTCATTACCAACCGCTACGATGTGATGGCCAAGTATGCCAAGTCGGTCAAGCATGCCTTCCGCGAAGAGCTGGAACACCTGAAGGACAAGGCCCAGCTGGAAAAGCGCTTCCTCAAGTCCTCGCGCAAGCTGCTGCAGCGCGAGCCGGGCAAGCTGGATCTGGCGCACAAGCAGCAGCTGATCGAGCTGTTCAAGCACAGCAAGGCGCTGGAAACCATGCACCAGATGCGCGTGGAGCTGGGCGCGATCTGGGAGCGTTCGCACTCGACCCGCGACCAGCTGCTGCACCAGTTGCAGGACTGGTGCGCCCGCGCCGAAGCCTCGGGCATCAAGTCACTGCAGGATTTCTCGCTGCGCCTGCGTAGCTACGCATAAGCGCTACTGCGCTGTAATGAACAACGGCTCCTGCGGGAGCCGTTGTTATTTTCAGAGCCGCTTCAGCTGGGCGATGCGCTGGCGCGTCAGCAGGGCCTTGACGGTGAGCGCATCGGTGGGCAGGCCGGCCGTGGCCAGAAACGGTTCCCAGGCATCGCGATACGCCAGCCAGGCACGTTCCGCATCGCGCACATCCGCGCGCTTTACCGTCGAGCCGCGAATCCGTTCCGGATGGGTGTCCTGTTCCGATGGAAGCGCCAGCACCTTCTGGTATGCATCGTTCAGCTCGCGGTCCAGCTTAGCGAACTGGGCCGGACTGGCAACGGGAAGCTTGCCGCCGGCGGCCTTGAACAGGGTGTCCAGGAACTCTTCGGCCCGGCGGCCGCTGTGCCGGAAGGTGAAGCCGGCGCCGCCCGTGCCCGTCATGTCCACTTCGCCGGCCGACTTTCGCGTGAATGCGGCGGCGGCTTCGCGCAGACGCGCGAAGGCTGGCCGGGCGCGGGGCGGTAAGCCGGCAGCGAAGCGGTCCAGGCGTGCGGCGCGGACACGCTCGGCGCGGGTCTGGCTGATGGCGGCGCACACCCCGCCCATGCGTCCGCTCGTGATGTGGTCGCACAGATCGAAAGCCTGGCCGTCGGAGGCGGCGGCAGGGGAGGCCAGGTAGCCGACCCGTATTTCCATTTCGGCCTTTGCGCTGTCGAGTTTGCAGGCATGATAGACCGCACGCTCGAGGTCGCGCGCGACGCCGTAGCCGTTTGCGTACAGCATCATCAGGACGGCGTCGTCGCCCGTCGCTTCGGCGCAGTCGTGCACCTCGCGCCACTCGGCGCTCGAGGTGCTTTCCTGGTCCCGTTTCCGGTAATACAGGTCAGTCGCATCGCAGCGCAGCTTGCCAAGTATAGGGGAGGGGGGAGGCGCAGCCCGCAGTGCGCGCATGCAGTTCTGGTACCAGTCCTCGCTCTTCTCGAAATCGATGCCGAAGCCCTCAGTATTTGGGTAGGGAACGGCCGGCTGGGCCGCATGCGTGGCGCCGGCCCACGTCAAGAGGGCGGCCAGGGCAGCGGAGCGAAGGACGTGAGGGCGTCGCATGGCGGGGGGGGGGTTGTCGGGTTACGAACCCCTCCACTATACCCATTCAGGATTGCTAAAAATGCACCAATTGTCACACATGGTGCATAACGGACACATAAACAAAAAAGCCGCACACTTGCGTGGGCGGCTTTTCTTGTACAGCAACCGGACCAATTACTTGATCTTGGTTTCCTTGTACGGAACGTGCTTGCGAGCTTTCGGGTCGAACTTGATGATTTCCATCTTCGCCGGCATCGTGCGCTTGTTCTTGGTGGTGGTGTAGAAGTGACCGGTACCTGCGGTCGATTCCAGCTTGATTTTGTCGCGGCCAGTTTTTGCCATGATAGCTCCCTAATTAGACTTTTTCGCCACGAGCGCGCATGTCGGCCAGAACGGCGTCGATGCCCAGCTTGTCGATGACGCGCAGGCCGGCGTTGGACAAACGCAGCGAGACCCAGCGGTTTTCGGATTCCACGTAGATGCGACGGTTCTGCAGGTTCGGCAGGAAACGACGCTTGGTTTTGTTGTTAGCGTGGGAGACGTTGTTGCCAACCATCACACCCTTGCCGGTAACTTGGCAGACACGTGCCATAGTGCACTCCTTAAAGATAAACTTCCGAATTCGGAAAAACGAGAGTATAGCGTGAAAACCATCGCGGAATCAATCACTTGCGAAAAACAATTGTGTCTTTCTCATGCGGTTAAATTTAACAATTGTAAAATCGCGGCTAGCGCCTTGTTTTGACGCAGTTAATTGAACGATGGCGCTAGAGCTGGCCGTGCTCGGCAAACGAGTGCACCTGTGTTCCCGCCACCACAAAATGGTCGAGCACGCGTACGTCGACCAGGGCCAGGGCCTGCGCCAGGGCGCGCGTGAGCTGCAGGTCGGCCTCGCTCGGTTCGGGAATGCCGGACGGATGGTTATGCGCCAGCATCACGCCCGAGGCATTGCGGCGCAACGCCGCCATCACGACTTCGCGCGGATAGACGCTGGTGTGGGTGAGGGTGCCTTTGAACATTTCCTGGGCGTCGATCAGGCGATTTTTCACGTCGACGAACAGGACCACAAAGGATTCATAGGCCTGCAAGCCGAACTTGGCGCGCAAATAGGCTTTCACGGTGTCAGGCGAACACAGGGCCTGGCGAAAGAATTCTTCCGAGATCGCGCGGCGCGACAATTCCATGACGGCCTGCAACTGCGCATATTTCGCCAGGCCGAGGCCGTGCACTTGAGAGAATTCCTGGGGTGTCGCGTGCAGCAGGCGCTGCAGCGAGCCGAAGTGATCGAGCATGTGGCTGCCGAGTTCGACAGCGCTGCGCCCGCGCACGCCGACGCGCAGAAAAATGGACAGCAATTCGGCGTTCGACAAGGCCGCCGATCCTTCGCGCGCCAGCCGTTCGCGCGGCCGGTGCTGTTCCGGCCAGTCGTTGATGCCCATAGCGCTCCATGAGAATGAATGAGGGAGAGCCGATTATCGGCATCCGGGCGGATGCGGTTCTGATCTGCCGCTGAGGTGCGGCAGGGAAGCGCTCAGGACTTCGTGTCCCTGGCGGCGCCTTCGAAGCTCACCGGCCGCGCCGCGCCGCCCTTGCGCCGGATGACGACGGTGCCGGCCAGCTTGTCGTGCCAACCCTGTTTCCTGGGATCGAAGGCGACCCAGATCAGGCCGAGTCCGAGCGGGATGGTCGAGACGTAGTAGCCGAGATAGCGCCCGATCGACTGGCCGGTCGTCGGCTTGGCGCCGGTGCGGGCGTCGACGACCCGGGCCCCGACCGCCATCTTGCCGGGCGTCGCGCCGCGCGCGACCCAGAAGGCGATCACGGCGACCGCGGGCAGCACATAGGAAATCAGGAAGTCGGCCGGCCCCAGGAGAAATTGTTCGCTCTCCCAATAGCCTTCGCCGTACACCAGCCTCAGCAGTGGCAGCGTCAGGCAAATCGTCAGGACCGTATCGATCAGGGCGGCGCCGACGCGCGCCCAGAAACCGGCATATTCGTATTCTGCTTCGTCGACCACCGTCATGCTCAATATGCTCCAGTCAGCGCGGCCGGAATGGCCGCGACCCACGGTAGCATCACGGCGCGCCGCGTGCAATGGATGCGCTGTTCAAGCTTCGCTGTTCAGGCCTCGCTGTTCAGGCTTGAATAGCGCTGCTCACCTCGGCCGCGGTACGGCGCGCATCCTCGACGCCCAATACGATGCGATTCCACTTTTCGTTGGCCAATTCGATCACGACCGGATGGGTGTTGGGACCGATGAAGACGAACTGCCGGTCGCCATCCTTGTAAAAGGTGCCGGCATGCAGGATGCCCGGCAGTCCGGTTCCCGGCGCGCGCAAGCCCAGTTCGCGGCCGCGGAAACCCTCATCCTCGCTCGCGCCGCGCACGTTCGCCAGCGGAATGCGAATGCTGCGCTGGAGCGAAGCCACCGCCTCCCAGGCCTTCAGGTGCACCACCAGTTCGTCCTTCGTCAATTCCAGTACAGGCATGGCCTTCCTTTCAGTCGAGATGTGCAAGCAGGCGCGCGCCCAGCAGCTGCGCGGTGTCGGTGCCGGATTCGAGGATCGCCTGGCGGCAGAGGGCGGCAATCGGCGCATCCTCGGAAGCCAGTTCCTTCAAGGCGACGATCAGGAGATCGACCGCGGCCGGCCTGTCCGTCCAGCCCGGGGCGAGTGCGGCCGCCAGCACCTTTTCGAACAGATTGCGTTTCGAGCCGAAGGCTTTATACAGGCTGCCGCGCTGCAGGCCGGTGGCGGTCAACAGATCGTCGATCGAAGCGCCGTTGTAACCCAGGCCTGCAAACAATTGCGCGGCCTGGGCGAGGACGGTGTCTTCTTCGAAATTCCGGGGACGGGCCATGTGATCGGTTCCAGCGTAGTGTTGACGAACCCATTCTGCCGATTCTGGAACGGGTGGTCAATAACTATTTTGGAACGATCGGTAAATAATTTTGAACGGCGCAGGCGTACTGCGTTCAGGCCACAGGGCCGGTCATTGGCGTGTCGAAGCGTACCGGTTCCGAGCTGCCCGCCTTGCGCTGAACGACGACCGTTCCGGCGAGCTTGTCGTGCCAGCCCTGTTTCCGCGAATCGAAAACGATCCAGAGAAAACCGAGGCACAGCGGCAGCGCCGACACGATATACGAAACATAGCGGATCACGAATTGCTTCGTACTTGGCTTGGCGCCGGTTTGGGCGTCGACGATGGTGGCGGCAACGGCCATTTTTCCCGGCGTCTTCGATTTCTGGATCCAGAACGACAGAATCAAGGCCGGCGGCAAGCCGTAGGAGATCAGTGCCTGCATCGGCCCCCAATAGGCATTCGGGTCGTCCATGTAGCTCAGGCCATACGCCATGAGCAACAGAGCAAAACTCAGCACAGCAATGAGAACGGTGTCGAGAAAATAGGCGCCGACGCGGCGCCAAAAGCCAGCGTAGATCAGTTCGGATTCCGGATGTGCCATCGTTCACTCCTCAGTAGTGGGGGATTGCTTGCGGGAAATCCGAACAACATTAGCACTTGGCAGGCTGGGCGCGCTGTTGAATAACGCATGCCTGTTCAAATGTTTGCTTGACATCATAGGCGATGCGCGGGTGCGACACTCGGGCGGGAACGGACACAAGGCTTTACAATAGCGGTTTGCCCGCTCTACGAAAAACGCGAACACCATGTCCAACGCTTCTCCTGCTGTCGTCACCGAATCGGCTTACCTGACCCTGCATTACCGCCTTGCCGGCGCGGACGGCACCGACATCGTCACCACCTTCGGCACCAACCCGGCCACACTGATGCTGGGCCAGGGGCAGCTCGCGCCCTTTCTTGAAGAGCGCCTGCTCGGCATGCTTGAGGGCGAGCACAAGACGTTCACCTTGACGGCGCTTGACGCTTTCGGCGAGCGTAATCCGGAACTGATCCAGTGGGTCTCGCGCCAGACCCTGGAGGAAAATTCGGTCCCCGACGCCGACTACAAGGCGGGCGACCTGGTCGACTTCGCCGCGCCCGGCGGCGGCCGCTTTGCCGGCATGTTGCGCGAAATGGGCGAGGACGCGGCGCTGTTCGATTTCAACCATCCGCTCGCCGGCCAGGATCTGCAGTTCGAAGTGAAACTGATTTCGGTCCTGTAACAGGAATATTATGGAAAACGTGGAAAACGAGATTCTTCTTGCCCAGCCGCGCGGCTTCTGCGCCGGCGTCGACCGTGCCATCGAGATCGTCGAGCGCGCCCTGCAGCAGTTCGGCGCGCCCATCTACGTGCGCCACGAGATCGTCCATAACAAGTATGTCGTGGAAGACCTGCGCAACAAGGGCGCGATCTTCATCGAGAACCTCGACGATGTCCCGGCCGGCAACACGCTGGTGTTCTCGGCCCACGGCGTCTCGAAGGCCGTGCGTGCGGAAGCCGATTCGCGCGGCCTGAAGATCTTCGACGCCACCTGCCCGCTGGTCACCAAGGTGCACGTCGAGGTGTCGAAGATGCGCAAGCAGGGCGCCGAAATCGTCATGATCGGCCATGACGGCCATCCGGAAGTCGAAGGCACGATGGGCCAGGCGGAAGAGGGCATGCACCTGGTCGAGACCGTCGAGGACGTGGCGACCCTGCAGGTGGCGAACCCGGACAACCTCGCCTACGTCTCGCAGACCACGCTGTCGGTCGACGACACGGCCGAAATCATCGCGGCGTTGAAGGCACGTTTCCCGAACATCATGGAGCCGAAGAAGGGCGACATCTGCTACGCCACCACCAACCGCCAGGAAGCCGTGAAATTCATGGCGCCGCAGGTGGAAGTGGTGATCGTGGTCGGCAGCCCGAACAGCTCGAACTCGAACCGCCTGCGCGAGCTGGCCGACAAGCTGGGCACCCCGGCCTACATGGTCGACCAGGCCGAGCTGATCAATCCGGAATGGATCGCCGGCAAGAAGCGCATCGGGCTCACTGCCGGCGCCTCGGCCCCGGAAGTGCTGGTGCAGGCCGTCATCGACCGCCTGAAGCAACTGGGGGCGGCCAGCGTGCGTGCGCTCGAAGGCGTGGAAGAGAACGTCACCTTCCCGCTGCCGAAGGGGCTGGATGGCGCCAAGGCTGAGGTGGCATAGGTTTTGCAAGGTTTTCGATAACGCAGTTGTCAGGCCAATTTTCCGTTGTTAGTTTCTCAAAAAGCTCGCTATGATGGCGACGCTCGGAATTTTTGTCGTGGCAACTGTTTTTCCTGCTGACGGCAGCTGTGTCAGGCCAATGAGCGGCACTTCGGGATTCTCGGGGTGCCGTTTTTGTTATCGAAATCTAGAGGTGCGGAAACGATGGAGACTTTTGTCCAGCAGATACTCAACGGGCTGGTGCTAGGCAGCATGTATGCACTGGTCGCGCTTGGGTACACGATGGTCTACGGGGTGCTGAACCTCATCAATTTCGCCCACGGCGACGTGCTGATGATCGGCGCCATGGTCGGCCTGTCGATCCTGCAGCTGCTTGAAGCTTATTTCCCTGGCCTACCGGGCTTCGTCCAGCTGGCCGTCGCCATTCTCGGTGCGATTCCCGTGGCGATGCTGGTCAACGTCCTGATCGAACGCGTCGCCTACCGCCGCCTGCGCAATGCGCCGCGCCTGGCCCCCCTGATTACCGCGATCGGCGTCTCGATCCTGCTGCAGACCTTCGTCATGGCCATGCCCTGGTGGGGCCGCAGCCCGCTGCCGTTCCCGCAATTGCTGTCCTCCGATCCGATCATGGTCGGCGGCGCCATGATTTCGCAAACCCAGGTCTTGCTGCTGGTGCTGGCCTCCCTCGCCATGGTGGGGCTGGTGTTGCTGGTCGAACGCACCAAAATGGGGCGTGCGATGCGCGCCGTGGCCGAGAATCCGCGCGTCGCGGGGCTGATGGGTGTCGATTCGAACAGCGTGATCGTCGCCACCTTCGCCATCGGCGCCGCGCTGGCGGCCGTGGCCGGCGTCATGTGGGGCGCGAACTATGCCTCGATCACGTTCACGATGGGTGTGCTGCCTGGACTGAAAGCCTTCTGCGCGGCGGTGCTGGGCGGGATCGGCAATATCTACGGCGCCATGATCGGCGGCCTTCTGCTCGGCATCATCGAGGCGCTCGGCGCCGGCTATATCGGCGACCTGACCGGGGGCTTCCTCGGCAGCCATTACCAGGACATCTTCGCCTTCGTGGTGCTGATCCTGGTGCTCACCCTGCGTCCGTCCGGCATCATGGGCGAGCGCGTAGCCGACCGCGCATAAGGAGTCGGACATGGCCTTCCTTACCTTCGACGTCCACCACAACAAGCGCCAGGCCTATGTCACGATGGGCCTGCTGCTGGCCGTGATGCTGGCGTTTCCCTTCTTTGCCGCCCAGTACGGCAATTCCTGGGTGCGCATTATCGACATCGCGCTCCTGTATATCATGCTGGCGCTGGGCCTGAACATCGTGGTCGGCTTTGCCGGCCTGCTCGATCTCGGCTACATCGCCTTCTTCGCCGTCGGCGCCTACCTGACCGGACTGTTTTCCTCGCCGCAGTTCGCGGCCCTGCTGGAATCGGTGGTGAACTACCACCCGGCGATCGGCGAGTCGCTCGTCGCCCTGTTCGGCCCGGAGATTCAGCAGAACGGCATCCACCTGTCGGTGTGGGCGATCGTGCCGCTGGCCGGTCTCGTTGCAGCCCTGTTCGGCGCGCTGCTCGGTGCGCCGACGCTCAAATTGCGCGGCGACTACCTGGCCATCGTCACGCTCGGCTTCGGCGAGATCATCCGCATCTTCATGAACAACCTGAACGACCCGATCAATTTCACGAACGGGCCGCAGGGCATCAACATGATCGATCCGATCCGCATCTTCGGCGTGTCGCTGGCCGGCGAAGCGGGTTCGCAATCGACGGTCTATATCGGCAGCTACGGCATGCCCTCGGTGAACGCCTATTATTTCCTGTTCCTGTTCCTGTGCATCGCGACCATCTTCGTGACCAGCCGCCTCCAGCATTCGCGCCTGGGCCGCGCCTGGGTCGCGATCCGCGAAGACGAGATCGCAGCCAAGGCGATGGGCATCAACACGCGCAACGTGAAACTGCTGGCCTTCTCGATGGGCGCCTCCTTTGGCGGCGTGGCCGGTGCGATGTTCGGCGCCTTCCAGGGCTTTGTTTCTCCGGAATCGTTCTCGCTGACCGAATCGATCGCGGTCCTGGCGATGGTGGTGCTGGGCGGGATCGGCCACATCCCGGGCGTGGTGCTGGGCGGCGTGCTGCTGGCGGCGCTGCCGGAAGTGCTGCGCCACGTGGTCGAGCCGGCGCAGATGGCGATGTTCGGCAAGGTGATCATCGAAGCCGAGGTGCTGCGCCAGCTGCTGTATGGCCTGGCGTTGGTCGCCATCATGCTGGTGCGTCCGGCCGGCCTGTGGCCGTCGCCGAACAAGGAAGACCGGCCCAACGTGGCGAATGCGCGCGAAGAAGAACAGGAGGCGGCGGCCGTCTGAGGCGCCGGATACCCCATGAGCGAATTTCTCTTGAATATTGCGGGCGTGAATAAACGCTTCGGCGGCCTGCAGGCCCTGACCGACGTCGGCATCCAGATTCGTCCCGGCCAGGTCTATGGCCTGATCGGCCCGAACGGCGCCGGCAAGACCACCTTCTTCAACGTCATCACCGGCCTTTACCAGCCGGACAGCGGCAAGTTCGAACTCGGCGGCAAACCGTATTCGCCCTCGGCCCCGCATGCGGTGGCCAAGGCGGGCATCGCGCGCACCTTCCAGAACATCCGCCTGTTCGGCGAGATGACGGCGCTGGAAAACGTGATGGTCGGGCGCCACGTGCGCTCGAAGCAGGGCGTGTTCGGCGCGATCTTCCGCCACAAGGCGGCGCGCGAGGAAGAGGCGGCGATCCGCGCCCGGGCCCAGGAATTGCTGGACTTCGTCGGCATCGGGCAGTTTGCCAAGCGCACGGCCAAATACCTGTCCTACGGCGACCAGCGCCGCCTGGAAATCGCACGCGCCCTGGCCACCGATCCGCAGCTGCTGGCGCTGGACGAACCGGCGGCCGGCATGAACGCCACCGAAAAGCTGGCGCTGCGCGAGCTGCTGGTGAAGATCAAGAACGAAGGCAAGACCGTGCTCCTGATCGAACACGACGTGAAACTGATGATGGGCCTGTGCGACCGCATTACCGTGCTCGAGTACGGCAAGCGCATTGCCGAAGGCGTCCCGGCCGACATCCAGAAGGATCCGGCGGTGATCGCGGCCTACCTGGGAGGTGCGCACTGATGAGCGACAACGTATTGAGAATCAGCGGCCTGAAAGTCGCTTACGGCGGCATCAAGGCGGTCAAGGGCATCGACCTCGAGGTCAACAAGGGCGAACTGGTCACCCTGATCGGCGCCAATGGCGCCGGCAAGACCACGACCCTGAAGGCGATCACTGGCACCCTGCCGGCCTGCAAGGTCGAGGGGACGATGTCTTATCTCGGCCAGCCCCTGACGGGCACGCAATCCTTCCGCCTGGTGCAGCAGAAGCTGGCCATGGTGCCGGAAGGGCGGGGCGTGTTCACCCGCATGTCGATCCACGAAAACCTGCTGATGGGCGCTTATACGCGCGACGACAAGGCGGGGATCGAGGCCGACATCGAGAAATGGTTCGGCGTCTTCCCGCGCCTGAAGGAGCGCTCCAGCCAGCTGGCCGGCACCCTGTCCGGCGGCGAGCAGCAGATGCTGGCGATGGCGCGCGCCCTGATGTGCCACCCGACCCTGCTGCTGCTGGACGAACCCTCGATGGGCCTGGCGCCGATCATGGTCGAGAAGATTTTCGAGGTCATTCGCGACGTGTCGCAGCAGGGCATCACGATCCTGCTGGTCGAACAGAACGCGAAGCTGGCGCTGCAGGCCGCGCATCGCGGGTATGTGATGGATTCCGGCGCGATCACGATGACTGGGAACGCGCAGGCGATGTTGAACGATCCGCGGGTGCAGGCGGCGTATTTGGGTGAGTAAGCCGGCGCCGGATTGCATGCGGTGAAAACGCGCGGGCATGCCCGCCCTACGGTACGCAACCGTCAGTAGTTTGCTGTGGCGCACGTAGGGCGGGCATGCCCGCGCGTACAGAGCGTCCATACCGTATCGCCGATTTTGGACCGACAATGCAAAAGGGCCGCCTGATTTATCAGGCGGCCCTTTTGTTTTACAGCCCGCAGAAGCGGGCCGGTATTACTTAGGCAGCAGCGGCAGCAGCAGCGTTGGCAGCAGCAGCCGGCGCCTTGGCGGCAGCCTGCGAGAACTGCGACACGGCGGCGTTCACATTGCTTTCGATGGCTTCGACAGCCTGCTTGGTGGTCTTGCTGAACTGCTCGTAGCCGGCGTTGGCGTTGCTGATCGCGGTCTTGACGGCGGCGACGAAGGTCTCCGAACCGGCAGGGGCGTTCTTGCTCACTTCGTCGACCAGGGCGATGACCTTGCGGTTGGCTTCGACGATCTGGCCTTCGGCGGCTTTCGAGAACTCGGCGCCATTGGCAGTGGCGATGGCGGCCAGCTGGCGGTTGTAGGCGACGGCTTTCTCGGCGGCAGGCTGGGCCTGGGCGGCGGACAGCTGGAAGAACTCTTGCGGGTCCTTGGCCGACAGCAGCTGGCGGGCGGTGTTCGAGTTGTCAGCCAGGGTCGCACGGGCGGTGCTGATGTTCAGCTCCACCAGCTTCTCCATGCTTTCGAAGGTCTTCGCGGTCAGCGAGGACAGCAGGGCGAATTGCGATTCAAAATTGGCTTTGGTGGCATTCGAGAACTGCTCTGGGATTGCAAACATGAGATTCTCCAAACAAGACGTTATAAGAAGTTTTGCTGCGAGTTTTGCTGCTGGGAATATGTTGCTGAAATCTGTGCTGTGAAACGGGTGAACTAGACATTGTGCACCGCAACAGAGCGCAGTTTTGCCCATTTTGACGACCCCGTCAAGCGATTTTGGTGCGACGCACCATGCTGGAAATCTTTGTTGTGTTCTTGCATCGGAAGAAATACTTGCCGACAACTTTTATCGCCTGTTTGCCATTGTTGGACAGACAAAGGCAGTGGCCGGAAGGCTTTTGCCGCCCATGTTAGACTTGCCATTGCGCTATTCGCCATCCGGTGTCACAGCGCCCGACTAAAGAGATCATGGCCGACACCACCGCAAGTCCAGGCGCATCCCTCACGCAGCACCGCTGGCTGGTGCCCGCCTTTTTCGTCTTCCTCTGGAGTACCGGCTTCATCGTGGCCAAGTTCGGCCTGCCGTATGCGCCGCCGCTGACTTTCCTGCTGCTGCGCTGCCTCGGCGTGTTGCTGGTGCTGGTGCCGCTGGTGCTGGTCTCGCGCGCGCCCTGGCCGCACGGGCGCATGGGCCACGTGGCGGTGGCGGGCCTGCTGCTGCAGGCCGGCTACCTGGGCGGCGTCTGGAGCGCCATCAAGATCGGCATGCCGGCGGGATTGTCGGCCCTGATCGTCGGCATGCAGCCCATCCTCACTGCCGTGGCGGCGCCGCTGATCGGCGAGCGGGTGCGGCCGCGCCAGTGGATCGGCCTGCTGCTCGGCCTGGGCGGCGTGGCGCTGGTGGTGGCAGCCAAGATCAATCTCAGCGGGCTGTCGACGCTCGCGATCGGGTATTGCCTGTTCGCGCTGCTGTCGATCACGATCGGCACCATGTACCAGCGCCGTTACTGCCCGAGTTTCGACCTGCGCACCGGCACCGTGATCCAGTTCGCGGCCACCGTCGCCGCCTTGCTGCCCTGCGCGATCCTATTTGAACACCTGGACCCATCCTTGTCTAAAGTAAGGTGGAACGCCGACTTCGTCGCCGCGCTGCTGTGGTCGATATTTGCGCTGTCGATCGGCGCGATCTTCCTGCTGTTTAGCCTGATCCGCCGCAGCAACGCTACCGAGGTAACGAGCCTGCTGTACCTCACGCCGCCCACCACCGCCGTCATGGCCTGGCTGCTGTTCGGCGAGTCGCTCAGCCCGCTCGGACTGCTGGGCATGGCGGTGGCCGTCACCGGTGTCGCATTCGTCGTCAAGAAACAGGAGCACTCATGATCTCAAGCCAGCAACAAGAAGCGGTCGATGCCGCCATCACCTCGCGCCGTTCGATCCGCGCCTTCCTCGACAAGCCGGTCGAGCAGGACGACATCGCGCGCATCCTGGAAGTGGCGTCGCGCGCCCCGTCCGGCACCAATACCCAGCCATGGAAGGTGTATGTGCTGACGGGAGCGGCGCGGGTCGCGCTGTCCGATGCGATCCTCGCCGTGCATCTCGATCCCGAACAGTCGCGCCAGCATACCGAGGAATACGCCTACTATCCGCGCGAGTGGGTCTCGCCCTTCATCGACCGCCGCCGCAAGGTCGGCTGGGACCTGTACAGCCTGCTCGGCCTGACGCGCGAAGACAAGGCCGGCATGGCGGCCCAGCATGCGCGCAACTTCCGCTTCTTCGATGCGCCTGTCGGGCTGATCTTCACGATCGACCGCATCATGGAGCAGGGTTCCTGGCTCGACTACGGCATGTTTTTGCAGAACATCATGGTGGCGGCGCGCGGACGCGGTCTCGACACCTGCCCACAGGCGGCTTTCACGCAATACCACCGCATCATTGCCGAGCAACTGACACTGCCGGAAAACGAAACGGTGGTCTGCGGCATGGCGCTGGGCTGGGCCGATCCGTCGAAAATCGAGAACACGCTGGTGACCGAACGCGAACCGCTGTCGGCCTTTGTTCATTTTGTAAATTAAGTGTTGCGCTCGTTACACATTTGAAGAAGTTCGCCGCACACGCGGCCATGCGTTGTGCATGAGTCCGTTGTTGTGCGGCAAAATAGACGCGAGGGTGTTAAATTCGCTTGCAGTTGAGTTGCGGACGAATACACTTGATTAGTGCCTGATCGGTTCGCGTGAAAAAGGAAGTACCCATGTTGAAGCTCCTGTTGTCTGTCCTGGTATCGCTGTTCCTGGTTGCCGAGCCTGTGTCGGCCGCTGGCGCCGGTGCCGGTGCGCAGGCCAGTTCGAGCAAGCAGAAGCGCCAGGCGGTCAAGAAAAAGGCCGTCAAGAAGACGACGGCCAAGGGCAAGCGAAAAGAGGCTGCCACCGTTGCCGCCGCCGACGACCGTCCGCGTCTGATCCGCCGGGTCGTGAAAGTCAACGGCAAGCGCCGCGTCGTGTACCAGACCATCCGCCGCGCCGCACCGGCCGTGCTGGCCATTCCCGCGGCCCGTACCGCCGGCGACCTGGCCGGCCTGAACAAGACGGGCGACCCGCTGTCGCTGCGCTCGAACGTCGCCTTCGTGATGGACCAGAACAGCTCGGAAGTGCTGTTCGAAAAGAATGCGAATGTCGCGCTGCCGATCGCCTCGATCACCAAGCTGATGACGGGCCTGGTCGTGGTCGAGGCCGAGCAGAACCTGAACGAAACCCTCACCATCACCAACGACGACGTCGACCGCCACAAGTACAGCAGCTCGCGCCTGCCGGTGGGCGCGCGCATGACCCGCAACAACCTGCTGCACATCGCGCTGATGAGTTCGGAAAACCGCGCCGCATCGGCCCTCGGACGCAACTACCCGGGCGGCATCAATGCCTTTGTCGCGGCGATGAACGCAAAGGCGCGCGAGCTGGGCATGAACGACACGCGTTATGTCGATTCCAGCGGCCTGTCGAGCCAGAACGTTTCCAGTGCGCGCGACCTGGCGAAGCTGGTGGCCTACGCGCACCAGAAGCCGCTGCTGCGCCAGTACTCGACCGATCCGAACTGGGTGGTCGAAGCCAGCGGCCGTCCGATGCGCTACAACAATACGAATTACCTGGTGGCGCTGCCGGACTGGAACATCGGCCTGCAAAAGACCGGCTTCATCAACGAAGCAGGGCGCTGCCTTGTGATGCAGGCCATGATCCAGGGCCGCAACGTGATCATGGTCTTCCTCGATTCCAAGGGCAAGATGTCGCGTACCGCAGACGCGGGACGCATGCGCCGCTGGCTGGAAGCGCTGACGCCGGACAGCATCAGCGTGCCGGTCGCGAGCCCGGTCAGCACGAACGACGCCACCCCGACCTCGTTTTCGACCTTGTCGGCCGGCGCGATATTGCAGAAACGATAATTTGACGAAAACAAAGAACAACGGCGCCCGCGGGCGCCGTTCTTGTTCATGAAGCCGCTTCAGGCAACCGAGGCAGGCCGGAACCCCAGCGCCGCCGAAATCTGGCTGGCTGTCTGCGCCAGGTCGTCGAGCCAGTCTTCCTGCAGGCGGTCGGCCGGCGCCGAGATCGACAATCCCGCCACCAGCTTGCCGCCGTCGTCGTAGATGCCCGCGGCCATGCAGCGCACGCCCAGTTCCAGTTCCTCGTTGTCGCGCGCATAGCCGCGCGCCCGCACCAGACTCAATTCGCGTTCGAGCTTGGTGAGATCTGTGATCGAATTCTTGTTGTGTCCTGCGAGGCCCGTGCGCGTGGCATAGGCGCGGATCGCCTTGGCCTCGTCCACCGATAAAAACAGCTTGCCGGTCGAGGTGAGGTGGAGCGGACCGCGTCCGCCGATCGCACGCACCACCTGCATGCCCGAGCGCTCGGAGAAGGCACGGTCGATATACACGATCTCGTCGCCCTGGCGCACCGACAGGTTCACCGTCTGCTGGGTTTTCTTGTGCAGGGCGCGCATGAAGTCGAGCGCCGCTTCGCGTACCGAGAGCCGGCTTTTCACGACGTTGCCCAGTTCTAGCAGGCGCATGCCGAGCCGGTAGGTGCCGGGTTCGACGCGGTCGACGAATCGGGTCACGACCATGTCGTTGAGGATGCGGTGCGCGGTGGAGGGATGCAGGCCCGAGACCTTCGACAATTCCTTCAGGCTCACCGGATCGGGATAGGTCGCCAGCGCATCGAGCAGGGCGACCATGCGTTCAATCACCTGGATCGATGTCTTGGGCGGTTCAAGTGTTTCGATTTTCATGATGTGGTTGGTGCAGTGCGGTATCGTCCCTACTTTATACCATAATGCGAAAAGCAGCGATCGATTCGCTAGTATTGTTCGTCTAACACACACCGTTTCCCGGCCTCGCGTAGAACGGGCATAATGGCAGCTTCATGTCTTCTTAGAAATATGATGGAACATCAGACCAGCGAATTCAAGAGCAAGGGCGGCTTCAAGCGCATCCTGGACGCATCGAGCTATACAGTGCAGGGCCTGGCCATGGCCTGGCGTATCGAGCACGCTTTCCGCCAGGAAGTGCTGGTCTGTGCGCTCGGCCTCATCTTCGCTTTCGTGCTGCCGGTCTCGGGCTTCGAGCGCCTGGTGCTGATCGGGGTGCTGCTGCTGGTGCTGATCGTCGAACTGATCAACTCGGCCATCGAGGCCATCGTCGACCGTATCTCGCTCGAGCGCCATCCGCTGTCGAAGAACGCGAAGGACTTCGGCAGCGCCGCCGTCGGGCTGACGGTATTGCTGGCCGCGATCACCTGGGGCACGGTGCTATATAACCGATTCGCCTAAGGAACTGCGATAACAGCACAGCAAGCTTGTCGAAAATGCCGCAAAATAGCCGGATGGCTTGCGGCGTCGTCTACCGCCGTCACGCCTGTTCCTGACAAACCCTGGAGATGACCATGACCTTACGCCTCGGCGACACCGCACCTGATTTCGAGCAGGATTCCACCATCGGCCGTATCCGCTTCCACGAGTGGGCGGGCGATTCCTGGGTCGTGCTGTTCTCGCACCCGGCCGACTTCACGCCGGTCTGCACGACGGAACTGGGCCTGACGGCCAAGCTGAAGCCGGAATTCGACAAGCGCAACGTGAAGGCGATCGCGCTCTCCGTCGACCCGGCCGAGCAGCACAAGAACTGGATCAAGGATATCGAGGAAACCCAGCAGACCGTGGTCGGCTTCCCGATCATCGCCGATGCCGACAAGACCGTCTCTACCCTGTACGACATGATCCACCCGGAAGTGTCGGCCACGGCAACCGTGCGTTCGCTGTTCGTGATCGATCCGAAGAAAAAAATCCGCCTGACCATCACCTACCCGATGAGCACCGGCCGCAACTTCGACGAAGTGCTGCGCGTGATCGACGCGCTGCAGCTGACCGACGGCTACACGGTGGCCACGCCGGGCAACTGGAAGGATGGCGACGACGTGATCATTCCGCTGACCGTGCAGGATCCGGCGGTGCTGGCCGAGAAATATCCAAAAGGTTTTACGTCGCCACGCCCATACCTGCGCCTGACGCCGCAGCCCAACAAATAATCGACATCGCTCCGGCGGCGTCTACGAAACGTACGCCGAAGCTGTAGGGTGGGCACTCCGTGCCCACGCGGTCTTACCGCTTGATTATTTGCGGCCTTAAACACGTTTCGATATTCAAACGTTTAACCGCGTGGGCACGGAGTGCCCACCCTACACCCCCCATTCCCGCGCCCCGCATAAGCAAATAAGAATCTCATCGTTTGTCCCACGGCTGACCCGGCTTACTCTTGGGGCATGTTGATGACCTATATTACCGCCGGCTTCGCGGTCGGCTTGCTGGTCGGAATGACCGGCGTAGGCGGCGGTTCGCTGATGACGCCGCTGCTGACGCTGCTGTTCGGCGTCTCTCCCACGGTCGCGGTCGGCACCGATCTCGCCTTTGCCTCGATCACCAAGAGCGCCGGCACCATTACCCACCGTTTCAACGGCACCGTCGACTGGGCCATCGTGCGCCGCCTGTGCCTGGGCGCGCTGCCCGCGGCCTTGATCGCCACCCTGATCCTGAGCCGCTACGGCGCTCTCGACGCAGCCATCGGCCAGCTCATCCGCTATTCGATCGCCGGTTCCGTCATGCTGACCGTCGTCGCGCTGCTGTTCCGCCGCCGCATGATTGCCTGGGTTAACGCCCACCCGGAGCGCCAGCTGCAGGGGAGAAAGCTGAGCGCCGCTACCATCCTTGCCGGCGCCATCCTCGGCACCCTCGTCACCGTGTCCTCGATCGGCGCGGGCGCCATCGGCGCCACCTTGCTGGTGCTGCTGTATCCGAAGCTGACCCCGGCGCAAGTGGCCGGTACCGACATCGCCTACGCCGTGCCGCTGACCGCAATTGCGGCCGCTGGTCACTGGTGGCTGGGCTCGATCGACTGGACGCTGCTGGTGACTCTGCTGATCGGCTCGCTGCCAGGCATTACCCTCGGTTCCATGCTGGCGCGCAAGGTACCGGAGCGCTTCCTGCGCGCCCTGCTGGCGATGACCTTGACCGGCGTTGCAGTAAAACTCATCTACTGAGCGATGTAAGGTTCACCACGCTAATAGCGTAATTCGTCTATGCAAATGAAGATTCCTTCGTTTGTTTTATGAGTTGGAAGTGAGATTATTACAGTCCGTTAGAAGAATTTGTAATAAGGCCTCCATGAACATACTGCAGCCGCGCGCACCAGGCCGGGTCATCCCCGGCTTCGGGCTGTCGCTCGGGTTCACGATCTTTTATCTTGCACTGATCGTGCTGATCCCGCTGTCGGCCGTCTTCCTGAAAACCTTCACGATGAGCTGGGACGCGTTCTGGACGGCGGTCTCGTCCGATCGCGTGGTCGCGTCCTACAAGCTCAGCTTCGGCGCCTCGCTGATCGCGGCCGCGTTGAACGTCGTGTTCGGCGGCATCGTCGCCTGGGTGCTGGTGCGTTATAAATTTCCCGGCAAGCGCTTCGTCGACGCCCTGGTCGACCTGCCGTTCGCACTGCCGACCGCCGTCGCCGGCATTACGCTGACCGCCCTGTATTCGAACAACGGCTGGATCGGCAAGTACCTGGAAACCTTTGGCATCAAGGTCGCCTTCACCCCGCTGGGCGTGGTGGTGGCGCTGACCTTCATCGGCCTGCCTTTCGTGGTGCGCACGGTGCAGCCGGTGCTGGAAGAAGCCGAGCGCGAACTCGAGGAAGCGGCGGCCAGCCTGGGCGCGAGCCCGCTGCAGACCTTCTTCCGCGTGATCCTGCCCTCGATCGTGCCGGCGTTGCTGACCGGCTTCGCGCTGGCCTTTGCGCGCGCCACCGGCGAATACGGCTCCGTCATTTTCATCGCCGGCAACCTGCCGATGGTCTCGGAAATCACGCCGCTCTTCATCATCACCAAACTGGAACAGTACGACTACGCCGGCGCCACCGCGATTGCGGTCGTGATGCTGATCGTGTCCTTCATCCTGCTCCTGACGATCAACCTGTTGCAGGCCTGGACCCGTAGAAGGGCAGGCAAGAAATGAGTGCAGTCCTCGATAAACCACTCGTGACGCCACAAACGACCACACGCCGCGTGAAGACGAATGCCTTCGAGCCGAACTGGGTGCGCTACACCTTGATCGCCGTCGCGCTGATCTTCCTGACCCTGTTCCTGTTCGTGCCGCTGGTGGCCGTGTTCACGGAGGCCTTGAAGCGCGGCTGGGACACCTATGTCGAGTCCATCCTCGACCCGGACGCCATCTCGGCCATCAAGCTCACGCTCATCGCGGCCGGCATCGCGGTGCCGCTGAACCTCGTGTTCGGCGTGGCTGCGGCCTGGGCCATCGCGAAGTTCGACTTCAAGGGCAAGAGCGTGCTGCTCACGCTGATCGACCTGCCGTTCTCGGTGTCTCCCGTGATTGCGGGCCTGATCTACGTGCTGCTGTTCGGCGCCCAGGGCTGGTTCGGCGAATGGCTGATGGAGCACGACATCAAGATCCTGTTCGCGGTCCCGGGCATCGTGCTGGCCACCGTCTTCATTACTTTCCCGTTTGTCGCGCGCGAGCTGATTCCGCTGATGCAGCAGCAGGGCACCGAGGAAGAAGAAGCCGCGCTGGTACTGGGCGCTTCGGGCTGGCAGACCTTCTGGCGCGTGACACTCCCGAACATCAAGTGGGGCCTGCTGTACGGCGTCATTCTCTGTAATGCGCGGGCGATGGGCGAGTTCGGCGCGGTGTCGGTGGTCTCGGGCCACATCCGCGGCGAGACCAACACCATGCCGCTGCAGGTCGAGATCCTCTACAACGAATACAACTTCACGGCCGCGTTCGCGATCGCATCCCTGCTGGCGCTGCTCGCGCTGGTGACGCTGGCCATCAAGACCTTTATCGAATGGCGTCTGCACCAATCCAGGAGCGCAGACACCGGTACCACGGAGCGCACGCAATGACGATCGAAGTCCAACACATCCGCAAGCAGTTCGGCCAGTTCAAGGCGCTCGACGACGTCTCGCTGCAATTCCCGAATGGCGAGCTGACCGCCTTGCTCGGCCCTTCGGGCTGCGGCAAGACCACGCTGCTGCGCATCATCGCCGGCCTCGAGCATCCCGACAGCGGCTCCGTGCTGCTCGACGGCCAGGATGCGTCGAGCAGCCACGTGCGCGAGCGCCAGGTCGGCTTCGTGTTCCAGCATTACGCGCTTTTTAAACACATGACGGTGTTCGAGAACGTGGCCTTCGGCCTGCGCGTGCGTCCGCGCCGCGAGCGTCCGAGCGAGCAGCAGATCCGCGACAAGGTCAAGCAGCTGCTGGAACTGGTGCAGCTGGACTGGATCGCCGACCGCTATCCGCCGCAATTGTCCGGCGGCCAGCGCCAGCGTATCGCGCTGGCCCGTGCCCTGGCCGTGGAGCCGCGCGTGCTGTTATTGGATGAGCCCTTCGGCGCACTGGACGCCAAGGTGCGCAAGGAACTGCGCCGCTGGCTGCGCCGCCTGCACGACGAGCTGCACGTGACCTCGATCTTCGTCACCCACGACCAGGAAGAAGCGCTGGAAGTGGCGGACCAGGTGGTGGTCATGAACAAGGGCCGCGTCGAGCAGCTCGGCACGCCGGAGAGCGTGTACAACGCGCCCGCGTCGCCCTTCGTGTACAGCTTCCTCGGCAACGTCAACCTGTTCCACGGCCGCGTGCACGATGGCGTGCTGGCCAGCGGCGACGCGCTGTTCGACGCGCCCGGTTTTGGCGGCGTGCAGAACGCCGACGGCATCGGCTACGTACGTCCGCACGACCTCGACGTCGAACGCTATGCGGCAGGCAAGCAGGGCATCGTGGTGAAGCTGCGCCGCGCGCATGCGATCGGCCCGCTGGCCCAGCTCGACCTCGAGCGCACGGACAATGCCCAGCTGATCGAAGCCGTGATACCGAACGAGCGCTTCGCCGGCCTCGGTCTCAAGGAAGGCGAGACCCTGGTCGTGCGGCCGCGCCAGATCCAAGTCTTCGTCGACGAGGGAGGCGGCATATGAACTTCCAGCAGCTGCGCTCGGTGCGTGAAGCCGCGCGCCGCAATTTCAACCTGACCGACGTCGCCAGTGCGCTGTTCACCTCGCAGCCTGGCGTGTCGCGCCAGATCCGCGAACTCGAAGACGAACTCGGCGTCGTCATCTTCGAGCGCAACGGCAAGCGCCTGACCGGCCTCACTGCGCCGGGCAAGGGCATTTTAAAAATCGTCGAGCGCCTGCTGGTGGAAGCGGAAAACCTGGCGCAGGCCAGCCAGGAATATTCGGCCCAGGACAGCGGCACATTGACCATCGCCGTCACCCACACCCAGGCGCGCTACGCGCTGCCGCAAGTGGTGCAGTCCTTCCGCAACGCCTTTCCGAACGTGCGCATCGCCCTGCAGCAGAGCGCACCGGAACACATCGCCGAATATGTGCTCTCGGGCCGCGCCGACATCGGCATCGCGACCGAGGGTTTGACAGCCTTCCCGGACCTGGTGTCCTTCCCGTGCTATCGCTGGAGCCACGTGGTGGTCGCGCCCGACGGCCATCCGCTGCTGAGTAAGACGCCGCTGCGCCTGGAAGACCTGGCCGAGCATCCGCTGATCACCTACGACGTCGGCTATACGGGCCGCAGCCACATCGACGAGGCTTTCAGTAAAGCCGAACTGGCGCCGGACATGGTGCTCACCGCCATGGACTCGGACGTCATCAAGCAGTATGTGTCGCTGGGGATGGGCGTCGGAATTATCGCCTCGATGGCCTTCGACCATGGACGCGACAGGGGACTAAGGGCGATCGAGTCTTCGCACCTGTTTGCGCCGAACGTGACGCGCCTGGCCGTGCGGCGCGGGGCATATCTTCGGGCGTATGCCTATCACTTCATCGAACGTTTTGCGCCGGGGTTCACGAAGCAGGATATCGAGCGCTCGCTGGCGGCGGATGAGGCGGTGGGGATTTGACTGATGTAGGGTGGACGGCTCCGCCGTCCACGCGTTCAACGGTCGTCGAGACACCGCGCGGTTTTTACTGCCCCGGATTCGTGATCCGAGCGTGGATGGCATCGATCGCCGCAACGACTTCGGCGGACAGCGTGATCTCCGCCGCATCGATATTCTCCTTCAACTGCTCCAGCGTCGTCGCCCCGATGATGGTCGAGCCCACGAACCAGCGCGAATAACACCAGGCCAGCGCCATCTGCGCCGGCGACATGCCATGTGAACGCGCCAGCGCCGCATACTCGGCGGTCGCCGCCAGCACCTCGGGCCGCACATAGCGCGGGCTCCAGTTCGGCGGAAAGATCGTCAGGCGGCCATGCGCCTTCGGATTATCCAGGTACTTGGCCGTCAGCTGCCCGAACGCCAAAGGACTGTAGGCCAGCAGGCTCACGTCCGAGCGGAAGCAGGTCTCGTCCAGCAGCGAGGTTTCGAACGCCCGCGCCGTCAGGTTGTACAGGTTCTGGATGGTGGCGATGCGCGGCAGCCCGTGCGTCTCGGCCAGCTTCACATATTCGCACACGCCCCAGGAACTCTCGTTCGACACGCCGATCTCGCGGATCTTGCCCGCCTTGACCAGCTCACCCAGCGCACCCAGCGTTTCCTCGATCGGCACGCCCGCACGCTCGCGCTTCGGGTTGAAGCTGTTGGCGCCGAAGATCGGCAGGTTGCGGCTCGGCCAATGGATCTGGTACAGGTCGATGTAGTCCGTCTGCAGGCGCTGCAGGCTGGTCTCGACGGCGGCGCGCACGTTGGCGGCGTCGAGATCGTGCGCCGCGCCGCGGATCCAGTTCATGTTCGCGTTCGGGCCGGCGATCTTCGAGGCGATCACCAGCTCGTCGCGCCGGCCGCGTGATTTCAGCCAGCTGCCGATGAAGCGCTCGGTCGAGCCCTGGGTTTCGGCGCGGCCCATAACGGGGTACATCTCGGCCGTGTCGATGAAGTTGATGCCGCGTTCCACCGCATAGTCGAGCTGGCGGTGGGCCTCACTCTCCGTGTTCTGCTCGCCGAAAGTCATCGTGCCGAGGCAGACCTTCGATACGAGAAGCTCGCTGCGCCCGAGCCGTTTGCGTTCCATAAAAACTCTCCTTATGCGCGCAGCGCGTCGGCGCATTCGCGCACCAGGGCCGGGCCACGGTAGATCAGGCCACTGTACAGCTGTACCAGTTGGGCGCCGGCCGCCATTTTTTCCTTCGCGTCGCGGCCCGACAGGATGCCGCCGACGCCGATGATCGGGATCGCATCGCCGAGTTCCTTCTTCATCGCGCGGATCACGATGTTCGACAGGTCGAACACGGGCGCGCCCGAGAGGCCGCCCGTCTCCATGCCGTGCCGGTAGCGCTCGACATCGCGCCGGTTCAGCGTGGTGTTGGTAGCGATGACGCCGTCGATCTTGTGGCGCAGCAGGGCACCGGCGATGTTCTGGATCTGCTCGGCGTCGATGTCCGGTGCGATTTTCAGCGCCAGCGGCACGTAGCGGCCGTGCTGGTCGGCGAGGCGGGTCTGCTCAAGCTTCAGCTGCGAGAGCAGGGCGTCGAGTTCGGAGGCGCCCTGCAGCTGGCGCAGGTTCTTCGTGTTGGGCGAGGAGATGTTGACCGTCACGTAGCTCGCGTACGGGTAGACCTTGCGCAGGCAGGCCAGGTAGTCGTCGGCCGCGCGTTCGATCGGGGTGTCGGCATTCTTGCCGATGTTCAGGCCGAGCACGCCCTGCTGCTCCTGGTAGAAGCGCGACGCCTGCACATTCGCGACGAACGCGTCGACGCCGCCGTTATTGAAGCCCATGCGGTTGATGATGCCTTGCGCGGCCGGGACACGGAACATGCGCGGCTTCGGGTTGCCCGCCTGCGCGCGCGGCGTCACCGTGCCGATCTCGATCGAGCCGAAGCCGAGCGCGGCCAGGCCGTCGATGTAGGCGCCATCCTTGTCCAGACCCGCGGCCAGGCCCACCGGGTTCGGGAAGGTGATGCCCATCACGGTGCGCGGATCGGCGGCGGGCTTCTTGAACATCCCCGTCATGCCGCGCTGGGCGGCGCGGCGCAGGGCCGGCAGGGTGAGATTGTGGGCGGTTTCCGCAGGTAGCGTGAACAGCAGGGGGCGGGCGAGGGTGTAGAGGAGTTTGTCGGACATGGAGCGCTCGGAATAAAGTTCGCGCTAATTGTACCGTGCGGGGGCCCCTTAACGGTCGAGGATGCCCCACACGCCATTGATCCGCGCCTCCAGTGGCCGGAAGTTGATTTTATAAGCCATCTTCGGGCTCTGCTCGATCCAGTAGCCGAGGTAGACGAAAGGCAGCCCGAGTTCGCGCGCCTGGGCCACCTGCCACATCACGTTGTAGGTGCCGAAGGAGGCGCCGATCACGTCCGGATCGAAGAAGGTGTAGACCGAGGACAGGCCGTCCGACAGGACGTCGATGATCGATACCATGCGCAGTGTGCCGTCGGGCTCGCGGAACTCGACCAGGCGCGTGTTGACCCGGCTTTGCAGCAGGAACTGCGCGTACTGGTCGCGGCTGTCCTGGTCCATGCCGCCGCCGACGTGGCGCGTGGTCTGGTAGCGCAGGTAGAGCGCGTAGTGCTCGTCCGAGAACGAGAGGTTGGCGACCATGGCCGTGAGATCGCCATGGCGCTTCCAGGCGCGGCGTTGGGTGCGGTTCGGCGTGAACTCGGCGCAGCGCACGCGCACCGGGATGCAGGCCTGGCAACCGTCGCAATACGGGCGGTAGGTGAAGATGCCGCTGCGTCGGAAACCGTTCTTCACCAGTTCGGAGTACACGTCCGCATTGATCAGGTGCGAAGGCGTGGCGACCTGCGAGCGCGCCTGGCGGGCGTCGAGATAGCTGCACGGATACGGGGCGGTCGTGTAGAACTGCAGCGTGGAGAAGGGCAGGTCGTTTAGGTGCGTCATGCAAAGCTCTCGGAGCGTCTTGATGGACCTATTCTAGCGAATACTCACCCGCGCACGGTTAAGCGGCGAACGGTGCGACAGGTTCCCACGGGCCAATTGACGGTTCGCGGATCGCAGCCCGCAAATGCTGCAGGAAGGCGCTGCGCGGAATCGGCGCCGCGCCCAGCGAGGCCAGGTGACCGGTTTCCTGCTGACAATCGACCATGCGCACCCCGTTCTTGCGCAGGAAGGCAACCAGGTAGGCCAGCGCCACCTTGGAGGCGTCGGACACCCGTGCGAACATCGATTCGCCGTAGAACATGCGGCCGATGCAGACGCCGTAGGCGCCGCCGACCAGCTCGCCGTCGAGCCAGACTTCGGCCGAGTGGGCGTAGCCGAGTGCGTGCAGGCCGGTATAGCCGTCGATGATGTCTTCCGAAATCCAGGTGCCGGGGCCGTCGCGGCGCGGTGCCGCGCAGGCGCGCATCACGGCCTCGAAATCGCTGTCGAATTTTACTTGCCAGCGGCCTCCTTCCTGGCGGCTGCGCTCGACGCGGCGCAGGGTTTTCCTGAGGCTGTCGCTGAGCTTGAAGTCATCGGTATAGAGCACCATGCGCGGGTCGGTGCTCCACCAGAGGATGGGCTGGCCTTCCGAGAACCAGGGAAAGATGCCGTTCTGGTAGGCCAGCAGCAGGCGCTGTGGCGACAGGTCGGCGCCGGCCGCGAGCAGGCCGGGCGCGTCCATCGTTAGTGCCTGGGATACGTCGGGAAACGGCGTGTGCGCGTCAAGCCAGGGAATCATGGGGCAGACCTCGCAGGAATCAGTCTGGTTCGCGCGGCGCAATCATCGGGCGCCGGATGTCGTGGCTGTGCACGCCATACGTGCTGCCGGGTGTCTCTCGCATTTTGACGCGGTCGGCAAAGAACAGTTCCAGGGTGGTGCGAATGGTCGGGAAGGCGAGGTCGTCCCAGGGAATGTCGGCTTCCGCGAACAGCTGCACGTCCAGGCTTTCTTCGCCCGGCGCGAAGTCGAGGTCGAGCAGGCGGGCGAGATAAAACATGTGGACCTGGTGCACGTGGGCGACGTTCAGCAGCGAAAACAGCGGGCCGATCTCGATGTTGGCGCCGGCTTCTTCCTCGGTCTCGCGCACGGCCGCTTCGCCCGTCGTCTCGCCGTTTTCCATGAAGCCGGCCGGCAGCGTCCAGTAGCCGTGGCGCGGCTCGATCGCGCGCCGGCACAGCAGCACCTGCAGCGTGCCGCCTTTCTCCCACACGGGAATGGAGCCGATCACCATTTTCGGGTTCTGGTAATGAATCGTGCCGCACTGGACGCACACATGGCGCGGCCGGTTGTCGCCTTCGGGGATGCTTAGCGCGACCGCGTGGCCGCACTCGGAACAAAAGTTCATAGAGAATCGGGAGAATGAATTTACGGCTACTTTACACGCTATTCGTTCGGCTGTGCCGCCATGGCGGCTCGGCAGCAGTGTTGCTCTCGCGTGATTCACGGCATCAATCGTCCGCAGCGCTGGCATTGGATTTGCCTAAACGGCCGAATCCGCGTATAATTCACTTCATCAGACGCGGGGTGGAGCAGTCTGGCAGCTCGTCGGGCTCATAACCCGAAGGTCACAGGTTCAAATCCTGTCCCCGCAACCAGAATTCAGGAAGCCGTTGATTCGACAGGATCAGCGGCTTTTTCCTTTTCAGTCCCGGTGGCGCTTTCTGCCGGACTCGACCTGCATCAAACCCATCCGCCGCACTTGCCGAACTCGGCGTTGTCCAACAAGAAGCTGGCTCGGCCATGAAGCTTGCCATGGCGCGCGCCGACACGTCCAACGCTCACTGCGGATACGACCATGATTACTGTTGAAGACATCAACGAGGCCTGGGGCTGGATGGGCTTGCGGGCCGTGGAAATCCTTGGCGCCAACGCCTTCGGCAACCTGATCCTGCGCGACGCCGACGGCAGCTACTGGCGCCTGCGGCCGCAAGACCTGTGTTGCGAACCGGTCGCCGAAGACCGCGCCGCCCTCGATGCGCTTTCCTACAACCAGGATTTTCTCAACGACTGGTACATGCCGGAACTGGTGCACCTGGCCGAATCCACGCTCGGCCCCTTGACCGACGACCGCACCTACTGCCTCAAGATCCCCAGTGCGCTGGGCGGCCACTACGGCAGCGAGAACCTGGCGACGGTGCCCTTGTCGGAGCTGATCCGTTTTTCGGGGGAGGGGGCGCAGCAACTGGAGGGGATGCCGCGCTGGAATTGACTACCCTGCCGTCTGGCTCAGGCTGGCCCAGAGGTACGCGGCCGCCATCGTGCGATGCGGGCTGTACTGCGCAAGCCAGGCTTGCGTTCGCGCCAGGCCGGGCTTTTCTGTTTCGCCCAGCAGGCGTCCCAAGGCGCCGCGCACGGCGACGTCGCCTTCGAGCGAGCAGTCCGCATAACCATAGCCGCGCAACAACGTGTAGTTCACGGTCCAGGGGCCGATGCCCTTGATCGCGAGCAGCGCTTGCGCGGTGCGCGCCGGGTCGTCGTCCTGCGCCAGGTCCAGCTCGCCTGCGTCGGCCATGCGCGCCACGCGCAGCAGGGTCTCGGCCTTGGCGCGCGAGAACTTGCGGCTGGTGAGGGTGTCGAGTTCCAGGCGCGCCACGTCCTGCGCTTCCGGATAGCACCACAGGCCGCTGCTGTGGGCGCGGCCCGCCTGCTCGATGAAAGTGCGGCGCAGGCTGATGGCAAAGGGTAAATTGATCTGCTGGCCGATGATGGCCCAGGTCAGGGCCTCGAAGACAGTGGCGGACTGGACGATGCGTAGTCCCGGCTGGCGTGCGACCAGCGGCGCGAACAGGGGATCGTCGCGCACGAAGTCGGCAAAGGGCGCCGGGTCGATGCGCAGCGCCAGGATGTTGCGCAGCGCTTCCTCGGCCAGCGCCTGCGTGGCCGTACCGAGCGGACCGTCGGCCGTCATCCGGCACTCGGCCGTCTTAGGCGCCAGCGCCACATCGAACAGCACCGGCACGCCGCCCAGCAGCACCGCCTTGCGCAGCCGGGCGCCATCGACCTGTTCGGCCAATCCCTCGGCGTCGCGCGCATGGAAAGCCAGCACGTCGGCGCTGCGGTAATCCGCTGGCAGCGCGATCGACAGCACTTGCGTCGTCATGGCTTGGCGGCCGCCGGCGCAGGACGGCCGAAGCGCGGCACGAAACCCGTCACCAGCGCCGTGCCGACCAGCACGATGGCGGCGCCCGCCAGCGTATGCCAGCCGACCGCTTCGCCGAGGAACAGCGCGCCCCACAGGATGCCGAACACCGGATTCAGGAAAGTCACCGTCAGGGCCGAGGTCGGGCCGACTTCGGCGATCAGGCGGAAATAGATCAGGTAAGCGATGCCGCTGCACAGCACGCCGAGCGCGAGCACGGCCGCCCAGACGCCGGGTGTCGCGGTGCCGGGCGAGGGGAAGAAGGGCAGTGCCGGCAGCACGAACAGGGTCGCGGCCCACATGGTCCCGTGGGCATTCGCGAAGGGCTCGACCGACTTGGCCGACTTCGCATACAGGCTGGCAATGCTGTAGCACAGGGCGGCCGCCAGCGCCGCGGCGATGGCCAGGCCGGCGCCGGGCAGGCGCGAGACGTCGTCGAAGCCGACCAGCAGGGCCACGCCCACCGTGCCCAGCACTAGGCCGAGGCCGCTGCGTAGCGTGATCGGCTGGCGCGCCCAGACGGCGCCGAGCAGCGCGCCCCACATCGGCGCGGTCGCGTTCAGGACCGACAGCACCGAGGCCGTCAACGTGCGCGCGCCATACGCGAACAGCAGGAAGGGTAAAGCGGAGTTGAAGAAGCCCAGCATCAGGTAATGCTTCCAGTGCGCGCGCAGGTCGAGTCGCTTGCGCAGCACCAGCCCGACGGCGGCCAGGAACAGGGCTGCGAACAGCACCCGGTACTCGATCAGCACGGCCGGCCCCATCACGGGCGCGCCGATGCGCATGAAAAGGAAGGAGCCGCCCCAGATGGCGGCCAGCAGCAAGAGGCGCAGGAAATTGGCTGTGTTCATGATCGATTCAGAAAGCGGAGCAGAATGGTGCCACATGGGGCACCGCGGCGCATCCCGTTTATTGCTTTTATAGAGCGCAGACCGCGTCCGTGGCCGGCTGCGGCGCAGCCGCATGCGGTACCAGCATCGCTGTCGGCACGCCGTTTTTAATGGCCGTCATCTCGGCCAGGATGGCGATGCCGATCTCGGACGGCGTCTTGCTGCCGATGTAGAGGCCGATCGGTCCGTGCAGACGGTCGAGTTCGGCGTCGCTGAGGTCGAACAGCTTCAGGCGCTCGCGCCGGCGCGCATTGTTCAGGCGCGAGCCGATCGCCCCGACATAGAAAGCCTCGGATTTCAGCGCTTCCATCAGGGCCAGGTCGTCGAGCTTCGGATCGTGGGTCAGCGCGACCACGGCGCTGCGCGCGTCGAGCTTCGCCTCGATCACGAGGTCGTCCGGCATCGTGTGCACCAGTTCGACGCCGGGCACGTTCCAGTCGGCCCGGTATTCCTCGCGCGGGTCGCAGACGATCACGCGGTAATCCATGGCGCTCGCCACCTGCGCCAGGAAGCGCGACAAGGGACCGGCACCGATGATGAACAGGCGCCAGCGCGGACCGTGGAGCGTGTACAGGGCTTCGTCCGCCACGCGCAGCACTGCGCCCGGGGCGGCACGGCTGAGGGTGACTGCGCCGCTGCCGAGGTCGAGGCGGCGCTCCAGCAATTCCCCGCCTTCCAGGCGCTGCAGCAGCTCGCGCAGGCCGCTATGCGGGCCCAGCGGCTCGATCGCCAGCTCGATGGTGCCGCCGCAGGGGAGGCCGAAGCGATGGGCGTCGTCGGCGCTGATGCCGTAGCTGACGATGTGGGGACGCGCATCCTGGGCGATGCCGCGCGATCGCACGTTGTCGATCAGGTCATCCTCGATGCAGCCGCCCGAGACCGAGCCGATCACGCGGCCGTCGTCGCGCACGGCGAGCGTGGCGCCGATCGGGCGCGGGCTGGAACCCCAGGTCTTGATGACGGTGACCAGCTGGCAGCGGTGACCGCCATCGAGCCAGCTGGCGGCGGTCTTGAGTACGTCGAGGTCGAGGCTGTCCATGGTCTGGCGGGTGCGGCTGGTGAGGGATGTCAATGATACAAAAAAAGCCGGCATGATGCCGGCTCCGTAGGCTTTGTAGAGGGTAGGGTGGGCGCCCTGTGCCCACCTTGGTTCGCGCCGGTGGGCTCGGGGCGCCCACCCTACGGCGTCAGCGGCTTCCTGGACGACTTCTTCGCCTTCACATCCTCGATTGCCAGCTCCATCGCCGTCAGCCTTGCCGCCGTCGACGGGTGGTTGGCCGTGAAGGCATTCGGCACGCTGGCCGGGTAGGCCGACGCGAAGCGCTTCCAGAAGGCCGGCGCGCCTTCGATGTTGTAGTCGGCGCGCGCCAGCAGGAAGATGGCGAGGCGGTCGGCGGCCGCGTCCAGGTTCTGCGGCATGGCCTTGATGCCGGCGCTGCCGTTCAGCATGCCGGTGTCGGGGCTCATGCGCGTCAGGTTGTCGATCACGCTGTCGAGCGTGGCCTGGTTGCGCTGGGCTTTCGGGTGTTCGAGGATGTTGTGCGCCATCGTGCGCGCCAGCACATAGGCCAGCTCGTCGTCGCTGCGCGCCACGCCCAGCATGCCGCGCGTGACCATCACACGGGCGCCGTCGGCGTAGGCGTTGACGTTGTCGCCGTTGCCGAGCTCGATGCCGAAGCCGCAGGCACGCGTCACGGGAATGCTCAGGTCGCGCGGGCGGCCGTCGCGCTCGATCGTCAGCGGCAGGGCCGAGTGGGAGGACATCAGGCCGCCGAATACGGCGCCCACCGTCGACGGTGCGCTTGGACCGGTCGGCAAGGGCTTGCCACCTGCCGCGACCAGGTCGTCGCCCAGGCGCAGGCCGGCTTTCGCCGCGCCGCTGCCGGCCAGCACGCCGGTCACCTGCAGGCGTTCGTCCATGCCGAAGGCCACGTGCGCGGCCTCGTTGTAGACGCCCGGGTAGGAGTGACGGTTCTTCGCAGTGAAGCCGAGCAGGTTGCGCGCGTGTTTCGGGCACAGCTCGGCGTTGTCGATCAGGAGCGGCGCCGCGACGCGGTACAGGCGGTCCTGCATCGCCGCCATCTTCGTCAGCGTATCGGCCGCGGCCGCCATTTGCGGCGTGAGCGGCGCGCCTTCCGGCGTCGCCGTCACCGGGCCGCCCGGCATGCCGGGCTGGCGGATCTGGGGCTGGGTGCCGCAGGCTGCCAGCAGGACGGCAGTGGCGATACCCAGCGCGGCTGGGCGCAGACGTTCAAAGCGAATCATTTTTCTCCTTCTACGATTTGTTATTGTTTTCCGGTGCTCCCGAATCCTCCGATGCCCCGTTCGCTCGATGCAAATTCGTCGACGACATTGAAGCCTACCTGCAGGACGGGCACGATCACCAGCTGCGCCAGGCGGTCCAGCGGCTGAAGCGTAAAGGCGGCGTGGCCGCGGTTCCAGGTCGAGACCATCAGCTGACCCTGGTAATCGGAGTCGATCAAGCCGACGGTTATGCGACGTGGTCTAGTCTCAAACTCGGGCAATGCGTGGCAGAGCTTGGTCCGGCGTAGATTAACAGAAAAAACCGTCTCAGCCTTTACGCTTGACCAGTGCTACCAAACCCACCAGCGCCGCGCTCAGTTTCGGTTGAGAACTCATCGGTGAAGTGCAGTGCAACCTGGACTACAGGCTGGAACATCAATTGCGCAATGCGGTCACCCGGGTTGACATCGAATGGTTTATCACCGTGATTGGCTAGGATGACGCCGATTTCGCCATGATAGTCGGAATCGATTACCCCGATGCCCTGAGCGACGCACACTCCGTGCTTTAACGAGAGACCGGAGCGAGATGCGACAATGGCAACAAGGCCGGGGTCCATCATGTTGAGCGCGATGCCAGTCTGCACGAGCAAACGACCACCAGGTGGGATGGTTACGATACCGTCAACACATGCGCGGAGGTCCATAGCGGCAGAGCCTGCAGTGGCGTAGGAGGGGGCAGCGATACTGTTAAACAGTATAGGGTTGACAACCTTGGCTTCGATAAGACGCTTTGACATAATTTTTACGGTAGCAAATCACGTATTGTATAGCTAGATAGTCGACTATGGTCGTGGACTAACCTCCACCGGGAAGACTTTGTCGAAGGTCCGAAGTCGATTTTTCTTTCGCTTCACGTCGATAGGCCGCCTTCAAAGTCGAGTAGTGCGCACAGCTTCTTCTTGAACATTGACTAGTGGTCACGCGAGAGCCCGAGTATCTCCTTGCTAATGAGCCTTCCGGTTTAGGTGCAGTGGTCAATTCGTAACCTCGAGCCCGACACTACCGGACAGGAGCATGGATTGGTTCAGAAACTACCAGAAAGTTTTGAAAGGATTTTTGTCCACTACGGAGTCGACTTCAGGCCATGGAGCTTTAATGAGCGGGTCTAGCCAGTCGGCCATATGTGCTATCAGCTCGAGGCTGCTGGCAAGTTCTGCTGGTGCTGTAGCTTGGTTCGCTGACACATCTTTTATCAAGCGGCGAAGTGAGCGAGCACGGTCGAGGTCCTTTGCCATCCTTTCGAAGTTAGCAAGCTTTGCCAGTAGCGAGTCTTTGTTTGCTTTTGCGGCTTCCCAATCGTCTGCCTTCTTTTGGCGAACTCGTTCGCGCTCCGCTCGCACTTCGTTCTCAACATTGCGACGAATGGCCGAATCTGCGACGGATTGGAGAGCCTTTTTCACTTTGACTTCAATTGTCCCGCGAGCGGTATCGTCGACTTTGCAGCTCTCATAGTAGGTCGTAGCGTCGACAATGGACACGCTTAATTTCTCTGTCGGGATATAGCGATATTCAGGTGGGCGATATTCCCAAGTTCGCTGCCGTGCCATGCCGCGCGGCGCCTTCTGAGGTTTTAGAGCGGGTGGCGGTGCCAATTCCTGCATAATTCGTTCTCGTATGTAAATGAAGAAGTGCCGTCCATGCAAAATGAAGCAATTTCGCTTCTTGCTTGTGTCGCGGCGCATCCCGCGACGCAAGAGAGGTACAGGCAGATGTGAGTTCTCAAATTTCGCACCCAATATTTCGAGTTCATGCGCAAATCTGTCTACGAGCATAATTGCTCGTTGTTTCTGTTCTGGAGAGACAGAAATGTCTGCCCAGGTAACCCCCAGTGAGCTCAAGGCGCCTTCTTCAAGTTTGGTACTCTTGAGAGCTCGTGTGACCAGCTTCGTTTGAGGAGAAAAGGCTTCCGGTTCAAGAGGTGCCACGTACTCTGGGCTTTCTGACTTTTCGGAGTGAATCGTGGCGCGTTGAGCTTTAGCCACACGCTCTTCCAATACACAATCTACCTCCACAACATTTATGACTCGCACGTACGTTGTGGGGACGGTAGTCTCGTGCAGTACCGGTTGAGGAATCGACTTGCCGGCCGCAAGCTTCGCCCAATACCCTCTAGGCGGCATCGGAACGTCCAGCGTTACACAGATTTTCCGAAGCCCCACATCGGACAGTCCGTATTCTTTCGCCAAGGTTTTTACTGAGGTAGCCCACACTTCATCGAACAGTTTCTGCCGCTCGAAGGACGTTTTTTTCCACATGTACGTTCTTCCTTCATGGTGATGAGCTTCACCACTGTACCTGAGGGGATTAAAGTAAATACGACGTTAGGAGCCGTTGCTACCGTGTCAGACAAGCACGACGCTCTATCAGCAATTTATTTCGGGCTAACGTCTCAATGCTCGATATCTAAGTGCTATTCTAACGGTTTGTTGCGTGAAAGAATCAATGCTCGAGTGCAATGTATCTGATTAAACGTAAATCCTTGGCTATGAGCGATGTAAGGGGTAGGATAGCCGAAGTGGACAATGTTGTAACCATGATTTTGATTGCTTTGATATGGTGCGGATTCAGGTGCTGCTCGCTGGCCTGAACTTTTATCAGGGAGATGACGTTTTTGGGAAGTTAAAGATATCGTAAACCAGGCTGATGCTTCTTTAGGTTGAGGTAAATAAGCTCAGTTGCAGATAAAAGAGTCGAAGTCACCAAAAAGCGATGGAAGGCTTTATTTTTAGTAATGGCAGTCGTAGTCAGGCCCAGTTGATATAGAAAGAATGCGCATCATAAATGTTAGAAACTCACTCTAATGGTATCGCGAGAAATTATAGTGCAACTTATTGATATCCCACCGGTTAAAGACTGGCTGTCTCAATTCGAGATTCCGGATGTTTACATGGCAGAGCATATGCTTCTTCGCATGCGATATATCGGCTTTGAAGAGTTTGAGGAATGGCTTCACACCTCAGTTAATTCAGTGCTTGAAGAAATTGCAGCCAAAAACGGGAAAAGCGCTGTTGCGATATTCCCTGTAAATAAGCCATTTATTCACAAGTTCAACAAAGACAAAGAGATAAAATTACCTAGCGATAGTTCGGGTAGAATAGCTCACTCACTGAAAAATATCGAACGCGACCTACCGAAACATGTAGAGCTCACGCCAAGGCTAGATTCCATGCGAAAGCGGAAGGTTAGGAACATTATTTTTGTTGATGATTTTGTTGGAACCGGTGATAGGTTTATAAATTCCTGGGAATCAAGTGTTTCGAGCACTATTAAATCTTGGTGTTCATTCGGGTGGTGCAAAATCTGGTTTCTGACGTTCGCTGCGCATCAATCTGGAATTAAAAAGATACTTAAAAATATTCATTCTTTAGAAATGTCGCGTATACGGGTGAATTTGTCCATCAATAAGTCTTTCATGTTGAAAAACTCTGGTATGGAAAGCGTATTAAGGAAGTACGGCAGCGTGATTGGGCCTGAGAATCAAGTTATGGGATATGGTGGTCTAGCGACACCGATAGTTTTTCAGTATGGTGCTCCTAATAATTTGCCTCTAATTTTTTGGCAGGGCTCTGCAGGAAATAGTCGGAAAAGATGGAGGCCGTTATTTCCGAATCGCAGTATATCCTCAGAAGTATATCCTCTTTTCAACGAGGATTTGGCTAAAATTGCAATGCCTGAAGAGCTCTGGACTAGTGGCCATTATCAACTAGCACTTAACTTTATGGATGCTGTTTCAGGGTATGGGCAAGAGCAGCACCAGTTGCTCTTAATACTTACTCTGTTATCAAAAAAACGGACTATTGAAGAAATCAAGGACTTACTTGTTCTTCCTGGTAATAATTTTGACGCTTTGTTAAGGCAACTGAAAATTAGTGGTGTGATTGATGAAAATGCAACACTCACTCGATTTGCTCACGACATCATTGCTCGGTTGGGTAGGAAACGTGAAAAACGTGTTACAATACGGGAAGAAAAATTCTATTTTCCATCAAGTTTTTCGGGGTTCCGTCGTGAAGCTTAGTCGTAGCTGATACGCACTGGCCGTATCAGCTTCCGTTGATGACTCTTAGATTCGGTGCATCGGTCTATGGGGTTGTCATTGAGCACGGACTTCCGTCGCTCATTGTAGGTGCCGCCGCTTGAGTGAGTACTAATGTGCGCTTTCGCGCTCGTTCTCCTGCTCCTCCGGGCGTCGAAGCCTTTGCGCAAAAGCGCACATCAGAACCTCACTTGCGTGAGGTGAAGTAAGTTATGCAATGGAACCCCAATCTTTTTCGCAAAGAAGGTAATGCACGAGGGTATGACGATTTATACCTAAATGCTTTAGTGTCTCAAGGCCAAAGAACCGCTGCGCGTGGCTTGCCTGTCGTCTTTTCGTTAGCTCACTTAGCGAACCTATCCCGCACGCTTTATGCAGATTTGCATGGGTTTGTAAGTCGCTCAGGTATCGAGTATCCTGACTTTCCATACAAAAATTTCCCAATTGCAAAGCGTACTGGCGGTAAAAGATGGATTTCTATCCCTGTTCCTCAGTTAATGGCTGTTCAACAGTGGATTAATCAGAATATTCTTAATAAAGTTGTCCCGCATCCAGCTGCCTTTGCATATGTGCCGAAACGTAGGCTCATTGAGCACGCAAGCCTTCACTGCGGCGCAGACTGGATAATTAAAATAGATATCAAGGATTTTTTTAGCAATATTTCAGAGAAACAGGTATTCAACGTATTCTTGGGTTTGGGATATCCTGCATTGCTAAGTTTTGAAATGGCTCGAATTTGCACTCGTGTCACTCCGCTTCGAAAAGGTGCTCGCTGGAAAAATTCTTTTAAGGCGCATTCGATTTCAAGTTACGACTCGAGGTTTGTAGGCAGTTTGCCGCAAGGAGCTCCTACAAGTCCGGCATTATCCAATCTAGTGTGCATGAAAATGGACGAAGAGTTAACCGAGTGGGCTATTTCGAAATCTGTTACTTATAGCCGCTATGCTGACGATTTATGTTTTTCCTTCGTAAACTCTAGTCGTCAGTCTGCATATGATTTGCAGCGAGAAGTCACTAAAATATTGCGAAAACACGGTTTTTCAGATAACGGGAAGAAAACTAGAATTATTCCTCCTGGTGCACGCAAGACGTTGACTGGTCTTAATATTAATGCTGCTAGCCCTAGCATACCCAAAGAGGTACGCGATTCAATAAGACTGCACCTGTATTTTTCTGAAAAAAATGGTATATCCGAGCATTGCGAAAAACGTGGATTCTACTCTATCATAGGTTTTAAACATCATTTATTTGGTTTAATTTCTTATGTTTTGTCTGTTGATAAGAGCAAAGGTGAAAAATTCCGCCAGCAATTCAACGCGTTGCCCTGGCTTGACTTTGAAAATTAGCTGTAATTAATATATTTATAATAATACTCAAGGAAAGTCGGGGTAGCTATTGCAGGGCGGACCTTGCTGGCGTCACCCGGATGTTGTGTCTGTCTAATAATTGCTAACACAAAGTTGTGCAAGTGAACGCTTCTATTACTGTCGAGGCTTTTTTGGCAAGTTATCGTAGCGCGACGCTCCGTTCACATTTTTGGCTGCTCAACCAGAAAAGCAGTGTTGAGTGGAAATCTTTCTTTTCTGTAAAGCAGCCTTCTGGAAGAGCGCTCTCAAAAAATATGTGCGACACGGCTAGATGAGTGTGCCGCATTTTTCATTTCACCTTTCACGAGGAGCACTGCCACCAACTGCTCCTTGGCGCTGCAACTGCCTGCACGCTTCCTTCAGCCGCTTCTTAGTGAAGCCGAATCCGCTTCTGCACAGCACGACATGCCCGTCTAATGCAAGGGGAGAATGCGCCAGGCAGGTCCCACTCCAGCTGTCGTCAATAATGATGAACGGTTGCGACGGCTCACGATGTGCCTCAAGCCACCCCTCGATTTCGTCTCGCCGACTCGACGACAGTGCCCGTGGCGTTCTCCACTCCGCATGTAGGTTCTGCACTACGAACTGCAGCTGCGTCCGAGTCAGTGCTTCGCACATCTGCTCTCGGTCGAGGTATGTTGCCCACGACGAGCTAATAACATATACAGGTTTGAACTCAGCATGGAGCTGACGCAAATTCTCTGCTGCGCCGAAGTCAACGAGGCGCTGCCACATCTCTGGATAGTCCGGAATCGTCTGCTCGAATATTTTCAACAGCAGGCCGCTGTGATGCACGTCGTCCAAGCAAAGGACGTCGTCCATGTCGAGAAACACGAGGGAGCGAGTGTCATGTCTCATATCATCATCATTTTCCATAGATGTTGCCTTTATCTCGTAATTCTGTATTAAAACAACGCATTCGCTAATTGAGACTTTAGTTTCCTGTCTATGAGGCTGAATGTGGTTAGCCAACTTAAGTGGACTGTGGCCATATGCGGCTCCAATCACTCTCGAGGTGGATGGAATCGAGCACTAGGTCCGACGTGAATGCCGCTTCATATGTATGCTGGTCATCAGTGAAACTGGTCAAATGCATGCCATGCAATTTCTGGCGATACAAAACATAGGTCAGGTCGCTAAGTCCATGTAACGGTATGGAAGATTCGAATACTGCTGCAAGAGCTTCGTCAAAAGCACCGACTGTCGCGATTCTTGCCCGGAAATAGTCATCTGGAGCGCAACCATCGCGAAGTAACGCCTTCAAATGCTCTTTTGCGTAGTAGTACGTCGCTAGGGCTTGTATCTCACGAAGGAAGTCTGGGAAGTTGCTTGGGCAGTAAACATGAAGTAAATGTTCGAATGTGGAAGCTAGTAGCACAGGGTCGGTCTGCCTGATAACGGACTCAAGATAGCGCCGCTTACTCTTGCTCGCCTCTGTCATTGTAGAGTCCGTTATAACATAACGCCCCCATGCTAACGAATCCTCGGTCAGAGTGAATGGGCGGCCGAGCCATGGCGGCGAATACATCGGGCGAATGCGTTTGGCAATCATTTCTGAGGTCACAGGGTGGCCTTTTATTTGCGGTGTAATCAAGTCTGCGTTGGAAGCTCATCCCACATATACTCGCAAACTTCAAATGATATTTGCGCATGGGTTATATAAATAAAATTAAACACCGGCCAGCTGCCGGCTAAAAGCTCTCTTTTTTTTGGCGGAGAGGTTTCAGTTACGCGTATCGACGCTGTTGCTTTACGTGTTTGACACATAAGTTTTACGACTTCCTCTCGTGTTGTAGTTGGCGGAAAACCAGCTATCCCGCAAAATTCGGGAAATTGCATGTTGTGGACACGATGGTCTTTATGCCGCTCTGCATATGCGACAAGCGCCTCGATGGCTTGGATAATGTTCGACTTCAACCCAGGCGTGTGTAGGCGTAATGTTGAAACTTTCAATTTTCAAACTCACTTCTAATAAAGGAAATGTGGCGGCCCGTTCAAAAAGCGCAGGGTGGATGCGTAACTTACGGAGCCGATGCACCGCAGACGTTGCTATTTCTTTCTTACCAAGAGTCACTCGTCTCGGCTCGATAGTTAACTTTCCGCCGAACTAGCAGTTCGAGGTAGCAGCACAGGAACGCTCAACGGAATCTGCAATATTCTATCTTGGAATATTCGATTTTGGAATATATATCAGCTCCGTGCAAGCTGTTGCTCCCAGCAAGCAACGGCCGACAATGGAAAAGACAATCTACACACGAGAGTACGGCGTCATGCTCAGAGTTCTTCGCGAGATGCGTGAGCAGGTACCCCTTACTCAGATGGAGCTCGCGTCGAAGTTGAACGTCACGCAAGTGTTTATTAGCAAATGTGAGAGTGGCCAGCGTCGGTTAGACCTAGTCGAGATACGAGCATGGTGCACGGCAATGGGCGTCTCGACTTCAGACTTTCTCGAGGCAGTTGAGGCTGGAATCGCAAACGCGCATACACAAAGAGATGCGCCCGGGTGAGTTTGGCAAAGTGGCGCGTTACTGCGCAGGACTCAATCCCGAGGCACCAAGGACGGCTGATGACTGGTTCGTCCGTCTGAGTGAAGTCAGAACAGAGTCAGAACGCGATTTGCCACACTGACCTAGCTGAATAGAGGCGGCGGCACTAGGACCGCTTTTACCGCCGAAGCCGCACATGGCATGCTTATGAGCCGAGCTTTTCGCGTCCTGAGTACGAGAGCGCGGGCCGGGAGTAGACTCGCGATTGGCGACGTTTACGCCCCTACCTATGACAGGCGATGAGAAACCTTGACGCGTAACGCCTTACTTGAGGACGTAAGGTATCGCGAAATCTGGCCCTAGAGGAGTTCGAGTTAGGTCAGCAATTTTACCAAATTGCTCCCTCTATATGCGTCTCTCGCCGCTCCAGTCATTAAGGGCAAATTCGGTGCTGTCCGTCTACCCCCTTTCGATGGAATAACGTCAATTTTTGTCCCCAAGGCAAGTCAGGCATGCGTTACAATTGCGGTACATTTTCTCTTGCCAATCTGCAATATGGAACGCAAGTCTGACACGCTGAATCTTCGGATAACCCCGGAATTAAAGGAACTAATTCGATTAGCCGCTGAGCGCGAGCACCGAACAATCGCAAACTTCATTGAAGTGCTTGTGAGGCAACACTGCACTACGCATGAAGTAGCTGTGCCGAATAAGCAGCCGTAGAGCCGCTAAGTCAACTAGGGGGATTGATGGACGTATTTCAGTTTCGTGAGCACATCGTTGCTGACTACGAACAGTTTACTCGTAGCTTTACGCGCATCCGAGCCGATGACATTCGGGCGTACGTCGACCGTGAGTACGACAGCCAACGCTACTGGCCTGAGCCGCTCATTCAAATCAATCCGAACTTCCGGTCAGGTGGCACCGTCGACGAGCTCGTTCAAGCGGGACAACTGAGCGAGGAATGCTCGGCCATCTTCCGGTTGGGTAAGTCGGCTAGTTCTGCCGGCATGACGCTGCCGTTGCACCAGCACCAAGCTGAGGCTATCAGCTTGGCGTCGGCCGGCGAGAGCTATGTCATGACTACCGGCACGGGCTCTGGCAAGTCCCTTAGCTACTTCATTCCCATCGTCGATGCTTGCCTCAAGGCGAAAAAGGTCGACGCAACACCTCGCACGCGCGCTATCGTCATTTATCCGATGAATGCGCTGGCCAACTCCCAACTTGAGGAGTTAAAGAAATTCCTGGGCTCGGACCCTGCGACGCAATCCGTGAGCTTTGGGCGCTACACCGGACAAGAGGGGGATGAGGAGCGTCACGCTATGGCCGCGACGCCGCCAGACATTCTCTTAACCAACTTCATGATGCTCGAGCTGCTGATGACCCGGCAGAACGACATCGACAAGGCCGTGATGCGCAATGCTAGGGGGCTGCGCTTCTTGGTGCTCGACGAGCTGCACACTTACCGCGGTCGCCAGGGTGCCGACGTCGCGCTGCTAGTGCGGCGGGTGCGTGAAGCACTTTCTAGCGAACTCATCTGCATCGGCACCTCGGCCACGATGGCGTCTGAAGGCAGCCAGATGGAGCGTAATGCTGTCGTGGCCAATGTCGCTCGGCGTCTATTCGGCACGCCCATCCCCGAACGTAACGTCATCACAGAAACTCTGCGTCGAACAACGCCAGAGAGCCAGACGCTCCAGACGGTGCAGAGTCAGCTCGGTCCCGCCATCCGCGCCGGGGTGCCCATGGACCTTGAGTTTGAAGCGATGGCGGCGCACCCCATGTCGGTGTGGGTCGAGCTCACCTTGGGCCTGACTTACGAGGACGACAAGCCCCGGCGCGCTCGCCCGCGCAAACTTGCAGATGCTGCCCAGTCGCTCCACGAGGCCTCGAGGGAGTCAATAGAGACTTGCTTGGCCTACCTCCAGCAATTCATGCTGCGTGCCTACGCCGTGACCGACAGCTCCGGCAAGAGCCTCTTCGCCTTCAAACTCCACCAGTTCATCGCTGGCGGTGGCAAGGTCTACACGACGCTCGAGGCACCTTTCCACCGTGCCATCACCCTCGACGGGCAACAGTTCGTTTCTGGAGATGACCAGCGGCAGCGGAGGTACTACCACGTGCACTTTTGCCGCGACTGCGGCCAGGAATACATCCCGGTGTGGGATACCGACGGCCCCGAAGGCCGTGCTTTCAACGTGCGTAGCATCGACGAGCGTCAACATGATGACGAGCAGGTGAAGTTCGGGTTCCTGATGCCCGACGGCCGCGGCCTGTGGGACCCGGAGGTGCTGGAGCGCTACCCGGAAACCTGGCTGGAGGAGCGCGCCGATGGCGAGTGGCGCATCAAATCAGGCCAGCGCAAGTTCATCCCACAATCGGTCAAGGTACGGCCTGACGGCATCACCACCGCAGACAAGGGACTGCTAGCCTGGTTCATCCCCGGCGCCTTCCGTTTTTGCTTGGCTTGTGGGGTGTCGCACACGTCGTCTGGCAAAGATGCCCTGCGCCTTACGTCGCTGTCGGGCGAAGGCCGCAGCTCCGCCACGACGATGCTCACGCTGTCGGCACTGCGCTACCTGTACGAAGAGGACCAGCAACTGTCCCCGGACGCCAAGAAGGTCCTAGGGTTTTCCGACAACCGACAGGATGCGGCCCTGCAGGCCGGCCATTTCAACGACTTCCTGCAGGTACTGCTGACCCGGGCCGCGTTGTTGTCCGCAGTGCATAAAGGCGGTGGCCAGGCCCTGTCAGAGCGCGAGGTCGCAAATGCTGTGTTCGACGCGTTGGGCTTCCACCGCGACGACCCGGCCGTGCGTGCTGAGTATATGCAGCAGCCTGAGGTTAAGGGCAACACGCGGCGGCAAGTACAGGAGGCCATGCGCGGCATCCTAGGCTACCGCACATTTTTTGACCTACGGCGTGGTTGGCGCTTCAATAACCCTAACCTAGAGCAATTGGGCTTAGTGCGCATTAGCTACCAGGACATCGAAGACCTCGCCGCCGATGCGTCCGAATGGGCCACGGCACCGCGGGTGCTCCAGGCGGCTACGGCCGCCGAGCGCTCCGTCGTGCTACGAGCCCTGTTCGACTTCATGCGCCAAGGCCTGTGCATCGCCACACGCTACCTGGACCGCACGGAGCTCGAACAACTGCGGACGCAGAGCTACGCTAACCTCCGAGAGCCCTGGGGTTTCACTGAAGATGAGCGGCCCATAACCGCGCGCTGGTTCGTTACTTCCCGCCCTCGCGAAGAAACCGACCGTCGCGGCCGCCGAGTGAAGGTCGAGGACTTCTTGGTTATCGGCTCGAGCCGTTCGCGTCTTGGTCGAATGCTGCGGCAGGGTAGCACCTGGGGAGGAGGCAATCCCTACTACAGGGACATCGACGACCATACCTATCCAGACGTCATCGCTGCGCTGCTCAAAGCCGCCGAGTCGTATGGCTTAGTTAAGCGCGAAGAAACGGACGTGGGCCTGACTGGTTGGCAGCTGAACGGCACGACACTGCTGTGGGAAGTGGGTGCGGGTCAGAGCCAGCGCCAAGCCGAGGGCAATGAATTTTTCCGTGGCCTGTATCGCAATATCGCTGGGCTGCTTGCCAGTCCAGTGCACCAGCTCTTCGATTTCGAAGCCCGCGAGCACACGGCGCAGGTGGAGCAGGAGGACAGGCTGGAGCGAGAAGCCCGCTTCCGCTACACCGAGAAGGACCGCGACGAATGGCGAAAGAAGAATGGCACCGAGCTCGATTGGCTGCCAGTGCTGTTCTGCTCTCCGACCATGGAGCTCGGTGTCGACATCTCATCGTTGAACACCGTCTACATGCGCAACGTACCGCCCACACCGGCCAACTACGCACAACGCAGCGGTCGTGCTGGCCGCGCTGGGCAGCCGGCCTTGGTCATCACTTATTGCGCCAGCCAGTCTCCGCACGACCAGTATTATTTCCGCGACCCTGTGCGAATGGTGCACGGGCAGGTCAACGCGCCCACGCTGGACCTGGCGAACTTGGAGCTGGTTAAAAGCCATATGCATGCCATTTGGCTGGCTGAGACCGGGAAACGCCTGGGCAACAGCGTTCGTGACCTGTTGGACATGAATCTACCTGAGAAGCTGCCCATCATCGACGAAGTGGCCGCTGACCTGGACAAGGCTGAAGCCAAGAAGCTGGCGCATAAACGAGGGCTCAAGGTGCTAGGTATGCTGGCCAATGAGCTGACACCCAAGAACGCACCTTGGTACAGCGACCACTGGGCAGAGACGGTCTTTCAACGGGCGTATCTTGAGTTCAACGATGCCCTGCAACGTTGGCGCGACCTGTACCGAGCTACGGCTCAGGCTATTGAGCTGAACTTCAAAATCGAAAACAATCCGGCCGCAAGTGAGCGTGAGCGCCGCGAAGCCCAGCAGCGCCACAATGAGGCCCGCAAGCAGCGAGACCTGCTGCTGGCCGGCGATAGCGCTTTTAATTCCGATTTCTATACCTATCGCTACCTTGCCAGCCAAGGCTTCTTGCCCGGCTACAACTTCCCGCGCTTGCCTCTGCTGGCCTATCTGCCAGCGCGGCGGGGCAGCATCGGCCGCGAGAGCTTTCTATCCCGCCCACGCTTTCTTGCGCTCGGTGAGTTCGGTCCCTACAGCCTCATCTATCACGAGGGCAGCCAGTACAGGGTGACTAAGGCCCTGCTGACTATCAGTGGCCAAGACCAGGTCAGCGAGGGCGCGCGACTACCCACTGAAGTTGCCCGCCTATGCCCCACTTGCGGCTACGGCCACTTCCGCTCACAGCGCGATGCCGACCGTTGCGTCTCCTGCGGCGCCTCGTTGTCGGGAGCGCAGGAGGTAAAGAGTCTTTATCGTATCGAGAACGTTTCGACTAAGCGCGCCGAGCGCATCACCGCCAACGAAGAAGAGCGCGTACGCCAAGGTTACGAGATGCAGACCACGCTCCAGTTTGCGGAGGCCGAGGGGACGCTGAATATGGTCACCACTGTGGTCGTAGACGATGAAGGCCCTTTGTTGGAATTGCAGTACGGTCCATCCGCCACCGTTTGGCGCATGAACTTCGGCTGGCGCCGACGTAAGGAGAAGTCCATCCGGGGCTTCATGATGAATCCTGTCACCGGCCACTGGGTCGGCGGGGTGGAGGACGGCAACGGCGAGGTGGAGAACGAAGGTGAAGCGCCACCCGACAAGACGCCACCGCAACGCATCGTGCCCTACGTCGAGGACCGCCGAAACATTCTTATCGTGCGCCCGCACCAGCGCCTTGGCGAGCTTAAAGCCGAGACCCTGACCACTCTGCAATACGCACTCAAGCGGGGTATCGAGGCCGTTTACCAGCTAGAAGAAAGCGAGCTGATGGCCGAGCCCCTGCCCACGCGCGACAATCGCCAGTCCATCCTGCTGTTCGAGGCGGCCGAGGGCGGTGCCGGCGTGCTCACCCGCTTAGCCACAGAGCCCGATGCCTTGTCGGCCGTCGCCGCAAAGGCTCTGGACGTTATGCATTTTGTAGGGCCGCCGGCCGGCCAAGCATGGTCCCGAAATGCGCTGACAGAAGAACTCGACCACGAAGGCAAACCGTTGTGCGAAGCTGGCTGCTACCGCTGCCTGCTGTCCTATTACAACCAGCCGGACCATACCCTCATCGACCGCAAGGACAAGGATGCAAGCGGTCTGCTGCTCGACATTTTGTGCCGCCTGACTCGGGCTCGCGCCCATCAGGGCACGCAAGGGCGCACACCGGAACAGCACGATGCCGAACTCGCCCGGACTGCCGGCAGTAACTTGGAACAGGCTTGGCTGGACCATGTCATCCAGCACGGCTACCGTAAGCCAGACCGTGGCCAGCACACTATCACTGGAGCCAAAGTTTGCACTGACTTCTTCTATGACGAGATGAACCTAGCCGTCTTCATTGATGGGCCGCACCACGAAACCGAAGCCCAGCGTGTACAGGACGCCGCCATAAACCGGACCTTGGACGAGCTTGGCTACTTGGTTATTCGCTTTCCTAAAGAGCAGGCCCACTGGCCCGACATTTTCAAGAATAACGCCGACCTTTTTGGTCCCGGCAAAACCTGATTTGATATGAATGCCCCAACTCTGGAATTCCTTCCAGGCAGCCTCGTTGCAGCCCGCGGCCGTGAGTGGATAGTTCTGCCCCGACCCGAAACACTCGACAACCAGACGCTGCGCCTGCGCCCCTTGGGGGGCGGCGAGCGCGATGAAACCCTTATCTACCTGCCGCTAGAACGTCAGCCAGTCGAGCCCGCCACCTTCCCGTGGCCCACGGTCGCTCAGGCGCGCAGCCACGCTGCCAGCCAACTGCTGCTGGACGCACTGCAGTTAAAGCTGCGCAATGGTGCGGGCCCTTTTCGCAGTTTCGGCAACATCGCTGTCGAACCTCGCGCTTACCAGCTAGTGCCATTGCTGATGGCGCTCAAGCTGCCGACCGTGCGCCTGCTGATTGCGGACGACGTCGGTATCGGTAAGACCATCGAGGGGGCGCTCATTGCTCGCGAGTTGCTTGACCGCGGCGAGGTCCAACGTATGACAGTCCTGTGCCCGCCGCATCTCTGCGAGCAGTGGCAGCGAGAGTTGACCGAACGCTTTCATATCCCTGCAGTGGTGGTACGTTCCAACACCGCCGACCGCCTGGAGCGAGACCTACCGCCCGGTACCTCAGTCTTCCACGCCTATCCCTACACCGTGGTGAGCCTTGACTACATTAAGTCCGAGCGCCGCCGCGAGGCTTTCCAGCGTTTCTGCCCCGAATTCGTCATCGTTGACGAGGCTCACACCTGCACGCAAGGTGGTGAGGGCCGCCAGCAGCGTTACCAGTTGCTCAAAGGTCTTGCCGCCGATGCCGAGCGCCATTTGGTACTCCTCACGGCCACCCCCCATAGCGGTGATGAGGATGCCTTCTTCAATCTTCTTGGCTTGCTAAGAGCAGACTTTACTCAGCTGAAATCCCTGCCGGCCGGCCAGCGCAGCGACTTACGTGAAGCCCTGTCGCTCCACTTTATCCAACGTCGCCGGCCCGACATCGCCGAGTGGCAGGACACCTCGATGTTCCCCGAAAGGCGTACCGCTGAAATTACCTATAAGCTGACCGGTGCGTGGGGACAGTTGTTTAACGATGTGCTCACCTATGCTCGTGAGCTTGTCGAACGCTCTGAAGGCCAAGGCCTACGCGAGCAGCGTATGAATTGGTGGGCGGCACTGGCCCTGCTGCGCTGCATATCGTCATCGCCCGCGGCTGCAGTCAACGCACTGCGTACTCGCCTGCAAGGGGCGATGGGAGAAGGCGGCGAAACTGAAACCACCTCGCTCCAAGATTTCGAAGCCCAAGCCGTAGACCGGGTGCTCGACGGTATGGAAGATGCCCTGTCCACCGACGACATTGAGCCAGGAGCGCAGACTGAAGACAGTCAGCGACTGCAGGCTTTGATGGGCAACGCCGCGGCGCTGGCGGGCCAGCAGAACGACCCCAAGCTCGCCAAGCTCCAGGACCACGTGGCCCTGCTGTTAAAGGATGGTTTCCAGCCTGTCGTCTTCTGCCGCTACATCGCCACCGCGCATTACGTGGCCGCGGCACTGCAGGAACGATTCAAGTCCGCCACCATTAAAGCCGTGACCGGCGAGCTCACGCCCGACGAACGCGAAGCAGCAGTCGAGCAGTTGGGCGATAGCGAGACCCGTGTGCTGGTAGCAACCGACTGTCTGTCCGAGGGTATCAACCTGCAAGGCCTGTTCACCGCCGTTGTCCACTATGACCTAAGCTGGAATCCCACTCGTCATGAACAGCGGGAAGGTCGAGTAGACCGTTTTGGCCAAAAGGCACGCGAGGTGCGCAGTACCATGCTCTACGGTGAGGACAACGCGGTTGATGGCGCTGTGCTACAGGTCATCCTCCGCAAGGCAGAGAGCATCCGCAAAGAGCTGGGCGTACTCGTGCCTATGCCTGACGACGAGGGCAAGCTCACGCAGGCACTAATGAATGCAGTGTTGCTGCGGAAGGGTTCGGCAACTTCCTATCAATCTCAGTTGGACCTTTGGGGTGAACCAGCCAAAGAAATTGACCTCGCTTGGCAAAGCGCTATGGAAAAGGCCAAGCAGAACCATAGCATCTTTGCTCAGCGCCGCCTCAAGCCCGAGGACGTCCTTCCCGAGTTGCACAAATCTGCTGCCATACTTGGTGGTGAAGCTGAGGTCGAACGCTTCGTCATCCGCGCTGCGGCCCAGCTCGGTGCCGCACTGGAACCTGTGAGGCAGCACTTTAAGCTACTTACCGAACACCTGCCACCGGCCGTGCGAGAACGTCTCGCAGTCGAGGGCCTGTCCGGCACGCTGCGCATTGACTTCCATCAGCCTGCAGCTCAGGGTACCAACTTCATCCATCGCACCCACCCCTTGGTAGCGGTATTAGCCGACACGCTGCTGGAACAGGCATTGGACGAAGCTGCGGTCGAGGACACTGGCGTGGCACGTGCCGGCACGGCATTCGTGAACGCTGTGTCACTCAAGACCACAGTGCTGTTACTGCGCATCCGCCATCAGCTCACTGTCACACGTGGCCAGCACCAACGGCTGCTGATGTGCGAGGAAGCTGTAGCCGTCGCCGTCAACGGTTCCGACGCCTTCACCGAACTCACTCCCGAGCAGACACGGCAGTTGCTGGGAGCGGAAGCGATTCGTAACATGCCCACCCCGTTACGTAACCGCCAGCTGCAATCCGCGCTTGATGCCTTGCCCAGCTGGCAGCCACAGCTCGAATCTATCGCCAAGGCCCGTGCTCAGGCCTTGCTGCAAGACCACCGCCGCGTACGCGAAGCAGCGGAGGGCCGCGGCAGCTATCAGGTCACCGCGAGCCTGCCCGTAGATGTGATGGGTCTGTATGTCCTGCTGCCAGACGCCGGCGCAGCCACCACCGCCACCGCTTTGGGAGCCTGATACAATGGCCCGCCGCAACGCCACCCGTCTCACCCATCAGCTCGCCTATCGGGCTATCCGCATCGAAGGCGGTCTCATTCCTGCCGACGAGCTTACTCGTCTTACTCTGCTGGCTGACCCAAATGCCAGCGAACAGACTGAACGCCATTACCGCATCGCGAAGGGGCTGAAGCTACGTGACGAAATCGCCCGTGACTTCAAGATTGCACTGAACCTTTGGCACGACTTCCAGTCGCTGCGCCAGCGCCGAGATGTACAGAGCCACGATTTCACTGTCCGCGAATGGCTCTTGCCGCTGCTGCGTGATGTTCTGCACTTCCACGACGCTGCCAGCTGTCCGGCTATCGAGCACGCCGGCCACCACTACGCCATCGGCCATGCCGGCAACAGTGGGCGTGTTCCCCTGGTCTTCGCCGGGTTTGACCAGCCGCTAGACGTTGGCGCCGAACGCTATGGCGAGACCAACCCCGACACTGGCCGCACCCGCCGCCGTAGCCCCTTTATGCTGGCACAGGAGGTACTCAATGCCAGTGACCACACACTCTGGGCCATCGTCAGTAACGGACTGACACTTCGTATCCTGCGCGATAACGCCAGTCTTACCCGTCCGGCCTACATCGAGGTCGACCTCGAAGCCCTGTTCACTGAAGAACTGCTAGCCGATTTTAGTGCCTTCTGGCTCCTGGCCCACGCTTCGCGCTTTGGCTATGCCGAAACCGCTCCTACCGACTGCGCTTGGGAACGTTGGCGTGCCGCCGGCCAGCAAGCCGGCGTTACCGTGCGGGGCAAGCTGCGCTATCAGGTGGCCGAGGCATTGCGCTCTTTGGGCACCGGCTTCCTTTCACACCCGGCCAATGGCGTGTTGCGCGCGGCCTTGCAGGACGCAACGCCTAGAGAGGCCGGTGGCTACGACCGGCAGGCCTTCTTTGAAGAGTTGCTACGACTGGTCTACCGTCTCATCTTTCTAGCCACGGTGGAAGACCGGCTCGACCGTGCCACTGGCGAGCGCCTGGTCTTTGCACCCGGGGCCACAGACGAAGCCAAGGCCCGCTACCTCGCCGGCTACTCGCTCACCTGGCTGCGCGAGCGAGCAGTGCGCCGCAGCCAGCACGACCGCCATGCTGACCTCTGGCAGGCGCTCACCATTAGTTTTGGGGCACTGGCTCTTGGTGAGCCTGCGCTAGGCCTGCCTGCGCTTGGTGGTCTGTTCAGCTTAGACCAGTGCCCACGCCTGGACGGAGCCCAGCTCGACAATCACCATCTGCTGGCCGCCGTGTTCCAGCTTGGCTGGTTCCATGTCGACGACGGTCTGTCGCGCGTCAACTACCGTGATATGGGGCCGGAGGAATTAGGAAGCGTCTACGAAAGCCTGCTGGAACTCGTACCCGACCTACAGGGGTTGAGCAGTCCCGCCAGTGCACGCCTGGCGTTTGTCGGCGATGACGCTACCGATGCGAGCACCAAAGGCAACACCCGCAAGCTCACCGGCAGCTATTACACGCCCGACAGCTTGGTGCAGCAACTTATCCAAAGCTCGCTCGAACCTGTCATTGGCCAGACGGTTAAGACTCATCCGCAGTGTCCGGTAGACGCACTGCTCGCGCTTACCATCTGCGACCCCGCCTGTGGAAGTGGCCACTTTCTGCTATCTGCCGCGCGCCGCCTGGCTGACGAGGTGGCGTTGCAACGCGCCGCCGCCGAGCGCGAGGGCGGTGCCCCCACGCCCGCTGACTACCGCCATGCGCTGCGCGACGTGGTCAGTCGTTGCATCTATGGGGTGGACAAGAATCCAATGGCCATTCAGCTTGCCAAAACAGCGTTGTGGCTCGAGGCCTATTCGCCGGACCGGCCACTGAGCTTTATCGACCACCACTTGCGTGTGGGCGATGCGCTGCTAGGCGTGCTGGACCCCAAGGTGCTGGAAAACGGTATTCCTGATGAGGCTTACACAGTGCTCTCGGGGGACGACAAGGTTGTGGCTGCCGCACTGAAGAAACAGAACAAGGCAGACTTAAAGAGCTGGCGAGCAATCGCTGGCAGCGACCTATTCATGAAAACTGGATTGGCCGCGCAAGCGGTATCGGTGGAAACACTGGACGACGACACTCCCGAGCACCTAGCCGCCAAGCGTCAAGCCTGGGTAGCTGCGGACGCTGATGCGCATCGCAGCACATTTGCCCGGCTTTCTGACACCTATATGGCTGCCTTCTTGGCGCCCAAGTTAGCAGGAGCAGAAGACATCGTACCGCTGTCGAGCTATCTGTGGGGTGTGTTCAGCGGCGAGCCGCCTCGAGCTCATGTAGAAGACGCGGCCCAAGCGCTATGCCGCCAACACGGTGTTTTTCACTGGTGGCTGGCTTTCCCGCAAGTCGCAGCGCAGGGTGGTTTCTCCGTGATGCTGGGCAACCCGCCTTGGGAGCGCATCAAACTGCAGGAGGAGGAGTTCTTCGCCACCCGTAGCCCGCTTGTGGCCGAGGCTCGGAACAAGGCCGAACGTGCCAAGCGCATCGAATGGCTACGCGAAGGTGTACTGCTGCATCGCGTGAATCCTGACCGCGAACGAGCCGAAGGTCTTAACCCGCCGAATCGAGCGGAGATGGCGCTGTACGATAGTTTTATTGCCGCGCGACGCGGTGCAGAAGCGGCCAGCCTATACGCACACAATGGACGGCGCTATCCGCTCACAGGTGTCGGCGACGTAAATACATATGCGTTGTTTGCTGAGTCCTTCCTACAAGCCATTGCACCGACTGGACGAGCAGGCTTCATAGTCCCTACTGGCATTGCGACCGATGACTCGACAAAGGCATACTTTGAGCAGTTAGCTGTCGGTGGTTTTCTTCGAAGCCTGTTGTGCCTGGAGAACGAGGAGTTCGTGTTCCCATCTGTGCACCATGCGTTTCGTTTCGCGCTGCTTACTTTAGGCGGAAGCCCGTCTAGTGAGCCGGCTACTTTGGCGTTTTTCGCCCGCCAGCCCGAGCAAATTCATGACACGCGGCGTCAATTCCGGCTTACGCCAGAAGAGTTTGCCCTTATCAATCCTAATACACGTACCTGCCCGGTGTTTCGTAGCGAACGTGACGCTGAGCTGACTAAGAAGCTCTATCGCGCGGCGCCGGTTCTCATCGAGGAGGCTGTCACTGATGCATCTGGCGAGGAGCTACAAACTGACGTGAATCCATGGGGTATCCGCTTTCAGACGATGTTCCATATGTCTGGCGATAGCGGTCTGTTCCAGGACACGCCCGTAACCCCCGAGCTACAGCGGATGCTACCGCTGTACGAAGCGAAGATGATTCACCAGTTTGACCATCGCTGGGCGACCTTTGTTGATGCTCCGAATGGCGCGGCAGGTGAGGTTGAGACCGCTGATGTCACCACCGCACAAAAAGCCGACGCTGGCTTTACAGTGAGCCCACGATATTGGGTCGACGAGCGCGAAGTGTTGGCCCGTATCGCCCGTGTCCCCACGCGCGTGGCCCGGAGTTGGCTGGCCATGCATGCGGCACAAAATGTAGAGAAGTATGAGGCAGAGGACGCCGCACTAACTGACCTGTTGCGTGCGTTGGCCCAATGGGTAACCGGCGAATTGTTTCTACGCGCTTCCGGTACGCCGCTTTCAGCCACAGTTTGGACACCCGCACAGACCTTGCGTCACGTTACGCTCACCGAAGCAGAATTAAAGACCCGCTTTCCTCTTCTCAATGACGTGCTGCGTGCAGAAGGACTAACGACGAAGAGGGCAATAGCCGATTTCCCTAGGTGGGCCGCGCAGAGCGTTGACTTACGTCTTGTCGATGATGAGTTGGAGGTATTAGCGGAAACCCTGCGTGCTACCGCACTAGCGAGCGCGCTTCGTGACTTACTCGATAGCTGGATGGAGCGTCGTAGTCCGCGGTGGCTAATGGGCTGGCGGGACATTACGGGCGTCGAGAAGGTTCGGACGGTCATTGGTACGGTTTTACCTCGCGTGGCGGTCGGGCACACGATGCCTTTGTATTTCAGCGATGAGGATGCGTCGCTCCAAGCGGCCATGCTGGCCAACTGGCAATCGCTTGTCTTCGATTACGTCGCGCGACAAAAGGTGGGCGGCACGCACTTGACCTACGGCTATCTGAAACAGCTTCCCGTCCTTCCTCCCGACCGGTACACGCCGACCGACCTGAACTTTATCGTTCCTCGTGTTCTTGAACTAACTTACGTTTCGCACGACCTCAAGCCTTGGGCTGACGAGCTTGCCGCCTACGACCTGCGCCCCGCGGCCGAAAGCGGCCAGCCCTTTGCATGGGACCGAGCGCGCCGCGCCCGGCTTCGGGCCGAACTCGACGCCTATTACGCCCGGCTTTATGGCCTGACTCGTGATGAATTGCGCTATATCCTCGAGCCGGCCGATGTGATGGGTGCCGGCTACCCGAGCGAAACCTTCCGCGTGCTCAAAGAAAGCGAGCAGCGCAGTTTCGGCGAATACCGTACATGCCGCTTGGTGATGGAGACATGGGACCATCAAAGCGCAATGCCGTCGCGAGAAGCTCCAGGCACTTCGGCCGTGCCTATGCAGTATTCCGAACACGGCTTGATTCGAAACGCAGAGGAGGCCAAGTTCGCAGGACTCATCGTCGCACTCCTGGAACATTGTCCTGGCGGATGTTCTGTATCGAAACTCCAATCCCTTATTGCCCGTTCGGCTACTGCGAAGGAGCATCTTGAACCGGCGGATGGGCAACTGCTTGCGACCCTGATGAGTAAGCAAGGCCCTGCGGATGTGGTGCCGCTGCTGGAGCGTGTTCGCCCCATTGTTCAGCGCCTTGAGGCCATCTCAGTCCTTGTGCGCCAGACGGAGGGAACGGAGTCATTGTTTAAGCGCGGCGGGGAAGCACTTCCACGTGACATAAGTCAGCTGGAGGAACACACCGACATCGCTCGACTGTTACTAGCCGCAGAGTCGCGGCGCCTATTGGCAGAGGAAGCAGCTACTGATGGTGGTTCTGCAGCACTTAGGGCTACTGGGACACGTTAGGGGACACGATGACACACTGGCTCAAGGAGTACAGACCCGTTCGGAAGCATCCACGACTGTGGGTTGAAACCGTTTGGCTGGTGGAGTCCCGCGAGCCACTGGTGCTGACACGTGCCATTGAACTGCACCAGGGGCTTAACATTGTCTGGGCCAAGGAATCAGCAACAAGTGAGTCCCCTGGCCTGACCAGCGCCGGCCACGGAGTCGGGAAGACCTCGCTCTGTCTACTGATGCGATATGTACTGGGGGATGATGCGCCTGCCATCGCAACGTTGCGCGAGAAGGCGGTAGGAGGTTTCCCCAAAGGAGGCGTGGCCGCGAAGGTCCACGTTGAAGACGCGACGTGGCTGGTCTTTCGACCTTATAGCGCTTACAGTCACTCGCTAGCTGCGCAGTGCGACGAGCTACAGTTGCTTCTTCAAGGGGAGGCTTCGAATGATTTCTCGGGATACCTCAAGGCACTGGAGCGGTTTTCGATAGGTCGTCTTGCCGCGCAATCGCTACCAGGTACAAATCAGCCACTCAAGTGGCGCCATTTGCTGGCTTGGTGCATTAGAGACCAGAGGACTCGTTTTGACGGGTTTTATCATTGGCGGGACGGCGAAGGACATGGATTTCCTAGGCCGCGGCGCGACCCACCACTGTTCGTCGCTTCTATATTAGGACTTATCGACACCGGGCTGGACAAGCTTCTTCGCGAAATTGAGTCAAAACAAGTTGAGTTCGACCAAGGTAAGGAGCGGATTCCTGAATTGGAGCGCGCACCGGTGTTTTTGCTCGCTCATGCCGAGCGTCAGTTGCGCTTCCGGCTTGGAGCCGATGACGGCGAGCCGCTGCACGTAACGACCGTTGGCCAATCAGTCGAATCTCGTTTGCAGGCCACATTGGCAGCTGCGGAGAGAGAGGAAAACCGTTTAGAGCGTGAGGTCGAGCAGGCCGAAGAGCAACTCGCACAGGAACAAATTCGTCTTGCCAGTTTGAATAATGTTTTTCGGCGGGCCGAGCTTGAGGTGGGTATCGCCAAGGCGCTCCTTAACGCGAACCGTGCCGACTTTGAGCGATTGACCACGTTGCGTGACCGACTAGAGGGACTTGCTGGCGGCCGGTGTGACCACGGTGACGTCGAGTTCTCGATGTGTCGGCATATTCAAGACCGAAAGGATGCGGTCAGCATGACCTGGCATCGCGACGGTAAAGAAGTACGGGCAAGCGCTTCGGAACTTGCCCAGCAGCTGGCTCAACTGGAACTTGAATTCCAGAACACTACAACGGCAATATCCGAGCAATCTCAACGGATTTCGGGCAAGAAGGCTGAGTTGCGAAGGCTGCACGTTCGAATCGCAACGAGCGAAAATTCCCGCACTCTTCTGAAAAGGTCTTGGGATGAACTTCAGTTATTGCATTCGCAAAGAGTCCAAGGCATCGACTCTCCCGATTTGTTACGAGCACGAAAGCGCCAGCAGGAGCTCGAGTCGGACTTAGGTAGCTTACGAACTTCGGTAGGCGTTCGACGGTTACAGCAGTCCTCTCGTGCCGATGCAATCAAATCCTTGACCTCCTGTGTCTCAACGCGGTTGCTCGGGGCTGCCGGGCACGCTCGATTTGTTCCGGACCATGAGCTTCGGCCGTTTGAGGTTTCACGTGGTGGTGAAGCGTATCAGGTACTGGAAGTGCTCCTGGGCGACATCGTCTGTTTGCTTGACTCGGCCACGTCGGAAGCAAGCAGCCATCCCGGCTTCTTGGTCCATGACTGCCCACGAGAGGCTGATATGAGCGAGCGCCTGTACCGAGAGTTCTTTCTGATGGTGTCGGAGGCCGCAGAGCAACTCGGCCGGAACGGCGCCATCCCGTTTCAATTCATCGTGACGACTACTTCGCCCCCGCCGGAAGAGCTCCGTGGGGAGCCGAATGTCGTCCTGGAATTGGAGCCAGGCTGTGATGAAAAGCTCTTATTTAAGCGAGAGCTTATGCCCGTATTGCCGGGATTCGAGTGACAAAAAGTAAAATGCCATATGTCACCGCACTATGCAGGACGATGTCCATGACTGTGAGCAGTGCTAAATCCGATATTAAAAATAAAATTTCTTAGGATTATGACCGATACTCTATTTAAAGAAGTTCACTACAGCCTCGGCGGCCTCATCAATGACATCGGCCTCGGTCGCATTGGCTTGCCGGACATCCAGCGCCCGTTTGTGTGGGCAAATGCTAAAGTACGAGACCTGTTTGACTCAATGTACCGCGGCTACCCGGTCGGTTATTTCCTGTTCTGGCAAACCGGAGCGGAGGGCGCCGATACCAAAGTTATCGGCGATTCGAACAAGCAAAAAACGCCTTCGCTACTCATCGTAGATGGACAGCAGCGTCTAACGTCTTTGTATGCGGTTATCAGGCGTGAAGCTGTACTGCGAGAGAACTTTGAGCGTGAGCATATCCGGATTGCTTTCCGACCACAGAGCGGCATCTTCGCCGTACCTGATGCAACCACTGAGCGGGACCCCGAGTATATCGTCGATATTTCCGAAGTGTTCAACCGCCCCACGCATAAAACTATCGCCGAATATCTAAAGCGTTTATCGGCGGCCCGCGAGGTGTCCGATGCCGAGGAAGAGAAGATTGCCGATGCGATTGGGCGCCTAGCTGGCCTAACGAATTTCCCCTTTATTGCGCTGGAGCTCTCGCAACAATGCACCGAGGAGCAGGTAGCCGATGTTTTCGTGCGCATCAACAGCGAGGGCAAGAAGCTAAACCAATCGGACTTTATCCTGACCCTGATGTCTGTCTTTTGGGATGATGGTCGTTCGGAATTGGAACAGTTCTGCCGCGCCGCGCGCCAGCCCGCTCCAGCGGGACAGCCCAGCCCATTCAATCAAATCTTTCAACCAGACCCTGACCATTTGCTGCGAGTAGACGTCGGGGTGGCCTTCCGACGCGCGCGGCTCGAAAATGTGTATTCACTACTGCGTGGTAAGGATTTAGCGACCGGCGAGGCCAGTCCTGGTCTGCGCGACAGCCAGTTCAGTAAGCTGCGTGGCGCCCAGGCCCGTGTCTTGAATCTCACCTATTGGGCCGACTTCCTCAACATCGTGCGCGCGGCGGGCTACCGCAGTGAGAAAACTATCAGTTCGGTCAATGCGTTGGTGTTTGCCTACCAACTTTACTTACTTGGCCGAACAGAATACGGCGTGGAGGGATTCCAACTCAAGAATGCCATCGCGCGCTGGCTGTACATGTCGCTTCTGACCGGTCGCTTCACTGCATCGCCGGAGTCGCGAATGGAGCAGGACTTAGCGGCGCTTCGCGAACTCAAGTCCGGCGACCAGTTCCTGACACGCTTGGCTGCAGTGGAAATCGCTACGCTCACTGACGACTACTGGACCAAGACGCTGCCCATGGACCTTGCGACCTCCGCGGGACGCAGTCCGGCGCTGTTCGGTTTTTACGCGGCACAAACGCTGTTGGGCGCGCGTGCATTGTTTTCGAAAAGCCCGGTGGCTGACCTGTTAGACCCGCCGGCGCAGGGACAGAAGAAGGCACTGGAGCGTCACCACTTGTTCCCCAAACATTACTTGAAGAAGCAGGGCATCGAAAGCATTCGCGACATTAATCAGATAGCGAACTTCGCGCTGGTAGAGTGGGATGACAACATCGCTATCTCCGATGGACCACCAGCTAGCTATTGGCCCCAGTATGCGGCACGCTTTTCGACCGATGAATTGGCTCGGATGTGTGAGTGGCACGCATTGCCTGACGGTTGGTGGAGCATGGCCTACGACGAGTTCCTGGCCGCGCGAAGGCCGCTTATTGCCCGAGTGATTCGCGCAGGCTACGAGAAGCTGGCGGACAGCACGGCATGACCCCGCTGGAGCGTCTCCGTTTGGAGAAGGCCGCCGCAGATTGCGGCTTTGAGCGTACACCATTGTTGCTCAATGATGGCGGGCTAGAGCTACGCTCGGCCCAGTTCCCCGAAGTGGTTCTTGTGCATGCCAGCGGCGGCGGATTTTGTGTCTCAGCTTCGACACCGGCACTGCTAGATGGCGCTGACGGTGGTGTCCTCCTCGTGGCCGACTTGGACAAGCTCTATGCAACGCTTCAACGTGCGTCAGCCGTCGCAAGAACTATGCCCAATCGTGTCGCGGACCAGTTCCGACATGGAACCCTACACCTGCCGCAAACGACTGAAGCCGAGCGACTGGTAGTACAGCGTGTAGGCCAAAACCTATTTCGAAATGCGCTGATGGATTACTGGCAGGGACGTTGTTGCGTCACCGGCCTCGCCGTGCCTGCCTTGCTGCGAGCATCGCATATCAAACCCTGGGCTAAGTGCCTGAGCGACGACGAGAGGCTGGATGTATTCAATGGGCTTCTGCTCGCTCCCCACGTTGATGCACTGTTCGACGGTGGTTGGATTTCATTCTCAAATGAAGGAAAGCTGATTGTTTCAAACGCCCTGCAGGCGGCGGCTCAAATTCAATTAGGAATCTCAAATGATTGGCAAATCCACAACGTTAAGCCGGCTCAGATTTCGTACTTAACGTTTCATCGGGATAACGAATTTCGCTATTGAGCACGACCTTATTGTAGTAATTTAAAGTATTACCACTTGTGCTATTCCATGCTTTCATAGAGCATTAATGCCAGAGACCGTAAGCATTTATGGAACCGTTAAGCCACTAGCCTTTCATTCAATATTGCTCGGCCTCAGCAATGCGGCACTCTTGGCTAGTGAGGACGCTAGCTTTTCGTTTTCTTCTCGCAAACGTTCGATTTCCAGCCATAAAAGCAGAACTTGGTTCGCTCGAAGTTTAGATGCTTGGGCAGCTGCCTCTCGCTCATCAGACAAAGCCGACCGAAGCATTTTCACTTCTTCAGACGCTAGACGATATGCTTGCTCTAAAGTCTCTGGAACTACATCTTCTTCCGAAACTCCGTTTTTGCGGAGAGTAGCATATTCAGTCTGGAGGTCGATGTGGTCGTTAAGATATCGGTACAGAGTCGCTTTGCTAACGCCTGCCTCTTTAGCTAAGTTTAATCCCGTGATTTTTCCATTTGTTCGCGCGGGTTTGGCTGATGCGAGCTTGTCGAGAGCATCTGTAATAGCTTGTTTTGTTTTATCCTTCATCCTTCTTTCCGTAAGTATCGATTACCGCTCGCAATTTTGTTGCTTCATTTATGAGTGCGATACGATGAATTTTCGTTATCTTGGGGAGCGATGCAAGGTCTTCCGCCTGCTTCGCTTGTGCTTCCCATTTTGCTATGTGGCGTTTTCCAATACATGAATTGCTGCAGATATCCGGCTGACAGTGATTGAGAATCGGACGTGATGAGGATGAATCAGTACAAGCTGCATTTTTGGGCTCGAAAAAGCAGAAGTTAAGCTTGCCAACAAAGATTGGTTTTTGCGAGTTGGCTAGCCATTTTGCGATTTGGGAAGGCGCGAAATCCTCAGCTTGCCCTTTAAACTCCAGAAAAAATTGCTTTTTTAGGTGTTCTCCAAGTTTTCCAGCTAATTCTCCACTTGATAAATCCAACGCAACTTCGTCAAGCAAATCAATACTCGCCAGTACTCTTTCACTCTCCAGTAGCTTGTTCCATTCAGGTTCCTGCCCAGCATATCCTTCAAACACCGTCACTTCTACATGCTTATATTGACGCATTCCAGCAATTAAGCCAAAAGGCTGCCTTGCAATATATCGCGCTAGTGTTCTTCTGAATTGTCTAGTATTAAATTCCCATTGCACGGATACTGCGAGAGTATCGTCAAGCCAACATGGAATCTTCGCGTGAAGAAATTTGTTGCAATGGTCTCGGAAAGAGTTTAGCTGATAATTTATCGCCCCGTTTGTATATTCTGAAACTTTCTCAAGTGAGAAATCCCTATGTATGCCAAAGAAATGACCGGTCCCATCACTTAGGAAAAGACGCTTGTCTTCAGTGGCACTTCTTACCTTTTCAGTAAGTTGTTCCAGAACAGAAATCGCGTCCACTACCTCTTGTATTACGACCCATGTGTCTTTCGCTCCACGCTCACAGTGCTTATGGAGCAAGGTATTTATATATCGCCGAGTATGGCCGTCTTCATACTGCTCAGTGGTACAGCACCCTGCTTCAATCGAAAGCAGTTCGGAGATGCGAATGCCGGAAAAGGCTAGGATAACGATAGTGCAGGCGGTTCTTAATTGATGTAACTCGGCATAAAGCTCCCCCAATGATGACCAGCCGTCTAAACGCCAGCCAGCCGGTTTCTCTACTAACACTTTTGCCGCTTTCCTCCTGAGCTTTCGAAGCGAAACAACCTGCTCAAGATTACGTGGCACAAGCTTTGAGTTCCAGAAGAGCTGTAATTCACGCCAGACCGCAACTATTGTTGTGCTATATTTCAAAACGTAATCTAACGCTATTGAGGCCGTGGCACTAAAAATAGCTTCAGGAATTACTGGTGTTGAATTTTCCTCTGGGACTCGAGCTGGCGATTTGAACATTCTTTCGTGTTTCTTTCCGAAAGGCAGACTGGGGATTGGGCGGCTTATTCGCGCACCATATTCCCAAAAGCGGTAAATAACACGAAAGATGTAAGAAATCCTCTCTTCCGACTTTGCCACACCATTAGTTTCAAAGCGTAACAGATTAAGAAATTTTTTCAAATGTACTACGTCGATGCTGCCAAAGTCCTCTAAGAAGTTGTTGGCACAGAAACTTGCAAACTCGGACAGGACAATAAGTTCGTTATGAACAGTCAACCAAACAACCTCTCTCTCATTTGTGATAACAGGAGTGTAGAGGCGAGCATACGCGTACTCTGCGAGCGCAAGCGAAAACCCTGCTGGGAATCCCGGAATTCTCGAAAAATCCCAAGTTTTCTGGTACTTGCTTATTCCTGGTAAAGTTACCTGTGACGACATATCCCAAATTGAATCCCCGAATTTGGATTTGTCAGAAACTGGCAGGTTTGCTTTTACAAAACGGCTTTTCGCTAGTTCCGCTGTTATGGGCTCAAGACTTTCATACCCTACCTCGCGCATATCACGCCCTTAATGTAATGGGGAAATAAAATACTTCACTTTTTGCACACCGCTGTGCTTCGGCAATAGTTTCGTCAGAAAATTTTGGTAGTACGTGCTGATGCAGGACCATCCAGGCGTCTCCAAATTTTTGTTGCCAGTCCTCTTGGGTGAGCTCAGTTCGTTGCTGAGATATAAAATCTCTAAATGCAACGACTCTGGGCAGCACGTGTCGAGTAATCACGGCATTGGAACATCCCAAACAAGCCCAGGGCTTGTCGCAGGGAGTATTTTTTTCGCCGTTTGGCCGATTATAAAAGTCCTTACACGCGGCTATAAAAACATCCTGTTCTCCTTGCAGAAGCTTAGAAGCTTCTTGCTTGGAAGACCTTAGTGTCTCCGCCAATTCATCGGGAGACTCTGCCGTAACGACTGTCGGCCGCGCCACACTCAGAGCTGCACGAATTCCGTTTTCCGTCGCACGCTCATGTACATGCGTCATACTTTCGTTATTTACATAACTAACACTCGTTCGTAATAGTGTGTGTGCTGCGTCACGACTAACTTTGCTTAACTGGCCATGAGTGCGATAGCGCTTGACTAGGTAATAGACTCGCCATCGACGAAGTGAGACCTTTTGCGGTGCTCCGCTTTCCGTCATGAGCTCATTACGGTCACACCAACCGCCTCTTCTATTCATCTGATATTTTAAGTATGATGGGTCTATCGGCTTGACCGTGTCGGCGCCCCTTGATTTAATTGTAAATCCAAGAAATAAATTCTCTCGATGTTCTGGTTTTGCTAGATTTAGCAGCGGCTTGGTTATCTGAAGTAAAGTTTTTATTAAGCCAACAGGCGAAAACATCCCTTCGTTTGAGATTGGCCTTTTGTAGAGTTTGCTTGAGCCTCTCTGCTTTTTGTACCAAAGCAAGTAACGCCCGTCAACCTCTTCCAAGCAGTCTCTGCTTAATGTCAATATCGACGTTTCGTTTCTTCCGGTTGTCTTGGCTAGTAAGTTAACGAAAGGTATCAAGTCCTCTACGAATGGATAAAGATACGAGAAAACATCGGATTTTCGATAGGGACCTTTATAGGCCCCATTGGTTGCGTTGTTAAAAGAGGAGAGGCCACGTTTGGCAGTTCCGGCGTTTTGGACATACATGCCATCCATCACATTCACAACAAACCATAGTAAATTTGGAAGTTGATTCCACAAACGTTCTTCAGGTGCTAGTGGCGATTTTCCTTTTCTAGGGCTTCTGGTTCTAGGGTCTTGTCCGTTTTGTAAAATTTTTTTTCCTTTGTCCAAACGTTCTAACGTCGCCCTTATATGCGTGCGACACGCGTCCTCGATGTCTAAGGCTTCGCTAGTGGTGTAAGGCAGAGTTCCTTTTATTTTTTTAGAGTGTTTGAAGTTTCTTGGCGCGCAAAGCTCAGTAGACACCAAGCCTAGTTCTTGTGCGGCCTTAATCAATCTTTCAATATTTCCATAAAGCCGACGGCGGTGGTCGTTTGTGTCGTTTGAGAATGTGAGTCGCACATAGCTTCGAAATTCGAGTAAAAACTCGGTATCTATATTGCGCATGCGAAATTCAGAGACCTGACAGGATTCCGTGCAGAACCTCAATAGCGTGCGGATAGCTTGGCCATAGCTTATAAAGCTATGGTCGCTAGCTAATTTTTTAGGCTTTGTATATTCGTCCAAGGCTGCTAACAAATCTCTCGAGAGAAACTCATAACACGAAAAATTTCTTAAGTCGATTAGTGCTTTTGCGCCTAAGGTACTTCGCTTATCCAACACCAGGCTACCAAGTGTCGTGACATTATTTTCAGTCTCAACTACTTCGTAGAATTCAATACGTTTCTTAACCATGCTGTCGTTCCCAGTCGCTCCAGTCATTCAAAGATTCATCGACAAGCGTTTCAGATTCTTCAAGGAAATCAAGATAGATATAGGTGCTCGATAACATCGAGTGTCCCAACAATAGCTGCAGTTGTCGTAATGGGTCGTTTAGGACCTGTCGATAGGCGTCGGCGCCGTGCTGCTTAAGTTCGCGCAGGTTGAGGGCCATCCTTTTTATCATGGCTTCTAGCTGGTACACCGCGAAGGTATGCCGGCAGCCGTGTGGACTTAATCTTAATCCAGTACGTTTCGATATGCCGGCGAAAAAACGCTGCACGTCACGAGCAGAGAGCCTTGTTCCTTTTTCGCTTAAGAAGACATGATTTGTGGGTTTGTATTTCTTCTTCTTTCGAGATAAGGCCTTCAGGGCAGTTTGACGGTCTTCGTCGATATAAAAACGTAATGCGCGCATGATTCTTTTGGGTACAAGCACTGTTCGCGGCTTGCTTCCCTTTCCAACAACCCGGATTGACACACTCTTCTTACCCGCGAATTTGATATTATCGGGGTCCGGTAATTGATGAGTTTGAAGCGACAACGCCTCGGATATGCGTAAGCCAACCGTAATGAGCAAATCTGATAGGGCTAAGTTTCGCTGTGCGTTTCGTTGTTGCGCTAAGGCTGGGCGCCAAAGGGTCTTATAGTTGGTGATGCTAATAAAGTTAACACGCTCAGGAATCGTATTTACAATAAGCTCAGAGGTTTCTGTATGCCCGCGCCCGAACATGGCTCTCGATTTCCGATATTTATATGGGAGAACCTCGACGATTCCCGCTTCGACGCCATATTCATATAAATGCACAACCGCTGAGGCTGTCACGTTCCAAGATTGTCCTTTTATAATGTTCCCATCTTGGAAGTCGCCTGTAGTGCGAACGCGATAGTAAGTAAGGAGGTCTTTTCGAGTCACATCTTTCCAAGTTTTCTTCTGTGCTTCGACGAATCGTAAAAATAAAGAAATTTGATTCGCGTAAGTCCTCCAGGTATTCGGGCTACGTCGGCGTGGCTCAAGTAAATATGAGCAAAAGCCATCCAATTCTTTGTCTGGGACGTGGTTTTTGTCGAGAAAGAATGGACGGCCGGCGGGTATCGCAAGGGAGTTGATGAGTTCAGTGTATTTCTTGCGTTCTGAATTCGGCAGATTGTCAAAAATTTTGGGGTCGAAGAAGTAGAGTTCCATTAGAAATAATACTTTTGAGACCTTATCAATTCGTCGCTTTATAAGAGGGGCGAAAAAATGCATAAAAATATAAATGACTGCTGGGCTTGCCGAATCTGAGACTAGAGCCGTCGTACGGCCCATGTCAGCTGCGTCTTGGCTCGGCCTTGCAGAGGCTCGTCGGGACGCAGTCGTGGACTGGAAGCGGCAGCTGCCGACGCAGCTGTATTGTCGGCCAACTTCCGGAGCTATGTAAAATATTCTTTTAAAATCAATGGGTTACGCTTGCGAATTACTTATTTCGTGCTATATCAAACGCTGGGAAGTGACGTACGAAGACAGTAGCTAGCTAGGCTAGCTGACTCAGGGCTGAGTGAGAACCGGGAGGCGAGAGCCGTAGACAGCAGGACCGAATGGTGGTCAATGCGGAGAGAGGGGAGAGACTTCGTTATCTCGAGAGTTGTAGGAAACAGTGGCCTTGAGACCATCGAGACTGCTTCATTAATGACGTGTAACTACCAGATTGCCCAAAACAATGCCGTTCTTATGGCCGAGTCCACTGCGCGGCAGGATCATGGCCGCATAGCCCGGATCGGCCACGTGGATCGCCAGACCGGTCGGCACCAGCACGGTCTGGCCCGGTTCGATCGTCAGCGGCGCCTCGATGCAGGCACGCAGGTCGAGACCGGCACTGCCCGGCGTGGCGTAGGCCGGCAGCAGTTCCTTCATGCGCGGGTCGAGGATTTTTACGTCGATAGTCTTCATGTAATGCTGTCTGGGTAAATCAGGTAAGTAGGGAGCGCTGTTCGAGGCGCTTGCCGATTTCCGACACCAGCTGGCGCGCCAGCGTCAGCTTGTCGGCGCGCGGCAGCACGGTGTGGCCGTTCTCGTCGAACAGGACGATCGAATTCTCGTCCTGGCCGAAGGTGTGGTGGCCGATGTTGCCGACCAGGAGAGGGATGCCCTTGCGCTCGCGCTTGGCGGCGCCGTATTCGACCAGGTTTTCCGACTCCGCGGCAAAGCCGACACAGTAAGGCCAGCCCGACAGCGAGGTGGTGGCCGCGACGGACGCCAGGATGTCGGCGTTCTGCACGAATTCGAGCTGGGGCGGGGCGCCGCCTTCCTGCTTTTTCAGTTTCTGCTCGCTGGCATTCGCCACGCGCCAGTCGGCCACCGCGGCGACGCCGATGAACACGTGCTGGCCTTCGATGCCGGCCATGACGGCATCGTGCATCTGCTGGGCCGACAGCACGTCGATGCGGCGCACGCCGTGCGGCGTGCCCAGCGCCGTCGGGCCCGACACCAGCGTCACCTCGGCGCCCGCTTCGCGCGCGGCACGGGCGATGGCATAGCCCATCTTCCCGGACGACAGGTTGGTGATGCCGCGCACCGGATCGATCGCCTCGAAAGTAGGTCCGGCCGTGATCAAGACTCGCTTGCCGGCTAGGATCTTGTGCTGGAAGGAGGCGACCAGTTCCTCGAGCAGCTGCTCGGGTTCGAGCATGCGGCCCAGGCCTGTCTCGCCGCAGGCCTGTTCGCCCGCCGCAGGCCCGAAGATGCAAATGCCGTCCTGGCGCAGGGTAGCGACATTGCGTTGAGTGGCCGGGTTCTGCCACATCTCGACGTTCATGGCCGGCGCGACCAGCAGCGGCACGCCGTGCGGACGCGCCAGGCACAGGGTCGAAAGCAGGTCGTCGCAGACGCCGTGCGCGAGTTTACGGATGAAGTCGGCCGAACAGGGCGCGATCAGCACGGCGTCGGCGCCGCGCGTGAGGTCGATGTGCGCCATGTTGTTGGGCATGCGCGGGTCCCACTGGTCGAGCCAGACGGTGTTGCCGGACAGGGCCTGCATGGTCACCGGCCCGATGAAATGGGTCGCGGCATCGGTCATCACGACTTGCACCTGCGCACCCTGCTTGATGAGTGCGCGGCACAGTTCCGCCGCCTTGTAGCAGGCCACGCCTCCGGAGAGGCCGAGGACGATTTTCTTACCTTGCAGGTCCATGCTCATGTCCAGCTCCTTGCTCAGTGCTTGTTCACACGACGCAGTTCGTCGACGATGAACAGGAAGGCGCCGACCGAGATGCCGATGTCGGCGACGTTAAAGGCCGGGAAGTGGCCCCAGCCGCGCCAGTAGAAATCGAGGAAGTCGACCACGTGGCCATAGGCGACGCGGTCGATCACATTGCCCACGGCGCCGCCCAGGATCAGGGCCAGGGCCCAGCAAAACAGGCGCTGGCCGGCATGGCGCTTCATCAGGTAGAGGATGAAGCCGATGGCGCCGACCGCGATCGCGGTGAAGAACCAGCGCTGCCAGCCGCCCTGGTCGCCCAGGAAGGAGAAAGCTGCGCCCGGGTTATACACGAGCACCAGGTTGAAGAAACTGGTGATCGGCAGGGTTTCGCCGTAGGAGAAGGTCTTCTGCACCGTGATCTTGGTGAGCTGGTCGATCAGGACCACGAGAAAGGCGATGCCGAGCCAGGGACCGATGCCGGCGCCGCTGCTGTGGACCTTGGAAATCGTTGGTTTTTTCTTGGTTGCCATGGGAGGTCAGGTCTGGATATGAAAAACCGCCATGCCGGGTCGCGACATGGCGGTTGCTTGCCGGGTCCTTACGCGAAGCGGCGTGCTTCGCCGGCGCCGAACAGGTTGCTCACGCAGCGGCCGCACAGGCCAGGGTGCTCGTGGTTGTGGCCGACGTCGCGGCGGTAGTGCCAGCAGCGCTCGCACTTCGGCGCTTCCGACGGCGTCACCTGTACGGCTTCCTCGGCTTCGTTGGCGGCCTGCTCGACGCTGGCCTGCGAGGTGATGAAGACGAATTTCAGGTCGTCGTCCAGGCTCGCCAGCAGATCGTGCTTGGCGCCGGCGGCCTTGATCGTCAGCTCGGCCTGCAGCGAGGAGCCGATCGCACCGGAGGCGCGCACTTCTTCCAGCTGCTTGGTCACGTCGGCACGCACTTCACGCAGGGCCGCGTACTTGGCCAGCAGGGCTTCGGCATCCGGCAGTTCCGGGAAGGTCCACAGGGTCTGCGTGAAGATGGTCTCGTCCGAGTCGGCATAGGCTTGCTGGCCCGCGAACACGGCCCAGGCTTCCTCGGCGGTGAAGGACAGCACCGGCGCCATCACGCGCAGCAGCGCATGGGCGATGTGCCAGAGCGCGGTCTGGGCCGAGCGGCGCGCCTGCGAATCCACGCCGGTGGTGTACAGGCGGTCTTTCAGGATGTCGAGGTAGAAGCCGCCCAGGTCTTCCGAGCAGTAGTTCTGCAGGCGCGCGACGACCGGGTGGAACTCGTAGCGGTCGAAGTGGGCAGCGACGTCCTTCTGCAACTGCGCCATCGAGGCGATCGCATAGCGGTCGATCTCGAACAGTTCGGCCACCGGCACGGCGTGCTTGGCCGGGTCGAAGTCCGAGGTGTTCGCCAGCAGGAAGCGCAGCGTGTTGCGGATGCGGCGGTAGGATTCCGTCACCCGTTTCAGGATCTCTTCGCCGATCGACAGCTCGCCCGTGTAGTCGGTCGAGGCCACCCACAGGCGCAGGATGTCGGCACCGAGGGTGTCCGAGATCTTCTGCGGCGCCAGGGTGTTGCCCAACGATTTACTCATCTTCTTGCCGTTCTCGTCGACGGTGAAGCCGTGGGTCAGCAGCGCCTTGTACGGCGGCGTACCGTTCAGCATCGAGGAGGTCAGCAGCGAGGAGTGGAACCAGCCGCGGTGCTGGTCGGAACCCTCCAGGTACAGGTCGGCCGGGAAGGTCGACTGCTGGGCGTGCGAGCCGCGCAGCACGGTCTGGTGGGTGGCGCCGGAGTCGAACCAGACGTCCAGCGTGTCCTTGTTCTTCTCGTAGATGTCGGCGTCATCGCCCAGCAAGTCGCGCGGATCGAGCGCCTGCCAGGCGTCGATGCCCTTTTCTTCGATCAGCTTGGCGACCTGCTCCAGCAGTTCCGGGGTGCGCGGGTGCAATTCTCCGGTTTCCTTGTGGATGAAGAAGGCCATCGGCACGCCCCACTGGCGCTGGCGCGACAGGGTCCAGTCCGGACGGTTCTCGATCATGCCGTGCAGGCGCGCCTGGCCCCAGTCCGGGAAGAACTGGGTCTTTTCGATGCCGGCCAGCGCGGTCTGGCGCAGGGTCGGGCCGCCATCCTTCGGCGTGATGTCCATGCCGGCGAACCACTGGCTGGTTGCGCGGTAGACGATCGGGGTCTTGTGGCGCCAGCAGTGCATGTAGCTGTGGTCGAACATCTTGAGTTCGAACAGGGCGCCGGCTTCGGTCAGCGCGGCGCAGATAGGCTTCGACGCTTCCCAGATCGTCAGGCCGCCGAACAGCGGCAGGTTTGAAACGAAGCGGCCGTCGCCCATCACGGGTTTGAGGATCTCGTCGTCCTTCATGCCGTGCGCCTTGCAGGAGATGAAGTCTTCCAGGCCGTAGGCGGGCGCCGAGTGGACCACGCCGGTACCGCTGTCGGTGGTGACGTAGTCGGCCAGGTAAACCGGCGACAGGCGGTCATAGAAGGGATCGGCGGCAAACAGCGGGTGCTTGAAGCGCATGCCTTCCAGCTTGTCGCCCGTCGTGGTGGCGATGACTTGACCTTCGAGCTTGTAGCGCTGCAGGCAGGATTCGACCAGGTCCTGCGCCAGGATCAGCAGGAGCGGCTCGCCGTTGCGTTCCGCCTGCACGAGGGCATAGGTGACCTCGGCGTTGACGTTCAGCGCCTGGTTCGACGGGATCGTCCACGGGGTCGTGGTCCAGATCACGATGAAACCGTTCATGGTCGGCAGCGACGGCAGGCCAAAGGCCGCAGCCAGCTTTTCTTCTTCAGCGAATTTGAAACCGACGTCGATCGCCGGGTCGCGCTTGTCCTGGTATTCGACTTCCGCCTCGGCCAGCGCCGAGCCGCAATCGAAGCACCAGTTCACCGGCTTCAGGCCGCGGTAGACATAGCCCTTCTCGAGCAATTTGCCCAGCGCGCGCAGCTCGTCGGCCTCGTTACCGTACGCCATGGTCATGTAGGGATTTTCCCATTCGCCAAGCACGCCCAGGCGGATGAAGCCGGCGCGCTGGCGGTCGATCTGCTCGAGCGCATAGGCACGGGCTTTTTGCAGCACTTCGGCGGTCGGCAGGTTCTTGCCGTAGAGTTTTTCGATCTGGATCTCGATCGGCATGCCGTGGCAGTCCCAGCCCGGCACATAGGGCGCGTCGAAGCCGGCCATGGTGCGCGATTTGACGACCATGTCCTTCAAGATCTTGTTCACGGCGTGGCCGAGGTGGATGTCGCCGTTGGCATACGGGGGACCGTCGTGCAGCACGAAGCTCGGACGGCCTTTGGCCGCCTTGCGGATACGGTGGTAGATCTGCTTGTCCTGCCATTGCTTGACCCAGCCCGGTTCGCGCTTGGCGAGGTCGCCGCGCATCGGGAAGGGCGTATCGGTCATGTTGACCGGGTATTTGCTCACTGGCTTATTCTCAGGCTTCTTGGCCGCTTTCTGGGCAGGCGCGTTCTGGACGGGTTTGCTGTTTTCGGACATAAATTTCTTCGGTAAGGAAATGCAGTGGTGGCTGGCTCGGTGTCGAGGCGCAGCCGCGCGGGCGAACGATGCCGTCGCGCGTCAAATTCGGTCGGTGGCGCTCAGGGCGCGGGCGCGGGTGCTTCTGCCATCGCGCGCTTGCGGCTGCGGCGTGTTGCGCGCGAACCAGGCGCGTGCCTGCTCGGCATCGCGGTGGATCGCGGCGGTGAGCGTGTCGAGGTCGACATACTTTTCCTCGTCGCGCAGTTTTTGCAGGAACTCGACGCGCACCAGCTTGCCGTAGCAGGGACGGTCGTAGTCGAAGACGTGCACTTCCAGCAGCATGCGGCCGGCGTCTTCGACAGTCGGGCGCACGCCGAGGCTGGCGACGGCCGGCAGCGGCTGCTCGGCCAGTCCGTGCACTTGCACCACGAAGATGCCTTGCAGGGCAGGGCGGTGCGCGACGCGCAGGTTCAGGGTCGGGAAGCCAAGTGTGCGGCCCAGCTTGGCGCCGTGGATCACGTGGCCGGACATCGCATACGGGTGGCCGAGCAGGGCGCCGGTAGCCTGCAGGTCGCCCGCCGCGAGCGCAGCGCGCACGGCGGACGAGGAGATGCGCTGGTCGCCTTCGCGTACGGTCGGCAGGGTCTCGACGTGGAAGCCGTAGCGCTTGCCGGCTTCCATCAGCATGGCGACATTGCCGGCACGTTTCGCGCCGAAACAGAAATCGTCGCCCACCATCAGCCATTTCACGTGCAGGCCGTCGACCAGCACGCGCGCGATGAAATCTTCGGGAGAAATGGAAGCGAACTGTTCGTTGAAGTGTTCGACGATGACGCGGTCGATGCCGGCCAGGGCCAGGTCTTCGAGCTTGTCGCGCAGGTTGGCGATGCGCGCCGGAGCGCGGCTGAGGTCGCCACTGCGGCGAGCAAAATATTCGCGCGGGTGCGGTTCGAAGGTCATCACCGCCGCTTCCAGTCCCAGCGTTTCGCTTGCAGCCCGGACGCGCGCCAGCAAGGCCTGGTGGCCGCGATGGACACCATCGAAATTGCCGATGGTAAGGGCGCATGGTGCGCGCGCTGCGTCGTTGGGAAGTCCGCGAAATACCTTCATTGATGGTTCCAGAGTGCCCGGCAAGCCTGCCACGCATGTCGTGGTGAGCCATGCCGCGGGGCGAAAACCCTGATTATACGGTAAAGGCTTGTTGCAATGCGGAGAGACGGGCGGGCCATGCCCGGTGGGTAATCCGGCATTTGGTTGAACGGCCAAAAAAAACGCCGCCTGAGAACAGGCGGCGTTTTGCAGAGCCGGATAGCTATCAGGCCAGTGGCTTGTTGATCGCCATGATCCAGTAGCGGGCCAGTTCGGCGGTGCCTTCCTTGCCGGCGACGCCCTTCAGGGTGTTGATTGCCTGCTGCTTCTTGCCGGCTGCCGCGTAGGCTTCGCCCAGGCGCAGCTTGGCTTCGTCCGGATAACGCAGGCCGCCGGCCTTGATCGCGTTTTCCATCATCTTCAGGCCCTTGTCGGCCTGGCCCGACTGCACCAGGCTGTAGCCGAGCGAAACCAGGCCGTCGTTGTCCTTGGCAGCCGCGTATTCGGCTTCCAGGGCGGCGACGCCCTTGTTCTGCTCGGCCAGGGTCTTCTCGGCCAGGTCCTTCAGGCGCTGGTGACGGGCGGCGTCGGGACCGGTGCCCAGGGCGCCGGCCTTGTAGCCCTTGTCGATGACCTTCAGGGCTTCAGCCGGAGCCTTGGCTTGCAGGACGAGCTGGGCCATTTCCATGTACTCGCTCGGCTTCTTCATCAGGTTGTTCGCCAGCTTCAGGCGATAGACGTCGACCGACAGGCGGCCCGAGAAGCCAGGCTTGCCCTGCACGCGGTTCAGCAGGTCGTTCCAGTACTGGGCTTTCGGGTAGTTGGCCGCCAGCTTTTCGATGGTGTTGACGTAGCCGACCTTGTCGTTCTTCTTGAGCTGGATGTTGGCCAGCATGCCGAGCTGGTCTTCGGTCATGCGACCGGCCTTTTCGGCATTGCGCAGTTCGGCTTCCAGGGCAGCGGTGTTGCCCTGCTTGTAATAGTTCTGCAGCAGGTAGCCGCGCAGTTTTGGATCGTCGCCGTTTTTCAGCTGGCGCAGGATGGCTTCGTTTGCCTTGTTCAGTTCGCCGCCGCGCATGTAGATGCCGATCAGGCCTTCGGAGAACTGGCTGCGTTCGGATGCCGACAGCTTGCCCGACGCGATCAGGGATTCGAAGGCATCGGCTGCGGTGCCATAGTCGCCAGCCTGCGAGGCTGCCGCGGCACGCACGCGGTCGATCAGGTAGGCTTCATTCGGCGTCTTGCCGGAGACTTTGTCCGCTTCGCGCAATTTTGCCAGGGCATCCTTGTGCTTACCCTGCTTCATCAGTGCCTGGGCTTCCTGCAGGCGCTTGCCGATTTCAGGACGCATGGCTTCTGCCGCGTGGGCAGGGGCGAGGCCGATGACTGGGGTGGCGGCGGTGAAACCAAGGGCGGCCAGTGCGAGGCCGAGGTGTGCGAGACGGAATTTGCTCATGCTGTAGAAATCCTTCTTTGAAAATGGACACGGCAGGGAAACCCTGCCGTGTTGGTCAAGCCTGGTGCGGTTACTGGAACTGCTCGTTACCGACCATGCCGATCTTAGTGACGCCGAGACGTTGGGCCGTTGCCATGACACCGGCAACCACCTTGTACTCGACCAGCTTGTTCGGACGCAGGTGCACTTCCGGCTGGTTCGGCTGGGCAGCCACTTCATTCATCTTCGCTTCCAGCGTCGGACGATCAGGGATCGTCTGGCCGTCCCAGAGGATGGTGCCGTCGAAGTCGACGTCGATGGTAACGACGCGCGGCTCTTCAGTCTGTGGCGGCGGGGTGCCGACCGGCATGTTCAGATTGACCGAGTGGTTTTGCTTCGGAATCGTGATAATCAACATGATGATCAAGACCAACAGAACGTCGATCAAGGGCGTCATGTTCATTTCCATCATCGGTTCCGGATCAGCTCCTTTGGCGGAGCCTGAACCTACGTTCATACCCATGGTGTTTCCTTTTTAAATAACTGGGGTGCAAGGTGCGGCGCCGGATATGCATCCCGGCGCCGCGGGCTTGTGTTTAGCCCTTGTCAGGCGGTTCGATCACGAAACCGACCTTCTGCACACCAGCACGTTGTGCCGTGTAGATCACCCGACCGATCGCTTCGTAGCGGGTAGCCTGGTCGCCACGGACTTTCACTGCAGGCTGCGGCACCTTCACCGACTGCTCCGCGAAGAACTTGAACAACTCGTCCGTGTTCGCGATGCGGCGCTGGTTCCAGTACATTTCGCCGTCTTTATTGACGGTAATGTTGATGTCTTCCGGCGTGGTCTTGGTGACCTGGTTCGTTTCCGCCGGCAGATTCACATTTTGCAGCTTCAGGACCACCGGGCTGGTGATCAGGAAGATGATCAGGAGAACCAACATGATGTCGACAAGCGGCGTCGTGTTGATCTCTGACATCACGGCATCATCATCTCCGCTATCGGAGCCGACACTCATACCCATGATTTATCCAATCTTTTTAGCGCCAGCAGCAGCACGTGCGGCTTCCGAGGTCGACATGGCGCCCGAAACCAGAACCGAGTGCACGTCGGCGCTGAACGAACGAACGTCTTCCATGGCCGACTTGTTGCGGCGGACCAGCCAGTTGTAACCCAGAACGGCAGGAACTGCGACGAACAGACCGAAGGCGGTCATGATCAGTGCTTCACCCACAGGACCGGCGACCTTGTCGATCGATGCGTTACCCGACATACCGATGTTGGTCAGTGCGTTGTAGATGCCCCAGACGGTACCGAACAGACCGATGAACGGCGAGGTCGAACCGACGGTTGCCAGGAACGACAGGCCGTCTTGCAGACGCGACTGGACGCGGTCCACGGCGCGCTGGATCTGCATGGTCACCCAGGTCGACAGGTCGATCTGCTCGAGCAGGGCGCCGTCGTGGTGCTGGGTTGCCTTGGTGCCGGTTTCAGCGATGAAGCGGAATGGCGAGCCTTCTTTCAGCTGAGCCGAGCCGGCAGCGATCGAGTTGGCTTTCCAGAACTTCTGCGACACTTCTTTCGACTGGCGCATGATCTTCGACTGGTCGATCAGCTTGGTGATGATGATGTACCACGAACCCATCGACATCAGCGACAGGATGATGATGGTGCCCTTGTTGACGAAGTCGCCTTCTTCCCACATGGCCGAGAAGCCGTACGGGTTCTTGACTTCTTCTTTTTCGCCAGCAGCGGCAGCTGGTGCTGCTGCGCCTTCGGCTGCAGGTGCGGCTGCTGCGTCAGCGGCCGGAGCGGCTGCTGCGTCTGCCGGTGCGCCGGCGGCCGGAGCGGTTGCTGCCGGTGCGTCAGCGAAGGCTGGTGCCGAGACCAGGGCCGATGCCGCCGTAACCGAGAACAGGACTGCCGCCAGTACAGCGGACAAACGGGTATTCTTAAACATGCTTCCTCCAGAAATATAAAAATAGACAGTTCGCTGATCTAAAGACAACGAAAATCATAGTTGTGAGACGATCTTCTGTCTCGGTTATTGTTCCAGCGACCAGACGTACTGTACTGGGACCCATGCCTGTTCAGGCTGACCGTTGACCATTGCCGGTTTGAAGCGGCACTTGCCGATGGCAGTCTGTGCTGCGCGGTCCAGATCACGCGAACCACTCGATTTCGTGATCTTGGAATCGACCATGCGGCCATCGACACCAATCAGGAACGAAATCGTCGTCGTACCTTCTTCTTCGTTACGCGCCGACGACTTCGGATATTCCGGCTTTGCGCAGGTGCTGAAGTCAGCAACTGCAGCGGTACGGCTAGGACCGGCTGGCGCTGCGGCCGGAGCCGGTGGCGCTGGCGGTGCCGGCGGAGCCAGACTGGTCGTCGGAGGCGGCGTGTTCGTCGCGGCAGCAATGGTGTTTTGCGGCGGCGGCGGTTGCTGCACCTGGACCTCGACCGGCGGGATGAATGGAGGCGGCGGGGCCTTCATTTCCGGCGGCGGCGGCGGTGGAGGAGTCTCCGGTGGTGGAGGTGGTTTCACCTCTTCGATCAACTTCGTTTCCACTGCTTCCTGCACCTTCGAGATCACCTTCGTACCGAGACCATTGATGATCCCCCAGGCGACCAGGACGTGCAACAGGACCACAATGGTGATACCAGTGAGATTCTTCCCCGGTTCCTTCTCATGTGAAAAATTCATGCCTGCTTTCTCCAATACCAACTCTTTTTGTTGCTACTAAACCCACAAAACACGACGAAATGACAAGGCCGCATCCGGGACATCGGCGAATTATACCTACGAATTCTTTTTTGCACAGGTATTTTTGAGGCCCCGAAACGAGCCTAAACCCCTGTAAAAACAAGGGATACGGCTCATCCGGACGCATCCTTGGTGTGCAAAAAATCGCAGGGGAACTCTATATAAAATTACAACTTTACAGCTTAATATTATCCAACTGTAGAAGATCTGGAAAGAACTAGCTTTTTGCCAAATTATGCACGCCGAATTTGCCAATTGGCAAATATCATATAGTGCAATGCTCGGCTTTTTGCAAACTATAGCCAGTTTTAGCAAACCCGAGCGTTCGCCAGCTAACAGAAATGGAGGGACTGCGGGGCAGGAGGCATGACTGGAAGTGATGGCACGTCGCAGAGTCGCTATGTCTTGACATGCATCAGTAGAAATTTTTCCTCCAGACATGGTCGGCTGCGCGAACGCTGCCTGGAGGAGAGGCTGGCGGGATTAGCGGTGGCGCTTCTCGCGCCGGCAGTCGAGGAAGCTGACGACGTGGCCGCTGGTGTCGACCGTTTCCAGGCGGACGTCGAAACCCCAGAGCCGGGCCACGTGCTTCAGCACTTCCTGGGCCTGGCCGTTGAGCGGGCGGCGCTGGAACTGGGTATGGCGCAGGGTCAGCGCACGGTCGTCGCGTGTATTGACTTGCCAGACCTGGATGTTGGGCTCGCGGTTGCCGATGTTGTACTGCTCGGCCAGCTGCTGGCGTACATACCGGTAGCCCGCCTCGTCGTGGATTGCCGAAATCGTCAATTTGTCGCTGCGGTCGTCGTCGAGCACGGCGAAGAAATGGAAGTCGCGGATCAGCTTGGGCGACAGGTACTGGGCGATGAAGCTTTCGTCCTTGAAGTTACGCATCGCAAAGTCGAGGGTCTTGATCCAGTCGCTGCCGGCCATGTCCGGGAACCAGGCCCGGTCTTCCTCGGTCGGGTTCTCGCAGATGCGCCGGATGTCGGTCATCATCGCGAAGCCCAGCGCGTAAGGATTGATGCCGCTGTAATAGGGGCTGGTTGCCGGCGGCTGGTAGACGACGTTCGTATGGCTCTGCAGGAATTCGAGCATGAAGCCGTCGCCGACGATCCCCTCTTTATATAGTTCCTGCAAAATCGTGTAGTGCCAGAAGGTGGCCCAGCCTTCGTTCATGACCTGGGTCTGGCGCTGCGGGTAGAAATACTGGGAAATCTTGCGTGTAATGCGTACCAGCTCGCGCTGCCAGGGTTCGAGCAGCGGCGCATACTTCTCTATAAAGTAGAGCAGGTTTTCTTCGGGCTCGGGCGGGAAGCGCGGCGGCGGGGCGTCGCGCTCTTCTTCCTCGCGCCGCGGCACCGTGCGCCACAGGGCATTCACCTGGGACTGGGCATATTCCTCGCGCTCCTTCTGGCGCGCCGCTTCCTGCGCCACCGACAGTTTCGCCGGACGTTTATAGCGGTCGACCCCGTAATTCTGGATCGCATGGCAGGAGTCGAGCAGGTCCTCGACGGCATCGATGCCGTAGCGCTGTTCGCATTCGGCGATGTAATTCTTGGCAAACACCATGTAGTCGACGATCGCCTCGGCGTCGGTCCAGGTGCGGAACAGGTAGTTCCCCTTGAAGAAGGAGTTGTGGCCATAGGCGGCATGGGCGATCACCAGCGCCTGCATCGTCAGGCTGTTTTCCTCCATGAGATAGGCAATGCAGGGATTCGAGTTGATGACGATCTCGTAGGCCAGGCCCATCTGGCCGCGTTTATAACTCTTCTCGGTCGACAGGAAGTGCTTGCCGAAGGACCAGTGGTTATAGGACACCGGCATGCCGACCGAGGTGTAGGCATCCATCATCTGCTCGGCGGTGATGATCTCGAGCTGGTTGGGGTAGGTGTCGAGGCCGAACTTCCTGGCCACGCGGCGGATTTCCTCGTGTGCCTGCTCGATCAGGTCGAAGGTCCACTCCGACTGTTCGGGCAGCGCTCGGGGATTCTTGATGAGGTCGTCTGGCATGGGGTACCTCTGTTTTTACTTGGGCTGCTTCTTGAACAGCTCGCGGAAGACGGGGTAGATGTCGGCCGGCGTCACGATCTTCTGCATCGCGAAGTTGGGGTGGTGCGCGGCCACTTCGGTGTATTGCTCCCACAGGTTCTGCGGCGGCCCGTCGGTGATTTCGACGTAGGTGTAGTACTGGACCTTGGGCATGATCCCGGTATCGAGCAATTGCTTGCACAGCACCGAGTCGTTGTCCCAGTTGTCGCCGTCCGAGGCCTGGGCCACATAGGCGTTCCAGTCGGAACTCGAATAGCGGTCGGCGATCACCTTTTGCAGCAGGTGCAGGGCGGACGAGACGACGGTGCCGCCGGACTCGCGCGAGTGGAAGAATTCGTCCTCGTCGACTTCGGCCGCGGCCGTGTGGTGGCGGATGAAGACCACGTCGATGCGTTCGTAGACGCGCTTGAGGAATAAATACAGCAGGATGAAGAAGCGCTTCGCGGTGTCCTTGCGGGTTTCGTCCATCGAGCCGGAGACGTCCATGATGCAGAACATCACGGCCTGGGTGCTGGGCTTCGGCACCTTGATGCGGTTGCTGTAGCGCAGGTCGAACGGATCGATGAAGGGGATCGCGTTGATGCGCGTGTGCAGATGGTGGATCTTCTTCTTCAGCTCGAGGATGCGCGGGTCGTCTTCGGGCACTTCGGCCTCGGCCAGCTCATCCAGTTCTTCCTGCAGGGCATTAGCCTGGCGCCGGCTCGGTCCACCAACCGCGATGCGCCGGCCAAGCGCACCGCGCAGCGAGCGCAGCACGTGGATGTTGGACGGCGTGCCGGAGACGTTGTAGCCGGCGCGCTGGGTCTTGAAATCGATGGTCTGGGTCAGCTGCGTCTTGACCATGTTCGGCAGCTCGAGATCTTCGAAGAAATAATTCATGAATTCTTCGCGCGAGAGCTCGAAGATGAAATCGTCTTCCGTGGTCTGTTCGCTGTTGCCTGCGCGGCCGCGGCCGGAACCGCCGCCGCCGCTGCGCGGCCGGTTGAACTGGTCGCCTTTCTGGTATTCGGTATTGCCGGGGTTGACGGTTTCCCACACGCCGCCATGGGCATGGCCGAAGTGCGGTTCGTTGACGTCCTTGACGGGGATCGAGACTTTCTCGCCGTTCTCGATGTCGGTGATCGAGCGGCCCTTGATCGCACGGCCGACCGCGTCCTTGATTTGCGCCTTGTAGCGGCGCAGGAAGCGTTCGCGGTTCACCGCGGACTTGTTCTTGCCCTGCAAGCGTCGGTCGATGAGGTAAGTCAAAACATGCCTCCTGTAAAAACCGCAGCGGACCGCCAGCTGCCACGGTCCCCCTATCTTAATACGCAGCGTGCATAAGCGGGGTGCGCACGCCTGACAGGGGAGTCAAATATGCGTCAGAGGCGGGCAGCGGGCAGCCGCTGCCCTGCATCGCCGACTTTTTCTTACGACGACTTCCTCACACGCAGATACCATTCGCACAGGAGCCGCACCTGCTTGGCCGTATAGCCTTTCTCGACCATGCGGTTGACGAAGTCGGCGTGCTTCGTCGCGTCTTCCGCACTGGCCTTCGCATTGAACGAAATGACCGGCAGAAGTTCCTCCGTATTCGAGAACATTTTTTTCTCGATGACGGTGCGGAACTTTTCGTAGCTGGTCCAGGCCGGATTCTTGCCGCCGTTCGTTGCCCGGGCGCGCAAGCCGAAGTTGACGATCTCGTTGCGGAAATCCTTCGGATTCGAAATCCCGGCCGGTTTCTCGATCTTTTCCAGCTCGGCGTTGAGCGATTCGCGATCAAAACTTTCGCCGGTATCCGGATCGCGGAATTCCTGGTCCTGGATCCAGAAGTCGGCAAAGGTAACGTAGCGGTCGAAAATGTTCTGGCCGTATTCCGAATAGCTCTCCAGGTAGGCGGTCTGGATTTCCTTGCCGATGAAATCGACGTAGCGCTGCGCCAGGTGCTCCTTGATATAGGAGTGGTAACGCTGCTCGAGTTCAGGCGGGAACTGCTCGCGCTCGATCTGCTGTTCCAGCACATACAGCAGGTGTACCGGATTGGCGGCCACTTCGGTGTTGTCGAAGTTGAAGACCTTCGACAAAATCTTGAAGGCGAAGCGCGTCGACAGGCCGTTCATGCCTTCGTCCACGCCTGCATAGTCGACGTATTCGTGCAGCGACTTGGCCTTCGGATCGGTGTCCTTCAGGTTCTCGCCGTCGTAGACCAGCATCTTCGAGTAGACGCTCGAATTCTCCGGATCTTTTAAACGCGACAGGATCGCGAACTGCGCCATCATGCGCAGCGTGCCGGGCGCGCAAGGCGCCTTCTCGAGCGAGGAGTTGCGGATCAACTTATCGTAAATCTTGATCTCATCGGAAATGCGCAGGCAGTAGGGAACCTTCACGATATAGATCCGGTCGAGGAAAGCCTCGTTGTTGCGGTTGTTGCGGAAGCTCTTCCACTCTGACTCGTTCGAGTGTGCCAGGATGATGCCTTCGAAGGGAATCGCGCCGAAGCCTTCGGTACCCTTGTAGTTGCCTTCCTGGGTCGCGGTCAGCAGCGGGTGCAGCACCTTGATCGGCGCCTTGAACATCTCGACGAATTCCATCAGGCCTTGGTTCGCCAGGCACAGGCCGCCGGAGTAGCTGTAGGCGTCCGGATCGTCCTGCGAATAATCCTCGAGCTTGCGGATGTCGACCTTGCCGACCAGCGAGGAAATGTCCTGGTTGTTCTCGTCGCCCGGCTCGGTCTTCGAGATGGCGACCTGCTTCAGGATCGAGGGATAGCGCTTGACGACGCGGAACTTGTTGATGTCGCCGCCGAATTCGTGCAGGCGCTTGACCGCCCACGGACTCGGGATCGAGCGCAGGTAGCGGCGTGGAATACCGTAGTCTTCTTCCAGGATGACGCCGTCCTCTTCCTCGTTGAAGAGGCCCAGCGGCGATTCGTTCACGGGCGAACCCTTGATCGCGTAGAAGGGGACTTGCTCCATCAGGTGTTTCAGCTTCTCGGCGATCGACGACTTGCCGCCGCCCACCGGTCCCAGCAGATAGAGGATCTGCTTGCGTTCTTCCAGGCCTTGCGCCGCATGGCGGAAGTAGGAGACGACTTGCTCGATCACCTCTTCCATGCCATAGAACTCGCGGAAGGCCGGGTAGATCTTGATGACCTTGTTGGCGAAGATGCGCGACATGCGCGGATCGAGCCGGGTATCGACGAGCTGCGGCTCGCCGATCGCCGCAAGCATGCGCTCCGGCGCGCTCGCATAGGTCAGCGGGTCTTTCTTGCAGAGGGCAAGATATTCGGACAGGGAATATTCTTCTTCGCGGGTACGCTCGTAACGGGCTGCGTAGTTGTCAAAAATGGTCATGTGCATGTCCTTTAGTTTGCTAACAACGATCACTGTCACGACAGACGGCGTATGCCGCTGCCCAAGCCCGGTATTTTCTTGGCGTTGTACGGATACTTCGTTAGACCTGCTGCGCGCCGGATCGACCAGGGGGCATGGCCGAAATCCGTTCGCGACGGCTTCGCGAAGTTCCACCCGTTAGGCGGGTCGTCCTGGTAGCGACGCGACGTGCGCGGCGGCTCAGGCGGATTGTTCTTTTTTGAGCCGGCTTGTGGCCGGGTGTCCCGTGGATGAAGGGTCTTTTTATGTTTCTGAAATTTATTATGTGCCTATTAGTTCTCGAAGTCAAAGCACTATCGTTCTCGTGGATGTAACAACTGTAAGTATCTGATTATTAACGAAAAACAATAGCTTCTGAGTGTATTTGGAAAGCGCATAAGGCGTCGGCTGCAATACACGTTCTATGCATACCGTATGGCTATTTCCAGCAGTCTTTACTGCTGGGGTGACAAAAGCCCTGGTCCGATAGTGCACGAACTGGCCGGCCGGTGGCGCACGCCAAACACGCCGTTTTTCGGGCTCTCTTCCAATGAAAAGTAAGGCGCGGCGGCATGCGGTACACTTGTCGATCTTGCCCCAAAAAACCGTCTTGACGGAGAACATCCATGCTGAACGAGCAGCTGCGCCGGACCATCGAACAGATGCCGAAGGCCGAATTGCACATCCATATCGAGGGCTCGCTCGAGCCGGAACTGATCTTTGCGCTAGCGCAAAGGAACGGCGTAACGCTAGCTTATCCATCGGTCGAAGCGTTGCGCCAGGCCTACGCTTTTTCGGATTTGCAGTCTTTCCTCGACATTTATTACGCCGGCGCCAGCGTGCTGCTGCACGAGCAGGACTTCTATGACATGACGGCGGCTTACCTGAAGCGCGCCGCTGCCGACAATGTCCGGCATGCCGAAATCTTCTTCGATCCGCAAACCCATACCGCGCGCGGCGTGCCCTTCGAGACCGTCATCAACGGCATCTGGCGCGCCTGCCAGGATGGTCCGATCAGCGCGTCCCTGATCATGTGCTTCCTGCGCCACCTGTCCGAAGAAGAAGCCCTGGCCACGCTCGACGAAGCGCTGCCCTACCGCGACAAGTTCATCGGTGTCGGCCTCGATTCCTCGGAGGTCGGCCATCCGCCGGAAAAATTCGCACGCGTATTCGAGCGCGCGCGCCAGCTCGGCCTGCGCCTGGTCGCGCATGCGGGCGAAGAGGGCCCGCCCGCCTATATCGAGAGCGCGCTCGACGTCCTCAACGTCGAACGCATCGACCATGGCGTGCGCTGCCTGGAAAGCCCGGAACTGGTCGAGCGCCTGGTGCGCGAGCACATGGCGCTGACCGTCTGCCCGCTGTCGAACATCAAGCTGCGCGTCTTCGACGTGATGGGTTCGCACAACCTGCGCACCCTGCTCGACAAGGGGCTGGCGGCTACCGTCAACTCGGACGATCCCGCCTATTTCGGCGGCTACATGAACGATAACTTCATCGCCGCCTTCGAGGCCTTGCCGCTGGACGCGTCGCATGCGCGCCAGCTGGCCCGCAACTCCTTCGAGGCGGCCTTCCTCGGGCCCGAGCAGAAGCGCGGCTTCCTGGCCGAGGTCGACGCCTTCTTCGGCGCACGTTAAGGAAAGCTGCCCATGCTGCTCCAGTCCCTCCGCATGACCGCGCGCGACTGGCGCGCGGGCGAGCTGCGCTTCTTGTTGGTGGCGCTGATCGTCGCCGTCTCGGCACTGTCCTCGGTCGGCTTCTTCGTCGACCGCATGCGCGCGGGACTGGCGCGCGATGCCAACCAGCTGCTCGGCGCCGACCTGCTGGTGAATGCCGACAATCCGGTGCCGCCCGCCTGGCGCCAGGAAGCGGCGCGGCGCGGCCTGCTGCTGGCCGATACCGTCATCTTCCCCAGCATGGCCCAGGGCGGGGAGGGCGAGAACTCGCGCGCCCAGCTGGCCTCGATCAAGGCCGTCTCGCCCGGCTATCCGCTGCGTGGCGTCCTGCGCATCACGACCGATCCGGACCAGGCCAGCGCGGCGCGCGGCACGGCGGCCGCTTCGATTCCGGCGCCCGGCACGGTCTGGGTCGACGCGAATTTGCTGCCGGCCCTGAACGTCAAGGTCGGCGATCCGCTGCAGGTGGGCGAACGCACTTTCACGATCGCCCAGCTGGTCGCGGCCGAACCGGACCGCGGCGCCTCGTTTGCCAACTTCGCGCCGCGCGTGATGTTGTCCTTGTCCGACCTGAAGTCCACCGGCCTGGTCGACGATTTTGCGCGCGTGACTTATAAGCTGCTGGTGGCGGCGCCCTCGAACAACGATCTCGCACGGGTGCGCGATTTCGAGGCCTGGCTGCGCGCGCGCATCGCGCAGGACAACGTGAAAGGCGTACGCATCGAATCGATCGAGAACGGGCGCCCCGAGATGCAGGCCACGCTCGACCGCGCGGACCGCTTCCTGTCCCTCGTCGGCCTGCTCTCGGCCATGCTGGCGGCGGTGGCCGTGGCAATGGCGGCGCGCCGTTTCATGCAGCGCCACCTGGATGCATGCGCCATGCTGCGCTGCCTGGGCATGACCCAGAACGGCGTCGGCATGATGTACCTGATCGAATTCGCCATCGTGGGCCTGGCGGGCAGCATCATCGGCGTGCTGGTCGGCTTCGGCGCCCACTTCGTGCTGCTGAAACTGATCGGGACCTTGCTGCCGGCGGACCTGCCGCCGGTCTCCCCGTTGCCGGCCCTGCAGGGCATCGCGACCGGGATGATGCTGCTGGTCGGTTTCGCACTGCCGCCCGTCCTCCAATTGCGCAACGTGCCGCACAATCGCGTGATCCGGCGCGAGCAGGCGGCGCCGCAGCCGATGGCGCTGGCCACCTATGGACTGGGCATCGGCGTATTCGTCCTGCTGCTGCTGTGGCAAGCCGGCGATCCGAAACTGGCCTTGCTGACGGCGGGCGGCTTCCTCGGCGGCTTCGCGGTCTTTGCGCTGGTCGCCTGGCTGGCCTTGAAAGGGCTGCGGCGCCTGCGCGGCGTCTCGCAGCACCAGGGCTGGCGCTTTGCGATCACCTCGCTGCAGCGCCGTCCGGGCGCCACCATCGTGCAGGTGGTCTCGCTGGCGCTCGGGCTGATGGCCCTGCTGTTGCTGACCGTGGTGCGCGGCGACCTGGTCGCGGCCTGGCAGCGCGCCACGCCGGAGAATGCGCCAAACCGCTTCATCATCAACGTCCTGCCCGACCAGAAGGAGGATGTGGCGCGCCGCATCGCCGCCGCCGGCGTCGACCAGCCGGTGCTGTACCCGATGATCCGCGGCCGCCTGACGGCGGTGAACGGCAAGGCGATCACGCCCACGACATACGCGACCGACAATGCACAGCGCCTGGCGAACCGCGAATTCAACCTGTCGACCATGACGAGCGCACCGGAAGGCAACGACATCGTCGCCGGCAAGTGGTACGCGGATGGGCCGGGTGTCTCGGAAGCCTCGGTGGAGCAGGGCATCGCGAAGACATTGGGCCTCAAGCTGGGCGACGTCATGCGCTTCGACATGGCCGGCATCGTCGTCGATGCCAAGATCACCAGCCTGCGCAAGCTGGAATGGGGCTCGATGCGTGCCAACTTCTTCGTCATCATCAACCCGGCAGCGATGGCGAACGCGCCGGCCACTTACATGACCGCCTTCCATTTGCCGCAAGAGGGCGCGCAGCTGGCCAACACGCTGGCGCGGGCCTATCCGAACCTCACCGTGATCGACGTCAGCGGCATCATCCGCCAGGTGCAGGAAGTGGTCGACCAGGTCGTCGTCGCGGTCGAATTCCTGTTCCTGTTCACGCTGGCATCGGGCGTGCTGGTGCTGTACGCGGCGCTGATGGGTTCGACCTCGGAGCGCACCCGCGAAGCGGGCCTGCTGCGGGCGCTGGGCGCGACGCGCAGCCAGCTGGCGCAGGCGCAGCGCATCGAGTTCGTGCTGGTCGGCGGCCTGGCGGGATTGCTGGCGGCCTCCGGTGCGGCGCTGCTGGGCTGGGCGCTGGCGACTTACCAGTTCAAGTTCCCGTGGACCTTCGAGCCGGGCGTGTGGCTGGCCGGGGGCGTGGTCGGCGCCATGTGTGCGCTGGTGGGCGGCTGGCTGGGGCTGCGCAGCGTGTTGAGGCAGCCGCCTTTGCAGACGCTGCGGGAAGCGGGGTAACACAATTCAAGCTTCACGCGTGGGCATGCCCACCCTTGTATCTTGATCGAGTTGGTGGTTAGCTATCACCAGCAGAGGTGAAGACCAGCTTGGGCCCACCCTTAAGGCTCGACCTTGGAAGGTAGATCAAGCCCTTCACCTCGTTCCCACACCA
>NZ_PPXQ01000040.1 GCF_004798585.1 Massilia sp. Mn16-1_5
TCGCGGCCCTGCTCGGGGCAGGCGCGGTCGCCGCGTGGTTCGGGCGCGTTTATGCGCGCGCGATCCGTACCGCCGTCGACGCCGCCAGCGCACTGGGACGCGGCGAGCTGCCGCCGCAGCGCCGCTCGCGCATCCTCGAGATCGACCGCCTGCTGGGCGCGCTGCGCCAGGCCGGCAACGAGCTGTCCCGGGCCCAGGCCACGCGCGACACGGCCGGCAACGAACGCCAGAACCAACTCGAGCGTGCCCAGCAGGCGCGCCAGACCGCCGAGGAAGAAAACCGCGCCAAGGACCAGTTCCTCGCCATGCTCGGGCACGAGCTGCGCAACCCGCTGGCGCCGATCGGCACCGCGGCCCAGCTGCTCAAGCTGCCCGACCTCGACGGCCACCGCGCGCGCTATGCCGGCGACGTCATCGGGCGCCAGGTCGAGCACATGAACCGGCTGCTGTCGGACATGCTCGACGTCTCGCGCGTCACGCGCGGCCTGGTCAGCCTGAACCTGGAGGAGGTCGACCTGCGCAACGTGGTCGAACGCGCCGTCGAGCAGACCCGGCCGCTGATGGAGGAGCGCCAGCACCGGCTCGAACTGCGCCTGCCGCAGGGACCGGTAACGGTGCGCGGCGACCAGACCCGCCTGACCCAGGTGGTGGCCAACCTGCTGACCAATTCGGCCAAGTACACCCAGCCGCACGGCGCGATCCAGCTCTCGCTGAGCAGTGCCGGTAACGAAGCGAGCCTGAGCGTGGCCGACGACGGCGAAGGCATCACGGCCGAGCTCTTGCCGCGCGTGTTCGACCTGTTTTCCCAGGGCGAGCGCAAGCCCGACCGGGCCCAGGGCGGCCTCGGCCTCGGCCTGGCGCTGGTGCGCAGCCTGGTGCAGTTGCACGGCGGCAGCGTCGAAGCCAGCAGCCCGGGGCGCAATGGCGGCAGCATCTTCACCGTGCGCCTGCCGCTCAAGCACGAGCTGGCAGCGTTGACCACGCCGCTGGCGAATCCACGGCGGGCGCGCGAGAGCGTGCGCGAGAATGCACGGGAGAGCGCCCGCGAAACGCCACGCGAAGCCTACGGCGGCGCGCACGGCGCGGGGCCGGCGCCCCTGCGCGTGATGCTGGTGGACGACAACATCGACGCCGCCGTCAGCCTCTCGCTGCTGCTCGAAGCGGCCGGGGACCACCTGGTGTCGACCTATTACGACGCCGCCAGCGCGCTCGAGTGGGCCTCCTTCGAGCGGCCCGACGTCTTCATCCTCGACATCGGCCTGCCCGACATGAACGGCTACGAGCTGGCGCGGCGCCTGCGCGCGATGCCGCAGTTCGCCGGCACGCTCCTGATCGCGCTGACCGGCTACGGCCAGCTGGCCGACAAGGTGAGGGCGCGCGAAGCCGGCTTCGACCTGCACATCGCCAAGCCGGCCGAGCCCGAGGAAATCCTGGCGGCGCTGGCGACCGTGAACGTGGCCGAACCGGAGCGCGCGGAGTAAGGGCTTTCCGAATGCCCGAAAGGCGCGCCATGCGCTACCATGGCGCATTTCTATCACTCACGCTTAACCCATGCCGAAAAACAAGAAGCCCGTGCCGCGCAAGAGCGCCGCGCCTGCCGAACCCGACACCGATGCGCTGGCCCAGGCCCTGGCCGACCTCGCGCTCGCCGTCGCGGAGGGCGAAGAGAGCGACCCGGAACGGGCCGCGGCGCAAGAGGAAGAACTGCTGGCCGCGATCCGCAAGACCCTGCGCAAGAAGCGCGACGAGGTACTGTACGGCGCCATCGAACTGGCGCGCTTCACCGACCCGGAAGCCTGCCGCCTGCTGCGCAGCCATATCGGCGAGCAGTCGGCCACCCTCCGTATCCGGCGCGAAGGCGAAGAGGAGACCGAGATCGACGCCTTCCTGATCCCGCTGTTCGTGCGCAGCACCGGCGGCCTGGTGGCGCAGGAGAGCTTCCAGGACGATGCCGCCTACGAGGAGCTGGCCGCCAGCTTCATCGCCTCCGAGCTCGACAGCCCGGGTGCGAAGGTGGCGCTGGTGCGCCACGCCTACGACCTGGCCGAGGTCGACCACATCGGCTATTCGCCGCTGCAGGAGCTGCTGCGCGAGGCGGCCGCCGGCCTCGGCAGCAAGAAGCCGCTGGCGGCGCCGCTGCTTGAGGCCAGTATCCGCGGATGGACCGGGGAGCGCTTCGCGCCGGATGAAACAGCCATGGAACTGCGCTTCCTGTTCGGCTTTTCGCTCAAGCGCGCGAACGACCCGTTCTACGCGGTGCCGAAGGACGAGATCGATGCCGACGTCTATTTTGCCGACCGCATGCGCCGCTACCGCGCCTGGACCGAGCGCGTGGCGCCCCTGGTGCGGCGTTGCCTGGCGGCGGATCCCGACAGCATCGGCGTCGATTTCCTGTACCAGGACCTGTTCCACGGCGCCAAGGAGCAGGGCGTGGCCGAGCTGGCCATGCTGGGCACCCTGGCCGAGATCAACGGCCTGCTGGCCGCCAAGGAGCTGGCGGCCGACCGCGTGCGCGCCGTGGTGGCGCCGGTCGATGCCGGCGAACATATCGAACTGCGCGTCAACCTGTACGCCATCGACGGCGGTCCGCCCTGGGGCGGAACCGGCAAGGCGATCGACCTGGCCGCCGACCTGGGCGCCGAAGTCGACGAACTGTGCGATGCGCTCGGCTCGATCGGCATCGACGACGTCTCGACCGCCGATGGCTTCGACGCCGAAGGCCATCCCGAGGGTGCCCAGCCGTATCCTTCCGCCTGATTCTGCCGCAGTGCAGCACGGGGCAGGTGCATGCGCCGTGCGATGGCGTTTTCCCGCCTGCCGTCGCGCGCTGCGCACGCCTCGTGCGCTGTCTTTACGGCAGAGTATGCCTACACCCTCGCGCGGCCTCGCGTAGCGCCGCCACCACCCCGAACACCGCCCGAGCAGCCCCTTGGAAGGGCCGCGCACGCTTGCGCACGGCTGCCGTATGGATGAGTTTTCGTAGTGGATTCGCTTGTACGGGAGTAGGACTATGCCTACAAAAATGCCTCCAGGACACCGGACTCTCCTATGAGGAAAAGCTCTGCGTTTCCGCGACGCCCTTTCTGAGAGCTAATGTTGCGATGCATAAATGAAAATAATAGTAAATTTGCATGTTACGATTCACCGGTCCGGCTTCATCGACGAGCGTGAATTTCCGCTCTCCCATGAGAGTCACGGACCCAAGATCAACTAAAGCGCCACCAAGGCGAAAGGAAATCAACATGCCGACCCTGATCGTGTTTTGCCACCTGCGCTGGGACTTCGTCTTCCAACGCCCACAACATCTGATGACGCGCCTGGCGGAACACTACCAGATCCTGTTTGTCGAGGAGCCCGTCCACAGTGAGGGTCCCGCCCATCTGCAAAAGACGACCGTCGCGCCGAACATCACGGTGTGCCGTCCGCATACCCCGATCCAGAACACCCACGGTTTCCACGACGACCAGCTGCCGACCATGCAACGACTGCTGGCCGACCTGGTGCCGGAAGGCGAGCGTCCGGTGGTGTGGTTCTACACCCCGATGGCGCTGCCGCTGCTGCAAGGCTTCAATCCTTCCCTGGTCGTCTACGACTGCATGGACGAACTGGCCGCCTTCAAGAACCCGCCGAAGCAGCTGCTGCAGCGCGAATCGGCCCTGCTGAACATCGCCGACCTGGTCTTCACCGGCGGCCCGAGCCTGTACGAAGCCAAGAAGGACCGCCACGCCAACGCCCACTGCTTCTCGAGCAGCGTCGACGCCAAGCACTTCCGCAAGGCGCTGGACGCCGCCATCTCGCATCCGGACCAGGCCGCCATCGCCGGCCCGCGCCTCGGCTTCTACGGCGTGATCGACGAGCGTTTCGACACCGAGCTGGTGCGCCAGATGGCCGCCGCGCATCCGGAATGGCAGATCGTGCTGGTCGGCCCCGTGGTCAAGATCGACCCGGCCGAACTGCCGCGCGCCGACAACGTCCACTACATGGGCCAGCGCAACTATGACGAACTGCCGAAGTTCCTGGCCGGCTGGGACATCTGCCTGCTGCCGTTCGCGATGAACGAATCGACCAAGTTCATCAGCCCGACCAAGGTGCTGGAGTACATGGCTGCCGAAAAGCTCAGCGTCAGCACCCCGATCACCGACGTCAAGGTGCCTTACGGCGACGTCGTCGCGATCGCCTCGACGCCTGAAGAATTCATCGCCGCCTGCGAGCGCATGCTGGCCGCCAGCGAGCAGGAAAAGGCGCAACTGGTCGAACGCATGCGCGACGTCGTCGCCAACACCTCCTGGGACAAGACCGCCGGCCGCATGCACGAGCTGATCAGCACCACCGCCCCGGGCGAGGCCCGTTCGGCTGCCGCCGCCGTGCTCGAAGCCGGCACCGCGGCCCGCGTCAGCCCGCTGCCGGTCGCGCAGAAATCGGCTGCCTGATTTTCAGGTCGCCACGACAACCCGCCCGGCCGCAAGGCCCGGCGGGTTTTTTTATTTGTTCGGGTTTGGTGGGCACGGGGCGCCCACCCTACGGGCCGTGCCCACCGCCTTTCAATGGCGGAACGCCGACCCCGCCGCGCCCACGGCCTGCGGCGAGGGAAACTCCTGCCCCTCGGCCATGCGCACGATCGACAGCGGGTGCGCGAAGCGGATCCCTTCGCGCTCGAAGCGGCGGTAGATCTCGAGCAGGATGGCCTGCTGGGTGTCCATGTGGGCGATGTAGTCGGGGCTCTGGAAGTGGTAGACGACCTCGAAGTTCAGCGACCACTCGCCATAGTTGAAGAAGTGCGCGCGCTCGAAGGCGGCCATCGCCTCGGCGTCGACCACCTCACGGATCAGGACCGGAATGCGCGCCAGCTGGCGGTCGCTCGCGCCGTAGGCCACACGCAGGACGAAGGCCACGCGCCGCGTCTCCATGCGCTTGTGATTGTGGATCCGGCTTTTCAGCAGGTCGCTGTTGGCGAAGATGACCTGCTCGCCGCCCAGGCCGCGCAGGCGCGTGGTCTTCAGGCCGATATGTTCGACCGAGCCGAGGACGTCGCCGACGATGATGAAGTCGCCGATCTCGAAGGGCTTGTCGAGCATGATGGACAAGGAGGCAAAAAGGTCGCCGAGGATGTTCTGCACCGCCAGCGCGACCGCGATGCCGCCGATGCCCAGGCTCGCGACCAGGGTCGTGATGTTGAAGCCGAAGTTATCCAGCACCATCAGGAAGGCGATCACCCATAGCGCCAGGCGCAGCAGGAAACAGAGAATGGTGCGCGAGGCCTTGCGCGGGACGTCGTTCACATAAGCGTGGTCACGCCAGGCGCGCAGGAGGGTGTCGCCCCAGATCGCCAGCTGCAGGATCAGGGCAGCGATCGCGATCCGCGAGACCACCAGGCGCTGCTTGTCGGTGAGCTCGAGCGCCAGGCTGGCCAGGTAGCTCGACACTGTCACCATGATCAGGAGATAGGTCTTGCGCAGCATCTTGGCGACCAGGTCGTCGGCCAGGGTGTCGGTGCGCTGGGACAGGACCTGCATCTTGTGCAGGGCGAGGCGGCGCAGCCAGTGCATCGCCAGGGTGGCCCCGAGCAGGACCGCGACTGCAATCGCCCAGCTCTCCAGGTCATTGTTCAGAAACGAGAAATCCATTGCGGCTCCAGGTCTGCTGCACGAACTGGTGGTCCGGCGCAGCAAACCCTTAGTGTGAGGGCGGCTGGGCAGATGGCGCGCACAATTGACATTCGGAAGCGCCAGGCATACATTGCATTCCTTGCAATTACTCACACAATCTCACGCCTGTTGATGCGCCGGATTGTCAACCCAATCGCCCACCTGTCCACCAAGCTATCGATGAGTGCTGCCGTCCAACCCCGCATCCTTCTCGTGGACGACCAGCCTGCCAACCTCGCGGTGCTGGAAGCGCTGCTGGCTGGCGTGAACGCCGAGCGCGTGTCCGTCGATTCGGGCGAGGCGGCCCTGCGCGCACTGCTGGAAAACGAATTTGCCGTCGTATTGATGGACGTGCAGATGCCGACCATGGACGGCTTCCAGACCGCCGAGCTGATGCGGCGCCATCCGCGTGCGCAATCGGTACCGATCCTGTTCGTCACGGCCGGCGACCCCGACGACTTCCCTTGGGAGCGCGCCTTCTCCCTCGCTCCGGTCGACGTCCTGCAAAAGCCCGTCAATGCGCACCTGCTGCGATCGCGCGTCGAGCTAGCCCTGACCCTGCACCGCCAGGCGGCCGAACTGGAAAGCCTGCGTGCGCCGCCGCAGCCCGCGCCGGAGCCCGGGCCGGGCAGCCACGCCAGCCGCCTGCGCCTGATCCTCGACAACCTGCACGACTACGCCTTCATCGGCACCGACACCGAGCGCCGCATCACCGAGTGGGAAGCGGGCGCTGAAGCGGTGACCGGCTGGAGCGCGGAGCAGGCGATCGGACAGAGCGCCGACATGCTCTTCGTCCCCGAAGACCGCGCTGCCGGGCAGCCGGATCAGGAAGCGGCGCGCGCCCGCGCCACCGGCCGCTCGGAAGACAAGCGCTGGCACCTGCGACGCGACGGCCGCCGCTTCTTCGCCGACGGCATGATGATCGCCCTGCGCGAAAAGGGAGTGCTGCGCGGCTACGCCAAGATCATGCGCGACGCCACCGCCGAACACGAGGCCGGCATTCAGCTGGCCGCCAGCGAACGCGCGCTGGGGGAAAGCACCGAGCGCTTCGAGAGCCTGCTGGAATCCTCGGGCGAGGGCATCGTCGGACTCGATGCCGAGGGCCGCTGTACCTTCCTGAATGCAGCCGGCGCCGCCTGCCTGGGCTACGCGCCCGCGGAGCTGGCCGGTGTTAAAGTTGGTGCCTTGCTGCCCGCGAAGGGCGCCACGCCCCTGGAAGAGGGTGCGCTGCTCGACGCCGTGCGCAGCGGCGCGGTGCTGCGCCTGGACGATGCCTGCCTGGTGCGCAAGGACGGCGGCGTGCTGCCGGTGGCCTGTTCGGTCCATCCGCTGACGACCGGCAGCGGACCGGGTGGGGCCGTCCTGACCTTCACCGACATCAGCGCGCGCCAGCAAGCCGGGCGCGAACGCGAGCGCCTGGTGGCCCAGCTGCGCGCGGCCGGCGAGCGCATGCGCGACATCTTCTACCGGGCGCCGGCCTTCATGGTCGTGATGCGCGGGCCCGAGCTGGTGGTCGAGATGGCCAACGAGCGCTTCGCCGAACTGGTGGGGCGGCGCCCGCTGCTCGGCAAGCCGCTGCAGGCGGCCCTGCCGGAACTGGCGGGGCAGGGCCTGTTCGAACTGCTCGACCAGGTCTACCGCAGCGGCGAGGCGCACGAGGGCAGCAACGTGCGCCTGCAGCTGCAGACCGCGAGCGGCGCCCTCGACGCTTACTATGTCGACTTCATCTACATGGCCCTGCGCGAGCCGGACGGCAGCGTCTCGGGGGTCCTGATCCACGGCATCGACGTCACCGAGCGCACCCGCGCCAACCTGCTGGAAGCCGGCCAGCGCGGCGCGCTGGAGCTGGCGGTCTCGGATGCGCCGCTGGACGACGTGCTCGACCTGCTGGCGCGCACCGCCGAGGAATACGCGGCCGGCGCGGCCCTGGCCGCGATCCAGCTGACCGGGCCTGGCGGCAGCCTGCGTCACGCGGCCGCACCGAGCAGCTGCGAGCGGTCCAGGCCTGTGATCCGTTCGGCGGCCGCGTTGGCATAGCCGATGCGCCAGCTGGCGTCGACTGCGATGAAGCCGTCGAGCATGCTTTCCAAAATCGCGCGCGAGCGTT
>NZ_PPXQ01000041.1 GCF_004798585.1 Massilia sp. Mn16-1_5
TCATCCGCATTGCTGCGGAGTCGCTCACTCAAAATACTGACCGTCATCTCATTGCTGAGACAACGTTTAATACTTTGTGCGAACATTTGATAATTTAAGTAATCAGCTGAACAAGTCAGCTGGCACCTTCATCAAACGCCCACACTTATCGACTGTTAATTGTTAAAGAACTTATTCGGTACTGCCTTGCTGCGTTCTGCGAATCGTTTTGTTCGTCAGCAGCAGAGAGATGAGATTATGCAGTGTTTTGCGTTTTTCGTCAACCTCTTTTTTTCCTCTTCGTCGCTTGTTGCAGGCTTAACTACTTGATTTCGTTAACGTTTGCAGCACAGCGCCGAAGCGGACGCGAATTATAGCGAAGCCTTAGCTCGGCTGGCAAGTGCTTTTCACCACACACAGATTGCTCCGTTCTCCGCGTTCGAAATAAATGTCGACCGGCAAGAATTTACTAATGAGCGCGGCATTCGTTTCCGTATGCATCGAGACTGTCGTGGCGGTAAATCGTCCACCGCCGGCAAGGGCCATCGGCAGCAGTAACTGATCCGCCAGGTGCTCGTCGGCCACCGCATCGGAAGCCAGATAAGCCTGTGCTTGCATGATCGCTTCCTGCGCAACTGCTTCCGCCCGCACCGCCTTGGCACCAAATCCGACGCACACTTCGGTCACGTGTTCATAGTCGAGCCTAATCAACACCGCATTGCCTGGCCCCTGCTCCGCGGGCAGGCGTTGCAGGTGCAACTGCTCCCTCCCCCATTCCATGGCTTCGCCGATACAATCCAGCTCGCGCATCCCGACCTGCGGCGCAAGCCCGGCCACCAGAGCATCGGCACGTCCGCCAATATATGCACCGCGCTCCATCAATGCCAGCTGCCTCAGCTCCCGCCAGGGACGCACGGTCGCAAGCACCTCTCCGCCACCGGCAGGATAAAAACCGTAACGCTTCAGCGCGAGGCCGACCTCCGCTCCCATGCGCGCGAGCAGAGGCAGGTAGGTATGCTGCAGGAACTGCACCGGCGGCGCCATCATGTTGTGCGTCCCACCCGTGATGCGGATCGTCGACGGCTGCGGCGCAAACAGCAGTGCCGGCACGATCGTCTGCAGCACCAGCGTGCAGCTGCCGGCACTGCCGATCGCAAAGTGGTAGTCGCCGTCCACCACCGGTCCTGGCGTAAAACTCAGTTCGGATGAGCCCAGCTCGGCCCCGTTCACGCGCGCGCCACTCACCTGGGCTGCCGCCTGCACCGCCACCAGGTGCTGCCGCATCAATCCCGGCTTGGCACGGTTGGCGCGAATATCCCTGATGCGGAACGGCTGCCCGGTGATCATGGACAGCGCAAGCGCGCTTCGCAGAATCTGCCCGCCGCCTTCGCCTGCGGCGCCGTCGAGTTCAATCATGGTCTCCCCTTCTCTTTCTTGTTCTTGTCATGCGCGGGATGGTCACCCTTTCACGCACACCACCTGCTTCAGGGTGTGGACGACTTCGACCAGATCGCGCTGCGCATGCATCACCGCGTCGATGTCCTTGTAGGCCATCGGGATCTCGTCGATCACGTTTGCGTCCTTGCGGCACTCGACGCCCTCGGTCGCGCGCACCTGGTCGGCCAGGGTGAAGCGGCGCTTCGCTTCGGTGCGGCTCATGGTGCGGCCGGCGCCGTGGCTGCAGCTATGGAAACTGTCCTCGTTCCCCTTGCCGCGCACGATGAAGCTCTTCGCCCCCATCGAGCCGGGAATGATACCCAGCTCACCGGCCCGCGCCGACACCGCGCCCTTGCGGGTGACCAGCACGTCCTTGCCGAAGTGACGCTCCTTTTGGACGTAGTTGTGGTGGCAGTTCACCGCCTCCACATGGGTCTCGAAGGGCTTCCTGATCACCAGGCGCACGGCGGCGATCAGGTTTTGCATCATGACCTCGCGGTTGGTGCGCGCGAACTTCTGCGCCCAGCTCACGGCTTCCACGTAATCGTCGTAATGCTGGGTGCCTTCCGACAGGTAAGCCAGGTCGCTGTCGGGCAGGTTGACGAAATGGGTACGCATGTCCTTCTTCGCCAGCTCGATGAAATGGGTGCCGATCGCATTGCCGACACCGCGCGAACCCGAGTGCAGCATGAACCACACGAAGCCGACTTCGTCCAGGCAGACCTCGACGAAGTGGTTGCCACTCCCCAGCGTGCCAAGGTGACGGTAGTTATTCGTGTTCTTCAGCGAAGGCGTCTTCAGGCAGATCGCATCGAATTCATCCTTCAGCTGCAGCCAGGCGGCGTCCACTGCCGATGGCGGCGTTTGCCACGAACCTTCGTCGCGACCGCGGTGTCCACGCGTCTTCGGCGACATCCCGTGCGGAATCGCGCGCTCGATCGCGCTACGCAGGGTGGACAGGCTGTCGGGCAGGTCGTTCGCGGTCAGCGTCGTCTTCGCGGCCATCATGCCGCAACCGATATCGACGCCGACGGCTGCCGGGATGACCGCACCGAGCGTCGGCACGACGGTGCCGATGGTCGAGCCCTTGCCAAGGTGGACGTCGGGCATGACGGCGATGTGCTTGTACACGAAAGGCATCTGCGCGGTGTTCGACAGCTGCCGCTTCGCCGCTTCCTCGACGGGTACGCCTTGCGTCCACATCTTGACGGGAGCGCCGCCCGGGATATCCATGACATCGTAGCTGGTGGTGTTCGTCGTTTTCATTTTTCTCACAATTGTTCGCTAGTAGGTAGCGTTCTCATTGCAAACGCCGTGCCAGCCAATGTGACCGGCTGGCCGACCTCCGTAAGTATCTGATCTTATGAGAAGTTACGCCGATCTTGCCCTTTTCGTCGCCGTGTCGACATAAGTCCGGCTAGCTGATAAATTATCCAGCAAGATAAATATTTATACTCATATGAAAAAGAAGAAAACCGTTGTGATCGGCTTCGTCGGCACGAAGCTCGACAACTACCGCGGCTCCTCGCGCTGGGACAAGTGGCGGCCCAGCATTGCGCTGACCCAGCATCAAGATTTATCCATTGCGCGTTTCGAGCTGCTGTACAACGGCCCCTACGAGAAGCTGGTGGACGAGGTGGCGGCGGACATCGCTGCGGTATCGCCCGACACCCAGGTGGTGCCCCATACGCTCGAGATGCGCGACGCCTGGGATTTCGAGGAGGTATACGGCGCGCTCTTCGATTTCGCGAAGCGCTATCCCTTCGATCCCGACCACGAGGATTACTGGATCCATATCACGACCGGCACCCACGTGGTCCAGATCTGCATGTTCCTGATGACCGAAGCGCGTTTCTTCCCGGGCCGGCTGGTGCAGACTTCGCCGCCGCGCACGCCCGGTGCAGGCACGCCGGGCAGTTACACTTTGATCGACCTCGACCTGTCGCGCTACGACCAGATCGCCCAGCGCTTTTCGCGCGAGCAGATGGAGGGCGTAGCCTTCCTGAAGTCGGGCATCGCGACGCGCAACGCGGAATTCAACACAATGATCGACGAAATCGAGCGCGTGGCGATCCGCTCGCGCTCCCCGATGCTGTTGATGGGCCCGACGGGCGCCGGCAAGTCCTTTCTCGCGCGCCGCGTTTATGAGCTCAAGAAGGCGCGGCACCAGGTCGACGGCCGCTTCGTGGAACTCAACTGCGCGACGCTGCATGGCGATGGCGCGGCCTCGACGCTGTTCGGGCATATCAAGGGCGCTTTCACCGGTGCGGGGTCGGATCGCCCCGGTTTGCTCAAGAGCGCGGACAAGGGGGTGCTATTTCTCGACGAGATCGGCGAACTGGGCGCGGACGAACAGGCGATGCTGCTCAAGGCGATCGAAGACAAACGCTTCCTGTCGGTCGGCAGCGACCACGAGGTGCGAAGCGACTTCCAGCTCATCGCCGGCACCAACCGCGACCTGTCGCAGGACGTGGTGGCCGGCCGCTTTCGCGAAGACCTGTACGCGCGCATCAATCTGTGGACCTATTCCCTGCCCGGCCTGCGCGACCGCGTGGAAGACATCGAGCCGAACCTCGACTACCTGCTCGCCCAGTTCGGGGAAGAACACGGCCAGATGGTGCGTTTCAACCGCGAGGCGCGCACACGCTTCATGCGCTTCGCGCGTTCGCCGGAGGCGCTGTGGAGCGGGAATTTCCGCGACCTGTGGGCATCGGTGACGCGCATGGCGACGCTGGCGCAATCGGGGCGCATCAACGAAGCGATCGTGGCCGACGAAGTCGCGCGCCTGCAGCGCTTGTGGCGGCCTCAGCTCGCGCGAGGCGCAGAGCACGCCATCGCGCTCGAGGCAGTGATCGGCGAGCAGGCGATGGTCCAGCTGGATTTGTTCGACGCCCTGCAGCTGGAAGCAGTAATAAAAGTCTGCCGGCAATCGAAAAGCCTGTCGGACGCCGGCCGCAAGCTGTTCGGCGTCTCGCGCGGCGCCAAGGCGAAACCGAACGATGCGGACCGGCTCAAGAAATACCTGGCGCGTTTCGGCCTGAGCTGGGACCAGCTCGCGGCATCGTGACCACAGCTCAACCGTGCGCGGAATGCGCCGGTTTGCAGGTACCGTGATGCGATGGAAAGAGCATCACTACAGTTCGATAAAGTCGACGCCGACATGCGCAATATCATCGAGGAAGCGCGTGTCATTCTCCCTGGCCTGCAAGCCCTGTTCGGTTTCCAGACGGTTGCCGTGTTCAGCGAGCGCTTCGAGGACTTGGCCAGTTTTGCGAAAGCCTGTCACGTGGGCGGACTGGTATTGGTGATCGTCGCGGTGGCGATGGTCATGACGCCGGCGATTTATTACCGGGCTTGCCGCGGCCATGCGAATGCGCCCATGGTGCGCGTCTCGGCAACCATGATCCGCGGCGCGCTGGCACCGCTGGCTTGCGGACTGGCGCTCGACGTCTTTACCGTATTCCACGCCGTCACCGAGAGCCTGGCCACCAGCATCACGGTCGCCCTCGCAGTCTTTGCCCTGCTGGTCGGCCTGTGGTTTGTGCTGCCAGGGCGTGCACGGCGGCGTGCCGGCAAATAGGGAACCGCCGCGCTTTTCGATGGTCGTACGGTAGCCAGCCATATGCGCCGGCGCCGGACATGCCAGAACTGGGCGGCACCTGCTCATCCGAGGTTCGTTAATCGGGGGGACACGAGGAAGGCGAGTGCTCGCCCAGCCCATCAGGGCCATTCATCTTGAGACGAAAAAAAACCCGCTGATCGAAATCAGCGGGTTTTTCTCTTATAACTAGCCTGACGATAACCTACTTTCACACTGGTTGCAGCACTATCATCGGCGCAAAGTCGTTTCACGGTCCTGTTCGGGATGGGAAGGGGTGGGACCGACTTGCTATGGTCATCAGGCATGAC
>NZ_PPXQ01000042.1 GCF_004798585.1 Massilia sp. Mn16-1_5
CCTACTCGCACCGCTCGGCTATATACCGCCAGCCGAAGCTGAGGCAAACTATTACAAGCAACTGAGCAGTCAAGCCATTCCGGCCTGACTCACACTAACCGGCCTCCACGAAAGCCGGGGCGATTCACTAAACATCGACTTCCGAGTGCCGCTTACACCGCCTGCTACTTTCACCCCGCGTCTATGAATACGTTGACCACAATAGGGGAGGCTTAAGAGTGCACGATCTACGCCTGCTCCCGCGTGTACCAGAATCAAGACGCGGGGTGCGTGCGAACGCCTGCCAGCGCCCACTGGACAAGCATCGTCATCGAGAAGCCAGCTACTTAACGGCTAGCCTCTGGAGAGCTTCTGACATTATAGAAGTAATGACATATTTAGCATCCGATGCGTCAGATTCTCAACGTATTACGTCATATTATCGACTCCAAACTTAACAGTAAGAACTCGACATTCCCAAGTGTATTGTCGAGTCATGTAGGCGGTGTGATACGTGACGTGTCAAGGGAAGCAATCTGTCGCAGCCGCAGGTGCGCACATGCGTTGGTCGACGTGAAGGGCGACTTCCTCAGCTTTACCTAGCATGACCCAGATGCAACGGATTGATGCCAAGTTGGTATTAAATCCAAGTTCGCAGCTTGGGACGCTCATCGCCCTTCGGTGTGGAGATTGCAATTTTTAGAAAGACGACTGAAACCAGAACGAACACTAGAAGCGCATGCTTTCCAACGTGCACCAAACTCTCCTGCGCGCAGAAAGCAATTGAACTACTCCAATATCGTATTGGCTCGCCTACATGCTTGCAATATCCACCGAACAAAGCCAATGCAGTGCACAGACGGTCGAGCGCATACTTACGTTGGTCAAGACGCAACAACCTCACACTGCGCGGTCGGTGGCTATCGCCTTCTACGCCTGTCGATCGGCATCGCGCTCGGCTTAGTGTCCAGGTAGTCGATCAGGCTGTGCCCCGGACCTTGGGCTTGGAGACTGCATCCACTCGTTAGCAGTAGCCTCATCTTTAAAAACTTCTTCTGCCTTCGCAGCATCGACAGGCCTTACAGTCGCTGAGCAGCGGCCGAATCCAAAGCCACACCACGTTCGATCAGCCTGCGGGCAGCCGTACCAGCACGTGCATCAAGGCCAGTATGCAGGAAGCTCGAGCTAGAAAAAGCGTCCCTATGGCAACTGGCTTCGCAACATTTGCCGGTTTTCGAATTGGTTTTACTGGACATGCGGCACGAGCCGTCACTTGTCAGCTCCCTGTAGAAGCTCACCGTTAGCTTTATCTATCGTTGACCTGCACAGCTTCTGCCTCATTTCCGTCGCCAAAGGCGCCGCGTGGAACAAAAAAGCCTTCGTGAAAACTATTTACCTTAATGTGTGCTAAGTTAAATAGCGTAATTTGACAGGTATAAATATGACGGTTAATATACCTCTACCCCAACCAAGCATTTTCCTCAATGGCCCGTCCGACTTTCTCGCTAACCGATGACCAAGCCCGCCTGCTGGCATCCCGCGTGGCAGCGCTACAGGCCACATTTCCATACGATTCCCGCAACCACCGCCCGTTCGTCCGGGGCTTTCTGCGCGCCGTTCAGGAAGCAACCGGTCAGCTCTACAGCCCGGCGATCTATCAACGCCTCCTGGCCGCTTTCGCACCGGAACGCCGACCCTCGACAGCAACCCTCGCGGCTGAAAAGCAGGCTTTGGCCTTGGAGGACGTTTTTCATCCCAAGCAAGGCGCCGGCAATGCGGCCGAGAGTGTTCAGCAGCCGGCCGTTAGTTCGACCCAGTTGCACGCCATCGTGTCTGACGCTGTCGATGCCGCCTTAGTGAGAAGCGCACGCTTTAGCGCCGCTGGCTCGAGCCAAGCCGATTTTTATGCTGCCAGGTTGCACGACACGGAGCAGGAATTGCTGGCAGCCCGCGCTCAGGCTGCTCAGCTTGCCGCGGAACTGATGGCAGCGCGCCAGGCTGTTTCGAGTCTAGAACAAGAGACTGAACGGATGCGTGCTGTCGTCATGCAGCAGGCCAACGCGGTCGAGAAGCTGGGACTTGAAGTGACCGATCACAGAAAATTTGCGATGCAGGCGATCGAGGAATCGCGCGGCGAAGCACGCGTGTGGAAAGAACGCTGCGTAATCTTGGAGGGGCAGCGCAAGATGGACGCACATTTGCTCGAGACGTTCCGCCAGAAAGCGTACCATGCCGGCGCTGCAATCCCCGACGTACTATTACAAGACAAGCCACGATGAATCAGTTAACCGACCTGACGTATGATGCCCTGCTCTCCCCTGCTCCGGCGACCACGCACGGTCTCGGTCCGGTAGCCGACGACTGGGCGGCCGCGCAGGTGTGGCTGAGGGCGATTGCCAGCCGCGGCCGGCGCAACTCGCCTGAGACAGTTGCGACCTACGGATATCACCTGGCAAAGTTGCGCTGGTTCTGCGAGAACGTACATGGCGTGCCGCCGTCACGCTGGACCGTGCAAGATGTCGATGCGTTTTACTCGTTCCTGGCAGATTTGCCGGATGAGGCGTTGTGTGCGCAGGACCCCATCACGGGTGCCTTTGCCCGTTCAGAGGATGATGGGTACACCCCGTTTCGTACTAAACCTTCAAAAAGCAGCCGGTCGGACATCCAGCGCTGCATTCACGCCATGTTCCGTGCCTGGCGAGAGATGGGCTACATCCAGATTAATCCGATGGGGCTGCATGGCGCGGGTACGATCCGCAAGGTTAACGCCAATCGCGCAGTGTCAATCGACCTGTACGATATGGTGTTTCAATGCATGGACGAGGCTGATAAATTGACCTTCACGGCTCGCCAGACCGACTTACGTGACCGCTTCATCTTCATCGTACTGCGTGAACTTGGTCTGCGCGCCAGCGAACTGATCAAAGCGGACATGTCTGCGTTCTACCGCTTATCAGATCCGCGTGACGGCAAGACCTACTGGGTCATGTTGGTCAGGGAGGAAACCGCGAAAGGTAGTAAGGAGCGCAAGATACCTGTTCCCCGCAGCGTCATGGAGGCGCTGGGTACCTACCGCCAGGCGTTTGGCTTGTCTAAGTTACCTGAACCAGGTGAAACGATCGCCCTTGTGCTTTCTGTTCGAACTAACCGCAGCGCTGCGACTTCGACCGGACGCTTGATTCAAGACGTACAGTCGCGCCGCTACTTTCAAGCGTGGCGTCCAATTACGACCCGCCACGGCCTCTATCACATCGTAAAAGGCCGGCTCGCTGCAGCTGCCGACTTTTTAGATGAGGTAGGAGACACGGCCCGCGCTGAGCAAATCAGGCAAGCATCTCCACATTGGTTGCGCCATACGTTCGCGAAGGCAGCATTGCTTTCCGGACAAGATGTACGGAATGTGGCGGCTTGGTTAGGCCACCGTGATCTAAGTACCACGATGGTCTATACAGAACAGGAAGCGCTCGATTTGATTCGTTCAACGAATAGTGTGGCCCCAGGTTTGCTCGGGGATGATATCTAGTGGCGTTAGCGAAGGCCTAGGTTTTACGCAAACAGCTGCAGACGACCCATGTCCGCATCGTGGCGCCGCCGGTGTCCGGCCATCCCGCTTATCGTCAAGGCGCTCACGTGCCAAAGCGGCTCATGGCGTAAGTAGATTGTGGCCGGTTGTTCACGCCGGTCTCGACCAGCTACCGCCCACAAGCACGTGTAATCAACCGCGCTTTTTTTCTTCTCCCAGAGAACGACGTCTTCCTCGCACGCCGTCATCGCTAACTTCGATATCTCAGCAAGAGACGCCAGACAGGTCGAGCTGAAGATGTGCCCCGCAATCCATGCTTTTGTCTCCGTTGACCAGTTCTCTGGAGCTGGAGAGGGCCGAGCCAAGTGCCACCCGAGAATGCCAAAGAATTTAGCGGGTCGCTTAGCAAAAAGGTAGCGAGGGGTACCGCAGCCCTCCCAAAGCATGCGCCAGCGAATGAAAGCTAACGCGTGTGGACAGAATCCGCATGTAGACTTGTTATGCATGTCGTTTCGTAAGCAGAAGGCAGCAGAAACGATGCAATGCCGGTGATCCTTAAAAACCCGCCGCCATAAATGTCGACGTATCCCCCTATAGGAGTCCACTAGAATAGCCATGAATTGTTTTGATGTTAATTCCGCAACATCTTTCCCTTCGGGATCGGTTCTGTTTTCCTGCTGGTCGCACTCACTACTGTCTTCATAGCCAATGTGATGGAGGTAGCCGCGGACACTGCATGCGACTGGCTTAGCGTAAAGATCTCCCTCTAATTCAAGTTCGCCTGGCACTAAGTGTTTTAAGGTCTGGGCCATGAAACTGCCATAATGGCTCTGAACGTCTGACTCGTTCAAATCGACATGGAATACTCTGGTCTTTTGTGCCGTTATGAATAGGCGCGCCGCGTCACTGACGCTGACTGACTCAACATCCGCTGTTTTATAGAATTTTAGCAACAATGCAATTTGGGAGGTTTCTTCGTGGGATAACTGAAGAATGCGTGGCCGTTCGGACCCCATCATCGGTGCGAAATTGCATCCGCAGTGCGGGCAATGAAAAGGCTTAGCGAGGAATGGTGTGCTCAGTCGGTAAGGAATTTCACGGCGACACTGTGGACAACAGTCTAGCAAGGTCTGTGCGTGTAGAGGACAAGTTCGGGTTTGCCGCATCTGAAATAAAGGGGAGTGAAAGCCCTGCTCCATACATTGGACACACCAGCGCAACCGCTCGTGCGAACGGAGCACACTCCCGGGAAAAACCTCAAACAAAAACGATTGGCGGATCGTTGCTAGGTTGGTGCGAAGAATTTGTCCTATAACGTCGAGGTCGAAAACCGAGGCATCACGTAAGTCGACATTGAATCGCCCCGGGTTTTGTAGAGGCTCCATTGTTTGAGAGAATGGAGCTATGAAAAAGCAACCCAAGTATTCCCCTGAAGTCATCGAGCGCGCCGTGCGCATGGTCAGCGAAGCCGGCAGCCAGTA
>NZ_PPXQ01000043.1 GCF_004798585.1 Massilia sp. Mn16-1_5
GTCATGCCTGATGACCATAGCAAGTCGGTCCCACCCCTTCCCATCCCGAACAGGACCGTGAAACGACTTTGCGCCGATGATAGTGCTGCAACCAGTGTGAAAGTAGGTTATCGTCAGGCTAGTTATATGAAAAACCCCGCTCAGTGACCTGAGCGGGGTTTTTTGCTTTGTGCTCGAAAAGCATTGCTCAGAAGCCGCAACTGCAGTTCAGCCGCGCTTTTCGACCTTTCGTCGCAAATGCCATTTCGGCCATCCTGCTCCGCACTACCATCTCCTGATCGACAACCAACAGGGGATAGCGATGGAGACACCGGCAGGTAAGGCCTTGACGCCAGTCGTCGGCAGCGAACGGATTCAATCACTCGACGTCGTCCGCGGATTTGCCTTGATCGGCATCCTCATGATGAATGTCGAGTACTTCAATCGTCCCATCGCCCAGCTGGGCTCGGGCATGCAGACCGGTCTGAGCGGCGCCAATCTCTGGATCTCCTGGTTTGTCCAGTATTTCGTCGTCGGTAAATTCTGGACCATCTTCTCTCTCCTGTTCGGCATGGGTTTCGCCGTGATGCTGAGCCGCGCCGAACAGTCCCAGCGCAGTTTCCTCGTTCCCTATATGCGCCGTATCGCCGCGCTCGCCGTCTTCGGCGCGCTGCACAGCATTTTCCTGTGGTCGGGCGACATCCTGTTCAGCTATGCGGTCGGCGCCGCGGCCCTGTTGATCGTCCTGTACGGCAAACCAAAGTGGATCGCCGCCGCGATCGCCGTCTGCGTCGGCTGCGGGTTCATTCCAGGATTCGACGCAATGTTCGGCATCGCCGGCGGCATTGCCTTCTTCAGCCTGGCCGGCTGGTGGCTGCGCGGTGAACAGCGTTTCAAGAAACGTTTCGGCCGTTCGCCCGTCATCGCCTTCATGTTGATGCTGCTGGGCGCGATCGGCATCGTTGCCGGAGCCGTCATGTGGGCCTTGCCGGCTGCGCCGCGCGAAGCCCGGTTCGCCCTGCCGATCCTCGGCGTCGCTTTACTCACGCTCGGCTACCTCACCAAGCGCTACCACGACGACAAGCCGGCGCGTCCATGGCGTCTCGGCGTCGGCATCTATTGCTTCTCCTTTTTCATGATGACGGCCGCCGGCGCATCGATGTACTTCTTCCCGGAGAAGCCGGCCACCGTGCTCAGTAAGGAAGCCGCCAAGAAGGTCGAGGAGCGCAAGGCCGAGCGTGCAAAGAACCGCGCCAAGCGCGAAGAGCAGATTGCCAAGGAAACCAAGGTCATGACGGCCGGCACCTATGGCGAGGCAGTTGCCCTGCGCGCAGAACGCTGGAAAGAACATGCGCCTGGTGAGGTCGGCTTTGCGACGATCCTGATCGGCATGTTCCTGATCGGAACCTGGTTCGTGCGCTCCGGTGTCATGGAAAACGCCCGCGCCCATCTGCCCCTGTTCCGCAAGCTGGCACTCTACGGCCTGCCGCTCGGTATCGGCCTGGGTCTGCTCGGCTCGACCATTGCGATGCATCCGATTCCAGGATCAGGCGGCGCCGACGGCTGGCAGCTGGCTTCCGGCCTGCAGATGCTGGGCAACCTGCCGGCCTCGCTCGGCTATGTCAGTCTAGTCATCCTGCTGCTCCATAGCGCCAGTGCGTTCAACAAGATCAGCGTGCTTGCACCCTTCGGCCGCATGGCCCTGACCAATTACCTGTCGCAATCGCTGATCGCCTCGCTGTTTTTCTTCGGCTACGGTTTCGGTAACTGGGGCGTCTCGCGTGTCGACCAGATGCTGTTCGTGGCCGCGGTCGTCGTCTTCCAGGTCGCCTTCAGCCACTTCTGGCTGGCCCGCTTTCGCTACGGTCCGATGGAATGGCTGTGGCGCGCGATCACCTATTGGACCATTCCTCCGATGCGCAACAAGACCGTGCCGACGCTGCCGGTCGCGGAGGCCGCCGCTTGACGCGCCGGCTGGGAACGATGCTCTTGCTGCTGGGCTGCGCGGCATTACCTGCCGCAGCCCAGCAGGCAGTCGAAGTCGCCGGCCTACGACAGCCGGCCCGGATCCTGGTCGACAAGTGGGGCGTGCCGCATATCTACGCCGCGAACCAGGACGACGTGTTCTTCGTGCAGGGTTTTAATGCGGCGCGCGATCGCCTGTTCCAGATCGACCTGTGGCGCCGCCGCGGCCTGGGAGAACTGGCCTCGGTCTTCGGTCCCGCCTATGTCGAGCAGGACCGCGCCGCGCGCCTGTTCCTCTACCGCGGCGACATGGACGCCGAATGGAAGGCCTACGGCAAGGATGCGCAACGCACCAGCGAACGTTTTGTTGCCGGCATCAACGCCTATATCGACACCATCGCGCGCAAGCCCGCCTTGCTCCCCTTCGAGTTTCGCCGGCTGAACTACAAGCCGGCGAAGTGGCGTCCGGAAGACGTCGTGCGTATCCGCAGCCATGGCTTGACCCGCAACCTGACCCAGGAGTTCGCACGCGCATACGTCGTCTGCCATGCAGGCCTGGCGGCCGACGAAATCCGGGCGCAGCTGTCGCCCGCCTGGAAGACACGCGTGCCCGACGGGCTCGACCCCTGCCTGCCGAACGACGCGCTCGACGTTTTTACGCGCGCGACGGACAACGTGCGCTTCAGCCCGGAAGCCGTGCAGCTGGCCAACGCGCCTCCGAATGCGGAGCTGCTCGAGGGCAGCAACAACTGGGTCATCTCCCCATCGCGCACCAGTACCGGCCGTCCGATTCTCGCCAACGATCCGCACCGCGCCTATGGAGCGCCTTCGCTGCGCTACATCGTGCACCTGAACGCGCCCGGCCTCGACGTCATCGGCGCCGGCGAGCCCGCCTTGCCCGGCGTATCGATCGGCCATAACGGTAAAGTCGCGTTTGGCCTGACGATCTTCAGCATCGACCAGGAAGACTTGTACGTCTACGAAACCAATCCCGCGAGTCCGCTGCAGTATCGCTACAAGGATACTTGGGAGCCCATGCGCATCGTGAAGGAGACCATTGCCGTGCGTGGCGGCAAACCGGTTCCGGTCGAGCTGCGCTTCACGCGGCACGGACCGGTGATTTACGAGGAGTCGGCCAAGCGCAGGATGCTGGCCGTGCGCACCGCCTGGAGCGCGCCCGGGATGGCTCCGTATTTCGGCAGCATCGATTACATGCGCGCGCAGGACTTCACGCAGTTCCGTCGCGCCATGGAGCGCTGGGGCGCACCGACCGAAAACCAAGTGTATGCGGATACGAGCGGGAATATCGGCTGGGTGGCCGGCGGCCTGGCACCGGTACGCCCAAACTGGGATGGCTTGATGCCCGTGCCGGGAGATGGCCGCTACGAATGGAAGGGTTTCCTGGATGGAGCGACACTGCCTTTTGTCCTGAATCCGAAGCAGGGTTGGTTCGCTTCCGCGAACGAGATGAACCTGCCTGCTTCTTTCCCCTACAAAGAGCACAAGTTGGGCTTCGAGTGGCCGGATAGGGCAAGGGCGCAACGGATCGCCCAGGTCCTGTCGGCCAAGCCGAAGGCGAGCATTGAGGACATGCAGCGCTTGCAGAACGACGTCGTGTCCCTGACGGCGCGCCGTCTGCTGGTTTTGCTCAAGCCGCTGTCGTCGCCCGATCCGAAGACACGGGCAGCACTGCGTTTGCTGAAAGAGTGGAATGGCGAGGAGAAGGCAAGCTCGGCGGCTGCCGCCCTGTATGAAGTCTGGTGGTCGCGCCATCTCGGCCGGATGTTCGTCGACGCGGTGCTCGATCCGGTCGCCAGCCAGGTCGTGCGGACGCCGCATGCCAGTGTCCTGCTGCAGACACTCGAGGCACCGGCGGACCGTTTCGGCCCGGATGCCAATCGCAAGCGCGACGCGTTGTTGCTCGCCAGCCTGGCCGCGGCATGGTCCGACATGGAGAGCCTGCAGGGGAAAGATGCCAAGCGCTGGGCATGGGGGAAACTGCACTTCAGTTATTTTGTTCATCCGATGGCGCCGATCCTCGACCCGGCCAACCGCGCGCGGCTGAACGTCGGCCCTCTGCCTCGCGGCGGGGGAGGCTATACCGCGAACGTTTCCGGCTACCACCCGGAGAATTTCCAGCATGTGCACGGACCGTCCTTCCGCATGGTGCTCGACGTCGGCAACTGGGATAACTCGCGGGCGATCAACACGCCAGGGCAGTCGGGGAATCCGGACAGTGTCCATTATCGCGACCTGGCGAGCAGCTGGGCGGAGGGGAAATACTTTCCTCTGCTATATAGCCGACAAGCGGTAGAGAGGGCGGCGACGGAGACGATCGAACTGATTCCGGCGCGTTAGCGCAACAGGCCTTGCAAGTCTGTCTGCCGTTTGCTATAGTTCGCCACCTCGCGAAAACGGCAACGGAATCAAGTAGTTGAACTTGCAACGAGGGCCGCGGAAAACGCGGTGAAGTAAAAAAGAGGTTGACGAAAAACGCGAAACACTGCATAATCTCATCTCTCTGCTGCTGACGAACAAAACGATTCGCAAAACGCAGCAAGGCAGTACCGAATAAGTTCTTTAACAATTAACAGTCGATAAGTGTGGGCGTTTGATGAAGGTGCCGGCTGACTCGTTCAGCTGATTACTTAAATTATCAAATGTTCGCACAAAGTATTAAACGTTATCTCAGCAATGAGATGACGGTCAGTATTTTGAGTGAGCGACACCTGAGAAATCAGGTTGCCAGAAATGGCGAAAACAGAGATTGAACTGAAGAGTTTGATCCTGGCTCAGATTGAACGCTGGCGGCATGCTTTACACATGCAAGTCGAACGGCAGCACGGGCTTCGGCCTGGTGGCGAGTGGCGAACGGGTGAGTAATA
>NZ_PPXQ01000044.1 GCF_004798585.1 Massilia sp. Mn16-1_5
TCGGGCCGGTGGTCTCGGTCACGACGTTTAAAGACGAGGCCGACGCGCTGCGCATCGCCAACGACACCTTGTACGGTCTCGGCGCCGGGCTGTGGACGCGCGACGCCTCGCGTGCCTTCCGCATGGGTCGGGCGATCCAGGCCGGCCGCGTCTGGACCAACTGCTACCACCTGTATCCGGCCCACGCCGCGTTCGGCGGCTATAAGCAGTCAGGCATCGGTCGCGAAAATCACAAGATGATGCTCGACCACTATCAGCAGACCAAGAACCTCCTGGTCAGCTACAGCCCGAAGGCGCTCGGCTTCTTCTGAGTGGCCCATCTCGTGATTCCGGAACCCGCTACGGTTCCGGAGTCATTTTTATACGGAATCGGAGGCTTCGAATGGCGACTGCGCCCGAGCGTGTGACCGCGACGGCGGCGGCACATGCATTCATCGAGGAATTGCGGCGCCGTCACGGCCCGCTGATGTTCTTCCAGTCCGGAGGCTGCTGCGACGGCAGCGCGCCGATGTGCTATCCCGCAGGCGAGTTCAACCTGAGCGACACCGACGTCCTGCTCGGCATGCTGGGCGACACCCCGTTCTACATGGGGAGCGAACAGTTCGCTTACTGGGAGCATACCCAATTGATCATCGATGTGGTCGCCGGCAATGGCGGCATGTTCTCGCTCGATAACGGCACCGGCCGCCGTTTCCTGACCCGCTCGCGCCTGTTCAGCGACGAGGAATGTGCGCTGCTGCGGGCCCAGCCGCCGTCTTCCTTACCGTCGAGTTCGCCGCTCAGTGCACGGCACAGCTGACCTCCGGACGAACCATGAACTGATCAGTTTCTGAACATGAGGAGGGAATACACAGCCGCCTTCGCCCCGTGAACTGCTGGGCACGAGATTTGCCATCGCTGTCGGGTGCATCACTCATGCATTCCACATAACCGACAAGGAGACGGCGATGAACAAGCGGGTCTCGAAATTTCAGGCAACAGCAGTATTGGGTGCGCTGGCCGCATGCATGCAGCCGGCGCTGGCGGTCGACATCAAGGCGGGAGACTGGACCGTGAATGTAGGCGGTAACGTGAACGCCTACTATACGTTCGTGGACTGCGACGGCGGCCAGGTCGGCGGGCTGGCGCTGGGCGGCCAGGCACTTGGCTGCGGCGGCAGGGACAGCCGCACAACGATCGGCAACGGCCTGCTGCCCAGCGGACTGGTCACTTCCGCCACCTCGCAGCTCGGCGGCTACGATGTCAAGGCGCTGATCGGCATCTACGCCCACACGGCGACCGACAGCGCGATCGCGCAAAACAGCGGAGTGGACGTGCGCCAGGCCTTCTTTTCCTTCGGCGATGCACGGCTCGGCACCGTCAAGCTGGGACGCGACTACGGCATCTTCGGCGCGAATGCGATCCTCAACGACATGACCCTGATGGGCGTCGGCGCGCCCGTGCAGGCGACCCAGCGCGGGCGCGTCGCGCTGGGCCACATCGGCGCCGGCTATGCCTATCTCAACCATTACGGGCAGATCGTCTACACGACGCCGAAGCTGGGGTCAGGACTGAGCGTCGATCTTGGCCTGATGAGTCCGGTCGACGATACGCCGGTGGTCGCCCCTTCCGCCTATCGAGCCACATCGACGCCGCAGTTCCAGGCCCAGCTCACTTTCACGCAAGGCGACATCAAGGCCTGGCTTGGCGCCAAGAGCCAGCGCTTCGAGCCCCTGGCGGCAGGCACCCCGAGCCTGACCATGCTCGCGTTCGAACTGGGCGCGCTGTACCAGTACGGACAGGCGGGTGTACTGGTGAACTTCCAGCGCGGCAGGGGGCTGGGCATCCTGTCCGATGCCGACCAGGGCCGGGTGTACAGCACTCACTACCTGGTGCAGGGCACGTACAAGGTGTCGGACCAGCTCAAGGTCGGTCTCAGTTATGGCCGCAGCAAGAACGGCGACGATGGGGTCGGCACCGGAGGCCTGAAATCGAACACCAATGTCACCCTGGGCGCCTACTACGCCGTCAACAGTGCGATCACTCTGGTGGCCGAGGGGGGACAGACCCGTTCGAAGGCCTTTGCTGGTCCGCGCGACAAGATGAACGGCATCGCGCTGGGCGGTATTATTTTCTTCTAATCATGCAAATGAACCCTGTCGCCGCAGCGCACAAAAAAGGGCTTGCGGACGGCAGACAGGGTTCGCTATAATTCGCCTCCGCTTCGGCGCTGTCTGCAAAACGTTAACGTAATCAAGTAGTTAGATGCGTGATTTGTTTGCAACCGGCAACGAGGTAGGAAAAAAGAAGTTGACGACGCAAACGAAACACTGCATAATCTCATCTCTCTGCTGCTGACGAACAAAACGATTCGCAGAACGCAGCAAGGCAGTACCGAATAAGTTCTTTAACAATTAACAGTCGATAAGTGTGGGCGTTTGATGAAGGTGCCAGCTGACTTGTTCAGCTGATTACTTAAATTATCAAATGTTCACAAAAAAGAAATACGTTGCTC
>NZ_PPXQ01000045.1 GCF_004798585.1 Massilia sp. Mn16-1_5
GCATCTGAGTTTCCTTACGTTGTTGGGGTCAATGTAAGCGTTTGAGCGGTGGAAACTTCCTAAGTTCAATTTTTTGCGGGAAAAATTTCTTTGGCGTATCAGATGCGCAATGACAATTTCTTCTGGGCAAATACAAAACCAATGTGGTGGCGTAGCGAATGCGGCAATGACAGCGCGCTATTCGGCCTCATCAGTAGTGGGAAAGAAAAAACCCGCGCGGCCAAGGCTTCGCGCGGGTTTAATGGGAGCGGGCGGAACGCTATTTATGACAGACGAGCTTGCTATCGCCCAGCCAAGACAAAGCGATCTCAGCACAAAAAACTGGTATGTAAAAACGAAGCTCGCAGTAAAAAACCCCTTGAGTGCTTTCACTCAAGGGGTTTCAAGATATGAACCTTGATCTTAGATCGACAATTCCACGCGCTTATTTCTTCTCGTACGCGCCGATATCAAAGCCCAGGCCGGTCGGACGAGCAACGCCGTCCTTGTCGGTCTTGAACAAGGTCATGGCCAGGCCCTTGTCGATCATCGGGCTGCCTGCGTTCAGGTGGAAGTCACCGGCGGCCGCGTTGACGAACATCGGATTGGTACGCACCGCGTGGCGCTCATTGGTCGTCGACGATGCGAACTGGGCTGCAGTCATAGTCGAGCCTTTCCAGTCGATGTCGCTGCGGTTGCCGTAGAAACCGTTGTAATCGCTCTTGAAATACGGTGCGTAGATCGACGTGACACGGATGCCGGCCACGGTGCTGTTGACGATCAGGTTGTTCTGGACAGTGTACGGACCGGTGCTGACGGTGCCGTAGTTGAAGTCCATACCGTACTGCATGCCGTAGATCGTGTTGTTGTAGATCTGGGTAGCCTTGGCGTCACTGATCATCACACCCCAATGCTGGGTAGCGGTCGCGGAACACGAATTGGTCTTGCTCGCCGAGCACTTGAGCGTGCCACCGATCATCACGTTGTTGTAGATCTTGATGTTGCTCGATGCAGGCGTGTGGTACGACTGGATCGCCGAACCCGCCGCACGCATGAAGAGGCTGTTGCGGATGGTGACGTTGGTCGCGCCGGCTGCAATATAGATGTGGTGGTCTTGCGCCGTGTGGCTGCCGTTGTCGAGCATCGTCACGTTTTAAATGGTGATGTCGTCGACTGGACCCTGGCCATTGTGCAGGTCGATGGCGCCGTTACCGTACTTGTCTGCAAAGCGCTGGATGGTGATGCCGTCCACGACGACGTGCGAGTTGTTCGAGAAGACCAGGAAGTCGCCTTCGGTCCCCGTGTCGCCCCATTGGCCGTCAAAGACTGGCTTTTCGCCTGGATAGTTTTTGAAGGTCACTGGTGCCGTTGCGGTACCGGACGATTTCCAGATCAGGCCAGCCTGGCCGTAGTACGTACCGCCGCGGGCGCACAGGGTCTTGCCGGCGCTCAGCTTGGCGCTGGCGTACTTGATCGTCTTCCACGGCGAAGCGAGCGTACCAGCGCCGCTGTCGGAGCCGTTCGGCGCGATGTAGTAGTTACACGCCGGGGTGGTCGTGGTCTGTGCGCTTGCCGAGCCGCCGACCGATAACAATACAGCTGCGCTGCAGGCGAGCAAGACACGAATACGGCGATCCGAAGCGAAAGTAAAGCATTTTTGCATCTGAAGTTCCTCAGGTTATGGAGTCAATACAGTTCTTTTGAGCGGTGGAAACTTCCAAAGTTCAATTTTTTGAAGGAAAAATTTCCGCGCCGTACCAAATGCGCAATAGCAATTTCTTCTGTTTATGCGTGGCATGGCGAATACGGCAAGGAATTGCCGCGATCCGAACTCATCAGTAATGGATAAATAAACCGCCGCGCGAGGCAAAACCCGGTGCGGGTTCATTGCGGCCATGCATATCGTTATTTCTTGTTTGGCCAGAACGGGAGCTCAGCCGAAATGAAGCGATTTCGACATAAACACCGGTGTGTCAAAAAGCGCAGGATGCGTGGGTGAGAGTTCGGAAATAAAAAACCCCTTGAGTGCTTCCACTCAAGGGGTTTCAAGATATGAATCTTGCTATTAAATCGACAGTGCGACGTCCTTATTTCTTTTCGTACGCGCCGATATCAAAGCCCAGGCCGGTCGGACGAGCA
>NZ_PPXQ01000046.1 GCF_004798585.1 Massilia sp. Mn16-1_5
TATAACTAGCCTGACGATAACCTACTTTCACACTGGTTGCAGCACTATCATCGGCGCAAAGTCGTTTCACGGTCCTGTTCGGGATGGGAAGGGGTGGGACCGACTTGCTATGGTCATCAGGCATGACTTGTACGAGGCGCCGTCTTGATCGACAGCGGCTCAGAATCTGGAGGAAGTAAAGTTGGGATAGCAACCGTTGTGTCAACAAACAGCGCTGTATTCTTGGCTTTTCTATACCTGCTAAGGTTATAGGGACAAGCCGTACGGGCAATTAGTACTGGTTAGCTTAATGCATTACTGCACTTCCACACCCAGCCTATCAACGTCCTGGTCTCGAACGACCCTTCAAGGAGCTCAAGGCTCCGGGAAATCTCATCTCAAGGCAAGTTTCCCGCTTAGATGCTTTCAGCGGTTATCTCTTCCGAACTTAGCTACCCGGCAATGCCACTGGCGTGACAACCGGTACACCAGAGGTTCGTCCACTCCGGTCCTCTCGTACTAGGAGCAGCCCCCTTCAAATTTCCAACGCCCACGGCAGATAGGGACCAAACTGTCTCACGACGTTTTAAACCCAGCTCACGTACCACTTTAAATGGCGAACAGCCATACCCTTGGGACCGGCTACAGCCCCAGGATGTGATGAGCCGACATCGAGGTGCCAAACTCCCCCGTCGATATGAACTCTTGGGAGGAATCAGCCTGTTATCCCCAGAGTACCTTTTATCCGTTGAGCGATGGCCCTTCCATACAGAACCACCGGATCACTATGTCCTACTTTCGTACCTGCTCGACTTGTCGGTCTCGCAGTTAAGCACGCTTATGCCATTGCACTATTAGCACGATGTCCGACCGTACCTAGCGTACCTTCGAACTCCTCCGTTACACTTTAGGAGGAGACCGCCCCAGTCAAACTGCCTACCATGCACTGTCCCCGATCCGGATAACGGACCAAGGTTAGAACCTCAAACAAACCAGGGTGGTATTTCAAGGATGGCTCCACGAGAACTGGCGTCCCCGCTTCAAAGCCTCCCACCTATCCTACACAGATTGGTTCAAAGTCCAATGCAAAGCTACAGTAAAGGTTCATGGGGTCTTTCCGTCTAGCCGCGGGTAGATTGCATCATCACAAACATTTCAACTTCGCTGAGTCTCGGGAGGAGACAGTGTGGCCATCGTTACGCCATTCGTGCAGGTCGGAACTTACCCGACAAGGAATTTCGCTACCTTAGGACCGTTATAGTTACGGCCGCCGTTTACTGGGACTTCAATCAAGAGCTTGCACCCCATCATTTAATCTTCCAGCACCGGGCAGGCGTCACACCCTATACGTCCACTTTCGTGTTTGCAGAGTGCTGTGTTTTTATTAAACAGTCGCAGCCACCAGTTTATTGCAACCCTTTCGCCCTCACACAGTAAAGTGATCAAGCTACCGGGGCGTACCTTTTCCCGAAGTTACGGTACCAATTTGCCGAGTTCCTTCTCCCGAGTTCTCTCAAGCGCCTTAGAATACTCATCTCGCCCACCTGTGTCGGTTTGCGGTACGGTCTCGTATGACTGAAGCTTAGAGGCTTTTCTTGGAACCACTTCCGATTGCTTCGCAGCA
>NZ_PPXQ01000047.1 GCF_004798585.1 Massilia sp. Mn16-1_5
ATCCGCAGCTTCGGTGACTGGCTTAGCCCCGTTACATCTTCCGCGCAGGACGACTCGATCAGTGAGCTATTACGCTTTCTTTAAATGGTGGCTGCTTCTAAGCCAACATCCTGACTGTTTTAGCCTTCCCACTTCGTTTTCCACTTAGCCAATCTTTGGGACCTTAGCTGGCGGTCTGGGTTGTTTCCCTCTTGACGCCGGACGTTAGCACCCGACGTCTGTCTCCCAAGCTCGCACTCATCGGTATTCGGAGTTTGCAATGGTTTGGTAAGTCGCAATGACCCCCTAGCCATAACAGTGCTCTACCCCCGATGGTGATACTTGAGGCACTACCTAAATAGTTTTCGGAGAGAACCAGCTATTTCCAAGTTTGTTTAGCCTTTCACCCCTACCCACAGCTCATCCCCTAATTTTTCAACATTAGTGGGTTCGGACCTCCAGGGCGTGTTACCGCACCTTCATCCTGGCCATGGGTAGATCACTTGGTTTCGGGTCTACACCCAGCGACTGTCGCCCTGTTCGGACTCGATTTCTCTACGGCTCCCCTATTCGGTTAACCTCGCCACTGAATGTAAGTCGCTGACCCATTATACAAAAGGTACGCCGTCACGGAACAAGTCCGCTCCGACTGTTTGTATGCACACGGTTTCAGGATCTATTTCACTCCCCTCCCGGGGTTCTTTTCGCCTTTCCCTCACGGTACTGGTTCACTATCGGTCGATTACGAGTATTTAGCCTTGGAGGATGGTCCCCCCATGTTCAGACAGGATTTCTCGTGTCCCGCCCTACTTGTCGTACGCTTAGTACCACCGTCCGGATTTCGTGTACGGGGCTATCACCCGCTATGGCCAACATTTCCAGGTTGTTCCACTATCCGATCGACTATCACGTACAGGCTCTTCCCATTTCGCTCGCCACTACTTTGGGAATCTCGGTTGATTTCTTTTCCTGCAGCTACTTAGATGTTTCAGTTCGCCGCGTTCGCTTTGCATGCCTATGTATTCAGCATGCAATGACCCAAAGGGCCGGGTTTCCCCATTCGGAAATCTGCGGATCAAAGTGTGTTTGCTCACTCCCCGCAGCTTATCGCAAGCTACTACGTCCTTCATCGCCTGTAATCGCCAAGGCATCCACCATGTGCACTTATTCGCTTGTCCCTATAACGTTAGCCCCTGCTGACAACAGGGAGCGTTATAGAAATCAAGAGTACAGCTCATTGCATGTTTGTTGATACTTTGATTACTACCCTAAGTGTGTATTTAGCTGCACGCTTAAAAAAACTTTACTTCTTCCAGATTGTTAAAGAACAGAACAACAGTAGTCTCGAAAAGACTAAACGTAAAACCGATGACTTAAGTTTGAGGCTTTTGGTGGAGGATGACGGGATCGAACCGACGACCCCCTGCTTGCAAAGCAGGTGCTCTCCCAGCTGAGCTAATCCCCCCTTATTGGGTTTGCCAATAACTTGGTAGGGCTGGTTGGACTCGAACCAACGACCCCCGCGTTATCAACACGGTGCTCTAACCAGCTGAGCTACAGCCCCGAAACTGTGTTCTTTGTTCAACAGTCGATAAGTGCGGACGCTTGATGA
>NZ_PPXQ01000048.1 GCF_004798585.1 Massilia sp. Mn16-1_5
AAAAACCCCTTGAGTGCTTCCACTCAAGGGGTTTCAAGATATGAATCTTGCTATTAAATCGACAGTGCGACGTCCTTATTTCTTTTCGTACGCGCCGATATCAAAGCCCAGGCCGGTCGGACGAGCAACGCCGTCCTTGTCGGTCTTGAACAAGGTCATGGCCAGGCCCTTGTCGATCATCGGGCTGCCTGCGTTCAGGTGGAAGTCACCGGCGGCCGCGTTGACGAACATCGGATTGGCGCGGACCGAGCGACGCTCGTTGGTCGTCGACGATGCGAACTGGGCTGCGCTCATGTTGGCGCCTTTCCAGTTGATGTCGGTGCGGTTGCCGTAGAAGCCGTTGTAATCGCTCTTGTAATAAGGCGCATAGCCGTTGGTGACACGAATACCGGCGACAGTGCTGTTGACGATCAGGTTGTTCTGGACCGTGTACGGACCGGTGTTGACCGTGCCGTAGTTGAAGTCCATGCCGTATTGCATGCCGTAGATCGTGTTGTTGTAGATCTGCGTGGCCTTGGCGTCGCTGATCATCAAGCCCCAGTGCTGGGTTGCGCTCGAGGAGCAAGGATTGGTCTTGCTTGCCGAGCACTTGAGCGTGCCACCGATCATCACGTTGTTATAGATCTTGATGTTGCTCGATGCCGGCGTGTGGTAGGACTGGATCGCCGAGCCCGCGGCACGCATGAACAGGCTGTTACGAATCGTGACGTTGGTCGCGCCGGCTGCAATATAGATGTGGTGGTCTTGCGCCGTGTGGCTACCGTTGTCGAGCATCGTCACGTTTTGGATGGTGATGTCGTCAACCGGACCCTGGCCATTGTGCAGGTCGATGGCGCCGTTGCCGTACTTGTCGGCGTAACGCTGGACCGTGATGCCGTCGACGACCACGTGCGAGTTGTTCGAGAAGACCAGGAAGTCGCCACCGGTGCCGGTGTCGCCCCACTGACCGTCAAAGACCGGCTTCTCGCCTGGATAGGCCGCGAACTTCACCGGTGCCGTCGCGGTACCGGACGACTTCCAGATCAGGCCAGCCTGGCCGTAGTACGTACCGCCGCGGGCGCACAGGGTCTTGCCGGCGCTCAGCTTGGCGCTGGCGTACTTGACCGTCTTCCACGGCGAAGCGAGCGTACCGGCGCCGCTGTCGGAGCCGTTCGGCGCGATGTAATAGTTACACGTCGTGGTCGGGGTGGTTGCCGTCGGGGTAGCCGTCGGGGCACTGACCGCAACAGTCATCGCCGCAGTGCGCGTGGCGCCATCCGCGGTCGCAACGGCTTCATGGCCATTGGCCACGGTCTGGGCCGTCACAGCTGCGCTGGTCGCATCGGCGTACGATTTGGCAGCGGTCTGGCTAGCCTGGCCAAAATCGGCATCGGTGCCGCCACCGCAAGCGGTCAACAAGACAGCGGCGCTGCAGCACAGCAGGGCACGAACACGGCGATCCGAAGCGAAGGTAAAGCATTTTTGCATCTGAGTTTCCTTACGTTGTTGGGGTCAATGTAAGCGTTTGAGCGGTGGAAACTTCCTAAGTTCAATTTTTTGCGGGAAAAATTTCTTTGGCGTATCAGATGCGCAATGACAATTTCTTCTGGG
>NZ_PPXQ01000049.1 GCF_004798585.1 Massilia sp. Mn16-1_5
TAATGCCAGTCACTTAAGGCATTGATCTCTGCGCCGCAAGAGCTAAAACGGATTCATGTTCAATCATGAATCCGTTTTTTATTATGGCTCTTCAACTTAACTTGGACTATGCGGCCGAGCTGGCGCCGCATGAGTTCGAACGCTTTGCCAGCCTGATAGATCCTGAGTGGATCGATGAAGCCTTGCGGCAGACGGGAACAGTGTCCTTGCGGCGGCGGCGTCTGCCTGCCGAGCACATGGTCTGGCTCGTCATCGGCCTGGCGCTGTTTCGTAACGAGGCGATCTGGCATATCGTGCAGCAGCTCGACCTGGCTAATGGACCGGTGTTACACCCACCCGTTCCCAGTGCGGCGGTTGCTGCCCGCGAGCGCTTGGGCGAAGCGCCGATGGCGTGGCTGTTCAAGCGCTTGGCAGGCAGCTGGGGTAGCCGCCCCGTGCCCGACAACGGGTTGTTCCATGGCTTGCGCAGCTATGCCGTCGATGGTGTGGTGTGGTCCCTGCCCGATACGCCCGCCAACCTGGAGCATTTCGGCGGACCGTCCAACGACCATGGCGGTGGCGCATGGCCCCAGTTGCGCGCCGTCTGCTTGATGGACACTTATACCCACTTGATCCGCGCTGCCAGCTTCGGCGACTACCGCACCGGCGAACTCAGTTTTGCAGCGTCTCTCATGCAAGCGGTGCCCGACGCTTCCTTGACCATTTTCGACCGCGCCTACTTCTCGGCTGCCTTCCTGCTCGATTGGCAAAAAGCGGGAGACCAAAAGCATTGGCTGATGCGCGCTAAAACACCACTGCGTCATGAAGTCGTGCACGAGTTTGCACCCGGAGATTATCTGGTACGCATGCCGGTTTCGCCGCGTGCACAAAAGCTGCATCCCGAGCTGCCCTCGCATTGGCAGGCCCGGCTCATCAAGTGCAAAGTCGGCGGACAGACGCGTGAATTTCTCACTTCCTTGTGCGACGCGCAGCGCTTTCCTGCACGCGACATCGCTGCGCACTATGTGCAGCGATGGGAAATCGAGCTGGGCTTCAGGGAGATCAAGCAGGGAATGCTGAAGAAGGCGACGACCTTGAGGAGCAAACTGCCCGAACTGGTGCGCCAGGAGGTGTGGGGCCTGCTTATCGCCTACAACCTGCTGCGCCATGAAATAGCCCAGATGGCTAGTGAGCTACGGGTACCGCCACAGCGCCTGAGCTTTCAATGGCTGGCCTTGGCCATAACGACCGCCCTGTATCACTGGCCTTTGCAGACCCCCGGAACCTTCCCCAAGCGGCTGGCAATGCTGCATGAGCAAGCACGCGTCTATCTGCTGCCGGAGCGCCGAGCGCGCTCGTATCCGCGCGTCGTTAAACAGCCCAGATCCAAGTTTCCAATGAAAAATGCCAGTCAGCTTAACTGACTGGCATTA
>NZ_PPXQ01000004.1 GCF_004798585.1 Massilia sp. Mn16-1_5
TCGGGCCGGTGGTCTCGGTCACGACGTTTAAAGACGAGGCCGACGCGCTGCGCATCGCCAACGACACCTTGTACGGTCTCGGCGCCGGGCTGTGGACGCGCGACGCCTCGCGTGCCTTCCGCATGGGCCGGGCGATCCAGGCCGGCCGCGTCTGGACCAACTGCTACCACCTGTATCCGGCCCACGCCGCGTTCGGCGGCTACAAGCAGTCGGGCATCGGTCGCGAGAATCACAAGATGATGCTCGACCACTATCAGCAGACCAAGAACCTGCTGGTCAGCTACGGTTCAAAGGCGCTCGGCTTCTTCTGACCAAGCCGCTTCAGGACGCTTCGGAGGCTCACCATGACGACTTCGCTCGAGCGCGTCAGCGCGACGCCGGCGGCACTCGCATTCATCGAGGAACTGCGGCAGCGCCATGGCCCGCTGATGTTCTTCCAGTCCGGTGGCTGCTGCGACGGCAGCGCGCCGATGTGCTATCCCGCGGGCGAATTCGACCTGAGCGACAGCGACGTCTATCTGGGTAATCTCGGCGGCGTCCCGTTCTACATGGGTCTCGAGCAGTTCGGCTACTGGGAGCACAGCCAGCTCACCGTCGACGTCGTGCAAGGCAAGGGCGGCATGTTCTCGCTCGATAACGGTACCGGCCGCCGCTTCCTCACCCGCTCGCGCCTGTTGACCGATGACGAATGCGCGCTGCTGCGCCTGCAGCCACCGCACCAACCTGCTTGACAAGCACCACAACAACAAAGGAGACGATCGTGCAAAAAACCATACTCGGGCTGCTCGCCAGCCTTGCGGCCTGCGGCGCCGTCCAGTCGGCCGAGGTCACCACCGCCATGCTCAACAGTGATGCGAAGGACACGAAAAGCGTCCTCTCGTTCGGTATGGGCACTGAAGGGCAGCGCTATTCGCCGCTCACCCAGGTCAACACCAAAACCGTCGCCGGGCTGGTCCCGGCCTGGTCGTTCTCGTTCGGTGGCGAGAAGCAGCGCGGCCAGGAATCACAGCCGTTGATCCACAACGGCAAGATGTTCGTCACCGCCTCGTATTCGCGCATCTTCGCGGTCGACCTCAAGACCGGCGCCAAGCTGTGGAAGTACGAGCACCGCCTGCCGGACGGGATCATGCCCTGCTGCGACGTCGTCAATCGCGGAGCCGCCCTGTACGGCAACCTGGTCATCTTCGGCACGCTCGACGCCCAGCTGGTCGCGCTGGACCAGGATACCGGCAAGGTCGTCTGGAAGGAAAAGGTCGACGACTACGCAGCCGGCTATTCGATGACGGCCGCTCCCCTGATCGCCAACGGCACGCTGCTGACCGGCGTGTCGGGCGGCGAGTTCGGCGTCGTCGGCCGGGTCGAGGCGCGCAATCCAATGACCGGCGAGCTGCTCTGGATGCGCCCGACGGTCGAGGGTCACATGGGCTACCGCTACGACAAGGACGGGAAGGAGATCGCGAACGGCGTCACCGGCACCGTCAACAAGAGCTGGCCCGGCGAACTCTGGAAAACCGGTGGTGCGTCGACCTGGATGGGCGGGACCTATGACGCCAGTACCGGCCTGGCGTATTTCGGGACCGGCAACCCGGCGCCGTGGAACAGCCACCTGCGCCCCGGCGACAACCTGTACTCGTCGTCGACGGTCGCGCTGGACGTGAAGACCGGCCAGATCAAGTGGGCCTACCAGAACACCCCGAACGACTCCTGGGACTTCGACGGCGCCAACGAGTTCGTCACCTTCGACATGAACGGCAGGCGCTATGGCGGCAAGGCCGACCGCAACGGCTTCTTCTACGTGATCGATGCCAGGGACGGCAAGCTGCAGAACGCCTTCCCGTTCGTGCGCAAGATTACCTGGGCCAGCAGCATCGACCTGAAGACCGGGCGTCCGAACTTCGTCGCCGCGAACCGCCCCAGCGACCCGACCAAGGGCAACGGCGACGGCAAGAAGGGGTCGACCGTGTTTGCCGCACCTGCCTTCCTGGGCGCGAAGAACCAGATGCCGATGGCCTACAGTCCGCAGACCGGCCTGTTCTACGTGCCTGCCAACGAATGGGGCATGGATATCTGGAACGAGCCGATCAGCTACAAGAAGGGTGGCGCCTTCCTCGGTGCGGGTTTCACCATCAAGCCGCTGTTCGACGACTACATCGGCGCCCTGCGGGCAGTCGACCCGAAGACCGGCAAGATCGTCTGGGAAGCGAAGAACAACGCACCCCTGTGGGGTGGCGTGATGACCACCGCCGGCGGCCTGGTGTTCTACGGGACCCCGGAAGGCTATCTGAAAGCGCTCGACGCGAAGACCGGCAAGGAACTCTGGAAATTCCAGACCGGTTCCGGCGTCGTGGCGCCGCCGGTCACCTGGGAGGACGGCGGAGTCCAGTATGTGGCCGTGGTCTCGGGCTGGGGCGGCGCGGTCCCGCTGTGGGGCGGCGAGGTGGCCAAGAAGGTCAACTTCCTGGAACAGGGCGGTTCTGTCTGGGTATTCAAGCTGGCCACCAAGATCTGACTACGAGTTAGTGTCTCCAAGCGCCGCCGGCATGGGCGGCGTTTCCTGACGGCTGCGGCCGTCAGCTTTTTCTCCTCGTCGCGCCGGGCGCAACATGAACAAAGAGATGGCATTGAAGCTGCTCCTGCTGTTCTGGGCGCTGCTGCTGTGCGCGCCTCGTGCGCAGGCCGGGGTCCTGTCGCGCGCGGAGCTTGCACGCCGCTTTCCAGCCCCGCTCACCGTCGGCGAGCTCGCCGCCGACCTTCCGGCCTGGCCGCTGTTCAAGCAGAACGGGACCGCGACCGAACTGGTGGGCTATGCGTTCGAGTCCATCGACCTGGCGCCGATTCCCGGTTTCGCCGGCGTTCCAATCAACCTGCTGGTGGCCATCGATCCGCAAGGGGTGTTCCTCGACGTCGCCGTGCTGTCGCAGCATGAACCGGTGTTCCTGGACGGCCTCGGCGAAGCGCCCTTGGCGCAATTCGTCGGCCAGTACAAGGGCGCGGCCCTGGCCCAGGGTATCGAGGTAGACGGTCCCGGCGGCGCTGGCCGCGTGCGCCTGGACGGCGTGTCGAAAGCCACCGCATCGGTACGCATCATCAACCAGAGCGTGCTGTCGGCGGCCTTGCAGGTGGCGCGCGCCAAACTCGGCTTCGCCGCCGGACGCGACCCGAGCAGGATCGCGCGCATCCGCACCGACCTGTTCGAGCAGATGGACCTCGAGACGCTGCGCGCGGCGGGCCTGCTTGCCCACCTGCGGGTGCGCAACCGCGATGTCGAGGCGCTGTTCGCGGGCAGCGCGGGCGAGGGCCTCGATCCGCAGGCGCTGGCAGAGCCAGACGCCGTGTTCATCGACCTTTGGCTGGCCTGGGCGTCGGTGCCGTCAGCTGGGCGCAACCTGCTCGACGCGCCCAGCTGGCGCCGGCTCGCCAATCGCCTCGAACCGCAGGATCACGCGCTGGTGGTGCTGAGCGCGGGACGCCACGGCATTCTCTCCGACGAGTTCGTGCGCGGCAGCGTGCCGGAACGCATCGTACTCAGGCAGGACCGCTTGCCCTTCGAGCTGCGCGACCTCGACCTGGACCTGAAGCCGGCGCCCTCGGCCGCGCTGCCCGCGACCGAGCTGGTCGCGCTGCGCGTGATCGCCCAGGCCGGGCTGGACCCGGCGCAGCTGCTCGAATTCGCGCTGCCGGTCACACGCAGCAAGGGGATCGTCTATCCGGAACGGATCACGCGCGAGCTGCGCCTGCGCTACCAGTTGCCGGCACGCTTTTATACGAAGCCGGAGCAGGCAGCGCCCGCGTGGCAAGCCAGCTGGCGCACCCGTTTGCCGGATCTGGCGCTGCTGGGCATCGCGCTGGTGGCGCTCGGGCTTACGCTGGCACTGCCGAGGCGTCTGGCGGCCAATGCCGCGCGCCTGGCCTGGCTGCGCCGCGGCTGGCTGCTGTTCACGGTCGTGTTCATCGGCTACCGTGCGCAGGCCCAGCTTTCCATCGTCAACATCACCGGCGTGCTGCAGGCGCTGCGCGAAGGACGCGGCCTCGGCTTCCTGCTGTTCGACCCGATGACGCTGGTGCTGGCGGGCGCCGTGCTGGTGTCGCTGCCGGCCTGGGGACGCGGCGCCTTTTGCGGCTGGCTGTGCCCCTACGGCGCGCTCCAGGAACTGACGGGACAGCTGGGCCGGCGCCTGCGGCTGCCGCAACTGCGCGCCGGCCGCCGCCTCGACCTGCACTTGAAACGCGTGAAATACGGAATGCTGGCCGCCATCGTTCTGTCGGCCCTGCTGTTTCCGGCACTGTGTACGGCGCTGGTCGAGATCGAGCCGTTCAAGACCGCCATCACGCTCAACTTCGAGCGCGCCTGGCCGTTCGTGGCCTGGGCAGCGGGGCTGCTGGTGCTGTCGATGGTCTCCTACAAATTCTTTTGCCGCTACCTGTGCCCCTTCGGCGCAGCCTTGGCGCTGCTCGGCAAGCTGCGCCTGTGGAATCCGATTGCGCGCCGCGTCGAATGTGGGACGCCTTGCCAAACCTGCCGTCACCGCTGCGCCTACGGCGCCATCGATGCAGGCGGCAAGGTGGATTACGACGAATGCTTCGCCTGCATGGACTGCGTGGCGATCCACGAAAGCGACGCGCTGTGCGCACCGCGGATTATGGAAAAGAAGCGGACACGGACGATTCCGATCGTGTCCGCCCAGATGGCAAACGGGAAAAAATGATGCGGCGACGACGGTTCATCGCAGCGGGCTTCGGGTCGATCGCGCTCGGGTCCGGGGCCACGCAGGCGGCGCATGCGCCGCAGCACAAGGCGACGGCACTTGCCTTCGGTACTACGGTCGGCATCACCTTGCGCCATCCGGATGAGCAGGTGGCGCGCCGGGCGATCGACGACGCGCTGGCGGCGGTGCGCAAGGTCGAGGGCCTGATGAGCATCTACGACCCCGACAGCCAGGTCTACCGGCTGAACCGCGACGGCTTCCTGGCGCGGCCCGACCCGCACCTGCTGGCGGTATTGCGCCATGCCCGCGACCTGTCTCGGCTGACCGCCGGCGCGTTCGACATCACGGTGCAGCCGCTGTGGCAGGCCGGACGGCGCGCCTTCGACGCCGGCATTCTGCCGTCGCCGGCGGAGCGCGAGCGCGCACGCGCGCTGGTCGGCTGGAACCTGGTCGATGCCGCGAGCGAACGCGTGATGCTGCGCAAACCGGGGATGCGGATCACGCTCAACGGCCTGGCGCAGGGGTATGCCGCCGATCTGGCGCTGCGCGCGGTGCGCGCCCGTGGCGTGGTGCACGCGCTGCTCGACACCGGCGAGTTTGCCGCGCACGGCGATGCGGGCGGACGCGACTGGCAGCTTGGCGTGCCCGACCCGCGCGTACCTGGCAGGGTGGCCGCGGCCGTTCGGGTGGACGGGCGCTGCGTCGCCACTTCGGGCGACTACGAAGCCGCGTTCACGAGCGACCGCATGCACCACCATATCTTCGATCCGGCGACGGGCGATTCGCCGCTTGAACTTGCCAGCGTCACGGTGCTGGCGCCGACGGCGATCGAAGCGGACGGCCTGTCGACCGCCTTCATGGTGCTGGGCAGCCGCTGCGCCCATGCGCTGGCGGCGCGCCTGCCGGGCGTCGACCTGCTGACGATCGACAAGCTTGGGCGCAAGCGTTGCTCGCCCTTCCTTCCGCAAGCGCTATGACGGGCCTATTTCGCCTGCGGCAGCTTGCGGTAAATGGTATTGCGCGACACGCCGAGCGCACGTGCGGTCGCCGATACGTTGCCGCCGTTTGCCTCGAGCGATCTCAGGATGGCGCTCATCTCCATCTGTTCGAGATTCGTGATCCCGGCAGGCATGTGCGCGGTGACGGCCGCCAGCGCGGCTGGCAACTCCCCATCGCCAGCGTCGCCGTTGCCGATATCGTCGAGGAAGTCGTCCGGCATGTGGCACAGGCCGATTTCGCTTTCCTCGCCAGCCATGATGACGGCCGTGCGCAGGAGATTGGTCAGCTGGCGGAAGTTGCCCGGCCATTTATGCTGGCGGAACAGGCGCAGCACCTGTTCGGAGACGGTGTAATGGCCGCCGCCGGACTCGGTCGCCAGGATCTTGCGCACGACGGTTTCCAGGTCGGTGCGCTCGCGCAGCGGCGGCAGCTTGACCACCAGGCCGTTCAGGCGGTAGTACAGGTCTTCGCGGAACAGGCCCCTTGCGATCCGCTCGCGCAGGTTGTGGTTGGTGGCGCAGATGAGTTCGACGTTGATCGGGACCGACTTGCCGCTGCCGAGCGGCGTGACCGTCCGCTCCTGCAGCACGCGCAGCAAATGCGCTTGCAGGCTGACCGGCATGTCGCCGATCTCGTCGAGGAACAGCGTGCCTCCGTTCGCCTGCAGGATCTTGCCTGTCGCCCCCTTCTTGCGCGCGCCGGTAAAGGCGCCTTCCTCGTAGCCGAACAGTTCGGATTCGATCAGCGTCTCGGGTATCGACGCGCAGTTCACCGCCACGAACGGACCCTGGGCACGCGGCGAATCGTTATGGATGGCCTGCGCCAGCAACTCCTTGCCGGTGCCGGTCTCGCCCATGATCAGGATCGGAATGTCGCGCCCGAGCACCTTGCTCACCTTGGCGATCACCTGCGCCAGCTGGGGATCGCCCGTGTCGAGGTAGCGCAGCCCGGACAGGCGCCGCGGCCGCGCAGCGGCGGGCGGAGACACCGGCGCCGCCGCTTCCTGCGGGCTGGTCAGTGCATGCAGCCCGCTGCCCAGCTGCAGCTGGGCGCGGCCACGCACGCGTACCCCATTGTGCATCGACAGGTCGAGCAGGCCCGGCGCCGCTGTGCGGTAGTGGTCGAACAGCGCCGAGACGGGCAGGCCGAACAGGGAACTGAAGGTATGCGACTGCAATGCGGGGTAGGACAGGCCGAGCTGGAACAGGCCGTTGCGGTTCGCCGCAAGGAAGCGCCCGCCCGGGCTGAACGACGCGATCCCCTCCATCAGGGTGCCGATGAATTCGGGGCGGGCGTGGAAGTGCAGGGTGATCGCATGCTCGAACGTGGCCGCGAACAGCTGGTTTTCAATCATCAGCGCCGACATGCGCACCAAGGCCATGGTGTGCTTGTGAAAGCTGCGCTGGTCGCCGCTGACGTCGAGGACGCCAACAACCCGTCCCTGGTGATCGGTGATCGGCGCGGCGGAGCAGGTCAGGAAGTGGTTGGCCGCCAGGAAGTGCTGGTCCGCATGGACCAGGGCAGGGGCTTTTTCCGCGATCGCGGTGCCGATCGCATTGGTTCCCCGGCGCTCCTCGGACCAGGCCACGCCTGGGGTCAGGGCGACGCGGTGCGCCTTTTCGAGGAAGTCGGCATCGCCGATGGAGTGCACGATGACGCCCTGGGCATCGGTCAGCAGCACCATGTTGTGGGTGTTGACGATCTGCTGGTAGAGCGTCTCCATGGTCGGCAGCGCATGGGCGTGCAGCATGCGGTTCTGCTCGACCAGCAGCGACAGGTCCTGGTGCGCGAGCGGGTCGTAATCCGGCCGGGCGCCGGGACAGAGGCCATACGCTTCCGAGCGCCGGTGCGAGGTTTCGATCACGGCGCCCATCTCCCCGTTCCAGTTGGCGACCGGCATAGGCGCGCCGGCGCCTTCCGGTCGTGATGCAGAGTATCCGTACAACATTCCATGTCTCCTTTGCGGCCCTGGCTTGCGGCTCTCGTGCTGGAATAGTGTTCCATAATGTAACACCTGTACCTGAACGGAACAACCGTCGGTCAGCTCGACCGCGCAATCGCAAGGTGGCGGCGCTACAGCCTGTCCTAAGCAAATGCAGTGCCACCAGGACCAGGGAATCAGTGCGTCTCTGCCAGCCCCGCCAATTCATTGCGCAGCCACTGGCTGCCCGGCTCCTTGTGGAACCTCGCATGCCAGAACAGGTTCACGTCGAACTCCGGGAAGGGCACCGGATGCGGCAAGTATTTCAGCCCGAATGGCTTCATACCTTCGCGCACGTAGCGCTCGGGCGCGGTCGCAATCAGGTCGGTGGTCGAGAGGATGTGGCCAAGCGCGACGAAGTGGGGCACGCTCAGGCGCACGTCGCGCTTGACGTTGCGGCGCGCGATGGTGTCGTCGACGATCGCGTGGCCGGTGCCGCCGGCCACCACGACGATGTGCTGCGCCGCTTCGAAGTCTTCCAGCGACATCGATTCCCTGTCGAGCGCATGCCCTTCGCGGAACAGGCAGACATAACGCTGGCGGAACAGCAGGCGCTGGAAGAATCCGCCTTTCAGTTGCGGCAGCAGTCCGAGCGCCAGGTCGACCCGGCCCGCTTCGAGTTCGTCCGCGAGGTTGACGGCCGTGTTCCTGACCGTGCTGATCGTGACCCCGGGCGCCACCTCGCCGAGGCGCCGCATCAGGCGCGGCAGGAAGTGGATTTCGCCGAGGTCGGTCATCGCGATCGTGAACTTGCGCGTGCTGGTAGCCGGATCGAATTCCAGCTGGCGTTCCAGCGTATCGCGGATCCGCGCCAGGGCCTCGGCGATCGGCTCGGCCAGCTGGACCGCGTAGGGCGTCGGCTCCATGCCCCGTGCGCTGCGCAGGAACAGCTCGTCGTTCATCATCTTGCGCAGGCGCGCCAGCGCATTGCTGACCGCCGGCTGGGTCAGGCCCAGCTGCTCGGCCACGACCGATACGCGGCGCTCCCGGTACAGCTCCAGGAAGACCACCAGCAGGTTCAGGTCCACGTCTCTCAGGTTCAGCATCTCGCCTCCGTCGCATTCATCAAATCTATATCGCCGATTCACGGGATTTTATATTTTTATTTTACTGCACTTCCTATAATTGACTCCATAACGAAATCATAAGATTCGGAGACAAGCATGGAGCTGCACATTCCCGCGCTCGGCCGGGTGCTACCCGCTGCACCGGGCGCCAACCTCCTCGCCACCCTGCGCGAGCACGGCGTCCCCATTTCCTACAGCTGCACCGCCGGCCGCTGCGGCACCTGCCGCTGCAAGCTCATTGACGGCAAGCTCGGCACCACCGACGGCCAGCCGGTCGCCGATGAAGAGGAAGGCGGCCGCTATGTGCTGGCCTGCACCAGCGTCCTGGTCGACTCCTGCACCATCGAGGTGCCCGAACTCGACGAAGTCATCACCCATCCTGCGCGCATCCTGAAGGCGACCGTGACCGCGGTCGACCGGCTGACCCACGACGTACGCCGCCTGCGCCTGCGTCCCGCCAAACCGCTGGCATTCTCGCCCGGCCAGTACGCGACCCTGCAGTTCACGCCGGAGCACATCCGCCCCTATTCGATGGCCGGCCTGGCGACGGACGACGAACTCGAATTCCACGTGCGCGTCGTCCCGGACGGGCGGGTCACTGGCTACATCGACCGCGAGCTGAAGGCGGGCGACACGGTGCGCGTCAGCGGCCCGCTCGGCACCTCCTACCTGCGCCGGAAACACGAAGGGCCGATGTTGTGCGTCGCCGGCGGCACGGGCCTGGCGCCGGTGCTGTCCATCGTGCGCGGCGCTTTTGAAGCCGGCATGCGCAACGACATTCACCTGTATTTCGGCGTGCGCGGCCCGCGCGACGTCTACGGTCTCGACACGCTGACCCGGTTGGCGGCAGAACACCGCAACCTGCACCTGCACGTGGTCGTCGCCGAAGGCGCTGCCGGTGAGGGCATGCGCAGTGGTCTGGTCACCGACGCCGTGGCCCAGGACTGGACCTCGCTCGCAGGCTGGCGCGCCTACCTGTGCGGTGCGCCGCCGATGGTCGATGCCGCGACCCTGGTCGCAAGCGAACGCGGCATCGCGTTCGAGCACATTTACGCCGACGCCTTCTACGCCAAGGCGGCTTGAGATAAACGGAGGAGACCGAATGGACATGAACATGAGCGGACAGGACGCGGTAAAAGAGGAACGCGCCCGGTACTACCGCCGCATCAGCGGCCAGAACATGACGCCGCTGTGGGAAGTGCTCGGCGCACTGGTGCCGAAGGCGCCGAAGTCGCCGGTGGCGCCAGCCCTGTGGCGCTATGCCGAAGTGCGCGAACACGTGATGGAAGCGGGCCGCCTGATCACGGCCAGCGAAGCGGAGCGCCGCGTACTGGTGCTGGAAAACCCCGCCATGCGCGGCAATTCCTCGATCACGCAGTCGCTGTACGCGGGCCTGCAGCTGATCATGCCGGGCGAAGTGGCCCCGGCGCACCGCCACACCCAGTCGGCCCTGCGCCTGGTGCTGGACGGCGAGGGCGCCTACACGGCCGTCGACGGCGAGCGCACCACCATGCGGCGCGGCGACTTCATCATCACCCCGTCCTGGACCTGGCACGATCACGGCAACCTCGGCACCGAGCCGGTGGTCTGGCTCGACGGCCTGGACATCCCGACGGTGCGCTTCTTCGATGCCGGTTTCGCCGAACACGGTGCGGCCGCTTCGCAGCAGACGGCGCGCCCGGAAGGCGATTCGCTGGCGCGCTACGGCCACAACATGGTGCCGCTCGACCTTGACCAGAAAGCCTCCGAGCCGACCAAGGTCTTCGTCTATCCGTTCGCGCAGACGAAGGAAGCCTTGACCGGCATCGCCCGCACCGCGCCCGACGCCCACTTCGGCCACAAGCTGCGCTACGTGAACCCGGCCACCGGCGCCTCGCCGATGCCGACCATCGGCGCCTTCGCCCAGCTGCTCCCCGGCGGCTTCGCGAGCGCGCCTTACCGCTGCACCGACGCCACCGTCTACGTCTGCCTGGAAGGCGCGGGCAGCGCCGTCATCGGCGACACGACGTATACCTTCGGCCCGAACGACGTCTTTGTCGTGCCGTCCTGGCACACCCTGAGCCTGCGTGCGGATGAAGACACAATCCTGTTCAGCTTCTCGGACCGCCCGATGCAGCAGGCGCTCGGCCTCTGGCGCGAAGAAAAAATCTAACCTACTTACCTGGAGATCATCATGGAATACGCAGTTGCGCCGGCCCCGGTGTACACCCTGCCGGTTGCCGGCAGCGAGCAGCAGTTCCCCGTCAACCGTCTCTTCTGCGTCGGCCGCAACTACGCCGCCCACGCGCGCGAGATGGGCCGCGATCCGGACCGCGAAAAGCCTTTCTTCTTCATGAAGCCGGCCAACGCCGTCGTCGCGGTCGGGAGTAATGCGGGCGAGGGCGAGGTGACGATCCCGTATCCGCCGAAGACCGCCAACTTCCACCACGAGATCGAACTGGTGGTCGCGATCGGCAAGGGTGGCGCCAACATCCCGGTCGAGCAGGCGCTCGAACACGTCTACGGCTACGCCGTCGGCCTGGACATGACCCGCCGCGACATCCAGCTCGAAGCGCGCGACAAGGGCCGGCCGTGGGAGTTCGGCAAATCCTTCGCGCAGTCGGCGCCAATTGGGCCGATCCGCCGCGCTTCCGAAGTGGGCCACGTCGTCGAAGGCGAGATCGCCCTGACGGTCAACGGCGAAGCGCGCCAGAAATCGGATGTCAGCAAATTGATCTGGTCGGTCGCCGAATCGATCGCCTACCTGTCCGAGTACGAGACCCTGGAGCCGGGCGACATCATCATGACCGGCACCCCGGAAGGCGTGAACGCGGTCCAGCGCGGCGACCTGATGGTGGGAACGGTGGCGAACCTGGACGCGATCCGCGTCCGCGTCGCCGGCTAAACAACAAAAGGAGGAGACGGCCATGGGAGACGCGCCAAAAGTATTCCCGATTCGCCCTGAGTGGGAATCGAAAGAAGCCAGCAGCCGGATTCCGTTCTCGGTCTATACCGACGACGCCATCTACAAGCGCGAACTCGAGCGCCTGTTCTACCACGGCCACTGGTGCTATGTCGGGCTCGAGGCCGAGGTGCCGAACGAGGGCGACTTCAAGCGCACCGTCATCGGCGAGCGTTCCGTCATCATGGTGCGCGGCGCCGATGGCGCGATCAACGTGGTGGAAAACGTGTGCGCCCACCGCGGCATGCAGTTCTGCCGTGAGCGCCACGGCAACAAGAAGGAATTCGTCTGCCCCTACCATCAGTGGAACTACAAGCTGAATGGCGACCTGCAGGGCGTGCCCTTCCGGCGCGGCGTCAAGCAGAATGGCAAGGTGCAGGGCGGGATGCCGAAGGAGTTCGATACCAAGGAGCACGGCTTGACCAAGCTGAAGGTCGCGGCCCGCGGCGGCGTCGTGTTCGCCTCCTTCGACCATGCCGTCGAATCGCTGGAAGACTATCTCGGCCCGGACATCCTCGGCTACTTCGACCGCCTGTTCAACGGGCGTCAACTGAAAATCCTCGGCTACAACCGCCAGCGCATTCCCGGCAACTGGAAGCTGATGCAGGAGAACATCAAGGACCCGTATCACCCGGGCCTGCTGCATACCTGGTTCGTCACCTACGGCCTCTGGCGCGCGGATAACAAGTCGCAGCTGGTGATGGACGAGCGCCACCGCCACGCGGCGATGATCTCGACCCGCGGGACCGGTGGCGCCAAGTCGGAAGTCACGGCCGGCGTCACCAGCTTCAAGGAGAGCATGGAGATCCAGGACAAGCGCCTGCTCGACATCGTGCCCGAAGCCTGGTGGGGCGGCCCGACGGCCGTGATGATGACCGTGTTCCCGAGCGTGATCTTCCAGCAGCAGGTGAACAGCGTCTCGACGCGCCACATCCAGCCGGACGGCAAGGGTTCCTTCGACTTCGTCTGGACCCACTTCGGCTTCGAGGACGACACGCCCGAGATGACCGAGCGGCGCCTGATCCAGGCCAACCTGTTCGGACCGGCGGGTTTTGTATCGGCCGACGACGGCGAGGTGATCGAGCTCTCGCAATACGGCTTCGAGCAGAAACCCTTCCACCGCGCGGTGGCGGAATTGGGCGGCCACGAGGTCGGCAACACCGACCACATGGTGACCGAGACCCTGATCCGCGGGATGTACGAGTACTGGCGCAGCGTGATGGAGGACTGAACGATGAACGACCAATTCCAGGCGCTGCTGCAGCTGGCGCAGCTGAATGCCGACTACGCGGCGGCGATCGACGCCCAGGACTGGGAGCGCTGGATCGACTTCTTCGTGGACGACTGCAGCTATAAAGTCCAGCCGCGCGAGAACCACGAACGCGGCTTCCCGCTGTGCACCCTGGCCCTGATCAGCAAGGGCATGCTGCGCGACCGCGCCTACGGCATCAAGGAGACTCTGTTCCACGATCCCTACTACCAGCGCCATGTGGTGAGCCTGCCGCGCATCCTGCGCATCGACGGCGACCTGATCGAGGCGGAGACCAACTACGCCGTCTTCCGCACGAAGCTGAGCCAGGAAACGACGGTGTTCAACGTCGGCCGCTACCTGGACCGCGTGCGCATCACGCCCGAGGGCCTAAAGTTCGAGGCACGGGTCTGCGTGTACGACACCGAGATGATTCCGAATTCCCTGATTTATCCGATTTGAAGAGGCAAAGATGAGCAATTGGTTAGAGGTGACGGCACACGACGAGGTGCCCGAAGACGACGTGATGGGCGTGCAGACGGCGGGCAAGGACCTGGCCCTGTACAGCGTCGACGGCCAGGTCTACGCGACCGACAACATCTGCACCCACGGCCACGCGCGCCTGTGCGACGGCTTCCTGGAAGGCTTCGAGATCGAGTGTCCGCTGCATCAGGGGAAATTCGATATCCGCGACGGCAAGCCGATGTGCGAACCGGTCACCGAGGCGGTGCGCACCTATCCCGTCAAGATCGAAGGGGGAAGGGTATTCGTCGACGTGGGCTGACGCTACCCTCTGGTGTTCGTCGACGCCGGCTATACCCGCCTTTGTAGGGTGGGCACTCCGTGCCCACGCGGTAGAACGCGTGCATGTCGCAAGGCGAGCTCCAAGCGGTGCGGTATGCCGAGGTACGACCGCGTGGGCACAGAGTGCCCACCCTACGAAAAACCAGCGCCAGGCAGCATAAGACCGCCGCGCTCCAAAACAACATCAGGAGATACACATGTCCAGCACAAGCAGCACAAAACGCATCGATGTCCAGCAGCTGATCGATTCCGGCCGCTTCACCGGCTACCAGTTCCTGGTCGCCTTCCTCTGCTTCGTCGTGATCGCCCTCGACGGCTTCGACACCGCCATCATCGGCTTCATCGCGCCTTCGCTGAAATCCGAATGGGGCCTGTCGCCAACCCAGCTCGGACCGCTGCTGTCCGCCGGCCTGGTCGGCCTGGCCGCCGGGTCCTTCGTTGCCGGCCCGCTGGCCGACCGCATCGGCCGCAAGATGGTGCTGGTCCTGTCCGTGCTGTTCTTCGGCATCTGGAGCCTGGCCTCGGCCTATACCGATTCGCTGGCCATGCTGGCCTTCTTCCGCTTCCTGACCGGCCTGGGCCTGGGCGGCGCGATGCCGAACGCGATCACGCTGACCTCCGAATACGCGCCGACGCGTACGAAGTCGGTGGTCGTCACCATCATGTTTTGCGGCTTCACCCTCGGCTCGGGCCTGGGCGGCGTGCTGGCCGCGCACATGATCCCGGCCTACGGCTGGCGCAGCGTGCTGCTGTTCGGCGGCTACGTGCCGATGGTGTTTGCCGTCGTGCTGCTGTTCCTGCTGCCGGAATCGGTCCGCTTCCTGGTGCTGCGCCGTCCCGGCAGCGACAAGATCAAGGCCATCATCCGCCGTATCACTCCGACGGCCAAACTGGAAGGCGCTTCCTTCTACGTTCCCGAATCGCCAAGCGCCGTCAAGCGCTCGCCGGTGGCGCAGCTGTTCGCGAAAGAGCTCAGCTTCGGCACGATGGCGCTGTGGGGCGCATTCTTCATGAGCTTGCTCATCGTCTACCTGCTGACCAACTGGCTGCCGACCCTGTTCAAGGACGCCGGCTTCCCGATCGCGAAAGCGGCGATGGTCGCCGCCATGTACCAGGTCGGCGGCACCGTCGGCGCCATCGTGCTCGGCTGGGCCATGGACCGCTACAACGCCTACAAGGTGCTGGGCATCTCCTACCTGACCGCGATCCTGTTCATTGCCCTGATCAGCTTCCAGTACACCGATCTGCTGATCCTGAATATCGCTGTCTTCGGCGTGGGCTTCTGCATCAGCGGCTCGCAGATCGGCGCCAACGCGCTGGCGGCCTCGTTCTACCCGACCAGCAACCGCGCCACCGGCGTCAGCTGGGCGCTGGGCATCGGCCGTTGCGGCGCGATCCTGGGTTCGATGATGGGTGGCGCGCTGCTCGGCGCGGGCCTCGGCTTCTCGACCATCATCATGCTGCTCGCCGTTCCGGCCCTGCTGGCATCGATCGCGATCTACGCCATGTACGGCAAATACGCCAACCAGCAGGTGCGCACCGCCGTCGCCTGATTACCTGACAAACCCATGAAACTCTACAGCTTCTTCAACAGTTCGACCTCGTTCCGCGTGCGCATCGCGCTGGCCCTCAAGGGCCTGCCCTATGAATACGCGGCCGTCAACCTGCGCGCCGGGGAGCAGGGCGCCGACGAATATCGCGCCCTCAGTCCGGCCGCGATCGTGCCGACCTTGATAGACGGCGAGGTCAAGCTGACCCAGTCGCTTGCCATCATCGACTACCTGGATGCGCGCTATCCGGAACCGCGCCTGGTGCCGCAGGACCGTTTGACGCGCGCGCGGGTGCTGGAAATCGCGCAGACGATCGCCTGCGACATCCACCCGATCAACAACATTCGGGTGCTGAAGTATTTGAGCGGACCCTTGAATGTGAGCGAGGCCGACAAGTCGGCGTGGTACGCGCACTGGGTGGAGGAGGGATTGAATGCGGTGGAGCAGCTGCTGGCGGCGGGGCCGAAGAGCAGCTATTGCGTCGGCGAGACGCCGACGCTGGCGGACTGCTGCCTGGTGCCGCAGGTGGCGAACGCGCAGCGCATGGGCTGCGACCTGTCGCGTTTCGAGAAGGTGATGGCGGTCTACGAGACCTGCATGGCGCAGCCGGCCTTCAATGCGGCCGCGCCCCGGAACCAGCCAGACTACCTTGGCTGATTACTGCTTCAGCGCTTCGACCTGGATCGCCAGCTTGACGGTCGGGTTGAAGCCCATCTGCACGCCGTAGTCGATGCCGAAGTCGCTGCGGTTGAAGGTGGCGGTCGCATCGGCACCGCAGGCTTCGCGCTTGAACATCGGGTGCTGGATGCACTTGAACTGGTTGATGCTCAGCTTCACCGGCTTGGTCACGCCGTGCAGGGTCAGTTCGCCGTCGACCGACACCGGCGTGTCGCCCTTGAAGGTGATCGACTTGGATTTATAGGTCGCGGTCGGGAATTTGGCGACGTCGAACATGTCGGCGCTCTTCGCGTGCTCGTTCATCTTGGCGTGGCCGAAGTCGATGGTGCTGGCATCGATGGTGATGTCGACCGTGCCGGTCCTGGCCTTGCGGTCGAGGGTGATGCTGCCGCTGGTGTTGGTGAACTTGCCGCGCCAGACCGACAGGCCGCCCATGTGGTCGGCTTCGAAGCTCGGGTAGGTGTGGTTCGGCTCGATGGTATAGGTGTCGGCGGCGAAGGCGCCGGCGGCCGCGGTAACGGTGGCGATGGCGGCGATGATGTGCTTGATCTGCATGCTGTGCTTTCCTGGTGAAGGTGATGCGGTGTTGACAGCCATAACTTTAACTGTTGCGGAAAGCGAGAGTAAGCCTCCGGATTGGATAACACTGTTCCATTTTCCGGTTTAATCCGGCGTCTCTCGCGTGCGGGTCCGGTCCCGGAGCAGCGTTATAATTCACTCATCATTCCCCACGCGCTGACCCGTCCGGAAAGCGAGCGATCCAACCCATGCAATACGCCCTCGCTCCCCGCACCTTCCTCTTCAGCCACTACTTCGCCACCGGATTGCGCATCGCCACCGGCATCATCGGCCTGACCTTCCTCACCTATTACGTCGCCGACCTGCCGACCGCGGTCGCCGTCGCCATGGGCGCGCTGTGTACCAGCCTGATGGACATGCCCAGTCCCTTGCGCCACAAGTTCAACGAGATGCTGGCCGGCGTGCTGCTGTGCTCCGTGGTGGCGCTGCTGGTCAGCCTGTCCTCGCAGGTTCAGTGGCTGCTGTTCACCGTGATCGTGCTGGTCTCCTTCCTGGCCAGCATGATGGTGGTCTACGGCCGCAAGGCGATGCCGCTGCAGTTCGCGGCGCTGTTCGTGATGATGCTGTCGAGCGAAGCGCCGTCCACGCCCTTGCAGGCGCTGCGCCACGGCGCGCTGTTCTTCGCCGGCGGCGCCGGCTACATGGCGTATGCGATGGTGGTGGTCTGGCGCCTGCAGCGCCGCCTCAAGCAGCAGGTGCTGGCCGAGGCGCTGTACGAGCTGGCCAACTATACGAACATGAAGGCCGGCTGCTACGACATCGAAGCCAGCCTGCCGGCGCAGATGGAAAAGCTGGTGCGCGAGCAGAGCGTGCTGGCCGAGCGCCAGCAGGCCTCGCGCGACCTGATCCTGCGCGGCAAACCGGCACCAAGCGAGGAGATCCTGGTGCAGGTGCACTACGCCATGTTCGACCTCTATGAACTGGTGCTGGCGACCCACACCGACTACGAGCTGCTGCGCCAGCATTTCGCGAAGGGCACGATCCTGCCGCTGCTGGGTGACCTGATCGGCAAGGCGGCGCGCGATATCGAGGCGGTGGCGTATGCGATGACGCGCAACCAGCCTTCGCGTCCGAACGCCGACTACGGCCCCGAGCTGGCCGCGCTCGACGCCGTCCTGCGCGACGTTCCGGTAGGCGAGGGCGAAGACTACGATGCCCAGGCCGCGCTGCGCGCCACGGCCAACAAGATTCGCGACGTGATCGCGATGATCGGGCGCCTGCATGCGGCCACCCAGGCCTCGCACGGCGCCTTGCCGCTGGTGCCGCACACCGACATGACGCCCTTCCTCACCCAGCAGCGCTACAGCCTCGGCATCCTGGTATCGAACCTGCGCTGGTCCTCGCCGGTGTTCCGCTTCGCCCTGCGGGTGGCGATGGCGATCCTGGTCGGCCTGCTGGCCTCGCGCTGGCTGCCCTACACCTCGCACGGTTACTGGACGGCGCTGACCATCGCCGTGATCCTGAAACCGAGCTTCAGTTTGACCAAGCAGCGCCGCGCCGACCGCCTGGTCGGCACCCTGATCGGCTGCCTGATCACGGCCGTGATCCTGCACTTCGTGCACACCCCGGCGATCCTGATCGGCTTCCTGTTCGTCGCGACCGCGGCAGCGCCGGCCTTTTTGTCGATCAAATACCGCTACACGGCGGTCGCCGCCAGCGTGCAGGCGCTGCTGCTGATCGGCTTGACGGTACCGCACGGCGGCACGGGTGTGAGCGAGCGCCTGCTCGACACGCTGCTCGGCACCCTGATCGCCACCTTCTTCAGCTACGTGTTGCCGAGCTGGGAGTACCAGAACCTGCCGCGCCTGGTGAATGCGGTGCTGGACGCCAACCGCAAGTACATCGACGCCGCCGCCGACCTGCTTTTACAACGCACCGGCGACGACGTCCATTACCGCATCAGCCGCAAGCGCTTCATGGACAGCCTCGCCACGCTCAGCGCGGCCCTGGGACGCATGCTCGACGAGCCTGCCGACAAGCGGCGCGCGCCCGACGAACTCAATCGCTTCACCGTGCAGAACTACCTGCTGGTGGCGCACATGGCGGCGCTGCGCCTGCTGATGCAGCGCTACGCCGAGAACCTGCCGGCCAGGGAAGTCGAGGCTGCGCTGGAGGGCATGTTTGCGCAGGTACGCGCCAGCCTGGGCGCGGCAGCCGATGCAGCCCCGGCGCAGGCGGCGGAGCAGACGACCTGGATCGCCGCATGGCCCGGCTGGGCGCCGCTGCAGCGGCGCCTGCGCCTGCTGCAGCGCGACGCCGCCCAGGTGGCGCTGAGCCGCGCCGCTATCGGCACCGCGCTCGCCCGCGACTGACAGGGGCAAGTGCCCATCAGGGAAACCCTTACGCAAGCCCCCGATGCGCCCGGCAGCACGGCCGGCCATACTCCTCCCTGAAGCCGAACCAACAGGGAGAGTCCAATGAACCGCCGCAGCCCGTCGTTCGAGCGCGACGCCGGCACCCATGCGCAGTCGCGCATGGAACGCCGCAGCAAGCGCCGTCTCGCCAAGCACCTCGTCTCGCGCGGGGTGCGCCAACGCCGCGGGCTGGCGCGCCTTGTCCTGTCCGGCGGCGCCGTCGCGGCGCTCGCCGGCGCCGCCTCGCTGTTCGAAGCCGCGCTCTGGTAGCGCGCGAAAAGTAGAAAGGAGAGACACCATGTATCACTCGAATCGCCCCATCGTGTCCTCGCACGACCTCGAACGCATCGAGGCGCTGCTGGACGCCACGCCCGAACGCACGCTGCCGGGCAAGGGCGCCCTGATCGAGGAGCTGGACCGGGCCGACATCCGCGAGCCGGACGACATCCCGCCGGACGTCGTCACCATGAACTCGACCGTCCGCTTCGCGATGGCGGTGCCGCCCAAGGAATTTTGCCTGACACTGGTGTATCCGGAAGACGCCGACGGCACCGACCGCCTCTCGGTGCTGACGCCGGTCGGCAGCGCGCTGCTCGGCCTGGCCGTGGGCGACGCGATCGAGTGGCCGCGGCCGCGTGGCGGCATGCTGCGGGTCGACGTGCTGGAAGTGCTTGCGCAGCCGGAGCGCGAGGCTTACGCGCCGTAGAGCAGGTGCTGGCGCACCAGGTCGGCCACGCTGGCCGCTTCCAGCTTTTCCATCATGCGCGTCTTGTGCACCTCGACGGTGCGCACGCTGATGCCCAGGTCGCGCGCGATCTCGCGGTTGTGGCGGCCGGCCACGACCAGCCCCATGACTTCGGCCTCGCGCGGGGTCAGGCTGGCGTAGCGCCTGGCCCAGGCCGCGTGCGCCGGGCTGGCGCGCGCATCGCTGGCCTGGCGCTGGAAGGCTTCCTCGATCGCCGCCACCAGCTGCTTTTCCTGCAGCGGCTTTTCCAGGAAGTCGACGGCTTGCGAGCGGAACGCCTCGCGCGCCGAATCGACGTCGCCATGGCCGGTGATGACCAGCACCGGCAACCGGCTGCCCATCTCGCGCAGGGTCTTCTGCAGGGTCAGGCCGTCCATGCCAGGCATGCGGATATCGAGCAGCATGCAGCCGCGCAGCAGCGGCGTCCACGCCTGCAGGAAGGCCTCCGCATCGGCGAAGAAGGCGGTCCGGTAGCCGTTCAGGCTCAATAGCAGGCCGAGCGCGTCGCGCACGGCGGCATCGTCGTCGACGATGTAGACGGTGTTTTCACTGCTCATGTTCACTCCTTCCTTGCGCCCGCGCCGGCTGCGCGGGCAATGTCATGACAAGCACCGCATGCGGGCCTGGCGCGGCAATCAGCGTGCCGCCGTGCGCCTCGACGATCGAGCGGCTGATCGCGAGGCCGAGCCCGAGACCGCTCGACTTGAGCGAGACGAAGGGCTCGAACAGGCGGTCGCGGATCTTCTCGGCGATGCCGGGTCCGGTGTCGGCGACCCGGATCCAGACCTGGCCACTCTTGACTCCCGCATCGACCATGATGCGGCGCCCTTCATCTGCGGGCGCCGCCGCCAGCGCCTGAAGGGCGTTCGCCAGCAGGTTGCGCAGGACGATGTCGAGCTGGATACGGTCGCCCAGCAGCGGCGCATCGGGAATCTCCCCGACCTGCAAAGCGACGCCTGCATCGCGCGCCTGGCCGGCGAATGCGGCGACGCTGCCGTGCACCAGTTCCGCCAGCGACAGCGCATCGAGCGCGATCGCGCCGCTGCGGAAGAATTCGCGCAGGCGTTTCAGGACGTTCGACGCGCGCTGCGACTCGGCCGCCATGGCGTCGATGGTCCGGTGCAGCAGCGGATCGCCGCCCTCGCGCAGCACCAGGCGCTGGCAGGCGCTGCCATAGGCGGAGAGGGCGGTCAGGGGCTGGTTCAGCTCGTGGGCCACGGCGGCCGCCATTTCGCCGGCGGCGGCCATGCGCAGCGAGTGGCGCAATTCCCGGCTGGCGCGGCGCGCGACGTCGACCGCGATGCCGATCAGGAAGCCGGACAGGATCAGGGTCAGCACCAGCATCTGCACGTTCGGCATATGCTCGAGGTCGGACACCGGCCACAGCGCGGCGACGGTCACGCCGGCTTCGAGCACGATGGCGGCACTGACGGCGCCCGCCATGCCCTGGCGCGAGGCGGCCCAGGCCAGCGGCAGCATCAGCAGGTAGTAGGCGAGCGAGGCGGGCGCCGGACTTTGCAGCGCGATCCCCAGCAACAGGGCGATGACGGCCGTGTAGGCGGCCGTGTCCCAGTTGCGCACGCGCTTGAGGAAGCCGGTGCGCAGCTCGGGGTCGAAGACGAAGCAGGCGGCGGGCACGATTGCCAGCATGCCGGCCGTCTCGGCAATCGCGTAGCGGCTCAGCACCTCGATCCAGGCGAGGCCGGCGGAACCGGCAGGCGTGCGCACCATCGCCGCATACAGCAGGCCGCTGGCCAGGCTGCCCAGCGCCACCACGGCGGCCCAGAGCAGCATGCCGCGGTGGCTGGCGAAGAAGGCGCCGCGCGGCAGCGTGCGCCGCGTGAACAGCGCCAGCGCCAGGTAGACCGGGACCGGCAGCAGGCCGCCCAGCAGCGACAGCGCCGGCCGCGCCGGCAGGGCGGGCGTGAGGCTGGCCGCCAGCAGGGCTGCGGCCAGCAGCGGCAGCAGGGCGCGCCGGCCGTGGCGCATCGCCGCATACAAGGCCAGGCCGGCGGCCGGATGCCAGACCGGCGCGATCGCCTGGTAGCGCGCTTCGGGGCCGCTCAGCATGTCGCAGGCCACGTAGGCGGCGACGAAGGCGCAGGCCTGCAGGAGCGGGCGGGTGGACAGTGCGTCTTTCATGAACAGGATCTGCGCAAGGGAATGGACGCATTATCGCCGCTTCGCCCTAAAAGGCTGCCAAGTACGCGAAACCCGTAGGGGACTTGGCGAATTGCCAGGCGCCGCGCGGCGGGCGAGACTGGCGCCATGCCGCCGATGTGGTGGCTGAAGCGAACGACGACAGGAGAGTCCCATGGAAGTCCATCTGCTTGCAAGACAGTTTCCCCTCACGCCAGCCCTGCGCAGCTATGCGCAGCGGCGCCTGCGCCATGCGTTTTCCTTCGCCCGCGACAAGGTGGGCGACGTGGTGGTGCGCCTGGGCGACATCAACGGGCCGCGCGGCGGGCAGGACATGCAATGCCACATCCTGGTGGCCGTCCCCGGAAGGCCAACGCTGGTGGTGCGCGACGTGCAGGACAACCTGTACACGGCGATCGACCGCGCCGTGAAGCGGGCCGCCTACAAGGTGCGCCAGGCGTTGATGCAGCGGCGCTCGCTGGAGCGCTGGGGCCGGCGCGGCCTGGCCAAGGGGCGCCGGGACACCCGGCGCGACGATCCGGACGCCGAGGCCTGAACGCGGCATTCGACAGGGAGAAGGCGCATGTTACACGGCATCCTGGTGGCGACCGCATTGTCCGGCCGGTCCGCCGATCCAACGAGAACGGACACCCTCGATCATCTGCAGGCGGCGCCGGGATGGTCCGGCCTGGTCGTGCAGGGCTGGCATGCACCGTCCTGGCTGGGCCGCCTGCGCAATGCCTGGAGCTTCGGCGCGATCGCACGGCGCACCAGCGAACCGGTGCTGGTGCTGCGAAATCGGGCACCGCGGCCGTATGCGCGGGTGCTGGTCGCGGTCGACTTTTCCGACGCCGCGCTCGAGACCGTGCGCGCGGCGGCGCGTTGCGCGCCAGGCGCGCGCTTCACGCTGCTGCACCCGCTCGACACCGGCATGGAAGGGTATATGCGCCGCGCCGCCGTGGCCAGCCGCTTCATCAAGCGGCACCGGCGCCGGCTGCAGGCAGAGGCCCGCGCAGCGTTCCGGCGCTTTGTCTATCAGCTGCGTTTGCCGGATGTGCAATTTGCGCTGCGCATGACACCGCACCCGGAACGGGTTGCCCTGCGCGTCCATGCCGCCCGCGAGAATCCGGACCTCGTTGTCGTACGGAAACCACAGGACGGCCTGCTCGGACGCTGGCTCGGGATCTCCGCCGCGCGCGAAGCCCTGGCGGCGACGCGATGCGACTTGTTGCTCGTTACCGCAGGCAGAGGCCTGTTCCGTCCACGTTCCAACGCTGCTTGACGGCGACCGCAGCGATGTTCCTTCGACAGTTATGCGCCGTATGAATGCTGATTATCTGAAACCATGATTTGATTTCTATCTGAAAGCGCCCATACTGGAGACATCACACACAGCGAGGAACATCATGAACACTCAAAAACAACAAGCTTCGAACAGCGTCCTGTCGACCTTCGCCAACTCGATCAAGCGCCTGTTCGCGCATGACGCAACGAGCGGCGGCAGCGACCTCATGCAGCTCTACCTGCTGTCGCGCGGTTCCGATTCCGTGCGTCCGGCCGTCATCCGCAAGCTGCACGCCGCCGCGCAGAACTGATTCCCGCCCGCGGCACCAGCCGCAGCGGCGAGACAGGCGGTATGCCGATGTGAGACAATGTCCGGTCTAGCGCCGGAAAGTACATCATCGGCTCGGCCGCCCAGCAGTGCGCGGGAATGCGACTTTCCATGCGACGCCTGTTTTGATCCATAAAGCCCTGTCCCGACAGGGCTTTATGTTTTTCGTATTGGATTGGAATTCTCCCATGGAAATCAAAGTCAACTTCCTCGACAAACTGCGCCTGGAGGCCAAGTTCGACGACTTCACCGTCATCGCCGACCAGCCGATCCGCTACAAGGGCGACGGTTCGGCGCCCGGCCCCTTCGATTACTTCCTGGCCTCGTCGGCCCTGTGCGCGGCCTATTTCGTGAAGTTGTACTGCAATACCCGCGATATTCCGACCGAGAATATCCGCCTGTCGCAAAACAATATCGTCGACCCGGAGAACCGCTACAAGCAGATCTTCAAGATCCAGGTCGAGCTGCCGCACGATATCTCCGAGAAGGACCGCCAGGGCATCCTGCGCTCGATCGAGCGCTGCACCGTCAAGAAAGTGGTGCAGGAAGGGCCGGAATTCGTGATCGAGGAAGTCGAGAACCTCGACGCCGACGCCCAGGCGCTGCTGACCCTGAATCCGGCCGCCGAGGCCTTGACCTATATTCCGGGTAAGGACCTGCCGCTGGAACAGACCATCGCCAACATGTCCGCGAAGCTGGCCAGCTGGGGCATCAAGATCGAGATCGCCTCCTGGCGCAATATCGTGCCGAACGTGTGGTCGCTGCATATCCGCGACGCGCATTCGCCGATGTGCTTCACCAACGGCAAAGGCGCGACCAAGGAAAGCGCGCTGGCCTCGGCGCTGGGCGAATACATCGAACGCCTGAACAACAACCACTTCTATGCCGGCGTGTTCTGGGGCGAGGACATCGCCCGCGCCGACTTCGTGCACTATCCGAACGAGCGCTGGTTCCAGCCGGGTCCGGACGATGCGCTGCCGCCGGAGATCCTCGACGAGTACTGCATCGGCATCTACGACCCGGACGGCGAACTGCGCGGCTCGCACCTGGTCGACACCAATTCCGGCAACGCCGCGCGCGGCATCGTCTCGCTGCCCTTCAAGCGCGAGTCGGACGGCGAGACCGTCTGGTTCCCCTCGAACCTGGTCGAGAACCTCTACGCCAGCAATGGCATGAGCGCGGGGAATACGCTGGCCGAGGCGCAGGTGCAGTGCCTGTCCGAGATCTTCGAGCGCGCGGTGAAGCGCGAAATCCTGGAGGGCGAGCTCGCCTTGCCCGACGTGCCGCAGGAGGTACTGGCCAAGTATCCGGGCATCGTCGCCGGCATCAAGGGCCTGGAAGAGCAGGGCTTCCCGGTCCTGGTCAAGGATGCGTCGCTGGGCGGCCAGTATCCGGTCATGTGCGTCACCCTGATGAACCCGCGCACCGGCGGCGTGTTCGCCTCCTTCGGCGCGCACCCGAGCTTCGAAGTGGCGCTGGAACGCAGCCTCACCGAACTGCTGCAGGGACGCAGCTTCGAGGGCCTGAACGACCTGCCGCAACCGACCTTCGCCAGCGAAGCCGTCACCGAGCCGTATAACTTCGTCGAGCACTTCATCGATTCCAGCGGCGTGGTGTCGTGGCGCTTCTTCAGCGCCAAGTCAGACTACGATTTCGTGGAGTGGGATTTTTCGGGCGAGGGCAAGGATTCGAACGTGCAGGAAGCGGCGACCCTGCTCGGCATCCTCGAGGACATGGGCAAGGAAGTCTACACGGCCGTGTACGACGAACTGGGCGCTGTCGCGTGCCGCATCGTCGTGCCAGGTTACTCGGAAATCTATCCGGTGGAAGACCTGGTGTGGGATAACACCAACAAGGCCCTGCTGTTCCGCGAAGACATCCTGAACATCCATCGCCTGGACGACGACGCCTTGTCCGATCTGCTCGATCGCCTGGAAAACAACGAGCTCGACGAGCATTCGGATATCGCCAGCCTGATCGGCATCGAGTTCGACGAAAACACCGTGTGGGGCCAGCTCACCGTGCTCGAACTGCGCCTCCTGATCAACCTCGCGCTGAACGAATTCGAAGCGGCCCACGAGCTGGTCGGCGCCTTCCTGCAGTACAACGACAATACCGTGGAGCGCAAGCTCTTCTACCAGGCGCTGAACGTAGTGCTGGAAGTGGCGCTGGACGAGGAGATGGAGCTGGACGACTATGTCGCCAACTTCCGCCGCATGTACGGCAACGGGCGCATGGATGCGGCGCTGGGTTTGGTGGACGGCAGCGTACGCTTCTACGGCCTCACGCCGACCAGCATGCAGCTGGAAGGGCTGGACCGCCATCATCGCCTGATCGACAGCTACCGCAAGCTGCATGCGGCGCGCGCGAAGGCGGCTGCATCGAAGCAGGCGTGACCAGGAGCAAGGCGACCCTGGTCGGGCTCCTTGCCGTCCTGCTGTGGAGTTCCATCGTCGGCCTGATCCGCAGCGTCAGCGAGCACCTGGGGCCCACCGGCGGCGCGGCCATGATGTACAGCGTGGCCTCGGTCTTCCTGCTGCTGTCGGTCGGCTGGGTCGGCCTGCCCGACTTCCCGCGCCGCTATCTTGTCTGGGGCAGCCTGCTGTTCGTGAGCTACGAGCTGTGCCTGGCGCTCTCGATCGGCTACGCGGACACGGGGCGCCAGGCGATCGAGGTCGGCATGGTCAACTACCTGTGGCCGACCTTCACCATCGTGGCCGCCATCCTGTTCAACCGCCAGCGGACCAATTACCTGATCGTGCCCGGCTTCCTGCTGTCGATCGCGGGCATCTGCCGGGTGCTGGGCGGAGAGCAGGGCTTCGATGCGGCGGGGATGCTGGCCAACGTGCGCGGCAACCCGCTCAGCTACGGCCTGGCCTTCGCCGGCGCCCTGATCTGGGCGGCCTACTGCACGGTCACGGCGCGCATCGCCGGCGGCAAGAACGGCGTGACGGTGTTCTTCCTCCTGGTCTCGATCAGCCTGTGGGTCAAGTACCTGCTCGAGGGCGGCGGCCAGATGGACTTCAGCATGGAGGCCGTGATCTACCTGGTTTTGGCGGCCGCCGCCATGGGCTTCGGTTACGGCGCCTGGAATGTCGGCATCCTGCACGGGAACGTCACGGTGCTGGCGGGTGCCTCCTACTTCATCCCGGTGTTCTCGGCGGCGCTGTCCACGCTGCTGCTGCGCACGCCCTTGTCCGGCGCCTTCTGGCAAGGCGCGGCCATGGTCTGCGGCGGCGCCATCCTGTGCTGGCTGGCGACACGCGCCAGGCGAGTCGGGCACGTGAAAGCTGTAGCGGATTAAAAACTGAAATTGCTAATAGTGCAACAATGGCGGACACTGAGCCGTTTTGACAAGCCGCTATCGGGCCAGGAGCGGACGTAGCGCAGGGTTACATCTTAATCTCGCGAGTTATTCAATCCAGGCCTTCATGGACAGGTGGCAAACACGAAGCCATTGCTGGTGCGCCGCTTGGCTCGGGGTGCAGCCAGGCGACGGCAAGGACCGATTCGATGCAGTTGGGCTTGGCAATCATCGAGATACTGAAGGCTGGTTAGCCAGCTGCGATCAGTAACATCTGCAATAGGCCCGCAACCGGTCAATAGCAGAGGTTATGGAAGCTGAACTCGACCGCAGTACTTGCTAGCTTGCTGGCGATTGGCCTTTATCCACAGCACATGAACGCAATGGTTAGCCCCAACGCACGCGTACCAGAGCCGCTTCACTCAATCGTTGACGCAGTGCCAACTTGGAGTCATCCGTGTTCGACCACTAATGCGCGCTACGAACTCTATGTACAGCAATTTACTGAACGACACCTAAGATCGCTAGCACCCTGTTGCCCAACGACGATTTCGCGACGATCCAGGCGCCAAGCTTATTGTTCTTTGATTTTTTGCGAACCATTCCGAAGGCCTTCCGAGAGCTGCCACAGGGTCTCGGCACGCAGTCCTGTTCGACAGTAGGCCAATACGGGCTTGGGCGAGTCGGCATACAGCGCGGCAAAAGCCTCGACATCGCTCGGGGTGATCTTTCCAGGCACGACCGGCAAGTAATGCGCTTGCACGCCGCACGCGGCCGCCTGCTCTGCCACCGCGGCGAACGCTGGCTGGTCGCCAGCCTCGCCGTCGGGGCGATTGCAAATGATGGTGGCAAGACCCGCGTCGCGCAGCCCAGGCAAGGATTCAGGCGACACTTGCGAGGTAATCGCAAAGTTCTTATCAAGGTAACGGATGCTCATGTGATCTCCTGTTCGTGGCATTCAACAACAATCTATTGAAATATAGATCGTCGATGCATATAATATCCCCAGGGATAACGAAACACAAGAAGGATTCACGATGAGCGATGGACAAAAACTGGACTTGCAAGCGATGCAATCTGCGGCGGCTCAAGCCTGCGGCCTGCTGAAAGTACTGGGCAACCCCGATCGGTTGCTGCTGCTTTGCCAACTGACACAAGGCGAGTTTTGCGTCAGCGAGCTCGAAACGCTGCTGCAAATCCAGCAGCCAACGCTGTCCCAGCAGCTTGGGGTACTGCGCGAGGAAGGTCTCGTCAGCACCAGGCGCGAAGGCAAGCAAATTTTCTACAACATCGACAGCCACGAAGCCACGGCGATCATGCAGGTCCTGTATGAGTTGTTCTGCCAGCCAGGCAAAGGAGAAACGAAATGACGATTGACTGGGTACATTTCACGCCGCAGGCTGCGCTTGCCGGCGGCGTGCTGATCGGACTGGCCGCGGCGGCCTTCATCCTGTTGAACGGCAGGATCGCCGGCATCAGCGGCATCTTGGGCGGTCTGCTGCGCCCGGTGCGTGGCGACATTGGCTGGCGCGTCGCCTTCCTGGCTGGCCTGATTGCCGCCCCGATCGTGTACGGCCTGTTCGCAACGCTGCCCGAGGTGACGGTCGATGCCGGCGCCGGCACGCTGGTGGCGGCGGGCCTGCTGGTCGGTGTCGGCACGCGTTACGGCGCAGGCTGCACCAGCGGCCACGGGGTCTGCGGCATTTCACGCATGTCGCCCCGATCGCTCGTCGCGACGGCGGCATTCATGTTCGCCGGCTTCGTCACGGTCTACCTCGTACGCCACGTCTTAAATTGAACATTTGAAGGAATCGACATGCAAATCTTCATGGCATTACTGGTCGGCCTCCTGTTCGGCATTGGCCTGATCGTCTCTGGCATGACCAATCCCGCCAAGGTCGTCGGCTTTCTTGACCTCGCCGGGAGCTGGGACCCGTCGCTCGGCTTCGTGATGGGTGGAGCGATCCTGGTGGGGGGGTTCGCCTTTGGCCTCGCCCGCAACCGCAAACGTTCGTTCCTTGGTGAACCAATGCGCCTGCCGACGGCGACAGCCATCGACCGCCGCCTTGTGCTCGGCTCGCTCGCCTTTGGGGCCGGTTGGGGATTGGGTGGATACTGCCCCGGTCCGGCTCTCGCGTCGCTCGCTTCCGGCGGAGACAAGGCATTGCTCTTCACCTTGGCGATGCTGGCCGGTATGGCGCTGTTCGAGGTGCTTGAGCGGATCTCCGCCGCACGCACACCGGGCAAGGCCTGAACATGAACAGGAAAAACCGGAGGCTGGCATGCTGACCAGTGTCGGACTTGGCCTGGTGGTGGGACTGATCCTCGCCCTGACCGGCGCCGGCGGCGGCATCCTGGCCGTCCCACTGCTGATTTTTGGAACGGGCGCCAGCGTTGCAGAGGCTGGGCCGATCGGGTTGATGGCGGTCGGCATGGCTGCGGCGCTGGGGGCGGTACTGGGCCTGCGTGCCGGGATCGTACGCTACCGCGCCGCGGTGCTGATCGCAGCCACCGGCATGCTGCTCTCGCCGGCCGGCCTGTGGGCAGCCCGGCAAATCGATGGCCGCTGGCTGGCCGTGCTGTTCGCGCTGGTGCTGCTGTTGGTCGCTTTAAAAACGTTCAGGCAGGCGTCCGGGAAGGGCTCTGCCACCACCGCCGAGCATGTCGTGTGCAAGCGGAACGGCGAGTCCGGCCGCTTTATCTGGACCCGCCCGTGCGCCGTGGCCATGAGCCTGTCAGGGGGCATGGCCGGCCTGCTGTCCGGGCTGCTCGGCGTAGGCGGCGGCTTCGTCATGGTGCCGGCCTTGCAACGCTATACAGACCTGCCGATGAAATCGGCCGTCGCGACCTCGCTGGCCGTCATCGCCCTGATTTCGCTGATGGGCGTGGCCACTACCGCCGCCAGCGGCCATCTGAACTGGGCGCTTGCCCTGCCGTTTTCGGCCGGTGCGCTGGCGGGAATGCTCGGTGGCCGCTCGCTTGCCTCCCGTCTCGCCGGCCCGCAGTTGCAGAAGGGTTTTGCATTCGTCTCCGCCCTTGTCGCCATCGCGATGATCGTCAAGGCAGTGTCGTAAAACAAGTCCCGTTACCATTTATCGAGGAAACCAAGATGAACCTGAATCCCATCCAGCTGTTCGATACCGAATCGTCGACCTTCACCTATATCCTGACGGCGCCGGGGTCGAACCAGGCGGTCATCATCGATCCGGTCGACCACCACTGGGAACGCGACCTGCGCCACCTGGAGCGCCTGGGACTGCAACTGGTCTATGTATTGGAAACGCATGCACACGCCGATCACGTCACTTCCGCCGGCAAGCTGCGTGAACTGACCGGCGCGCAGGCGGCGGTGCCGAGCGGCTGCGGAATCGCGCCAGCCGAACTGCAATTGAATGATGGCGACGTCATCCGCTTTGGCGAGGCCGAGGAAATCAAGGTACTGCATACGCCGGGCCACACTGCCGGCAGCATGAGCTATGTCTGGCGCGGCAACGCATTCACCGGCGATACGCTACTGATCGACGGCTGCGGCCGCACCGATTTCCAGAGCGGCAGTAGCGACGCGCTTTACGACAGCGTGACTGCGAAATTGTTTGCGCTGCCGGATGAAACGCGCATGTGGCCGGGGCACGACTACAAGGGCCAGGCAGTCTCGACGATCGGCTGGGAAAAGCGGCACAACGTCCGTCTGGCCAATCGCAGCCGCGAAGATTTCCGCAAGCTGATGAGCGAACTGAATTTGCCCAAGCCGAAGCTGATCGACGTCGCCGTGCCGGCCAACCAGAACCTCGGCCTGCCGCACGGCGCCTGACTCCAATCCATCCACGCAGGCGGTAAGGCCATGATCTTCCGCCAACGCTTCGAGGTCGTGTCCAGCATCTATAGACTATGTGCGGCAGCCAATGCATCGAAGCGGCAACTTGGCAACGTCCGCTTCGGGGCGGTTAGCGGCTTGTTTTGTGCCGTTGTGGCCCCAACGCGTCGCCTAAGTTAAATCGCGAAAAAAAAGCCCACCTTCGCGGGTGGGCTTGAATCCAATTCTTTTCTGAGGAGAGTTGGAGGAGACAGGTGCAGTATGCTGCGCCACAGCATATTCGTCCACTTTTCATTTGGAATGCCAGACATGCGTTTTGCGCATATCTCCTCCTTAGACCCCGAGATAGCGCGCCAGCGTCTCCGGCTGCGCCAGCAGATCCGCCGAGCTGCCGCCCGCCACCACCTGTCCCTTTTCCAGCACCACCGCCGAATCCGTATGCGAGAGCACGGCGTGGTAATTGCGATCCACGATCAGGGTGCTGATCCCGGTCGTGCCGATCCGGGCGATCACCTTCCAGATCTCGGCCACGATCAGCGGCGCCAGGCCTTCGGTGGCCTCGTCCAGGATCATCAGGTCGGGATTGGTCATCAGCGCGCGGCCGATCGACAGCATCTGCTGCTCGCCGCCGGAGAGCTGGTTGCCGCCGTTGTCGAGGCGCTCGGCCAGGCGCGGGAAGGTGTCCAGTACCCGCTCGTAAGTCCAATCGTTGCGGCCAGTGGGCCCGCGGCGCGCGCTCATCACCAGGTTCTCGCGCACCGACAGGTTGGGGAAAATGCCGCGGCCCTCGGGCACGTAGCCGATGCCGAGGCGTGCCATCCGTTCGGGCGGGCAGCCGGTGACGTCGCGGCCCTGCCACGCGACTTTTCCCGACGCCGCCGGCACATAGCCCATCAGCGAGCGGATCAGCGTGGTCTTGCCCATGCCGTTGCGGCCCAGCAGGCCGACGGCGGTGCCGGGCGCGATCGCCAGGTCCACGCCTTGCAGGATGTGGCTGTCGCCGTAGTATGTATTGAGTGAGCTAATCTGCAGCAAGGCGGGCCTCGTCTTCGTAAAAGTTAAGCATGGCCTTCGCCCAGGTAGGCGCGCTGCACCTCCGGGCTGGAACGTACGGATTCGGGGGAGCCGCTGGCGATCACGGCGCCGTTGACCATCACCGTGATGCAATCGGCCACGCGGAACACGGCGTCCATGTCGTGCTCGACCAGCAGGATGGCGTGATCAAGGCGCAGGCGCTCGAGCATGGACAGCATGCGTTCGCTCTCTTCAAAGCCCATCCCGGCCAGCGGTTCGTCCAGCAGCAGCACCTGGGGCGCGGTGGCAAGGCACATGGCGATCTCCAGCTGGCGCTTTTTGCCGTGGCTCATGCTGCCGGCCGGGAGGTGCTGGGCATCGGCCAGGCCGGCGGCGTCCAGCGCGGCGCGCGCCGCTTCCAGGCTGGCGCGGCAGGATTGGGCGCCTTCCCACAGTGTCCATGGGCGCTGCTGCGCGGCCTGCGCGGCGAGACGGCAGTTTTCCAGCACCGGCAAGGTCGGGAAGATCGTGGTGCGCTGGTAGCTGCGGCCGACCCCGGAACGGGCGCGGCGCGGCTGCGACAGGCCCGTAATGTCGCGGCCAGCCAGGCGGATCTCGCCCGAGGACAGCGGGATCTCGCCGGACAGCAGGTTGATCAGGGTGGACTTGCCGGCGCCATTGGTGCCGATCACGGCGTGGACCTGGCCGCGGTGCAGGTCGATCGAGACGCCGTCGACCGCAACCAGGCCGCCGAAGCGGCGTGTCAGGCCGGTCGCCTGCATCAGGGGCGTGGTGTTCATGCTTTTCTCCGCTTGAAGGTGAGACTGCGCCCGATCCCGATCAGGCCCTTCGGCATCAGCGCAACAAACGCGATCATGGTCAGGCCCAGGGTCAGCTGCCAGCGGCCGGCAATCGCAGGACCGAGCAGGGCTTCGGACGAATAGAATTCCTTCAGCAGCACGAAGGCCGCCGCGCCGATCACGGCGCCGCGCAGGGAACCGAGGCCGCCCAGGATGATCATCATCAGCACCGCGCCCGACTCGTGCCAGGACAGCAGTTCAGGATTGACCACGCCGTTCTTCGACACGTAGAGGAAACCCGCCACGCCGGCCAGCGCGCCGGCCAGCACGAAGGCCGCCAGCTTGTAGCGGTAGGTCTGGAAGCCGGCCGCGCGCATGCGCTGCTCGTTGATGCGGATGCCGGTCAGGGCGTGCCCGAAGCGCGAGCGCAGCACCAGCGCCAGGAAGGCGTAGCACAGCACCAGCAGGCCGAGCGCAACGAAGTACAGGTGGCGTGGCTGTTCGAAGTCGATCAGGGTCGTGCCGCCGACCGCCAGCACGGGACGCATCATCAGGTACATGCCGTCGCTGCCGCCGCCGATCGGCGTGTCGTGGAAGACGAAATAGGCCATCTGGGCAAAGGCCAGCGTCACCATGATGAAATACACCTCTTTCGTGCGCAGGCTGAGGGCGCCGACGAAGAGCGCATAGACGGCGGCCGCCAGCATCGCCAGGGCCAGCAGCAGGACCGGATTGCCCGCTTCGTACTGGGGCGCGGCCAGCGCGGTGACGTAGGCGCCAAGGCCGAAGAAGGCGGCGTGCCCGAGGCTGACCAGGCCCGTGGTCCCGGCCAGCAGCTCCAGGCTCAAGGCGAAGATCGCGTAGATCACGATCTTCATCACCAGGTCCTGGTAATAGGTTTCCAGCACCAGCGGCGCAAAGGCCAGCAGCACGGCGACAGCAACCGGCACCAGCCAGCCGTGCGAGCGGCGTAGCGCCGGCTGGGCGCCGGCGACGCGGGGAAGGGCGGAGGTATGCATGTTCAGAATCCTTTGTTGCGCAAGCCCTGCGGACGCCAGATCAGGATCACCGCCATCAGCACGTAGACGCCGATGCCGGCCAGCTGGGCGAAGAAGACCTTGCCGAAGGTGTCGACGAAGCCGACCAGCAGGGCCGCGATCAGGGCCCCAGAAATCGAGCCGATGCCGCCGATGACGACCACCACGAAGCACATGATCAGGACGCTGCCGCCCATGCCCGGATAGACCGAGGCGGCGGGCGCGGCGATCATGCCGGCCAGCGCGGCGAGCGCCACGCCGCCCGCGAACACGGCGCGGTAGAGGAGGCGGATATTGATGCCGAGGCCGCGCGTCATGTCGCGGTTGCTGGCGCCGGCGCGGATCATCATGCCCAGGCGGGTGCGGTTCACCACCCAATACAGGGCAAAGGCGACCACCAGGCAGGCGCCCGATGCGAACAGGTTATACACGGGATAGGTCATCACCCCGCCCAGCGAGACGCCGCCCGACAGCCACTCCGGCGCCTTCACGCCGTGCACCTCGTTGCCGACCAAAATGCTGCGCAGCTCCTCGAATACTAAAATCAAGGCATACGTCATCAGGACCTGCTGCAGGTGGTCGCGCCCGTACAGGAAGCTGAAGAAGACCCACTCGAGAAGGAAGCCGAAGATCGCGGACAGCAGCATCCCCGCCAGCAGCATGATGATGAAGTTGTCGCCGAACAGGGGCGCCAGCACATAGGCCATGTAGGCGCCGATCATGTAGAAGCTGCCGTGCGCCAGGTTGATCACGCCCATGATCCCGAAAATGAGCGTCAGGCCGCTGGCGACCAGGAACAGGAGCAGGCCGTACTGGACGGAGTTCAGGCACTGCACCAGGAAAGTCGATATATCCATCGCGTTCTTCTTGCAAGGGTTGAAGCGGCGCCGCCGCGACCTGCGCGGCGGCGGAACAACTAACTTAGAACGGACGGCAGCCGCGTGCCGGATCGGCCAGGCCCTTGATCGCCACGCCTTTCACCACGTTGTCGGTGCCCGACACCTGGCGCAGGTAGATGTCCTGCACCGGATTGTTCGCAGCCGACAGGGTGAACTTGCCGCGCGGGCTGTCGATGGTCGCCGTGTGCATGGCTTTCAGCATGGCGTCGCGCTTGCCGCTGAAGTCGCCGCCGACGCTCTTCATGCCGGTCGCGAGCAGCTGGGCGGCGTCGTAGCCCTGCACCGCGTACACGTCGCCGTCGCTCTTGTAGGCGGCCATGAAGGCCTGGCGGAAGGCGTTGTCCTTCGGGGTGTTCAGCTTGTCGGCGTAGTGCAGGGTGGTGTACAGGCCCTGGGCGGCGGCGCCTTGCGCCTCCAGCGTGCCGTCGGTCAGGAAGCCGGCGCCGTACAGCGGAATGGTCTTGTTCAGGCCCGCGGCCACGTAGTCCTTGACGAATTTGACGGCGCCGCCGCCGGCGAAGAAGACGTAGACGGCATCCGGCTTTTCGGAAGCGATCTGGGTCAGCAGCGCCTGGAATTCGACGTTCGGGAAGGGCAGCGTCAGGTTGCCCACGACCTTGCCGCCGCCCTTTTCGAACGCTTCGGCGAATCCTTTGACGGACTCCTGGCCGGCCGCGTAGTTCCAGGTGACGGTCATCGCCTTCTTGTGGCCGCGCTCGGCCATCACCTTACCCATGGCGAAGGCCGGCTGCCAGTTCGAGAACGAGGTGCGGAAGATGTTCGGGCCGCACATCGGGCCGGTGATCAGGTCGGCGCCCGCGTTCGGGATGATCAGGATGGTGTTGCTCTCCTTGGCCGCCTTGGCCATGGTCTGCGCCACGCCCGAGTGAACGGTACCGACCAGCACGTCGACCTTGTCGCGCTTGATCAGTTTATTCACGTTGTCGGCCGCTTTGGCCGGATCGGATTCGTCGTCGACCTTGAAGTACTGGACTTCGCGGCCGCCGAGCTTGCCGCCCTGTTCCTGCACGTGCAGCTTGAAGCCGTTTTCGATCATGGTGCCGAGGTTGGCATAGGTGCCGGTCGCGGGCAGCATGAAACCGACCTTGAGCGGGGCATTGCCCTGGGCGCCGGCGAGGCTGGCGGTGAACAGGGCAACCGCGGCGGCGGTCGTACGCAAAGTGGCTGAAAGGGTCATGGCGTTGTCTCCTGATGTTTTTAATGTGCCCGGTCGATGCCGGTCATGAATCGAGTGGCCGCGTCGATCAGCCTCCCGGCTTGGTCACGGTGGGGCGAGTGACCGCATTGCGGCAGCACGAGCAGTTGCGTCTGGGGCGCCAGTCTCGCGATACCGTAAATCTGTTCCAGTGTGCCATACTCGTCGTCCTCGCCCTGGATTGCCAGCAGCGGCGCCGTGATCGCGGGGAGATGCTCACGGATGTCCCAGGCGCGAAAGGCGGGATCGAGCCAGATGTCGTTCCAGCCCCAGAAGGCGGAGTCGATGTCCTCGTGGTAGCGCGCCAGGCGCTCGCGCAGGCCGCCTGCCAGATAAGCCTCGCGTGCCTGCTCGATCGACTCGACCGAGATGTCTTCGACGATGATGTGGGGCGCGGCGACGATCAGTCCCGCCACCGGGAAGCGTGCCGCATGCAGCAGCGCGATCGAGGCGCCGTCGCTGTGGCCGAACAGCCAGGGCTGGTCGATCCCGAGCTCCTGCAGCAGCGCCGGCAGCACCTCCCAGGCCTGGCGGTGCATGAAGCCGACCGGCCAGCGCTGCTCATGCGGACGCGGCGTCGAGCGGCCATAGCCTTCGCGCGAGAAGACCAGGCCGCGCATGCCGGCGGCCCGGCACAGCTGCTCGGGAAAATCCTTCCACAGCGCGATCGAACCGAGACCCTCGTGCAGGAAGACGACGGTCGGGTGCGTTGAATCGGGTACGCCGACCCACTGGTATTCAAGGCGCACGGGCGCGCCTTGGAGGCTCAGGTGCGCGAATGCAGACATGCCCGCCTCAGACCGCATTGGCTGCCGCATTGGCTTGATCGCGCAGGCGGTAGCGCTGGATCTTGCCGGTCGCCGTCTTCGGCAGGTCGGGCACGAAGACCAGCTCGCGCGGATACTTGTGCGGCGCCAGGCGTCCCTTCACGAAGGCCTTCAGTTCGTCAGCCAGGCTGTCCTCGGGCTCGCGGCCCTGGCCCAGCACCACGTAGGCCGCGGTCTTGGTCAGCCCGTCGCCATCGATCTTGCCAACGACGGCGCATTCGAGCACGGCGGGATGCGCGGTGAGCGCGGCCTCGACCTCGATCGGCGAGACGTATTGGCCGCTCACCTTCAGCATGTCGTCGCTGCGCCCGGCATAGGTGAGATAACCCTGCTCGTCGCGGCTGTACTTGTCGCCGCTTTTCAGCCATTCGCCCTGGAAGGTGCTGCGGCTCTTTTCGCGGTTGCTCCAGTAGAGCAGGGCCGCGCTGGGGCCGCGCACGTAGAGGTCGCCGATCTCGCCGGCGACGACAGGATGGTTGTCCTCGTCGCGCAGCTCGACATCGTAGCCTGGCACCGGCAGGCCGGAGCTGCCGTAATGGACGTCGCCGGCGCGGTTCGACACGAAAATGTGCAGCATCTCGGTCGAGCCGAGGCCGTCGAGGATGTCGCAGCCGAAGTGCTTGCGGAAGGCTTCGCCGACTTCGCGCGGCAGCGCTTCGCCGGCCGAGGCGCAGACGCGCAGCGCGACCTGTTCGCGCGGCGGCAGGTCCGGCGAGGCCAGCATGGCCACGTACAGGGTCGGCACGCCGGCGAAGACGGTGGCGCGGTGCGTCGTCAAGCGCTTGAACACGGCCGGCGGCGTCGGACGCTCGGCCATCAGCACCACGGTCGCGCCCACGCTCAAGGGGAAGGTCAGGGCATTGCCGAGGCCGTAGGCGAAGAACAGCTTGGCGGCGGAGAAGACGATGTCGTCCTCGCGGATGCCGAGCACCGGCTTGGCATACAGCTCGGCCGTCCAGAACAGGTTGGCGTGCGAGTGGACCGCGCCTTTCGGACGGCCGGTGGAACCCGAGGAATACAGCCAGAAGGCGAAGTCGTCGGCGCAGGTGTCGGCATAGGCTTCGGGCGCCAGCGGCGCGGTGTCGAGCATGGCGCCGACAGTCGGCAGCGAGCCGTCATGGTCTCCCGCGACGATCAGTTCGGGCTTACCGCGCGCCGCTGCCAACGCTTCACGCACGCAGGGCAGCAGCGGCGTGCTGGCGATCACGGCGCGTGCGCGGCTGTGATCGATCATGTAGGCATAGTCCGTGGCCGGCAGCAGGGTATTCACCGGTACCGGGATGACGCCGGCGAACATCGCGCCCAGCAGGGCCACCGGCAGGTCGACGGTATCCTGCATCACCAGCAGCACGCGCTGCTCGGGCTGGATGCCGCGCGCCAGCAGGGCTGCAGCAAAGCTGCGCACGCGGCGGTCGAGCTGTCCGTAGGTGATGTGCTCCCTGTCGTCGATATAGGCAAGCTTGTCGGCGCGGCCCGCGTTCAGGGCCAGGATGTGCTGCGCGAAGTTGAACTGCTGCGCGAGTTGCTGTGAACCGACACTGCTTTCGTAATCCATCATGGTCTCCTTCAGCGGGATCGCGCCGTGCACGTCCCGTGTCTTGTATGGAAAAACATGCCGGCCGGGGCCGGGTGCATCTGGTCTTGCAGCGCGCGCTTCAGGCAGCGGCGGTGTCGGATGTGCTTGCAGGTGAAAACTGGATCGCGCCCTGCGGCAGCAGGTAGAGCACCAGCGCGCGGCCGCGGGTGACGGTCGGCGCATGGGCGCTGCCGGCTTCGTACACGCACCAGCCGGCCGGGCGTCCGTCGAAGCAGGCGTCGGCGGTCAACGGCATGATCAGGTCGATCTCGCCGTTTGGATGCACGTGATGGGGGCCGGCGATGTCTTGCATGTCGACCACGTCGACGCTGAAACCGTGGGTGGCCTCGCTGGCCTTGAGCACCCGGCCGTAGCGGATGCCGCCGCCTTCGCGATTGCATAGCCAGCCGTCGCGCACACCCGCCTTGCAGGCGTCGAATAGCTGTTCGTACAGGTCGGTGCCGGCGCCGTGCTGCGCGTTGAGGTGGGATTCGAGTGCGGAACCGAGTGGGATGCCGGCGATTTCTTCCGTCACCCGCGACACCAGTTGCTGAAAAGCTGAAACGTCCATCGACAACCCCTAAGTTTGAGTGCAACAAACTGCATGTCGGAAGAAGCGGAGATATAGTGCTTTTGATCGGAGTGTAGGTGTAATATCTTGCATACGTCAAGCCTTGTTTGAGTTATATTTCATGTGCGGCCTCGTCACATGCACTCGCTTTTGCGATAATCGGCACCCTGTTCCTGCCACGGAACATTGCCCCTTCAATGGAATCGAGAATGACAGCAGCACAGCTCAGCACGGCACCAGTGTCCGAAGAAGAAAAAGATCCGTTCCTGATCGCGCTCGGCGAGCGCCTGCGCGCCTTGCGCTCGCGGCGCGGCTTGACCAGGAAAGCCCTGGCCAAGCTGGCCGACGTTTCCGAGCGCCACCTGGCGAACGTCGAGTCGGGCGTCGGGAACGCCTCGATCCAGCTGCTGCGCCAGATCACCACCGTCCTCAACTGCACGCTGGCCGAGATGATCGGCGACGAGACCGCGACCTCCCCGGAATGGCTGATGATCCGCGAGATCCTGCGCGGCCGCAGCGACGAGGAGCTGGCCCAGGCGCGCGCGGCGCTGGCCAGCCTGTTCGACGCCCCGACCAGCGAAGGCGCGCGGCGCCAGCGCATCGCCCTGATCGGCCTGCGCGGGGCAGGGAAGTCGAGCCTGGGACGCATGCTGGCGGACTACTGGATGGTGCCTTTCGTCGAGCTCGGGCGCGAGGTCGAGATCCTGGCCGGCTGCGACATCGCCGAGATTCACGCGCTCTACGGCCCGAACGCCTACCGCCGCTACGAGCGCCGCGCCCTCGAGGACATCATCGGCCGCTACCCGCGCGCCGTGATCGCCACCCCGGGCGGCATCGTCTCCGATCCGGCCACCTACAACCTGCTGCTGTCGCACTGCTACACGGTCTGGGTCAAGGCCGCTCCAAAGGACCACATGGCGCGCGTGCTGGCCCAGGGCGATACGCGGCCGATGATGGGTAATCGCGAGGCGATGGAAGACCTGAAAAGCATTCTCGAGAGCCGCGCGGCGTTTTATTCGAAGGCGGACTTGTCCTTCGATACGAGCGATATGACGCAGGAGACGGCGTATGTGGCCTTGCTGGAGCAGTTGCGGGATAACGTGATGCGCTAAAGCTCTATGCTTTCTACAGAGCCGGCCTTCGCGCCGGCTTTTTTTTGTAGGGCGGGCATGCCCGCCGGATACGCACCGGCCCCGATATCGCGCACGATGGTCTGCCCGCCACATATCACGGCGGGCATGCCCGCCCTACGGTACGCGCCAACCGACAAATGCAGTTTTTTTCTTGACATGCCCCTTGAGCTGCAATAAAGTGCATCTACCGCTTCAAGAATGCACCATATTTCACCAGGGGACATATCAAATGAGCACCTCGCCGCAAGTCGATTACGCCACTTCTCCAGAGCGCTACAAGCACTGGACCCTGTCAGTCGATGGCGAGATCGCCACCCTGACCATGAACATCAACGAGGACGCCGGCCTCAGGGAAGGCTACAAGCTGAAGCTCAACTCCTACGACCTCGGCGTCGACATCGAACTGCACGACGCCGTCCAGCGCATCCGCTTCGAGCATCCGACGGTGAAGACCGTCGTCGTCACCAGCTCGAAAGACCGCATCTTCTGCTCGGGCGCGAACATCTTCATGCTCGGCAAATCGAGCCACGCCTGGAAGGTCAACTTCTGCAAATTCACCAACGAGACCCGCAACGGCCTGGAAGACTCCAGCCGCCACGACGGCCTGAAGTTCGTCGCGGCCGTCAATGGCGCCTGCGCCGGCGGCGGCTACGAGCTGGCGGCGGCCTGCGACGAGATCATCCTGGTGGATGACCGTTCCTCGTCCGTCAGCCTGCCGGAAGTGCCGCTGCTGGGCGTCTTGCCGGGCACGGGCGGCCTGACCCGCCTGACCGACAAGCGCAAAGTGCGCCATGACCTGGCCGACATCTTCTGCACCACCTCCGAAGGCGTGCGCGGCCAGAAGGCCAAGGACTGGCGCCTGGTCGACGAAGTCGCCAAGCCGGCCCAGTTCGCCCAGGTCGTCCAGCAGCGTGCCCAGGCGCTGGCCGCAGCGAGCCGCCGTCCAAGCCAGGCCAACGGCGTGAAGCTTACTCCGCTCGAACGCACGCAGACGCCGGATGCGATCGACTATGAATACGTGAGCATCAAGATCGACCGCGCAGCCCGTAACGCGACGCTCACCGTGCGTGCGCCGAAAGCGGCCCAGCCGACGGACGCGGCCGGCATCGAAGCGGCCGGCATCAAGTGGTGGCCACTGCAGATGACGCGCGAACTCGACGACGCGATCCTGCACCTGCGCACCAACGAAACCGACATCGGCACCTGGATCCTGAAGAGCAGCGGCGACCCGCACACGGTGCTGGCCGTGGACGAAACCCTGGTCGCCAACGCCGACAACTGGCTGGTGCGCGAAACGGTCGGCCTGATGCGCCGCACGCTGGCGCGCCTGGACGTCTCCTCGCGTTCGCTGTTCGCCTTCATCGAAGAGGGTTCCTGCTTCGCCGGCTCGCTGCTGGAAGTGGCGCTGGCCGCCGACCGCATCTACATGCTGGCGCTGCCGGACGAGCCGGAAAAAGCGCCGAAGATCGGCGTGAGCGAGATGAACTTCGGCCGCCTGCCGATGGTAAGCAGCCAGTCGCGTATCGCCCGCCGCTTCTATGAAGAGGAAGCGCCGATCGCGGCGGTGCGCGCAACGCAAGGCCACCTGCTCGACGCCGACGAGGCGCAAAGCATCGGCCTCGTGACCTTCGCCAGCGACGACATCGACTGGCCGGACGAGACCCGCATCGCGCTGGAAGAGCGGGCCAGCATGTCGCCCGACGCCTTGAGCGGCATGGAAGCGAACCTGCGCTTCAACGGCCGCGAGACGATGGAAACCCGGGTCTTCGGGCGTCTGTCTGCATGGCAGAACTGGATCTTCATCCGCCCCAACGCCGTCGGCGAGCTGGGCGCACTGAAGGTCTACGGTTCGGGCAACAAGGCCCAGTTCGATTTCAACCGCGTCTGAAAACCAATCTGAGGAAATCACCGTGAGCTCGATTAACTACACCGACAAGATCCCGAACAACGTCAACCTCTCGGAAGACAAGACCCTGCAGCGCGCGTTGGAACACTGGCAGCCGAACTACCTGCAATGGTGGAACGACATGGGCCCGAACGGCTCGAACCAGATGGATGTCTACCTGCGCACCGCGGTCAGCACCACGCCGGACGGCTGGGCCCATTTCGGCCACGTGAAAATGCCGGACTACCGCTGGGGCATCTTCCTGGCCCAGGCCGAGAACGACCGCAAGATCAACTTCGGCGAAGAGAAGGGCCGCGCCGCCTGGCAGGACGTGCCCGGCGAGCACCGCGCCAACCTGCGCCGCATCATCGTCACCCAGGGCGACACCGAGCCGGCCTCGGTCGAGCAGCAGCGCCACCTGGGCCTGACCGCGCCCTCGCAGTACGACATGCGCAACCTGTTCCAGATTAACGTGGAAGAGGGCCGCCACCTGTGGGCCATGGTGTACCTGCTGCACAAGTACTTCGGCCGCGACGGCCGCGAGGAAGCCGAAGCGCTCCTGCATCGCAACTCGGGCGACCAGGACAACCCGCGCATCCTCGAGGCCTTCAACGAAGAGACGCCGGACTGGCTGGCCTTCTACATGTTTACCTATTTTACGGACCGCGACGGCAAGTTCCAGCTGAACGCCCTGGCCGAGTCGGGCTTCGATCCATTGTCGCGCACCTGCCGCTTCATGCTGACCGAAGAGGCGCACCACATGTTCGTGGGTGAATCCGGCGTGGCGCGCGTGATCCAGCGCACGGTGGACGTGATGCGCCAGCACGGCGTGGAAGACCCGGCCCAGGTGCGCGCGCTCGGCGTGATCGACCTGCAGACCATCCAGCGCTACCTGAACTTCCACTTCAGCGTGACGGTCGACCTGTTCGGCGCCGACCAGTCTTCGAACGCGGCCACCTTCTACAGCTCGGGCCTGAAGGGCCGCTACGAGGAAACCAAGCGCGACGACGACCACCTGCTCAAGGGCCAGCACTACCGCATCCTGGAAATCGCCGACGGCAAGCTGCAGGAGCGCGAAGTGCCGATGCTGAACTCGCTGAACGAGGTGCTGCGCGACGACTTCATCCGCGATTCGATCGCCGGCATCGGCCGCTGGAACCGCGTCATCGAAAAGGCCGGCCTGCCGTTCCGCCTCAGCGCACCGAACAAGGCATTCAACCGCCACATCGGCGGCTTCGCCGGCCACCGCGTCTCGCCGGACGGCCGCGTGCTGTCGGAAGCCGAATGGGCGGCGAACGAGCGCAACTGGCTGCCGAGCGAGGAAGACCGCGCCTACGTCGCCTCGCTGATGGGCCGCGTGATCGAGCCGGGCAAGATGGCGAACTGGATCGCGCCGCCGCCGGTGGGCATCAACAAGCAGCCGATCGACTTCGAGTACGTCCGTTTCAACTGAAGTGTCTGTTTTGGACCGGGCGCGACCCGGTCCGTTTTTTCGAAGCGAGCCAGCCATGAACGCACCCGTACCGATCGCCCTGATCCGCCAGCACCTGATCGATCCCGAAGTCTGCATCCGCTGCAATACCTGCGAAGAGACCTGTCCGATCGACGCGATCACCCACGACAGCCGCAACTACGTGGTCGACGCCGACATCTGCAACGCATGCGGCAACTGCGTCTCGCCTTGCCCGACCGGCGCCATCGACCACTGGCACATGGTGCCGAAGGCCGCCGCCTATCCGCTGGCGGAGCAGTTCAGCTGGGACGAGCTGCCGCCGCAGCAGTCGCATCCGGAACCGCTGCTCGAGCAGATGGAAGCGGCGAACGAGGCGGCCGGCGCGGTCGCCGAGGAAACCGTGCAGGCGAATGCCGCGACCTCCGTGTCCTCGCCGATTCCGCCCTGGTCGGCCGCCCACCCGTACGCCCACCTCTACACGCTGAAGAACCCGGTGCAGGCGACGGTCGCCGGCAACTACCGCCTGACGGCGCCGGACGCCGCCAGCGACATTCACCACATCGTGCTCGACTTCGGCACGCAGATGTTTCCGATCCTGGAAGGCCAGTCGATTGGCATCATCCCGCCCGGCGTCGACGAGAACGGCAAGCCGCACTACATGCGCATGTACTCGGTCGCCAGCGCGCGCGGCGGCGAGCGCGACGGCTACAACAACCTGGCCCTGACGGTGAAGCGCGTCGTCGAAGACCACGCCGGCCAGCCTGTGCAGGGCGTCGCTTCCAACTACCTGTGCGACCTGCCCAAGGGGGCACAAGTGCAGGTGGCCGGACCCTTCGGCGTGAACTACCTGATGCCGAACCACGCCGGCTCGAACATCATGATGATCTGTACCGGCACCGGTTCGGCGCCGATGCGCGCCATGACCGAACACCGGCGCCGCATGTACGCGGCCGGCAAACCGCATGACGGCAAGCTGATGCTGTTCTTCGGCGCCCGCAACCCGGCCGAGTTGCCGTATTTCGGCCCGCTGCTGAAACTGCCGGCCGACTTCATCGACATGCACCTGGCCTTCTCGCGCTTGCCGGACCAGCCGAAAGCCTACGTCCAGGACAAGATCCGCGCCGCCGGCCCATCGGTCGCGCAGCTGCTTTCCGGCGACACCTACCTGTATATCTGCGGCCTGAAGGGCATGGAGACCGGGGTGCTGGAAGCGTTGGGCGAGGTCTGCGCGCAAGCCGGCATCGACTGGCCGTCCCTGCAGGCGCGCATGGTGGCCGAAGGACGCTTTCATGTCGAAACGTACTGAATAAAGCCACTTATTGATGAGGAATCTGCATGAATCGTGACATCGCCGTCGATACCAAAAGCTTCCGCGTCTTCGTCGACCCGCAGGGGATCGCCCACCTCGTCTTCGGCCCCGAGGGCACGATGCCCGTCACCGACATCGCCGGCCATGCCGCGCTGGGCACGATCTGGCGCGCGCTCGATGCCGATCCCAAGGTCAAAGTCATCCTCGTGCGCAGCGAAGGCAAGGGCTTTTGCGCCGGCGGCGAGATGGCGATGGTGGAAGAAATGCTGGAATCCGAAGCGGCGCGTGCCCGCGTGATGCGCGAGGCGCGCGACCTGGTGCGCGGCATGATCGACTGCGGCAAGCCCATCGTCTCCGCCATCAACGGCGCGGCGGTCGGCGCCGGCCTGGCGGTGGCGCTGATGGCCGACATCCCGGTCGCCGCGCGCAACGCCAAGCTGATCGACGGCCACACCAAGCTGGGCGTGGCCGCGGGAGATCACGCGGTGGCGATCTGGCCCCTGCTGTGCGGGATGGCCAAAGCCAAATACTACCTGCTGCTGTGCGATGTCGTCAGCGGAGAGGAGGCCGAGCGCATCGGCCTGGTCAGCCGCGCGGTGGACGCCGAGGCATTGCAGGACGAGGCATTGAGCATCGCGCAGCGCCTGGCAAGCGGCAGCGCTTCGGCACTCGCCGGCACCAAGCGCGCGCTGAACGGCTGGCTGCATGCGGCCTGGCCCGCCTTCGAGGCGTCGCTCGGCGCCGAGTTCATGGACTTCGGCGGGCTTGACGCGCGCGAGGGCGTGGCGGCGATCAAGGAAAAGCGCAGTCCGGTCTTCGGCGGCGCCCGATGACAGTCGCCGGATCGCTGCCAGTCTCGTTCCGGTGATGGCCGTGGCCGATCCCGGGCGCCAGGGCGCATTCAGGGCGCCGTGGTCTTGCTGCGAACGGCGCCCGGCCCGATGCGCTGCTCGATCAGCTCGAGCATGCCCGCGGCCGCAATCGACAGTGTTTCGTCCTTGCGCCTGACCACCAGGATCGGACGCGTCTGCGCCTGCGTTTGCAGGGGAATGGCGGCGAGGTCCAGCAGGCGGAACTGGAACAGCGTCAGTTCCGGGACCAGGCTCACCCCGAGGCCTTGCTCCACGAGGCCTGCCACCGTCGCCAGGTGTTCCACCTCGAAGCCGGAATGCACGGCCGCCACATCGCGCAGCAGCAGGTCGACATACTGGCGTACGCTCGACGACTTGGCGAGATGGATGATGGGCTGGCCGGAGAGATCCGTCGGCCGGACGCGGCGCTTCTTCGCCAGCGGGTGGTCGCGCCGGCATACCAGGTAGAACGGATCGCTGCCCAGCACCCGCGTTTCGAACTCGGCCAACTCCGTGCCGGGCGCGGTCAGCACCAGGTCGGCCTTGCGCTGGCGTAGCAGCGACAGGCACTGGTCCGACAACGCGTCGTGCAGCGACACGGCCACGCCGGGATACAGGCGCCGGTACTCGGCAATCACCGCCGGCAGCGCGCGCGCCGCCAGCGAGGGCAGGGCCGCGATGGAGACCCGTCCGCGCTTGCGCGCGACGTAGTCAGCCATGTCGTCGAAAGCGGCTTCGATGTCGGCGATCAGCGAGTGCGCCACCTCCGAAAACAGTTCGCCTTCCGGCGTCAGCGTGACCTTGCGCGTGTCGCGCTCGAACAGCCGGGTTCCGGCCGCGTCTTCCAGCTTGCGGATCATCGCGCTGAAGGCCGGCTGCGAGGTATGGCAGCGTTCGGCCGCGCGCGTGAAGTGGCGCGATTCCTCGAGCGCCACGAAGGCGTACAGCAGCCGGGTCGAAATATTGGTCGTCATCGCAGGCACACGCTCACCCGATTCATCGGTTTATCGAATCAATCGATCCGAACTTACCATTGTACTTTATGAATCGGCGGCGCCACACTGGGACCTGCCGCTCCTGATTTGACGCAGTGGGGCGGCCTGCATATTCAGGAGAGCAGCGATGAAACGAATCAGGATCGGCGCCGGCGCCGGTTATTCCGGCGACCGCCTCGAGCCGGCCGTGGAGCTGGCGGAGAAGGGCGATATCGACTATCTCGTTTTCGAGTGCCTGGCCGAGCGCACGATCGCGCTGGCCCAGCGCGCCCGCATGCTTGACCCCGCCGCGGGCTACGATCCGCTGCTGGCGGAGCGCATGCATGCCGTGCTGCCGCTGTGCAGTGCGAAAGGCATCCGCATCGTCACCAACATGGGCGCGGCCAATCCGCTGGCCGCCGCCGCCAAGGTGCGCGAGATCGCGCGCTCGCTGGGCCTGCATGCCCTGAAGGTCGCGGCAGTCGTGGGCGACGACGTGCTGGACAAGGTGCGCGCCGGCGGCTACGCCGACGACACCGGCCAGCCGGTGGAGCGCTTCGGCGCGCGCCTGCTGTCGGCCAACGCCTATCTCGGAGCAGGGCCGCTGGTCGATGCGCTCGCCGGCGGGGCCGACGTCGTGATCACCGGGCGCGCCGCCGATCCCGCGCTGGTGCTGGCGCCCCTCATCCACGAATTCGGCTGGGCCATGGACGACTGGGAGCGGCTGGGGCAGGGCACGCTGGTGGGACATCTGCTGGAATGCGCGGGGCAGATCACGGGCGGCTATTTCGCCGATCCCGGCTACAAGGACGTCGCCGGCCTGGCGCGGCTGGGTTTCCCGATCGGCGAGGTGGGCGAAGACGGCACGGTCGTGATCACCAAGGTGCCCGGCAGCGGCGGCCAGGTCACGGCCGCCACCTGCAAGGAGCAGCTGCTCTACGAGATCCATGACCCGCGCGCCTACCTGACCCCGGACGTGGTGGCCGATTTCTCGAACGTGCAAGTCGTCGAGATCGGCCCCGACCGGGTGCGGGTCAGCGGCGCCACAGGCCATCCGCGGCCGGATACGCTGAAGGTCTCGGTCGGCTACGTCGACAGCTATGTCGGCGAAGGCCAGATGTCGTATGCCGGTCCCGGCGCCCTGGCGCGGGCGCGCCTGGCGCTGGCGATCGTCGAGGAGCGGCTGCGGATCACCGGCGTGCAGGCGAGCGAGCTGCGCTGTGATATCGTGGGCCTGAACGCCATGCACGGCGAGCGCCTGGCAGCCTCCGAGCGCGAACCGTACGAGGTGCGCATCCGCGTTGCCGGGCGCACCGACAGCCTGGGCGAAGCGGTCCGCATCGCCAACGAAGTGGAAAGCCTGTACACCTGCGGCCCGGCCGGCGGCGGCGGCGCCTTCAAGTCGGCGCGCGATATCGTCGCCGTGGTGTCGGTTTTGCTGCCGCGAGGCGCCGTCCATCCATCCGTCCACTTCGAGGAGAGCGACCATGCTGCTGCGTGAGATTGCCCATGCACGGGCCGGCGACAAGGGAAATATCTCGAATATCTCCGTGATCGCCTACGACCCGAAGGATTACCCGCTGCTGGAACACTGGCTCACCGCCGAGCGCGTGAAGGCGCATTTCGCCGGGATCGCGGCAGGCGAAGTGCGGCGCTATGCGCTGCCGGCGCTCGGCGCCCTGAACTTCGTCCTGCACCAGGCCTTGAGCGGCGGCGTCACCCGCTCGCTGGCCCTGGACGCCCACGGCAAGACCCTAAGCTCGGCAATGCTCGCCCTCGAGTTGCCCGACCAGGCAGCAGCAGAATTCACCCCACCATCACAAGAACGACTTCAAGGAGACCTGTCATGAGCTTCACCAAGCTGCCGAAGGTGGCCATCCGCGCCATCCCGGCCCTCTGCCTGGCATTCACGGCCACAGCTTCGGGCACTGCGGCCGCCGCCGGCTTCCCGGAAAAACCGATCCGCTTCGTCGTGCCCTTTGCCGCCGGCACCGCCACCGACCAGCTGGCGCGCGCGCTGGGGCAGGCGATCACGCTGGAGACGAAGCAGCAGGTCATTGTCGACAACCGGCCCGGCGGCAACGGTTTTATCGGCGCCAACGAGGCGGCGCGCGCGGCGCCGGACGGCTACACGGTCCTGATCGCGACCAACACGACCCACGCCGCGGCCGAGCACCTGTACAAATCGGTGCCCTTCGATCCGGTCAAGAGCTTCGCCCCGATCACCGCGCTCGGCAAGGGAGGGCAGATCATGGTGGTGAATGCGGCGTCGCCGGTAACCAGCGTCGGCAGCTTCATCGCCCTGGCGAAGAAGGAACCGGGCAAGGTCAGCTTCGGCAGCGGCAGTTCCTCGAGCAGAGTCGCGGGCGAACTGTTCCAGCAGATGGCCGGCGTGCAGCTGCTGCACGTGCCCTACAAGAGCAATACCTATGCGGTGACCGACCTGCTGGGCGGCCAGATCCAGATGATGATCACCGATACCGCGACCGGCCTGCCGCACATCAAGAGTGGCAAGCTGCGGGCGCTCGGCTACTCGGGCAGCACGCGCTCGCCGCTCCTGCCGGACGTGCCGACGATCGCCGAAGCGAGCGTCAAGGGCTACGACGTGGGCTACTGGTTCGCCGCCTATGCGCCGGCGAAGACGCCGCCGCCGGTGGTTGCCCGGCTCAACGAGCTGCTGACCCGCGCCGCAAAGAGCCCGACCGCGCACAGCGGCTTCTATGCGCTGAGCGGCACCAGCATCTTCCTGACCTCGCCCGAGGAGCTGACCCGGTTCCAGCTGGCGGAATCGAAGAAGTGGGGCGAGATCATCCGCAAGGCGGGGATCGAAAAGGAATAGAGAAAGGAATAGAAGCGCGGCTTCAGTCCGCGAACGCGCCCGCCTTCTTGTAGATCGGCCCCCACTTGTCGATCTCCGCCTTCAGGTGCGCCTGCAGTCCCTCGGGCGTGGCTTTTTCCGCCGGCACGGTTTCCGCGCCGAGGTCGGCGAACTTGGACTTCACGTTCGGATCGGCCAGCGCCTCGCGCAAGGCGGCGCCGAGCTTCGCGATCACCGGCTTCGGGGTGCCTTTCGGCGCATACAGGCCGTGCCACACATACATCTCGAAGCCGTTCATGCCCTGCTCGGCGAGCGTCGGGATGTTCGGCAGCGAGGCGACCCGCGCTTTCGTCGTCGCACCATACACCTTGACCTTGCCGGCGCGGATGTGCGACGTGGTCGACGTGGTCTGGTCGCACAGCAGGTCGATCGTGCCGCCCAGCAGGTCGTTCATGGCCGGTGCCGTGCCCTTGTAGGGGACGGTCGTGAGCGGCGTGCCGATCGCACTGAGGAACAGCATGCCGCACTGGTGCGAGACGGCGCCCAGGCCGGCGTTGCCCATGGTGAGCTTGCTCTTGTTCGCCTTGACGTAGTCGATCAGTTCCTTGAGGTTGTTCGGCGGCAGGTCCTTGCGCGCCACGAGCACCATCGGCACGTCGGCCACCTGCCCGACGTATTCGAAATCGGTAAGCGGATTGAAGGCCAGCTTGCGGTACATGGCGGGACTGGTGGCCATGCCGTTGTGATGCAGCAGCAGCGTGTAGCCGTCCGGCTCGGCGCGCTTGACCTTGCCGGCGGAAAGCGTGCCGCCGGCGCCGGTGGCGTTTTCGACGACGACGGGCTGCTTGAGCGACTTCGCCATGGTCTGGGCCACGATGCGGGCAATCGTGTCGGTCGGCCCGCCGGCTGCGAACGGAATGACCATGGTGACGGTCCTGTCCGGGAAATCGGCCGCCAGAAGGGAACCGGAAGCGAGCAGGGCAGTGGTGGTGGCAGCGGCGGCAATCAGTTTCTTCAACATCGGCGTCTCCTCGACAGGTTGATCGGGATCCGGGACGATCCCTTGTTACCTCTTTGTCCAACCATCGTAGGAGCTTATGGGAGCGAATGTGAAATAGCATTTCCTGATGCCAGGATCAAGGAACGGCATGGCTGCGCCGCCACCCCTTCAGCGTCCGACCCAGGCCGCGCCGGGCCAGGCCTCGGCCTGCACCATCTCCTTCATCAGCGCAACCAGCTCGGCGGCGACGGCGACACCGGCGGGCGAGGGCCGGCGCGCAGCCGAGCGGGCCAGCACGATCCGGCGCGACAGCTCGGGCGAGCCCACCGGCGCGCCCGACAGGCTGCCTTGCTCGAATTCGTCCAGCACCGCCGAGCTCGGCAGGATGGTGTAGCCAAAGCCCTTGGCCACCAGCGACTTCTGCAGGTCAAGGGCATTGGTCTCGGCCACCACATCGACCGTGATGCCGGCCACGGCGAGGGCGTGCTCGATGCTGCTGCGCAGGCCGTGCGACACGCTCGGAAACACCATCGGCCGGTCCTCCAGCGCCTTCAGCGGGAAGGGTTCGCCGGCCGCGATCTCGCCCGGCGGGCCGATCACATACAGGCGCTCGTCGAGCAGGGCCTCGACCTGCAGGCCGGTCGAGGAGCGGGTGTCGTACAGCAGTGCCAGCTCGACTTCGCCGGCCTCCAGCCACTGCACCACATTGCCCGAGTAACCGACGTTCACGCTGAGCGAGACGCGCGGATGCCGCGTGCGCAGGCGCGCCACCAGCTCGGCCGCCAGCAGCCGGCTGGTACTGGCCAGCAGGCCGATTGCCACCCGGCCTGCAATCGCGTTGGCGGCGGGCCCGATTTCGGCCCGCGCCTTGTCGAGCTCGCGCAGCGCGCGCCGTCCGTACTCCACCAGGGTGCGGCCGGCGTCGGTCAGCACCATGCCGTGCCGTTCGCGCTCGAACAAGGGCACGCCGCATTCCTCTTCGAGCATGCGGATGTGCCGCGACACCGCCGGCTGCACGAGGTGCAGCAACTCGCCGGCGCGCGTGGCGCTGCCGGTCTCGGCGATCGCGATCAGGGTGCGGATCTGCTTGATGTCCATGGGTCCGTTGAAATGGATGGCCGGGCCATGCCGGAACGTGATCATGGTATCAAAGTTTTCTATTTCACTATGCATTCCATCGAATTCTATGATGAATGAACTTTGAACAAGCGCGAGCCTGGCTCGATCGACCATGAACCCTGAAGAACTCGACGCCGGCCACCTCCAGCAGTGGGTCGGCAAGACCGAAGTGATGCACGAGGTGGTGCGCCCGGAAGTGGCGGCGGCGCTGGCGGCGACGCTCGAGCATGCGGACGTGCCGCACGCGGGCGATCCCTTGCCGCCGCTCTGGCACTGGACCAACTTCAACGCGGTCGTACCGCAGTCGCAGATCGGCGCCGACGGCCACCCGCGCCGCGGCGGCTTCCTGCCGCCGGTGCCGCTGCCGCGCCGGATGTGGGCAGGCGGTCGCTTCGTATTCCACGCGCCGGTGCCGATCGGCGCCGAATTGACGCGCACCTCGACCATCGCGAGCGTCCAGGCCAAGACCGGTTCCAGCGGCCGCCTGGTCTTCGTCACGGTGCGCCACGCCATCACCCGCGACGGCCAGCCGGCCATCACCGAGGAACACGACATCGTCTACCGCGACCTGGCGGCGCCGGGCAGCACGCCGCCGCCGCCAAAGGCCGCCCCACTCGAAGCGCGCTGGTCGCGCACGATCCACCCGGATCCGGTGCTGCTGTTCCGCTATTCGGCCCTGACCTTCAACGGCCACCGCATCCACTACGACCGCAGCTACGTCACCGAAGTGGAGGGCTATCCGGGCCTGATCGTCCACGGTCCGCTGATCGCCACGCTGCTGCTCGACCTGGTGCAGCGCGAGCTGCCGGAGCGGACGATCGCCAAATTCAGCTTCCGGGCGCTGGCGCCGCTGTTCGACACCGAGAGTTTCGACGTCTGCGGCACGCCCGCGGCCGACGGCGACACCGTCAGGCTGTGGGCCCGCAACCAGCGCGGCGAGCTGGCGATGGAGGCACAGGCCATCCTGCATCCCGCCGCCGCCCACGCAACTTCCCCCAACGGAGAACCAGCATGATCCACCAGGACCAATCGCACCAGGACATCCGCGATGCCGTGCGCGCGCTGTGCGCCGAATTCCCGGCCGAATACTTCCGCCGAATCGACGAGGCGCGTGGCTATCCGGAGGAATTCGTCGATGCGCTGACCAAGGCCGGCTGGATGGCCGCGCTGATCCCACAGGAATACGGCGGCTCCGGACTCGGGCTGACGGAAGCCTCGGTCATCATGGAAGAGATCAACCGCGCCGGCGGCAATTCCGGCGCCTGCCACGGCCAGATGTACAACATGGGGACCTTGCTGCGGCACGGTTCGCAGGCGCAGAAGGAACGCTATCTGCCGAAGATCGCCAGCGGCGAGCTGCGCCTGCAATCGATGGCCGTGACCGAACCCACTACCGGCACCGACACCACCCGCATCCGCACCACCGCCGAGCGCCGCGGCGACAAGTACGTGATCAACGGCCAGAAGGTGTGGATCTCGCGCATCCAGCATTCGGACCTGATGATCCTGCTGGCGCGCACCACGCCGCTGGACCAGGTGACGAAGAAGTCGGAAGGCATGTCGATCTTCATCGTCGACCTGGTTGATGCGATCGGCAAGGGCATGAGCGTGCAGCCGATCCTGAACATGGTGAACCATGAGACCAACGAGCTGTTCTTCGAGAACCTCGAGATCCCGGTCGAGAACCTGATCGGCGAGGAGGGGAAGGGCTTCAAGTACATCCTCGACGGCCTGAACGCCGAGCGCACCCTGATCGCGGCCGAGTGCATCGGCGACGGCTACTGGTTCATCGACAAGGTAACGAAGTACGTGAACGAGCGCGTCGTGTTCGGCCGCCCGATCGGCCAGAACCAGGGGGTGCAGTTCCCGATCGCCAAGGCCTACGTGAACCTCGAGGCGGCCAACCTGATGCGCTATAAAGCCTGCGAGCTGTTCGACGCGCACCAGGCCTGCGGGGCGCAGGCCAACATGGCCAAGATGCTGGCGGCCGACGCTTCCTGGGAAGCGGCCAACGCCTGCCTGCAGTTCCACGGCGGCTTCGGCTTCGCGGCCGAATACGACGTCGAACGCAAGTTCCGCGAAACCCGGCTCTACCAGGTGGCGCCGATCTCGACCAACCTGATCCTGGCCTATGTCGGCGAGCACGTGCTCGGCATGCCGCGCTCGTTCTAGGAGACTGCCATGAAACCCCTCGATGGCGTCACCGTCGTCACCCTCGAACACGCGATCGCCGCGCCGTTCTGCACGCGCCAGCTGGCCGACCTCGGCGCGCGCGTGATCAAGGTCGAGCGGCCGGGCGTGGGCGACTTCGCGCGCGCCTACGACGACCGCGCGCGCGGCCTGGCCTCGCATTTCGTCTGGACCAACCGCTCCAAGGAAAGCCTCAGCCTGGACGTCAAGCACGAGGAAGCCGCGCGCATCCTCGAGCAGTTACTGGGCGGCGCCGACGTGCTGGTGCAGAACCTGGCGCCGGGCGCGGCGGCCCGCCTGGGGCTGTCGTACGAGGCCCTGAAGGAACGCTTCCCGCGCCTGATCGTCTGCGACATTTCGGGTTACGGCGCGGATGGTCCCTACCGCGACAAGAAGGCCTACGACCTGCTGATCCAGAGCGAGTCCGGCTTCCTCTCGATTACCGGTTCGCCCGACGAGCCGGCCAAGGCCGGCTGTTCGATCGCCGACATCGCGGCCGGCATGTACGCCTATACGAACATCCTGGCGGCCCTGATCGCGCGCGGCCGCACCGGGCAGGGCTGCCGGATCGACGTCTCCATGCTCGAGGCGATGGCCGAGTGGATGAGCTATCCGCTGTATTACGCGATCGACGGCGCCAGCCCGCCGCCGCGCGCGGGCGCCGCCCATGCGACCATTTATCCCTACGGACCGTTCCCAGCCGGCGACGGCAAGACCGTCATGCTGGGACTGCAGAACGAGCGCGAGTGGGAGCAGTTCTGCGCCCGGGTGCTGGAGCAGCCTGCGCTGGCAAAGGACCCGCGCTTTGCCTCGAATGCCGCCCGCACCGCCGCGCGCGCCGAGCTGCGCGCCATCATCGTCGAGACCTTCTCGCGCCTCACGGCGGAGCAGGTGATCGCACGTCTCGACGCCGCCCAGATCGCCAATGCGCACATGAACGACATGCACGACCTGTGGCGCCATCCGCAACTGCAGGCGCGTGGACGCTGGACCGAGGTCGACACCCCGGAGGGCAGGATACCGGCCCTGCTGCCGCCGGGCGTCACGGACGCGCAGGCCGTGCGCATGGATGGCGTGCCGGCGCTGGGCCAGCACACCGAGGCCATCCTCGCCGAACTCGGCTACGACGGCGCGGCGCTGCAGACCCTACGCGCGGCCGGCGCGATCTGACGTGAACGGACTGCCCATGACTACCTTGCTCCCCCGTTCCTACCTGTTCGTTCCGGCCAACCGGCCGGATCGCTTCGACAAGGCCTGCCAGGCCGGGGCCGATGCGGTGATCGTCGACCTCGAGGACGCGGTGCCCTGCGCCGACAAGTCCGCGGCGCGCGCGGCGCTGGCGGCCTGGCTGGCGCCCGCGCATCCGGTCTGCATCCGCATCAACGGCGCCGACACCGAATGGTTCGCCGAGGACCTCGCCCTGTGCTCCCTGCCCGGTGTGAGCGGCGTCGTCCTGTCGAAAGCGGAAGAGGCCGGGGACCTGGCGCGGCTGCATGCCGCCGCCGCGCCCGCCGCCGCGCTCCTGCCGCTGGTCGAGAGCGCAGCCGGCATCCGCAACCTGGACGCGCTGGCGCGCGCGCCGGGCGTGCAGCGCCTGCTGTTCGGATCGATCGATTTTCAGCTCGACATGGGTATTCGCGGCGAGCGCGAGGAATTGCTGTTCTTCCGCTCGCAGCTGGTGCTGGCATCGCGCCTGGCCGGCATCGGCGCGCCGGTCGACGGCGTCACGCCGGCCATCGACGACAGCGTGCGCCTGCGCGACGATGCCGGGCATGCGCGCCGGATGGGCTTTGGCGGCAAGCTCTGCATCCACCCGCGGCAACTGGACGCAGTTCATCGCTGCTTCAGTCCCGACGAGGAAGAGCTGGCCTGGGCGGCGCGCGTGGTGGAGGCGGCCGCGCGATCGGATGGGGCGGCGGTGGCGCTGGATGGGAAGATGATCGACCGGCCGCTCATCCTGCGCGCCCGCCAGATTCTGGACGAAGCGGCGGCCCGGCGCGGCTGCCCGAACAGCGACTGAGGGCAGGCGGGGCCGGACTCAGGCTCCCGCACGCTTGGGATCGTGTCCCTGTTTCCCGAGCACCTCCATCACCAGCTCGCAGTGGTCGCCCTGGATCTCGATCACCCCGTCCTTCACGGTCCCGCCCGAGCCGCAGGCCGTGCGCAGCTGCTTGCCCAGCACGGCCAGCGCCGCCGCATCGAGCGCGACCCCTTTTACCAGCGTGACCGTCTTGCCCCCGCGGCCCTTGGACTGGCGCGAGACGCGCACCACGCCGTCGCCAACGACGGCCGGCCTGGCCTTGCACGCGCATGCCGTCACCGGCTGCGCGCATGCGGGACACATGCGTCCGTGTTCGGTCGAATAGACGAGGCCACCTTTGGCGCTGCTTTTCATGTGCTTACTCTTGCGTACGGAGATCTTGAGACCCGCGAGTGTAGCAGCAGCTGCGCCGTCACGGCAGCTCCTCGTACATGCGCTCTTTCGACAGCATGACCTCGTTGTGCGCGCGTCCCGCTGGAATCATGGGGAAGCAGTTCTCGGCCTGCTCGACCGCGACGTCGAGCAGGAAGGGACCATCGGACGACAGGCACTCGCGCAGCGCCGCTTCGAGATCGGCGGCCTGCTCGACCCGGCGCGCGCGCCAGCCAAAGGCCCGCGCCAGCGCGACGAAGTCAGGCAGCGCTTCGGACCAGCTGTGGCTGTAGCGCCCGCCGTGATGCAGTTCCTGCCACTGGCGCACCATGCCCATGCAGCCGTTGTTCGACAAAATCAGCTTGACCGGGCAGCGGTGCTGGACGGCGGTGGCAAGCTCCTGGATGTTCATCAGGATCGACGCGTCGCCGCTGACGCAGGCCACCAGCCGGCCGGGATGCGCGACCTGGGCGCCGATCGCGGCGGGCAGGCCGTAGCCCATCGTGCCGGCGCCGCCCGAGGTCAGCCAGCGGCGCGGCCGGTCGAACGGGAGGTACTGGGCCGCCCACATCTGGTGCTGGCCGACGTCGGTGGAGACGATGGCATCCTTGCCCCGCAACTGCTCCGCGAGCGCATGCATCAGCATCTGCGGCGAAATGGCCGGCGCGCCGGACGCGAAGCCGAGACAATCCGCATCGCGCCAGCGCTGGATTGTGCGCCACCAGTCGCGCAGCGCGGCCGGGTCCAGCGCGTGCGCCTGCAGCTTCCTTTCCAGTTCGCCCAGGACCGCGCCGCAATCGCCGACCAGGCCCACGTCCGCCTGCACCAGTTTGTTGATCGAGTCCGGATCGATGTCGATGTGGACGATCTTCGCGTGCGGGCAGAACCCGTCGAGGCGCCCGGTGACGCGGTCGTCGAAGCGGGCGCCCACGCACACGACCAGGTCGGCGCCGTGCATCGCCAGGTTCGCTTCGAGGGTACCGTGCATGCCCAGCATGCCGAGCCAGCGCGGATCGGAAGCGGGAAAGGCGCCCAGGCCCATCAGCGTGAGCGTGCAGGGCGCGTCCTTCATCCGGACCAGGCGGGCGAAGGCGGCGCAGGCCTCGCTGCCGGCATTGACCAGGCCACCGCCGCCGTAGAAGACGGGCCGGCGGGCCGCGGCGATCAGGGCCGCGGCCTGCGCCAGTTGTGCGTCGGCGGCCTGCGCCGGGCGCTCGGCGGGCAGGAGCGAGGAGTTGGGTGAGGTCTCTGCCTGGACGGCGAATTCCCGCGCCTGGATGTTCTTCGGCATATCGACCAGCACCGGCCCCGGCCTGCCTTGCGTCGCCTGGCGGACCGCTTCGCGCACCGTGTTCGCGATCTCGCCATAGGTCCCGATCTGCGCATTCCACTTGGTCACGCTGCGCGAAATGCCGAGGGCGTCGCACTCCTGGAAGGCGTTGGTGCCGATCAGGTTGGTAGCGACCTGTCCACTGAGGCACAGCACGGGCACCGAATCGCACAGCGCGTCGAGCAATCCGGACACCGTGTTGGCGATGCCGGGGCCGGAGGTGACGAAGACGACGCCGAGGCGGCCGGTCGACCGCGCATAGCCTTCGGCCGCGTGCACTGCGGCCTGTTCGTGCCGCACCAGTACGTGGCGCAGGCGCGGTTCCTGGTGCAGGGCGTCGTAGAGCGGCAGCACGGCGCCGCCGGGGTAGCCGAACACGGTGTCGACGCCCGCGTCGATCAGGGTGCGCAGCAGCACCTGGGCGCCGCTCAGGGTGGTGCGCTGGCCGGGCGCAGGCAAGGGAAGGCCGGGTAGGGTGGGTAAACTGGTCATGCGGAAAGTTTATCGACCCGGGCGCGGAAAGTGCTTCATAATTTCAGCCTAATTTGGCCTGAGAGTGAAAATCTTATGGAAAATAGCGAGGAATTAGGAAAATCCTTCGACCGGCTCGATCTGGCGATCTTGCGCATCCTGCTGACTGACTCGCGCACGCCCCTGCAGGAAATCGGCAAGCAGGTCGGCTTGTCGACCACCTCGTGCTGGAACCGCATCAAGCGCATGACCGATAGCGGCGCCATCGCGGCCTATACGGTCAAGGTCGACCTGGCGCAGATCGGCTACCAGGATTCGGTCATCGTCCAGGTCACGCTGGGCAGCCACAGCCAGGAAACGCTCGACGCCTTCGGGCGCGCGCTGCAATCGATCCCCGAGGTGCTCGAAGCCTTCCTGATCTCGGGCGACTACGATTACTTCATCCGGATCGCGGTGAAGGACACGCGCGACTATGAGCGGCTCCTGCGCGAGAAGCTCTACATGATTCCCGGTATCCGGCACAGCAAGTCGAGTTTCGTCTTGCGCACATTGAAGAAGGAAGACACGCCGCTGACCAGCTGAGTTCGCAGGCTTTCCGGCCACCGTCAATGAATCGCTTGCGCCGCAAACTACTTTAGGCTTAAAGTATGTGCGCAGTGTAGCAAACAATTCACCTGGCTGGCCGGAGACCCCATGAACGGAACCGCGTACCTGGACACTTTTGCGAACGACAACCTGCCGCCGCGCGAGCAGTGGCCCGAGCTGCTGTTCGAGCTCGACGAATTGCAGTACCCCGCGCGCCTGAACTGCGCGCACGAACTGCTCGATGCGATGGTCGCGCAGGGCCATGGCGAGTCGATCGCCGTCCGTGGCGCCGGCGTCAGCTGGACCTATGCCGATCTGCTGGACAAGGTCGACCGCATCGCCGGCGTCCTGCAGAAGGAACTCAAGCTAGTGACCGGCAACCGCGTGCTGCTGCGCGGCGCGAACAACCCGATGATGGCGGCCTGCGTACTGGCGGTCTGGAAGGCGGGTTATGTCGCGGTGCCGACCATGCCGCTGCTGCGCGCGAAAGAGCTGAGCACCATCATCGGGCTGGCGCGGGTGGATGCGGTGCTGTGCGCCGCCGACCTGCGTGCGGAACTCGACCAGGCCTGCAGCGAAGCCGAAGTTCCGCCGCGCGTGCTCTCCTTTAACGACGGCGGCCCCGGTTCGCTCGACGCCCTGATGGCATCGATGCCTTCACACTTCGAGGCGGTCGACACGGCGGCTGAAGACGTGTGCCTGCTCAGCTTCACCTCCGGCACCACCGGCCGCCCCAAAGGCACCATGCACTTCCACCGCGACGTGCTGGCCGTTTGCGACTGCTTCCCGCGCTCGCTGCTCGCCACGCAAGCGGACGACGTCTTCATCGGTACGCCGCCGCTCGCCTTTACTTTCGGCCTGGGCGGGCTGCTGCTGTTCCCGCTGCGGCATGGCGCCTCGACCGTGCTGCTGGAGAAGCTCACGCCCGATGCGCTGCTGGCGGCGATCGCCCAATACCGCGCCACCGTCTGCTTCACCGCGCCGACCTTCTATCGCCAGATGGCGCCGCTGGCGAGTAAATACAACCTGTCCAGCCTGACGCGCAGCGTCTCGGCCGGCGAAGCGCTGCCATTGCAGACGCGCCAGGCCTGGCAGCAGGCCACTGGCCTCGCGATGATCGACGGGATCGGCTCGACCGAGATGCTGCACATCTTTATCTCCGCCGCGGGCGAGGACATCCGCCCCGGCGCCACCGGCCGCCCGATTCCCGGCTACCGCGCCTGCATCCTCGACGACGACGGCAAGCCTGTGGAAGCGGGCGTCGTCGGCCGGCTCGCCGTCAAGGGCCCGACCGGCTGCCGCTACCTGGCCGATCCGCGCCAGCTCGACTACATCTGCAATGGCTGGAACCTGACGGGCGACGCCTACCGGATGGACGAAGACGGCTATTACTGGTACCAGGCGCGCACCGACGACATGATCATCTCGGCCGGCTACAACATCGCCGGGCCGGAGGTCGAGGACGCGCTGATGCAGCACCCGGCGGTGGCCGAATGCGGCGTCGTGGGCGCGCCCGATGCCGAGCGCGGGCAGCTGGTGCTGGCCTATGTCGTGCTGCGGCCCGGCCATGAAGGCACCCCGGAGATGGCCAAGGCGCTGCAGGACCACGTCAAGCAGACCGTCGCCCCCTATAAATACCCGCGCAGGATCGAGTTCCGCGCCGCCTTGCCGCGCACCGACACGGGCAAGCTGCAGCGTTTCAAGCTGCGCCAGGAAGCAAAGCAACTCTCGGAGTAAGCCATGAACATCGTTTGCATTGGCGGCGGTCCCGCCGGCCTGTATTTCGCCCTGCTGATGAAGAAGCAGGACCCTTCCCACGAGATCACGGTCATCGAGCGCAATCGTCCCTATGACACCTTCGGCTGGGGCGTCGTCTTCTCCGACCAGACCCTGGGCAACCTGGTCGCGGCCGACGAGCAGACCGCACGCACCATCCTGCAATCCTTCAACCACTGGGACGACATCGACGTCCACTTCAAGGGCCGCACCGTCACCTCCGGCGGCCACGGCTTCTGCGGCATCGGCCGCAAGCGCCTGCTGAACATCCTGCAAGCGCGCTGCGAAGAGCTGGGTGTGCGCCTCGTGTTCGAGACCGACGTGTGCGACGACCAGGCGCTTGCACGCCAGTACGGCGCCGACCTGGTGATCGCCAGCGATGGCCTGAACAGCCGTGTGCGCACCCGCTACGTCGACACCTACCAGCCCGACATCGATACCCGCAACTGCCGCTTCGTCTGGCTCGGCACGAAGAAGAAGTTCGACGCCTTCACCTTCGCCTTCGAGAAGACGGAGCATGGCTGGTTCCAGGCCCACTGCTACCAGTACGACGGCGACACCTCGACCTTCATCGTCGAGACCCCGGAAGAGGTCTGGCGCAAATCCGGCCTGGAGGGCATGAGCCAGGAAGAGGGCATCGCCGTCTGCGAAAGGCTGTTCGCCAAGTATCTGGACGGCCACCCCCTGATGAGCAATGCCTCGCACCTGCGCGGCTCGGCCATGTGGATCAAGTTCCCGCGCATCGTCTGCCGCGAATGGGTGCACTGGAATACCATCGATGGCCGCCGCGTGCCCGTGGTGCTGATGGGGGACGCCGCCCACACTGCCCACTTCTCGATCGGCTCCGGCACCAAGCTGGCGCTGGAAGATGCGATCGAGCTGGCGCGCTGCTTCGAGCGTGATGGCGCGGCCGGCATCGAGAAGGTATTGGAGGATTACCAGGCCGTGCGCGCGGTCGAGGTGTTGAAGATCCAGAGCGCTGCGCGCAACTCGATGGAGTGGTTCGAGAACGTCGAACGCTATACCGCGATGGAAGCAGAGCAGTTCGCCTACTCGATGCTGACCCGCAGCCAGCGCCTGTCGCACGAGAACCTGCGCGTGCGCGACGCAGCCTATGTCGGCCAGTTCGAGGAATGGATCGCCAGCCGTGCCTTCGAGCAGGCTGGGATACCAGTACCGGCGAATGCCGGCAGCATTCCGCCGATGTTCACGCCCTTCCGCCTGCGCGGCACCCTGCTGAAGAACCGCATCGTCGTCTCGCCGATGGCCCAGTATTCGGCGGTGGATGGCGTCGCGGGCGACTACCACCTGGTGCACCTGGGCGCGCGGGCGCTGGGCGGCGCGGCGATGGTGTGCGCGGAGATGACCTGCGTCTCGGCCGACGCGCGCATCACGCCGGGCTGCCCCGGCATGTATACGCCCGAGCACACGGCCGCCTGGACCCGCATCGTCGACTTTGTCCACGCCAACAGCGACGCGAAGATCGCCCTGCAACTCGGCCACGCCGGCGCCAAGGGTTCCACCAAGCGTGCCTGGGACGGCACCGACCAGCCGCTCGACGACGGCAACTGGCCGCTGGTGTCGGCCTCGCCCCAGCAATACCTGGAAGGCGTATCGCAGGTGGCGCGCGAAGCCACGCGCGAAGACCTGGAGCGCATCAAGCTCGACTTCGTGCGCGCGACCGGCGAGGCCGCCAAGGCCGGTTTCGACTGGCTCGAGCTGCACTGCGCCCACGGCTACTTCCTTTCCAGCTTCATTTCGCCGCTGACCAACCAGCGCCAGGACGAATACGGCGGCAGCGTCGAAAACCGCTGCCGCTATCCGCTCGAAGTCTTCCACGCGATCCGCGCCGTCTGGCCGGAAGACCGGCCGATCAGTGTGCGCCTGTCGGCCCACGATTGGGTCGAAGGCGGCCTGACGCCCGACGACGCCGTCGAGGTTGCGCGCCTGTTCAAGGAGGCCGGCGCCGACATGATCGACGTCTCCTCGGGCCAGGTCAGCAAGAAGGAAAAGCCGGTGTATGGACGCATGTTCCAGACCCCGTTCGCGGACCGCATCCGCAACGAGGTCGGGATTCCGACCATCGCGGTGGGCGCCATCTTCGAGGCCGACCACGCCAACAGCATCATCGCCTCCGGCCGTGCCGACCTGTGCGCGATCGCGCGGCCGCACCTGGCCGACCCGGCCTGGACCCTGCACGAAGCGGCGAAGCTGGGCTATACGCCGGTGGCGTGGCCGAAGCAGTACTACGCCGGCAAGCTGCAGCTGGAGCGCAACCTGGAACGCGAACGCCAGCTGGCCGCCGCCAGCAGCGGCCTCACGCCGCAGCAGGTCGCGGCCAAGCTGCTGGAGGGCTGAGATGAAGGCAAATGACAGCCTGGCCGGGCGCCACGCCCTGGTCACCGGCGGTGGACGCGGCATCGGTGCCGCGATCGCGGGGGCCTTGCTGGAACAGGGCGCCCGCGTCACCATCACGGGCCGCAAGCGCGAGGCGCTGGCCGCTACCGTGGCCGACCTGTCCATGCTGGGCGAGATTGCGTCAGAGGCGATGGACGTCACCAGCGCGGAGTCGGTGGCGCAGGCCTTCGCCGCGGCCGAGGCGCGCTTCGGCCCGGTGAGCGTACTGGTAAATAATGCAGGGCAGGCCGCATCCGCGCCACTGCTGAAAACCGGCGAGGACGTCTGGAACCAGATGCTGGCCGTGAACTTGACCGGCACCTGGCACTGCATCCGCGCCGCGCTGCCCGCCATGCTCGAAGCGCGCTGGGGCCGCATCGTGAACGTCGCCAGTACGGCGGGGCTGACGGGCTACGGCTACGTGTCGGCCTACTGCGCGGCCAAGCACGGCGTGGTCGGGCTGACCCGTTCGCTGGCGCTGGAAGTGGCGGCCAAGGGCGTGACCGTCAACGCGGTCTGCCCCGGCTACACCGAGACCGACATCGTGCGCGAGGCCGTGGCGAACATCGTCGCCAAGACCGGCCGCAGCGAAGAGCAGGCGCTGGCCGAACTTGCCTCCACCAATCCGCAGCGGCGGCTGGTGCAGCCGGACGAGGTAGCGAACGCCGTCGTCTGGCTCTGCATGCCGGGCGCAGGCGCGATGAATGGACAAGCAGTCGCCGTCGCCGGCGGCGAAGTCATGTAAAACGAGGAAGCAAGCATGCCACGAAAACACGCCGCATTGGCGGTCGCCACCACCGAAAACGACGAGGTGCTCGACGTCGAGAGCCGCCTGACGGACGACAATCACCAGTCCCTGAAACTCTGGCTGCGCATGCTCTCGTGTACGACCCTGATCGAGACCGAGATCCGGTCGCGCCTGCGCCTTGAATTCGGCATCACGCTGCCGCGCTTCGACCTGATGGCGCAGCTCGACCGCCATCCGGAGGGCCTGCGCATGGGCGAACTGTCGAAGCGCATGATGGTCACCAGCGCCAACGTCACCGGCATCGTCAACCTGCTCGAGCAGGAAGACCTGGTCGCGCGCGACGCGGTGCCGGGCGACGGCCGCGCCTACAGCGTGCGCCTGACGCCGGCCGGGCGCCGGAGTTTCAAACGCATGGCGGCGCGCCACGAAGCCTGGATCATCGAGCTGATGTCCGGCCTGCAGGAAGACGAACGTGCGGCGCTGATGGCGACGCTGTCCACATTGAAGCGGGGCTTGAGCGCCGCCGACTGACCAGAACACCAGGAGAAACCATGCGTTACCTACCAGGCGAACCGCAGCAACTGCCGGGCAACCGCGCCAGCTTTGGCGACCACCAGCCGCAGCACTTCCTGTTCGCACTCGAAGCCGGCGTGGCCACGATCACGCTGAACCGCCCCGAGCGCAAGAACCCGCTCACCTTCGACTCCTACGCCGAGCTGCGCGACCTGTTCCGCGCACTGGCCTATGCCGACGACGTCAAGGCGATCGTCGTCACCGGCGCCGGCGAGAACTTCTGTTCCGGCGGCGACGTCCACGACATCATCGGCCCGCTCACCAAGCTCGACATGCCGGGCCTGCTGGCTTTTACCCGCATGACGGGCGACCTGGTGAAAGCGATGCGCGCCTGCCCGCAGCCGATCGTCGCCGCCATCGACGGCGTCTGCGCCGGCGCGGGCGCGATCCTGGCGCTGTCCTCGGATATCCGCTACGGCACCGCGCGCAGCAAGACGGCCTTCCTGTTCACCCGCGTCGGCCTGGCCGGCTGCGACATGGGCGCCTGCGCGCTGCTGCCGCGCGTGATCGGCCAGGGCCGCGCCGCCGAACTGCTTTATACGGGACGCAGCCTCGGTGGCGAGGAGGCCGAGCGCTGGGGCTTCTTCAACCGCCTGTGCGCGCCCGAAAGCGTGCTGGCGGATGCGCAGGCTTTCGCCGCCTCGCTGGCGAGCGGCCCGACCTTCGCCCACGGCATGACCAAGAAGATGCTGCAGCAGGAATGGAACATGGGCGTGGACGAAGCGATCGAAGCCGAAGCCCAGGCCCAGGCCATCTGCATGGCCACCAACGACTTCCATCGCGCCTACCACGCGTTCGTGGCGAAGGAAAAACCCCAATTCGAAGGGAACTGAGCATGGCCGATCTTGAATACCTGAACTGGCCCTTCCTCGAAGGCCGCCACCGCGAACTGGCGCAGAGCCTGGACGCCTGGGCCGCGCAGCACATCCCGCAGCATCACGACCACGACGTCGACGCCGCCTGCCGCGCGCTCGTCAAACAGCTGGGTCAGGCAGGCTGGCTGAAGCACGCGATCGGCGGCACGGCCTACGGCGGCGCCAGCGATGCCATCGACACGCGCGCCGTCTGCCTGATCCGCGAAACCCTGGCGCGCCACTCGGGCTTGGCCGACTTCGCCTTCGCCATGCAGGGCCTGGGCAGCGGCGCCATTACCCTGTACGGCAGCGAGGAGAACAAGCGTGAGTACTTGACGCGCGTCGGCCGCGGCGAAGCCATTTCCGCGTTTGCGCTGTCCGAGCCGGACGCCGGCTCCGACGTGGCCGCCATGGCCTGCGCCGCCACGCTCGACGGCGACCACTATGTGCTGAACGGCGAAAAGACATGGATCTCGAACGGCGGCATTGCCGACGTGTACGTCGTCTTCGCCCGCACCGGTGAGGCGCCCGGCGCGCGCGGCATCTCGGCCTTCATCGTCGACGCCGGCCTGCCGGGATTCGAGATCGCCGAGCGCATCGACGTCATCGCCCCGCACCCGCTGGCGCGCCTGCGCTTTACGAATTGCCGCGTCCCGGTCTCGAAGCGCCTGGGCGAAGCGGGGCAGGGCTTCAAGGTCGCGATGGCGACCCTCGACATCTTCCGCACCTCGGTCGCCGCCGCCGCACTGGGCTTCGCCCGCCGCGCGCTGGACGAGGCGCTGGCCCGCACTACCAGCCGCAAGATGTTCGGCAAGACCCTGGCCGACTTCCAGCTGACCCAGGCCAAGCTGGCGCAGATGGCGACCGGCATCGACGCCGCCGCCTTGCTGACCTACCGCGCCGCCTGGCAGCGCGACCAGGGGCGCCGCGTAACGAAAGAGGCCGCGATGGCCAAGCTGACCGCGACCGAAACGGCGCAGCAGGTGATCGACGCCGCGGTGCAGATGTTCGGCGGCCTGGGCGTCGTGAGCGAACAGCCGGTCGAGCGCCTGTACCGCGAGATCCGCTCGCTGCGCATCTACGAGGGCGCGACCGAGGTGCAGCAGCTGATCATCGCGCGCGAGCTGCTGGCGGAGGCGGTGCCGCGTGGCTGACGAGCGCATCTTCGCGCGCGAGGTGCTGGTGCGCTTTGGCGACTGCGATCCGGCGGGTATCGTTTTCTATCCGCGCTACTTCGAGATGTTCAACAACCTGGTCGAGGACTGGTGCGCACAGGGCCTGGGCGCCAGCTTCCGCGAGCTGCACCAGGAGCGGGGACTCGGCGTGCCGACCGTGAGCATCCAGACCGAGTTCGTCGCGACCAGCCGGCTGGGCGACGTGCTGCGCGCCGAGCTGTCGGTCCTGAAGATCGGCGGCGCATCGATCACGCTGGCGATCCGCCTGGTGGGCGAAGACGGCGCCGATCGCGTGCGCGCGACGCTCGTACTGGTGCTGATGGAATTGACGACAAAGCGGGCCGCGCGCATTCCCGACGCCATGCGTTCGCGTATCGCCGCCTATGCACCCGCAGAACAATCTGACCAAGAAAGGTAACCCCATGGACTTCCTCCAACCAGAAGGCTGGCCCCGCCCACGCGGCTACTCCAACGGCATCGCCGCCTCGGGCCGGATGGTTTTCGTCAGCGGCATGATCGGCTGGGACGCCGACGGCGTCTTCCAGACCGACGACTTCGCCGGCCAGGTGCGCCAGGCGCTGCAGAACATCGTCGCGGTGCTGGCCGAAGGCGGTGCCAAACCTGAGCACATCGTGCGCATGACCTGGTATGTGCTCGACAAGAAGGAATATGTGGCGGCGTATCCGGAGATCGGGGTGGCCTACCGCGAGCTGATCGGGAAGCATTTTCCGAGCATGACTGCGGTGCAGGTGGCGGGGCTGGTGGAGGACAGGGCGCGGGTGGAGATCGAGGTGACGGCGGTGGTGCCACCCGAAACAACATACTGAGCATGGTCTCCTCTGTAAGCTATCGAACATAGAAGTTCATCAATTCCGGGTAGGATGAATGATTCAAAGATCAACGGGGCCGTGCGCCCCTCCCGGAACTTCATGAGTACTTCTGGTGCAACCCTCGACTTGTCCAACTGCGACAAGGAGCCGATCCGTACGCCTGGAACGATCCAGCCCCATGGATTCCTGCTGACGCTATCGGACGCGCTCGACGTTCTGCAGGCGAGCGAGAATGTCCTCGACCTGGCGGGTTGCAGCGCCGAGTCGGTCATCGGGGGTGCGCTGGATGCGGTCATTGGCGCGCCGGCGGCGCAGCAGCTGGCGCCAGGGCTGTCCGCGCAACGCGAATCCCGTCCAGCCTACGTCGGTACTGTCACCGCGACAAACGGGCGTCACTTCGACGTGACGGCGCACCGCTGGGATGCATTGCTCATCGTGGAGTTCGAGCCGGTGGGCCGGCCCGCTCCCGCCGACTTTCGCGAACTCTATCCCTTGATCGGCGACTTCCTGCTGAAGGTGAACGACACGGCGTGCCTGGAGTCGCTCGCCCGCTCGGCATGCCAGCACATTCGCGCCGTCACGGGCTTTGGCCGCGTGCTCGTGTACAAATTCGACGCCGACGGTCATGGGCACGTGACCGCCGAAGCGAAAGAAGAGAGCTACGCGTCGTACATGAACCAGCATTTTCCCGCGTCGGACATTCCCGCGCAGGCGCGCGAGCTGTATGCGCTGTCGCGGATTCGCCTGATCCAGGACGCCAACTATCGGCCTTCACCCCTGGTACCGCCGGCCAACCCCAGGACCGGGCGGCCAAACGACCTCTCGTTAGCGGTCCTGCGCAGCGTTTCTCCGTTCCATTTGCAATACATGCGCAACATGACGACGATGGCGTCGATGTCGGTTTCCCTGATGGTCAAAGGCAAGCTGTGGGGCCTGGTGTCCTGTCATAACGAGGATCCCAAACCGGTCTCTTTCGAGAAACGGACTGCGTGCGAACAGCTCGCCCAGATCCTTGCCTTGTGCATCGAGTCGCGCGAGGATGCCGCCGAACTGCAGTTCCGCCTGGACGTGCGGCGCACCATGCTGTCCGTGCTGGCCGAGCTGACGCAGAACGGCGACTTCGTCGACAACCTGTCCAGGGTGTTTCCCGACCTGCTGCGCTTTGCGCGCGCCTCCGGAGCGGCGGTGGTGGTGGACGAGCGTATCCTGACGCATGGCGACACGCCCGGGCGCGAAGAGATCCAGGGGCTGGTCGAGTGGCTGTCCGGGCACGATGGCGGCGAATTGTTTCATACCGACCGGCTTTCGGCGGTCTATGCGCCGGGCACGGCCTTGATACGTAATGCGAGCGGCTTGCTGGCCATGCCGATTTCGCGTATCCACAAGCACTACCTGCTCTGGTTCCGGCCCGAGTATGTCCATACGATCGAATGGGCAGGTTACCCGCACGACAAGCTGGTCCAGGCCGCGGCGGAACAGGAGGACTTGCCCATGCAACTGTCGCCGCGCACCAGCTTCGCTGCCTGGCGCGAGACGATCCATGGCATCAGCCGGCCCTGGCATGGCGGCGAAATCGAGCTGGCTGTGGAATTTCGTAGTGCGCTGCTCGGGATCGTCCTCGAGCGCGCCGAACAGATGGCGGCACTCGCCAGCGAGCTGGGACGCTCCAACAAGGAGCTGGAAGCCTTTTCGTATTCGGTCTCGCACGACCTGCGCGCGCCCCTGCGCCACATCGTCGGTTTCTCGGACTTGCTGCTCGAATCGGCCGGCAGCGAGGGCATGCAACAGCGGCAGCGCTTCCTTTCGAATATCAAGGAATCCGCGCGCATGAGCGGCAAGCTGGTGGACGACCTGCTGTCCTTTTCGCAGATGGGACGGGTTGCCCTCCATCCGGTGGCGGTCGACATGAACGCCATGGTGGCGCGCTGCCTGGAGAAGCTGGAGCCGGATTTCTCCGGCCGCCAGATCGAATGGGATATCGCCCAACTCCCCCGGGCGTGGGCGGACCCTGCATTTCTGGAGATGGCCGTATTCAACCTGCTGTCGAACGCGATCAAATTCACGGCGCGCAAAACGCCGGCCCGCATTCGCGTGTCGGGCGAAGACTTGCCGGACGAGACCGTTTTTCACGTCACGGACAATGGGGTCGGTTTCGATATGCAGTACGTGCATAAACTCTTCGGTGTGTTCCAGCGCCTGCACCGCATGGAGGATTTCGAGGGCACAGGTATCGGGCTGGCCAACGTGCGCCGCGCGGTGGAAAGGCATCATGGCCGTGCGTGGGCGAAATCGGAGGCGGGCGAAGGGGCGACGGTTTCCTTTGCGTTGCCAAGGCAGCCTGCTGGCGCCTGACGCTCCCTTCGCAAAGCATCGATTACCAGAAGTGAGGTACTGCTCTGGTGGGGGGGCAGGTCTGGCATGTGGACACGATCTCAACAACACAATTGCCGACGGAGACCGTAGGAATTTGGCCTGAGGTTTGCCGGTCCAGTCCTGTGACAAGCGCGCTTTCTCCCCGCCCCGGGCAACTACCGACTCGATCACCCCACTACGCGTCGAGCGCCATCACCTGCAGCGGCTCGAGCGCCGGCAGCGTGTCTTTGCCATGTCCAGCCATGGCGTGCTTTGGTGCGACCTCGCGTTTAGTGCTTGCCCGAACCGGATTTCTTCCCGCCACCCGAGATCTTGTTTTCGGTGGCCCAGGCCCGGCGCTTGGCTTCGTCCTCCGAAACGCCCTTTTTCTCGTAGCCTTCCTCGATGTGCTTTGCTTGTCGTTTCTGCTTGTCGGTGTAAGCCGATTTGTCGCCTTGGGTCATGGTGTACTCCTTTTCGGTCAACATGCTTTCGTTGGAATGGGGCCAGGCCGGTGCGGTTCAGGTCCCCTTGTTTACGTCGACGGCAACTGCCTGCAACGGCGCCAGCGCCGGCCCTTCCAGCACGGTGCCATCCGGCGCGAAGCGGCTGCCATGACAATTGCAGTCCCAGCTGCGCTCGGCGTCGTTCCAGTTGATGTCGCATCCCATGTGCGTACATTTCCCGGCCACCGCCCGTAGCGTGCCATCCGCGCTGCGGTAGACGGCGACCGGCTTGCCGGCGACCTCGATCTTGCGCGCCTGGCAGGGCGCCAGGTCCGCCAGCCCGGCCTTCTGCGCAGCGTCCAGCGCCGGCGCCGAGCCGGAGTCCGTCGGTTCGGTTTTCTCGTGCTCGAAGCCTTCGGGCCGCTCTTCCTGGGCCGCCCGTCCAACCTGGTACAGCGCGGCCCACGGGTTGTTGCGTCCCAGGATGGCATCGGTCAGCAGCATGCCGGCCAGTGTGCCGTAGGTCAGGCCGTCCCCCGAGAAGCCGGTGGCGATATAGGTGCGGGCCGCATCGACATTGAGGCCGATGTAGGGCAGCTTGTCCTTGGCGCGGTAGCGCTGGGCCGACCAGCGGTATTCGACGTCGCCGACCTGGAAGTGCTTGCGGGCGTACTGCTCCAGGTTCTGGTAGCGGTCGCGCCCGATGTCTTCGTCGCCGGTCGAGTGCGCGCTGCCGACCGCGACCAGGTAGCCGAGGCCGTGCTGGGTAAAGCCGCGCAGCGAATGGCGCTCGTCGCCGATGCTCCAGTAAATGCCCGGTGCGGGGACGGCGTCGTTGCATTGCAGGGCGACGCCGTATTCGCGCACGACTTCGAGCTTGGCCTGCACCAGATGGATGCCGACCGGGCTATGGGTGGCCAGGATCACGTGCTCCGCATGCACGCTGCCATGCTCGGTGCGCACCAGCCCGGCGGCGTCGTCGACCGCCAGTACCCGCGTGTGCTCGAAGATCAGGCAGTCCTCGCTGCCGATGTGCTGGGCCAGGTGGCGCAGGTAGGCGAGCGGCTGGAACTGAGCTTGGCCCGGCACCCGCAGGGCGCGGGCGCAGGGGACGGGGAGGACGATGCTGTCGACCAGCTCGGCGTCCAGGCCGGCGCGCTTGACGGCCGCTGCTTCCTCCTCGATCTGCTTGACGTGGGCGGCGTCGGCCGCGACCAGGTGCCAGGGCGCGCGCTGGAAGCCGCAGTCCATCCCAAACCTGCCGACCGTAGACTCGATCAAGTCGACCGCTGCCGCGCGCGAGGCTAGTACCTGGCGTGCGACCTCAAGGCCATGCGCCTGCTCCAGCGTATGCACGCCCAAGTCGAGAGTCGCATACAGGTTGCCCGTCGAGTTGCCGGTGCTGCCGTCGCCGACCTTGTCCGCTTCGAGGATGGCGACGCGCTTGCCGGCTTCGACCAGCAGCATCGCGGCGCTCAGGCCGGTGATGCCGCCGCCGACGATGGCGACGTCGACCTTCAGATCGGCCTGCAGGGTCGGCAGGCAGGCTGTCTTGGCCGCGGTGCCTTGCCAGAGCGATGAGGTATCCATGCGTGTGCCTTTCTCGGGTCAGGGACGAGCGCGACCGACGGCCGCGCACGCTCGAATGATTCCGCGAATTGCAGGCAGATGGCGCGCTGTTGACCACAATAAAGACCGACCAATTACCAGAAGTAACGTGCGGCTCGACCACAAATCCCGGTGCTAAGCTGGCCCTCCCATGCCCGCCCCGATGCCGGCGCGGCGCCATCCCACCAGCGAAAGGACCGCAATGAAAGCCGTTGTTTTCCACGATATTGGCGACATCCGCCTCGACGACGTCCCCGAACCGAAGATCGAACAGCCCCAGGACGCCATCGTCCGCATCACCACCAGCGCCATCTGCGGCACCGACCTGCACTTCGTGCGCGGGACCTTCAGCGGCATGAAGCAGGGCACCATCCTCGGCCACGAGGCGGTCGGCATCGTGGAACAGCTCGGCAGCAACGTGCGCAACCTCTCGGTCGGCGACCGCGTCGTGATCCCCTCGACCATCGCCTGCGGCTACTGCTCCTATTGCCGTGCCGGCTACTACGCCCAGTGCGACAACGCGAACCCGGGCGGCCCGACCGCTGGTACCGCCTTCTACGGTGGCCCCGAAGCGACCGGCCCCTTCAACGGCCTGCAGGCGGAAAAGGCGCGCGTCCCCTTTGCCAACGTCAACCTCGTCAAGCTGCCGGCCGAGGTCACGGACGACCAGGCAATCCTGCTGTCGGACATCTTCCCGACCGGCTATTTTGGCGCCGACATGGCCAACATCAAGCATGGCCACACGGTCGCTGTGTTCGGCTGCGGCCCGGTCGGCCAGTTCGCGATCGCGTCCGCCAAGCTGATGGGCGCGAGCCGCGTGCTCGCGGTCGACCACGTGCCGGACCGCCTCGACATGGCGCGGCGCCAAGGAGCGGAGGTGATCAATTTCGACGAGGAAGATCCGGTCAAGACCATCATGGAGCTGACCGGCGGGATCGGGGTGGATTGCGCCATCGATGCGGTCGGCGTCGATGCCCAGTGCCCACACCACGGCCCCGCGGCAGCCGAGGCGGCCAAGAAAAAGGAGCAGTTCCAGCAGGAGGTCGAGAAGGTCGCGCCCGAGCAGCATCCGGACGGCGAAAACTGGATACCGGGCGATGCGCCGTCCCAGGCCCTGCAATGGGCGGTGCAGACGCTGGCCAAGGCTGGCACGCTGTCGATCATCGGCGTCTATCCACCCGCGGACGACAGCTTCCCGCTCGGCGCCGCGATGAACAAGAACCTCACCATCCGCATGGGTAACTGCAACCACCGCAAGTACGTGCCCGACCTGGTCGAGCTGGTGCGCACCGGCGCCATCGACCCGACCGCCATCGTCACCAAGCGCGAAGAGATGGATTCGGTGATCGACGCCTACAAGGAATTCGACCTGCGCCGTCCGGGCTGGCTGAAGGTCGAGCTGATCGAATCGCGCGACGGCCGCGTCGGCTGAGGAGGCCGGCATGGCGGAACAAGAAGACAAGCAGACAGTCGGCGAATTCCTGGTCGAACGCCTTGGCGCATGGGGCGTGAACCGCATCTTCGGTTATCCGGGCGACGCCATCAACGGCATCCTCTCGGCCCTGCGCAAGCAGGACCGCATCGCCTTCGTGCAGGCCCGCCACGAGGAGCTGGCTGCCTTCATGGCCTGCGCCCACGCCAAGTACACCGGCGAGGTCGGGGTGTGCCTGTCGACCTCCGGTCCGGGCGCGATCCACATGCTGAACGGCCTGTACGACGCCAAGCTGGACCACCAGCCGGTGGTCGCCATCGTCGGCCAGCAAAAGCGCGCCTCGCTGGGCGGCGACTACCAGCAGGAAGTCGACTTGGTATCGCTGTTCAAGGACGTGGCCGGCGCTTACGTGCAGATGGCGGCCAGTCCCGAACAGATCCGCCACCTGATCGACCGCGCCTTCCACATCGCCAGGACCGAGCGCCGGCCCACTTGCGTGATCGTGCCGCACGACCTGCAGACCATGGACGCCGTACCGGTGCCGCCGCGCGAGCACGGCAGCGTCCTGTCGGGTATCGGCATGGTCGCCCGCAGCATGGTGCCGCAGCCGGATGCGCTGCGGGCTGCTGCCGACATCCTGAATGCCGGCAGCAAGGTGGCGATCCTGGCCGGTGCCGGCGCCCATGGCGCGGCTGACGAACTGATCCAGGTGGCTGAGCTGCTGGGCGCAGGCGTGGCCAAGGCCCTGCTGGGCAAGATGGTGCTGCCGGACGACTTGCCCTTCGTGACTGGTTCGATCGGCGTGATCGGCACCCAGGCCAGCTTCAGGATGATGAACGAGTGCGATACCCTGCTGATGGTCGGGTCCAGCTTCCCGTATTCGGAATTCCTGCCACCGGAAGGCAAGGCGCGCGGCGTCCAGATCGACATCGACGGCACGATGGTCAGCCTGCGCTACCCGATGGAATGCAGCCTGGTCGGCGACAGCAGGGCGACGCTGCAGGCCTTGATCCCGCTGCTGCAGCGTAAGGAGGAGCGCAGCTGGCGCAACCAGATCGAGTCGGACGTCAAGGAAAGCTGGGCGCTCCTGGAGCGCAAAGCCATGAACCCGGACGCACCCGCGGTCAATCCGCAACGCGTGTTCTGGGAGCTGTCGAAACGCCTGGCGGACAATGCCGTGCTGGCCGGCGACTCCGGCACGGTGGCCTCCTGGTACGCGCTCGACATCAAGGCCAAATCCGGCATGCTCGGTTCCCTGTCCGGCGGCCTGGCCACCATGGGTTCGGCGGTGCCCTATGCCTACGCGGCCAAGCTGGCCCATCCCGAGCGGCCGGTGATCGCCCTGGTCGGCGACGGCGCGATGCAGATGAACGGCATGAATGGCCTGATCACCATGGCGCGCGACTACAAGGAGTGGAAGGACCCGCGCATCGTCATCGTGGTGCTGAACAACCGCGACCTCAGTTTTGTAACCTGGGAACAGCGCGGCATGGCCGGCGAGCCGAAGGTCGAGGAGTCGCAGCAGCTGCCCGACGTGGCCTACGCCGACTACGCAAAGCTGCTGGGCCTCGATGGCGTGCGGGTCGAGCAGCCGGAGCAGATCGCCGCCGCGCTCGACGCCGCCTTCCGGAGCGACCGGCCCTTCGTGATCGACGTGCTGAGCGATCCCAACATGCCGCCGCTGCCGCCGCACATCACGCGCTCGCAGGCCGAGCAGTATTACAAGGCGATCGAGGCGGGGGATGCGGAAGCCGATGCGGTGCGGCGGGCGCTGGAGGTGCAGGGCGGCGAATGATATCCCTGGCGGACAGGGCGCCGGCGTTGCCGAATGGTGACACGGCACCCACGGCGATTTGACGTTTTCTGAGCGCATGCTTTATGATTTTATAAGAAAAATTTCATAATGCGGCATGCGCGATTCCTCCTCGACCCGGTTCATCCGCTTCCACCTCAAGACGCGCCACCTGGTCCTGCTGGTCGAACTCGGCCGCCATGCCTCCATCGTCCACGCCGCCGAAGCGGCAGGCCTGACCCAGCCCGGCGCCTCGAAGCTGATCGGTGAACTCGAACACGCTCTCGGCGTGACCCTGTTCGAACGCCTGCCGCGCGGCGTGGTGCCGACCTGGTATGGCGAGGTGCTGATCCGGCGGGCCGGCGCGGCGCTGGCCGAGATGGATGCGGCGCACCAGGAGATCATGATAGGCGTCGCCGGGATCGGTGGACGGGTGTGCATCGGCAGCGTGCTCGGGCCGGCGGCGTCCCTGGTGCCGCAGGCGATCAAGCTGCTCAAGGAACGCAGCCCGCGCACCCAGGTGGCGGTATCGGTCGACACCAGCAGGACCATGGTCGAACAGCTGCGCAGCGGGGAGCTGGACATCGTCATCGGCCGCGTCAATGATCCTGCCGCCGCGGCCGAACTCGATTTCGAGCCGCTCGCCGACGAACCGCAGCACCTCATCGTGCGTGCCGGCCACCCGTGGCTGGGGCGGCGCGACCTCGCCCTCGACGACCTGGCCGGCGCCGCCTGGATCCTGCCGGCGGGAGGGAGGGTGCGCGACCAGCTGATGGCGCTCTTCGTCAGCAAGGGGCTGGAGCAGCCCTTCGACATCGTCGAGACCATCTCGCTGCCGCTGGTGCCGCGCCTGCTGCTCGATAGCGACCGCATCGTCGCACTGCCACGCGAACTGGTGCAGGCGCAGCTGGAGGCGGGCACATTGGCCTTGTTACCCTTCGATATCAAGCTGCGCGCCGACGTCTATGGCATCGTGACGCGCAAGCGCCATCACCTGTCTCCCGCCGCCGAGGCGATGCTCGGGGCCCTGCGTGAAGCGGCGGCCTTCGGGCTGGTACCGGCCCGATGAATACGGAATTGGCATATCTCCCGCGCGTTTGGTTATTGGAATCCGCCTGCCGCGGATCGTATGATCTCTGCCATGACATGCGCGGCCTTGATCCGCGCGGGGGAGACCATCGTCCATGAACCGTTTTTCGATCGCGCGCGTGCCGGCTTCGTTTGCTGTGGCGCTGCTCGCCGCAGGCTGCGCAAGCACCGCTCCCCCCGCCAGCTCGCTGGGCGACTTCCCCGATCCCTTCATCCTCGCAGACGGTGGCGGCTACTACGCCTACGCGACCAATGCCAACGACAGGCACGTCCAGTTGCGGCACTCGACGGACCTGAGAACCTGGCGCGCGCTGCCCGATGCGATGCCGGCGCTGGCGTCCTGGGTGCGCCAGCCGGTGCCGCACGTGTGGGCGCCGGAGGTGATCAAGCTGGGCGAGCGCTACGTCCTGTATTACACGGCGCATGACCGCGCATCGGACCGCCAGTGCGTCGGCGCCGCCGTATCGAGCTCGCCTGCCGGTCCATTCGCCGACAGCGCCGCCAAGCCCCTGGTCTGTCAGGCCGACCTGGGCGGCACCATCGACGCCAGTCCCTTCCTCGACGGCGGCCGCCTCTACCTCTACTTCAAAAGCGACGGCAACTGCTGCGGCAAGCCGACCCACATCTTCGCGCAGGAGTTGCGACCCGACGGCCTGGCAGTTATCGGCACGCCGACCCGCCTGCTGACGAATGGCCGCACCTGGGAAGGCAAGGTGATCGAAGCGCCGACCATGGTGGTCCGCAACGGCAAATACGTCCTGATGTATTCGGCGAACGACTTCGGCGACGGCACCTACGCTGCCGGCTATGCCAGCTGCGCCGGACCGGTCGGACCCTGCGAGCCGGTCGGCGACGCGCCCTTCCTGAAGAGCATGGAGGGCAAGCTGTATGGGCCGGGCCATCAGGCCATATTCCGCGTCGGGGAGCAGGACTACATCGCCTATCACGCCTGGGAGCTGAAACCGAACGGCAAGCGCGCGGACCGGCGCTTTCTCTACATCGACAAACTGGATTGGGTGGACGGCAAACCGGTCGTACAGGGCACGACCCTGGTCAGGTAGGCGGCATAATACGCAGAAGACGGGCCGGTACAGGTCCGGCGCGACAAGACATACGGAGACAAAGTGGTGCAACGCAGACGTGTACTCGCCGCCTCGGCCCTGGCGCTGCTGACGCCCGCGGCCAGGGCGCAGCCGCGGGTGGAGGTCCGCCTGTGGACCCTGCTCAGCGGCGGCGACGGCGCGCGCATGCGGGCCCTGATCGACAGTTTCAATGCCAGCCAGCGCGGCGTGCGCGTGGTCAGCACGACCCTGAAATGGGGCGAGCCCTTCTATACCAAGCTGATTACCTCGACCGTGGTCGGGGAGGGGCCGGACATCGCCACCGTCCACCTTTCGCGCCTGCCGAACCTGGCCGGCGGCGGCGTGCTGCGTCCGATCGGCGCGCTCGAGCTGGCAGCGGCCGGCCTGCAAGGCAGCGATTATTTCCCCCGGCAGTGGGAGAAGTCGCGCTATGCGGGCGCGCCCTACGCGATACCGCTCGACCTGCATCCGCTGGTCCTCTATTACAACAAGAAGCTGGTGAGCCAGGCCGGCCTGCTCGATGCCGGCGGCCAGCTGAAGCCGATCGTCGGCTACGATGCACTGAGCGCTGCTTTCAGAGGCGTCAAGGAACGCACCGGCAAGGCCGGGCTGGCGATGGAGGCGGGGCAGGGCTCGTATGCTATCTGGCGCCTGTGGGTGTCGCTGCTGGCCCAGCGCCGGGTGCCGATCATCGAGAACGGGCGCTTCGTGTATGGCGCGGCGGGCGTCGAGGAACTGGCCAGGGTCAGCGCCTGGTTCACGCGCGGCTACGCGCCTGCGGGGCTGGACTATCCGGCTTCGACCAGCCAGTACATGGGCGGCGGCGCCGGCTTCATGATCAACGGCGTGTGGGAGGTGCCGGAAGTCGTACGCGCCACGAAAGCCGGCACGCTCGGCTTCGAGTACGGCATCGTCCCTCTGCCGCGCCTGTACCAGGACGCCAGCGTCTGGACCGACTCGCATGCCTTCGCCATCCCCGCCAATGAAGGCCGCCCGATGGCGCCGGAAAAGGTGAGGGCGGTGCTGGCTTTCGTGGCCTACGTCAGCCGCCATTCGATGGGCTGGGCCGAGGGCGGCCACGTGCCGGCCTACCGTCCCGTGGCCGAGTCGCGCGAGGCGCGCGCCCTGATGCCGAACGCGCTGTATGCGGAGGCAGCCAAAAACGTCGTCTACGATCCGGACGGCTGGTACATGGGCGCCGCCGGGCCGGTCGAGGCGATGGCCTCCAAGTTCATGCCGGGCGCCTTGTCCGGCCAGCTGACTCCGCAGGAGGCGCTCGGGATGTTCGAGCGCGAGGCCTCGCGCCTGCTGCGCAAGAAGCCGCCGCGTTATTGAGGCCCCTGATGGAGATGCCCGTCACCACCACCACCGCTTTCCGGCCCCAGGCCATGCGCGAAGGCTTGCCCGCCGCGCTGCTGCTGGCGCCGTTCGCGCTGGTTTTCCTGCTGTTCTTCCTGGCGCCGGCGGCCCAGACCTTCTATCTCAGCCTCACCGAGAGCAGCCTGACGCGCACCAGCGCCTTCGTCGGCCTGGCCAATTACGCGACCCTGGTGCAGGACCCGTCCTTCTGGGCTTCGCTCGGCACGACCTTTTATTTCGCGCTGCTGACGGTGATCCCGCTGACCGCGCTCGGCCTGGTGATGGCGCTGCTCGTGCATCGCTTCGTGCGGGTGCAGGGCTGGCTGCAGGGCGCCTTTTTCCTGCCCTATGTGCTGCCGATCTCGGTGATGACCCTGATCGCGGACTGGATGCTGCAGCCTTCGTCGGGCGTGATCAACCACCTGGTCGGCGGCCAGCGCGCCTGGCTGTCCGACGTGCACTGGGCGCTGCCGGTGGTGGCGATCGGCACCGTCTGGTGGACCGTCGGTTTCAATATGCTGATGCTGCTGGCCGGCCTGCGCAACATTCCGGCCGAGCTGTACGAAGCGGCGGCCCTGGACGGCGCACGCGGTTTTACCTTGTTCCGCGCGATTACCTGGCCGGCCCTGAAGCCGGTGGTCGGCACGGCGCTGCTGCTGCAGCTGATCGCGTCCCTGAAGGTCTTCGGCCAGACCTATATTCTTACCAGCGGCGGGCCGTACAACACCAGCCGGGTCACCCTGCACTACATGTACGAAACCGCGTTCACGCAGAGCGACGCTGGTTATGCCGCCGCCGTGGCGATGGCCTTCATGCTGGTCGTGATCGCGCTGTCGCTGCTGGCGCGCGCAGTTGCAAAGAGGGCCGCATGAACAATCGCTCCCAGCTCGGCTGGACCATTGCCGCGGTCACAGCCGCCGTACTGCTGGCGCTTCTATGGGCCTTCCCGCTGCTGTGGGCCGCGTCCACGGCGCTGCGGCCGGAGCACGAAACCGTCTCCAGCGTGTTCCACTGGCTGCCCCAGACCTGGACCCTGGATGCGTTCCGCACCACCCTCAGCGCCGGCAACATGCCGCGCTGGCTGTTCAACAGCGCGCTGGTCTCGCTGCTGGTGACGCTGGTGACGATGGCGCTGAGCCTCTGTGCGGCCTACGCCTTTTCGCAGCTGCGCTTCCGCGGGCGCGGCCTGCTGTTCGGCCTGGCGATGCTGGCCTTCCTGCTGCCCTTCGAAGCCTTGCTGGTGCCGCTGTTTCGCACGATGCACCAGCTCGGGCTGATCAACAGCTATGCCGGCCTGGTGCTGCCGCAGGTGGTGTCGCCGGTCGTGATCTACGTATTCAAGCAGTTCTTCGATGCGATTCCCGCCGACTTCCGCGAAGCGGCGGTGATGGACGGCGCCAACCCGCTGCGCATCCTGTGGAGCGTCTACCTGCCGATCTCGGGGAACATCGTGTGGGCGATGGCGATCGTCACCTTTATCGGGGCCTGGAACAACTTCCTCTGGCCCTTCATCATCGTCACCTCGAACGAGATGATGACGATCCCGCTGGGCCTGACCCAGACCTACGACGCCTTCGGCGTGCGCTACGCCCAGCTGATGGCGGCCGCGCTCCTCGGCGCGCTGCCGGTGGCGCTGGCCTACATCGCGTTCCAGCGCCGCGTAACGCAAGGCTTCCTCGCCGCGAGCGGACTCAAAGGATAAACAAGGAACAAGACATGGCATCCGTGACCCTGCGCGGCATACAAAAACAATACGATGGCAACAGCGTCATCAAGGGCATCGACCTCGACATCCTGGACGGCGAATTCGTCGTCTTCGTTGGGCCCTCCGGGTGCGGCAAATCGACCCTGCTGCGCATCATCGCCGGCCTGGAAGACATCAGCGCCGGCACGCTGGAAATCGGCGGCCGCATCAGCAACGAGGTCGAACCGGCCAAGCGTGGCATCGCGATGGTGTTCCAGAGCTATGCCCTGTATCCGCACATGAGCGTGTTCGAGAACATGGGCTTCGCCCTGAAGCTGGCCAAGGTGCCCAAGAGCGAGATCGAGGAGCGGGTGCGGCGCGCCGCCGCCATCCTGCAGATCGAGCACCTGCTGGACAGGAAGCCCAAGGCGCTGTCCGGCGGCCAGCGCCAGCGCGTTGCGATCGGCCGCGCCATCGTGCGCAAACCCGAGGTCTTCCTGTTCGACGAGCCGCTTTCCAACCTGGACGCCGCGCTGCGCGGCCAGACCCGGGTCGAACTGGCGCGCCTGCACCGGGAACTGAAAAGCACGATGATCTACGTTACCCATGACCAGGTCGAGGCGATGACGCTCGGCCAGAAGATCGTGGTCCTGAACGGCGGGCGCATCGAGCAGGTCGGCACGCCGTCGGACTTGTACGAGCGCCCGGCCAACAAGTTCGTGGCCGGCTTCCTCGGCTCGCCGCGCATGAATTTTTTCGAGGCGACGCTGGCCGGGAAGGCGGGCCGCAGCGCCAGCATCGCGCTGGCGGGCGGCGCGCGCGTGCAGGTCGCGGCCGACGTGGCGCGTGCTGCCGGGGCAGGGGAGCGTGTCACGCTCGGGGTGCGTCCGGAACACCTGCAACTGGTGCGCCCGGGGCAGGGCGACGGCATTGGCGCCACCGTGGCCCTGGTCGAGTACCTGGGCGACGTGACCCTGGTCTATGCCCAGGTCGAGGGCAGCGAGGAGATGGTGGCCGTGAAAAGCGACGCCGATACCGCGCCGCCGAGCCTGGGTAGCCGGGTCGAGCTGGTGTTTCCGGCCACGCGCGCCTTCCTGTTCGACGAAGGGGGCGACGTGTTCGCCCCCGCCTGGACCGAGAACGCGGCCGAACCGCTGGCGCGGATGCCTTGATGCGCATGCCATGACGTTTTCGGATAGCTCGCGCGCGTTTCGTTATTGGTGGCGCATGCAGTGCTCTTTTACCATGTGTCGAGGCATCTGAAGCGGCGACGACCGCTACCTTCCGACGACACCAGGAGACATGCATGACCCCATTCCAAGTCAAGCCGATCTGCGCCGCCATCATGCTGATGACGGCATACGGGGCGCCCGCGCTGGCGCAGACCACCGATACCGCCGGCACCGACGCCGCAGCCCAGCCCGCGCCCGCCGTGGTCCAGGTCACCGGGATGCGCCAGGCCCTGCGCTCGGCCGAGGCGATCAAGCGCGATTCGCTGCAGGTGGTCGACGCCATCAACGCAGACGACATCGGCAAGTTCCCCGACCGCCAGGCCGGCGACGCGCTGCAGCGCGTGGCCGGCGTGCAGGTCGGGCGCGACCGCGGCCAGACCGACGTGGTGATCATCCGTGGCCTGCGCGACGTCGCCACCACCTTCGACGGCAACGAGATCTTCACCGCCGCCGGGCGCCGCCTGTCCTACCAGGACCTGCCGGTGCAGTCGATCGGCGGCATGGAAGTCTACAAGTCGGCGACCGCCAACCAGTTCGAAGGGGGCATTGCCGGCGCCGTCAACATCCGCCTGCGTTCGCCTTTCGATGCCAAGGGCCGTACCGCCTCCGGCTACATCGAGGACCGCATCAACAAGACCAACGGCAGCAGCGAGACGGAGAACAAGCACAATCCGGGCGCCGGCTTCCTGTTCAGCGATCGCTGGCAAACCGGCATGGGCGAGATGGGCGCCCTGATCGACGTCACCTTCAAGCGCGACGATTATGCCTATCCGGTCCAATGGGTGGACCGGCCGACCAATGTCTTCTCGGTGCGCCCGGACGGCACCGCGACCCGCATCGGCAACACGCCGCCCTTCGCGGCGGCGCCGGGCGAGGTGCTGGGCCAGCTGCCGAACATCGGCGGCGTCTACTACAACGGCAAGCGCAAGCGCGAAAGCATCCACGGGGCCTTCGGTTGGAAGATCAACCCGAACCTGGAAGCGAGCGCGCAATACCTGGGCATGGGCTACCAGGGCCGCAATGCGGTCAACTACATTCTCGACATCGTCACCTGGGCGCCACGTCTCACCAACGTGGTGCTGGCGCCGCAGGGTGCCCATTGCAGCACGCCGCTGGGCACGATCTGCCCGATCCTGTCGGCGAATGCCGCTGCCGCCCAGTTCAGCCCCAACGCCTACGACTGGGACCCGTACACCGCGACCAGCACCTGGGGCGAGAACGAGCGTACCAACACCCATTACCTCGACCTCGGCCTGAAGTATTCGGACGGTCCGCTGACCGTCAATTCGCACCTGGCCTATACCCGCTCGAAGTTCGTCAACGACACCGTCATCGTCGACCAGCAGATTCCGGGCGCCAGCTCCAGCGTATACGCCTATGGCGACGACGGCCACGGCGGCTACACCTCCGTGACGACACCGACCAGCGCCAACGCCTTGCGCGACCCGAGCCAGTTCGTGCTGCGCGGCCTGGTGCAGAACTGGAACGAGCAGTCCGGCAGCCAGTTCCAGTGGCGCTCCGACGCCACCTACCGACTCGGCGGCGACAACTTCTTCACGGCCCTGTTGGGTGGCATCCGCCTGTCCTCGCGCAAGGCCAGCTACCACGGCGCGGAGGGGCACTCCGACTTCAGCGGCGCGGTCCGCCCGACCCCGGTCGGCACCTTCGGCGAGTCCTTCGAGCAGCTGGTGCCGGGCATCGACCGCCTCGGCGGCCCCTGGTACACGCCCGCGTCGGACTTCCTGATCGACCGGGCCGACGCCGTCCGTAATGCCTATGGCGCGCCGAACGGCCGGGTGCCGGACGACCCGACCCGCCTGTTCGAGCAGCGCGAGCGCAGCGCCACCCTGTACCTCTCCGGCCGCTGGAAGACGAACCTGGCCGGGGTGTCGGTGGAGGGCGAGGCCGGCGCGCGCGTGGTGCGCCTGAACCGCAAACTGCGCGGCCAGAGCCGGATCGGCGACGTGGTGAGCGACGTCGACCTCTCGACCTCCGAGACCAATGTGCTGCCGAGCGTATCGGCGATCGTGTCCTGGACCGAGCAGTGGCAGTCGCACCTTTCCGCCGGCAAGACCATCACCCGTCCGGGCTTTCGCGAGATGAATCCGGCGCTGTCGCTGGTTCCGCCGACCGTGAATGCGCCCGGCAGCGGCAGCGCCGGCAACCCGAACCTCGATCCGACCAAGTCGACCAACCTCGACGCCACGCTCGAGTATTATTTTGCGAAGAACGGCTTCGCCCAGGTTGCGCTGTTCCACCGCGATATCGACGGCTACCTGCAGAACTTTACCCAGGACGAATCGATCGGCGGGCAGACTTACCGCGTCTCGCGCCCGCAGAACTCGGGCAAGGGTACGCTCAAGGGGATGGAATTCACGACCCAGAAGTTCTTCGACTTCCTGCCCGGCCCCTGGAGCAACTTCGGCGCCCAGTTCAACTACACCTGGACCGATGGCGAGAACGAAACCAAGACGAGCCTGAACAGCAGCGCATTCACGAAGACACGCCTGATCGACGTCGCCAGGAACAGCTGGAATCTCGCATTGCTGTACGAGGGCCATGGCATCACGGGCCGCCTGGCCGCCACCCGCCGCGGGGATTACGTCGAACAGATCGCCGAGGCGCCCTTCGACCAGGACCGCGTGGTCAAGGCCACGACCTTCGTGGACCTGAGTATCGGCTACGAGCTCAATCGCAACCTGTCGCTGCACTTCGACGGCATCAACCTGACGAACGCGAAGTACGAAAGCTCGCTCGGCCCTTACCAGCCGCGCGACATTCGCTACAACTCGGCTACCTATGGCCTAAGTCTTCGCTATAAGCTGTAAAAGGGAGGCGCGCTTGGCACGCACGTACCAGAATCCGGTTTATCCGGATACCATGGCCGATCCCTTCGTTCTCAAGCACGAAGGGGTTTATTACGCCTACGGCACTGGCCCGGGCGGAACGGACGGCCGCCAGGTGCCGGTGCTGCGCTCGCGCGACCTGGTCGACTGGGAGCCGCTCGGCCACGCGCTCCTGCCGAACGGCGCCGCGCACTACTGGGCGCCGGAAGTGGCCTTCCACGAAGGGCGCTTCTACATGTACTACTCCTCGGGTTCGGCCGACGAGGGCACGGACCAGAAGCTGCGCGTGGCGGTGTCCGACGATCCGGCCGGCCCCTTTGCCGACACCGGCGCCATCCTCGTGCCCGACCAGGCGTTCTCGATCGACGCCCATCCCTATCGGCACACGGACGGCGAGTGGTACCTGTACTACTGTGTCGACTTCCTCGAGCTTGCGGACGACCACCGGATCGGCACCGGCATCGTGGTCGACCGCCTGCTGGACATGAGCACGCTGGCGGGCAATCCGCAGGTGGTGGTGCGTCCGCACCAGGACTGGCACGTGTTCCGAAAGGGCCGCAGCATGTACGGCGGCGTCTACGACTGGCACACGGTGGAGGGCGCGTCCGTGCTGGTGCATGAAGGCCAGGTCCACTGCTTTTACAGCGGTGGGGCCTGGGAGCGCGAGAACTATGGTGTCAGCTATGTGGTCGCCGAACATCCGCTCGGACCGTATCGCCGCCCCGAAGGCGGGCACGAGGCGCTGCTGATGCGCAGCCGGCCCGGCGCCGTCATCGGCCCCGGCCACAATTCCTTCACGACCTCGCCCGACGGCAGCCAGACCTGGATCGTCTACCACGCCTGGGACGTGGGGCAGACGGCACGGCGCATGTGCATCGACCGGCTGGACTGGGAGGACGGTCGGCCGGTCACCGCCGGTCCGACGCACGGACCGCAGGAAGCCCCAAGCGGCTGAACCTCTTCACACTGGCAGGTGCGCAGGCCGCCGGAGCGGCGCATAATGCTCGTGTTACCCGAGGAGGAAACAGATGCGCGACGCAATCGTGATCGGAGGGGGCCACAACGGCCTGGTCTGCGCCTTCTACCTGGCCCGCGCCGGGCTGAAGGTGACCGTGCTGGAGGCGCGCCAGGTGGTCGGCGGCGCCGCCGTCACCGAGGAATTCCACCCGGGTTTCCGTAACTCGGTCGCCGCCTATACGGTCTCGCTGCTGAACCCGAAGGTGATTCGCGACATGGACCTGGCTGCGCATGGCCTGCGCATCGTCGAGCGGCCCCTGTCCAACTTCCTGCCGCTCGAGGACGATCGCTACCTCAAGATCGGTGCCGGCCGCACCCAGGCCGAGGTGGCGAAGTTCTCCGAACGCGACGCCGCGCGCCTGGAGCCCTACAACAGCCACCTCGACAGCGCGGCCGACCTGCTGCGCGAACTGGTGCTGCAGACGCCGCCGAACCGGGTGCAGGGCAGCTGGCTCGCGGCGCTTCCGGAACTGATCAAGGCCGGCAAGCTGGGCAACCGGATGCGCGCGCTCTCGCTGTCCTCCCAGCGCGAGCTGCTCGACCTGTTCACCAAATCCGCCGGCGACTACCTCGACGGCTGGTTCGAGAGCGCGCCGATCAAGGCGGTGTACGGCTTCGACAGTGTGGTCGGCAACTACGCCAGTCCCTATGCGCCGGGTTCGGCCTACGTGCTGCTGCACCACGTGTTCGGGGAGGTCAACGGCAAGAAGGGCGCCTGGGGCCACGCGATCGGCGGCATGGGCGCGATCACCCAGGCCATGGCCAGGGCAGTGCAGCAGCTCGGCGTGGAGATCCGCACCGGCTGCGCGGTGCAGGAGGTGCTGCTGGAGAAAAGCAGCGCCAGCGGCGTCGTCACCGCGAAGGGCGAGCGACTCGCTGCGCGCGTGGTGGTGTCGAACCTGAATCCGCGTCTCCTCTACACGAAGCTGGTCGACCCCGGCGCGCTGCCCGGCGACTTCCTGCGCCGCATGCAGGCCTGGCGCTGCGGGTCCGGCACCTTCCGCATGAACGTCGCGCTGTCCGAGCTGCCCAGCTTCCGCTGCCTGCCCGGCCTGGAACCGGCCGAGCACCACGGCAGCGGCATCATCCTCGCGCCCAGCCTGCAGTACATGGAGCGCGCTTACCACGACGCCCGTAGCTTCGGTTGGTCGCGCGAACCGATCGTCGAGATGCTGATTCCATCCACCCTGGATCCGACCCTGGCGCCCCCGGGGCAGCACGTGGCGAGCCTGTTTTGCCAGCACGTTGCGCCGCAGCTGCCCGACGGGGCCAGCTGGGACGACCACCGTGAGGAAGTAGCCGACCTGATGATAGAGACGGTCGATCGATGGGCGCCGAACTTCAAGCGCTCGGTTATCGGCCGGCAGATCATGAGTCCCCTCGACCTCGAGCGGACCTTCGGCCTGGTCGGCGGCGACATTTTTCACGGCGCGTTGGGACTGGACCAGTTGTTCGCGGCGCGTCCGATACTGGGACATGCGGACTACCGCGGCCCGATTGCCGGCCTATACACCTGCGGCTCGGGCACCCATCCGGGTGGCGGCGTTACCGGCGCGCCGGGCCACAACGCCGCGCGCGAGATCTTGCGCGACTTCGGCCGGCGCCGGGCCGCCTGAGATGCTGCGGCGCGCACTGTTGCTGTTGCTGCTGTGCGCAAGCGCCGCGTCAGGCGCGGCGCAAGGTCCTGCCGATCTGGTCTACCGCAATGGCGCCGTCCATACGCTCGACAGCGCGGACAGCGTGCGCCAGGCGCTGGCCGTACGTGCGGGACGCATCGTGTATGTCGGCGACAATGGCGGCGCCGCTGCCCTGGTTGGCAAGCGCACGCGTGTGGTCGATCTGCAAGGCCGCATGCTGATGCCGGGCCTGGTCGACGCCCACATGCATCCACAATCGGGCGGGAGCCGGCTGCTGAACTGCAGCCTGGACTACCAGCGCCTGACGGTTGACGAGCTCCAGACGCGCATCCGCGCCTGCCTTGCACGCGACAAACACCAGGACCCGCGCCGCTGGCTGGTCGTGGTCAACTGGTTCCAGCAGGGCATGCAGCCGGAAGGCGCGTCCGTTACCGCGGCGACGCTGGACGCGCTCGGCACGAAACGTCCGATCCTGGTGCGCTCCTCCTTCGGGCACTCGGTCCAGCTCAATTCGAGGGGCATCGCGCTGGCCGGCATCCGGCAGGAGACGCCCGATCCGCCCGGCGGAAAGATCGTGCGCGACGCCGCCGGCCGCGCGACCGGCCTGCTCGAAGACGCCGCGCAGGATCTTGCGATGCGCCTGCTGCCGCCGCTGAGCGTGGCGGAAAACCTGGCGGCCTCGCGCGCGGCGCTGGCGGCAATGCGCGCGCAGGGCATCACCAGTTTCCTCGATGCCTGGACCGACCCGGAGACGATGACGGCCTTCAGGACGCTGCAGCGGCAGGGCAAGCTGACGGCGCGCGCCCACTTCGCGGTGCTGATCGACCTCGACAAAGGGGCAACGCCGAAAAGCGCAGTTGCGGACTTACTCGCGCAAAAACGCCGGTTCGACCAGGGGACGATCAGGACGGCGCCCTCGCTGCAGGTCCGCCACGCCAAGCTGTTCATGGATGGCGTGATCGCCGCGCCCGCGTTCACCGGCGCCATGCTCGAACCCTACCTGGTCAACAAGGGCACGGCGGAGCAGCCCGACTGGCAGCCGGGCGAAAGTAGCGGGCCAAATAGCTATTTCAGCGCCGAGGCCTTGCGCGCCACGCTGGTCGAGCTGGCAAGATGGAAGATCGATCCGCACATCCATGCCGACGGCGACCGCGCGGTGCGCGATTCGCTCGATGCGATCGACTGGCTGCGCACACTCAAGCAGGGCAGGGATGTGCGGCCGGCGCTGGCCCACGCCGAAATCGTCGCGCCGTCCGACTATCCGCGCTTCGCCGCGCTCGGCGTGACGCCCGTGCTCTCCTTCCAGTGGGCCAAGCCGGCGCCCGACACTGTCGGCGCGCTGCGCGACTACCTCGGCCCGACCCGCCATGCCTTGGTCGAGCCGCAGGCGCTGCTGCAGAGCGCCGGTGCCCGTATTGCCTACGGCAGCGACTGGCCCGTCGACCCGCTGAACGCCTGGTTCGCGCTGAAGGTGGCCGTGACCCGCAGTGCCGCGCCGGATGCGGGACCGGAATTCGCCGGCCGGTTGACGGCGCAGCCCGGCATGCCGCGCGCCGCCGCGCTGCGCGCCGCGACCATCGATGCGGCCTGGACCCTGCGCCAGGAAACGCAGGTCGGCTCGCTGGAGGTCGGCAAGCTGGCCGACTTCATTGTCCTCGACCGCAACTACTTCACCATTCCCGCCGAGGACATCGCCCGCATCCGGGTGCTGCAGACGGTCGTCGGAGGCAAGCGCGTGTACCAGGCCGGCGAACTGCGCTAGCGCCCGGTGTTGGGTGCGGCCCACCACGTCGGGCGCGCACTGTTGGTCCCGCCATCACGCCCGAATGCGTCACGCCCCGCACAAAACCTGGCACGCTCCATGCATCGCTGATGGCGAGCGCCAATCCGGCGTTCTTCCATTCAATCACCGCATCGAGGAGCACATCATGAAAACCCTGCTGATCAAGGACCTGGCCATTGTCCAAGCGTCGGGCCAGACTAAGGCCGACTCCAGCCGTTCGCTGTCGCGCGCAGAAATGCGGCGCGTCCAGGGCGGCCGCGCCATCTCCGTGCTCGTCGACGGACGGCCCGGCGGCGTGGTCGACGACTTCCAGTTGGAGATGGCGATCTTCAAGGGCGACATCGGCGTGCGCGTCGTTTAGTCCGGCACAACGAGTACGCGCATCGAACGCCCGCACGGCCGGCCGTGCGGGCGGAACAAATCCCCCGAATGGAAGTCCCATGCAAAGGGGGCACATCGACGAAACGTGTTGGGGAGAACCCATGGCTGGGATCGTACGCATCGACGATGAAGTCATCGACACCGATTACTTCATCAGGACATTGAAGCTCACCGGACAGTTCGAGGGACTCGTCGAGCAGCTGGTGCGCGAGAAGCTGACCGTGCTGGCGGCCAGGAAGAGCGGCGTGCGCCCGGCGCCCGACGAAATCCAGGAGCGCGCCGACCAGTTCCGCCGCATCCAGGGCCTGCACCGGGCGGCCGACATGAACAACTACCTGGACGCACTCGGCATCAGCCTGGACGAATTCGAGGACTTCGTCACCGATGGCCTGGTCCACGAGAAGATGATGGAGCAGGTGTGCAGCACGCAGGCGGTCGAACAGTACTTCAAGCTCAATTCGCCGCGCTTCGACAGCGTCGAGATCAGCCATATCGTGCTCGATTCCGAGGGCAAGGCGAAGGAGATGATGTCGGCCCTCGGTGACGATCCCGACAGCTTCGCCGAGATGGTGGCCGAGCACTCGGTCGGCGAGGCGCGCGAGAACGGCGGCGTGATCGGCCGTGTGCTGCGCGGTTCGCTCAGGCCCGACCTCGAGGCGCGCGTCTTCAATGCCGCGCCGGGCGACCTGCTCGGCCCGTTTCCCAGCGCCGACCGCACGCTGTTCGAAATCTACGCCGTGAACGCGCGCCATCCGGCCACGCTGGACGAGGAGACTGCAGTCGAGGTGCGGCGCCTGCTGCGCGAGGAATGGCTGGCGGCGCGCGCCCAGGAACACATCATCGAGGCCGTCACGGTGCGCTAAGCGTGCGCTGACCACTGGCGCATCCCTTCTCCATGGACGTCTCGACGGAACCGAAGCAGGGCGCGAGCGCCTTCCTGGCGAATGTCGAAATCCTGTCGGCATTCACGCCCGACGAGCTGGAGCAGCTGGCCGCGGCGATCGAAACGCGCAGCTATGCCTTCGGCGACGCCATCTGCAGCGCCGGTGACGCCGCCGAGGGCCTGGCCGTGATCAAGTCCGGCTCGGTGCGCGTGTTCGGCGAAGAGCACGGCAAGGAAATCAGCATGGGCGTGCGCAAGACGGGCGAGGTCTTCGCCGAAGTCGCCATGCTGCGTCCATACCGCCACGAGCTGTCGGCGCGCGCGGCGCTCAAGACGGAACTGTGGATCATTCCGCGCAGTGCGATCGAGCCGGTCCTGGCGCGCAATAGCGCCGCGCTCGACTTCATCAACCACTATGTGGCGATCAGCTCGGCGGGCGGCCTGGTGGCGCGCCTGTTCGACCTGCGCGGCAAGGTCGACAAGCCGGAGCTGGAGGAATTCGTGCGCAGCGTCGGCGTCAAGCGCGTCGGCCCGGGCAAGGAAATCCTCAAGCAGGATGCGCGCGACGACCGCCGCCTGTACGTGGTGCGCCAGGGCCAGGTGAAGGTCGTGCGCCGCGACGGCGAGGACGAGTTCGTGCTGGCCACGCTCGGTCCCGGCGAGATCTTCGGCGAAAAGGCGTGTTTGATGCGCCAGGAGCAGCCGGCCTCGGTCGTCGCGGCCGGCGAAGCGACCCTGCTGGTGATCCCGGAAAAGTCGGCCCAATTCATCCTCGAGCGTAACGCCAGATTCCGTGAGGTGATCGAGGAGCGCGTGCGCTTCTTCGAGCGCGAACTGCAGCGCCAGAAACGCCTGGCCGAGCGCCGCAAGCGGCCCGTGATCCTGGATCTCGCCTCGAAGCCGAAGGCGGGCGAACGCATCATCAAGCGCTTCGCCCTGGTCGAGCAGGCCGAGGAGATGGATTGCGGCGCCGCCTGCCTGGCCATGCTGTGCCGCCACTATGGCATCAACATGACACTCGGTAAGCTGCGCGAGCTGGCCAACGTCACGACCCAGGGCGCGACGCTCGACAGCCTGGCGCGCGCCGGCGAGGCGCTGGGCTTTGGCGCGCGCGGGGTGCAATGCACGTTTGACGCGCTGCTCGGCTTCGAGCTGCCCTTCATCGTGCACTGGGAGGGCTACCACTACGTCATCGTCTACGGCGTGGCGCGCGACCAGGTCTGGCTGGCCGACCCGGCGGTGGGCTTTCGCAAGATGAGTGTGGAGGAATTCGAAAAGGGCTGGAGCGGCACCTGCCTCGTCTTCACGCCCGGCCAGCAGCTGGCCCAGCAAGAAGTGGCGCGCTCGCCATGGCTGCGCTTCGTCGGCTACCTGCGGCCCTATCGCAAGATCCTGCTGCAGCTGTTTTTGGCCACCTTCGTCATCCAGATGCTGGGCATCGTGCCGCCGATGATCATCCAGAACATTTTAGATGGCGTGCTGGTGCACCAGAACATCGGCTTGCTGCACCTGCTGATCCTGGGCCTGGTGATCTCGACGGTGTTCACCCAGATCATGACGACGGTGCGCGCCTACCTGTCGAACTACATGGTGCGCAACCTCGACTTTTCGATGATGGCGCAGTTCTTCAAGCACACCATGTCGCTGCCGTACTCCTTTTTTGCCAAGCGCAAGACGGGCGACATCATGGCGCGCTTTTCCGAAAACCAGACCATCCGCGCCTTTCTCACCGAGTCGACGGTCACCACGCTGCTGAACCTGCTGATGGTGTTCATCTACTTCACCATCCTGTTTCTCTACAACGTCAAGCTGACCCTGCTGCTGATCGGCTTCGTGATCCCGATCATCGCGCTGACCGTCGTGGTGACGCCGAAGATCAAGGATTATGCGCGCGAGGTCTTCAATGCCTCGACCGACGCCCAGTCCTTTCTGATGGAGGCGCTGGGCGGCATCGAGACGGTCAAGGGCATGGGCAGCGAGCGTCCGGTGCGCCTGAAATGGGAGCGCAAGTACGTCAAGGCGCTGGAAGTGCAGTACCGTTCGCAATCCTTCAACATCGTGGTCGGGCTCGCGAGCCAGGTCCTGAACTCGGCGACCACCATCGTGATCCTGTGGGCGGGCGCCACCCTGGTACTGGCGCGCGAACTGACGATCGGCCAGCTGATGGCGTTTAACGCCTTGATGGGCAGCGTGCTGGGGCCGCTGATGGGACTGGTCGGCCTGTGGAGCCGGATGGCCGACGCCACGGTCGCCATGGAACGCCTGGGCGACGTGCTCGACATCGAGCCGGAACAAAAAACGTCCGAACTGGCCTCGCGCGTGGTCCTGCCCGACCTGCAGGGCGAGCTGAAGCTGGAGCGCCTGTATTTCCGCTATGGCGGCGAAGACACGCCCTGGGTGCTGGAAGACGTCAGCATCGACATCAAGCCGGGCGAGCTGGTGGCCATCGTCGGGCGCAGCGGCTCGGGCAAGACCACGCTGGCCAAGCTGCTGGTCGGTTTCTATCCGCCCAGCGACGGACGGATCGTGGTCGACGGCTACGAGATGGCGGCGATCGACAAGGATTACTACCGAGCGCAAGTCGGCTATGTCATGCAGAGCAACCTGCTTTTTTCTGGAACGATTGCCGAGAACATCGCCAGCGGCGACGACAGCCCGGACCGGAGACGGATCGAGGAAGTGGCGAAGATGGCCGACGCCCATGCCTTCATCAGCAAGATGCCGCTCGGTTACGAGCAGGTGGTGGGGGAGCGCGGCCTGGGCTTGTCGGGCGGCCAGGTGCAGCGCCTGTGCATCGCCCGCGCCCTGTACCACGATCCGCGCCTGCTGGTCTTCGATGAAGCGACCTCGGCGCTCGACACCCAGTCGGAGAGCAACATCATGGCGAACATGGAAGCGATTCTCGCAGGGCGCACGGCTGTGATCATTGCGCACCGCCTGAGCACGATCATGCGGGCCGATAAGATCGTGGTGCTGTACGAAGGAAAGGTGGTCGAGCAGGGACGGCACGAGGAGCTGCTGGCGTGCCGCGGCATGTACTACGAACTGGTGCAGAAACAACTGGGTGCAGCGGAATGAAACTCTACAACCCCGGCGGCGAACGCGGCTCGGCGATGTCCTACGCCGGCCTGCTGGAAAAGATCGAGATCATGCGCTCGACGCTGCGCTGGGCGACCCGCCTCGAGCGTCCGGACGTCGACAAACTGCTGCGCCAGGCGAACACGCTGCGCGACGAGGTGATGGGGCTGTCGCACAAGGAGCGCTTCGTGCAGGCGGTCAGCGGTAAGGTGCCGGTGGAGCGGCGCATTGACTCCGCCGCCGAACCCGTCGTCGAGCCGCCCACCGGCGAACGCCGCCGTGCGCTGCTGGCGCGCAGCTTCGTCTTCGAGGGTACCTTCGGCGACAACCCGAAATTGCTCGACGCCCTCGAGATCGCCGAAAAGGCGGCGCCCACCGACTTGCCGGTGCTGGTCGACGGCGAGAGCGGCACCGGCAAGGAGTTGATGGCCAAGGTGATCCACGCCAACGGCTCGCGCGCCGACAAGCCCTATGTCTCGGTCAACTGCGGCGCCATTCCCGACAGCCTGCTCGAATCGGAACTGTTCGGCCACAAGAAGGGCGCCTTCACGGGCGCGGACAAGGACCGCAAGGGCAAGTTCGAAAGCGCGCACAAGGGCACCATCTTCCTCGACGAGATCGGAGAATTGCCGCTGCCGGGCCAGGTCAAATTGCTGCGCGTGCTGCAGTCGCACGAGATCCAGCGCGTCGGTTCGGACGAGACCATCTCGGTCGATGCGCGTATCGTCGCCGCCACCAACAAGAACCTGCGCAAGCTGATCGAGCAGGGCAGCTTCCGCGAAGACCTGTTCTACCGTCTCAGCGTGATCCACGTGACCCTGCCGCCGCTACGCGAGCGCAAGGACGAGATCCCGCTCCTGATCGCCTATTACGGCGACGAGGCGGCCGAAGCTCTGAAACGGGCGCCGGTCGCCCTGACGCCGCGCCTGCGCGGCTTCTTGCTGCGCTATGCCTATCCCGGGAATATCCGCGAGCTGCGCAACATCCTGTACCGCTTGTCCTGCCTGGCCGGCGAGACGGCCGACCTGATGCACCTGCCGGAAGACATCCGGCCCGCCTTGCCTTCTGCCGCCGTGCCTGCTGCCTCGGCGGCGGCCGAATTGTCCCTGGCGGAGGCCAAGCGCGTGGCCAGCGACGAGGCCGAGCGTGGCTGCCTGGAGCGGGGCCTGCAGGAAGTCGGCGGCACGGTGGCGGAGCTGGCGCGGCGCTGGGACATGAACCGCTCGCACTTGCAGATTCTGCTGAAAAAGCATGGTCTGCATTCGAAGGACTTCCGCAAGGAGCATTGAATGTAGGGGGGCATGCCCACGCGTAAACGTCGCACGGTGTTGGCTTCGTTTGAGGAAGGACCCCGCCAACAAGATGCGAGCGTCACGCGTGGGCATGCCCGATGAGGCCGTGGGCGAGGCCATTGGCCTCGCCCACCCCTACATCACAAAGCCGGGTTGATGACCGTCTTGTCCGCCCCGAGATCGTCCACCCGCAGCACGATCACCGTGATGTTGTCGCGCCCGCCGCCGGCGAGCGCCAGGGCGATCAGCTGCTCGCAAGCCTGGGTGCAGTCGCCCGGCGCCAGCGCGGCCAGGATCGCACCTTCCCCGACCGGCGTGCTGAGGCCGTCGCTGCACAGCAGGAAGATGTCGCCGTCCTGCGCCACCAGCGTCGTCACCTCGAATTCGATGCTGTCGGCGGCACCCACGGCGCGCGTGATCATGTTCGGGCTGACGGCCGCCGCCGCCAGGTCGCCGCGCGCCTTCAGGTCCTCGACACGGCTGTGGTCGCGCGTCAGCTGCTGCAGGCGGCCCTGGCGCAGCAGGTAGATGCGGCTGTCGCCGGCCCACAGGCAGGCCAGGTCGTAGCCGCAGGCGAGCAGGGCGGCGACGGTGCTGCCGATTACCGGCACCTGGCGCGCGCTCGCTTCAAGACGCAGCGTGTCGTTCACCTCCGTGAGGCGGGCGCGGGCGAGGGCGATCAGCTCCTCGAGGGTCGCCGGCAACGGCAGGCCGGCGAGGGCATCGACGACGGCGGCGCTGGCGACATCGCCGAACGCGTGGCCGCCCATGCCGTCCGCCACCGCCCACAGGCCGCGCTGGGGCTGCGCAAGGAGGGCGTCCTCGTTGCGGCTGCGTACCAGGCCGACGTCCGTGCGTGCGGCGCAGGTCCAGTGCAATGTCGTCTCGAAGCCCATCGCAGCGTCCAGGCTGAGCCTCCGTTTGCTATAGCACCGCCTTGTTGAGGCTATTTGCGTCCACCACCACGTTCAGCGCGGCATTCGCGCACGCATTGTTTACCGAGACCGACTGGAACTGGTTGATCATCTGGTCGGCAAAATTATTGATCTGGTAGAAGTTGATCACCGGCGTGAAGCCGGGACCGGCCGCGACGAAAGGCTGGATCCAGCCGAAGACCCAGGGAGCGCCGGCGCCGCGCACGGCCGCCATCGCCTTGCGGTCGAGGGTGGCGCTGCGTGGCAGGTCGCGAATACTGATGCTGGCCATATGCGTCTCCTTGTTGATAGAGGAGCCTGCACTGGAGAGAGCGGGTGGTCCCTCCAGTGTAGACGAAATCGAGCCGCTTAGTGCCGTTAGCGCCGCACGATCTTGTTGTCGCCGCGCTGCGCGACCTTGCTGTCGACGTGCACGCCGTCGACGAAAGCCGAACCGTTGGCGGTGGCGGTGAGGACTTCCTGCATCTGCGCCAGGTTCTGGGTGGCGGTGATGGAGCTGTCCTCGCTGCCGGCAAACGTCAGGTCGTGCGACACGTAGGGCGTTGCGCCCATTTTCCAGCCGCCGCGCACGGCAGCCATGGTCGGGCGATCGAGCTGTTCGCTGCGCGCCAGGTCGGTGATGGTCAAGGTTTTCATGTCAATTCTCCTGGTATCGGCAAGGGACTCAGAACTCGAACCGGTTGTCGGCCCGTAGCGGCGCACTCAGGTCGATGTGCGGACCCTGGAAGCCGGCGCCGATCACGCCATTGTTGTTGAGGACGTTGATGCCGATTTGCTGGAACTGGGCAATCTGCTGGTTGACGTTCAGGTTGACGTTGACGTTCGGCTTTGCGCCGTTGCCGCCTGCTACCTTGGCCATGGCTTGCTGGTCGAGACGGGCGCTGTGCGCCAGGTCCTTGACGATGATGGATGACATGCTGTTCTCCTTGGATGGGGTGGGTGCTGTACGGCGGCGCATCGGTTGACGCGCCGCCGTGCGCTGCCTTAGCCGACGATCTTGTTCTCGCCGTTCTGGCGCACGTCGCTGTGCACGTCGACGCCGTGGAGGAAGGCCGAGCCGTTGGCGGTCGAGGTCAGCACGCTTTGCTGTTGCAGCAGGTTCTGCGTGGCCTTGATCGACGAGTCGGTGGACGGCATGTAGCTGACGTCGCCCAGCTTGTAGTTCGTTGCCAGCATGCTCCAGCCGCCGCGCACGTTCGTCATGGCGCTGCGATCCAGTTGTTCGGTGCGGGCCAGGTCTTTGATGGTCAGGGTTTTCATGATTTTGCTCCTTGAAAGAATGGATAAGTGATTGAATGAAGCGGTGAATCAGGAACGGCGCACGATCTTGTTTTCGCCATGCTGGTCGACGTCGCTGTGGACGCTGACGCCGCCCAGGAAGGCCGAACCGTTGGCGGTGGCGGTCAGCACCTCCTGCGCCTGCGCCAGGTTCTGGGTCGCGGTGATCGACGAGTCGAAGGACGGCGCGTAGTTCACGTTGCCGAGCGGGTAGCCGGGCGTGCCCATCTTGAAGCCGCCGCGCACGCTTGCCATGGCAGTGCGATCCAGTTGTTCGGTGCGGGCCAGGTCGGTGATGATCAAGGTTTTCATGGTGATTCTCCTGAAGGTGTGAGTGGTTTGAGTGAGGCATTTTGTTTGCGCTCGATGGACATATAGCGAGAGGCGTGCCAGGTGGCGGGGAATCGCGATTTGATCGCGCAAGTCTCTGAATTTACTAGGTATTTCCTTGGTCTCCTGCTCGGTTCGCCTGCGCGGCCCCGGACGGCGGGTGGCGGGTGCCGACCAACAGGTTTGCGCGACCTGTCCGGGGCGACGCAACAGGCAGGCGTGCCCGGACATACGGCCTGTGCGTGCGTGTGCCGGCGCCCGGGCGCGGCGCCGGTCACTTGATGCGAGAGATGAAATGCCCGGAGGCGGGCGCGGACTGCGGAGGGAAAGCGGGGGGTACTGCCAGGGAGGGGACTGCCAAGAAGGGAAGCTGCGGACAGCCGCGCAGGCGCGCGGCTGTCCACGCGCGCTCACGCCTGACGTGGCAGCGTGGGTGCGCGCACGACGACGGCGCGGGCCTCACGCACCGCGTTGTCGCGTGCCACCGAGGCCACGTTCTCGTCCGCCTCGCGCAGGCTGTCGTAGGCGAAGGTGCCGGTGGTCACGACGACGAGGGTGACGACGAAGATGGCTTCCATGTGCTTGTGGATGTTCATGATGTTCCCCTTGAATGGATGGTGGCTGAAAGTGCGGAGCGCTTGCCGGCGCTCACGGACATCAATGGAGCACGAGGCGTGCCAGCCGCCCTTACAGGGAAAAAGGGCAATAAGCACCGCAATCTGTCGGACCGGGAGCAACAGAGCGGGTATGCGTGTTGGTCCCGGTCCGTCATGAAGCCGTGTCCGCGGACAAAAAAAAGCCGTCCGGCTGGACGGCTTGTGGTGCACGCGCTGTTCAGCGTGCCGGCGGCCGCGGCGTTGCCTGTCCGGCGGCGCTGCGCCCCGGCGCCGGGTCGTACAAGCGCACCCTGCGCACGACCGGGCGCAGCACGCCGGCGCTGGCGCGAAAGCGCGCGCCGCCGGCGATCGCATGCATTGCCTGGCGATCGAGCTCGGTGTTTTCCTGCAAATCCTTGATGACGATGGTAGCCATGCTGCCTCCTGTAGTTTCAAACGTAAAACGTTAACGGACTCCATCCCGTTGCCGGGATGGAGGGGTTGGAATGGCGGGTGGCAAGCTTCAGACCACCGCCTTGTTCTCGGCAAAGAGCTTCGCGGCGACGTCGATGTCGGGACCCTTGAAGCCGGCGCCGATCACGCCGTTGTTGTTGAGGACGTTAATGCCGATCTGCTGGAACTGGCCGATCTGCTGGTTCACGTTGACATTCACGTTGACGTCCTTGCCGAAGGCGAAGCCGCCCTTGACGCGTGCCATCGCGTGGCCGTCCAGTTCGGACACGGAGGCCAGGTCCTTGACGATGATGGAAGACATGATCGTGTCTCCTTCAGCCGACGATCTTGTTCTCGCCGTTCTGGTGCACATCGCTGTGCACGTCGACGCCGTGGAGGAAGGCCGAGCCGTTGGCCGTGGCGGTCAGCACCTTCTGCTGCTGCAGCAGGTTCTGGGTGGCCGTGATCGACGAGTCGAACTTCGGTGCATAGGTGACGTCGCCCAGCTTGTAGTCCGGCGCCTGCATGCTCCAGCCGCCGCGCACATTCGCCATGTCGCTGCGATCCAGTTGTTCGGTGCGGGCCAGGTCTTTGATGGTCAGGGTTTTCATGATGATGCTCCTCTGATTCGAAATGGTGAAGTGGTGAAATCGAGTTTAGACAGCCAGGGAAGGACGGCGCACGATCTTGTTTTCGCCATGCTGGTCGACGTCGCTGTGCACGCTGACGCCGCCCAGGAAGGCCGAACCGTTGGCGGTGGCGGTCATCACCTCCTGTGCCTGCGCCAGGTTCTGGGTCGCGGTGATCGACGAGTCGAAGGACGGCGCGTAGTTCACGTTGCCGAGCGGGTAGCCGGGCGTGCCCATCTTGAAGCCGCCGCGGACGCTTGCCATGGCAGTGCGATCCAGTTGTTCGGTGCGGGCCAGGTCGGTGATGATCAAGGTTTTCATGGTGATTCTCCTGAAGTAGTGAGTGGTTTGAGTGAGGCATGTGGTTTGCGCTCGATGGACATATTGCGAGAGGCGTGCCAGGTCCGCGCGGTGTGTTGCGATCCGCTTCCAAGTCATTGAATAATTGGGGCTTTCTTTGGTGCTCGAGGTGCTGTGCGGTCGAGCCTGCGGCACGTGCCGGCAGCGCGGGTGATGGGGCCTTTCCAACTGCTTTCGAGATGATGTCGGGTCCTGCCCAACACGTGGCGTGGCCTGGCCGGATTGAGGTGCCGCAAGGGCTTGATCAATCTCCGCATCATGCTAGTCTCACCCTAAGGTCTTGGGATGTTTATATCGTCAAACCATGGACAGTTTCGCCCACGCGATCCATCAGTTGCAGAGCGGCGCCTTGCAGCATCCCGAGTTTTTCGCTCAGCTCGATCGGGTGCTCGCCAGCGCCCCGGAGAGTCCCGGCCGCCTGCTCGAGGTGCTGAGCGAAGAGCACGCGCGCCATCCCTTGCCGGCCGACCTGTACGCGCAGGTGCAGCAGCGCATCGGGCGCATGCTGGCCGCGCGCCGCCAGCAGGGTGGCGACGACACGTTTGTACAGACCGAGCCCGGCGCCGTCACCTCGCAGCAGGGGCAGCGCGGTCCGGCGCCACGTGCGGACCCATCCTTCGGCGCCGAGCCCGAGCGCATGAAAGGCGTGGGCGAAACCCTGAACGGCCGCTTCGTGCTGGAAGAGTGCATCGGCTTCGGCGGCATGGGCACCGTCTACAAGGCGCTCGATCTGCGCAAACTCGAAGCCTCCGACCGCAAGCCCTACATCGCCATTAAGGTGCTGAACGTTCAGTTCCGCGGCCATCCGAAGTCGCTCATCGCGCTGCAGCGCGAAGCGCGCAAGGCGCAGGCGCTGGCGCATCCGAACATCGTCTCCGTCTACGATTTCGATCGCGACGGTCCGATGGTCTATCTCACGATGGAGTATTTACCAGGCAAGCCCCTGAGCCAGGTGCTGCGCGCCCCCGGCTTCAACGGTTTGCCCTATGCCAAGGTGCTGCCCATCGTCACCGGCATGGCCAACGCCTTGTCCTATGCGCACGGGCGCGGTTTCGTGCATTGCGACTTCAAGCCGGGCAACGTGATCCTGACCGATTCGGGCATTGTGAAAGTGATCGATTTCGGCATCGCGCGCGTATTCCAGAAGACCGAGGAAGACGTCGACGCCACCGTCTTCGACCCGGGCAGCCTGGGGGCGCTGACGCCGGCCTACGCCAGCCCCGAAATGCTGGAGCAGCGCGACCCCGACCCGCGCGACGACATCTATGCGCTGGCATGCATCACCTACGAGTTGCTGACCGGACGCCATCCCTTCAACCGCCTGTCTTCGGCCCAGGCGCGTGGCACCGGCATGAAGCCGCTGCGTCCGCCCAATCTCGGCCGCACCCAGTGGCATGCCCTGAAATGCGGCCTGGCGCTGGAACGCGATGCGCGCACGCCGAGCGTGGCGCGTTTCCTGGCCGGCTTTGCCACCAGTGGCCTGAAGTCGCGCGCCGGCTTGGTGGCGGCGGCCAGCGTGGCCCTGCTTGCCGTCGGCGTGCTGGGCGTGGGCGGCTGGCTGTATCTGGGACGCGACAAGGCCGCGGCGCCGGCGGCGGTCGCACAACAAGAGGCGCCTGCGCCCACGCCGGCGGCCGAGCCGGCGCCGCCGGTCGAACCGATCCTGGCGCCGCCGTCCACCCAGGCGATCGCGGCGGCGCTGGGGCGTATCCCCTGTTCGGCCCTGGCCGCCATCGTGCGCGGCGACACCGTGCGGATCGAGGGCGTGGTCGGGAAGTCGCCCGGAGCGGCCGGCGTGCAGAACATGCTCGCGGCCTTGCCGGGCGTGGCGGTGGTGAAGAGCGAGGTGCGCGAGGTCGCCGCAAGCGAGTGCCGACTGGTTGCGGCGCTGGCGCCGTACTGGCTGGCGCATCGCCAGGCGGGGGGAGGCGCGGCCTTGCGCCTGGCGGGCGCCGCCGGGGTAAAAGCGGACACGCGCCTGGCCGAGGGCGACTCGCTGATTGTCGACGTGAGCACTCCGGGTGCGGAGTCGTTCATGAACGTCGACGCCTACCTGGCCGACGGCAGCGTGATCCACCTGCTGCCGAACGCGCTCGCGCTGGATAACCGGGCGCCGCCGAAACATCGCACGACCATCGGCCGTCCCGGCGACTGGCAGATCGGCAAGTCGGCAGGTTCCAGCCTGCTGGTGGTGCTGGTGACGACGCCGACGCCTCTGTTCGATACCTTGCGGCGCGAATCGGAGCCGGGCACGGATTACCTGGCCGACCTCAGCGCCAGCCTGGCCCGAATCCGCGCGCACAGCGGACCCGGCCGGATCGGTGTCGCTTTCCTGCCAGTGGCGATCAAGCGGTGATCAGAAGCTGCGCGCCACCCTGAACCCGTTCTGCGACTGGCGCACGCCGGCGTCGTACTTGAAGCGGGTGGAAGCGACCATATAGGCGGCCCCTTCGCGCCAGGAACCGCCGCGAATGACGCGCACCCGGCAACCGGGTTCTTCCCAGGAGGCGCCGTCGTTCGGGGCGCCTTTAAAATTGTTGTGCCAGCAGTCGGCCACCCATTCCCAGACGCTGCCGCTGGTGTCGTGCAGGCCAAAGCCGTTGGCGGGGAAACTGCCCACGTTCAGCGGGCGGTCGGCGTGCCAGGGCTGGCCGCAATCCTTGCAGTTCGCCTTCCCGGTGGCCATCTTGTCGCCCCACCAGTAGGGCGTCGCAGCGCCGCCGCGGGCCGCGAATTCCCACTCGGCCTCGGTCGGCAGCCGGTAGGGCTTGCCGCTGACCAGGCCGATCCACTTCACGTACTGCTGCGCGTCCTCCCAGCTGACGTCGCGCATCGGCGAGGTCGGGCCGGCATCCGGCGCCTGGGCCACGCGGGCGCAGCCGTTCGCGGTCACGCAGGCATTCCACTCCTGGACCGTGACCTCGTATTTGCCGATCGCGAAGGGCGCGTCGATGACGACCTGGTGCGCCGGCCGTTCGCTGGGATCGCTGGCATTGCTCCCCATCGTAAAGGTGCCGGCGGGCAGGGACACCAGCACCGGGCAGGACTGGCAATCGCGGATCTCGCCGCTGGCGCGCGCCCGTGCCGCTGCGATCGCCGGCGATGTCGGCTTGGCCGGGGGCGGTTTCGGCTTCGTGGCAGGCGGACTCTGCGCCGTCTGAGGGCGCGGCGCCGGCGTCGCGGCCGGTGCCTGCGCCGCGGCGGGTGGCTGCGCAGGCGCACGCAGGCGCGCGATCCGGGCTTGCGCCAGGGCGGCGAAGCGTCCCTTCGGATAGGCCTTCAGGTAGGCCTCGTAATCGCCGGCGTGGGTGCTGTCCTTGATCGAATTCCAGAACGCGAGCTCGAACTGTTCCGGACTGGCCCTGGGGACGATGCCCCCAGATTTGTTCCCGGTTGCAGGCTCTTGGGCGTGGACGAGGCCCGTGCAGGCCGTTGCTGCCAAGCTGCAAACCATCAATAGCCTCTGCCACATGTCTGCTCCCTAAGGTCTTGCGTTTGATAGGAATTGACTTGCGATCTGCCTGCGAGTGTGACAGATTTGGAGGTATCGATGCGCACCTCCGTTCGACCTGACGGGAGTTTTGCACCATGCGCCACACCATCGTCCTCGCAGCCTTGTCGGCTGTTTCTCTGGTTGCGGTCGTGCCGGCAGGCGCGGCAGGTCAGGGCGCGCAGGACAAGCCTGCGGCCCAGCCCGCCACGCAGACGTCCACCACGGCAGCAACGAATCCCTCGGCGCCCCAGGTCTACTTCATCTGGCCCTACGACGGCAGCGTCATCAATGGCGGCAAGTTCTGGGTCCGCATGGGACTGCGCAACATGGGTGTCGCACCCAAGGGGACGACGGTGCCGAATACCGGCCACCACCACCTCCTGATCGATACCGAACTGCCCTCGATGACGGAGGCGATCCCGAGCGACCGCAACCACCTGCATTTCGGCGCCGGCGAGACCGAGGCCAGGATCGAGCTCCCGCCCGGCAAGCACACGCTGCAGTTGCTGCTCGGCGACATGAACCACGTGCCGCACAAGCCGCCCGTGCTGTCGAAGAAGATCACCATCACGGTGCGTTGACCGGCCTCGGGGAGAAGCGCATGCGCACACTTCTTGCTTCCTTTGCCCTTGTGTCCCTGCTGGTTGGCGGGCAGGCCGCCGCAACCAAGGCGCCGACGAATGCCTACTGCTACATCGGCTGGCCGAACGACGGCCAGGTGCTGCAAGCCGGGAAGCCGTTCCGCGTGTGGTTCGGCCTGCGCCACATGGGCGTGGCGCCGAAAGGCGTGGCCTTCGAGAACACCGGCCACCACCATCTGCTGATCGACACCGATTTGCCGCCGGGAGGTCAGCCGATTCCGAATGACCGCAACCATCTGCACTATGGCGCGGGCGAGACGGAAACGATGATCGAGCTCCCGCCCGGCAGACACACGCTGCAGTTGTTGATGGGGGACGAGAATCACGTGCCGCACGAGCCGCCCGTCACCTCGAAGAAGATCACGATCACCGTCAAGTAGACTGTATGGAAGCGAACGCCCCTTTTGCCGACACGCTTGACTCCGCCAGCGATCCGGTGCGGGCCTATATCGAATGGGTGGGGGCGAGCACCCCGGGGCCAGCCGTGTTCCCCCTGCATGAAGAGGCGGTGTTGGGGCGCGACAAACAGGATGCGTTGGCCTCCAACCGCTACATCTGCATCCTTGACCCGACCATCAGCCGCCGCCATGCGCGCATCCGGCGCCGCGGCGCCAATTATTTCGTGGAAGACCTCCACTCGCGCAACGGCACCTTCGTCTGCGGCGAACGCCTGGCGCCCGGCGCCTGGCACCTTCTGCGCGACGGCGACGAGCTGGCGCTGGCCTCGGCCCAGCTGGTGTTCCACTCGCTGATGTTGCCCGAGGACGGCGGCTCCACAACCGTCATCACGCGCTCGGTCGACGCGACCCGCTTCGCGCCCGTGGTCGATGCCGCCCATGCCGGACGGGGCGAGCTGGAAAAGACCGTGCACCAGCTGCACGCGATGGCGCAGGTCAGCATCGCCCTGGGCGCGGTGACCGACCAGGAGACCCTGGTCGAAAAGCTCATGAACTTCATTTTCGACCTGTTCCCGCTGGCCGAGCGCGCCTTCATCATGCTGTGCGGCGCCGAAGGAGATTCGCCGCGGCCGGTCGCCGCGCGGCGCCGCGGCGGGAAAGCCGAGGATCCGTCCCAGATGCGCATCTCGCACACCATCGTCGACCAGGTGTTGGTGAAAAAGCGCGCGATCCTCTCGGTCGACACCCTGTCCGACCGCCACTACGCCGCGCACGCATCGATCGTCGCGCAGGCGATCCACTCGGTCATGTGCGTGCCGCTGATCTTGGGTGAGGAGGTACTGGGGCTGATCCAGGTCGATACCTCGTCCGATCCGCGCGCCTTCCAGGAAGCCGACCTCGAAATCCTCAGCGGCGTCTGCGCCGAAACCGCGGTGGCGCTGAAGAACTTCCAGCTCTACTCCAGCATCAAGGGCTTGCTGGACGGTTTTGTCTGCGCCTCGGTGCAGGCGATCGAGGAGCGCGACCCGGTCACGGCCGGCCACTCCTTCCGCGTCGCCACCTACGCCGAGAACCTGGCGCGCGCGATCGAGCATGCCGGGGACGCGAGCCTGCGCCGCGCCGCCTTCACCCAGGCCCAGCTGCGCGAGATCCGCTACGCCGCGCTGCTGCACGACTTCGGCAAGGTGGGCGTACGCGAGCACGTACTGCGCAAGGAGAAAAAGCTGCACCATGCCGACATGCGCCTGCTCGAACAACGCTTCCGCTACGCGCGCGCCTGCCTCGAGCGCCATGCCTGGGGCGGCCTGGCGCGGCGCCACATGCAGGAGGAGCTGGGCATGTCGGCCTTCCGCCGCGAAGCCGAACGCATCGAAGCCCAGATCGAGGAAGAGGGCGCGCGCCTGGACGCCTTCTTCGCCGCCATCGTGCGCGCCAACGAGCCCTCGGTCTCGCACACGGAACCCGTGCGCGAACTGGCGGCGATTCGCGACCACGCCTGCCACGGCACCGGCGAGCCGGGTTTCAGGCTGCTCAGCGAGGACGAATTCGGCGCACTGAACATCGGCAAGGGCTGCCTGACACCGGACGAACGGCGCCAGATCGAGGCCCACGTGGCCGACTCCTACTCCTTCCTGATCCTGATTCCCTGGACGCGCGAGCTGGCCGGGGTGCCGGCGATCGCCCACGGCCACCACGAAAAGCTCGACGGCTCGGGCTACCCGATGGGTTTGAAAGGGGACGAAATCAGCATCCAGACACGGATCCTGACCATCAGCGACATCTACGATGCGCTCACGGCGCGCGACCGGCCCTACAAGGAAGCGGTGCCGGCCGAACGGGCGCTCGACCTGATCGCGGAGGAATGCCGCATCGGCCACCTCGATGCGCGCCTGTTCAAGGTCTTCGTCGATTCCAGGGCATGGGAGGTGCGTGCGGGAGTCAGTCCATGAAGGCGCGCATTGTTTTCCCGGTCGTCCTCGTCGGGCTGCTGTCCGGCTGCCCGGACGTCAGCATGAAGCCCTACCGCCAGCCCGAGACGCCGGGCAAAGGGGCCTGGTCGAACCAGAAGGATTTGCCGGTGGCGCCGAGCGAGATGATCGCGCCCGACTGGTGGAAGGGCTTTCGCGATCCCTACCTCGACGGCCTGGTCGAACGCGCCCTGCGCGCCAACTTCGACCTGAAGATACTGGCCGCACGCATCCGCGTGGCGAGCGCCGAGATCGGCGAAGCACGCGCCGGCGCCTTGCCGAGCCTGGATGCCGGCGCCGGCGCCAGCTTCGAGAAAAGCACCGGCCAGAAGTTCAGCAAGCAGTTCAATCTCGGCACCCAGGTCAACTGGGACATCGACATCTGGGGCCGCGTGGCCAAGGGCGTGGAGGCGCAGACGGCGGAGTTTCGCGCCACCGAGGCCGACTGGCGCGCCGGCTACCTGACCCTGGTCTCGGACGTCTCGACGACCTACTTCCAGATCCTGCAGTTCGACGAGCAGATCCGCCAGCAGGAGCAAACGCTGGAAAAGAACCGCAACATCCTGGTCACTTTCGAGGCAATGATGGGGCAGGGCCTGCTGCCGCAGACGCGGGTGCTGCAGCAGCGCGCCGAGATCAACCGCATGAGCACCGACCTGATCGAGCTGCGCCGCCTGCGCGCCCTGGCCGGCAATGCGCTGTCCACGCTGCTGGGCATTCCGGCGGGCGAATTCACGGTGCCGCCGGGCGCCCTGCAGGGGCGCGTGCAGCTGCCGCTTGTCCCCGAAGGCCTGCCTTCGCAGCTGCTCAAGCGCCGTCCCGACATCGTCGCCGCCGAGTACCGGGTGCTGGTGTCCTACGACCTGGTCGGACAGGCCAAGCTGGCCCAGCTGCCCTCGGTCAGCCTGACGGGACGCGGCGGTACGGCCAGCTTCGCGCTCGGATCGCTGCTGAAATCCTTCACCTTCGGCCTGCTCCCGTCGATCAACTTCCCGATCTTCGACCCCAGCGTCAAGGCGCGCATCAAAACCTCGGAGGCGCAGACCGGGGTGGCCGAGAACGAGTACCGGCGCGTGGTGATGGCCGCCTTCGAGGAAGTCGAGAACGCGCTGGTCAACCTCGACGCGCACCGGCGCCAGCGCGAGGAGCTGCAGCAGCAGTCGGAACGGCTGGCGGTGGTCGCGGCCCAGGTCCAGGCGCAGCTGAAGGAAGGCATGGTGTCGCAGCTGGAGGTGTTCGAGGCCGAACGCACGCTGCTGGCGTCGCAACTGGCGCTGCTCGCGAACCACCAGCAGATCCTGTCCGATACGGTAACGCTCTACAAGGCGCTGGGCGGCGGCTGGCCGGCGGTGGATGTGCGCAATGCCGCCGACACTTCCGGCCGGAGCAGGCCGTGATGACGCTCGGTGCGATGCTCGCCGACCCGCGTTCGGCCCAGGCCAGCCGGCTCATGATCGTGCTCGTCCCGGTCTCGCATCCGGAACTGGCGCCGATCCAGATCCGCGACAACCTGTTCGCCATCGGCCGCCTTGAAGCGCCTTTCGATCATTACCCGGAAGGCCTGGCTGCCGACCTGTCGCGTCGCCACGCGCGGATCTTCTGCGAACATGGCGCCGTGTATTTCGCCGAACTGGGAAGCAAGAACGGCAGCAGCGTGAACGGCGCTCCGGTCCGGCAGGGCATCGTCGCGCTGCAGGACGGCGACTTGCTCGGACTCGGCAAGACGCTGTCCTACCGGGTGCAGTTCGAACGCGCCGCGGTGCAGCCGCACGCCCGGCTGGCCAGCCTGACCCTGCTGCCGGAACACGGCGCAAGCAGCCTGCAGCCGATCGTCGTCACCGAGTTCCCCTTCCTGGTCAGCAAGGCCGACGACACCTTTTCGCGCTACCGCGATTCCGACGCCTCGCAGGTGAACTACCTCTCGCGCCGCCACGCCCACATTTTCCTGAAGGGCGGAGAGCTGCACATCGAGGACCTGGGCAGCACCAACGGCACGTTTGTGAACGGGATCCGCCTCGACGAGCATGCGGTGGCGCTGGCCGATGGCGACCTGCTCGCCTTCGGCGGGCGTCACTTCGTCTACCGGGTCGCGCTGGCCTGGGAAGCGCCGGCGCGCGACCCGACGCTCACGCGCCTCGGCGCCGTGAAGCCCGCACCGATGCTGGACGCGGACCGCACGACATTTGTGGCGGCGGCCGATTCCTTCCTCGATATCTTCTGCGTCGACGCGGCGGCGCCGGGAGCCGAGGCAGCGGATGCGCCAGTCGAGCCGCCCTCAAGCGAGAAGGCCCAGCCGCCGCAGGGCATGCTGGCCAGCCTGTACGCAGCATTCGGTGGCGAGCAGCGGCCCGATGCGCTGCGGCTGCGACGCTGGGGCTTGGCGGCGCTCGCCTGCGTGGCCGTGCTGGCCGGAGCCTTATTCGCCATCGGCCGCTCCGAGCGCGAAGCGGAGCGGCTGATGGACGCAGGCGCGTATGCCCAGGCGGCCGTGGTCGCCGGTGACGCCCTGGCAAACGATCCCGGCGACGCGCAGCTGACGGCGCTGCACACGGAAGCGCTGCTCAAGGCGAACGTGCCGACCTGGATGGCCGCGCTCAAGGCCGGCCAGTTTCCGCGCGCCGCGCAGCAACTGGCCGGCATGCGCAAGCAGGTGCGCTACAACCCCGGTCTGGCGCCGCTGCTGGACGAACTCGACTGGATGCTGAGACTCGAAACCTTCGTCGCCGCCCGCGGCGGGGCGCAGGTGCCGGTGCGCGACGCGCAGGACGGCGCCCGGATCGCGCAGATCCTGCGCCAGTGGGAAGAACAGGGCGAGGCGCACCAGCGCGCCTTCGAGATCATCTCCGCCCACGTACCGGCCTTCCGCGACGCCTATGCCGACGCGCTCAGCGACGTGCGCCGGCTGGCGCTGGCCAGGAGCGGATCGTGAAGCGAGATCTCTTCAAGCCACATACGCTGACGCCCCTATCCGAAGCGCTGGAGGAGCACAGCGCGGAAGGCATCTCGATCCTCACCGCCGACCCCTGGCGTTTTACCCGGGCGCTGGTGTACTCGATGGTCGCCCTGGTGCTGGCGGGCCTGGTCTGGTCCTTCTTCGGCCACGCCGACGTGCTGGTCACCGCCAACGGCACCCTGGCGCCGGCCTCCGAAGTGCGCCGCCTGTACGCGCCGATCGATGGCGAGCTGTCCAACATCTACATCGCCGAGGGACAGCCGGTGAAGGCGGGCGACGTCGTGGCGCGGATCTATGCGCGTGGCGCGATCGAGGCGGCGCGCAATGCGCTGGAAGCGCGCCTGAAGCTCGAGGACGCGGAGCGCGAGTGGAAGGAATTCCCCGAGAAGAAGGCGCTCCTCGAGCGCAACGCCGCCGCGCTGCGCGAAGCGGCCGCCGTCGAAGAGCGCCAGCACCAGCGCCGGCTGGCGGAGGGAACGAGCCAGCTGGCCCAGGGCCAGAGCGCCCAGCAGCAGGAAGCGCGCACCAACGTCGAGGACGCGCGGCGCGCCCGCGATGCGGCCAAGCTGGAGGCGGACAAGTTCGCGCGCCTGTTCGCCCTGCCGGGCGGCGGCGGGGTCTCGCAGTTGCAGGTGGAGGGCAAGAAGAACGCGCTGGAGGCGGCGGAGAACGCGCTGCGGGTGGCGCAGGCGCGCAGCACCGAGCTGGCGGCCAGGCAGAGCCTGGAGACGACCCAGGCGCGTTCCAGCCTGGAGACCAGCGGCCAGGAACTCGACAAGCTGCGCCTGCAATCGGCGGCCGCCGACCGCGAGGTGGCGAACGCCGAGGACAAGTTGCGCCTGCAGGTACAGACTGCGCGCCTGGTCGCCGACGCCGCCGCGCGCATCAAGTTCGAGAATATCGACAAGGAGAATTTCCTGCGCATCGTCGCGCCGGTGGACGGTGTGATTACCGACGTCACCTCGACCCAGCCGGGCGACAAGATCCAGGCGAATGCGCCGCTGGGCGGCATCGCGCCGAAGAACGCCAAGCCGATCCTGAAAATCGAGATCGCCGAGCACGACCGCGGCTTCCTGCGCGAAGGCCTGCCGGTGCAGATGAAGTTCAACGCCTTTCCCTACCAGAGATATGGCCTGATCCGCGGCACTTTGCAATTCATCTCGCCGGCCACCAAGCCTTCGCTGCAAACCAAGCAGCCCGTGTACGAGGGACGCGTGTCGCTCGACCGGACCCAGTACACGGTGGGCGAGACGGTTTATCCGCTGCGCTACGGGATGACGGCGGTAGCGGAAATCGTCGTGCGGGAGCGCAGGATGATCGACCTGGCGCTGGATCCGTTCAGGGATATTGGCGGGTGAGGGAAAACGTCGGACCGGCTTGCGCCAATGTCGGTGTGTGCTCCGTCTCGTCCTTGAGTTCGACCCCGCTGAGTTGACGCCTGCGCGCTTCCTGGAGCAGGTAATGCAGCTTGATTGCCGCGTCCTGCACGGCCAGGCCGGCCGGCCGCACGTTCGAGATGCAGTTGCGGCGCTCGTCGGTCAGGCCCACACGCGGTGCCCAGGTGAGATAGAGGCCCATGCTGTCGGGCGAACTCAGGCCCGGCCGCTCGCCGATCAGGACCACGACCATTCTCGCCTTGAGCAGTTCGCCGACCTCGTCGCCGATGGCGACGCGGCCTTGCTCGACGATGCACAGCGGCGCCAGGGTCCACTTGTCGTGCGCCAGCCGTGAATGCAGCGCCGCCAGGAAGGGCGTGGCGTTCAGTTCGATGGCCAGGGCGGAGAGGCCGTCGGCGACGACGATGGCTAGGTCGTAATCTTTGGTGTGCGGGGCCAGGAGGGCGCGCGACGGTGCGTCCAGGCGGCGGCCGAGATCGGGGCGTTGCAGGTAGACGTTGCGGTTCTCGGCCGCGCTGTGCAGACACAGCGGTTCACCAGGCCAGGCTGCCGCCAGTGCCGGCGCCAGGCTGGCCGTGTCGAGCGCCTGGTGCACGGCGTCGCGCGCACGCGCATGGGCCAGCTGGAAGTCGAGCTGGACCTGAGTCGGCTGGCTGATGCCGGTGTGGCCGAGGGCGATGCGCGCGGCCGTGAAGCGGCGCAGGGCTTGCCATGGATCGGGAGGGATGATCATGGAGGCTCCTCAGGTCAGCTGCGCCAGCGCGCGCTGGAAGGGGGCCGGCAAGGTGCGTCCCAGTTGCACCTGGCCGTCGCCGATAAAAATGCCCATGCCGCGCAGCCAGGCGTCGAACTCGGGCGCCGGCTGCAGGCCGAGCGCGCGGCGCGCGTACAGGGCGTCGTGGAAGGAAGTGGTCTGGTAGTTCAGCATGATGTCGTCCGCGCCCGGCACGCCCATGATGAAGCTGCAGCCGGCCGTGCCCAGCATCGTGAGCAGCACGTCCATGTCGTCCTGGTCGGCCTCGGCGTGGTTGGTGTAGCACACGTCCACCCCCATGGGCAGGCCGAGCAGCTTGGCGCAGAAGTGGTCCTCGAGGCCGGCGCGCGTGATCTGCTTGCCGTCGTAGAGGTATTCCGGGCCCATGAAGCCGACCACTGAATTGACCAGCAGCGGTTCGAATGCGCGCGCGACGGCATAGGCGCGCGCTTCGCAGGTTTGCTGGTCGAGGCCGTGGTGCGCGTTGCTCGAGAGTGCGCTTCCCTGGCCGGTTTCGAAGTACATCAGGTTCTCGCCCATGGTGCCGCGTCCCAGCGACAGCGCCGCCGCGCGCGCTTCGGCTAGCAGGGCCAGGTCGATGCCGAAGCTGGCGTTCGCGGCCTGGGTGCCGGCGATCGACTGGAACACCAGGTCGACCGGGGCGCCCCGCTCGATCGCGGCCAGCGTATTGGTCACGTGGGTCAGCACGCAGGACTGGGTCGGAATGGCGTAGCGGCCGATGATCTCGTCCAGCATGGTGACCAGCTTGACCACCTGCGCGACGTTGTCGGTGGCCGGGTTGATGCCGATGACGGCGTCGCCGCAGCCGTACATCAGGCCGTCGAACAGGCTGGCGGCAATGCCGGACGCATCGTCGCGGGGATGGTTCGGCTGCAGGCGCGTGGACAGCGTCCCGGGCAGGCCGATGGTATTGCGAAAGCGCGTCACGACGCGGCATTTGCGGGCGACCAGCACCAGGTCCTGGATGCGCATGATTTTCGAGACGGCGGCCGCCATCTCGGGCGTGATGCCGGGGGCGAGCCGTGCGAGCGCAGCGGTGTCGGCCTCGTCGCCGAGCAGCCAGTCGCGCAGGGCGCCGACGGTCAGGTGGCGGACGGGGGCGAAGGCGTCGTCGTCGTGGCTGTCGACGATCAGGCGCGTGACCTCGTCAAGCTCGTAGGGCACGACGGCTTCGTTGAGGAAGGTGGTCAAGGGCAGATCGGCCAGGGCCATCTGCGCGGCCACGCGTTCCTCGCTGCTGCCGGCCGCGACGCCGGCCAGGTAGTCGCCCGAACGCGCCGGCGAGGCCTTCGCCAGCAGCTCGCGCAGGCTGGCGAAGGTATAGGTGTGGCTGGCGACACGGTGGGAAAACTGGCTCATGGCGCGCTCCGCTGTGCTTGCACCATATTGGTGCATCCAAGCTGATGCCGCGACTCGGCATCAGCTGGAATCCTGCCACATTTTCAGTCACTGCGCGAAGTCGCTGTCGCCGGGAATCGTGGCCGGATAGCCGGAGATCGCGCGTGCCGCCTGCATGCCGCTCATGACCGCCGCTTCCACGCAGCCGGAATCGAGCCCAGTGCGCAGCCAGTCGCCGGCCAGGAACAGGTTCGACAGGCCAGAGCCGGCGGTACTCAGCCGATATGCGCTGCTGCCCGCCACCGACAGCACATAGCGTTCGGACGGGTCGACATTCGCGCGCCAGTACTGGCGCTCCATGCGCGCGATGCCGCTCGCCTGTTCGGGATCGGCCAGCCACTGCCACGGAAAATCGGGACGCGCCTCGGGCCAGAGTGCGCCGATCCGATTGCTGAACAGGTCGAGCGCGTTCTCCCGGGCTTGCGCGGTGGCGCGCGCCGGAAAGCCGGTGTCGGACCGCGGTGGCATGTCGGGCAGGGCCATCGCGCCGCAGAAGTACTGGACGCTGGCCGGTGCCGCCGCTGCCGGCCAGTCCTCGGCGGGCAGCACCTGGCTCATCGCCGCCCAGGTGTCGTAGGGCTGGCTGAAGTTGGTGACGATCGGTTCCTCGCCGTTCGGTGCGAAGGTCCAGCCCAGCTCGCGCGTTGGCCGGGTGAGCCAAATTTGGCAGGCCTGGGTCGGCACCGAGCGCAGGGCCGCGGCGGCGTCGCGCAAGGGACTGCTCGCGGCCAGCAGGGCCGGCGCCGTCAGCGCCAGCGAGGCCACGGGCAGGCCGCAGACGAGATGGTCGAAATCGCGTCCGCGCAGCAGGGTGCGCTCGGGCAGGCCGGCACCGAAGGCCTGCCGGTGCAGCTGCGGCCAGTCGCTCCACCAGGACTCGAGGTCGACCCCATGCTCGCGCATCACCGCCGCCTGGGCCGGATCGATCTGATCGAAGTCCGGCGCGCTCGGCCAGCACGGCAGACCCTTGACGGATACCAGCGGGCGATAGCTGCCCTCGCGGAGCTCGGCCTGCCTGGTAAGGCGCACCATGTCCACCGCACCGTCGGCATCGGGCAGCATCGCTTCCACGCGATGGAAGAACTCGAAGCGCACGCCGCGCGCGGCCAGCAGCTCGTACAGGGGCGCGAAGACGGCATCGCCCATCCCCGCCTGCATCCGGTAGAACACGCTGCCGCGGTAGGCGAAGGACATGCGCATCATCCAGCGCAGCGCGGTGCCGGCTTCGATATTCGGCCGCGCCGGATCGCCGTCTTCGAACGCGAACAGTTGCGAGTACATGGCCGCCACCGGCGCCGAATCCACGCACAGTTCCGGGTCGCCGCCGTGGCGCCGCAGCCAGGCGCGCAGGTCGAGGTCGTTGATGGCATCGAAGCCGCGCGTGAAGACGCGGTCGGCCAGCATGCCGCGGATGGTCGTGATGCCGATGCTCAGGCCGATCAGCTTGCGGCGCGTGGCGTCGTCGTCGATCAGGGAAGGCGTGGCGGGTAGCTCGCGGCCGGCGCGTTCCAGCAGCGCCAGCAGGCGCGCGCGCTCGGCATCCGTGTGCAGGCCGGCGTCGCGCGGCAGCGCATGCGCGATGCCGGCCGCCTCATCGAGTGAGTTCCCCAGCGCAAGCGAGCCGGCCCGCAGCTCGCTTTGCCAGCGCCGCAGCCAGGTCAACGCTTCCAGGGCCATCTGCCAGGGCGTCACCGGATCGCTCCCGGTACCCGGTTCGCCGGGCCGCTGCGGCAGCACCAGGTGCCAGGGGCGCCAGTCCTCGCCCACCGCTTCGGCCAGCACGAGGTAGTCGTGGGGCCGGAAGGCCTGGTCCCAGGTCGCCAGCGGCGCACCAAGGGGGCGTGCCAGTTCGGCGTACACCGCGCGGATCATGGCGAAGGCGTGCGCGTAGAAGCCGAACCAGATGTGCAGGCCGTACTCCTCGATGCGCTGCCCCAGCCGCACGTTGCGCCCGCTCGCGCCCTTGCCGCCGAGCCGCCAGCCCTGCTGGTAGACCGTAATCTCGTAGCGCTCGCGCCAGCCGGGCTGCGCGCTCAGGTAAAAGGCCGCCGCCATCGATGCGGCGCCACCGCCGAGGATGGCGATTTTCTGTGCCTGGGCCATGGTGATCCTCCCTATGGATTGGTCCAATAAACCAGTCTAGGGAAGCGGATCTACCGATGTGTTCGCCAAGATCAAGGAAGCGCTGTCAAGCAGCGAGCCAGTGCTCCAGCGCGTCGATCACCACTGCATCGTTCGGATGGATTGCCACCTGCCGGAGTTGCGCCAATGGAACAAGATGCACCGCCTGCGACTCCCAGCCCATGCGTGCCGGGGTGCCGCCGACGCGGCGCGCGACGTAGTAGCGGGTGTGGGTTTGGGTCCGTGTCGCGTCGAGCAGGAAGCCGACGATGCGGATCTGCAGCCCCGACTCTTCGTAGGCTTCGCGAACGCTGGCGCAGGGCAGGCTGGTGCCGGGATCGACGCGGCCCTTCGGGAAGGTCGCCGCGTAGCCGCCGAAGCGGTTCGATGGTGCGACCAGCCATACGCGGCCGTCGTCTTCCAGGATTACCGCGCCCGCTGCGGCCGCGTAGCCGGGCTTCAGGATGTAGCGCGGCTCGTCCAGGTCAGGATAGACGGCGCAGGCGCTCCATTCCTGGCTCGTGGCCGGCGCATCGTCCCAAGGTGAGAGCGGAATGCCGTTCAGTACCGCGGGCAGGGCGCCGCCGGGGACGACGGTCGCGACCTGGGCCGGATCATCCCAGGCGGCAAGCGAGGTCGGCGTGGAAGGCTGGCGGATCACGACGGCGTCGCCGTCGTCGTTGGGGAAGGGGTGAAAGGTGGGCATAGTTCGCGGGCTCACGCCACTTCGAGACGGCCGAAGAAGCCGTACTGCAGGCTGGCGGCGATGCGCCGCGCCGCCGCCATGAATCCTTCCGCCACCTCGGGCTGGAACAGGCGCCGCACGTGGCTTTCGAACAGGCTTAGCCAGCGCCGGAAGTGCTCGGGCTCGATGCCCTGCAGGGCCATATGCTTGCCGTAGACATTGCCCTTGAATTCGGCGCTGGAGAGCATCACGGAGCACCAGAAGTCGACCATGCGGGCCAGGTGGGGCTCCCAGTGGTCGCCGATGGCGGTGTCGAAGACCGGTTGCAGCAGGCTGTCGCGGCGGATGTCGGCGTAGAAGTCGTGGACGAGAGTGGTGATCGCGTCGCGGGTGGGTTCGGTATACATGATGCAGTGTGTCAAGCAGGGATGAGGCAAGCTTACCGGGAGAGTGCGATGGTCCGCGCTCCCAACATCGGCATTCTCTCATGGCATAATCGCATTCGGCGCCAAGCGCGCACTTTACGTCAACAAAGAAAGACATCCATGGTCCTCGAAAGCGCCGAACTCCTGATCAAACCCGGCATGGAAGCCGAATTCGAAGCCGCCGCGCGCCTGGCCACGCCGCTGTTCCAGCGCGCCCGCGGCTGCGCAGGCATGCAGCTCCAGCGCGGCATCGAGAATCCGCGCGCCTACCGGCTGCTGGTGCGCTGGCAGACGGTGGAGGACCATAACGTCCACTTCCGCGGCAGCGAGGATTTCCAGGAGTGGCGGCGGCTGGTCGGGTACTGCTTCGATGGTGCGCCCAGCGTCAGCCACCTGGAGACGGTGCTCGAGGGCTTCTAAGTCATGTGCGTGAATTATCGTCCGCCCACGCCCGAGCAGTTCGGCACGCTGGGCGCCTTTAGCGATTTGCCGAAGGACTGGCACTGGCCGGAGGAGACCTGGAAGGATTACGTTGCGCCTATCCTGCGCCGTGACGCCCACGGCCGGCTGGAAGCGCGCCTGGCGACCTATGGCATGGTGCCGCGACGACGGATTCCGCCCGAGGTCAAACCTTTCGATACGATGAATGCGCGCGCCGAGTCGATCGGTGAACGGCGTTCGTTTGCGCTGGCCTGGCGCCGGCTGCAGCTGTGCGCGGTGCCGATGGCGTGGTTCTATGAGCCATGCTACGAGAGCGGGCGCGCGGTGCGGCATGGGATCGGGATGGCGGACGAGTCGCTGTTCTTCGTGGCGGGCTTGTGGCGCGACTGGCCGGAGGAGGATGGGACGGCTTCGACTTCGTTCACGCAGATTACGATCAATGCGGATGAGCATCCGCTGATGAAGCGGATGCACAAGCCGGAAGATGAGAAGCGGTCGCTGGTGATTTTGCCGCGGGATGAGGTGGATGAGTGGCTGGGATGTACGGATCTGGAGGTGGCGCGCAGCTTTTTGCGGCATTATCCGGCGGAGATGATGCGGGAGTGGGCGGCGCCGAGTGCGCCGGTGCGCAAGGCGCCGGCGCTGTCACTCAACCTGGAGCTGTTCTAAATAGATCGCGAATAGCCCACGCTGACTACCGCGTGGGCATGCCCACCCTACAAAACCCGATGCGGAACCGCATCGGATTCTTCTCGTCAACCTGCGCGACGGATCTGGATGACGTTGGCCGGCGCCTTGAACTGCTCGACCAGGCGCTTCTGCTCGTCGCGTACCTTCTCCAGGTTCGCCAGCTTGACGTGCCCATAGCCGCGGATCTTCTCCGGCAGCTGCGCCAGCTTCAACGCCGCCTCGCGGTTATGCAGCGTCAGGTTCGATGCGAAAGTCTGCACCAGCGCGATGTAGTCGTCGCGCAGCGCGCGCTCGGTGCGGCGCTCGTCGGTGTAGCCGAACAGGTCGAAAGGCGTCGCGCGCAGGAACTTCAGGTGGCGCAGCACTTCGAAGCCCTTCATCATCCAGGGGCCGAAGCTGCGCTTGGCGGGGATGTCGGTGCCCGGGCGCTTCTTGGACACCAGCGGCGCGGCCAGGTGGAACTGTAGGGTGTAGTCGCCGTCGAACTGCTCGGCGATCATCTTTCGGAAGGCCGGGTCGGCATGCAGGCGCGCGACTTCGTACTCGTCCTTGTAGGCCATCAGTTTATAGAGGCTGCGCGCCACCGCGCGGGTGATCGGCAGCTTCGAGGTGTCGCCTGCCACCTCGCGCTCCTTGCGCTCCACGGCATCTACCAGCTCCACATAGCGCTGCGCATACGCGGCGTCCTGGTAGGCCGTCAGCTGCTCGCGGCGGAAGGCCACCATCTCTTCGAGCGACTTCGGCGCGGCGAACTGGATGATCTTCGCATCCGAGCGCTTCAGGCGCGCCAGCGCGTCCTTGTCGGCGGCCAGCACGCGGCCGACGGTGAAGGCGCGCTTGTTCATGTCGATCGCGACGTTGTTCAGTTCGATGGCGCGCATCATCGCCGGCAGGCCGACCGGGATCAGGCCGAGCTGCCAGGCATAGCCCATCAGGAGGATGTTGGCGACGATCGAGTCGCCCAGCACCTCGAGCGCCACGTCCTGCGCGTTCAGCACGAAGGTGCCGGCTTCGCTGCCGGAGGCGCGCAGCTTGGCCAGCAGTTCTTCCTTCGGCACGATGGCGTCCGGATTGGCGGTAAAGTCGGCGGTCGGGATCTCACGCTCGTTGGCCACCACGCGGGTGACCTCGCGCTGCATCACCGCCAGCGCGTCCGGCATCGCGGCCACGACCAGGTCGCAGGCGAGGATGGCGTCGGCCTGCTGCAGGTCGATGCGCACCTGGTTCAGGTGCGCCGGCGAGGCGGCCAGGCGCACGTGCGACATCACGGCGCCGCCTTTCTGGGCGAAGCCCATGAAGTCCAGGGTCGAGGCGCCTTTGCCTTCCAGGTGCGCGGCCATCGTGATCAGGGCGCCCACCGTCACCACGCCGGTGCCACCGACGCCGGCGACTAGCATCTCGAACGGGCGCGCGAAGTCGTGCCCTGCGGGCAGAGGATGCTTGGCGAGGATCGCTTCCAGGTCGGCCAGCGTGATCGTCGCCGCGGCAGGCTTACGCAAGGTCCCGCCCAGCACCGATACAAAACTCGGGCAGAAGCCTTCGACGCAGGAATAATCCTTGTTGCAGGAGGATTGCTCGATCTGGCGCTTGCGGCCCAATTCGGTTTCCAGCGGCAGGATCGACAGGCAGTTCGACTGCACGCCGCAGTCGCCGCAGCCTTCGCAGACGGCCGGGTTGATCACCATGCGCTTCGCGGGATCGGGGAATTCGACGTGGCCGTTCTTGTTCTTCTTGCGGCGGCGGCGCTTCTCGGCGGCGCAGGTCTGGTCGTAGACCAGCACCGTCACGCCCTGCATCTCGCGCATCTGGCGCTGGATGGCATCGAGTTCGCTGCGATGGTGCACCTCGACGCCTTCGGGCAGCTTGATGCCTTCGTATTTCTCCGGCTCGTCGGTGACGACCACGGCGTGGGCCGCGCCTTCGCTGACGACCTGCTGCAGGATCTGCGGCACGGTCAGCTTGCCGTCCACCGGCTGGCCGCCCGTCATGGCGACCGCGTCGTTGTACAGGATCTTGTAGGTGATGTTGGTGCGGGCGGCGATGGCCTGGCGGATGGCCAGGTAGCCGGAGTGATAATAGGTGCCGTCGCCCAGGTTCTGGAACACGTGCTTCTCGTTCGTGAAGCGCGAGGCGGCGACCCAGGGCACGCCTTCGCCGCCCATCTGAGTCAGGCTGACAGTCGAGCGGTCCATCCAGGTCGCCATGAAGTGGCAGCCGATGCCGGCCAGGGCGCGGCTGCCCTCGGGGACCTTGGTCGAGGTGTTGTGCGGGCAGCCCGAGCAGAAATAGGGCGTGCGCTTGACGCCGTCGCCCTTGTTCGACAGGGCCTCGGCCTTGCAAAAGCTGGGCAGGTGCTGCTCCAGCGCCAGCGCCGGGAAGCGCGGCGCCAGCCAGTGAATCAGGGCCGGCGCGATGCGCGAAGGGCGCAGCTCGCCCAGGGCGGAAAGCAGCGGTGCGCCATCGAGGCGGGTCTTGCCGAGGATGGCCGGGCGCGATTCGGCCGGCAGGTTGTAGAAGGCGCTTTTCAGCTGCTCTTCCATGACCGCGCCTTTTTCCTCGACCACGAGGATCTCTTTCAAGCCTTGTGCAAAGGCGAGCAGGCGCGTGCGCTCCAGCGGGTAGGTGAGGCCGGGCTTGTAGATGCGCACGCCGAGTTCTTCCAGGCGCGATGTGGAGAGGCCCATGCGCTCGAGCGCTTCCATCAGGTCGAGATAGGCCTTGCCGGCGCTGATGATGCCGACTTGCGCGTTCGGTGCGGCGACGACAGTGCGGTCGATCGAATTGACGGCGGCGAAGGCGGCGACGGCGCGCAGCTTTTCTTCCAGGCGCGCTTCGAGTGCGAGGCTGGGAAGGTCGGGCCAACGCATGTGCAGGCCGTCCGCTGGAGGCACATAGTCGGGCTTGGCGGCGAAGGGAGCCGGCAGGCCGGCTTCGATGACGGCGCCGCCTTCCACCGTTTCCGAGATCGCCTTGAAGCCGACCCAGTTGCCGGTGAAGCGCGACATGGCCCAGCCGTACAGGCCGAAGGCCGTGTATTCCTCGATGTTCGCGGGATTAATGACGGGCATCGACCAGGCCATCATGACCTGCTCGCTCTGGTGCGGCATCGAAGAAGAGACGCAGCCGTGGTCGTCGCCGAGCACGACCAGCACCCCGCCGAGCGGCGAGCTGCCGTAGGTATTACCGTGCTTGAGTGCGTCGCCGGCGCGGTCCACGCCCGGTCCCTTGCCGTACCACATCGCGAACACGCCATCGACCTTGCGCTGCGGGTCGGCGCCGACCTGCTGGGTGCCCAGCACGGCGGTGGCGCCCAGCTCCTCGTTGATCGCCGGCAGGAATTCGATGTCGTGTGCCTGCAGCACCTTGCTCGCGCGCCAGGCTTCCTGGTCGACCGCGCCCAGCGGCGAGCCGCGGTAGCCGCTGATGAAGCCGGCGGTATTCAGGCCGGCACGTGCGTCCATGCGCTTTTGCATGATGGCGATCCGCAGCAGGGCCTGGGTGCCGGTGATGAACACGCGGCCGTCCTCGCACACGAGGTTGTCGTCGAGGCGGTAGTCGGGATAGACGAGGCCGGCTGGCTGCTGCGGATTGAAATGCTTCGGGATGTCTCCCATGTGATCTCCAGTATTTTTTCCTTGTGCGGACGCGCGCGTGCGCCCGCGGGGCTGGAACCATCTTATTGAATTCGTCAGAATTAATTTGCCGGTTTTTGCTTCCGTGGGGCTAGAATAGGCAAACCATTTCTAAACCGGCAGAAAAAATGGCAAATCCTACCCTCGACAAGCAATCCATCAAGATCCTGCGTGAATTGCAGGCCAACGGCCGCATTCCCTCCGCCGAGCTGGCCGAACGGGTGGGGATGTCGACCTCTCCCTGCTGGCGGCGCCAGAAGGAGATGGAGGAGACCGGTGTCATCGAACGCTATGTCGCACTCGTGAATCGGAGGAAAGTAGGCTTGTCGGTGATCTGTTTCCTGCACATCTCGCTGACCGGGCATACCGAGGGCACCGTCAAAACCTTCGAGGACGCGATGAACGTGCGACCCGAAGTGCTCGAGTGCTACGAAGTCACCGGCACTTTCGACTACACGGTCAAGATGGTGTTCTCCTCGATGGACGATTACCACGACTTCCTGCACAACGTACTGGTCAAGCTGCCCGGCATCTCGCAGATCAATACCAGCGTCGCCCTGCGCGAAGTGAAGTACGAGACGGCTTTACCGCTCTAAATTTTTGCCCCGCTGTGTTTCCCATTGCACGGTTCCGAGGGGATATTTACGCGACACTGGCGGCAACGGGCCAAGGAGGCGCGCATTCACATGGAGAACAACACGATGTCCGCATCAACAGTCACCGTGGAGCAGGGCATCCACATCGCCGGCGTCGGCCGCTTCCAGTACCGGCTGTTCCTGATCTTCGGCCTGGTGTGGATGGCCGACGCCATGCAGGTGCTGTCGATCGGCTTCAGCGCGCCCTCGATCGCGAAGACCTTCGGTGTCAATGTCCCGCAGGCGCTCGAGACCGGCACCCTGTTCTTCGTCGGGATGCTAATCGGCGCCTTCGGCTTCGGGCGCCTGGCCGACCGCATCGGCCGCCGGCCGGTCCTGATGGCAGCGGTGCTGGTCGATGCCTGCTTCGGCGTGGCGTCGGCCTTTGCGCCCGATTTCACCTGGCTGCTGGTGCTGCGCTTCCTCACCGGGATCGGCGTCGGCGGCACGCTGCCGGTCGATTACACGATGATGGCCGAGTTCCTGCCCGCCGAGCGGCGCGGGCGCTGGCTGGTGCTGCTGGAGTCCTTCTGGGCGGTCGGCACCATCCTGCTGGCCGTGCTGGCGCTGATTGCGCTGCGCTGGGGTGACGACGCCTGGCGCGTGATCTTTTTTGTCACCGGGATTCCGGCCCTGGTCGGGGTCGTGCTGCGCCTGTCGATCCCGGAGTCGCCCATGTACCTGAACCGCAGCGGCAACGCGGAAGGCGCGCGCGCCGTGCTGGAGCGGATCGCGCGCGTCAACGGCACCGATGCGGCCATCCCGGCCTTGCAGCCCGAGCATCCCGTCAAGCGTTCGCTGGCCGCGCTGTTCGACGGCAGCCTGCGCCGGCGCAGCGTGGCCCTGTTCCTGGCCTGGGCGCTGATCTCGATCGCCTATTACGGCGTGTTCGTCTACCTGCCGGTGCGCCTGAGCGCGGAAGGTTTCGGCTTCATGCGGGGGCAGGAATTCCTGATTTTGCTGGCGCTGGTGCAGCTGCCGGGCTTTGCGCTCTCGGCCTACGGCGTGGAGCGCTGGGGTCGCAAACCGACCCTCGTCGGCTTCCTGCTGCTGAGCGCCGTGGGCTGCCTGTGCTACAGCCTGGGCAGCACGACGCCGGTGGTGGTCGGCTCGACCCTCCTGATGAGTTTTGCGCTGCTGGGCACCTGGGGCGCGCTGTACGCCTTCACCCCGGAAGTCTATCCGACCGAGCTGCGCGCCAGCGGCATGGGCACGGCAGGGGCGGTCGCGCGTTTCGGCGGCCTGTTCGCGCCCGCCATCGTCGCGCCCGTGATGGCGACCCGGTTCACGCTCGCGCTGGCGATGCTGGCCGCCTTCCTGGCCGCGGGAGCGGTGGCGATCCTGTGCGTGGACGTCGAGTCGCGCAACCGCGCGCTGGAGTAAAAGGACCTTGGTCGCAATGGCGATGTTGATTATATAATTGACATATCGGCTAGAAGGGCGGGGCGGCCGACACCGTGTCTGCCATAGGCGGAACCTCGTCCAACACATCCAGTAAAGCCGATGACTTCGCCTCCGCACGATCCTGCACCCGCCACACCCACCGCCTCCGCCCTGGGCGAAGCGATCGAGTCCAGCGTCTTTTCCTTTCTCCAGCACCGCATCCGCGACGTCATCTTCGTGCTCGAGGTGACGCCGCCGGAACGCTACCGCTTCATCTACGTGAACGCGGCCTTCGAAGCGACTACCGGCATTCCGCCTTCGGCGGTGGTCGGCAAGTGGGTCGAGGAAGTGATCCCGCCCGAATCGATCGCCCTGGTGCGCATGAACTACCGGCGCGCGCTCGACAGCGGCGCCAGTGTTCACTGGGACGAAATCTCGGAGTATCCGACCGGGCGCAAGGTGGGCGAAGTGACGGTGACGCCGGTTCCTGCAGCGGACGGCAAGGGCAGCATGTTGATCGGCACGGTGCACGACGTGACCGAGCGCCACCAGGCCCAGGCGCGCCTGGGCGAGCTGGAAGAACGCTCGCGCCTGGCGCTGGAGGCCGCGGGCGCGGGCTCTTTCGACTGGCATGCCGCGGACAATCTGGTCTTCGTCTCCGAGAAATGCCGTCAGCTGCTCGGCTTTGCCTCGGACAGCTACGACCTCGACACCCTGAAGCTGCCGCGCCTGGTGCATCCCGACGAGCTGCCGCTGGCGCTCTCGACGCTCGCCGGGCTGCGCGCGGGCGCCACCGACACCTTTTCGCTGGAACTGCGCATGCGCCACCTGTACGGGCACTGGATCTGGCTGCGCTGCCAGGGCCGCGCCATGCGCGGCGCGGACGGCCGCCTGGCCCGGGTCTTTGGCGCCTGCTCCGACATCACGCGTGCGAAGGAGGCCGAGGAAGCGATGGAGCGCGCCTCGCTGGTGTTCGCGCACAGCAGCGATGCGATCGCCATTTCCGACAGCGCCGGCCGCATCATCATGATCAATCCGGGTTTTACGCGCATGCGTGGCTACGAGCGCGACGAAATCATCGGCCAGACCGGCGAGGTCTACGACGCCGGCATGGAGCGCGAGGGCCGCCACGAGGCATTGCGCCTGCAGGCGCTGCAAACGGGACACGCCCAGGGCGAAGTTTGGAGCCGCCACAAGGATGGCCACCCGATCGCCGAGCAGCGCTCGCTGACCGCGGTGCGGGTCGCCGACGGCGCCGTGCGCCATTACATCGAGATCGCTAGCGACATCACCAAGGCCAAGAAGGACGAAGAGCTGCTCTGGCGCCAGGCGAACTATGACAGCCTGACCGGCCTGCCGAACCGCCACCTGTTCCTCGACCGGCTGCGCCAGGCGATCCGCAACACCCACCGCGGCGAGCACCCGGCCTTCTCGCTGCTGTACATCGACCTCGATCAGTTCAAGGAAGTCAACGACACGCTCGGGCACCCGGTCGGGGATCAGTTACTGAAAGAGGCGGCCCAGCGCCTGCTGCGCTGTACGCGCGAAACGGACACCGTGTCCCGGATCGGCGGCGACGAGTTCACGGTGCTGCTGGTCGACCTCGACAGCCTGGACAACGAAGATCCGCACGTGATCGAGCGCGTCGCGCACGATATCATCAGGGCGATGTCGGAGCCGTTCCTGATCGAGGGCGAAACCCTGCACGTCTCGGCCAGCATCGGCGTGACGCACTTTCCGGCCGACGGCGGCGACGCCGACAGCCTCCTCAAGCACGCCGACCAGGCGATGTACGCGGCCAAGCACCTGGGCCGCAACCGCTTCGCCTACTTTTCGCCGGCGATGCAGGCGCGCGCCCAGGAGCGCCGCCGCACCAGCGAGGAACTGCGCCAGGCGATCGCACGCGAGGAGCTGCAAGTGCACTACCAGCCGATCGTCGAGCTGGCGACGGGACGGATCGTCAAGGCCGAGGCCCTGGTGCGCTGGCGCCATCCGGAGCGCGGCTGGGTCAGTCCGGTGGAATTCATTCCGCTGGCCGAGGAGACGGGCCTGATCTTCGATATCGGCGAATGGGTCTTCCGCACGGCGGTGACCGACGCTGCGCGCTGGCTGGGCGAGGGACGCGAGATCCAGGTCAGCATCAACGTCTCGCCGCTGCAGATCGCCAAGGGCGGCACCAGCTTCGCACGCTGCATGGACTTCCTCGCATCGCAGCGCCTGCCGCGCCACGCGATCGTGGTCGAGGTCACCGAAGGCACGCTGCTGCAGCACGACCGCAACGTGGAAGAGCGCCTGCGCGAACTCGAGGAATACGGACTGGCACTGGCGCTCGACGACTTCGGCACCGGCTATTCCTCGCTCTCCTACCTGCAGCAATACCGCTTCGAATTCCTGAAGATCGACCGCGCCTTCGTCGGCAACATGCAGACCGGCAGCCGCCAGCTGGCCCTGTGCCGCACCATCATCGCGATGGCGCATACGCTGGACATGCGTGTGATCTCGGAGGGTATCGCCGACGAACAGGCGGCCGAGCTGCTGCGCAACGCGGGCTGCGACTATGGCCAGGGCTTTTATTTTCACCAGCCGATGCCGGCGGCGTCATTCGAAGCGCTGCTGCGAGCGCGCGACCTGCCGGCGCGGCATTGAGCGTAGTTCAGCGCAGGTCGGCCGTCTCGTAATAAACCGTCCCGGTCGCCGGCACCTGGCGCGCCAGCGCCGGCAGGTCGGCCTCCACGCCTTGCTTGGCGACCTCGACCGGACCGGCGGCCGGGCGGCCGAGCAGCACGATGTGCTCGAAGTCGGGCCGGCTGTCGACCAGCTTCACCAGGAAGCGGCCGACCGGCAGGTAGCGCGCGACCGTCTGCACGGCCGGCTGCGGCGACAGGGTGCGGTACAGGAGCACCTTCTCGACGACCAGCGCCGCATCGCGTTCGCGCGTGACGCCCTCGCGTTCGAAGTGGCCCTCGACCACGTTGGCGCGGAAGTTCTCCAGCGGCCGTGCACTGTCGGGCGCCAGCCGGTGCAGGGCGAAGGCTTCGGGTTCCAGCGTCCACAGGGCGGTCTTGCCGTCCAGGCGGGTGCGCATGGCGCGCTCCAGCGCCGGATCCGCGAAGCGCACTTTCAACACGACCTGGTTGTCGTGCGGCGCATGAAACAGCGGCAGGTGCGAGGCATACAGGCCCTCGCTGCCGCCGAACAGCACCATGCCGTGCACGCCGTGGCTGGGCTCGCGGGCGGCCAGTTGGAAGGGCAGGAGGAACAGGAAGAGGACGAGCAGGCGGCGTGCGAAGTGCATGGTGAACGATGGCCAAGGATGAAACCGTGCATGGTAGAAGTCATCGGCGCACGAGTAAAGACAATTCGCCGCTTGAACAACTGGCTGATCGTCACGTGATGCGCTATGCTGCTGCCCCGATCGAAGAAACGCGGCGAGGAAGCATGGTGGAGAAAGACGAGGCGCAGGAACCGGAAAACGCATTGGAGCGCCTGCCGCCCCTGCTGGCGACGACCCTGTCGGGCGCTGACGCCCAAAGCAAGCTGGAGGCAAGAGCGCGCCGCGACGCCCAGATGCGCGGCGTCGCGTCGATCGAGGCGATGCGCGCAGCGATCAAGGACGCCTCGCGACACTTGCCGGCCCTGGCCGCCATCCCGCGCCTGGGCAAGCTCGACGCCGCCGCTTTCCGCCGCAAGGCCGCGGAGGGTTTGCCTTTCCTGATCCCGGGGCTGGCCGCACGCTGGCCGCTGGCTGCGCTCACTCCGGAAACCCTGCGCGAACGTTTTCCGGCGCTGCCGGTGCGCGCCCGCGTCGGCGACTACGTCAACACGGCCTTCGCGCCGGACCGCGCGATGCAGGACATGTCGATGCGCGACTACCTCGACCTGGCGGCCAGCGGCGCCGAGGAACTGCCGCCTTACCTCGGCAACCTGGAATTGCGTGAACTGAACCGCTACTGCCACTGGCCGGCGTACTTCGACAAGCCCGGCCCGCCGCGCTTCTGGCTGGGCCCCGCGGGCACGGTAACGCCGCTGCATGCCGACTACGACGACAACATTTTTGTACAGATCTGGGGCAGCAAGCGCATCTTCCTGGCGCCGCCGCATCACGACGTCTTCCTGTATCCGAAGGAGGCGAACGCGCTGCTGTTCGGCTCACCCTTCGATCCCGAAGCGCCGGACTACGAACGCTTCCCGCTGGCGCGCCAGGCGGCGCTGCTCGAACTGACGGTGCAGGCGGGCGACCTGCTCTACGTGCCGGCCGGCTGGTATCACCAGGTGCGCTCGCTGACGTTTTCCCTGTCCTCGAACCGCTGGTCGCGCACCAGGCCGATGTTGCTCGACACGGCGCAGCGTGGAGGCGGGACTCCACCCTACGCATCGAGATAATCGTAGAGTGGAGTCCTGACTCCACGCGTTTCGCAATGTAGCCCGAAGGCCTAACGGTTGTCGTCGCGCTCGTCCACCTCGCGCTGGGTGCCGGTGTGCTCCGGCACGCGTGCGCGCGGCAGGTGCCAGTCGAAGCGTACGGCCAGCATGCGCAGGCCGAAGCAGAGCAGGGCGCCGGCGATCGCGGTCGGCGTGGTCGGCAGGTGCAGCGCGTCCCCGATCACGACGACCGCGGCACCGGCGAGCGCAGCCACCGCGTAGATGTCGGACCGGAACACGGCCGGCACGTTCGACAGCAGCACGTCGCGCGCGATGCCGCCGCCGATCCCGGTGAGCATGCCGAGCAGGGCCGCCATCATCGGCTCCAGGCCATACACCAGCGCCTTCTGCGCGCCCGCCACGCAGAACAGCGCCAGCCCGACGGCGTCGAAAAACAGCACGGGACTGTGCAGGCGGTTGATCAGCGGGTACCAGAAGAAGATGACGACGCCGGCCAGCATCGAGACGGCGAGGTAGCGCCAGTCGCTGATCGCAGCCGGCGGCGCCGCGCCGATCAGCAGGTCGCGCACGATGCCGCCCGAGTTGGCGGCGACAAAGGACAGCACCAGCACCCCGAAGATGTCGAGGCGGCGGCGCGCGCCGGCGGTGGCGCCACTGAGGGCGAAGACAAAGGTGCCGACCAGGTCGAGGGTCAGCACCAGGGTTTTCATGGCGGCTCCCATGTCGAGGGAGAGGACGTCAAACACGATTACGGGCCTTGTTCATTGCGTTGCGTGGAACGGAACCCGTCATGATAACGCCCCGCGCCGTCCATACAAAACAAAAGGCTGTAGGGTGGGCATTCATGCCCACGCAGTACAACGCATGCATCTCGAAATGCAAGCGTACGACCGCGTGCGCACAAGTGCGCACCCTACTTTATTGCTGTGCGACGGCGACTGGCACGTCCAGCGTGATCGCCTTCAGGCCCAGGGCTGCGCTGCTGTCCTGGCGGATGCGGTTGGCCAGCGCCGGATCGTTATTGAGCTTCTGGCCGTACGAAGGCACCATCTCCTTCATCTTGGCCTGCCAGCCCGGGGTCTCCAGCTGGCCCTTGAAGGCCGACTGCTTGAGCACCTTGAGCATGATCGGCGCGGCGGTCGAGGCGCCCGGCGAAGCGCCGAGCAGGGCCACGATGCTGCCGTCGGCGGCGCCCACGACTTCGGTACCGAACTGAAGCAGGCCGCCCTTCGGCGAATCTTTCACGATCTGCACACGCTGGCCGGCGGTGGCCAGGGTCCAGTCTTCCAGCTTGGCGTTCGGCAGGTATTCCTTCAGCGTCGCCAGACGGTCTTCGGGATTGAGCATGACCTGCTCGACCAGGTACTTGGTCAGCGGGATGTTGTCGTAGCCGGCCTGCATCATCGGACGGATGTTACCGGTGCCCATCGAGGCCGGCAGGTCGATCCACGAACCGTTCTTCAGGAACTTGGTCGAGAAGGTGGCGAATGGCCCGAACAGCAGGGTCTTCTTGCCGTCGATGATGCGGGTGTCCAGGTGCGGCACCGACATCGGTGGCGAACCGACCGAGGCCTTGCCGTAGACCTTGGCGTAGTGCTGGTTCACGAGTTCCGGGTTGTTCGTCACCAGGAACTGGCCGCCGACCGGCACGCCGCCGTAGCCTTTGGCTTCCGGGATGCCCGACTTTTCCAGCAGCGGCAGTGCGCCGCCGCCGGCGCCGACAAAGACGAACTTCGCGCGCACGGTCTGCAGCTTGTCGCTGGCCAGGTCCTTGACGGTGACGTTCCAGATGCCGTCGACGCCGCGCTTGATGTCGCGTACTTCATGGCGCAGGTGCAGGCCCATGTGCTTCTTCTCGGTCAGGTTCCGGACCATGGTGCGGGTCAGGGTGCCGTAGTTGACGTCGGTGCCGATTTCCATGCGGGTCGCGGCCACCTTCTGGTTCTTGTCGCGGCCGTTCATGACCAGCGGCGCCCACTTGGCGATCTGGGCGTGGTCTTCGCTGTACAGCATGCCCTTGAACAGGTTTTCCTGCTGCAGGGCGGCGTAGCGCTTGCGCAGGAAGTTGACGTTCTCGTCGCCCCACACGAAGCTCATGTGCGGCACGTTATTCACGAAGCTGCGCGGGTCGGCGATGTAGCCCTGGCGGACCTGGTAGGCCCAGAACTGTTTCGACACTTCGAACTGCTCGTTGATGTCGACCGCTTTCTTGGTCTCGATCGTGCCGTCCGGCAGGTCGGGTGTGTAGTTCAGTTCCATGAACGCGGAGTGGCCGGTGCCGGCATTGTTCATCGCGTCCGAGCTTTCGGCGGCGACGGAATCGAGGCGCTCATACATCTCGACCTTCAGGTCGGGCTGCAGTTCGGTGAGCATGGTGCCCAGGGTGGCGCTCATCACGCCGGCGCCGATCAGGAGCACGTCGGCTGGCTTGTCGCTGCCGGCGGGTGGCGCTTTCTCGCAGGAGGCGAGCATCGAGCAGGCGAGTACAACTGGAAGCAATTTACGCATGAAGCTGATTTCCGAATAATTCTGATTGCAGGGATGTGTGGTCTCCGTTGCAGTCGGTGGGTGCGTGTCGCCCCAGCCTTGTTATCGGGAATCATTCTAAGCGTAAACATTACATTTATGTAATATCGGATACTACTGATCGCCATGATGTACCCGGGCGGGGATTGATCCGCCGGGTACCCCGCCCCGGGCGGCAGGCGCGGCGCCGGCACGCCGGGCCAACGTCATGCTCAGTACCGTCCCCGCCGCGAGGCAGGCGGCGATACACAAGGCGGCGGCGACGAACGCGTGGGCAATCGCCGCCGGGTCCGTACGGCCGGCCAGCACCGTGTAGAACACGCCGCCGATCAGGGCGACGCTGAGCGCCGTGCTCACCTGCAGGGTCGAACTGGCAATGCCGGCGATCATGCCGGCGTAAGCCGGGGCGACGCGGCCGGTGATCATGCGCATCAGCGTTGGAATCCCGAGCCCCTGTCCGAAGCCGATCGCAAAGAGCAGCACGGCCAGCGGGCCGGATGCGGGCGCCACGCCGCCTGGTGCCGCAGCGATCAGCCAGGCGAGGCCGAGTACCCCGGCCGTTTCCAGTCCCATGCCGATCGGGTTGACCCAGTCGCCCAGGAAGCGCCTGCAGAAGGGCGTCGATAGCGGTCCGAGCAGGTAGCCCAGGCCGAAAGGCAGGAAGGCCAAGCCCGCGTCGAGGGCGCTGGTGTGCAGCGCGTTTTGCAGGTACACCGAGAACAGCAGGAAAAAGCACCCGATCGAATAGAACGACACCGCGACCAGCAGCGCGCGGCCCAGCCCGGGCGCGCGCAAGGCGGCGGGGTCGACCAATGGTGCGCCGCCGCTGCGCGCCAGGCGCGTTTCGTGGCGCCAGAACAGCGCCGCCAGCACCGGCGCGGCGGCCAATGAGATCCAGGACCACAAGGGCCAGCCGGCCTCGCGCCCTTCGGTCAGCGGCACGATCAGCAAGGCCAGCGCGAGCATCGACAAGCCCATGCCGGCCGGATCCAGTCTCCCGCGCGCCTGGCTGCCCACCTTCTTAAGGAGGGGAAGGCCGAACGTGATGACCAGGATGGCCACCGGCAGGTTGACGAGGAACACCATGCGCCAGCCCATGCCGAACAGGTCGAGCGAAATCAGGACGCCGCCGAGGGCCTGCCCGATCACCGCGGCCAGGCCGAACACGGCGCCGTACAGGCTGAGCGCAAGCGGCTTTTCCGACTCGGGGAAAATCGCCTGGACCGAGGCCAGCGCCTGAGGCGCCATGATCGCCGCGGTGACGCCCTGCAGGGCGCGTCCGGCGACCAGGGCCCAGGGCGACCAGGCCAGGCCGCACAGCAGGGACGCGGCGCTGAAACCGATCAGCCCGAGGAAGAACATGCGGCTGCGGCCATACAGGTCACCCAGGCGTCCGCCCGTGATCAGGGTGACGGCATACAGCGCGGCGTAGGACGAGATGACCATCTGTTCGGCCGAGGACGAGGTGCCGAGTTCGGCCTGGATCGACGGAAGGGCGACGTTGACGATGAAGAAGTCGAGCGGCGGCAGGAAGGAGCCAACCAGCAGCACGATGAACATGGCCCAGCGCCGCGGCTCGGGAACTGCTGCATTTTGTTGAGACATGGGTGCTCCTTACGGAACCATTCGGTTCCAAAATGGGTAAAAAAAGGTGGTTCAGTCGAGGGCGCGCAGCGCGATGTCGACCAGCGCAAGCATGTCGCTCTCCGACGCTCCGGTTTTTCCGAGCACGCGCATGCCCTGGACCTGGCAGACCAGGAAGCGCGCCAGCGCCTGCTCGTCGCCCTCGCGGAACTCGCCGCTCGCCTGGCCACGCACGATCGCCCCGGCGTACAGCTGTTGCAGGCGCCGGAACATGCGCCCGGTCCGTTCCGCGATGTCCGCATCGTGGGCGGCCGACTCGGTGGCCATGGCGACGACCAGGCATCCGCGCCGGCCTGCATCGCCCGACGAGAGCGCGACATAGCGCAGCAGCGATGCGTGGATCGCGGCCCTGGCGCTGCCCGGCTGGGACAGCAGGTCCGCGGTCGCCTTCAGGCCGGCGGCCATGTACTGGTCCAGCGCCGCCAGCAGCAGTCCCTTCTTGTCGCCGAACGCCTTGTACAGGCTGCCGCGCGACTGGCCTGTGCCTTCGATGAGGTCGGGCAGGGAAGCCCCTTCATAGCCGCGGTCCCAGAAAACGTTCATCGCAGCGCGCGCCGCGTCGTCGAGCGCGAATTCGCGCGGACGGCCTGGCCCTTCCTGACTTGCCATGATTGTCCTCCCTGCATCACTATATATGAACCGATTGGTTCCGATATTATCACCGACTTCTTCGGGTCGCAAGCGCTTGCGACGAACGCCGTGCCAGAAGCAGCGCGGAGAGGAGGAAGTAGAAGGCCCCGAAGCCCGCGTATCCTGCGAGGACGGTGATCGGCGGCGCGACAGGCATCCGGGCCTGCGCGAGGAAGAAGGCGCCGGCCAGCGCCGATTGCGCGCCACTGAGGATCATCGCCCATTGGGCGCCATTTTTCGTCCAGCGCAGCTGGGCCGCCCGCAGTTGCAGCAGGCCCGAGAGGATGGCCCACAGGCCGAACACCGCGAACACCTGGTGCATGTCCGGCACGACAAGGGCGAGCAGGAGGGCGACGAGGCCACTGACGACGAGGTTCACGAGCTGCGTCCGATTGACCGCGAGTCCGCCGCTGCGGCGGCCGTCGAGGAAGTTGGCGGCCGCGTCCCACGCGGGGTAGCAGACCAGCAGGATGGCGCCGGCGATCGGGGAGCTGCGGGCCGTGGCCACGAGCGCCAGGACCCAGGCGATGGAGAATGCGGCGCGGGTGAAGTAGTAGCGCTTGAGCCAGCCCTCCTGGCGGGCGCGATCGGGAACAGCATCGGGACGTTTCATTGTTTGCTCCTTGAGTTGGATGTCGATGTAGCGTGCGGTGCGGGATCAGATGCCGGCGTACCACTCGTAGCCGCGGTCTTCCCAGTAGCCGCCCTTGCCGCCCCAGAGCGCGTCGAAGCTGCCAACGACCTCGATGCGCATCAGGTACTTGGCCTGCTTGTAGCCGAGCTGCCGTTCGACGCGCAGGCGCAGCGGCGCACCGTGCCCGACGCCGAGATCGGCGCCGTTCATGCCGTAGGCAAGCAGGGTTTGCGGGTGGAAGGCGTCGACCAGGTCGATGCTCTCGTAGTAGCGCCCGCTGCCATCGAGCGTCTGCTCCAGCTCGTCCGCGCAGTGGAAGACCACGTAGCGTGCGCCCGGCAGCAGGCTGACCGAGCGCAGCAAGAACGCGAGCGGCACGCCCGTCCACTTGCCGATCGCGCTCCATCCCTCCACACAGTCGTGGCGCGTGATCTGCGTACGCGAGGGCATGAGTTTGAGTTCGCGCAGCGAGAAGGCGCGCGGCCGCGCCACCATGCCGCCGACCTGCAGCTTCCAGTCGGCGAAGCCGTTGGCGAGCAGCGCCGCATATTCCTCGCTGTCGGGCATGCTCGTGCCGTTGACGCGGAAATGCGGCGAAATGTCGGCCTCGCCGAATTCGCGGGCCAGCGCGCCGCGGCCCAGCAGCAAGCGCTGGGCCTGCAGGGTCAATCGTTCGGTGCCGCGCAGGGCAGTGCCGACGTCGGCGCTCTGCCCGGGCAGGTCGCAGCCGGCAAGGGCCAGGACGCCGGCGCCGAGGAGGAAGCGGCGCCGGCCTGGATGGACGTCATTCATGGATCGACTCCTTCGTGATTGCATAGCGCCCAGTTACCATCGAGCGCAGGTTGTTCCACAGCCCCGACACGATCACCATCGCGATATGCACGACGACGAACAGGACCAGGAAGCTGGCGGTAATGAAGTGCAGCGTGCGCGCGGACTGGCGGCCGCCGAACAGGTCGAGCAGCCAGGGACAGGCCGCGCCGACGCCTGGCGACATGGTCAGCCCCGTGAGCACCATCAGGGGAAGCAGCACGCCGATCACGCCGAGGTAGCTGAGCTTCTGCAGCGCGTTGTAGTGACGCGCCCGTTCGTCTTTCGGAAAGCGCAGGCGGGCGTGCTCAACCACTTCATGCCACAGGTGCGCAGGCCGCAGCTCGCCGCGCCGCGGCATCAGGTCGCGCCGCAGGTGTCCGCTGAACAGGCTCCAGGCGAGGTAGGCCAGGCCGTTGAGGACGAAGCACCAGGCGAAAAGGAAGTGCCACTGGCGACCCGCGGCCAGGTGCTGGTAAGCGGGAAGGGTCAGCCAGCCGGGAAACGCGCGCCGGACCTGGTCAGCGCCGGAGTGTGATACGCCGAGTACGCCCGTCGTGGTGAGCGAGATCGCACCGATGCGCAGGAAACCGGCCGCGTCGCCGTGCGTGGTCGTCGTACCGATCTCGAGGACGGCGTCCCCGGCCTCGGCGCCGGCCTGGCCCCAGTACAACTGCGGCCAGGCGTTGAATATCTGTAGCCCGCTTGCCAGCAGAAAGCAGAGGCAGACGGCATTGAGCCAGTGGGTCAGGCGCGTCGGCAAGGAGTGCCTGCGGATCATGACGATCCTTCGCTGCGCGTGCCCCGGCGCTGCTCGCCCGTTGTCGGAAAGGTGGTTTTTCATGGGATCTCCACGTCTGGCGGCAGGCGCGCAAAGCGGGCAATGCCGTTCGGGACGGGGACCGGGCCGGACCACATGGGCCCGGTACCGGTCCGAAACTTACATCGGCGGCACGACGCCGTTGGTGCCGACCACGACCTGCTGGGCGACGAGGCCGCCCCTGGCGTCCTTCATGGCCGGGACAAAGACGACGGCGCCGGGCTTCAGGTCGCCGGGCGTTGCCGGGCCGAGGGTCACGATCGGGGTGCCATCCGGAATCGCGATCTTCTTCTCCTTGCCGTGGTAGGAAACCGTCACGCTGTGGCCGTCCACATCCTTCACGGCGTTCGCGACCGTCGCGTTCGTCATATTGCTGTTCGGCTTGAGGTCCCATGCGTAGCTGCCCTCGCCGAGGCCCTTCATCGCGGGCGGGAAGACGAGCACCTCGAGCGCGCCGTCGCCGCCGGCGGCCTTGGGCAGGGAGGCGATCCCGACGAATGCGCCGGGCTTGATGTCCGCCATGCTGGCACGGGAAACACCCGCTACTTTCCAGCCTTCGGCCAGCGTGATGTTCAACTTCTTGCCGTCGCGGCTTGCGACCACCAGGGCATTGCCTGCCAGCGTGACGACTTTGCCGCGCACGTTGGCCTTGTCGGCAGCCTGGTCCGCGGCCTGGGCTGCAGGCAGCAGGGAAGCCATGCCGGCGCCGAGGACAGTGGCAAGGGCGAGGGCAGGGGAGAGACGACGGAACATGGATTTTTTCATGATATACCTACTAGAAGGTAGAGTGGGTGCTGCAAAAAATACCGATCCGGGGCGATATCGACGGGATCGGTAACGGTACTGTGCCGGCCTCGGGCCGCACAGCAAATTCCTATATGCTCAGCAGGGCCTGGACAGGCGCTCCAGCTGGGTCCTCGCGATCGTGCCGAAGACCGCGGTATCGCCGTAAGCGCGGGCCGAGAGCATGGCGCCGTGAACGCTCGCCATGAAGACCTCCGCCTCGACCTGGGGAGCATGGGTCAGGTGGATCGATCCCTGCTGCGCCCCGCGCTCGAGCACCGAGGCGATCCAGCCCGACAGGAAACGGAAATACGCGCGCACTTCCACGGCCACCTCTTCGGGCAGGACGGGCAATTCGCCGGCCAGCAGCGCGCAGACGCAGAACGGTGCACTGAAGTCGCCGATGCAGCGTTCCCAGTGCCCGACGTAGGCGCGCAGTTGTTCCAGCGGATCCGCTATGGCCTGCTGCATGCTGGCGACGCCTTCGGCGGTGCGCTCGCGGTGCTGCACGACGAGCGCCTTGACGAGGTCGACCTTGCTCGAGAAGTGATGATGGATGCTGGCCTTGCGGATGCCGACCACTTCCGCGATGTCCGCGTAGCTGAATCCGTTATATCCGCCGGCGACGATCAGGCCGCGTGCGCAGGCCAGGATCTCTTCCGAGGTGTTGGACAATTTGTTCATGCAGGCATCCTACCTTCTAGTAGGTGGAGGTGTCAAGCGCCAAAGGCCGTCGTGGACAAAGACCTGCTTTCCTTATTGCGGTCGTGGAAACGCTAAATCCCGCGCGATCGTTTGCGGTCCACGATCCGGCGGGAAATAGACACGGCGGACAAGCTTGTGATGATCGGAACGACGAAGCCCACGGTCGTTACAAGCGTCTGGTGTTCCGTGTACGGTACTGGCGCCAGTGCCCAGTCCGCAACGGCTAATCCCGCGATGCAGGCCGCCATTCCGATCAGGCGATAAGGTCTCGCGGCCCTCCAGAAAAGCAGAAAGAGAACGCAGAGCGCTACCGACAGAAGCTGGGCGTAGATCGAGACGAGCACTTCTTCGCCATGGGCTTGGGCAATCTGGCTCGTCGCAGCCAGGCAAAGAAAGCCGAGGCAACGCTTGTGTTTCAAATACGCCTCCTCGACCGGGAACAGGGAAGACGGTGTCTGCCCGCGCTCATTCCACCCAGCTGAACCCGTCGCGTGCCAGCAGCGCGAACGACTCCGACGGTCCCCAGGACCCGGCCGCATACGGATGCGGCTTCTCGCCCAGGGTCGCCCAGCCGTCGATGATCGGATCGGCCCATTCCCAGGCCGCTTCCAGTTCGTCGCGGCGCATGAAGTGGGTCAGGCGGCCGCGCACGACGTCGATCAGCAGGCGCTCGTAAGCTTCGGCGCGGCGCTGCTGGAAGGCGGACTGCAGGTCGAGGTTCAGCGCCACCTGCTGCATCTGCATGCCGCTGCCCGGCTGCTTGGCCATGATCTGCAGCTTGATCGCTTCTTCCGGCTGCAGCTCGATCACGAGCCTATTCGCGACGCCGCCAGGGGCACCGGGGAAGAGCGGGAAGGGCGGATTCGCGAATTCGACCACGATCTTCGAGGAGCGGCGCGCCATGCGCTTGCCGGTGCGCAGATAGAAGGGCACCTTCGACCAGCGCCAGGTGTCGATGTGGGCGCGCAGGGCGACGAAGGTTTCGGTGCGGGTGTCTGGCGGGACGTTCTTCTCCTCCAGGTAGCCCGCGACTTCCTGGTTGCCGCTGACGCCGTGGCCGTACTGGCCGCGCACGGTGTCGCGCGCGATGTCGGCCAGGCTGAAGCGGCGCAGCGAGCGCAGCACCTTCAGCTTTTCGTCGCGCACCGCGTCCGGCGACAGCGAGGTCGGCGGCTCCATCGCCACGATGCACAGCAATTGGAGCAGGTGGTTCTGGACCATGTCGCGCATCGCACCGGTGCCGTCGTAGAAGCCGGCGCGGCTGCCGACGCCGACTTCCTCGGCCACGGTGATCTGCACGCTCGAGATGTTCGGTGCGCGCCAAATCGGTTCCAGGATCGAGTTCCCGAAGCGCAGCACCATCAGGTTCTGCACGGTCTCCTTGCCGAGGTAGTGGTCGATGCGGTAGATCTGCGACTCGGCGAAGTGCTTGCCGACCGCTTCATTGATCTCGATGGCCGAGGCGAGGTCGGTGCCGAGCGGCTTTTCCAGCACCACGCGCGCATTGGCGTCGACCAGGTTCGATGCCGCGAGCTTGTCGCAGATCGTGGTGAACAGCGAGGGCGCGGTCGACAGGTAGAACACGCGCTCCGCGCCCTGGCGCGAGGCCGCGGCCAGGCTTGAAAAATCGGGCGCGTTCTGCACGTCGAGCTCGACGTAGTGGAGTAGCTGCAGGAAGCCGTCCCAGGTCTTGTCGTTGAAGTTTCCCTTGGCGATGAAACCGCGTGAGTGCTGTTCCACATGCGCCAGGTAGGCTTCGCGGTCGATGTGCTGGCGGCCGGTGGACAGGATGCGGGTCGAGCCGGGAAGGTTGCCGTGCAGGTAAGCCATGTACAGCGCCGGCAGGAGCTTGCGCATGGCCAGGTCGCCCATGCCGCCGAAGATGGTCATGTCGAGGGGCAGGGCATTGTCGGGTGCGGATGCGGATGCGGATGCGTGGGTCATGGTCGGGTTCGAGCAGGTTTCGGTGGCGCTTACTATAGCCTAGATTGCAATGCACGATCGTCCCGTGGATCGGTTATGCTTTCGTCAATCGAACGACAATAACAGGGGACCCATGCAATCGACCATCCTGAACCGCCGCGACATCGACTTCCTGCTCCACGAATGGCTGAACGTCGAATCCTTGACCAGCCGCGAGCGCTACGCGGACCACAGCCGCGAGACATTCGACGCCGCGATCGACTCCGCCGAGCAGATCGCGACCGACCTGTTCGCCACGCACAACAAGAAGAGCGACGCCCAGGAGCCGCATTTCGATGGCGAGCGCGTGACGATCATCCCCGAGGTGAAGACCGCGCTCGACGCCTTCTGCGCGGCCGGTTTCATGGCGGCCGGCCAGGACTACGAGTACGAGGGGATGCAGCTGCCCTACGTGGTCGCCAAGGCGGCCACGGCGTATTTCACCGCCGCCAACGTGGCCACTTCCGCCTACACCTTCCTCACCATGGGCAACGCCAACACGCTGCTCAAGACGGCCACGCCGCGCCAGGTGGAGCGCTTCGTGCGCCCGCAGCTGGCCGGGCGCTTCTTCGGCACCATGTGCCTGTCCGAACCGCAAGCGGGCTCCAGCCTGTCCGACATCACGACCCGCGCCGAGCCCGACCCGGTCGAGGGACCCGAGGGTGAGCGCCAGTACCGCCTGCGCGGCAACAAGATGTGGATCTCGGCCGGCGAGCATGAACTCAGCGAAAACATCGTGCACCTGGTGCTGGCCAAGATTCCCGGCCCCGACGGCAAGCTGATTCCCGGTGTGAAGGGCATTTCGCTCTTCATCGTGCCGAAGTATCTCGTCAACGAGGATGGCTCCATCGGCGAGCGCAACGACATCGCGCTGGCGGGCCTGAACCACAAGATGGGCAACCGCGGCACCACCAATTGCCTGCTGAATTTCGGCGAGGGCAGGTTCAAGCCCGCAGGGAAGGCCGGCGCCATCGGCTACCTGGTCGGCGAGCCGCACAAGGGCCTGGCCAACATGTTCCACATGATGAACGAGGCGCGCATCGGCGTCGGCCTGGGCGCCACCGTGCTCGGGGCGACCGGCTACCTGCACGCCCTCGACTATGCGCGCAATCGCCCGCAGGGCCGCCACCCGGCCGAGAAGGACCCGGCCAAGCCCCAGGTCGCGATCATCGAGCACACCGACGTGCGCCGCATGCTGCTGGCCCAGAAGGCGTATACCGAGGGCGCGCTGGCGCTGATCATGTACTGCGCGCGCCTGGTCGACGAACAGAAGACCGGCGAGTCGCCCGACGCCCAGGCCCGTGCCGGCATGTTGCTCGACTTCCTGACCCCGATCGCCAAGTCCTGGCCCTCGCAGTGGTGTACCGAGGCCAACTCGCTGGCGATCCAGGTCCACGGCGGCTACGGTTACACCCGGGAATACAATGTCGAGCAGTTCTACCGCGACAACCGCCTGAACCCGATCCACGAAGGCACGCACGGCATCCACGGGCTCGACCTGTTGGGACGCAAGGTGTCGATCCAGCAGGGCGCCCTGTTCAAGGCCGTGAGCGAGGAAGTGGCCGGCACGATCGGGAAGGCACGCGCGGCCGATTCCTCCGACCTGGCGGCGTATGCCGGCCAACTGGAAGCGCTGTGGCAGCGCATCGGCCAGGTCACACAGGTGCTGTACGGCGCCGGCGACATGAACAAGACCCTGGCCAACGCCAGCCTCTACCTGGAAGCGGTCGGCCACGTCGTGATCGCCTGGATGTGGCTGGAACAGGCCCTCGTCGCGGCGCGGAACGGCGATGACGATTTCTACCGCGGCAAGCTGCAGGCCTGCCGCTACTTCTTCAACTGGGAACTGCCGAAGTCGGCCCAGCAGTTCGACCTGCTGGAGACGATCGACACGACCACCCTCGATATGCAGGACGCGTGGTTCTGATGGCGCAAGAGTTCGTCCTGACCCTGAACGACATCGACATCGGCGCGCGCCTGGTGGAGGCGCTGGTGCACCACGTGCGCAAGAATGGCGCGCAGCCGATCGGCTACGCCGAGCTGCTGGAACTCGGACGCTTCCTCGATCCGAAAGACGCGGCCATGGACCGCGCCGAGGTGCTCGGCATCGGAGCCAAGCTGCGCTTCGTCTCAAGCTTCTGCGCCGCGCACGGCTATCCGGACCTGGCGCGCCTGGCCGTGCATGCCGCGACGCAGCGGCCAAGCCCGGACAGCGCGGATTGGGAAGCCGAGCGCCGCGCACTGGCCGGCTTCGACTGGTCGCCGGTGGCGGGAACGCTGCCCGCCTACGTGGAAGTGGCGCGCACCGCGGTGCCGGTTCGCTTCAAGCCGCGCAACGAGCGCCCGGCGGAGGTGTCCTGGTACGCCTACTTCTGCGCGCACCGCGAGGCCTGCAAGAACATCACCTCGGGCGACAAGAAGGAAGTCGTCAACCTGGTAATGGCGGGGCTCGACCCGGAGACGGCGCTGCGGCGCTTCCTGGCGGCGAAGGCCGCGTTCGAGGGGGCCGTGCCATGATGGGCATGGGCCTGATGTTCGCGCTGCTCGTCGTGTTGCTGGTCATCTGGGTGCTGCGCCGGAATGCGCAGGACCGCGACACCTTCGAAAAGGAGCTCGAGGACGAGCTGCGCGAGGACGGCGACACGGCCGACTGAGGCGGGGCCTTGGCCCGGCTGTTCCATTTCTTCGCGTTTCAGTCCCGCATTTCGACAGTTCGTCGCGCGGCCCGGGCGGGCGCCTGATGACGGGGTTACTGTTAAGCATCACATAACAGGATAAGCCCTATGAAGCTCCGTGCCTTTCTCGTTCTCCTCGTCGTCGCCGGCAGTGCCCAGGCGGCCGTTTCTACGTCCGCCTCGTCGGGTCTGATTCCCGAGGCGGGTCCGCATGCCGTCGGCCTGCGCATCGTGCAGCAGTACGACTACAGCCGCGTACTCGAACCGCAGGTCGACGCCTTCGGGAAGGCGGCGCCCGCCGCGCCGGGGCGACCGATGCAGACCCTGGTCTGGTATCCGGCCAAGCGCACGAGCGCCGCGCCGATGCTGGTGGCCGACTATCGCCAGGCCAGCCTGAGCGACACCGATTTCTCCGCGCCGGCCGCCGCGACGGCGCAACAGCGCGCGGCCTGGCTGGCAGGACCGCAAAAGGCGGTCTACGGCGCGGCCACCCTGGCCGTGCGCAACGCGCCCGCCGTGGACGGGCGCTTCCCGGTGGTGATCTACGCCCCCAGCTTCGCCTCCTTCGCGCACGAAAACCTGGACCTGTGCGAATACCTCGCCAGTCAGGGCTACGTCGTGATCGCCAGCCGCAGCCTGGGTGCGCGCACGCCAGTCATGACCGACGACATCGACGGCATCGAGGCGCAGGCGGCCGACATCGCCTTCCTTGCCAACTATGCGCAGACGCTGCCGCAGGCCGACGTCAGCAAGATGGCGGCCGCCGGCTTCAGCTGGGGCGGCATGGCCAACGTGTTCGCGGCCGCGCGTTCGAACCGGATCAAGGCGCTGGTGAGCCTGGACGGCTCGATCCGCTTCCATCCGAAGATCTGGGGCGCCGCCACCTACGTGCGGCCGGCGCGCACCGCCGTGCCGATGCTGTTCCTGGGCGCCCGCGCGCCGACGGCTGAAAGGATGGAGCGTGACGACAAGCTCGGCGCCAGCTACCTCAACACCATGAAATATTCGGACGTCTACGTCACGACCGCGCCCCCGATGACGCACTCGGACTTCGCCTCCTGGCAGCTGCGCTTCTCGCCGGACGCCGCTTTCGGCGACTACCGGCGTGACGAGGTGCTGCAGGCTTACCGCAGTGTTGCCCTGTACACGCACCGCTTCCTGGATGCCTATCTGAAGGAAGACGCCGCCGCGCAGGCCTTCCTGAAAGTGTCGCCGGCGCAGCATGGCATCCGCCCGCAGACCCTGTCGATGGAGTTTCAGCCTGCCGGCGCGGTGCTCCTCGGCGAAGGCGACTTCCTGCGCGCCTTCGCACAACGCGGATACAAGGATGCGCAGGCGATCTACGCCGATATGTCCGCGCGCTCGCCCGACTTCAGGCTCAGTCCCGTGAACCTGAACAGGCTGGGCTACCAGCTGCTGGGCGCGAAGAACGCGCACGCCGCGGTACAGCTGTTCAAGCTGGCCACCCATATCGAACCGAAGTACGGCAATGCCTTCGACAGCGAGGGCGAGGCCTACGAGGCGCTCGGCGAAACGGCGCTGGCGATCGCGGCCTACGAAAAGGCGGTCGCCGTGGACAAGAAGCAGATCAACGCCATGGGCCGGATCAAGGCGCTGCGCGCCGGTGCGGCAAAGTAAGCGAAGAAACCCGCTTTCAATAATTAAACAGTGCTACTGTCGCTGTTTTCATCACACGAGGACGAACATGTTCAAGAAACTCGCGGCGGAAGCGCTGGGCATCAGCGATATCGGCGTCATCGTCGGGCCGGCCGACTACAGCAAGGTCGATGCCGACGACTACCTGTTCAACGAAGACGGCGAGCAGATCTTCTTCCTCATCAAGAGCAAGAAGGACGAGTACTGCTTCACCAACCTGGCCCTGATCCACGTCGACGGCGACTCCGCCGTGTCGTCCAAGCGCACCATCAAGCGCTACGACTATTCGTCGCACCAGATTTCCGGCGTCAGCATCGAGACCGCCGGCACGCTGGACATGGACATCGAGCTCAAATTCAGGATGGACAACACGGCCTTCTCGATCGACATCAAGAAGTCCTACATCGAACAACTGAAGGACATCTACAAGGCCCTGATCACGATCGGCAAACAGCAGCAGCGCGATGCCGTCTCGCGCGAGAACGCCCTACGCACGCTGGATGCGACGGCGTCGGTACACAAGCTGAATATCGCACCCGGCGAGGGTGGCCTGGTGACCCAGTTCAACGACCTGCTCAAGGCGCTGAACACGGCCATGTTCGACACGCACACCAGGCGCGATTTCAGCGAGGTGTTCGCGAAGTACATCCACAACTAAGCGAACGTCTGGACAGGGCCGGATCGTGGTGACGCCGGCCCAAATCAGTTAATGACCCAGTAGCCGCAGACTGCGCTCCCATTCGTCGCGCCACGGGTTCAGAAATTCATGCGCCGCGAACGCCCGCGACAGCCCGCGTAGCGGCACCCGGTACACGTCGTGCAGCCCGAGCGCCAGCACCACCGGATTCCAGACGATCTTCGATTTCGCCTTCTTGGTGCTGGCCTTGATGCGCGCGCCGTCGTCGCCGAAGATGCCGCCGCCACCCGTCAGCGCCGTGTCGAGGTTCATTTTCACCAGCGGCGCGAAGGCGGCCAGCGCCTGTTCCTTGTAGATGCCGGCCGTTGATTCGGCGGCCGCCTTCGGCTCGGGCTGCGGCTGGGACGCGCGCTCGAGAAGCTTGACCAGCTTTTCCAGGTCCTTCTTCTGGAAACGCAGCTCGTGCAGCTGGCGCCGGAAGCCCGGCTCGGGCAGGCGCGCGACGATTTTGTAGGCGTCCTTGGTGATTGTGATCAGCACGTCCTCGCTGCCGGCAGCCAGGCGCGCCGTGTCGCCCTCGTAGAAGATCGGCGCGGCGTAGCCGCCGTTGGCGTCGCCGAACAGCTCCGGATAGTTGGCGTCGTAGTCGAGCCAGACATAGGGCGTGACCTCATGTTCGATCAGGCGCGCCAGGGTCCAAGGCGTGCCGGTGTTCGCTTCCAGCCAGTCGCAGGCTTGTTCGAGGGTGGCGCGGTAGGGCAGGATGGTGATGGTCATTGAATTGCTTTCAGCCGGCGCAGCTGCGCGGCTTGGTAAAGTCGATTAAGCGTCATTGAAGCTGGCCCTTCGCAACAGTTATGATCACTGCTTCAGCCGGCGCAGCTGCGCGGCTTGGTAAAGTCGATTAAGCGTCATTGAAGCTGGCCCTTCGCAACAGTTATGATCACTGCTTCAGCCGGCGAAGCTGCGCGGCTTGGTAGGCGCCGAAGGCGTCGTTGAAGAGGCAGCGGATCAGGGGATCGTCGACCAGTTCGGCCGTTTCCAGGTCGGATTCAAGCGTGTCGTCGAAGCGGGTATCGTTGATCCGCATGTACATCGAGGTCAGGGACTCGCCCAGTTCAAGGCCGGCATACAGTTTCGCGGCCGGGATCTCGGTGGTCCAGCCGAGCGGGCCGGCGCTCGGCGCCACCGCTTCGATGCTGTCGCCCTGCACCCGATAGTGCCAGTGTGTGCCGTCGCCCGCGTGGTCGAACACGGACAGGCGCCAGATGCGGGGCTGCTCGAAATAGCTGTCCTCGGGCAGTTCCATGCTGCGGTAGCGCGCCAAAAGGCCGGTGCGGCAAAAGGCGGCCACGCGTTCGGCCTCCTCGGCGTTCAAGGGCGCGAAATGCCGCGCGATGTCGCCGGTCGCCGGCGGCGGCAAGGCCGGATCGTAGTCGTAGTCGACATCCTGGTCGCCGAGCGGCACGACCCAGTCCAGCGCAGGGGCCGGCGCGAGGCCATCCGCATCCAGGCGCAGCGACACGCCCGGATTCATGCGCACCACGCGCGCGTCCGGCAGCGCCGCTTCGACCTCCTGGGCGAACTGGCGGTAGGTGATCGGGAAGAAGGCCCGGTTGTACCAGGACCAGGGCTCCTGCAGGAACTGGCAGGAACTCGGCACGACGTAGCGTGGGTTCAGCACGCGCAGCTGGGCTAGCCACTCCTCGGGCAGAGATGGCGGCGCCGGCGTGGCGCGCGAGGGCGACAGCACCTCGATCTCGCGCATGGTCTGGAAGGGCCACAGGACCATGTCCCAGGGACCGTAAGACGCGAGCGCCGGCAGCGTGTCCGGATCGATCCAGGAATCGACCACGTTCAGTACCTTCAACCCGACCGCCTCGACCTGGAACATCGAGTCGACTTCCTCGTCCATCGCGATGCGCGGCGTGACCGTGAACGGCCCGACCTGCACAGGTACGTCGAGCGCCAGGGGCCGCACGTTGGTGAAGCCGAGCGCGCGCACCATGTCGAACAGTTCGTCGAAGACGCAGTAGAGGTGGATGGGCGTCGCGCGATCCAGCAGGTCCAGGCTCTCGAGCGAGCAGTGGTCGTCGTGGAAGTGCGAGATGAAGACGGCATCGAAGCGCTGCGCGCGAATCCGCTCTTCGTCGAAGCGAACCGGCGGGAAAGCATGGCAGTTGCGGCTGAAGGGATTCTCGAAGATGGGGTCGAAGGCGATGCGCGTGCCCTCGCATTCGAAGAGGTAGCCGGCGTGGAGAATCCGGGAAATCTGAAGCGGCATAAAAGCGTGGTGATGTGGGGCAGGGCCTGGCCCTGCCAATCCATCATGCTAACACGCGGCCAGCCTTCAGCTGAACAGGCCGTCGTCCGAGCCGCCGTCGAAGTTGTCGCCGGCGAAGTCGTCATTGCCCAGGCCGGGGTCGTCGAGCAGGCTGGCCGAGTCGTGGTCGGTGTTGCTGTCGCCGAGCAAGTTGTTCGAGCTGTCGTCCGCCCCGGCGCTGCGCTCGTAATCGGCGATCGGATCGCGCAAGGAGGCAAAGCCCTCGTCGTTGCCGAGGAAGCCGTTGCCGTCGTGGTTGCCGTGGCCGAGCAGGTTGCCGAGACCCTGGAACAGGAAGGCGCCGGCTGCCACGCCTGCCGCCGTCGAGGCGATGTTGCCGAGCGCGCCACCCATGCCGCCGCCCATCCCGCCGCCGCGGAAGAAGCCGCCGAGCCGGCTGGACACCGGCGGCTGCTGGTAGGGCTGCTGGTACTGTTGCTGCGGATAAGGCTGCTGTTGGCCGCCATAAGCCTGGGCCGGCTGGCCGCGCCCGGCGCTGTTGCCCCAGGCATTCGGGTCAAGGAAGCCGCCGGATTGCGATCCGCCTTGCAGCTGTTGCTGCAGCCGCGCGATCTCGGCCTTGGCATTGTCGAGCGCCTGCTGTTGCAGGAGCGCGCGCTGCACGAGCAGGTAGGCGGCGTCCGGCTGGTAAGCCACGGCCTTCTGGATCATGGCCTCGGCCTCGGGATCTTTCGGCAGGCCGCGCGCCTGCACGAGCTGGTTCAGGAAATCCTGCAACAGTTGGGAATCTTGCGGACTCATGAAAAAACCCTCCACAGTGGTCAATATGGAACCATTGTGGAGGGTTTCGAAAATTGCGGGCGCGCGCCCGCAGTCGCTTAGAACGCCGCGATACCCGTCTGGGCTCGGCCCAGGATCAGCGCATGGATGTCATGCGTGCCCTCATAAGTATTCACGACTTCCAGGTTGACCATGTGACGGATGATGCCGAACTCGTCCGAAATACCGTTACCGCCGAGCATGTCACGCGCCGTACGGGCCACGTCCAGCGCCTTGCCGCAGGAATTACGCTTCATCATCGAAGTGATCTCGACAGCGGCGGTTCCCTCGTCCTTCATGCGGCCCAGGCGCAGGCAGCCCTGCAGGCCGAGCGTGATTTCGGTCTGCATGTCGGCCAGCTTCTTCTGCACCAGCTGGTTCGCCGCCAGCGGCTTGCCGAACTGCTTGCGGTCCAGCGTGTACTGGCGTGCGGTATGCCAGCAGGCTTCCGCGGCGCCCAGCGCGCCCCAGGCGATGCCGTAGCGGGCCGAATTCAGGCAGGTGAACGGGCCTTTCAGGCCGCGCACGTCCGGGAAGGCGTTTTCTTCCGGGCAGAACACGTTGTCCATGACGATTTCGCCGGTGACGGAGGAACGCAGGCCGAACTTGCCGTGAATCGCTGGAGCGCTCAGACCTTCCCAGCCTTTTTCCAGGACAAAACCGCGGATCGCGCCTTCGTCATCCTTGGCCCAGACGACGAACACGTCGGCCACCGGCGAATTGGTGATCCACATCTTCGAACCGGTCAGCGCGTAACCGCCGTCGACCTTGCGGGCGCGGGTGACCATCGACCCTGGATCGGAACCGTGGTTCGGCTCCGTGAGACCGAAGCAGCCGATCCACTCGCCGGTCGCCAGCTTCGGCAGGTATTTCTGCTTTGTGGCTTCGTTGCCGAACTCGTGGATCGGCACCATCACCAGGGACGACTGCACGCTCGCCATCGAGCGGTAGCCGGAGTCGACGCGCTCGATTTCGCGCGCGATCAGGCCGTAGGCCACGTAGTTCAGGCCCGGGCCGCCGTATTGTTCAGGGATGGTCGGTCCCAGCAGGCCGAGTTCGCCCATCTCGCGGAAGATCGAGGTGTCCATCTGCTCGTGGCGGAAGGCTTCGAGGATGCGCGGTTGCAGCTTGTCCTGGCAGTAGGAAGCCGCCGCATCGCGGATCATGCGTTCGTCGTCGGTGAGCTGGCTGTTCAGGAGCAGGGGATCGTCCCAGTGGAAAGCGGCTTTGGTCATGATGGTCTCTTTAGTAATAGGTAATCAACGTGCGAAGTAGAGGTCGTGCAGGTGGTCGAGGCTGACCTCGGATGCGGCCTGCGACAAGACGACTTTCCCGCTCTGCATCAGGTAAACGTGGTCGGCGACACCGACCGCGCGCTGGGTGTTCTGTTCCACCAGCACGATGGTACGCCCGTCGCCTTTGAGGCGCCCGAGGATCTCGAACAATTCGTTCACCATCACCGGCGCCAGGCCGAGCGAAGGTTCGTCGATGATCAAGAGTTTCGGGTCGCTCATCAGGCCGCGCGCCATCGCCAGCATCTGCGCCTCGCCGCCCGAGAGCGAACCGGCCAGTTGCTTGCGGCGTTCGCGCAGGCGCGGGAACATCACGTACGACTTTTCCAGGTTGGCGGCCGCGTTGGCCCGGTGCTGCGGCGCGAACGCGCCCATCATCAGGTTTTCCTCGACCGTCATGTCGCGAAAGACCATGCGGCCTTCCGGAATCATGGCCATCGAGACCAGGTTCATGTCCCATGTCGCGGTGCCGTTGAGCGGCTTGCCGTTCAGCGTGATCGAACCCTGGTCCACCGGCACCAGGCCCATGATGGCGCGCAGCAGCGTGGTCTTGCCGGCGCCGTTGGGGCCGATGATGGTGGTCAGCTTGCCCGGCTGGACGCTGAGGGACAGGTCCCACAGCACGTTGATCGCGCCATAGCCGGCGCGCAGGTTGCTAATCTCAAGCATGGTCCGCTCCCGTGTAGCTCTTCACCACCTCCGGATTGCTGAACACTTCCGCAGGCGTGCCTTCGGCGATCAGCTGGCCGAAGTTCAGCACCGCCACCCGTTCGCACAGGTTGCTGATGGTCTCGATGTCGTGCTCGATGATGCAGATGCCGACCCGGAACTGCTCGTGCAGGCCCTTCAGCATCTTCATGAAATTGCGCTTGCCGTTGGTCTCCAGGCCCGCCAGCACTTCATCGAGCAGCAGCAGCTTCGGGTCGGTGGACAGGGCTTTCGCCACTTCCAGCGCCTTCAGTTCCGTCAGCGCGAGACCCGTGGAGGCGTCGCGCTCGGCCTTCGCGGTTAGGCCGGTGAAGGCCAGGATCTCGTCGATCCGCTTCTCGTCCAGGCGTCCGGTACCGAAGCGCTGCGACACCTGCAGGTTCTGGCGCACCGTCAGCTCGTGCATCGGCTGCGGGATCTGGAAGGTGCGGCCGATGCCCATGCGGGCGCGCTGGTACATCGGCGCCTTCAGGACGTCGATGCCGTCGAAGACGATGCGGCCGGCGGTCGGGCGCACCAGGCCCGAGATCGCATTGAACAGCGTGGTCTTGCCGGCGCCGTTCGCGCCGACCAGGCCGACGACGTCGCCGGTGCCGATGTTCAGGCTGACGTCGTTCACGGCGGTGAGGCCGCCGAAGCGCACGGTCACGTTTTCAAGCTGTAGCATCTTTTTTCCTCATGAACTTCTTCACCAGACCGAACAGGCCGTCGGGACTCGCGATGATCATCGCCACCAGCACCACGCCCAGCACCAGCTGGTGACCGGTCGGCATCAGGTTCTTCACGAACAGCTGGTCGACCAGGTAGACCACGACCGCGCCTACCAGCGGTCCGGTGATCGTGCGATAGCCGCCGAAGATCGCCGCGACGATCGGGATCGTCACCCAGCCGGCGCTGAACGCGTAGTCCGGCTCCAGGAAGTTGATGTAGTGGGCGTTGAAGGCGCCGACCACCCCGCACATGAAGGCCGACACCAGCAGCATCAGCCCCTTCAGCAGGGTGTTGTTGACACCGACCACGCGCGTCGCATCCTCGCTGTCGTGCATGGCGCGCAGGGCCAGGCCGTGCGGGCTGCGGCGGATCGCATCGTAGGCCCCGGCGAACAGCAGCACGATGGTCAGGATCACCAGGTAGTTGCCGACCTTGGAGCTGAAGTCGTAGCCGAACAGTTCAGGCAAACGCGGGATGCTGGCGATGCCGCCCGAACCGCCCGTCACCGACTGCCACTCGGTGGCCAGGATGCGGAAGATGTGGGCGTAGGCCAGGATGGCCAGCGCAAAATAGGGACCGCGCAGGCGCAGCACCGGCAGCATCACGATGGCCGCGACCACCGCGCCGACGCCGCCCAGCACCACGCCGAGGAAGACCGGCACCCCGTGCTGCATCGACAGCACGGCCGAGGTATAGGCGCCGACGCCGAAGAAGGCCGCGTGGCCGAAGCTCACCATGCCGCCCAGGTTGCCCAGCAGGGCCCAGGACAGGGCGATGCCGCCGATGACGAGCGAGGCGATTACCAGGCTCATGACGTAGGCGTTCGCGCCCAGCAGGAGCGGTACGCCGATGTAGGCGGCCGCCAGGATTACGATGAGGAGTTTATTGGTTTTCATCCGCGCCTCTTGGTCGCACCGAACAGGCCATTCGGCATTACAAACAGAACGAGCAGGAACAGGCCCATGCCGGCCAGTTCTTGCAGGGCCGAGCTGGCCAGGGTCACCGTCAGCGACTCGGCGATGCCGAGCAGGACCGCGCCGATCAGCACGCCGGGGATCGAGCCGATGCCCGCCAGGACCGTGATGATGAAGGCCTTCACCGTCAGCACGCTGCCGGTGGCCGGGGTGATGGTGCCGTAGCTGAACAGGGCGACGCCGGCAAAGGCGGCCAGGATGCCCGCCACCAGGAAGGAGACCAGTTCGGTGCGGCCCGGGTTGATGCCCATGAGCTTGGCGGCGTCGCGGTTGCTGGAGACGGCGCGCACGGCGCGGCCATACCAGCTGCGCGAGAGCCACCACCAGAGGGCCACGATCAGCACGATCGACACGCCGAAGAACAGCACTTCGCTGCGCATGCTGTAAAGCTCGCCGACGACGAAGGCTTCCTGCATCCAGCTCGAGCTGGTGGCGCGCACGTCGGCGCTCCAGATCATCAGGACCAGGTTGGTCAGGATCACGCCCACGCCATAGGTGAGGGTGAGGGAATTGATTTCGCGGTTGGTCTTGATCTTGCCAACCACGAAGTAGAGGAGGGCGGAGGTGAGGCACACGATCACCACCGCGATCGGAATCGCCATCGCGGGATTCCAGCCCATTCTCGTTTCGACCGTGTAGGCGATGTAGGCCGCCAGCAGCACCAGCTCGCCGTGGGCCAGATTGATCACCTTCATGGCGCCGAACACCAGCGCCAGTCCCAGGGCGATCAGCGCATACGAGCCGCCCTGCAGCAGGCCCGAATACACGGCCTGCATTATTAATTCCGTCATGTCTGCATTCCAGTTGAGTTCATGCGGGGGAAACGCGGCGAATAGCCGCGTTTCCGACTACGGTCCTACGCTTACCAAGGAACGCCCGGGAAAACCGGCTTGCCGTTCGCGGACTCCTTCGGCCACACGAGCACGACCTGCTTGCCCTGGTGCTGGCCCATGCGCTGCACGAAGTTCGGGTTGTCGCCCTTGGCGTTGAACTGGACGCGGCCGATCAGGGTCTGCTTGTCGGTCTTGCGCAGTTCCTCGATCACGCCGCCCTTCTTGAGGGTGCCCTTGTCGGCAGCGCGTGCGATCGCTTCGAACAGCAGCATCGACTGCACGTAGCCGAACTGGCCCAGGTAGTCGGGTTCCTTGTTGTGCAGCTTCTTGTAGCCTTCGCCGAAGGTCTTGCCTTCAGCCGTGGTGAAGTTGACCGGGAAGGGCAGGACAGCGGTGCCGTACACGTTCGGCATCAGGTCCGGGAAGTCGGCCGCCATCTTCGGCGTGGCCAGCGACCAGACGCCGGCGATCGCTTTCACCGTGGTCGGCTTCAGGACGCGCGCGGCGCGCAGGATGCCGACGTAGTCGTTCTCGTAGCCGACCATGGCGATGAATTCCGAGCGGTCCTGCAGCTTGACCTTGTTCAGGATCGGCTTGAAGTCGGTGATGGCGGGATCGAACGCATGCATGCCGACCTTGATGCCCTTGGCACCGAGGGTTTTCTGGACGTCGGTCGCCAGGCCTTCGGTGGCATCCTTGGTCGAGTAGATGATCGAGACCGACTTGACGCCCAGGTCGCTGATCAATCCGACCAGGGCCTTCTGGTAACCGGCGGTGTTATTAATGCGGAAGAAGTTCTTGCGGCCGGCTTCGACCAGGCCGTCGTCGACGCCGCCCGAGGTGATGTAGGCCAGGCCCAGCTTGCCGGCAGCGTCGGACGCCGGCGAGATGTTGTTCGAGCCGTAGCCGCCGGTGACGGCGACCACGCCTTCGCTGGCCAGCTTCTCGACCGCTGCGACGGCTTTCGCCGGGGCCGACTCGTCGTCGACGGTCACCAGCTTGATGGTGTGCTTGCCGTTGGTCTTGTTGAAGACTTCGGCCGCGACGCGGATGCCTTCGTTGGTGCCCATGCCGACGCGCGCGAGCGGGCCGGTCAGGGGAATCTGGACGCCGACCAGCAGTTCTTCCGCCTGCACGCTGCCGCAGACTGCCATGATTGCCAGGGCGATGCTTGTTGCCTTCTTCATGTCTCCACCTTTTTCAGTTATCTAAACGGTTTTTGCTGCAATTCTCCGGACAAGCCGGGGGCAACGCCGCGCAGTGCACGGCCTTGCATATTCGATTCGGGGTCGCGGCCGCGCCGCGTGCTCAACCCAGGTTGCGTCCCATGCTCATTTCCACGTTACGCACCAGTTGCACCAGGCGCGGGCCCAGGTCGTCGATCAGTTTTTCCTGCGGCAGCAGGAAGGAGGGGCCCCCGCAATTGAAGGCCATGGTCTTGTTCACGTCCGGATCGATCAGCGGCACGCCGACGGCACTGATGTTGGCGTCCCACAGGCCCGAAGAGAGCACGAAGCCGCGGTCCTGGTAATCCTTGAAACCCTGTTCCAGGTCGGCCTTGATCTTCGGCCAGTTGGTTTCCGTCTGCAGGCGGATGTGGTCCATCAGGAAGTCGCGGTCGTTCTGCGGCAGGCCGCACAGATAGGCCTTGCCCATCGCGGTGGTCGCCAGCGGGATGCGCGAACCGGCATCGCGGCGCAGGGTGACGGCGGCGCTGCCGCGGCAGGCTTCGACATACACCATCGACAGGCGGTCGCGGATGCCGATGGCCACGCTGCACTGCGCGTATTCGGCCAGCTCCTGCATGGCCGGACGGGCGAGCTTACGGACGTCGAGATTGGCGAGCAGCGTATAGCCGAGGGCCAGCACGGCCGCGCCGAGCTGGTAGCGGCCCTGGTCGGGCGAATAGGTGAGGTAGCCGAGCTTGGTCAGCGTGTAGGTCAGGCGCGAGATCGTCGGCTTCGGCATCGCGGTGCGCTTGGCCATTTCGCTGTTCGTCAGCCAGGTCTCGCCGGGACGGAAGCAGCGCAGGATCTCCAGGCCGCGCGCCAGGGCCGTCACGAACTGGCGGTCCTTGGCTGCATCGTCTTCGAATGACTCGATCTCGTGTTGCATGAATTCCTTCGTTGTCTCGTTGCCCGGCATCTTGTGGTGTTCTCGGCCAGGTCTGAGCGGATATTCACACAACGGAAAGTCGAGTGTCAACTGTTTCGTGAAATGGTCGTTCGCAGTGCGAAACGCAGCGAACTCTGCCCTATGAGCGCATGAAAGCCCCAATGGATGAGCCCAGGGAATGCCCCGCGTACGTACTGTAAAGACGTCGTAATCGAGGGATTTACAGGACCGTGAAAAATACGGTATGGTTGATTTCGCTGAAATCTGCAAAACACTATTCCGCAGAGCGAAACATCAAAATAAAGGAGACAGGCTTGATGAATACCGCCGCAAACGCCGCCGTAGCAAGCACCCGCCATGAGGACATCCTCGTCGTCACCATCGACAATCCGCCCGTGAACGCGCTCGGCGTCGACGTGCGGCGCGGCCTGCTGGAGGCCATCGAGGCCGCCGACGCCGATCCGGCCGTGAAAGCCGTCGTGCTGCTCGGCGCCGGCCGCAACTTCCTCGGCGGCGCCGACATCCGCGAATTCGGCAAGCCGCCGCAGCCGCCCGCGCTGCCGGACGTTTGCAACCGCATCGAAGCATCCACCAAGCCGGTTATCGCCGCCATTCATGGCGCCGCGCTCGGCGGCGGCCTGGAGGTGGCGCTCGGCGCCCACTACCGCGTGGCCCTCGGCAGCGCCAAGCTCGGCCTGCCGGAAGTCCTGCTCGGCCTGCTGCCGGGCGCCGGCGGTACCCAGCGTACGCCTCGCCTGATCGGCGCGCAAGCGGCACTCGAACTGATGCTCAGCGGCCGCCACATCGGCGCCAAGGAAGCGGCGAAACTCGGTCTCGTGGACCGCGTCGCGGAAGGTGAAGATGTCGCTGCCGCCGGCCTGGCCTATGCCCGCGAACTGATCGCATCGAACGCCGCCCCGCGCCGCACCAGCGAAGGCAGCGCACTGGCTGACCGCGCCGCCACCCAGGCCGCGATCGATGCCGCCCGCGCCGACACCGCGAAAAAGGCGCGCGGCCTGTTCTCGCCACTGAAAATCGTCGACGCCGTGCAAGGCGCGCTCGACCTGCCGTTCATCGAGGGCCTGGCGCTGGAACGCAAGCTCTTCATCGAATGCCTGGAAAGCCCGCAGCGCGCCGGCCTGGTGCACGCCTTCTTCGCCGAGCGCGAAGCGGCCAAGGCCCCGGAGACCCGCGACGCCAAGGCGCGCGCGATCGCCAGCGTCGGCATCATCGGCGGCGGCACCATGGGCGCCGGTATCGCGGTGGCCGTGCTGGACGCCGGCCTGCCGGTGACCATGATCGAACGCGACGAGGAAGCACTGGCGCGCGGCCGTGCGAATGTCGAGAAGGTCTACGACGGGTTGATCGCCAAGGGCCGCATCAAGCCGGAGGCGAAGGACGCCATCATGGCCCGCTTCAATGGCAGCACGGCCTACGACGCACTGGCGCAAGTTGACCTCGTGATCGAAGCCGTGTTCGAAGACATGGCCGTGAAGCAGGCCGTGTTCAAGGAACTCGACCGCGTCTGCAAGCCGGGCGCCGTGCTGGCCACGAATACGTCCTACCTCGACATCAACCAGATCGCCGCATCGATCAGCCGTCCGCAGGACGTCATCGGCCTGCACTTCTTCTCGCCGGCGAACATCATGAAGCTGCTCGAGATCGTCGTGCCGGCGAAAGTCTCGGCCGACGTCGTCGCCACGGCATTCGAGCTGGCGAAAAAACTGAAAAAGACCGCGGTGCGCGCCGGCGTCTGCGACGGCTTCATCGGCAACCGCGTGCTGGCCGTGTACGGCGCCGCCGCGCAAGCCATCATGGAAGACGGCGCGTCGCCCTACCAGATCGACAAGGCGGTGCGCGACTTCGGCTATCCGATGGGCCCGTTCCAGGTGTCCGACCTGGCCGGCGGCGACATCGGCTGGGCCACCCGCAAGCGCCGCGCCGCCACGCGCGATCCGAAGGCACGCTACGTCCAGATCCCGGACCGCCTGTGCGAACGTGGCTGGTTCGGCCAGAAGACGGGCCGCGGCTACTACCTGTATCCGGAAGGCGCACGCGTCGGCACCCCGGATCCGGAAGTCGAAGCCATCATCGATGCCGAGCGCCAGCGCGCCGGCATCACCCCGCGCAGCTTCACGGACGAGGAAATCGTGCGCCGCTACTTGGCCGCGATGATCAACGAAGGCGCGAACGTCGTGCACCAGAAGATCGCCCTGCGTCCGCTGGACGTGGACGTCACCTTTGTTCATGGCTACGGCTTCCCGCGCTACCGCGGCGGCCCGATGCACTATGCGGACACGGTCGGCCTGCCGAAGATCCTGGCCGACATCCAGGAATTCGCAAAAGAAGACCCGCTGTTCTGGAGGCCGTCGCCGCTGCTGGTCGACCTGGTTGAACGCGGCGAAAACTTCGCGAGCCTGAATAAGTAAACAAATCAGTAAACAAATAACTAAGCAAATAAAGAAGCAAGACCTAACAGGAGACTCGCCATGCGCGAAGCCGTCATCGTATCCACCGCCCGCACGCCGCTCACGAAAGCGCACCGCGGCGAATTCAACATCACCACCGGCCCGCAGCTGGCCGCCTATGCCGTAAGCGCTGCCGTCGAGCGCGCCGGCATCGACCCGAACCTGATCGAGGACGCCATCCTCGGTTGCGGCTACCCGGAAGGCACGACCGGCCGCAACGTCGCGCGCCAGACCATCATCCGCGCCGGCCTGCCGATCACCATCGCCGGCACCACCGTCAACCGCTTCTGCGCCTCGGGCCTGCAGGCAATCGCCATCGGCGCCGGCCGCATCGTGGTCGACGGCGCCCCGGCCGTGATCGCGGGCGGGGTCGAGTCGATCTCGCAGATCCGCACCCGCGACAGCGGTGACTCAGGCATGGACCCGTGGATCCTCGAGAACAAGCCGGCCCTCTACATGCCGATGATCGAGACCGCCGACATCGTCGCCGCACGCTACGACATCTCGCGCGAAGCGCAGGACCGCTTCTCCTTCGAATCGCAGCGCAAGACGGAAGAGGCGCAGCTGGCCGGCCGGTATGCGGAGGAGATCGTCGCCTGCACCACGACGATGGCCGTGACCGACAAGGAGACCAAGGAAGTCAGCAAGCGCGAAGTCACCGTCTCGGAAGACACCTGCAACCGCCGCGGCACCACCTACGAAGGCCTTGCAAAACTGGCGCCGGTCATGGGCGAAGGCAAATTCATCACCGCCGGTAATGCTTCTCAGCTGTCGGACGGTGCCTCGGCCTGCGTGATGATGGAAGCGAAAGAGGCCGAGCGCCTCGGCTTGAAACCGCTGGGCGCCTTCCGTGGCCTGGCCGTGGCCGGCTGCGAGCCGGACGAAATGGGCATCGGTCCCGTGTTCGCCGTGCCGAAACTGCTGGCGCGCTTCGGCCTGAAGGTGGAGGATATCGACCTGTGGGAGCTGAACGAAGCCTTTGCCTCGCAAGCCATCTACTGCCAGCAGCGCCTGGGCATTCCCGACGAGCGCCTCAACGTGAACGGCGGCGCGATCTCGATCGGCCACCCGTTCGGCATGACCGGCGCCCGCCTGGCCGGCCACGTGCTGCTGGAAGGCCGCCGCCGCAAGGCGAAGTACGCCGTCGTCACGATGTGCATCGCGGGCGGCATGGGCGCCGCCGGCCTGTTCGAGATTTACTGAGGAACTGCCATGGATTTGAATTTCACCCCGCAAGAAGAAGCCTTCCGCGCCGAAGTGCGCGCCTTCCTGGCCGAGAAGCTGCCAAAGCGACTGTCCGATAAAGTCGCCGAGGGCAAGCACTTGACCAAGGCCGACATGGAGGAATGGCACGCCATCCTCAACGAGCGCGGCTGGCTGGCGAATCACTGGCCGGAACAGTACGGCGGCCCGGGCTGGACCGCCGTCGAAAAATTCATCTTCGAGAACGAGAGCGCCATCGCCCATGCGCCGCGCATCGTGCCTTTCGGCGTCAACATGCTCGGCCCGGTCCTGATCAAGTACGGCAACGAGGCGCAAAAAGCCTACTGGCTGCCGCGCATCCTGAACGGCGACGACTGGTGGTGCCAGGGCTATTCGGAACCGGGCGCCGGCTCCGACCTGGCGGCCGTGAAGACCATGGCAGTGCGCGGCACCGACGCTGAAGGAGAACACTACATCGTCAACGGCCAGAAGACCTGGACCACGCTCGGCCAGCACGCCAACATGATCTTCTGCCTGGTGCGCACCGACCGCGAAGCGAAGAAGCAGTCGGGCATCAGCTTCCTGCTGATCGACATGAATTCGCCGGGTGTCGAGGTGCGCCCGATCATCACGCTCGATGGCGAACATGAAGTCAACGAAGTCTTCTTCACCGACGTGCGCGTGCCGGCCGAGAACCTGGTCGGCGAGGAAAACGCCGGCTGGACCTGCGCCAAGTACCTGCTGACCTATGAGCGCACCAACATCGCCGGTGTCGGCTTCTCGGTGGCGGCCCTGGCGCGCTTGAAGAAGATCGCCGCAACCCAGACCCGCAACGGCAAGCCGCTGTCGGAAGACCCGGCCTTCGCTGCGCGTCTGGCGCGCGTCGAGATCGACCTCGAAAACATGAAGACGACGAACCTGCGCGTGATCGCGGCGGTCGCTGGCGGCGGCGTGCCGGGCGCGGAGAGCTCGATGCTGAAGATCCGCGGCACCGAGATCCGCCAGGAGATCACCTCGCTGGCGCGCCGTGCGATGGGCGTGCATGCGCGTCCGTTCACCCAGGACATGCTGGATGCCGACTACCAAGGCCCGACTTTCGGCCCCGACTTTGCGCCGGCAGCCTCGGCCCAGTACTTCAACAACCGCAAGCTGTCGATCTTCGGCGGCTCCAACGAGATCCAGAAGAACATCATCTCGAAGATGATCCTCGGGCTGTAAAGGAACGACCATGAATTTCGAACATACCGAAGAACGGCGCATGCTCGCCGACAGCCTGAACCGCTTCATCGCCGAGCGCTATGGTTTTGAAGTCCGCAACAAGATCGCCGGTAGCGCCGAGGGCTACTCGCCCGAGATGTGGAACCACTTCGCCGAGCTGGGCGTCATCGGCGCGCTGATGCGCGAGGAAGACGGCGGATTCGGCGGCGGCGGTTTCGACATCGCCGTCGTGTTCGAGGCGCTGGGCCGCGGCCTGGTGCTCGAACCGCTGCTGGCCAGCGCCGTGCTGGCGGCCGAGGCGATCGCGACCGCCGGCAACGAGTCGCAGCGCGCCATCCTCGAATCGATCGCCGACGGCAGCACCATCGCCAGCTTCGCGCACGACGAGCCGGACACCCACTACGAACTGGCGCGCGTCAGCCTGATGGCCCCGCGCGAAGGCGAAGGCTGGGCGCTGGATGGCGTCAAGTCGGTCGTCGCGCTGGGCGAGCAGGCCGGTGTCTTCGTGGTCTCCGCGCGCACCGCCGGTCCGGTCGACGAGCAGAACGGGATCTCGCTGTTCCTGGTCCCGGCCGGCACGCCTGGCCTGACCGTGACGGGCACGCCGACCATCGACGGCGGCCACGTGGCCGAACTGCGCTTCGAGAACGTGCTGCTGGACGGCGGCGCGCTGCTGGGCGAAGAGGGCGCGGGCTACGCGACGCTGGAACGCGCCGTCGGCCGCGGCATCCTGGCCCTGTGCGCGGAAGCGCTGGGCGCGATGGAAGCGGCCAAGGAAGCGACCCTCGACTACCTGCGCACCCGCAAGCAGTTCGGCGTCCCGATCGGCAGCTTCCAGGCCCTGCAGCACCGCATGGCCGACCTGCTGCTGGAAATCGAGCAGGCCCGTTCCGCCGTGATCAACGCGGCTGCGGCGCTGGACAGCGAAGACCGCATTACGCGCGAGCGCGCGCTGTCCGCGGCCAAGATGTCGATCGGCCGCATCGGCACCAAGGTGGCGGAAGAATGCATCCAGCTCCACGGCGGTATCGGCATGACCTGGGAACTGCCGCTGGCCCATTATGCCAAGCGCCTGGTGATGATCGACCACCAGCTCGGCGACGAAGACCACCACCTCGAGCGTTACATTGCGCTCGGCCGGCAGGCTGCATGAGCGGCCTGTTAGTGCGTACCGAGGGCGCCGTGCGCGTCCTCGTCAACAGCAACCCGGCGGCGAGGAATGCGATCACGCCGGCGCTGTATGACGCGCTCCCGGCTGCGCTGGAAGAAGCCGCGGCCGACCCAAGCATCGGCGCCATCGTCCTCACCGGCGACGGCGACTTCTTCTGCGCCGGCGGTGATCTGCGCCAGCTGGCGACGCGACGCGAACTCACCGTGCCTGAGCGCCTGGAAAAGATCGGCCGCCTGCACGAACAGATCCGCGCGCTGCGTGCCTGCCCGAAGCCGGTGATTGCGGCGGTGGAGGGCGGGGCGGCGGGCGCCGGGATGTCGCTGGCGCTGGCCTGCGATTTGCTGGTCGCGGCCGAGAATGCCTTCTTCACGATGGCGTATATCAAGGTCGGACTGAGTCCGGACGGCGGCGCGACCGCTTTCCTGTCGGAGTTCCTGCCGCGCCAGCAGATGATGGAGCTGTGCCTGCTGGGCGAGCGGATTCCCGCCGCGCGCCTGCATGCGCTGGGCGCGGTCAACCGACTGGTGGCGCCGGGCACCGTGCTGGACGAGGCGTTGAAACTGGCTGAGCGCATCGCCGGCGGCCCCGCGAATGCTGGCGCGCGCATCAAGCGCCTGTGCGATCATGCCGGCCACGCATCGCTGGGCCAGCAGCTCGACCTGGAAGCCCAGCTGATGGCCGAATCGCAGGGCGACGACGAGGCGCAGGAAGGCATCAAGGCATTCTTCGAGAAGCGTGCCCCGGATTTCGCGTCCCTGCGCGGACGCAAGCAATAAAGACGGAGACTGAACGTGACAACAACATCCAAGCTGCCGCTGGCCGGCGTGCGCGTCCTCGACCTGTCGCGGGTGCTGGCCGGACCCTGGTGCGCGATGGTGCTGGGCGACCTCGGCGCCGAAGTGATCAAGGTCGAGCACCCGCAGCGCGGCGACGACACCCGCGATTGGGGCATGCGTGTCGGGAATACCGAAACGGCCTACTTCAACAGCGTCAACCGCAACAAGCGCTCGGTCTGTCTCGACCTGAAGACGCCGGAAGGCCGCGACATCGCGCGCGACCTGATCCGCAAGAGCGACGTCGTGATCCAGAACTTCAAGTTCGGCGACATCGAGCGGCTCGGCCTCGGCTACGAGGATCTGAAAAAAGAGCAGCCCGGCTTGATCTTCTGCTCGGTGACGGGCTACGACCGCACCGGTCCGGAAGCGGCGCGGCCCGGCTACGACCTGGTGATCCAGGGCGAGGCCGGCCTGATGGCCCTGAACGGCGAGCCTACGCAACCGCCGCTGAAATTCGGCGTCGCCGCCGTCGATATGATGACCGGCATGTACGCGGCCCAGGGCGTGCTGGCGGCGCTCTACGACCGCGAAAAAACGGGCCTCGGCCGCCATATCGGCATGGCGCTGTTCGACTGCGGCCTGATGATCACGGCCTATTACGGCCTGGAAGCGCTGCTGCGCGGGAACGATCCACCGCGCTTCGGCAATGCCCATCCGTCGATCATGCCCTACGGCGTGTACGAGGCGGAGGATGGCCCGCTGGTGATCGCGGTCGGCAACAACAGCCAGTACCTGCGCTTCTGCACGGAAGTCATCGAGCGCCCCGACCTGGCCGAGGACGAGCGCTTCAAGACCAATCTGGAGCGCACCAAGCACCGCGACGAACTCGTTCCCCAGCTGCGCCAGGCCGTCGGCGCGCGCAAGCGCAAGGAGCTGCTCGAACGCATGACGAAGGTTGGCATTCCCTGCGGCGAAGTAGCCGGGCTGTACGAGGCGATGACCTCGCCGCGCGCGGTCGAGGCCGGGCTGGTGAACAAGATGGCGCACCCGGTGGCGGGCGAGGTCGATGTGATGTCGCCGCCGTACCGTTTCGATGGCGAGCGGCTACCGGTGCGCAAGGCGCCGCCGACGCTGGGGGAGGGAACGAAGGACGTGCTGGCGGAGTTGCTGGGGCTGTCGGAAGACACCCTGAAGGGCTTGAAGGAACGTGGCGTCGTGTGATGCTTGGGCCGCCTCCGTGCGGACTCTGTCAACGCGCGGGCATGCCCGCCCTACGGTGCGCACCGGTTAACGGTTACCCCCAGTGTTGGCGGTAGCGAGACGTAGGGCGGGCATGCCCGCGTGACCATGTGGGCTGCCACCAGCCAACATTCCCACCGCCAACGCGCGAAATTATTCCTTCCTGCCGCGCTTTTATTCTGCGCTCTAAAAGCTAGAGTGAATGTAGATCCATCAGCCTCGTGGAGCGCTCATCATGTCTACTCGTCCTCTACTTCCGGCCGTCAGCCTGACCCTGCTGACGGCCTGCATGTCGGCCACGGCGGTCACGCCGCGCGCCGACCTGCTTGGTTCGCCCGTGCCGGCGCATGCCGCCACCCGCGTCGTCAACCTGAACCAGGGCATGCAATCGATTAATGTGGTTGCCGGCGATACCGTTCGTTTCGTGAACGGCAGCGGCGAATTCGGCTGGAGCTTTAACACCAGCCCGATCGTCCAGACCTTTGATCTGAACCAGGTGGCCCCGAACGGAGCCTTGGGACACCCGGTGCGGGTGTACGTGGCGCCCAGCCCCTTGTATTCGGAGCGGGCGCAGTTCAACGATAATGACCGCCAGGATACAAGGCTCCCGGCGGTCATCCGTTAGGCTTATTTCCCAGCGTTCAGAGCTCGCAGGAACTGACCCTTGATCTTGCCGCCCTCGACCGTGCCCAGGATGGTGTTGGCGATGGTACCGCCCTTGCTGTCCAGGCCGTCGATGTCGTTCGGGTTGTACATCGCAGGCAGGGTGGTGAAGGCTTTTTCCATCTGCGCGCGGATCGCCGTGGCGTCGGTCGTGGTGCCGGCCAGCTTCATGGCGGCCACGGTCGCGTGCACGGTCGAATAGTTCAGGCTGATCTCGGTGCTTGGGTCCTTGCCCGGGTTCAGCTTGCGATAGCGCTCCACAAAAGCGACGGCTTCCGGACGGTTGTCGTTCGCCAGCGGCATCACGCCGATCGCGCCTTCCAGCGGCGCGATGCCGCCCATGACCTTGGCCATCTCGTCGAGCTTGGCCTGGTCGAGCACGATGAAGCCGCCCTTGAAGCCAAGTTCGCGCGCCTGCTTGGCCACCAGCGCGGTCGGCTCGGACGCGCCGCCGATGAAGAGGACGTCCGGTTTCGCCTGGATGGCGCGGCTCACACCGCTGTAGAAGTCGGTGGCCTTGTTATAGGACATTGGATTTTCGGCGACGATCTTGCCGCCGGCACCTTCCCACACCGGCTTGAAGGCGGCCGACCAGGCTTTCGCATAGTCGTGGTCGGCCTGCACCATGGCGACGTTCTTGCCGAAGCGCGTCATCATGGCCTTGGTGAACGGAGCGATGTAGCCGGTGAAATCAGGCGGAATGCGGATGGTCAGCTTGTTGCCGCGCTCGGTTACCTGCGGCAGGCTGGTGTAGGCCAGCAGCAGCAGGTTGGCTTTCTCGTTCATGCCCTGCACCGCGAACACGCCGCCCGAGTGCGGGACCAGCACGGCGGCGGTCTTGTGCTGCTGCACCAGGCGCTGCACGTTGATGCCGGTTTCGGCCGGGTTGTATTTGTCGTCGAGCGCGACGATCTCGACCTTGTAATTCTTGCCGCCGATCTGCAAGGGCTTGGCATTGATTTCGGCGGCGGCCATTTCCATGCCGCTCAGGACGTTCTTGCCGTAGAGGGCAGCGCCGCCGGAGAGCGGTCCGGAGTAGCCGATCTTGATGACCTCCTGGGCCTGGGCGCCGCCGGCGGCGAAGGCGAGGGTGGCGGCCGCAGCGGCCAGCAGGGTGCGGCGGGTGAACTTGGCTTGCACTTTCATCTTGCGTCTCCTAAGTTTTTGCTTGTTGTGGTTACTGCTGGGGTGGGTCGGGATCTATGCCCCGCTGGTTCTATGCTCCGATATACGCTTTGCGGACTTGTTCGTTATTCAGCAGCTCGTCGCGGCCGCCTTCCATCACGATATGCCCCTGTTCGATCACGTAGGCGCGGCTGGCGATGTTCAGCGCCGCATACGCGTTCTGCTCGGCCAGCAGCACCGTGGTGCCGGCCTTGTTGATGCGTGCGATGACCTCGAACATCTGCTTCACGACCAGCGGCGCCAGGCCCAGCGAGGGTTCGTCCAGCAGCAGGGCTTTCGGCCGGCCCATCAGCGCACGGCCTATCGCCACCATCTGCTGCTGGCCGCCCGAGAGCGAACCGGCCGCCTGGTCCTTCTTCTCATGCAGGATCGGGAACAGTTCGAAGACTTCGTCCAGGGTCTTCTGCGTGCCCTTGCTGTCGCGCCGGTGCACGTAGGCGCCCAAGGTCAAATTCTTCAGCACCGACATGCCGGGGAAGAGCTTGCGGCCTTCCGGGCAGTGCACCAGCCCGTCCGCCACGATCTGCGAAGGCTTGCGCCCCACCAGCTCGTGGTTGCCGAAGCGGATGCTGCCCGTGCTCGCCTTCTGCAGGCCGCTCATGGTCAGGAAGATCGAGCTTTTACCGGCGCCGTTGGAGCCGAGCAGCACGACCAGTTCGCCTTCGTCGGCGTGGATCGACACGTCGTGCAGGGCGCGGAAGCTGCCGTAGGAGAGGGAGACTTTATCAAGCCGCAGCATGTTCGCTCCCCAGGTAGGCTTCGATGACGACCGGATTGGCGCGGATCTCGGCGGGTGTCCCCTCGGCGATCTTCTCGCCGTAGTTCAGCACCAGGATCTTGTCGGCGAGGTTCATGATCATGTCCATCTTGTGTTCGATCAGGCAGACGGTAAGGCCGCTGTCGGCCATTTTGCGAATGAGATTGGCGAGACCGACCGTCTCCTCCGGATTCACGCCGCCCGCCGGTTCGTCCAGCAGCAGCAGGGTCGGGTCGGTGGACAAGGCCAGCGCGAAGGCGACGCGCTTCCTTTCCTCCTGCGAGATGTCGCCGGCGATGCGGTTCTCGACGTGCGACAGCCCGACGAAGTCGAGCGCGGCGCGCGCCTTTTCGCGGCAGACGCGTTCCTCGTCTTTCAGGCGCTTCGAGCCGAGGATCACATCGAGCAGGCCGGACTGGGTGCGCAGGCGGTGGCCGACGATCAGGTTGTCCAGCACGGTGGCCGTGTCGAACAGGGTCGTCGACTGGAAGGTGCGCGCCATGCCGAGGCGGGCGACCTGGTCGGCGCGCAGGCCCGTCACGTCGCGACCGTCGAAGACCACCTTGCCGGACGTCGGTGCGATCGCGCCGCTGACCAGGTTGAAGAAGGTCGTCTTGCCGGCGCCGTTCGGGCCGATGATGGCGTTGATGGTGCCGCGCTTGAAGCTGACGCTGACGTCGTTGACGGCGGCCAGGCCGCCGAAGCGCTTGGTGAGCGAGCTAATCTCAAGCATGGGTCGCTCCTTTCGCGCCGGAGATCGGGGTGACGTTGCGCGGCGCGGCGGGAGCGGCCGCTTGCGCCGCCAGCGCTTCCTTGCGACGCTTGCGGTTCATGTAGGTGCCGACGATCCCGTACGGCAGGAAGATCACCAGGATCACCAGCAGCGGGCCGAAGACGACGAAACGGTAGTCCTGCAGCACCTGCAGGTACTGGGTCAGCCAAGGCACGCCGATCGCGCCCAGCAGGGGGCCGAGCAGGGTGCCGATGCCGCCCACCAGCATGTACATGGTCATGTCGAAGGTGTGCTCGACGCTGGCCACGCCCGGACCGATGAAGCGCACGAAGCCCGCGTACAGGGCGCCCGCCAGGCCGGCGAAAAACACCGACAGCATGAAGGCCAGCAGCTTGTTGCGCATCAGGTTGATGCCCAGCGCCTGGGCCAGGTCGTCGCCGTTACGGATCGCCATGAAGGTGCGGCCCAGCAGCGAACGCACGATGCGGTGCATGATCCACAGGCTCGCGACCAGGAAGAACAACACCAGGTAGTACTGCGGCCGCGGCGACGTGAAATCGATGCCGGCGATGTCGGGCGGCGCCGGGATGCCGATGATGCCGACCGTGCCGTGGGTCAGGCTTTCCCATTTCTCGATCACGAGGTACATGATGTAGCCGACGCAGAGCGTGAAGATCGAGAAGAAGTGGGTTTTCAGGCGCAGCGACACGATCCCGACAAAGAAGCCGAGGAAGGCCGCGAACACGCCCGCCAGGAAGAAGGCGATCCAGAACGGCACCTGGTGGTCCACCGTCAGGATGCCGACCGTGTAGGCGCCGACGGCCATGAAGCCGCTGTGCGCCAGGTTGTACTGGCCGGTGTAACCGGTGATCAGATTCAGGCCGATGGTGGCGATGGCGTAGATATAGGCGGTCGACATCACGGTCAGGTGATAGTCGTTCCCGGCCAGGAAGGGGAAGGCGACGGCCAGCGCCAGCAGCGCCAGCCAGCCTGTGGTCGAACTAAAGAGTTTCATCAGTGCGCTCCCTTCGCGAACAGGCCCTGCGGCCGCACAGAGAGGATCAGGACCAGCAGCGCGAAGGCGATGATGTCCTTGTAGTCGGTCGAGATGTAGAAGGCGCCGAAGGCTTCGGCAAAGCCGATGATCAGGCCGCCGACGATCGCACCCGGCACGCTGCCCATCCCGCCCAGCACGATGATGACGAAGGCCTTGGTAATGACCAGGTTGCCCATCGAGGTGTAGACCAGGTTGATCGGCGCATACAGCACGGCGGCCATGCCGGCCAGCGCGCCGGCGATCGCGAAAGTCATCATCGCGACGCGGGTGGCGTCGATGCCGACCAGGGCCGCGCCTTCGCGGTTCTGGGCCATCGCGACGATGGTCGCGCCGGTGACGGTCTTCTTCAGGAACAGCTGCAAGAGGCCGACCAGCAGGAAGGCCGCGACGATGATCAGGAGGCGCTGGGCCGGCAGGGTCAGGCCGCCGAACTCGAGCAACTGCGTGTACGGCGTGTCCATGCGGTGGAAGTCCGCGCCCCAGATCGCCTGCGCGCCCGCTTCCAGGAACAGCAGGATGCCGATCGAGGCGATCATGTGGTGCAGGTAAGGTGCTTTACGCAGCGGATGGAAAACCAGGCGTTCGGACAGCACCGAGATCAGGGCCACGACGACGGCGGCGCCCAGCATGCCCCACCAGTAGTTCAGGCCCAGCTTCGTCATGATGAAGAAGGCCGAGTAGGCGCCCGCCATGTAGAAGGCGCCGTGCGCGAAGTTCGGCACGTGCAGGATGCCGTAGACGAGCGTGAGCCCGAGTGCCACCAGGCTGTAGACCCCTCCAAGGGTCAGCCCGTTGAGGACTTGTTGCAGGAAAAGCTCCAAAATCGTGTCTCCATTATTGGTGTGATCGTGTGTGATTTGGATGCCGCGGGCGTGGCGAGTCTTACTGCATGACTGCACCTCGTTGCGCTAGAGCGGTCTGTGGAAGAGAGGAGCGGATGGCGCTGCCGGCAAGCCCGGATACGGCCTGCGTCGCCATCGATTTCGCCAGCACATGATGCGTGAACATGCGACTCCTCGGAGTGGGCGCGCATGGGGCGCACCCGGTGGGTTCAGCGATTTTAGTTTTACTCTGCAAAACTGCAGGGTGTAAAATGGAACAAAAAAAGGATACGATAATTTCAGATGAGTAGCAACGTTTTGTTCTCATACCGAAAATCGGCGCCGGTCGGCGCTGTGTGAGGGCGACGGGCCTGCTGGAACAGGCATCTCATCGGTGCGAACGCACGGCCAGTGTGCCATGCCTTGCGCTTCCCGGCAAAGCCTCTTTTACGCGAGGGGCGGGCCCGTATCCGCAACGTCCAGACAGGGGACCAGAATGCAGGCGATCGACAGCGACACGGTTGGGCAGGACCCCGAGGGCACCGAACACCTCGACCCGGCGCGCAAGAACGAAGAGCGCTATTTCATCACCGCCCTGGCGCGCGGGCTGGAAGTGCTGGCCTGCTTCCGTTCGGCCGACAAGGGCCTGACGAACCAGCAGATTGCGGAACGCTGCGGCCTGCCGAAATCCACCGTCACGCGCTTCACTTATACGCTCACGCGTCTCGGCTACCTGGTGCAGGACACGGGCGGGCGCTACATCCTTGGCACCGCCACCCTGGGCCTGGGCAGCGCGATGCTGGCGCGGCTCGACATCCGCCAGCTGGCGCGCCCGATGATGCAGGAGCTGGCCGAATTCTCCGGCACCACGGTCTCGATCGCGGTGCGCGACCGCCTGTCGATGATCTACATCGAGGTCTGCCGCAGCACGGCGGCGCTGGCGCTGGCGCTGCAGGTCGGCTCGCGCATGCCGCTGGCGGTTTCCGCGATCGGCCGCGCCTACCTGGTCAAGGCCAGCGAACAGGAACGAGCGGACATCCTGGCACGCTACCGCGAGCTCGACGAAATCGCCTACGAGGCGGTCCTTGCCGCCATCGCGCGCGGTGAGCGCGACTACGCGCAGTACGGTTGCACCACTTCCTTCGGCGAGTGGCAGAAGGACGTCAACGGCATCGCGGTGGGCTTCGTGCCGATCGGGGGCAACCAGCTCATGTCGATCAACTGCGGCGGGCCGTCGTCGAGTGTATCGAAGGAGTTCCTGCTGGATGAGGTGCGGCCGCGCCTGATCGAGATCGCGGGGCGGCTGGAGAGCTAGGGCTCATGCGCTGCCCACCCTACGAGTTAGTACCCCGCATCCAGCTGCGCCGCCGTCAGTGGCTTCATCACCGCAAACACGCCGCTCGCGCGCAGCACGCGCCGTTCGCCCGCCATCAGCACGCAGTCGGCAAAGGCGACGCGCGAGCCGATGCGGCCGATGTTGATCTCGGCCTCGATCCAGTCGCCTGGGCGGGCGGCGTCGAGGAAGTCGGTGCTCAGGTTGACGGTTACGAAGGAGTGCCGGTTGTCGCAGGAGAGCGCCAGGCCCAGGCCCAGGCTGGAATCGGCCAGGCTGGCCAGCATGCCGCCGTGGACGATGCCGCGCATGTTGGTGTGCTGCTCGGCGACGCGCATCGCGATCGTGATCTTGCCGTCCTCGCGCTTGCAGTAGAGCGAGCCCAGGCCGGCCATGTAGGGGCCGCCGCGCTTGAGGCGTTCGAAGCCCGCGGGGACGGCGGTGTCGTCGTGTGGTGTCATGTCAATACGATCCTGTGCTACAAAAAAATACGGCGGCCCGAGGGCCGCCGCGGCGCATGAATTAACAGCGCATCCTACTCTGTCAAGCCGAAGCCTGCATCAGAACATGTGCATCACGCCGACCGTGAAGCGGTTGGCCTTGTCGCTGCCAGGAGCGACCACGCCTTGCGCCAGGTTGATGATGCCGGCGCCGAAGCCTGCCGCCGTGCCCGAAGCCAGGTCGACGACGTTGCTCGTGTTGGCGCGGGTATAGGCGGCATAGATGGTGCTGCGCTTGCTCAGCGCGTAGCGGCCGATCAGGTGGTATTGCTGGGAGTCCTGGTCGAACTGGTCGCCGTAGCGCTTGGTGTTGTACACCGCTGCCGTCAGGGTCATTGCCGGTGCGACCGGAACGTCCACGCCCACGCCGGCCACCGCGATCGTGCGGTTGGTGCTGTCGACTTCGTTACGGATGTAGGTGCCCTTGATCACGGCGCGTGCCATGGTGTACTTGGCGCCGACGCCGTAGGAGGTCAGCAGGTCGGTGTTCAGGTTGTTCTTCATGCGGGCGTAGGCGCCGGCGACGCCGATCGGGCCGCCGTTGTAGAAGGCCGAGACGCCCGAGTAGGACGAGCGCTGAATGCCGCCGGCTTGCTCGCCGAAGGCGTGCATCAGGCCGAAGCCGAAGCCGCCAAAGCTCGGCGAAACGTACTTGACCGAGTTGGACTGGCGCAGGGCGCTATTGCCGGCGCCGTTGGTGCCGAAGGCGCCGTAGACAGCACCGAAGTTCATTGCGCCGAACAGCACGTTCGGGCTGGTAGCGGCGAAGGCCAGGCCCATCGGGTCGGCCAGGCCGACCGAGCCGATACCCAGGAGATTCTGGCGGCCGAGGTCGATCGAGCCGAAGTTGCCGGCGATGCCGACGCTGGCTTCACGGTCGAACAGCGAGGTCGATGCGGGCGTGCCGGTGTTGACGCCGGCGGCGCCGGTGTCGTTCAGCAGGGTGCCTTCGAGTGCGAAGCGAGCCTTCAGGCCACCGCCCAGGTCTTCGGTGCCCTTGAAGCCCCAGCGCGAGGTCTGCATCTGGCCGGCTTCGACGGTGTTGCGGTCGCCGGTCGGGCCGTCGTTGGTGGTGTGGGCGATGCCGGCGTCGACGATGCCGTAGATGGTGACGCTGGTCTGCGCCGAGGCGGTCGACATGCAAGCTGCCAGTGCGGCCATTGCAAGGATGGTCTTCTTCATATTAATGCGGTCTCCTGGTTTTCAAGGTGCTCCGGCCCCGACGAGGCCGGACGGCGGGTACTGCGATAGGGCAGGTATAGCGGCGGCGTTTCTCTTGGTGGAACTCAGCCATCTATTCTGAAACTGTATTTTCTTGCATCAATACTGTCAACAACTTCATGCCACTTGCGAAGCCTTTGTGCAATTTCGCACAAGAAGTGTGTTGAATAAGCGATAGAAGTGGACAAGAAGGTCCGATTCGGCGCGGCGCACCAATGGAAAACGCCCCCGGCATCTGCATGGCGGGGGCGTTCATGAGGATCACAGGATCCGCTCAGGCGATCAGTCTTCCTCGTGGAAGGCTTCCTCGCGTTTCTTCCTCAGCGACGGCAGGAGCACCACCGTCATCGCCGCCACCGCCAGGGCCAGCATGGTGGCGCTGATCGGACGCTGGACGAAGACCAGCGGGTCGCTGTGCGAGAGCAGCAGCGCGCGGCGCAGGTATTCTTCCATCATCGGGCCGATGATAAAGCCCAGCAGCATCGGCGCCGGCTCGGCGCCCAGTTTCGCGCAGATGTAGCCGAACAGGCCGAACAATGCCATCAGGTAGACGTCGAACTGGCTGTTGTTCAGGCTGAACACGCCGATCGCGCAGAACATGAGGATGGCCGGATACAGGCGGTGGTAAGGCACCATGATCATCTTGACCCAGAGGCCGATCATCGGCAGGTTCAGCACGACGAGGAACAGGTTACCGATCCACATCGAGACGATCAGGCCCCAGAACAGGGCAGGCTGCTCGGTCATCACGGCCGGACCCGGCTGGATGCCCTGGATGATCATCGCGCCGATCATCAGCGCCATCACCGGATTCGACGGAATGCCCAGGGTGAGCATCGGGATGAACGAGGTCTGGGCGCCGGCGTTGTTGGCCGATTCGGGCGCCGCCACACCTTCGATCGCGCCTTTGCCGAAGTTGGCGGAGTTCGGCGAGACCTTCTTTTCGATCGAGTAGGAAGCGAACGAGGCCAGCATGGCGCCGCCGCCCGGCAGGATGCCGAGGGCCGAGCCGAGCACGGTGCCGCGCAGGACCGGCGCGATGATGCGCTTGAAGTCCTCTTTCGTCAGCATCAGGCCCTTGACCTTCTTCATCATCAGCGTGCGGCCCTCGTCGTGCTCGAGGTTGCGGATGATCTCGCCGATGCCGAACATGCCCATCGCGACGATCACGAAGTTCACGCCGTCGGCCAGTTCAGGCAGGTCGAAGGTGTAGCGTGCGGCGCCCGAGTTGACGTCGGTGCCGACCAGGCCCAGCAGCAGGCCGACGATGACCATGCCGATCGCATTGAGCAGCGAACCGCTGGCCAGCACGACCGAGGCCACCAGGCCCAGCACCATCAGCGAGAAGTACTCGGCCGGGCCGAACTTCAGGGCCAGGTCGGCCAGCGGCGGCGCGAACAGGGCCAGCAGGACGGTGGCGACGGAGCCGGCGAAGAAGGAGCCGAGCGCAGCGGTCGCCAGCGCCTTGCCGGCGTGGCCGTTACGCGCCATCTGGTAACCGTCGATGGCTGTCACCACCGAGGACGATTCCCCCGGAAGATTGACCAGGATGGCGGTGGTCGAGCCGCCGTACTGGGCGCCGTAGTAGATACCCGCGAGCATGATGAGTGCCGACACCGGCGGCAGGCCGAAGGTGGCCGGCAGCAGCATCGCGATGGTGGCGACCGGACCCAGGCCCGGCAGCACGCCGACGGCGGTGCCGACGAATACGCCGATCAGGCAGTAGAGCAGGTTGGTAATGGTAAAGGCCGTTTCCAGGCCCAGTCCGAGATTGGTAAAGATTTCCATGTCTGTTCTTCTTAGTTAAAACCGAGCCATGGGCCGAGGATGGGCATCGGCAAGCCGAGCAACTTGACGAAGACGACGACCGCGAACACGGCCAGGCCGACCGCCAGCAGGATCGAAGCGCCCCAGGTGAACTTGGGGCTGGCATAGGCACTCATCAGGATCAGCACCAGGGCCGCCGGCACCAGGCCCGCGCCGCGCACCAGGAAGCCGAACAGAAGGACGGCGACCAGGATCAGGACGATTTCCTTGATGTAGAACTTGCCGATCGCTTCACCCGGACGCAGGAAGGAGCGGATCACGCCGATCAGGCCGATCAGGGCGAGCATGCCGCCCAGCACGGTAGGAAAATATGCCGGACCCATACGGCCGGCGGACCCCATCGGGTAGTCGCGGCCGATGATGATGGCGGCGAGTCCGATGAACAGAAAGATGATGCCGGTCCAAAAGTCCTTTGGATGGCGGATGAATGAAGGCACTGCACGCTCCTTTTATTGCTGTTTGAATGCTGTCCCGCCGTCGCGCCGCCTCAGTCTCCCCCCGAGCGCACGCGCAGGCGCCAGGCCGCCGCGGAGGATCCCCCCGCGGCGGCCTGGTGTTCTTCACGAAGTCTTAGTCGGCGTAGACGCCGGCTTTGCTGATGATGGGCGACCAGCGCTCGATTTCGGCCTTGACGTGAGCACGCAGGGCTTCCGGCGTGGCGCGCTTCTCGGCGACCGGCTCGGTGCCGAGGTCGGCGAAGCGGGTCTTCACGTTCGGATCCTTGAGGGCCGTCTGCAGGGCGCCGGCGAGGGTGTCGACGATCTGCTTCGGCGTGCCCTTCGGCGCGTACAGGCCATGCCAGACGGCGACCTCGAAGCCCGGCAGGCCGGATTCGTTCAGGGTCGGCAGGTCGGGCATGTTGGCCAGGCGGGTCTTGGTGGTGACCGCGTAGGCCTTGATCTTGCCGCTCTTGATCTGGCTGGTGGTGTTGGTGGTCTGGTCGCACATGATGTCGACCTGGCCGCCGAGCAGGTCGTTCATGGCAGGACCCGTGCCCTTGTACGGCACGGTGGTGAGGTCGGTGCCCATGGCGGTCATGAGCAGCATGCCGCACAGGTGCGAGGCCGAGCCGACGCCGGCGTTGGCGTAGGTGACCTTGTCCTTGTTGGCCTTCACGTAGCTCAGGAATTCCTTGATGTCCTTGGCCGGGAAGTCCTTGCGTGCGACGATGGTCATCGGCACGTCGGTGACGAGGCCGATCGGCTCGAAGTCGGTCTGGGCGTTGTACGAGAGCTTGCGGTACAGCGAAGGCGCGGTCGAGTGGCCGATATGGTGCAGGAACAGCGTGTAGCCGTCCGGTGCCGCCTTGGCGACGCGCGCGGCGCCGATCGTGCCGCCGGCGCCGCCGACGTTCTCGATGATGATCTGCTGCTTGAGCTTGTTGCCCATGGACTGGGCCACCAGGCGTGCGACGGTGTCGGTCGGGCCGCCGGCCGCGAACGGCACGATCATGGTGATCGTCTTGGTCGGGTAGGTCTGGGCGTGGGCGAAGGCGCTGCCGAACAGTGCCAGGCATGCGGCGGCGCGCATCAGGGTGATCTTCATGGTGTCTTCCTCGGTCTCTGTTTATATGTGTTGTGCTGCCGTCCACCTGTGCCCCCGTAGCCGGGTGTTGTTTAACAGGTATGTACGCAGCCTCGGTTGTACCAGTAAATAGTTCGGTTGGCAACTAAGGGAAAACCGCAATAGCCAGTTGGGGAAATGCTCATCCATATTAGCGCGGAGCGCATTTTTCCGCCCTGCGCGTGGCCTCTCGCGTGCGCAGGATGCTAGGCTGGAAGCGGAGGCCATCATGCTGCGCACACTTTTTGCCGCACTCGCGCTGGGCGCCGCCCCGGGCTGGCAGGACACCGTCGAGATCGCCGCGGGCGGCGGCGAAAAGGGGCCGTGGCGCCAGAACCTGTCGCGCTACGACTACGTCGACGACGCCACCGTCGCCCCCAGGCCCGGCGGCGGCCAGCTGGTCGCCTGGGTCGAGCAGGGCGGCAGGGACGTCTGGCTGCGCGCCGTGCCCGAAAGCGGCCGCCCCGGTCCGCCCGTCAATGTATCGCGCAGTCCCGCGACTTTTTCATGGCTGCCGCGCATCGCCGCTGACCCGCGCCGACCCGGCCACGTCTACCTGCTGTGGCAGGAAATCATTTTCTCCGGCGGCTCGCACGGCGGCGACATCCTGTTCGCGCGCTCGCGCGACGGCGGCAAAACCTTCTCCGCACCCCTCAACCTGTCGCGTTCGCGCGGCGGCGACGGCAAGGGCCGGCTCAGCCGCGACGTCTGGTCGAACGGCAGCCTCGATCTCGTGGCCGCAAACGACGGCAGCCTGGTGGCCGCCTGGACCGAATACGAGGGCGCCTTGTGGGTCGCCCGCTCGCGCGACGCCGGCGCAAGCTTTTGGGCAGCGCGCGTGGTTGCCGGGGATGGCAGGCAGCCGGCGCGTGCGCCCGCGCTGGCGGCCGGTGCGGGCGCGACCGTCTACCTGGCCTGGACCGTGGGCGAAGACGCCGCGGCGCGCATCCGGGTGGCGCGTTCGACGGATGGCGGCGCCAGCTTCGGCGCGCCGCTGCTGACCGGCGCAGAAGGCCGCGCGGATGCGCCCAGCCTGGCAGTCGACGGCGCCGGCAGGCTGCACCTGGCGTATGCGCTGCATGCCCCCGGCCGCCGGCCGGAGGTCCGCTACACGAGCCTGCGAGCCGGCGGCTTCGCGCCGGCCCGTACCGTCTCCGCGCCCGGGGCCGCCTATCCCATGCTGGCGGGCGACGGCCGGGACGGCCTCGCGCTCGCCTGGGAAAACCTCGGCCCGTCGGAGCGTCCGGTCTCGCTCGGCCTGGCCGTCTCGCGCGACGCCGGACGCAGCTTCACGGAGCCTGCCGCCGTGCCCGGCAGCGACGCGCCGGCGGGCGGCAGCAACGGCAGCCAGCAGGGGCTGCTGGGCCGGAAGCTGGCGGTGGATCGCGCGGGACAGATGGCGCTTGTCAACAGCAGCCTGGTCCCGGGGGAGAGAAGCCGGGTGTGGCTGATGCGTGGCCGGCCCGACGCGTCAGTACGGTAATTCTACGTATTTCAAATCCGGCAACGATCGCCAATAATCATGCCGCCCGTCGCGGCCGCCATCCGCGCGCCCATCGCGGGCGCACGCAGTCGCAATCCACCGCCCCGCAACACGCGGGCGGACCATAAAAGAGAAGAGGAGCACCCTTGTCATTTCTGATCGTACTCGCCGCCCTGGCGTTCCTGATGTTTGCCGCCTATCGCGGCTACAGCGTCATCCTGTTCGCACCGATCGCCGCCCTCGGCGCGGTCCTGCTCACCGACCCGGCCGCCGTAGCGCCGGTGTTTTCCGGCATCTTCATGGAGAAGATGGTCGGCTTCGTGAAACTGTATTTCCCGGTCTTCATGCTGGGCGCCGTCTTCGGCAAACTGATCGAGCTGTCGGGCTTTTCCGAGTCGATCGTGGCCGCCGCCGTGCGCTATATCGGCCGCTCGCGCGCCAACGCCGTGATCGTCGCCGTCTGCGCGCTGCTGACCTATGGCGGCGTGTCGCTGTTCGTGGTCGTGTTTGCCGTGTATCCGTTCGCGGCCGAGCTGTACCGCCAGTCGAACATCCCGAAGCGCCTGATGCCGGGCGCGCTGGCCCTCGGCGCGTTCTCGTTCACCATGGATTCGCTGCCGGGCACCCCGCAGATCCAGAACATCATCCCGACTACCTTCTTCAAGACTACCTCCTGGGCCGCGCCCATCCTCGGCACGATCGGCTCGCTGTTCATCATCGTGGTCGGCCTGTCCTACCTGGAATGGCGCCGCCGCGCCGCGCTGGCCGCGGGCGAGGGCTACGGCAGCAACCTGCAGAACGAACCGGAGCGCGCGCAGGCAAAGTCGCTGCCAAATCCCTTGCTGGCCCTGCTGCCGCTCATCGTGGTCGGCGTCGCCAACTTCGCGCTGACCCGCATGATCCCGCAATGGTACGGCGCCGAATTCACGGTCGCGCCGGAGATCCTGCCGGGCCTGAAGGCGCCGGTGACCACCCCGATCAAGACCGTGGTCGCGATCTGGGCGGTGCAGGGCGCGCTGCTGATGGGCATCCTGTTCGTCGTGTTGACCGCATTCGGCCGCATCAAGGACCGTTTCGCGGCCGGTTCCAAGGCCGCCGTCGGCGGCGCGCTGCTGGCGGCCATGAACACGGCCTCGGAATACGGTTTCGGCGGCGTGATCGCCGCGCTGCCGGGCTTCGTCGTGGTGGGTAACGCCCTCAAAAGCATCCCCGACCCGCTGATCAACGCCGCCGTCTCCGTCAGCTCGCTGGCCGGCATCACCGGCTCGGCCTCGGGCGGCATGAGCATCGCGCTGGCCGCGATGTCGGACCTGTTCATCGCCGGCGCCCAGGCGGCCCAGATTCCGCTCGAGGTGCTGCACCGCGTGGTGGCGATGGCCAGCGGCGGCATGGACACGCTTCCGCACAATGGCGCCGTCATTACGCTGCTGGCGGTGACCGGGCTGACCCACAAGCAGTCCTACAAGGAGATCTTCGCCGTCACCGTCATCAAGACGCTGGCCGTGTTCTTCGTGATCGCGGTGTACTACCTGACCGGGCTGGTGTAAGCGCCGGGCCAGGTCCAAAGCTGGCTCAGTTGGCCAGGTTGCGGGCGACGATGGCGTCGGTCGCCGCCTGCGCCTGCTGGAGCGGCTGGTTCAGGGCCGTCGTCACGTAGCGGGCCGGCGCGGGGGCGACCGCACCCAGGGCGCCGCCTTCCTTGCGGCTGATGTCCACGTTCACGGTCGCCGACAGGCCGACGCGCAACGGGTGCGCGGCCAGCTCCTTCGGGTCGAGCGAGATCCGCACCGGAACGCGCTGCACCACCTTGATCCAGTTGCCGCTGGCGTTCTGCGCCGGCAGCAGCGAGAAGGCGCTGCCGGTTCCGGCGGCGAGGCCCAGCACCTTGCCGTGGAATGTGACCTTGTCGCCGTACATGTCGGCCTCGATGGTGACCGGCTGGCCGACGCGGATGTCGCGCAGCTCGGATTCCTTGAAGTTGGCGTCGACCCAGAGCTGGTCGAGCGGCACCACCGACAGCAGCGGCGCGCCCGGCGTCACCCGGCTGCCGACCTGCACGCTGCGCTTGGCGACGTAGCCCGAGACCGGCGCGACGATCGCATTGCGGCGCGCGGCCAGCCAGGCCGACAGGTACTCGGCCTTTGCCGCGAGTACGCTCGGATGGTGGGCGGCGTCCACGCCGGCGGTGCCGGCGCGCGCGGCCGCGACCTGCTTCAGGGCGACATCGAGGGCGGCCCTGGCGTCTTCCACCGCGCGCCGCGCGTGCGCCACGTCCTCGCCCGAGACTACCTGCTCGCCGGCCAGCGGCGTGCGCCGGCCCAGGTCTTCGGCGGCCGTCTGCAGGGCGACGCGGCGCTGCGCGACCACCGCCAGCAGCTGCTCGACGTTGGAATAGCGTTCGCGCTGCTGGCGCACCGCGCTGCCGAGGCGCGCCTCGGCCTGGGTGAGAGCGATCTCGGCGTCGCTCGGATCGAGGCGGACGATCTCGGCGCCCGCCTGCACCATCTGTGTTTCGTCGGCGCGGATCTCGATCACGCTGCCGGCGACTTGCGAGGAGACGTTGACCAGGTTGCCGCCCACATAGGCGTTGTCGGTCTCGGCGCGCTGCGACAGCACCAGGGTGGCGTAGGCGCCCCAGGCGATGGCGCCGAGGGCGAACACGCCGGTGATGCCGAGCAGGACGGCCTTGCGTTTGTTCGGGTGTTGGGTGGCTTGGGTGGTTTCGGTGGTCATGGAAGTTGTGTTGTCGATGCGTGAACGGAGGCGGTCTGGCTGGCAGGGGCACGGTAGCCGCCGCCAAGCGCCTTGATGAGGGCGACCTGTGTTTGCAGCTGCGCGTCCTGCAGCTGCAGCGCATCGCCGCGCAGGCGCAGCACCTCAAGTTGCGCCTGCAGGACGGCCGAGCGCTCGGCCAGCCCGCGCGCCAGGCGGGCTTCGGCACTGGCCGCGAGCCGGCCGCTGGCCTGCTCGGCCTGCGCGTGCGCCGCCAGCTCGCGCTCGATGCCTTGCAGCGTCGCGCCTTCCTGGGCCACGTCGCGCACGGCATTCAGCACCGCTTCGTTGTACTCGGCCAGCAGCGCGTCGCGTTCGGCGCGGGCGATGCCGAGGTTCGCGTCGAGGCGGCCGCTGTCGAACAGCGGCAGGTCGAGCACGGCGCCGGCCAGCATCGTGCGGCTGGCGCCGCGCAGCAGCTTGCCGAGCGAAACGGCGTTCAGGCCGAGCGCGCCGGACAGGTTCAGGTCCGGATAGAAGGCGGCTTCGCTGGCGGCCACGCGGCCCAGCGCCGCCTCCACGCGCCAGCGCGCCGCCTGCAGGTCGGGCCGGCGCGCCAGCAGTTCCATGCCAAGCACGCGCGGCAGCGCGGCCTGCGCGGTTTGCGGCAGGCGCCATTCCAGCTGGGGGAAGTCGTCCGGGCCGGCGGCGACCAGCGCGCGCAGGGCTTCGCCTTCGCGCGCCGCCTGTGTCTCCAGCAGGGCCGCCTGTTCGGCCAGCTTGCCCAGCTCCAGTTCGACGCCGCGCTGGGCATCCACCGTGGCCAGGCCATGGGCGAGGCGGGCGGTGCGGTCGGCCAGCAGCTGGCGCTCGACGCGCGCAAGCGTGGCGACGTTGTCAGCGCGCGCCCACAGCAGCTGCAGGCGGAAGTAGCTCTGCGCGACGCTGGCGGCCAGTGCCTGCTGCGCCTGGCCGGCCTGGGCCCGGGCCGCATTCGTCTCGCCGATGGCGGCGGCGACCTGGGCGCGGTGCTTGCCCCACCAGTCGACCTCGTAGCTGACGCGGCCTTGCACCGTGGTGTCGGTGTACCAGCTGCCGCCGATCGGCTCGGGGAAGAAACCGTTGGCGGAATAGCGCTGGCGGTTGATGCCTGTCTCCAGGCCCGCCTGGACGCCGCCGGCGGCGCGTTCGGCGCCGAGCTGGGCGCCGGCCAGGCGCACGCGCGCGGCGGCCACGGCCAGGGTCGGATTGCCGGCGAGGGCCTGGTCCACCAGCCGGTCGAGCTGGGGATCGCGGTAGTCGCGCCACCAGTGTTCGACCGGCCAGGCGTCACGCCCAAGGTCGATGGCCGCGGCGTGCTGGGCACGGGCGAAGTCGGGCGCCTTGGCCGCGTCCTTGTCAGGCGGGACGTGCACGCAGCCGGCGAGCGCGAGCGCCAGGGGAATCAATCGTAAATGTCGCACTAGGTGGTCCATCATCAGGGTTAATCGAGGGCGGCGTGGTCGACAGGCGCGGGACTTGCCTGTGCCTTGGGCGGCCGGATCAGCAGCAGGGCCGGGATCACGGCGGCGGTCAGGATCATCATCAGCCAGTAGTCGTTGGTGTAGGCGATCATCGAGGCCTGGCGCGTGATCTCGCTGTCGACCAGGGCGGCGCCGGCCGCATTGGCGATACTGGCCAGGCTGTAGCCGCCCGCCGGGTCCATCAGGGCCGGATTGGCGATGTTCACCTTGGCCGCCAGCTCGGCATGCATGGTCGCGCTGTTCCGGACCAGCAGCGTCTGCACCAGGGTGATGCCGATGCTGCTGCCGATGTTGCGAATCAGGCTGTACAGGGCCGTGCCTTCGGCGCGCATCTGCGGCGACAAGGTGGCGAAGGTCGCCGCCGACAGCGGCACGAACACCAGGCCCAGGCCGATACCCTGGATCACGCCGGGCCAGACGATGTCGGCCTGGCTCATGACGATGGTGTACTGCGCCATCTGCCACAGCGAGAAGGCGGTGATCGCGAAGCCGGCGCCGAGCAGGATGCGGAAATCGATCTTGCCGGTGACGCGGCCGACCACCAGCATCGCCAGCATGGTGCCCAGACCCGAGGGTGCGGTCACCAGGCCGGCCAGCGCCGCCGGATAGCCCATCAGGCCCTGCAGCATGGTCGGCATCAGGGCGCGCGTGGCGAACAGCACCATGCCGACCGTGAAGATCAGGAACAGGCCGGTCACGTAGTTCGGGTTCTTCAGCAGGCGGTAGTCGAGGAAGGACTGGCCGGCCGGGCGCAGCGCCGTGTGGGCGATGAAGTAGGAGAGGCTCAGGGCCAGCAGCACGGCCTCGATCCAGGTTTCAGGGGAAGCGAACCAGTCGTTCTGCTCGCCGCGGTCGAGCAGCATCTGCAGGGCGCCGATGGCCAGGCTCAGGGTGATGAAGCCGAAGGCGTCGAAACTGACGCGGCGCGTCGGCGCGGTCGGGCGGATGTAGCGCCAGATGCCGTAGAAGGCGATGGCGCCGATCGGCACGTTGATGAAGAAGACCCAGCGCCAGTTGTAGCTGTCGGTCAGCCAGCCGCCCAGGGTCGGCCCGAGGATGGGACCGATCATCACGCCCATGCCCCACACGGCCATCGCCGAGCCGTGCTTTTCGCGCGGATTGATGTCGAGCAGGACCGATTGCGAAAGCGGCACCAGGGCCGCGCCGAACACGCCCTGCAGCACCCGCGCGCCGACGATCTGCGCGAGCGAACCGGCCAGTCCGCACAGGACGGAGGCGATGGTGAAGCCGGCGACCGAGACCAGGAACACTTTCTTCAGGCCGAACCGGTCGACCAGCCAGCCGTTGAGCGGCGTGGCGATCGCGGCGGCGACGATGAAGGAGGTCAGCACCCAGGTGATCTGGTCGGTCGAGGCGGACAGCGAGCCCTGCATGTGCGGCAGGGCGACGTTGGCGATGGTGCCGTCCAGGGCCTGGATGATGGTGGCGAGCATGATCGAGATCGTGATCATGCGGCGGTTCAGGGGCTGTGCCTGGTCCGGCGCGGCCGTTGCGGTCGAAGCTTGCACTGCTTATTCCCCGTTTTCGATGCGCGCGCGCAGGCCTTCGAGCAGCTCGGCGGCCGCCAGCAATGTCTCCTGCGGCAGGCCCGCGAGCATGCTGCTGCGATAGGCGTCGGCTTCCTTGCGCACGCGGGCGTACAGGGTGCGACCGTCCTCGGTCAGGTGGGCCAGCTTGACGCGGCGGTCGTTCGGACTCGGCTCCCGGCGCACCAGGCCGCCGCGTTCGAGGCGGTCGAGCATCGAGACCACGGACGGCCCTTCGATGCCGAGCAGGTCGGCCAGCTCGCGCTGCGAGGGCGGCTGCTTGGCCTTGGCGATCATGGCGATGGTCATCCAGCCGGCCTGGCCGATGCCCAGGTCCTTCAGGCGTGCGTCGATCGCCAGGCGCCAGCTGCGCGCGGTGGCGTGGAGGGCGGCGGAGAAGCGTTCTTCGACGGTGGGAGCTGTGGGCGGCATCGATAGGGACCAAATAGATAGGTGTCTATCTAGTTTATCAAATGAAACCACAACCCGTAAAGCATAGGTTTTGTAGGGTGGGCACTTTTGCCCACGCGGTACGGTGCGTGCCAGTCGACCGCGGTGCGCAATGGCGCCGATCCGTGCCCAAGCAGTGCGGTGTGCAAAAGTACGACCGCGTGGGCAAAAGTGCCCACCCTACGGCACTACGTCACCATTTGCCGTTCTAAAAACGCCTCGAACGCCTCGCGCGGCACGGCCGGCGAGAAATGCCAGCCCTGGATGTAGTCGCAGCCGAGGGCCGCCAGGATGTCGCGCTGGGCGGCCGTTTCGACGCCCTCGGCGATCGCCTCGATCCCGAGCCGGTGCGCCAGGTCGACGATGGCTTCGGTGAGGGCCTTGTCGCTGCCGTCCTCGGTCAGGTGGTTGATGAAGGACTTGTCGATCTTGAGGTAGTCGACGTCGAACTGCTTCAGGTAGGACAGCGAGGAGAAGCCGGTGCCGAAGTCGTCGATCGAGACCCGGGCGCCGGCCGCGTGCAGGGCGTCGAGGCAGCGCCGCACCTGTTCGGCGTCGCTTACCAGCACGCCTTCGGTGATCTCGATGGTGATGCTGTTGGGCGGCAGGCCGGCATTCACGACCCGGGTCAGCCAGGGCAGCCCGGAGCGCTGTTCGAACTGGACCGGCGAGACGTTCACGCTGAGTTCGACGTCGATGCCATAGAGGCGGCGCCAGCGCTCGATGCTGGCGATGGCTTCGACCAGCACCCATTCGCCGATCTCGTGGATCAGGCCCGCTTCCTCGGCCAGCGGAATGAAGCGCGCCGGGCTGACCATGCCGTGCTCGGGATGCAGCCAGCGCAGCAGGGTCTCGGCCTTGCGGATGCCGCCCGTTGCCGTCTCGACGATCGGCTGGTAGTGCACCTGCAGCTGGTTGTGCGCCAGTGCCGCGCGCAGGTCGTTGGTCAGGGACAGCTTGTCGCGCGCGTGCTGCTGCAGCGCGGGCGTGAAGTACTGGAAGCGTCCGCGCCCGGCGCTCTTGGCCAGGTAGACGGCCTGCTCGGCATTGCGCAGCAGTTCGGCCGCATCGCCGCCATCGTCCGGGAACACGCTGATGCCGACGCTGGCCGACACATAGGCGACGATGCCCGGGCCCAGCTCCAGCGGCGCGGCGATCGCGCCGATCACGGCGTCGGCGGTCGTCTCGAGGTGGCGCCGGCCGTCGAATTCGCTCACCACGAGCGCGAACATGTTGCTGCCCAGGCGCGCGATGGTGGCGTCGGGCGGCACGCAGCGCGTCAGGCGCCGGGTCATCTCGACCAGGGCGGCGTCGCCCCGGGCGTGGCCGTAGCTGTCGTTGATCTCCTTGAAGCGGTCGAGGTCGAGCAGCAACACCCCCAGGCCGTGGCCGGCGGCGCCAAGCTTCTTGAGGTCCTGTTCGAGGCGGTCGAGGAACAGGCGCCGGTTCGGCAGGCCGGTGAGGGCGTCGAAGTTGGTCTGGTGCCAGATCAGCTCATCCTTCTGCTTCTGTTCGCTGATGTCGTGGAATTGCAGCACGTGACGGTGCACGCGGCCGTCGGGGTGGCGGATCACGCGGATGTCGACGTAGCTGGCGGCGAATGAGCCGTCACGGTTGCGGTCCAGGATCTCGCCTTCCCAGTGGTCGTTCTTCAGCAGCGCCTCCCACAGGCGGCCGTAGAAGCAGCTGTCGTGGACGCGCGACTCGAACAGCGCCGGCGTCGTGCCCATCACCCCGGCCAGCGTGGCGTCGGCCTGGCGCAGGAAGGCCGGATTGGCGTCGACGATGCGGTTCTCCTCGTCGGTCACGACGATCGCTTCCAGGCTGGTCTGGTAGATCAGGTTTGCCATGCGCATCGATTCCTCGAGCTCGTGGCGCTGGGTCACGTCCTGCACGGTGCCGCGCAGCCTGACCGGCCGCCCGTCCTCGAGCTCGGCGCTGCAGATCGAGCGGATCCACTTGGGATTGCCGGCGCCGCTGACCATCGGCAGTTCGATCGAGAAGGACTTGCCCTGTTTTACCGCCTCGTCCAGGGTCTTGCCGATCAGCTCGCGGTCTTCGTCGCTGTAGCAGGCGGTGCAGGTGGCCGGCGTCAGCGGCAGGTCGGGCGGGATCTCGTAGATGCGGGCCAGTTCGCCAGTCCAGCTGAAGGCTTCGGTCGCGATGTCGATTTCCCAGGCCCCGATCTGGGCCAGGGCGCTCATTTCCTGCAGCATCCGGTCCTGTTCGCGGATCGTGCGCTCCTGCTCGCGCCGGTCGGTGATGTCGCGCGCCACGCCCAGCACGCCGAGCACGGTGCCGTCCGGCTGGGTGACGGGCGTCTTGATGGTCTCGAAGACGCAGTGTTTTCCCGCGTCGCCGGGCGCGCTTTCCTCGACGGTAATCGGGCCGCCTTTGCGCAGGGCCGCCGCATCGGCATTGCGGAACTCCTCGGCGGTCGCGGCATCGAACAGGTCGCTGTCGCGCTTGCCGACGATGTGCTTGCGCGGCCAGCCGAAGACCTTGGCGACCTGGTCGTTGCAGGCCTGGTAGACGCCTTGCAGGTCCTTCAGCCAGACCAGGTCGGGACTGCTTTCGACCAGGGTGCGCAGCTGCGCCTTTTCGCGTTCCAGTTCGCGCGTGCGGACCCGCACCGCGCGCCGCACCGAAGCCAGCCAGGCGGTCAGCAGCACCAGCAGGACGCCGAGCGCCACCAGCCCCTGGATCAGGCGTTCGGCGTAGCGCTCGGAAACCAGGGGGCGGCCCATCCATTTGTCGCGCAGCGCCTCGCGCTCCGCGGCCGTGATGCGCGCCATGCCGTTTTCGACCAGGGCCAGCGTGGCCGTGTCGCCCTTGCGCACGGCGCGCCGCAGCTGGTCGCGCGCGATGTCGAAGGACTTCACGTAGCGCCGGTGCAGGCCGAGGCGGTAGAGCTGGTAGTCGGCCGAGTATTCGTCCAGGCACAGCAGCTTGACGTCCTGGCTGGCCGCCGCAGCCAGCAGCGACTCGTAGGTGGGAAACACGCGCACGGTGTCGATGCCGCCACGCTGCAGCTGCTCGGCGCAGGCGTCGCCCGACTGCACGCCGACCACGAAGCCCTTCAGGCTGTGCAGGTCGTGGATGCCGCTGATCGAGGCGTCGGCGTAGATGCTGGTCGACACCATGGCATAGGCCGGCGAAAAATCGTAGCGCGCGGCGCGGTCCGGCGTCAGGAAGATGGGATCGATCACGTCGGCGCGGCCGTCCTCGAGCGCCGGCAAGACCTGGGCCCAGTTGGCCGGCAGCAGCTGGACCTGGCGGCCGGTTTTCTTTTCCCACAGCTTCCACAGGTCGACCGTATAGCCTTCCAGCTTGCCGTCGGCATTGCGCCAGGAATAGGGCGGGTAATTCTGGTCCATGACCACGCGCAGCGGCGCTGCCGGCGCCAGCGCAGGCAGGACGAGACAGGCGATCAGCAGTAGGCGGATGGATCGCGGCATCGTTTCTCCCGGAATTGCAGTTGGCGCAACGCGACCCGGCCCCGGCCGGCGTGGCATGCGCCCCGCAAATGTTTAGAGTGACGATACCATGAACCTGCTGCCCGGCAGCGCGCCGACTGTGCCGTTGGGTCCGCCTGACCTGCCCAAGGCCCGCGCATCTATGCTGGGGAAGCCGGTTCAGGCTTTGGACGCGCGCTTGTGTGCCTCCTTGATGGTCCAGTAATAAATGGTGCGGCCGTCGACCTGGTCGGTTTTTTCGGGTGGCCATTCCGGCCCCATGTCGAAAGCGTGCGAGACTATGCGCGAGCCCACTTTCAGTTGCTGCCACAGGCGCGGACGCAGGCGCGTGTTGACGTTCGGCAGCAGGTAGAGCGTGACCACGGACGCCGCCGAGACGTCGGTGTCGAACAGGTCGGCCACCTTGAAGTTCACGCGGCTGCCGACGCCGGCCTGTTGCGCGTTCCTGCGCGCCTCGCCGATGCGTTCCGGATCGAGGTCGATGCCGGTGCCGCGCGCACCGTGCTGCTTCGCGGCCGTGATCACGATGCGGCCATCGCCGCAGCCGAGGTCGAATAGCACGTCGTTCTTGCCGACTTTTGCCATTTGCAGCATGCGTTCCACCACGTCCTGGGGCGTGGGCACGTAGGGCACGTCGCGGGCGGACGCGGTGACCGGCTGGGCCAGCAGGCGCAGCGGCAGCAGGCCGGCGCCGGCGGCGCCCGCGGCGCCAATCGTGAGCAAAGTGCGGCGTCGAGATAGCAGATCCATGGCATTCTCCTTGGGGTGTAGTGGGGTGGACGCGGCTCAGGACGCATGGTCGGGCCGGGCGTGCAGCCAGGGCAGGAGCAGCAGGCCGATCGCCAGCACGGCCACGCCGATCCAGGCGGCGTTCAGGCCGCCGAGCTGCTGGCTGTACACATACGACAGGCTGGACCACAGCATCCAGGCGCAGGCGCCGCAGAACAGCAAGGGCACAAGTGGAAACAGCGGCACCCGGAAGGGACGCGCCAGGCCGGGTTCGCGCCGGCGCAGCACGAACAGCGAGAGGCCTGCCAGCAGGAAGAACAGCCAGAACACGGGCGCCGTGAATTCGACCATGGACTTGAAGCCGCTGCCGAAGGCGGCGCCCAGCCCGACCAGCAGCAGGGCGGCGGCGCACTGCACCAGCATGGCGGCGGCCGGCGTGCCGCGCTCGCCGTCCCAGGCGCTTAAGGGGCGCAGGCGTTGCCAGTCCAGCCCCATTGCATAGCTCGAGCGGGCGCCGACGATCATGGTGGCGTTGATCGAAGTGAGCGCGGAGATCGCGACCAGCAGCGAAATCGTCTTTTCGCCGGCGCTGCCCAGGGTCTGGCGCATGACGTCGGCCGCCAGCGTCTCGGAGGCGGCCATGCCCGCCATGCCGAGCGTCTTCCAGCAGGCCCAGGTGACGAGCAGGTAGAGCGTCGTGATCAAGAGGATCGAGAGCGTCAGCGCGCGCACCATGTTGCGCGGCCCGTCGCGCACCTCGGCGCTGATGTAGGCGGCCTCGTTCCAGCCGCCATAGGTGAGCAGCACGAAGACCATGGCCATGCCGAAGGAGGCCGGCGGGCCCGGAGACGCGAACGAGCCGGACACTGCGGGCCCCGGATCGGCAAACAGCGCGGCCGCCCCGGCGATCAGCAGCAGCCCGCCGACCTCGGCCAGGGTCAGCCAGTTCTGGGTGGCCGCGCCGCTGCGCAGCCCGCGCAGGTTAACCAGGGACAGGATTGCGATCACCGCGCCGGCATAGACGACCGGGCCCCAGGCGGCCGGCAAACCGGGCAGCGGCCAGGCCTGCTGCATGTAGTCGCCGAAGACGAAGGCGAGCAGGGCGATGGAGCCGGTGGTGATCACGGAAAAGCGCGCCCAGCCGAACAGGAAGGCGACCGGGCGGCCATACGCGCGGCGCAGGAAGTGGTAGTCGCCGCCCGGATGGGCGCAGGAGGTGGCGAGCTCGGCATAGCACAGGGCGCCGGCGAGCGAGACCAGGCCGCCCAGGATCCACATGCCGAACATGCCCTCGGCGCTGCCGGACAATCCGGCGACGATGGCCGGCGCCTTGAAGATGCCGGCGCCGATCACGACGCCGACGATCAGGGCGACGGTTTCGCGCAGGCCGAGCAGGGGCTGTGGGCCGGCGGCCGCGTGCCGTGTCCCTTCCGTACCGCTCCGATTCTTCATCGCGCGCCTGGCTCCGCGTTGGTGTCGGGGTTCGACGCTGCCGAGCCGTGATTGGTTCCCGTGCCCGACAGGAGGTTTGCGCCAGCGCGCGCGGATGCGGCTCAGCGCGCCTGTGGCGGCAACTCCCGCTCGACCAGCGCCGCCATGGCCGCGGCGTTCGGACAGGCCAGGGCGCGCAAGCCGTGTACGGTGCCTGTCCTGTCCTACAGGTCCTCGTCCTGGCTGGCCTTCAGCTTGCCCTCGAACCGGGTGATCGGAATCTCGATGCCGACGATCGCGCGCAGCAGCTTGTCGGTATAGCCGGGCGGCGCATCCTCGAGGCGCCAGGGCCGGGGCTGCTTCGCTTCGTGGGCCGCGCTCAGGCGCCGCAGCATGTCGAGCAGCCAGTCCCGGTCCTCGACGGCGCGCGCGACGCCATGCACATGCACCACCGCATAATCCCAGGTCGGCACGACCTTGCCGTGTTCCAGTTTGCCCGGATACCAGTTCGGCGTGATATAGGCTTGCGGCCCCTGGAAGATCACCAGCGACGGCGCCTGCGCGTCGAGCGCACGCCAGACGGGGTTGGCACGAGCCACGTGGCCGATCAGGCTGCCGTGGGGACCGCGTTCGCGTTTCAAGAGGAAGGGAAGGTGGTTGGCCACGATCCCCTGCTGGCCGGCCAGCACCCAGGTCCCCAGCGCGTGGGCCTCGACCAGCGCGCGCATGGCTTCGTCGTCGCCGAAGCGGTGGTGTCTGTTGATGTACACGGGCGCTCCTAGAAGCCGAACAGGGCGTGGCGCACCAGCATGGCGCTGAGCGCGAACATGGTCAGGCCGATCAGGCCGTCGAGCACGTGCCAGGCAAGCGGCTTGGCGAACAGGGGCGCGAGGCGGCGCGAGCCGAAGCCCAGCAGGCTGAACCAGGCCACGCTGGCGCTGCTGGCGCCGAGCACGAACCAGCCGCGCAGGTTTGACGGCTGCTGGGCGCCGATGCTGCCGACCAGCAGGACCGTATCCAGGTAGACGTGCGGGTTGAGCAGGGTGAAGGCGGCGGCTTGCGCCAGCACCGCGCCGCGGCCGAGTCGTACGCTGCCGCTTGCCGCTTCGAGCCGGTTGCTCTGGCCGGCGCGTTTCAAGGCGCGCCAGCCGTAAATGCCCAGGAACAGGGCCCCGGCCAGGGCCAGGGTGCGTGCCAGCAGCGGGCTCTGGCCGAGCGCCTGGCCCATGCCGAGCACGCCGGCGGCGATCAGGACGGCGTCGGCCAGGGCGCAGAACAGCACGACGCTGCCGATGTGTTCGCGGCGCAGGCCCTGGCGCAGGACAAACGCGTTCTGGGCGCCGATCGCGACGATGAGGCCGAAGCCGAGCAGCAGGCCTTGCAGGAAGATGGAGAATGAAAGTGGTGTCAGTGAAAAGGTAGTCATGCGCGGATCTTGTCATCCGGTGTCGATGAAGGCAAACTATCTTTTCTTCACATGATTAAGTAACACTAAACCATGCTCGATTACGCCGCCCTGTCCGCCCTGGCCGCCGTCGTACGCGAAGGCAGCTTCGAACGCGCGGCGCAGGCGCTGCACGTGACGCCCTCCGCCGTGTCCCAGCGCATCCGCCAGCTGGAAGAGCGCGTCGGCTGCGCGCTGGTCATCCGCGACCAGCCCTGCCGTCCGACCGAGACCGGCCGCCGCCTGTGCCAGCACGTGGAGCGGGTGCGCCTGCTCGAACAGGACCTGCGCGGCACGCTGCCCGGGCTGGAATTGGGCGGCAGCGCGCGCGTTTCGCTGTCGGTGGCGGTGAATGCGGACAGCCTGGCGACCTGGCTGGCGCCCGCCATCGCCGCCTTTGCCGCGAACCAGCCGGTGCTGATGGAAGTGGCGGTCGACGACCAGGACCACACGGGCGAATGGCTGCGCAGCGGCGCGGTGGTGGCGGCCGTGACCGGCGTGGCCCGGCCCGCCTCGGGTTGCAACAGCCGCGCGCTGGGTGCGATGCGCTACCTGGCGGCGGCCAGTCCCGCCTTCATGCAACGCTGGTTTGCCGATGGCGTGGGCAGCAAGAGCCTGGCCGAGGCGCCCAGCCTGGTCTTCAACACGAAAGACGAGCTGCAGGCGCGCTGGGCGCGGCGCCTGTGCCATCGCCACGTCGAACTGCCGCGCCACACGCTGCCCTCGACCCAGGCGTTCGTCGCCGCCTCGCTGGCGGGGATGGGGTGGGGCATGCATCCGCAGGCGCTGATCGCCCCTTACCTGGCGGACGGCACGCTGGTGGAGCTGGTACCGGGCACGCCGCTGGATGTGCCCCTGTACTGGCAGCATGCGCGCGCCGCCTCCAGCCTGCTCGAAGAACTGAGCAAGGCGGTCCGGGCCGCAGCCGGCACCGCGTTGCTCCCGCCGTAAAAGATCTCAGGCCTTGACCAGTTCGCCGTTGCGGATGCGGTGCAGGCCGAGCGGATTGCCTTCCTGCAGCGCCTCCGGCAGCAGCCCGCTTGGCAAGTCCTGGTAGCTCACCGGACGCAGGAAGCGGTCGATGGCGCCGGCGCCCACCGAGGTGCTGCGGCTGTCGGAAGTCGCCGGGAACGGGCCGCCATGCACCATCGCGTGCGAGACCTCGACGCCGGTCGGATAGCCGTTGACCAGGATGCGGCCGGCCTTGCGCTCCAGGACCGGCAGCAGTGCCTGCGCCGCGTCGCGGTCGGCTTCGTTCAGGAACAGGGTCGCCGTCAGCTGGCCATCGAGGTGCTCGGCCACTTCGACGAACTGGTCCAGGCTGGCGCAACGCACGATCAGCGAGGACGAGCCGAAGATCTCGTCTTCCAGCGCCGGATTGACCAGGAAGTTGGCGGCGTCGGTCTCGAACAGCGCGGCCTGGCCGGCGCACACGGTGCTGCCGCACTGGCCGCGCGCGACCAGGGTGACGCCCGCTTCCTTGCCCAGCTTCTCGACGCCGCTGGTGAAGGCGGCGTGGATACCCGGCGTCAGCATGGTGCTGCCGACTTTCCCCTGGAGGGCCTTGGCGGCCGCCGCACGGAAGTTGTCCAGGGCCGCGCCTTCCAGCGCGATCACGAGGCCCGGATTGGTACAGAACTGGCCGGCGCCCAGCACCAGCGAATCGATAAAGCCGGTGCCGATCTGGGCCGCCTTCTGGGCCAGCGCGTTCGGCAGCAGGAAGAGTGGATTGATGCTGCTCATTTCGGCATACACGGGAATCGGTTCCGCGCGCGCGGCAGCGGTGCGCACCAGTGCCAGGCCGCCCTGGCGCGAACCGGTGAAGCCGACCGCCTTGATCGCCGGATGGGCGACCAGGGCCTGGCCGATGGTGCGGCCATCGCCATGCAGCATCGAGAACACGCCCTCTGGCAAGCCGCAGGCGGCGACAGCGGCCTGCACGGCCTTGCCGACTAATTCGGAGGTGCCGGGATGGGCACCGTGGGCTTTGACGACGACCGGACAGCCGGCCGCCAGTGCGGACGCCGTATCGCCGCCCGCTACCGAGAAGGCGAGCGGGAAGTTGCTGGCGCCGAAGACCGCGACCGGACCGAGGCCGATCTTGCGCAGGCGCAGGTCGGGACGCGGCGGGCTGCGCTCAGGCAGGGCCGAATCGAGCGCGGCGCCGAGGAAGTGGCCGTCGCGCACGACCTTGGCGAACAGGCGCAGCTGGTTCACGGTGCGTCCACGCTCGCCTTCGAGGCGGGCTTGCGGCAGGCCGGATTCCTGCATCGCGCGCTCGATCAGCTGCGGGCCGAGGTCGAGGATGTGCTGGGCAGCCAGTTCGAGGAAGGCGGCGCGCGCTTCCAGACTGGTGTTGCGGTAGCTGTCGAAGGCGGCGGCCGCCAGTTCGCAGGCCTGTTCCACGTCCTCGACGGTGCCGGCGCCGAAGGCCGGTTCGAATTGTTCGCCGGTGGCGGGATTGACGGCGCGGAAGGGCGCGGCGCCGCCTTTGACGGCGCGCGAGCCGATCAGCTGCTCGCCATGGATGGTGATGGTCACGTTGAGTCTCCTGGAACGCAGGCTTACTGCGGGCCGAGCTTGGCGATCAGGGCCGCCAGCTGTTCGTTTTCCTCGCCGGTCAGGTCGGTCAGCGGCGCGCGCACCGGGCCGGCCGAGTGGCCGACGATGGCCGCGCCGGCCTTGACGATGCTGACCGCGTAGCCGGCCTTGCGGTTGCGGATGTCCAGGTAAGGCAGGAAGAAGTCGTCGATCAGGCGCGCCTGCGTGGCATGGTCTTCGGTCCGGACGGCTTCGTAGAATGCGATCGCGGTCTTCGGGATGAAGTTGAACACGGCCGACGAGTAGACCGGCACGCCCAGCGCTTTGTAGGCCGCGGCATAGACTTCCGCGGTCGGCAGGCCGCCCAGGTAGGTGAAGCGGTCGCCGAGCTTGCGGCGGATGGTGACCATGGTCTCGATCTCACCCTGGCCATCCTTGAAGCCGATCAGGTTCGGGCAGCGGTCGGCCAGCTTGAGCAAGGATGCCGCGTTCAGCTTGCAGCGGTCGCGGTTGTAGACGACGACGCCGAATTTCACCGAGGCGCAGACGGCCGCCACGTGCTCGATCAGGCCTTCCTGGCTCGCTTCGGTCAGGTAGTGCGGCATCAGGAGGATGCCGTGGGCGCCGAGGCGCTCGGCTTCCTGCGCGTAGCGGATCGCCATGCGGGTCGGGCCGCCGGCGCCGGCCAGGATCGGCACCTTGCCGCGGCAGGTCTCGACGGCGACCTTCACGACCTGGGTGTAGTCCTCCGGGGTCAGCGAGAAGAACTCGCCGGTGCCGCCGGCCACGAACAGGGCGGTCGCGCCGTACGGAGCCAGCCACTCCAGACGCTCGGCATAAGTATCCGGCTTGAACTCGCCGTTGGCGTCGAAGTCGGTGATCGGGAAGGACAGCAGGCCGGAGGAGAGGATCTCTTTGACGTCTTGTGGAGTGAACATGGTCATGGCTTTCAGGTCGGGTTGTAAGGATGAGGCTGTCTTCGGCCTCACCAGTTATCAGTCATCGTACAACCTAAGATCGGGGTTGGCAAGCGGTCTGATCGGTTAATTGGTGTTGGTCATGCAGCGTGGATGCCTGGCGTACGAAACGCGTGGAGTCGGGACTCCACCCTACGATCCATGGCTATCCGTAGGGTGGAGTCCCGACTCCACGCGTTCGCAAGGCGAGAGCAGCCAAAATCCGTAGGGTGGAGTCCCGACTCCACGCGTGTACAAAGCTTGACCCGCCGTCAGCACGAATCAGGCCCCGGACGCCTCGTTCGCCTCCTGCGCCCGCTGCAACCTCTTCCGGCTATTGCTCAAATGCGTACGCATCGCCTTGCGCGCCGCCTCCGCATCGCCCCGCGCGATCGCGCCATAGATTGCCTCGTGTTCGCCGATCACGCGCTCCAGGTACTGCGCCGGGTCGTCCCGCGCGATCTGCGCCGAATTCAGGCGCGCCCTTGGAATGATGTTGGTCCCGAGATGGCTCAGGATGTCGTGGAAGTAGCGGTTGCCCGAAGCCTGCGCCAGCTGCAGGTGAAAGGCCAGGTCGGGCGCCACCGTCGGCTCGCCGGCGCGCGCGCTGGCCTCGAAGCTGTCGAGGGCCGCGCGCAGCTGGGCGAGCTGTTCGTCGCTACGGCGGGCGGCGGCCAGGCCCGCCGCTTCGGTCTCGAGGCTGATGCGCAGCTCCAGCAGGGCCAGTACGTCGCGCATCGTCAGCACCGTGGCGGGATCGAGTCCCATCGGCGCGGCGGCCGGCGGTTCGATCACGAAGGTACCGATGCCGTGCCGGGTTTCGACCAGGCTGGCGGCCTGCAGATGCGAGATCGCTTCGCGCACCACGGTGCGGCTCACGCCCAGCAGGCGCATGATTTCGGATTCGGTCGGCAGCTTGTCGCCGGGCTTCAGGCTGCCGCCCCGGATACTGTCGGTCAGGTGGGCAACCACGCCCTGGGCCAGGTTGCGGTGGCGTTTCAGTGGTGTGACTGCGGGTGTGGATGGGATCATGTCGGTCAAGGTAAGCGTGCGCGGCCCGGCGGGCGAGGCGATTATACGCCTCGCTCTTGTCTGATGACAGACGACGCGTGCCTAATACGGACGGCCGACCAGGCGCGCATGCAGCAGGTCGCGCTCCGCGCCAGGGTCCAGCAGGTAGCCGATCTTGCCCGCCACTACGGTGGCGACCGGCACGCCGTCGCGGAACAGGATGCGGTTGGCGCCCAGCGCCGGCACCTTCTCGCCCGGCAGCAGGGTGCCGACCAGGTTCAGCGGATCGACGCCGGAGATCAGCACCAGCGCGCCATCTAACGGACGGCGGCGCACCTCGCGCAGCAGGGGAATCGCTTCCGGCAGCGCGAACTGTTCGCCCGAGAAGCCGGCCACGAAACGCCCGCCGCGGATCTCGCCGCGCGCTTCCAGCCGGTGGTACACGGGCAGCAGTTCGCGCCAGGACGGCATCCAGGCCGCTTCGCGTTCGAGCAGGCGCCAGAACATCACGCCGTAGCGGCGCAGCAGGGTCATGGCGACGTGCTCCAGGGTTTCTGGATCGAGCTTGCGGCGGCGCGGCGGTGCGGCCGGTTCGACATCCGGGTCCGGTTCCACGCGCCGCACCAGCGCCCAGCGGCCGGCTTCCTCCATCGTCGGGCCGGCGCCGCGCCGCTTCTTGCGGTCCATGCTGGCGCGTTTGGCCTGCGGCAGCAGCATCGCGCGCAGGCCGGCGAAGCTGTCGGCGTTCACAAAGCCGGTCGCCACCAGTTCGCCCAGCGCGGCCTCCAGTTCGACGGGCAGCATGCGCGCGTCGAATTGCAGCTCGTCGAAGAACATGGCGCCGTGACGGCGCAGGGTCTGCAAGACCTTGTCGGCGCGCGGCGAAATCGCGGGCGGACCGGCCGGCTGCGGCAGCGCATGCCAGAGTCCCACCTGCCGGCGCGGCAGCAGCACGATCGGCGTGCCGCGCACCGGCCCGCCGGCTGCGGCGCGCGGCGCGTCGATGCGGGTCCAGACCACCTTGCCGGCGCGGCACAGCTCGTCGAGCCAGAGCATCGAATAGTCGCGCAGGCGCAGGCGCAGCAGGTCGTCTTCCCACGCGCCCGCGGCCGCTTCATATCCCTCGAGCTGGTTCAGGAGCAGGGGCAGCGTTTGCTCGCCCTGCCACTGGGTGTCGGGGCTGAGGTGCTGCCAGTCGAACAGGAAGCGCATGTAGTCGCGCAGTTCGACCGGCTCGATCTCGCGCCGCAGGCGCTTGATGGTGTAGCGGTGGATGCGCGCCAGCAGGTGGCGCTCGCACCATTCTTCCTCTTCGACTCCCGGCGTGAAGCGGCCGCGCATGACGTAGCCCTCTCTCTCCAGCGCGGCGAGGGCGATCGCCACGCTGCTCTCGGGCAGGGCGAGGTCGGCCGCGATCTGCGCCAGGGACCGCGGTCCGAAGCCGGACAGGCGGGCGCGCACGAGTTCGACGAGCGCCTCGTCGCGCGTCCACGGCGCGCCGTCCTTGCCGCGGTGGCTGGGCGGGACGGTCAGTTCCGGCGAAGTCTCCGCGCCCGGATAAGCGGCCAGCACGCAGTCGAGCCGTTCCAGCGCGACCCAGGCCTGCAGCTTGATGTCGTCGCGGCGCAATCTGGTCGCGCGCCCGGCCTCGGCCAGCTCCTCCAGCCACAGCGGCCAGCCCTCGCGTGCGCGCGCCTCCTGCTGCGTGACGAGCGCGAGCGCGACCAGGGCTTCCTGCACCTCGTCGGCGTTGCGGGCGGCCGGCCAGGCTTCCTCGGCCACGCCGGCGATGGCGTCAAGGTCGAGCGCGCCCATGTCGCTTGTGGTGGCCGGATCGCTCCAGCGCCGGTTGATCACGGCCTGGGTGCGCCGTTCTTCCAGCGGCGCGTCGTCGAGGAAAGCGTAGGGACGGGCATTCAGGATCTCGGCCGCCAGCGGAGAAGGGGCCGGCAAGTCGCGCGCCACCAGATGGATCTCGTTGTTCTCGATACGGCGCAGCAGCGCCAGCCAGCCTTCCGAGTCCATCGCCTCGTGCAGGCAGTCTTCCAGGGTCTGCTCGACCAGCGGGTGTTCCGGGAGCTCGCGTTCGCCCACGATGTTTTCCAGGCAGGCCGCGCCGTCCGGGAAGATCGAGGCCAGCAGGTCGTCGCTCTTCATGCGCTGCAGCTGGGGCGCGACCTTGCGTCCGCCGGCAAAGCGCGGCAGGGCCAGCGCCGTGGTCGCGTTCCAGCGCCAGCGCACGTTGAACAGGGGCGCATCCAGTAAAGCCTGGACCAGGATCGGTTCGGCTGTGGCGGCCTTCAGGTAGCGCCAGACCTCGTCCAGCGGGAAGCTGTGGCTGGTCGAGAGCGAGAGGATGATCGCGTCCTCGGTGGCCGCGGCCTGCAGCTCGAAGTTGAAGGTCCGGCAAAAGCGCTTGCGCAGCGCCAGGCCCCAGGCGCGGTTGATGCGGCTGCCATAGGGCGTGTGCAGCACCAGCTGCATGCCGCCGGATTCGTCGAAGAAGCGCTCCATCACCAGCGTGTCGTGGGTGGGCAAGGCGCCCAGGGATGCGCGCGAACGGGCCAGGTAGTCGACGATCTGGCGCGCCGCGTCTTCGTTCAAGCCCAGGTGCTCCATCAGCCAGTCCACGCCCGCATCCAGCGCCGCCTCGCCGGAGTGAGTGGCCAGCTGCGCCTCGATCTCGGCGCGCAGGCGCGCCACGCCCATCGACAATTCGTCGCTGCGGCCCGGCGCTTCGCCATGCCAGAAGGGGATGTTCGGCACCGCGCCGCCGGCATCTTCGACGCGCACCTTGCCGGCTTCGATCTTCATGATGCGGTAGGAGGTGTTCCCGAGCTGGAAGACGTCGCCCGCCAGGCTCTCGACGGCAAAATCCTCGTTCACCGTGCCGACCGAATCGCCCTGCGGCTCGAGCAGCACCGTGTAGTCGGCATTCTCGGGAATCGTGCCGCCCGAGGTGACGGCCGCCAGCTTGCCGCCACGCCGTCCGCGTATCGACTGCGTCGCGGCGTCGCGGTGGATGTAGGCGCCGCGTACGCCGTGGCGGGTGCTGTAGCCTTCGGCCAGCATGCGCAGCAGGGCGTCGTACTTGCCGCGTTCCAGTTCGGCGTAGGGCGCGGCCTGGCGCACCAGCGCGTATAAATCGTCCTCGCGCCATTCCTGGCTGCCGACTTCGGCCACGATCTGCTGCGCCAGCACGTCGAGCGGCGCACGCGGGATGCGCAGCACATCGAGCTCGCCACGGCGCACGCAGTCGAGCAGGGCGGTGCATTCGATCAGGTCGTCGCGCGAGGTAGGAAACAATCTGCCCTTCGGCGTGCCGCCGACATTGTGGCCGGAGCGGCCCACGCGCTGCAGGAAGGCCGCGATGCTGCGCGGCGAACCGACCTGGCAAACGAGATCCACGTCGCCGATGTCGATGCCCAGTTCCAGCGAGGCCGTCGCCACCAGCACCCGCAGCTCGCCGCGTTTCAGGCGCTGCTCGGAGTCGAGCCGGTGTTCCTTGGCCAGGCTGCCGTGGTGGGCGGCCACGTGCTCGTTGCCCAGGCGCTCGCCGAGGTGGCGGGCGATGCGCTCGGCCATGCGCCGCGTGTTCACGAAAATGAGGGTCGTCCGATGCAGGACCGCGAGCTCCATCATGCGGTCGTAGACGCGTTCCCAGACCTCGTTCGGCAACACCGCTTCCAGGGGAACCGGCGGCAGCTCCAGTCCCAGGTCGCGCGCGCGGACGTGGCCCACATCGACGACGGCGCAGTCGCCGCCGGCGCGGCCGACCAGGAAATCCGCCACCAGCGACAGCGGCCGCTGCGTGGCCGAAAGCCCGACCCGCACGGTGCGCCGGCCGCACAGGGCATCCAGCCGCTCCAGGCTCAGCGCCAGGTGGCTGCCGCGCTTGCTGCCGGCCACCGCGTGGATCTCGTCGACGATCACGGTGCGCACCGTCGAGAGCATCCTGCGTCCGCTGGTGGAACCGAGCAGGACGTAGAGCGACTCCGGTGTCGACACCAGGATGTGCGGTGCGCGCTTCCTCATCGCGTTGCGCTCGGCGGTGGTCGTGTCGCCGGTGCGCACGGCGGTGCGGATGCCATGCGGCGGCAGGCCCATGGCCTTCAGCTGCTCGTCGATGCCTTCTAAAGGCCCTTGCAGGTTGACGCGGATGTCGTTGGACAGCGCCTTCAGCGGCGAGACGTAGAGCACCTGCGTTTCGTCCGGCAGCTGGCCGTCCTCGCTCTCGCGCACCAGCTCGTCGATCGCGGCCAGGAAGGCGGTCAGGGTCTTGCCGGAACCGGTGGGCGCGGCGACCAGGGTGGGGCGCCCGGCCTGGATCAGGGGCCAGGCGCGCAGCTGGGCTTCGGTGGCGGCCGGGAAGCTGGCGGCGAACCAGGCAGCCACGGCGGGGTGGAAGTCGTGCTGCAGTCTCCGGGGTGCGCGGTCGTTCATGGATTACCAGATGGGGACATGTGGGATATCGGCAAGGGAGCTTTGTCAGCCTGGCCATCCGCTTCAACAGGTTTGCAACAGCTTGGGCCAATTTCCGCTCAGCTTACATTCTTGACGCCGCGCTTGCTCTACAATGTTCTGATAGTGATGCGCGGCAAGCCCTCGAGCACGCGCCACATAGCTCTCGGACACGCTCACCCCCATGTTGCATACGAATAAACGTCGCCAGCGCACGGCGTTCGGCGCCGCGATTCTCGCTCTTGGCCTGGCCGCTTCCACCCTGGCGGCCGCGCGCGAACCCGCCAGCGTGTACGTCGAAGACCTGACCTCGCCCGAAGTGCAAGCCCGCATCGACAAAGGCGCCACCACGGTGCTGGTCCCGATCGGCGGCCTCGAACAAAGCGGTCCGCACATCGCGCTGGGCAAACACAACGTGCGCGCCCGCGTGCTTGCCGGCCGCATTGCCCAGAGCCTCGGCAGTACGCTGGTCGCACCGGTCGTCGCCTACGTCCCCGAAGGATTGATCACGCCCCCAAGCGGCCACATGCGCTTCGCCGGTACGGTCTCGATTCCGGACAGCGCCTTCGAGGCGGTGCTGGAAGCCACCGCGCGCAGCTTTTGCCAGCATGGCGTGCGCGCGGTCTTCTTCCTGGGCGACCACGGCGGCTACCAGAAGAATGAGGAAAAGGCGGCGGCCCGCGTCAACCGGCTTGGCGGCTGCCGCGTTCACGCCTTGCTCGAGTATTACGGGGCGACGCAGACGAGCTATGTGGCGGAGCTGAAGCGCCGCGGCCATGGCGAGGCCGAGATCGGCCTGCATGCGGGACTGGCCGATACGGCATTGACGCTGGCGCTCGATCCGGCGCTGGTGCGTACCGAGCTGCTGGCCCCCGGCGCAAGGGCGGGCAAGGCCGGCGGCGTGGCGGGCGATCCGACGCGGGCGAGCACGGCGCTGGGCCAGCTCGGCGTCGATCGCATCGTGGCGGAGTCGGTCGCCGCGATCCGCGCCCAGCTGGCAACGCAGTTGTCAAAACCGGCATTACAGAACCCATCCAGGAAACCCTAGAGAATCCCATCGTGCCATCCAAAAAAGTAGTCGGCGCCATTAGCGCCGCCGTAGCCGTGTCCGTCGTCGCCGGCGGCGCCTTCCTCATGCGCGCCAAGGACACGCCGGCGCCGGTGCGCGCTCCCGTGGCCACGGCGAGCGGCATGCCGCCGGTCGTCGATCCGAACAACCTGTACAGCGAAATCGGCGCGGCGCACCTGAGCCCCGCCGTGCGTGGCGACCTCGAACGCGTGTACGTGCCCAACCTGCGCTCCAACGACGTCAGCGTGATCGACCCGAACACGATGAAGGTCGTGGACCGTTTCAAGGTCGGGATCAGCCCGCAGCACGTGATCCCGAGCTGGGACCTGCGCACCCTGTGGGTGGCGAATAACGCCGAGCGCCAGGACACCGGCAGCCTGACGCCGATCGACCCAAGCACCGGCAAGCCGGGCAAGCAGGTCGACGTCGACGACCCCTACAACATGTACTTCACGCCCGATGGGAAGTCGGCCATCGTCGTCGCCGAGGCGCGGCGCCGGCTCGACTTCCGCGATCCGCACACGATGGCGATGCAGTACAAGATCGACGTGCCGAACTGCGGCGGCATCAACCACGCCGAGTTCTCGATCGACGGCAAGTACGCGCTGTTCACCTGCGAGTTCGACGGGGCGATTGCCAAGATCGACCTCGTGAATCGCAGCGTGCTGGGCTACCTGAAGCTGTCGATGCCGGCCACTCGCGTGCGCGAAGGCTTCGACCCAAGGAACCCCGGCGCCTCCGAGATCTGCACGCGCAAGAAGGGCATGCCGCAGGACGTGCGCATTTCGCCGGACGGCAAGCGCTTCTACGTGGCCGACATGATGGCCGACGGCGTCCACATCGTCGACGGTACGAGCTTCACCAAGGTCGGCTTCATTCCGTCCGGACCCGGCACCCACGGCCTGTACCCGAGCCGCGACGGCAAGTACCTGTACATCACCAACCGTGGCACGCACAAGATCCACGGCAAGCGCAAGGGCCCGGGCAGCGTCGACGTGCTGGAGTTCGCAAGCGAGAAGATCGTCGCCCACTGGGCGATCCCGAACGGCGGCAGTCCCGACATGGGCAACGTCAGCGCCGACGGCAAGTCGCTGTGGCTGGCGGGACGCTTCGACGACGTCGTCTACCGCATCGATACGAAGAGCGGCGACGTACGCTCGGTGAAAGTCGGCGGCGAGCCGCACGGGCTGACCGTCTGGCCGCAGCCGGGCCGCTACTCGCTGGGGCATACCGGCAACCTGCGCTAAACCTGGAAAGGCGGCATTTGCTACACTGCCGCCTTTTATCCCAAGAGATTGACCATGCAAGACGCCCAGGAACTGCGGGCCGCGGCCCTGCGCTGCCTGCTCGAGACCGACCCGCTCGCGAAGACGCTGGGCGTGGCCGCACTGGCGCAAGCCTGGTCCGAGGGCGCGGTCATCCTCGACAGCGCGGCGCCCCTCATTGAAACCGGCACCATTCCCGGCCGTCCGGCCCGACCCGAACTGGTCTCGCCGCGCCTGGTCGGGCGCCGTTCGATGGCGACGGTCGAGGGCCGCGCCATGCTGGCTCACGCGCTGGCCCACATCGAATTCAACGCCGTGAACCTGGCGCTCGACGCCCTGTGGCGCTTCCCCGATATGCCGGCGGCCTACTACGCCGACTGGCTGCAGGTCTCGAAAGAGGAGGCCTACCACTTCACGCTGCTGTCAGACCACCTCAACAGCCTCGGTTACGCCTACGGCGACTTCCCCGGCCACGACAGCCTGTGGGAGATGGTCGAAAAGACGAAGGGCGACGTGCTCGCACGCATGGCGCTGGTGCCGCGCACCCTGGAAGCGCGCGGGCTCGATGCGATTCCGCCGCTGCGCGCCAAGCTGGCGCAGGCCGGCGACATGGCGGCCGCCGCGATCCTCGACATCATCCTGCGCGACGAGGTCGGCCACGTCGAGATCGGCAACCGCTGGTACGGCTTCCTGTGCGAAGCGCGCGGCCTGCCGCTGCGCGCGACCTATGACGAACTGGTGGTCCGCTACAAGGCCCCGGTACTGAAAGGGCCGTTCAACCTCGAGGCGCGGCGCCGCGCGGGCTTCACCGAAGAGGAACTTGCACGTTTCGCGTGATCCGCTGACCCGTCCATTCCCCGATCCACCAGGCCAACGCCGCGGCAGGGAAGGCCAGGCCCGTGAGCAGCGCGGCGTTCCAGCCATGGCGGGCAAACATCCAGGCGCCCAGGGCGGAGCCGATCGCGCCACCGGCGAAGAACAGCGCGAAGAAGATCCCGTTCAGACGGCTGCGCACTTCCGCACCCAAGGCGAAGAGAGCACGCTGGCTCAGCACCAGGTTCGCAGCCACACCCATGTCCAGCACGATCGAGGCCAGCACCAGCAGGGCCAGCGCGACTTCGTGCGAACCCGGCGCGGCCAGGGGCAGGGCGAAGCCCGCCACGCCGAGCAGTAGGGCGCCAGCGGTGGCATATAGCGTGTGGCCGCGGTCGGCCAGGCGGCCGGCAATCGGCGATGCGACGGCACCCGCCACGCCGACCAGGGCGAAGATCGCGATCCCGGTCTGCGACAGCTGGAAGCCGGGGCCGGCCAGTACCAGCGGTGTCACGGTCCAGAACAGGCTGAAGGACGCGAACATCGCCGCGTGGTAAACGGCGCGCCGGCGCAGCAGGGGCGTGGTGCGCAGCAGTTGCCACATCGAGCCGATCAGGCGGCCGTAGGGTAGCGAAGCCTGGGGAACGCGCTGCGGCAGGCGGGCACGCAAGACAAAGGCGAGCAGGGCGACGGCCAGCGCGGCGCCGCCATACACGGCGTGCCAGCTGAAGTGGTCGGCGACCAGGCTCGCCAGCGGGCGCGCCAGCATGATCCCGATCAGCAGGCCGCTGACGACCTTGCCGACGGTCTGGCCGCGCGTTTCCTCGCGCGACAAATGGGCAGCAAAGGGCACCAGCACCTGGGCCGCGACCGAGCCGAGGCCGATGCCGAGCGAGGTGGCGAGGAACAAAGCCGCGCTGCCGGTGAATGCGGCAAGAAGCAGCATCACGCTGGTGGCCAGCAGCAGCACGAAGACCAGCTTGCGGTTCTCGAGCAAGTCGCCCAGCGGGACGATGAACAGCAGGCCGAGCGCATAACCGACCTGGGTCAGCGTGACGATCAGGCCGGCGGCGTCGAGCGAGAGGCCGGTGGCTCGGCTGATCGGACCGACCAGGGTCTGGGCGTAATACAGGCTGGCGACGATCACGCCGGCGGCGATCGCCAGCAGGCGGGTGGTGCCGGGCGAAATGTCGCCGGCGGGGTGGGTTGTTGTTGTCATGACAGCTCCTTGATGGGATGGGAGCCATTCTACGGGCTGCGATTGTAAAGATAATTACCCGCGCAGCCTGCTATACAATTCATTTTTTGTGAACAATCGGAGGGGCCGTGGACCGGATCAAAGCCATGCAGACCTTCATCCGCATCGTGGAGGCCAGGAGTTTTTCGCGCGCCGCCCAGTCGCTGGACCTGCCGCGCGCCTCGATGACGGCCACCATGCAGAACCTGGAAGCCTATCTCGGCACCAGGCTTTTGCAGCGGACGACCCGTTCGGTCTCGCTCACGACTGACGGTGCCGAGTTCTACGCCCAGTGCGTGGAGATCCTGGCCGCGATCGAGGCGGCGGAGGGACGGTTTCGCGGCAAGGACGATGCGCCGCAGGGGCGCTTGCGGGTCGAACTGCCGGGCGCGCTGGGGCGGCGCGTGGTGGTGCCGCGCCTGGCCGAATTCCATGCGCGCTATCCCGGCATCGAACTGGTAGTCGGCCTGGCCGACCGCCTGGCCGACCTGGCGCGCGACGGCATCGACTGCGCGCTGCGCGTGGGCGAACTGGAAGACTCGCGCCTGATCGCACGCCGGGTCGGCAGCATGCGCTTCGTGACCTGCGCCGCGCCCGGCTACCTGGCCACCTACGGTACCCCGGCCAGCGTTGCGGACCTCGACCGCCACCGCGGCGTCGTGCATTTCTCTGGCCGCACCGGGCGCCCCTTCGACTGGGACTTCGCCGTCGATGGCGAGGTCGTGCGGCGCCAGGTGCCCGGTACGATCGCGGTCGACGACGCCGACGCCTACGTGTCCTGCGGCCTGCAGGGCCTGGGCATCATCCAGGCCGCGGCCTACATGGTGCATGAGCACCTGGCGCGCGGCGCGCTGGTCGAGGTGCTGGCAGACTATCCGGGCATGCCGATGCCGGTCTCCCTGGTCCACCCGCAGGGACGCATGGCGACGCCGAAGCTGCGCGCCTTCGCCGGCTGGATCGAGGACGTGCTGGCAGTGCCATTTTTGGAGAACAGATGAACACCCATATTCAAGCCGTCCCGCTGGAAAAAGCATACCGCCTGCTGAATCACGGCCCGACCGTGCTGGTGTCGAGCCACCACGATGGCGTCGACAACGTCATGGCCGCGGCCTGGGCCTGCGCCCTGGACTTCGCGCCGCCCAAGCTCACCGTGGTGCTCGACAAGCAGACCGCCACCCGCGGCCTTGTCGAGGCCAGCGGGCGCTTCGTGGTGCAGGTGCCGACCGTCGCGCTGCTGGATGTCACGAACCAGGTCGGCAACCGCGGCCTGGCCGACAATCCGTCGAAGTTGGCTGACGCCGGTATCGGCCTGTTGCGCCTCGCGGGCGATTCGCTGCCGTTTGTCGAAGGCTGCTCCGCCTGGCTGGCATGCCGCCTGGTGCCCGAGCCGCACAACCAGGCCGCCTACGACCTGTTCATCGGCGAAGTGGTTGGCGCCTGGGCAGACGACCGTGTATTCCGCGACGGCCACTGGCACTTCGAAGAGGCGGGTCCGGAATGGCGCAGCATCCACCACGTCGCCGGCGGCCACTTCTATGCCATCGGCGAGGCCATGCAGGCACGATCGGAGTGAACATTCGAAAATTTCGATGCCAGGCCGGCAAACTACTCGCTTTTTGTTCGCCATGGGGACGCGCATAATGGCCTCCATGCACAGACGGCAGGCGCCACAAATGAACGGCGCCGAGGTTCGAATCCTTCGAATGGCCGATAACAAAAGGAGCGCATCATGTTGAAAGTACGTAAAAGCGAAGACCGCGGCGTCGCCAACTTCGGCTGGCTGGATTCGAAACACACCTTCTCGTTCGGCCACTACCACGATCCGGCCCACATGGGCGTCGGCCCGCTGCGCGTGATCAACGAGGACCGCGTGTCCGCCGGCCGCGGCTTCGACGCCCACGGCCACCGCGACATGGAGATCATCTCCTATGTGCTCGACGGCGCGCTGGAACACAAGGACAGCATGGGTAACGGCTCCGTCCTGCGCTACGGCGACGTCCAGCGCATGAGCGCCGGCCAGGGCGTGGTACACAGCGAGTTCAACCACTCGAAGACCGAGCCGGTGCACTTCCTGCAGATCTGGATCCAGCCCAACCGGATCGGCGAACCGGGCGGCTACGAAGAGAAGCACTTCGACGCGGCCGACAAAATGGGGCGCCTGCGCCTGGTGGCGTCTCCCGACGGCCGCGAAGGCTCGGTCTCGATGCGGCAGGATGCCTCGCTGTACGCGACGATCCTGAACGGCGAAGACCGTGTCGCCTTCCCGCTGCAGGCCGGCCGTATCGCCTACGTCCATGTGGCGCGCGGTGGCCTGAGCGTGAACGGCGTGGCCCTGAAGGCGGGTGACGCGGTGCGCATCGACGCCGAAGAGCAGGTAGTGCTCGACGGCGCGCAGGATGCGGAAGTGTTGTTGTTCGATCTGCCGCAGTAAAGAAGGTAGGGTGGACGGGTTTTCCCGTCCACGCGTCCAACCGGTCAGCGCGGCAGGATCAGGCGATTCAGCGCGTCCGACCCGCGCAGGCGCTCGCGCCACCAGCGCAGCGCGGCGCCTTCTTCGCCGGTGCGCCAGGCGAGATACAGCGTCTCGTCGGGCTTCGGTTCTTCCACGGCCTTGACGATGAAGCGGCCTTGCGCGACGTCCTCGCGCACCCAGGCTTCGGGCAGGAAGCCGAAACCGAGGCCCGCGCGCTGGAAATCGTACTTGGTCTGCATGTCGGGCGCGGTCAGCGTGTCCTGGCCGAACAGCAGGCCCACCGTGCGCGCCTGCAGCTGGCGCGCCGAATCGGACACCGATACCGCCCGCTGCGACGCCAGGTCGCTTTTCGAGAGCGGCCGCTCGATCCCGGCCAGCGGATGACCAGGGGCCACCACGAACACGAACGAGACGGTGGCGATCGGCTCGGCCGTATAGCCGCCGCCCGGCGGTCCCATGCCCGCCGCACCCACCAGCAGGTCGGCCCGGCGCTCGAGCAGGGCTTCCCAGGTCCCCGACAGTTCTTCTTTCACCAGGCGCAGGCGCGTCTGGTCGGCCACGCCATAGAAGGCGGTGATGTCGTCCATCAGCGCACAGGGCGAGAGCATCGAATCGATCGCGATCGTGAATTCCGTCTCCCACCCCGACGCCACGCGCCGCACCCGGCGCTCCAGGTCACCCGCCGCCTTCAGCAGGTAGCGCCCCTCCTTGAGCAGCTCGGCGCCCGCCGCCGTCAATTCCACGCGCGGGCCGAAGCGCTCGAACAGCTGCACGCCCAGGTCTTCCTCGAGTTTCGCCACCGTGTACGAGATCGTCGACGGCACCCTGAACAATTCCTTGGCGGCGGCCGCGAAGGAGCCGCGGCGGGCGATGGTGTCGACGGTGAGAAGGGCGTCCAGGCTGAGTTTGAGCATGCAGGTGGCGGTCGATCGCGTGAAATGGATGCCGGCATGATAACCCGGCAAAGCCGGATGGCGTGATGGATAGTTGATGGCAGTCAATTGATCAGCCTAGCTACAGGAGTATTGCTTGATCCTTCACAAAGCAAAAACGCGCCGCGCTGAGGCCGTGTAAGAAATCCGTAAGAAAACGGGCACATTCTGGGAAATGATGTGCCAGCTTTTCAGCCTCAACAGTATCGATTCAGTCCGTTTTTATAAAAACCAGACAGGAGACATACCATGAAGAAGGGTGAAGGTGTACAGCATGACAGTGCGCAGGGTGGCAAGGAGTCGGGGCAATCCCGGTTGAAACGCAGGAAATTCCTCGGCAGCGCCGCCGGCACCGCGGGCGCCGCGCTGGCCTTCCCGATGATCGCCAGCGCGCAGGGAGCGACGAAGATGCGCTTCCAGAGTACCTGGCCCAGCAAGGATATCTTCCACGAGTACGCGCAGGACTTCGCCAAGAAAGTTAACGACATGACCGGCGGCGACCTGCGCATCGAGGTGCTGCCGGCGGGCGCCGTGGTCCCGGCCTTCGGCCTCCTCGATGCGGTCTCGAAAGGAACGCTCGACGGCGGCCACGGCGTCATGGGCTACAACTACGGCAAGCAGAGCGCGATTGCGCTGTGGACCTCGGGGCCGGCCTACGGCATGGATGCGAACATGGTGCTCGCCTGGCACAAATATGGAGGCGGCAAGGAACTGCTGGCCGAGCTGTACAACGGTATCGGCGCCAACGTGGTTTCCTTCCTTACCGGCCCGATGCCGACCCAGCCGCTCGGCTGGTTCAAGAAACCGATCAGCAAGATCTCCGACCTGAAGGGCATGAAGTTCCGTACCAACGGCCTCGCCATCGACCTGTTCACGGCCATGGGCGCGGCGGTGAACGCGCTGCCCGGCGGCGAGATCGTGCCCGCCATGGACCGCGGCCTGCTCGACGGCGCCGAATTCAACAACGCCAGCTCCGACCGCCTGCTCGGCTTCCCCGACGTCTCCAAGATCTGCATGCTGCAAAGCTTCCACCAGAGCTCCGAGCAGTTCGAGGTCACCTTCAACAAGACCAAGTACAACGCGCTGCCCGCGAAGATCAAGGCGATCATCGAGAACGCGGTCGAAGCCGCGTCCTCCGACATGGCCTGGAAGGCGGTCGACCGCTATTCGAAGGACTACCGCGACATGCAGGCCAAGGACGGCGTCAAGTTCTACAAGACGCCGGACGCCGTGCTGCAGGCGCAGCTGCAGGTGTGGGACGAGGTGGTGGCGAAGAAGGGCGCCGACAACCCGCTGTTCAGGAAGGTCGAGGCCTCGATGCGCGCCTTCGCCGAGCGCGCCATGAAGTGGGACATGGACACCAACAACCCGCGCCGCATGGCCTACAACCACTACTTCGGCCGCAAGGCGCCTGCGCCCAAGAAGGCCTGAGCGTTCGTTGCGATAACAGGGTAGCAGTGAAAGGCGCGCGTCCCGCTGGCCGGGTCGCGCCTGTTTGCGAGCGGAGTTCACCATGCAAGATGTCCTGTTCTTCGTCGACCGGGTCAGCACCATGGTCGGCCAGGCCTTTTCCTGGCTGATCGTGGCGCTGACCTTCCTCGTGACCTGGGAGGTGTTCGCGCGCTATGCGCTCAACACGCCGAACCCCTGGGCCTTCGACCTCATGATCATGCTGTACGGCGCCGCCTTCATGATGGCCGGCGCCTACACCCTGGCCAAGAACGGCCACGTGCGCGGCGACGTGCTCTACAGCTTCTTCCCGCCGCGCCTGCAAGCGGGGCTGGACCTGCTGCTGTACGTCGTGTTCTTCATCCCCGGCGTCATCGCCCTGGTCTGGGCCGGCACCACCTATGCCGCCGAGTCGCTGGCGATCCGCGAGCATTCCACGCTCACCGCCAACGGGCCGCCCCTGTATCCGTTCAAGATGGTGATCCCGCTCGCAGGCATCCTGCTCCTGCTGCAGGGATGCGTCGAGATCGTGCGTTGCGTGGCCTGCCTGCGCCAGGGCGAGTGGCCGGTACGCGAAGCGGACGTCGAGGAAGTCGACGTCGACAAGCTCAAGGCGATGGTGAGCACGGACGAAGGGCGGCCGTCATGAGAAAGGAAATCTGGTTCGGCCTGTCCATCCTGCTGGCGATCGTCGCCGGCCTGTTCGCGCTCATGCCGGCGCCCGCCGACATGACCAACGGCCACCTTGGCCTGCTGATGCTGGCGCTGGTGGTGGTCGCCATCATGCTGGGCTTTCCGACGGCCTTCACGCTGATGGGCATGGGCGTGATGTTTGCCTGGCTCGCCTTCCACAGCAGCGACCCCGCCCAGGCGACCGGCCTGACGCTGGAACTGATGGTGCAGCGCGCCTATTCGGTCATGGCAAACGACGTCCTGATCTCGATCCCGCTCTTCATCTTCATGGGCTACCTGGTCGAGCGCGCCAACCTGATCGAGCGCCTGTTCAAGAGCCTGCACCTGGCGATGGCGCGCGTCCCCGGTTCGCTGGCGGTGGCGACCATCGTCACCTGCGCCATCTTCGCCACCGCCACCGGCATCGTCGGCGCGGTCGTTACGCTGATGGGCCTGCTGGCGCTGCCTGCCATGCTCAAGGCGGGCTACAGCACGCAGCTGTCGGCAGGCTGCATCACGGCCGGCGGCTGCCTGGGCATCCTGATTCCGCCCTCGGTGCTGCTGATCGTGTACGGCGCCACCGCCGGGGTCTCGGTGGTCAAGCTGTACGCGGGCGCCTTGTTCCCCGGGATCATGCTGGCCGGCCTGTATGTCGGCTATGTCCTGCTCGTGGCGAAACTCAAACCATCGGCCGCGCCGCCGCTGCCGGCCAGCGAGCGCGTCGTCACGCTGCCGGCTTACACCGAGGCGATTCCGAACGCCCACGGAAAGATGGCGCTCGCCGGCCTGGCCGGCGCCCTCAAGGGACGGCGTGCCGCGATCGTGCCGGCGCGCACGCTGGCGGCCAACCTGTTCATGGCGCTGCTGCCCGCACTGGCCTTTGTCGCCGTGATGGGCGTGAGTTACCGGATCGTCACGGCGCCCGCGGCCGCCCCAACGGAGCTGGTCGAGATGGGCGCAGGGCCGTCCTTCGACAGCGCGCCGGCGGACGACAGCGGCGACCTGCAGGAGCCCCCAGGCGAAGGCGGGCTGGCCGAGCCGCCGGTGGAAGGGGGATTGGCCGAGCCGCCCGCCGACGGCAGCGCCACACCCGCAGCCGCGGTGGCGCCGGCGGTACCCGAGGCCGCCGCCAGCATCCCGGCCGGCGAGCCGCTGGCACAGCCGGCCACCCGGACGTTCTGGATCGCGCTGGGTGTCGGCGCCGTTGCGCTCGCCATCTTCTACCTGTTTTTCAGCTTCGCGCGCCTCGAGATCTTCAAGATGCTGCTCGGGTCGCTGTTTCCACTGGCGATCCTGATCCTCGCGGTGCTGGGCAGCATCGTGTTCGGGCTGGCGACGCCGACCGAGGCGGCGGCGATGGGGGCCTTCGGCGGCCTGCTATTGGCCATCGCGTACCGTCGCTTCAACTTCGCCCTGCTGCGCGACTCGGCCCACCTGACCGCCAAGACCACGGCCATGGTGTGCTGGCTGTTCGTCGGATCGAGCATCTTCTCGGCCGCGTTCGCGCTGCTGGGCGGGCAGGAAATTATCAACGACTGGGTGCTGGGGATGGAACTGACGCCGGTACAGTTCATGCTGCTGGCGCAGGTGATCATCTTCCTGCTCGGCTGGCCGCTCGAATGGACCGAGATCATCGTCATCTTCATGCCGATCTTCATACCGCTGCTGGGTCACTTCAACATCGACCCGCTGTTTTTTGGCCTGCTGGTGGCGATGAACCTGCAAACGGCCTTCCTCTCGCCGCCGGTGGCGATGTCGGCTTTCTACCTGAAGGGCGTCGCGCCGCCGCACGTGACGCTGAACCAGATCTTCCTGGGCATGCTGCCCTTCATGGGCTTGCAGGTGCTGGGGATCGTGCTGTTGTATGCCTTTCCGGCGATCGGCCTGTGGCTGCCGGGCGTGCTGTACAAGTAGAGAAGGAGTAAAAGGCGAAAAAAAAAGACCACGATCGCTCGTGGTCTTTCGCAGAACAGCCCGCCGCGTGTGCCTTTGGGAGCCTGAGCCCCGCCCAGGTCAAAACACGCGCTGGATCCAGCCGTGCTTGTCTTCGGCGCGGCCGTTCTGGATGTCGAGCAGGGCCGACTTCAGGCGGGTGGTGGTTGGGCCGGCTTCGCCGTTGCCGATCGCGGCTTCGAAGCCGTTGCCCTTGACCTTGCCGATCGGGGTGACGACGGCGGCGGTGCCGCAGGCGAAGGCCTCGGTCAGGCGGCCGCTGGCGGCGTCCGCCTTCCACTGATCGATCGAGTACGGCTCTTCGCGCACGGTGATGCCCATATCGCGCGCCAGCACGATCAGCGAATCGCGGGTGATGCCCGGCAGGATGGTGCCGGTCAGCGGCGGGGTCTGGATCGAACCGTCTTCGAACACGAAGAAGATGTTCATGCCGCCCAGTTCCTCGACCCACTTGCGCTCGACGGCGTCCAGGAACACGACCTGGTCGCAGCCCTGGCGCGTGGCTTCGGCCTGCGCCGCCAGGCTGGCGGCGTAGTTGCCGCCGCACTTGGCGTCACCGGTGCCGCCGGGTGCGGCGCGGATGTAGTTTTCGGAGACCCACAGGGTCACGCCGGCGGCGCCGCCCTTGAAGTAATTACCGGCCGGCGAAGCGAACACGCAGAACAGGTATTCGGCGGCAGGACGCACGCCCAGCGCCGCTTCGGTGGCGATCATGAAGGGGCGCAGGTAGAGCGCCGCACCTTCGGTTTTCGGAATCCATTCGCGGTCGGTGCTGACGATGGCGTGGACGGCTTCCAGGAACAGCTCGTCCGGCAGCGGCGCCATCGCCAGGCGGGTGGCCGAGTTGCGGAAGCGGCGCGCGTTGGCGTCAGGGCGGAACAGGGCGGCGCCGCCGTCTGGCTGCGGGTAGGCCTTCAGGCCTTCGAAGATCTCCTGGGCATAGTGCAGCACCATCGTCGACGGATCGAGCGGCAGCATGCCGCGCGCTTCGACCTTGCCGTCGTGCCAGCCGCGGCCTTCGGTGTAGCGGATCGTGACCATGTGATCGCTGAACGCGCGGCCGAAGCCCGGGTTTTCGAGCAGCGCGGTGCGCTCGGGGGTAGGAAGGGGCATCAGGCTTTGCTGGATCGACAGGGTCGATGGACCAAATTTGTTCATACAATCTCCGAAAAACGAAAGTGCGCGACAGTGCGCTAGTGCGTCGTCAGGCTGTATTATCGATGAAACACGGCATTTTGACAGCGTAATGTTCGCCCGGCCGGGTGAAAGATTGCGCTTGACTCGCGTCCATAGGGAGAAAACGTGCTTCAATCGATCGCCAATGCTTCCACATCAAGCGCTGCACCAGCCTTGCCGCCCATGGGGCCCGCTCTGGTACTTCGGGTCCTGTCCAAGCGCCCGCGCCCCGCCCAGGCAAGCGCGCCCGGTCCCTTGACCTCCAGCTTCACGCTGCCCGCCATCGACGCCGCCCATGTCGCGCGTTACGCCGCAGCGCTTGGTTTCGCGCCCGGCGCCGTGCCGCTCACCTGGTGGTACCTGCCGGTCCAACGCGCCCACATGACGACCATGCTCACGGATGCTTTTCCGTACCGGCTGGCCGGCATCGTCCACGTCGAGAACGAACTGGTGGCGCATGCGGCGCCACCTGCAAACACGCCGATTCGGCTCGATACCCGCATCGACATCCTGCCGCCGACCAGTTCCGGCGCGGTCTATTGCGCACTCGAGACGGCCGGCAGCGCCGGCGGCGAGCGCATTTTTACCTGCACCAGCAAGTACCTGGCCGTGCGCGGCCAGCGTTCCGGGAAAGGGGCGCGCCAGGTCCCGGCCGTCCAGCCCGGCAGCGTGATCGACAGCTGGACGCTGCCGCCGTCGAGCGGACGCGCCTACGCCCGCGTCTCCGGCGACTGGAACCCGATCCACCTGACGCGCTGGAGCGCGCGCCTGCTGGGCCTGCCTGCACCGATCATCCACGGCATGCATTCGGTGGCCCGCAGCTGCGCGGCACTCGAAGCCGCGGCGGGGCGGCGGGTGAGTGCGATGTCGGTGCGCTTCACGGCGCCGGTGCCCTTGGGCTCGACCGTCGTGCTGACGAGCGGTAACGCGCCCGGACGCTATGCGCTGTCCTGCGGCGAGGCACTGGCGGCGGAGGGGGCGTACACCCTGGCCTGAAAAATTGCAGGGCCGAAAGTAAAGACGCGGAAAGCCTCGTACAATGGCCTGTATCTCCATCCACAGACCACCGGGAACGACATGAACGACCACCAGGGAAGACCCATCCACGAACTGACGATGACGGTCCTGATGACCCCCGACATGGCCAATTTTTCCGGCAACGTCCATGGCGGGACCATCCTGAAATTCCTCGACAGCGTGGCGTACGCCTGCGCCAGCCGCTATTCGGGCTCCTATGTCGTCACACTCTCGGTGGACCAGGTGATGTTCCTGCAGCCGATCCACGTCGGCGAACTGGTGACCTTCCTGGCCTCGGTCAACTACACGGGCACCAGCTCGATGGAGATCGGCATCCGCGTCGTCACCGAGAACATCCAGGCGCGCACCCAGCGCCACGCCAACAGCTGCTATTTCACGATGGTGGCGGTGGACGCCAACCGCAAGCCGCAGGCGGTGCCGCCGCTGGTGCCGGAGACGGAAGAGCAGAAGCGGCGCTTCGAAAAGGCCGAGGAACGCAAGGCCTCGCGTAAAGCGCTGCACGGCAGGAAGCCCTGAACTTTCCATGCGAAAACGTGCTTTGCTGCCGAGTCTGTTTTCGTTCACACAATAGACGAGTTGTTTACCCACGCCTGAGTTTTCCAAATACACTTGACCAATCACATTCCTACAAATGTGAGCGGAGAACACGCACCCGCAGCGGCAAGCGGGCGACATCATAGGTATTCACACGGAGAAGACTCATGGCACGTCAAGATACTCGCGCATCGCACTCGTTCAGCATCTGCCTGGCCGCCCTTGTGGCGGCCGGCGTCTTCGGCAGCGCCCAGGCCGCCGCACCCGATACCACCCGCGTCATCGTGGCCTTCAAACCCGGCGCCAAGGCGGCGCTGAAGGGCGTCGTCAGCGCCGCCAAAGGCTCGGTCAAGCACGAGATCTTCGGCATGAACGCGATGGCGATCGAGGTTCCGGCCGTGGCCTTGAAAGGCCTCGAGAACAATCCGAATGTCGAATACATCGAAGAGGACGTGATCCGCAAGCCCTTCGCCCTGACCACGCCGTCGACCGGCACGCCGTATGCGAGCGGCCAGCTGGTCCCCTACGGCATCAAGCTGGTGCAGGCCGACCAGCTGTCCGACAGCGCGGCGGCGAACCGCAAGGTCTGCATCATCGATTCCGGCATCGACCGCAACCATGAAGACCTGTCGGGTAACAACCTGACCGGCGAATACGACGCCGGCACCGGCTGGTGGTACACCGACGAAAACCACCACGGCACCCACGTCGCCGGCACCATCGCCGCGATCAACAACAGCGGCGTCGGGGTGGTCGGCGTCAACGCGAACAAGCAGCTGAAACTGCACATCGTGAAGGTCTTCGGCGCCGATGGCTGGGCCTATTCCTCGACCCTGGCCTCGGCCGCCAACAAGTGCGGCGCGGCCGGCGCCAACGTGATCTCGATGTCGCTGGGCGGCGGGCGCAAGAGCACGACCGAGCAGAAAGCGTTCGACTCCCTGTACGCGAAAGGCGTGCTGAGCGTCGCGGCGGCCGGTAACGACGGCAACCGCGTCGTGTCCTATCCGGCCGGCTATGCCAGCGTCGTGATGGTCGGCGCGCTCGACGAGAACAAGCAGTGGGCCGACTTCTCGCAGTACAACAGCAAGGTCGAACTGTCCGGCCCCGGCGTGAGCGTGCTCTCGACCGTGCCGACTGGCGCCGGCATCGACGCCGCCCTGGCCGTGGGCGGCACCAGCTACGCCGCCGGTGCGATGGAAGGCTCGCCCCTGAAAACGGCGACCGCGCCGCTGGCCGACTTCGGCCTCGGCGACAAGGTCAATAGCGCCGTCTCGGGCAAGGTCTGCCTGATTCAGCGCGGCACGATCGACTTCGCGGTCAAGGTGCAGAACTGCCAGAGCAGCGGCGGCGTCGGCGCGGTCATCTACAACAACGTGGCCGGCGCCTTCGGCGGCACGCTGGGCACCACCGTGACCGGCATCCCTTCGGTCACGGCCTCGGACACCGACGGCGCGGCGATGAAAGCCAAACTGGGCCAGAGCGCGACCGTGACCGTCAAGGCCAGCAACTACGCCTATTACGACGGCACCTCGATGGCGACGCCGCACGTCTCGGCCGTTGCCGCGCTGGTGTGGAGCTACTTCCCGACCTGTACCGCGGCCCAGATGCGCACCTCGCTGGACAACAGCGCGCTCGACCTGGGCACGGCCGGCCGCGACACCAAGTACGGCTATGGACTGGTGCAGGCCAAGGCGGCCTACGACCGTATCAAGTCGCTGGGCTGCGGTAAGTAATCGGCTCGCCCGAAGCGATACAAGGAAGGACGCTTCGGCGTCCTTTTTTCTTGTCGCCGGCATGGTATAAACGGGTTGTCGCATCGATCCCGACCACGAGGCCTGCCTGATGATCACCCTTTTTCACTGCGTCGCCGCGCGTTCCTTCCGGCCCCTCTGGGCGCTGGAAGAACTGGAGCTCGCGTATGAATTGAAGATGCTGCCGTTCCCGCCGCGCGCGCTGGACCGCGGCTACCTGAGCGTCAACCCGCTGGGCACCGTACCGGGATTCTTCGACGGCGAGCTTCGCATGACGGAGTCCAGCGCGATCTGCCAGTACCTGGCGGCGTGTTATGGCGAGGGCCGCTTCGACGTGGCGCCAGGCGAGCCGGAATTCGGCGCCTACCTGAACTGGCTGCATTTCGGCGAGGCGACGCTGACCTTCCCGCAGACGCTGATCCTGCGCTACGGACGCTTCGAGGCGCCTGAACGCCGCGCGCCACAGGTGGTGACCGACTACACGCGCTGGTTCCTGGGCCGGCTGCGCACGCTGGAGCCTGTCCTCGAGGGCCGTACATACCTCTGCGGCGAGCGTTTCACGATGGCCGACATCTCGGTCGGCTACGCGCTGCTGCTGGCGGACTATCTGGGCCTGGCGGACGAATTTGCGCCGGCGCTTGCGCGCTACCTGGCGCGCCTGAAGGAGCGCCCGGCGTTTCGCCGCGCGCAGGAAGCGGAAGCGGCGGCGGCCCGCGAGCAGGGCGTCAGTACGTTGCCGGCGCCACTGACACTCCCATAAGCCCGGCTTACTCCAGGTTTTCGTGGTGGTTGGTGGCGCCACGCTTCCAGTAAGCCGACACCCGCATCGCCTCTTTCGGCAGGGCCTTCTCGCGCACCAGCACCTCGCGCAGGCGTTTCACGGCCTGCGCCTCGCCGGCGGCCCAGGCGAAGCCGTCGCCAGGCGGCAGCGTCAATGCGCTCACGGCTTCGGCCAGCGCGTCGCCATCCTCGATCCAATGCACCTCGGCCGCGCCGGCGAAGGGCAGGCGATCGCTCTCGGGCGCAGCGGCCACCACGATCCCGCGCGCGTTTGCCGGCAGTTCTTCCAGGCGGCGCCGCATCGCCGGCAGCGCGCTCAGGTCGCCCGCCAGCAGGTGCCAGTCGTAGTCGAGCGGGATGATCATCGAGCCTCGCGGGCCGCCGATGATGGCCTGGTCGCCCGGCTGCGCGCGGCGCGCCCAGTTCGCGCAAGCGCCGTCGCCGTGCAGCGCGAATTCGATCGTCAGCTCGCGCGCTTGTGCGTCGAAGCGGCGCGGCGTATAGTCGCGCCGCACCTCCTCGCCGTCCGCGCCCGCGAACATGAATTTCACGTGGTCGTCGAAGGAAAGCGAGAGGAAGCCGGCAAGCGAGTCGGCGTGGAAGGTGATGGCCTTGAAGTGGGCGCCGAGCGGCTCCACGCGCGTGACGACGACTTCGCGCCGATGCAGTTCGTAACGTACGCGCCGGATGGTCCTGCCATGAACCTGTTCCATATGGATCCTGAATTTGGTTGATAATGTCCCCTATTATGAGAAAACCCGTTGATAAAGTCAACCAAAACCGTGTGCCCTCGGGGCAGGACGTGTTCGAGGCCATCCATTCCATCATGCACCTCTACCGTGCGCGCCAGATGCGCGCGCCCGCCGATGCCGATGCCGATGCGGAGGCCGCGCTGACCCACATGGAAGGCAAGGTGCTGGGCTTTTTTGCGCGCCATCCGGATGCGACGCTGAGCGACCTGGTCGCGCATTCGGGGCGCGACAAGGCCCAGCTGACGCGGCTGATCCGCGCGCTGCGCGACCGGGGATTACTGGAGGCGCGCGCCGACGAGGCGGACCGGCGCAGCACGCGCCTGCGTCTCTCCGCCAGTGGCGAAGCGCTGCACGCGCTCCGGCATCGCCACGGCGCGGCGGCGGCCGAGGAGGCGCTGGCGGGCGTGCCGGACGCCCAGCGCGCCAGCTTGCTGGCCTTGCTGGAACGGGTGCGCGCCAACCTCGACGCGACCGGCAAGGATTGAATCAGCGCGCCGGCGGGATACTGCGCAGGTAGGCCAGCAGGTCGCCGACCTGCTTCGCATCGCTCATGCCCCAGAAGCGCATCTTGGTGCCCGGAACCAGGTCGCCAGGCGCATCGAGGAAAGCGGCCAGGGTCTTGTCGTTCCAGACTATGCCCGACTTCACCATGGCCGTCGAATAGCGGAAATCCGGCGTGCTGCCGGCGCGGCGGCCGATCACGGCGTTGAGTTGCGGGCCGAAGCCGGCGCGCGCCGAGGGCCCGACGGCGTGGCAGGACGCGCAGCGCGAGGCGAACAGGCGCTGGCCGTTGGCCAGGTCGGCGGCGCTCGCGGCGAAGGGCGCGCAGGCGAGCAGGAAGAGGGCGATGGTGTTCATGACGCGTCGTCGGGCGGCAGCGGGCGCGCACCGGGCTGGGATCCGGGTGCCCAGGCGCGCAGGAAGGTCGCAACGGCGAACTGGGCGTCCTGTTCGACCTGGCCAGGGCCCGGTCCCGCGCCCTGGTCGAATAACACGCGCTCGAACCAGGGCGCTTCCAGCAGGGCCTTGAATTGCTGGGCGGCGCGGTGCGCGTCGCCGCGCTGCAGGCTGCCTGCATCCATTTGCGCGCGCAGGCAGGCGGCCAGCGCGGCATTGATACGCGCCGCGCCCAGGTCGCGCCAGCGCGGATCGAGCTCGATGCGGCCGGCCGCAGCCACCAGCACGCGGCGCAGGGTGCACACGGGCGCGGACAGCGCAAAGGACAGGTAGGCGTCGGCGAAGCGCTCGAGCGTCGCGCCGATGTCCGCATCGTGCGCGGCAAGCGCCGCCTGCACGGCGCCGACGCCGCGCTCCGTGGCTTCCTCGGCCAGCGCCGTGAGCAGCGCTTCCTTCGAGGGGAAGTAGCCGTACACCGTGGTCTTCGAAAAGCCGGTGCGCGTACCGATGTCGGACATTGCGCTGCGCTCGTAGCCCGACTCCTGGAAGACCTCGGCGGCCGCGGCCAGGATGGCGGTGCGCCGCGCTTCGGTTTTCTTCATCGCGCGCTTACTGGACGCGCGTGACGCGCGCCGTGCTGTTGTGGCCGACGATCTGCAGGAAGTAGGCGCCCAGCAGGCCGCGCGAGACTTGCGCCTTCGGGTTGGTCAGCACGGGGAGAACGGCGTCGCCGTCAACGACGCGCCATACCTGGCCGTTGGCCAAGCTGATGCGGGAGCCGACAGACCAGCCGTCGATCTTGCCGGCCACCGTGCTGTGGATGGTCTCGGCCTGCACTTCCTTCTTCTGCACGGCGGGCCGCAGGCCGAAGCTTTGCTCCGGGGTGGCGGCGACGGCGGGTGCAGCGGCGGGTGCGACAGCGGTTGCGGCAGCCGGTGACGCGGCGACGCGCGCGGCGCCGACCGGCATCGCGTCGTAGCAGGCGAGGCGGCTGGCGGCGTCGGGGAGGGCGCGGCATTTCAGGACGGCGGCGTCGTCGGCCAGGGCGGAAAGGGGCAGCAACAACAGCAGGGACAGGGCTTGTTTCATCGGCTGGTTCCGGAAAAGGACGTACCGGGCCGGGACGGCGCGGCTGCGCCGATTATACCCATGTCCCGGTTCGCATCTTTCCCTGTGCTCAGGCCGCCATCGCCGGTACGGCCGCCAGCTGCCGGTTCACGGCCGAGAGCACGGCCTTGAACGAGGCGGTGACGATGTTGCTGTCGATACCGGCGCCGAACAGCGTCGGGCCGCTCCCCACGCGCAGCTCGACATAGCAGGCCGCCCGCGCATTCGCGCCCGAGCCGATCGCGTGCTCGTGGTAGTCCATCAGGCGCACGTCGAGACCGAGGGCATTGACGAAGGCGTCGATCGGACCGTTGCCGCTGCCGCGCAGGGCGCGCTGCACCTTGCCGTCGATGGCGCTGACTTCGACCTGCACCGGTTCGCTGGCGGCCGTATTTTCGCTCATGCGGTGCGAGACATAGCGGTACGGCGCTTCCTGTTCCAGGTACTCGCGCGCGAACAGGGCGTGGATGTCGCCGGCGGCGATTTCGCGGCCGCTGCTGTCGGCCAGTTGCTGCACCACGCGCGAGAATTCGATCTGCAGGCGCCGCGGCAGCTGCAGCCCGTATTCCTGCTCCAGCAGGTAGGCCATGCCGCCCTTGCCGGACTGGCTGTTCACGCGGATCACGGCGTCGTAGCTGCGTCCGAGGTCGGCCGGGTCGATCGGCAAATAAGGCACTTCCCAGATGCCGTCCTTCGGCTGCACGGCAAAACCCTTCTTGATCGCGTCCTGGTGCGAGCCGGAGAAGGCGGTGAACACCAGGTCGCCCGCATACGGATGGCGCGGGTGCACCGGCAGCTGGTTGCACTCCTCGACCAGCTGGCGCACGCTGTCGATGTCGGAGAAGTCCAGGCCCGGGTGCACGCCCTGGGTGTAGAGGTTCAGGGCCAGCGTGACCAGGTCGACGTTGCCGGTGCGCTCGCCGTTCCCGAACAGGCAGCCTTCGACGCGGTCGGCGCCGGCCAGCACGGCCAGTTCGGCCGCCGCCACCGCGGTGCCGCGGTCGTTGTGCGGGTGGACGCTGATGACGAGGGAGTCGCGCCGCTCCAGATGGCGGCACATCCATTCGATCTGGTCGGCGTAGACGTTGGGCGTGCTCGCTTCGACAGTCGAGGGCAGGTTGACGATCATCGGGTTGGAGGGCGTCGGCTGCCACACGGCGCTGACGGCGTCGACGATGCGCTTCGAGAATTCCAGCTCGGTGGTCGAGAAGGATTCGGGCGAGTATTCCAGGCCCCATTGCGTCTGCGGGTGCTGCGCCACCAGCTCCTTGATCAGGCGCGTGCCGTTCACGGCGATCTGCACGATCTCTTCCTGTTCCATGCCGAACACCACACGGCGGAACACGGGCGCCACCGAGTTGTAGATGTGGACGATGGCGCGCTTCGCGCCGGCCGCCGACTCGACGGTGCGGCGGATGAGTTCGTCGCGCGCCTGGGTCAGGACGATGATGGTGACGTCCTCGGGAATGCGGTCTTCCTCGACCAGCATGCGCACGAAATCGAAGTCGGTCTGGGAGGCGGACGGGAAGCCGACCTCGATTTCCTTCACGCCGATCTTGACCAGCATCTCGAAGAAGCGCAGCTTCTTCTCCGGGCTCATCGGCTCGATCAGGGCCTGGTTACCGTCGCGCAGGTCGGTGCTCATCCAGATCGGCGGATGGGTGATGGTCTTGCCGGGCCACAGGCGGTTCTCAAGCGCGACGGCGGGGAAAGGACGGTATTTGGCGGATGGGTTGTTCAACATGTTCGTACTCCTGCTAAGTCTTTGGATGCCGGGATCGGCGCGGGAGTGGCGAGAGGCTGCCGGACGGGCCACGAGACGCTAGGCCCGGCAACCGATCGGTAGTTTTAGCAGTAGACGAACGTAGGCACGGGCTGCGATCGGCAGCGAGTGGGACAAGGAGATGGAGTGCTGGAATTCGAACATCGGTGCAAACTTCCTGTGACTACTTTGAACACCGGCAGGGCCGGAACGCGAGGGAAAATCAGGCGCGTAGTAGTAGCGCTAGCGATAGGACGCTGGCGTTTGGCAGGACAGTCGACAGATGCAGTTGGGAGGTCATTGACTTGACTCTAGCCGCGAAGCTGCAAGCCTGTCAAGCGTTTGTTGTGCAGCGCATCACGGTTGCTGCGGTTGGGTCAGAAAGATCCAGGCGACGGCAATCACTACTGTGCCGGTGGCCGTGATGCAGGTCCAGGTATAAAACCAGGCCGACAGCAGCGTCGCCTGCAGGGCCCGCTCGACGAGGAAGCCGAGCGCGAAATCGAGTACGGTGAGGAAGGACCAGCGGCGCATGTAGACCGGCAGGTACTTGCTCATGCGGCGGTTGTGCTGGGTAGCGGCATGGCGTTCGATGGCCGTGCGTGCGCCGCCGACGTCCTGGAACAGCCAGTCGAAAAAGATGAAGCGGTAGAGCAGGGTGCGAAAGCGCAGCTCGGCGCCGGCGCCGCCTGGGTGCTGGGTCGTCATGGAACTCCTTCGGGCGGCGCATCGTGTACCCTGTGGCGCCGCATGCTTCGCTCCAGTATGCCGCAAGCCGCCGCGGCGCCGCGCACGGACCCGCTGGGCAAAGCGGCCGCATCCGGCTAGGATGCTGCCTTTGCCCTCGTCATTCGCTTCATGTCCCACGCTTCTCAAGCCACGCTGCGCCCCGTCCGTGCCGCCGATCTCGACGCGGTCCTGCAGGTGCAGGCGGCCTGCTATCCGCCGGCGATGCAGGAGCCGGCAACGGTCGTAGCGGCGCGCATCGAACAGGCCGGCGACACCTCCTTTGTCGCGGTGCACCAGAATGGTGCAATCCTGGGGTATGTCTTCGCCTACCGCAGCCGCCTAGGCGCGGTGACGCCGCTGGACGCGCACTTCGAGGTCGATCCGCAAGGCGATGCGCTTTACCTGCACGACCTGGCGGTGGCTCCCGAAGCCACGGGCCTCGGCCTGGCCCGCAGGCTGGCGGCGCAGCTGCTGGCGCAGGCGCGCGACACGCGCCTGGACTGGTGCGCCCTGGTCTCGGTGCAGGACTCGCGCGGCTTCTGGGAGCGGCTCGGCTATCGCGTTGCCGGGTGCGATACGCACGCTGCGCGCGCTGCGCTGGCCACCTATCCGGAGCCGGCCCTGTACATGACGCGTCCTGCTCATCCTTGATATCATGCCCCTTTTGGCGCCGCCCGTTCAGCGCGCTACGTCACATCTAGAGGATTGCATGAAGAAGACCCTGGTAGCGGCAGCGCTACTTTCCGCATCGAGCCTGGCATTGGCCCAGGAAGTCGTGAAGATCGGCCACTCGGCCGCCGTGACCGGTCCGGTCGCGTATTTCGGCAAGGACACCGAGAACGGCGCGCGCATGGCGATCGAAGCCCTGAACGCGCGCGGCGTCAGCATCAAGGGCAAGAAGGTCCGCTTCGAACTGGTGGCCGAGGACGACGGCGGCGATCCGAAGCAGGCGACCAGCGTCGCCCAGAAGCTGGTCGATGCGCGCGTCAACGGCGTGGTCGGCCACGAAACCTCCGGCACCACGATTCCGGCCTCGAAGATCTATCACCAGGCCGGCATCCCGCAGATTTCGCCTTCGAGCACCAGCCCGAAATACACCCAGCAAGGCTTCAATACGGCCTTCCGTGTGGTGGCCAACGACATCCAGCTCGGCCGCGCCCTCGGCCACTACGCCGTGAAGGACATGGGCGCAAAACGCGTCGCCGTGATCGACGACCGCACTGCCTACGGCCAGGGCCTGGCCACCGAATTCGGCAAGAGCCTGCAGCAGCAGGGCGCGCAGGTGGTGGCGCGCGAGTTCACGCATGACAAGGCAACCGACTTCAATGCGATTCTGACCAAGATCCGCGCGACCAAGCCGGACCTGGTCTTCTTCGGCGGCATGAGCGCCGTGGCCGGCCCGATGCTGCGCCAGATGAAGCAGCTCGGCCTGAACGTCAGGATGATGGGCGGCGACGGCATCTGCTCGGACGAGATCCACAAGCTCTCCGGCGGCGCCATGCTTGATAACCAGGTGTTCTGCGCCGAGGCGGGCGGTGTCGATGCGGCAGGCCGTGCAGGCCTGGATCGATTCCGTGCCGATTACAAGAAGCGTTTCGGCATCGACGTCCAGATCAACGCACCGTATGCCTACGACGCCGTGATGACGATGGCCGAAGCGATGAGCAAGGCCGGCTCGACGGCGCCGGCGCAGTACCTGCCGGTGCTGGCGAAAATCCAGTACAAGGGCGTCACGGGTCCGATCGCCTTCGACGCGCGTGGCGACATCCGCGACGGCACCATCACCCTCTACACCTTCAAGGGCGGGCGCCGCACGGTGCTGGCCGTCACCAAGTAATCACCGCATCTCACTGCGCCAAGGCATCGAGCAGCGCCAGGGCGATCCTGGCCTGCTCGGACTGCGCCATGTCCGTGTTGTTCAGCAGGACCACCGCGCGCCCATCCTCGGGCGCATAGGCCAGCAAGCTCTTGTAGCCGCCCATCACACCGCTTTCCCATGCCAGGGTGGCGTTCCCTACCTGCTTCACGCGTCCACCCAGCGCATACTCTTCCGGTGCATGCTGCACGGACATCAGTTCGCGCCGCGAGGCGGCGCTCAGCAAACGTTCGCTGTAGACCAGGTCCGCAATCTTCACGAGGTCCTGCGCGCTGCTGTAGACCGTGCCGGCAGCGGCGGCCATCGGCGGCGCGGCCGGCATCTTGCGCGCCGTCCGCTCGCTGCCGTAGGCCAGGGCCAGGCGCGGCGTGCCGGCCGGGTCCAGGCTGGCAAAGCCGGTCTGGCGTACGCCGGCCGGCTCGAGCACCAGGCGCACGACCGCACGCGTGAAGGGTTCTCCGGTGACGCGCTCGACGATGCCGGCAACGATCACCCAATTGGTCGACGAATAGTCGAAGCGCGTGCCCGGCGCGAAGAGTAGCGGCCCGCTGCCGAAGCGCAGGGCCGCTTCCCGGGCCGGGATCATCAGGCGTTCGAGGCCGGGATCGCGCTTGAGCGCCAGCGTCAGCCCGCGCTCGATGCCGCTCGTGTTCGACAGAAGGTGGCGCAGGGTCACCGCGCGGCTGGCCGCAGGCAGTTCCGGCAGCCAGGTCGTAATCGGCTGGTCGAGGTCCAGCTTGCCCTGTTCGGCCAGGCGCAGCACCGTCACCGCCGTGATCCACTTCGAGACCGAGCCGACCATGAAGGGCGTGTCCGCGGCGAAGGCGGCCGGCGTCTCGAATTGCGCCTGGCCCCAGGTCTTGACGACCGGCGCGTCGGCCCGGCTGGCCCGTACCAGCACCACGCCGTTATAGCCGGCCGGAACGTGGGTGTCGAGGATACTGGCCGTCGGCTTCCCGGGAGGCAGCCCGGCGCAGGCGGAGAGGGCGGCCAGCAGGGCGAGTGACAGGCAGCGACGGCGCAGCGGCGCGCAGGAAAGGCGGGACATGGGCATCCTCAATGTTTTGGCAGGCAACAGAGTAGCGTAAATATCTTGCCAAGGCTGCAAGCTGCCGACGCCTGTTGCTGATTTGCAGCGTTTTCACGGTGCGCGTCCTTGACCCGCCGAAACGGGCCACAGTGGCGCTACACTGGCGGCAGCGCATGCGTCCAGCACGGACGGCAGGCGCCCACATCGCTGGAGGACAGGCAGGATGAAGAAACAGCAGGCATCGATCGATGGACCGGCCTCCGCCAAGGCCGCGGAGGTCGATCCGGCGCAGCTGCAGAACCTGTGGACCCTGGTCGACAACCTGGACGCGCTGTTCTACGTGAAGGACCGGAAAGGGCGCTACCTGTTCGCGAACAAGGCGCTGGCCGCGGCCTTCGGCACCGATCCGGCCAGCGTGGTCGGCCAGACCGATGCGCCTTTCGTGGACGTGGCCGTCTCCGATATTGCCGCCACCGACCGCCAGGCACTCGACAGCGGCGAGAAGGTCGACGCCGAGGAAGTGGTGTGCATGCGCGATGGCAGCTGCCGCAGCTTTCGTACCGTGAAGATTCCCCTGTTCGATGCCCGCGGCCGCGTGCGCGGGCTGTGCGGCATCTCGACCGACGTCACCGACCAGCGCCGCGCCGTGGACCAGCTCATCGAGCGCAACGACCTGCTCAACACCATCCTGTCGAACGTCGATGCCGCCATCTACCTGAAGGACCAGCAGGGCCGCTACATGTACGCGAACGGCCCGGTGCTGGCCCTGTATGCGCGCGAGCTGCCCGACCTGATCGGGCGCACCGACCGCGAGCTGATGCCGCCCGAGATCGCCGCGCGGGTGGTCGAATATGATGCCCAGGTGTTCGCCGGCGAAGGGGACGAAGTGCGCGAGGAGACCATCATCGGCGCCGACGGCTGCAAGCACCATTTCCGGTCGCGCAAGGTAGCGCTGCAGCTGCCTGGACATCCGGTCTGCCTGATCGGGTTCTCGACCGAGATCACCGAGCTGCGCGGCCTGCGCACCCGGCTCGAGCACGAACGCATCACCGATTCGCTCACTGGCCTGGCCAACCGCGGCATGTTCGAGTCTTCGCTCGAGGAGCAGCTGGTGATGGCGGCGCTGCACGGCACCCGGCTGGCCGTCGTGATCATCGACTTCGACGGCTTCAAGTACATCAACAACAATTACGGCCAGGGCATCGGCGACCAGCTGATCCAGCTGGTCGGCCAGCGCCTGCAGCAGTGCAACGTGGCGCTGGGCAGCCTGGCGCGCCTGTCGGGCGACGAATTCGCCTTTACCCTGCCGCGCGCCGCCACGATCGAGGAAGTGGCGCGCCAGCTGGAGCAGATTCGGGCCTTCCTGGCCCAGCCCTATACGCTGCTGCGCCAGCCCCTGCACCTGACCTTCAGCGCCGGCATCAGCCTGTCGAACGCCAGCCAGTACGGCGCGGCCGAGCTGCTCGGGCGCGCCGAGGCGGCCATGTACTCGGCCAAGGACAACGGGCGCGACCAGTACCGCTTCTATTCGCCCGAACTCGGGACCACGGTGGCGCGCCGGGTCGAACTCGAACGCGACCTGCGCGCCGCCATGGGTACGAGCGAATTCGCGCTGCATTACCAGCCGAAGATGCGGCGCGACGGCAGCATCGCCGGCTTCGAAGCCCTGATCCGCTGGAACCGGCCCGGCGTCGGCCTGGTCGCCCCCGATAACTTCATCCCGCTGGCCGAACAGCTGGGGCTCCTCCTGCACCTGGGGCGCTGGGTGATCGAGCAGGCCTGCCGCCAGATCGCGGCCTGGCGCGACGCCGGCCTGGGTACGATCCCGATCGCGGTCAACCTCTCGACCAGCCAGCTGACCAGCGCCACGCTGCCCGACTATGTGTTCGACCTGATGCGCGAGCACGGCATCGATCCCGGCTGCCTGGAGATGGAGCTGACCGAATCGATGATGATGTCCGATCCGGATCTGGCCATTGCCATTCTCAACCGCTTGCGCGATGGCGGCGTGGCGCTGTCGATCGACGATTTCGGCACCGGCTTCTCGTCGATGTCCTACCTGCGCCAGCTGCCGGTGAACTACCTGAAGCTGGACCGCTCGTTCGTGCGCAACGTCGCCAGCGACACCAAGGACGCGGACCTGTGCGCCGGCATCATGGCCCTGGCTCACAAGCTCGACATGCACGTGGTGGCCGAGGGTGTCGAGACGCTCGAGCAGCACGAGAAGCTGGCCGCCTGCGATTGCGACCTGTTCCAGGGCTTCCTGTTCAGCCACCCGATGCCGGCGGCGATGGCGACCGAGTTCCTGCGGTCTCGCCACTGAGCGCCACTAGGCCGTCACCTTGGCTCCAGGAGCTGGTTGAGGAAGTCGACCGCTTCGACGGCGCCCATCTTCGCCGCCGCCTCGCGGATCGGCATGCCGGCCGCGTCCACCGACCGCGGGTCGGCGCCATGCCCGATCAGCTGGCGCATCATCTCGACGCGGTTGAACATGGCCGCGATCGTCAAGGCGGTCTTGCCGTTCGGGCCGGCCGCATCGACCACCGCCCCGCGCTCCAGCAGCAGGGCCGCCACGGCGGCATCGCCCTTGAAGGCGGCGCCCGCGAGCGGAGTCTGGCCGGCGTCGTTCAGCAGTTCCGGATCGGCGCCGTGCTCGAGCAGCACGCGCGCCGTCTCCAGGTGGCCGTGGTAGCAGGCCAGCATCAAGAGGCTGTCCCCGCGCTCGTTGCGCAGGTTCGCGGGCAGGCCCTGGGCCAGCAGGTCGGCCAGCGGCGCGGTTTCGCCCGTGCGGGCATACTGGAACACCCTGCGGGCGAAGTCGAGGGTGTCGTCATCAAGTTGCATCATATCTCCTTCAACGCTGTGCAACGGCCCCTTGCGGCCGCAACATCGGATACGGATTGATCGCCCCATCCATCTCGTAGATCCCGTAATGGAGGTGCGGCGGCGTCCCCTTGGCATTGCCCGTCGTGCCGACGTAGCCGAGAATGGTCCCTGGCCGTACGCGCTGGCCCTTGTCGATATCGGCATAGCGGTCCAGGTGCGCATAATAATGCCGCTGGCCGCCCGGCCCCAGGACCCAGACCACCTGTCCGCCGAGCCGGTTGGTCCCCACGCGCAGGACGATCCCTTCGGTCGCGGCCAGCACCGCCGTACCCCGTTTCGCGAAAATGTCGATGCCCTCGTGCCTGCGGCCTTCGCTGCGCGCGCCATGCCAGGTATCGCGCAACTGGCGCGGCGCGACGCCGCGCACCGGCACCGGCAGCGAGGCCGGCACCGGCATCGCCGCCAGCCGCATCGCGTACAGCATCTGCTTGATGTACGGGCCGAGCAGCGCATAGCCGCCCAGCAGCAGGGCGGCGAGGAGGGCGCTGCGGATCAGGATACGCATGGAGCCTCGGAGATCGGCGCGGACGCCGGACGTCACGATGCGAACGCCCGCAGCTCAAACGGGACGTTCGCCGGAATACAGGCGCCCCTCGGGAGCGCGCTGCGCGGGTTTATTGTTCCTTGCCCATCACGTCCTGGTCCAGGCTGTGGCCGAGGCCACCCTGCGCGTTTCCGCTGCCTGATCCGCTCTGCTTGTTGCCGCTCTGGCTGCCGCCCTGGCGGCTTTGATTGTCCTGGCTGCCTTGCTGCCGGCCGCGATTCGAACGGGTGCCGCGGCCGAGGGCCGGCGTGGTGTCGCCGTCGTCGGCATCGTCAAGCTCCGCGGACTGGCGGTTGCCGGCGCGGTTGCCGCTGTCGGAGCTGGACGGCATGCCGATGCCGCCGTCGCGCGTGCCCGTGTTCAGGTTGCCCGTCGTGCCCGTGATGCCGGCGCTGCTCGTGCCCACGCCGGTCAGTTCATCGTAGTTGCGGCCCTTCGTGCCCTTGCCCTTGTTCTCTGCCATGGCTGCCTCCTGCTTGTCGGTGAATGGTTCCTTGATGGTAACCCCGCACTGTGGAGCGACAATAGGCGCATGGGAGGGGGCCTTGTAGGAGGAGTCGGACGCGATCTCATCCTTATCATGGCGCGCACGATTGAGCGAAGCGGGCTTGCGTTGCGGTCCCCGGTGCTTTACTCGACCGCCTGGGCATTGCATACTGCTTGCTCTTATGACCATCTTTCCGGAGAAATTCGATGTCGTACATGTTGCTGATCCACGAAGCCGTCGGCCAGCGCGCCACCCGCACGGAAGAGGAAGGGCGCGCGCTCTACGACCGCATGCTGCGCTTCGGCGACACGCTGCGCGAGGAGGGCGTGCTGCTGGGCGCGCAATCGCTGGCGCCGCAGAGCCGTGCGACCCGGGTGCAGGTGGCCGGCGGCAAGACCAGCGCCGTCGACGGCCCTTTTGCCGAGGCCAAGGAGATGATTGGCGGCTTCTTTCACGTCGACGTCGCCACCCACGAGGAAGCCGTGGCCCTGGCCGCGCGCTGCCCGGCGGCCGAATGGGCGACGGTCGAGGTGCGGGCACTGGCACCCTGTTACGAGTCCTGAATAACTATTTTTGCGCGGCGTGTCGAATTCGGGCCGCCCCCTTCGTCGTGTGCATGTAGACGGTAGAAACGCGGCAGGGGCCGCGTCCCGTTCCTCGAGGAGACCAGCATGCGTTACATGATCATCGTCAAAGCCACCCCCGAGTCCGAAGCCGGCTGCATGCCGGGCGAAGACCTGCTCGCCGCCATGGCCGACTACCACGGCGAACTGGCCCGCGCCGGCGTCCTGCTCGACGCCAACGGCCTGCACCCGAGCAGCCAGGGCTGGCGCATCCGCTACCAGGGCAAGGAGCGCAGCGTGATCGACGGCCCCTTCACGGAGTCGAAGGAAATGATCGCGGGCTATTCCATGATCAGCGTGCGCAGCCCGGAAGAGGCGCTCGAGTGGGCGCGCCGCTTCCCGAATCCGCGCGGCGAGGGGCTCGACGCGGAAATCGAGGTGCGCCGTGTCTTCGAGCTCGAGGACTTCCCGCAAACCGAGACCCTGGAACGCTTCCGCGAGCTGGAAGCCGGTTCCGTGGTCCAGCCGCAGTCCGCGGCCTGAGGAGCGGCCCATGACGACCATCCTGTTGCTGCTTGCGACCCTGGCCGCGATTGCCGCGTTCGCGGCCTGGCGCCGTCCGGACACCTTCCGGATCGAGCGCAGCCTGCACATCGACGCGCCGCCGGAGCGGATCGAGGCCCTGATCGGCGACCTGCGCCGCTTCAATACCTGGAACCCATTCGCCAAGGGAAAATCCCTGACGCTGAGCTACAGCGGCCCGCAGCAGGGAGCCGGCGCCGCCTACGAATTCGCCGGACCCGGCGCTGCCGGGCGCGGTCGGCTGGCGATCGTCGATGCCGTGCCGGGCAAGGTGACGATGCAGCTGAGCATGGCGGCGCCGATCCGCTGCGAGAACACCATCGAATTCCTGCTCGCGCCGGGTGTGCAGGGCACCGGAGTGACCTGGGTCATGTACGGACGCAGCTCCTTCGTCGCCAAACTCATGGGCTTGCTGTTCGATTCCGACCGCATGTGCGGCCGCGAGTTCGAAGCCGGGCTGGCGGCCCTCAAGGAGCAGGCCGAAGCGGCCTCTTCGGCCAAAGCGGCCTGAAACAACAACGGATAAGGATCACGCCATGCACAAACAGATTTTCGTCAACCTGCCCGTCAAAGACCTGGCGCGCAGCCGCGCCTTCTTTTCCAGCCTCGGCTTCGGGTTCAATCCGCAGTTCAGCAACGAGGACGCGGCCTGCATGATCATCGGCGAGAACATCTTCGCCATGCTGCTGGTCGAGCGTTTCTTCGAGGGCTTTACCAGCAAGCCGATCGCCGACGCGCGCGAAGTGACCGAGGTGCTGACCTGCCTGTCCTGCGAGAGCAGGGAGGAAGTCGACGCCCTGGTGGCCAAGGCGCTGGCGGCGGGCGGCCGGGCGCCGAACCCGAAGCAGGACCACGGCTTCATGTACGGGCACGGCTTTGAGGACCTGGACGGGCACGTGTGGGAGCTGTCGTGGATGGATCCCGCCGCGTTACCGCCTCACGCCTGATGCGCGGCGCGGTCGACCAGGCGATCGGCGCCGTCTGGCGCATCGAGTCCGCCAAGATCGTGGCCGGCGTCGCACGCCTGGTGCGCGACATCGGCCTGGCCGAGGAGCTGGCCGGCGACGCGCTGGTGGCCGCGCTCGAGCACTGGCCGGCGTCCGGCATTCCCGACAACCCGGGCGCCTGGCTGATGCGCACGGCGAAGAACGCCGCGCTCGATTATCTGCGGCGCGAAAAGTCTTACCAGGAAAAATGCGCGCAGATCGGCCAGGACCTGGAAGCGCTGGAGGCGCACATCGTGCCGGATTTTGTGGATGAACTTGATGCGGCCCGCAACGATCCGATCCAGGACGACCTGCTGCGCCTGATCTTCACGGCCTGCCACCCGGTGCTCAGTACCGAAGCGCGGGTGGCGCTGACCCTGAAGCTGCTGGGCGGCCTGAGCACCGGAGAGATCGCGCGCGCCTTCCTCGTGCCGGAACCGACCATTGCCCAGCGCATCGTGCGTGCCAAGCGCAGCCTGGGCCAGGCGCGGGTACCGTTCGAGCTGCCGCCGGCGGCCGAACTGGCGGACCGGCTCGGCTCGGTGCTCGAGGTGGTCTACCTGATCTTCAACGAAGGCTACACGGCCACCAGCGGCGGCGACTGGATGCGCCCGGCCCTGATGGACGAAGCCCTGCGCCTGGGCCGCATGCTGGCCCAGCTCGCGCCGCGCGAGCCCGAGGCCCAGGGCCTGGCGGCGCTGATGGAACTGCAGGCCTCGCGCGCCGCGGCGCGGGTCGACCGCGAGGGCAGGCCGGTGCTGCTGCTGGACCAGGACCGCCTGCGCTGGGACGGCATCCTGATCCGGCGCGGCCTGGCGGCGCTGGCCCGCGCCGAGCTGCTCGGACCGCCGGGACCCTACACGCTGCAGGCCGCGATCGCCGCCTGCCATGCGCGGGCGCGCACTGCGGCGGATACGGACTGGTCGCGCATCGCGGCGCTGTACGGGGAGCTGGCGCGGGTCAGTCCCTCGCCCGTGGTCGAGCTCAATCGCGCGGTGGCGGTCGGGATGGCCGAGGGGCCGGCGGCGGGCCTGGCGCTGGTCGATACGCTGGCGGGCGATCCGGCGCTGGCGCGCTACCAGTGGCTGCCGGCGGTGAGGGGGGATTTGCTGGAAAAGCTGGGGCGGCGTGACGAGGCGAGTTCCGAGTTCCTGCGTGCTGCCGGGATGGCGTCGAATGCGCGCGAAAAGGCCTTGCTTGAGGAGCGGGCACGAGCGAACGCCGAAAACTGAGACGAAGTGTCTCGGCGCTGAACGCGTGGGCGGACAAGCCGCCCACCTTACGCCTCACTGCGCCGTACGCTCACCCACCGGCATCAATGTCCGTGCTGCTTCTCGTACTCGTCCGCTTCCGCCTTGGTCGCGTGCACGATACCGTCCGGATGCTCGGGCGGCGTGTACAGGGTGTACAGGCGCATCGGCTCGGTCTTCGAGGTATTGATGACGTTGTGCTCGGTGCCGGCCGGGATCACGACGGCGACGCCGTCCTCCAGCCTGTGTTCCTCGCCGTCCAGGATGGCCACGCCTTCGCCCGCTTCGACGCGGATGAACTGGTCATGTCCTTCGTGGTGTTCGAGGCCGATTTCCTCGCCGGCCTGCAGGGTCATGATGACCAGCTGGCTGCGCTGGGTGGTGTACAGGACTTCGCGGAAGTTGTTGCCCGCGAGGGTTTTTTCTTCAATGTTGATGCTGTAGCCCGACATATTCTTCTCCTATTCGATGCGGCGCCCGCTCGACAATGGGAGGGCGCCGGGTGGAGTTGATTGTATAGCACGGGCTCGAAAGCTGCCGGCGGCGCCTGCTCAGCGCTTCCAGCCGCGCTCGCGCGCCACGCGTTCGGCGGCCGCGTTCATGGTCTCGCCGGCGATGCGGTCGTCGATCGCGTCCAGCACGGCTTCCGGCGTGCTGCTGGAGGCCTGGCGGTAGGCGCCGCTTGCCGTCACCGCTTCGCTCAGCACCGGGATGTGCCAGCTCTCGCCGCTGCGGCAGGCCAGGCCGGCGCTGGCGCCGACGCTGAAGCTGCGGCAGTAGCCGCCGTCGCGGGTGGCGAAGCTGACGCCGATGCGCACCGGGCTGTTCGGCGCCGGATCGCTCGCCAGCTGGCGCGACAAGGCCCCCGCCAGCTGGCCGCGCGCAGCCAGGCGTCCGCTGGCGTCGGCACTGATATAGCCGGCGTCGCTGTCGGCGCCGCTGAACCACGCGCTGCCGGCCAGTACGCCGAGCACCAGGGTCGCGGCCAGCGCGGTCCAGCGCGGCCAGACGGCGGGGCGCGGCGCGCTCGGCGCCGCCGCGCTGCTGCGGGCGCGGGCGTTGCGCGCGGCGTCGAGCGAGAGCACCTTGCCGGGCGCGTTGGTTGTCCCAGCCTGCAGGCGGCCGGGCACCGGTTCGTCAAGCACGCCCGCGAAAGCATCGAACACGTCCTTGCGCAGCGCGCGGTGGCGTTCGACAGCGGCGGCCAGGGCGGGATCGGCGCGCACGGCGCGCTCGACTTCGCTGCGCTGTGGTTCGTCCAGTTCGCCGTCGGCATAGGCCATCAGGATTTCGTCGGGGTAATTAGAGGTGCGGTTCATGATGCGGCTCTTTCTTCGGACAACAGTTTCTGCAGGGCCTCACGGGCGCGGGCCAGGCGGCTGGTAAGCGTGCCCATCGGGATCTCGAGCACCGCGGCAGCTTCCTTGTAGGGCAGGCCATCGACCAGCACCAGGCCGATGACCATCCGGTGCTCCTCGGACAGCAGGCTCATCGCTTTCTGCACGGCCAGGCGCTGGCTGTGGGCTTCGAGGCTGTCGTGCCCGACGTGCTCGCCTTCTTCCTCGGGAGCGAAGACGGCGTCGCGCCGGACCCGGCTGCGCACTTCATCGATCCAGGCATTGCGGATGATGCGGAACAGCCAGCTGTCGAGCCGGGTTCCTTCGGAATATTGCTCGCTATGGCCGAGCGCGCGCTCCATCGCGACCTGGACCAGGTCATCGGCGTCTTCCCGGTGGAAAGTGATCGAACGCGCAAAGCGTCGCATCCGGGGCAGCAGGGCGGCAAGTTCGTTGGCAAGCATGGGGTTTCTATGGTTCACATGAATAAAACGTCGGCGGCATGGATTTTATTCCATCCGTCGAACGTTTTTCATACAGAACACTTTCTATCCTTTATGATCGCGACCATGAACCGCCTTCGTTTCCTTGCCAGGCACCTGGCCTGCCTGCTGCTTCTGTGCGGCGCCGGCGCCGCCCAGGCCCAGTTGCGCCTGCCCGGCCTGAACCTGCCGCAGCCACTCGGCGCACCTGGGCTGGACGGTCTGGTGCGCCCCGCCGAGCGCTTCCTCGAGCGCACCGTGCCGGGCGACCTGCGCGGCCTGCGCCTCGACGCTATCAAGACCCTGCTGCTGCGCCACGGCGCCGTGCTGGAAGCCGATCCGCGCGGCGCGCCGGTCGTGCGGCGCGAGATCCTGGCCAATTCGCCGAGCGAGGCGGCCCTGCGCATGGCGGCCGGGCTGGGCTTCCAGGTCGTGCGTGAAGAACGCTTCGAGGAACTCGGCGAATCGCTGGTCGTGCTGCGCGTGCCGGACGACCTGGCCACGAGCGAGGCCCTGGCACGCCTGCGCGCGCTCGACCCGGGCGGCTCCTACGATTTCAACCATATCTATACCGGCAGCGCGGGGCTGCCCGTGGCCGGCGGCGCGCCCGGGCAGGACGCTAGCGGCAAGCCCGGCGGCAGCGGGGCGGTCGGCCTGGTCGACAGCGGCGTCGACGTCGCGCATCCGGTGTTCGAGGATGCCGCCATCGAATCCTTCGGCTGCGACGGGACGCGCCACCCGGCGCCGCACGGCACGGCGGTGGCGGCCCTGCTGGTCGGGCGCTCCGAACGTTTCAGCGGCGCCGCCCCCGGCACCCGCCTGTTCGCGGCCGATATCTATTGCGACAGCCCGGCCGGCGGTTCGGCCGACAAGATCGCCGGCGCCCTCGGCTGGATGGCGCGCTCGCGCGTCGGCGTGGTCAACATCAGCCTGGTCGGGCCGCCCAACGCGACCCTCGAGCGGGTCGTGGCCGCGATGGTCGCGCGTGGGCACCTTCTGGTGGCGGCGGTCGGCAACGACGGTCCGGCCGCGCCGCCCCTGTATCCGGCCAGTTATCCGGGCGTGGTCGGTGTCAGCGGCGTCGACCGCCAGGGGCGGCCGCTGCCGGAAGCGGGGCGCGGTTCGCAAGTGATGTTCGCGGCGCCCGGCAGCCAGATGGTCAGCGCCGCTATCGGCTCGCCGCCGTACCGCCAGGTGCGCGGCACCTCCTTCGCGGCGCCGCTCGTTGCGGGACTGCTGGCCAAGTCGCTGCCACAGCCGGACCGCGCCGGGGCCGCACGCGCGCTCGCCGCGCTGGCGTCCCAGGCGGTGCGCGAGCGCGACACCGTCAGCAATGCCACCGGCCATGGCGTAGTCGGAACCGCCTTGCGCGTCGATCCCGGGCGCTTCCGCTAACAATTTTAAAAATATTTTCGGGTGGATGGAATAAACGGCTGAGCTCGTTCGTTTTCCTGATAACGGCGCCAGATGCGCGCCTCTAACAGGAGAAACCACCATGAACACCAAAAACATCGTCCGCCAGATCGCCATCGTCTTCGCCCTGTCCGCCGCCGCGTCGGCCCAGGCTCAGTTGCTCGGAGGCGGCGCCCTGGGCGGCTCCGTCGGCGGCATGATCGGTGGCGGAATGGGCGGTGGCTTTGGCGGGATCCGCCAGATGGCGCCGATGCCGGACGTGCGGCGCGCCGAGCGTGTGTTGCCGGCCGAACGCAGCGCACCGGTGCGCGCGGCGAGCGCCGATGCATCCGGCGGCGGCCGCGGTAGCGCGTCGGGCGGCCTGACTGGCGGCCTGACGGGCGCCCTCGGCAGCGGGGCCGCGCAGGCGAGCGGTAGCGGCAGTGGCGACGCCGGCCTGGCCGGCGGCATCTCGCGCGGCGCGCCTGGCCTGGCCGGCACCACCCCCGCCAATGGTGCGGCTGCCGCACCAACCCCGAGCGGCGCCTCTGGCAAAGCGAGCGGGAACGCGGCTGGCGGCGCCGGCATTTCCGGTAGCCTCAATTCCGCTGGCCTCGCCGGAGGTGCCCGCGACATGGCCGGCAGCGCGGCAGGCAGTGCACGTGCGGCCGCCGCGCCGGCAGCCGGCGCCGCCCGTACCCAGGTAGCCGCCACCCGCGACTATGCGGCCGGCACCGCCGCCAACGCACGCGGCGCGGCCCAGTCCAGCGGCGCGGCTGTCGCTGGCGGCGCGCGCAGCCTGGCGGGCCAGGCACAGGCAACCCAGCTGCCGGCCTCGGGCTCGGTCAGCGGCTCGCTCGGCGGTTCCGCCTCGGGTAGCGGCCAGGCCGAGGGCAAGACTGCCGGCGGCAAATAAGGCAAGCAAGACCAGCCGCAAGCTTCGAACAGGCGCGGCGCCGACTACCCGGCGCCGCGCCTTTATGCCAGTTGAACATGTTCTTATAGGAATTTGATCCTTCACCCTGTCATTCACATGACATATACTTCACGGTTCGTTTATTCATGCCGTCGGAGATCTCATGGCCAACCGCCGTACCCTGCTTGCCTGCGCGATTGCGCTTACCGCCCAGTTCGCCTTCGCGAACGGCGCCCACGCCGACCAGCTGGCCGACATCAAGAAGAAGGGCGAGATCGTCTTCGGCGTGCTCGGCACCGACGAGCCGAACAGCTTCATCGATCCGAAGACGCGCGAACTGGTCGGCTACGAAGTCGACATCGCCAAGGCGGTAGCGAAGAAGCTCGGGGTCAAGCCCGTGTTCAAGCAGATGTCGGTCGCGGCCCGCATTCCCGAACTGCAGCAGGGCCACGTCGACGTGCTGGCCGCCACGCTCACGCACAACAAGGAACGCGAATCGCAGGTCGATTTCGCGCTGACCCACTTCGTCACGGGTTCGAAAGTCATGGTGCGCGCGTCCAGCGGCATCAACGCCTTGCCTCAGCTGGCGGGCAAGAAGGTCGTCACCGTGCGCGGCGGCACCCAGGAAACCAATATTCGCGCCGCCGTCCCGACCGCGACCGTCGTCACCTTCGAGAACACCCAGCAGGCTTTCCAGGCCCTGCAGCAGGGCAAGGGCATCGCCTACGTCAACGACGAATCCTCGCTGCTGGCCGACTACGGCAAGCTCGGCCCGGCCGCCAAGAACTTCACCATCCTCCCGAACAGCATCGGCGTCGAATCGATCGCGCTCGGCCTGCGCAAGGGCGAGAAGAGCCTGAAGGCGGTGGTCGACGCCACCCTGCGCGAGCTCGAGACGAGCGGCGCGGCGAACGCCCTGTTCAACAAGTGGTACGGCCCGGGCACGCGTCCGAACATCGCCAAGCGCACCTTCACGATTAACACCGACAAGATCTGAGTTTGAGCTTCTTCGATTCAAACCTGCTCCGGTCCGGCGAATACCACGACTGGCTGGTGCAGGGCTTCCTCACCTCGCTGCAGCTGCTCGGCGCCAGCTTCGTGATCGCCTTGCCGCTGGGCGTGGCGATCGCGCTGATGCGCACCTCGCACAGCCGCGTCCTGCGCGCGATCGGCGCCAGCCTGGTCGAAGGCATCCGCAACGTGCCGCTGCTGGCGCACCTGCTGTTCTGGTACTTCGCCTTCCCCGAGCTGCTGCCCGAGACGCTCAAGCTCGCCCTCTACGACAGCAACCCCGAATTCATTTGCGCCGTCATCGCGCTCTCGCTGTACGCGGGCGTGCACATGGCCGAAGACATCCGCAGCGGCATTCGCGCCGTGCCCGTAGCCCAGATGGAAGCCGCGCGTTCGCTGGGCCTGGGCCGCATCGCCAGCCTGCGCCTGGTGCTGCTGCCCCAAAGCATCCGCATCGCCGTGCCGCCGCTGCTGTCGCAAACCGTCAACCTGTGGAAGGACACCAGCGTCGCCACCGTCATCGGCGCGGCCGAGATGATGTACCAGGCGGCCCGTGTCGAGACGGCCACCTTCCGCAGCGTCGAAGCGTTCACCTTTGCGACGCTGGCCTATCTCACCGTCTCGCTGGCGATCTCGCTGGCCGCGCAGCTGTATGCGCGCCGTTTCCCGGTGCGGACCTGAGGCGGCCATGATTGAACTCATCCAAGACTACTGGCTCTACTTCCTGGTCGGCCAATATCCGAACGGGCCGCTCGGCGGGCTGACGCTCACGGTACTCCTGTCCGCCGCGGCGCTGCTCCTGGCGATGCCGCTCGGCCTCTTGCTCGGCGTGGCCCGGGTCAGCCCCTGGCGCGCCGTGCGCTGGCCGACGGCCGTACTGGTGCAGGTCGTGCGCGCCGTGCCGCTGCTGCTGGTCGTGTTCTGGGCATACTTCTTCCTGCCGGCCGTGACGGGCGTGAAGACGGGCCAGGCCACGACCATGCTCATGACCCTGGTGCTGTTCGACGCCGTCTACCTGGCCGAGATCGTGGCGGCAGGCATACGCGCGCTGCCGAAAGGGCAGTTCGAAGGGGCGCGCTCGCTCGGCCTGTCCTACGCCCAGTCGCTGCGCCTGGTGATCCTGCCGCAGGCGCTGCGCCACGTCTCGCCTTCGCTGGTGAGCCAGCTGGTCGCGACCATCAAGGCCACCTCGCTCGGCTACATCATCGGCTTGTCCGAGGTCTCCTTCATCGCCACCCAGGTCAATACCCTGGTGTTCACCAAGGCGGTCGAGGTCTACCTGGTGCTGGCCCTGACTTATTTCATCCTGTGCTTCGGCCTCTCGCGCCTGGCCTTCCTGCTCGAGCGCCGCATGACGGCGCGCGCAGCTCCTGCAATCAAGGTAACCGCATGATCGTCCTCGACAAAGTTAACAAGTGGTACGGCCAGTATCACGCCCTCGCCGACGTGTCGGAACGGGTCGAGAAGAACGAAGTCGTCGTGGTCTGCGGCCCGTCGGGCTCGGGCAAGTCGACCCTGATCCGTACCCTGAACCGGCTCGAGGAAATCGACGGCGGCACCATCAGCATCGGCGGCCGCGACATCCATGCGCCCGGCCTGGACGTGAACGCGCTGCGCGCCGGGATCGGCTTCGTGTTCCAGCACTTTAATCTGTTTCCGCACCTGACAAGCATCGAGAACTGCATGCTGGCGCCGGTCAACCTGAAGCGGGCAAGCAAGGCAGAGGCAAAAGCCTACGCACTCGAACTGCTCGACGGCGTGGGTCTCGCGCACAAGGCCGACGCCTATCCGCACGAACTCTCCGGCGGCCAGCAGCAGCGCGTGGCGATCGCGCGGGCGCTGGCGATGCGTCCGCCCGTCATGCTGTTCGACGAGCCGACCAGTGCCCTCGATCCGGAAATGGTGGGCGAAGTGCTGCAGGTGATGCGCAAGCTGGCGGGGCAGGGCATGACCATGGTCTGCGTCACCCACGAGATGGGTTTTGCGCGCGAAGTGGCCGACCGGGTCTGGTTCATGAGCGAAGGGCGCATCCTGGAGCGGGCCACGCCGGAAGACTTCTTCACCCATCCTGCGCATCCGCGCGCGCAGCAGTTCCTGGTGGACTACAACAGCCGCTGATCAAGCCTTCTTCGCCGCCTTCTGCACGGCGAGCGCGCTCAGATCGAGCTCGATCCAGGTCGGCACATGGTCGCTCGGCTTCTCGCGCCCGCGGATCTCGTGGTCGGTCCCCGCCGCGCGCAGGGCCGGCGCCAGCGTCGGGCTGAGCAGCAGGTGATCGATACGCAGCCCGGCGTTGCGGCCGTAGGCATTCCTGAAATAGTCGTAGAAGGTGTAGATCACCTCGTCAGGGTGCATGGCGCGCAGCGCGTCGGTCCAGCCCTGGTTTACCAGCCGGTGGAAGGCTTCGCGGGACTCCGGGCGGAACAGGGCGTCATCGAGCCAGCGCTCCGGTTTGTAGACGTCGAGCTCGGTCGGCATGACGTTGTAGTCGCCGGCGATCACGACCGGTGCGCCGGTATCCAGCAGTTGCTGGGCGCGCGTGATCAGGCGTTCGAACCAGGCCAGCTTGTAGTCGAACTTCGGGCCCGGCGCCGGGTTCCCGTTCGGCAGATACAGGCAGGCCACGACCAGGTCGCCGATCACGGCTTCCAGGTAGCGGCTCTGCTCGTCGCTGTCGTCGCCGGGCAAACCGCGCGTGACCTCCACCGGGTCCTGGCCACGCGCCAGGATCGCGACCCCGTTCCAGCTCTTTTGCCCTTGCCAGATCGCGCCGTAGCCGGCGGCATTGATCTCCGCCAGCGGAAATCGCTCCTGCGGCGCCTTCAGTTCCTGCAGGCAGGCCACGTCCGGTTTCTTTTCCTCGAGCCACTCCAGCAGGGCGGGAAGGCGGCTGCCGATGCCGTTGATGTTGAAGGTGGCGACGCGCATGGTTTCTCCGTAGTGATGAGTGTGATGTTGTAACGCAGGCAGCGTTAAACCGGCGCACGGAAGCGTTGTCAATGTTGCTGAAAATATATGTATCTTGCGAACGACATGCACTGCTGAGTGTGCGCGCCGAATTTTGTAAAAAATATATTATTGAATCTTACTTACTTAACTACGGAGAAACACAATGTTCACTTCCTTCCTGCGCACGATCGCCCGCCCTGCCGCCGTGACTCTCCTGCTGGCGGCTTCGGCCTCGGCATCCGCAGGTGGCTGGGTCACCAAGCAGCTCGACGTCGAGGGCGTCCTGGTCGAGGCCGTCGGTCCAGCCGATCGCTGCCTGTCGAAGTTCGGCGGCACGATCAGCGGCCACGGCGAAAGCGCAATGATGGGCGGCAAAGTGGTCTTCATCGCGACCGACTGCATCACTCCGGTAGGTCCGCTGTTCAACTTCAGCGGCGGCAAATTCATCGTCATGACGACTTCGGGCGACCAGATCTTCGCCAACTACAGCGGCCAGTTCGTCCCGACCGGCGAGGGCGCGAAATATGTCTTCTCGGGCGCGACCTTCCAGGTCACCGGCGGCACCGGCAAGTATGCCAAGATCACGGGCGGCGGCACCCTGTCGGGTGGCGAGGACATGATTACCGGCACCGGCAACATCAAGCTGACGGGCCGTGTGCTCTACCTGACGAACTGATCGGAACAGGATCGGCATTTGACGGCGCCAGCAATGGCGCCTTTTTTTTCGCCCGTGCGGCCAGTCCTACAGTGTCGCCTCCGGTGCGCCGCTTGCCCTCCCGCGCTGGCATCCTATGATGTCAAGGTACCAATGAAAAGGAGGACAGCATGTCGACTTACGACGACAAGAAGGATGCGAAAGGCCGTTCCTGGGACCAGATCACCAAGAACGGCACCGGCAGCGCCGCCAGCGTAGGCGTGGGCGGCACCGGCGACAGCGGCAAATTGCAACGCGAGGGCAGCCAGCAATCGGCCAGCCGTACCGACGACCTGCTCGACGACGGCTCCTCGCAGGAAAACGAGGCCGGCTACAGCCGCAGCGGCGGCCAGGTGCAGACGGGCCTGGAAGGCATCGGCAACCTGAGCGGCGGCGCGCAGGGCAATCGCCAGTCGGGCCAGGCACAGAACCGGCGCGAGGGCGACAAGAAGGACGGGCAGGGCCGCTGAGCCCTGCCGAACAGGCACCGGCATCGAAAGGCCGGTGGCTTGCTACGCCCATCGATTACACTGCGGCTAGTCCTTCACTGAGGAAGCCGCATGCTCCGCACATTCGTCCTGCGCCTGTTCGTTCTTTGCCTGCTGACGCCGGCCGCTTTTGCCCAGACTGTTGCGATCACCTTCGACGACGGTCCAGCGCTGGCCGCCACGCCGCGCCTGACGCCGGCCGGGCGCAACGCGGCCCTGCTGGCGGCGCTGGCCAGGCACAAGGCGAGCGCCGCGCTGTTCGTCACCGCCGCCAATGGCGCGATCCGGCCCGAAGGCCTGGCGCTGGCGCGGGCCTGGGGCGAAGCGGGCCACGTTCTCGGCAACCATACGATGACCCATCCGGACCTGCACGCCCAGAGCGTCAGCCTGGCCGACTACCAGCAGCAGATCCTCGATTGCGAGCGCATCGTCGCGCCGCTGCCCGGCTACCGGAAATGGTTCCGCTTTACCTATCTGCGCGAAGGGAATACACCCGAAAAACGCGATGGCATGCGCGAGTTCCTGCGCAGGCAGGGCTACCGCAATGCCTACGTGTCGCTCGACACCAGCGACTGGCGCCTGAACGACAAGCTGGTCGAGGTGCTGGAGAAGAACCCCGATGCGGACATCGCGCCGATCAAGGCCGCCTACCTGGCCCATATCCGCCAGCGCGCGCTGGCCTACCGCGCGCTGTCGCAACAGCTGCAGGGGCGCGACATCGCCCATGTCCTGCTGCTGCACCATAACCTGATCAACGCTCTGTGGCTGAACGACGTGCTGGCCCAGTTCCGCAGCATGGGCTGGACCATCGTGACGCCGGAAGTGGCATTCGCCGATCCGGTCTACCGCCTGCAGCCCGAGCGCGCCGCGCCCGGCCAGAGCCTGCTGCTGTCGATGGCGCGCACGCTGGGCCTCGGCAAGTTCGAGGGCTGGGAACGGCTGGTGGACGATGGCGACTACGAGATCGAGGCCTTGGCGCGCCAGGGGTTGTAGGGTGGGCATGCCCACCCTACGGTACACGGCTGTTACGGCTTTAAGGACGGCACGCGCAAGGTAATCAAGACGATCTCGCCCGGCTGCCACAGGCGCATGCGCGGGCCCCAGCTGCCGGCGCCGCGGCTGATGATCAGGTCCATTCCCCTGACCGCGTGCTGCCCCACCAGCTGCGGAAAGCGGCGCTGCACCAGGTAGCTGAAGGGCCAGATCTGGCCGCCGTGCGTATGCCCGGACAGCATCAGGCCGGCGCCGCGCGCCGCCGCCATGTCGATCACGGGCGCGGCCGGGATGTGCGAGAGCAGGATCGTCGCCTCGGTCGCGGATTCCGGTAGTACCCCTGCGAGACCGCCGGTGATCGCGCCGGCGCCGCGCATGGCGCGGCCGACGTCCTCGATGCCCGCCAGGCGCAGGCCCGGCGCCAGTTCGACGCTGGCGTTGCGCAGCCAGCGCACGCCGCCTTCTTCGAACTCCCTCACCGTCGTCTCGACGTCGCCATAGAACTCGTGGTTGCCGGTCACGGCCCACACGCCGCGCGGCGCCTTCAGGCCGCGCAGGACCGCCGCCAGTTGCGGTTCGCCCAGCGGATTGTCCTCGACCTGGTCGCCGACCATCAGCACGGCCGCCGGCTGCAGGGCATTGATCTGGGCGACCCGCGCCGCCATCCAGTCGGCGCGGCGCTGGGCGCCCAGGTGCAGGTCGCTCACCATCACCAGGCGCATGCCGTCCAGGGCCGCGGGCAGCTTCGGCAGCGCGACCTCGTAAGAGATGACCACCGGGGCCCGGACGCCCTGCCAGATCGCGAAGGCGCTGAGCAGCAGGCCGAGCACGGCGGCGCCACGGCGCAGGCCCTGTGCGCGCGCCTTCCACCACCAGCCGAAGCCGGTCGCGATGTCGGCCGCCAGCAGCGGCAGGGTCATCACGAACAGGATGCCGAGCCAGGTCAGCGCAAACTGGCCCGGCCACCAGCGCCAGTCGATCGCTTCGTCGCCCAGGTGCACCCCGAGCAGGTAGACGATCCAGACCAGCAGCGCGCCGAGCCACCAGATCTTCGCCGGCACGCGTGCGCGCACCGGCCCGAGGCTGTGGATGCGCTGCGCCACGTAGAAGTGGAACAGCGTGCCGATGACGTTCAGGACGATCGAAAACATCAGTCGGCTACCGGACCCTGGGCCGCATCCAGCAGGGCCAGGCGCGCCAGCTCGCGAATGCCCTCGTAGGATTTGGCGGCGGCGATGAAGCGGCCGTTGTGGCAGAAGGTCGCATCCGGCACGCCCGTCACCCGCGCCAGGTCGGCGTCGCGCAGGCCGGCCCAGGATGCGGGCAGGTCGGCCCTGGCATCGAAACTGTCGGCGCTGACGGGAACCGCATGGATCATGTAGCGCTGCTCGGCGATGCTGTGGCTGATGACGAACAGGACCTTCGGCATCTCCTTGCGCACCACGGCGGTCCAGGGCAGGGCGCCGTTGTTCAGGAACAGCAGGCGGCCGCCTTCGAGCACTTCGGCGCCGCGCACCTGTTCCAGGGCCAGCAGGGCGCCGACGCGGTACTTGACCGAATTGATCATGATGTCGGTGAGCAGGGCCATCGCCTTGCGGAACTGGCTCAGGCGATAGGCATCGGCCGCTTCGCCGTAGCCGAGGCGCTGCTCGTCCATCCAGTTCGGATTGAAGCCGGAGACGACGGCCGAGAGGCCATAGCCGCCCGGCGCGTTCTTGGCCGCGCCCACGTCCGAGAGATCCAGGTACTGGACGATGTCGGCGTCGATCGCGTAGGCCATCTGCTGGGCCGCCTCGGGACCGAGGGTCTGGCCCGTGTGCTGCAGGGCCAGGCTTGCTACGCAGCGTGCGCCGTATTCGCGCCAGACCAGGCCCGCGCTGGCGTAAGGCACGCCGCTCGGGCGCGCGGTATCGAAACCTTTCTGGTGGTGGTCGAAGCGGCCGGTGGCCGGATCGTGGATCCCGCCGACGTCGATCGCGAAGTCGGCCGCCTCGATGGTGGCGGGGTCGCGCGTACGCACCAGCTCGCTGTCCGGGTACAAGATGAACAGGACCGCCACCGCCCATGCGTCGTCCGCGTGAAATTTACCGCTATGCGTTACCACTACCATACAACACTCCGATCGTTGACCACTGCGACGCATCCGTGCCGGCTGCGCCATGCGTAATGCTCGATGATACCGGTTCAGCCGTACTCGCGTGCGCACGCCGCATGCGAATGGCGGGGCCAGGGCCGTTGTGCGAACGAAATGCGCAGCGGACGATCTTATGGGAACAGGCCGCGCCGTGCGCGGGCGCCTGCACTGTCCCCGAGACCGCGTCGGGCCGATCGGCTGTCCGTTCTGGAAGGAAGATCATGTGGAACATCAGCAAGGTTTCATGGGCCAAGTACTTTGCCGTGCTGGTAACGCTTCTGTGCCTGGGTACGGCGATCGCTTATGTGATCGAACCTTACGACATGGATACACGCGCCACGGCCGCACATGCGGCTGCGACGGAGGCGGGCGCGAAGGGCGCCGCCGCCCCTCAGGGTGGTGGAGCGCCTCCCGAGGCGGCCGACCGCCTGCATGACGACAGCCGCATCTGGTACAGAGTGTTGCTGTTGGCGAGCGTTGCGAGCGGGGCGGCGTGGTTCGCTTATGCGTTCACGGGCGACCCGGTCGCCCGGCGCCACGAGCAGGTCCAATTCGCGTACTTTTTCGTGATCGGATCGTTCGCCGTATTGATGATCCCGCCTTTCGTGAAGAGCCAGGCCATCGGCAGCGAGCCGATCGGCATCGTGTCCGGATGCGTGCCGGGCGCCGACGCCGTGCAATTGAGCTGCAATCCGCGTGCGACGCGGGCCGGCGCCGAGGGTGGCGGCGGTATCGACGCGGCCGCGGGCAGCCAGGGTGCAGAGCCGCGCTACAACCAGTGGCTGGTGAATATCGGCGGCGCCCTGCGCGAGCAGGCGCCAGGCGAATGCCGTTTGCGCGATCCCGCCGATTGCAAGCCCGGCTCGGTCGGCAACCGGGTCGAGATCACCGGGGGCGTGGTGGTGCCGCTGCCCTTCATCGTCATTGCCCTGTTCGGCGGCGCGATCAGCCTGTCGCGCCGCATTCCCGAAATCCAGAAGCGCTCCGAGACCGGCTACGTGCCGACCGAAGCCGAGCCGGCGATGGACATGCGCGCGGCGCGCGAGGAACTGGTGTTCCAGATCATGCAGTTCATCTCGGCCCCGCTGATCGCCATCGCCGCGCACCAGGTCATCGAACCCGACAGCCAGTCGACTGCGGTCGGGCTGGCCTTCCTGGCCGGCTTCGGTTCGGAGTCCATCCTCTTGATGATCCGTGGCGTCGCCAACGGCATCCAGCCGAAAAGCGCGGTGCGGCGCTCCGCGCCGGAACCCGCTGCGGCCCCGGACGCGCCGGCCGGCGCCGCGCAGGCCGGGCTGCTCGCAGCGGGCGCCGATGCGCCCCTGCGCCTGACCCAGGGCCTGGAGACCGACGCTCCCGCCGATCCGGTGCACCTGCGCCTGTGCGTGGAGGACGAGGGCATCGAGCCCGGTTCGCTGACGATCAGTGTCGACGGCCGGCCGGCCGCGGTGACGGGCGCCGGCTGTGCCGAACTGGAGCTGGCCTCGGGGCGGCGCTACCGGATCGAAGCGCGCGCCGTGCGTGGAGGCAGCGAGGTGCGCGGCGAACTGGCGCTGACGGCGGACGACGACGACGATGGCAAGCCGGTGCTGCTTGAACTAGCCTAGGAGACGGTCATGGACAATTTTCATGGGAGTGCGGCGCCCCTGAGCCAGAACGGATTCGCGAAGACCATGGACGCGCTCCGGGTCGACGCTCCGACCCTGTGGGCCCTGATTACGGTGGAGACCAGCGGCTTCGGCTTCCTGCCGGACCGGCGTCCGAAAATCCTGTTCGAACGCCATGTATTCCACCGCCGGACCGGAGGCCGCTTCAGCGCCCTGCATCCGGATATCAGCGCGCCGGCGGCGGGGGGCTATCTCGGCGGCGCTGCCGAATACCTGCGCCTGGAGCGCGCCATGCGCCTGGACCGCCAGGCGGCGCTCGACAGCGCATCCTGGGGCCTGGGGCAGATCATGGGCTACCATGCGCTGCGCCTGGGCTATCCGAGCACGCAGGCGATGGTCGACAGTTTCGAGGCCAGCGAAGACGAACAGCTGGCGGGCGTGCAGCGCTTCATCAGCGCCAACCCACCGCTGGAAAAGGCCTTCAAGTACAAACAGTGGTCGCGTGTCGCGTTTTTCTATAACGGCGCCGGCTATACCAGGAATGGTTACGACCGCAACCTCGAGCACTACCATGACTCGTACACGCTGGCCGGGACCCCGGACATCCGGCTGCGCCAGGCCCAAGCCTGGCTGACCTATCTCGGCTACAAGCCGCGCGGCATCGACGGGATCATCGGACCCGGGACGCGGGCGGCGCTGCTGGCCTTCCAGAAGGCCAAGGGCTTGCCGCCCACGCCCGAACTGGACGACCTCACGTTCGCCCAACTGGCGGCGGCCGCCAACGGCGGGTGAGTTTTCAGGCCGCCGGGAGGGCGGCGAGTGCGGCGCGCTCGATAAAGGCCGCCGTTGCCTGCGGCTGCGTGACGGGCAGCATGTGGCCGCCGTCGACCAGTTCCAGCCGGGCTCCCGCCACCTTGTCGGCCAGCGCCTGGCCGTTCGTTTGCCAGTCGAGGATGGCGTCTTCGCGGCCGTACAGCACGCGCGTCGGAACCGACAGTTCGCCATAGCGCGCCTGCACCCGCGGCATGTGGCCGGGCAGGGCCTGCATGTCGGCCGACGCGGCCAGGAACTGGCGCGGGCGCAGGCTCAGCATGCCGCCGCCCTTGACCGGGAAGTCGCGCGGCGCGGCTTCCGGCGCGAAGACCGCGGCCAGTACCTTCTTGCCGCCGGCGATCGAACCGGGCGTGGCCAGGGTCCATGCGAACAGCTTGCGCAGCCAGGGCGATTCGATCGCCAGCGCCTTGAACACTTCCGGCGCCGCCGCCTGCAGGTGGGTGAGCGGGGCGATCAGGGCAAGCGCGCCGACCTTGTCGGGGTGCTCGAGCGCCAGCGTCAGCGCGATCGCGCCGCCCAGCGAGTGGCCGGCTACCGTAGGGCGTTCGAGTCCGAGGCGATCGATCAAGGCGGCCAGGCTGGCGGCCTGGGTCGAGACGTCCGCCGCCGCGGCGGCGTCGCGGGTCGAATGCCCGGAACCTGGGCGGTCGACCACGACCACGCGGTGTGTGCGCGCCAGGTAGGCGGCCACACCGTAGTCGAAGTGCGCGCTCTGGCCGCCGAGGCCGTGGATCAGCAACACGGCAGGGCCGCTGCCCGATTCGCGCACATGCAGGCGCGCGCCCGGCACGTCGACGAAACGTCCCTGCGGCGGCAGGAAGGCCTCGATGCGGCGTGCGGTGCGGTGCGTGAACCAGGCCAGTCCGAGCACGACCAGCAGCACCAGGGCCAGGATAAAATACAGGATCGTCATCGGGCAGTCGCTTTCTTGAGGATGCGCCAGTAAGCCACCGGCGCGAGGCGTTCGAGGAAGGAGACGAATTTGGCGTCGCTGCCGACCAGGATGCGGGGCGCGCGCCGCTCGATGCCGCGCACGATGATTTCGCCCGCCGTGTCCGGCGGCATGCGCAGCAGCTTTTCAGCCAGCTTGCGGCCGCGCGCGGTTTCGTCCGCCGGTGCGTCAGCCGGCACGCGCACATTGCGCGCGATCGCGGTCGCCACGCCGCCCGGATGCACCACGCTCACCGCGACGGTGCTGCCTTCGAGCTCGTGGCGCAGCGCGTTGGAGAAGCCACGCACCGCGAACTTGCTGGCCGAGTAGGCGGCCTGTCCCGGCGGCGAGACGATGCCGTAGATGCTGGAGACGTTGACGATGCGTGCCTCGTCGCTCTGGCGCAGCAGCGGTAGAAAGGCGCGGGTCATGCGCACCACGCCATTGAAATTGATGTCCATCAGCCAGTCGAAATCGTCCTCGGCCACCTGTTCGAAGCTCCCGCCCAGAGCGACGCCGGCATTGTTGACCAGCAGGTCGACGCGCTTGTGGGCATCGTGGACGATGCCGGGCAGCGCGCGCACGGCGGCGCGGTCGGCCACGTCGAGCGGATGGGTGGTGACGCGCACGCCCAGGCTGCAGAGCATCCAGGTGGTCTCCTTCAGGCCCTCGGGGTCGATGTCGGCCAGGGCCAGGTGGCAGCCGCGGCGGGCCAGGGCGAGGGCGGTGGCGCGGCCGATGCCGCTGCCGGCGCCGGTGATGACGGCGACCCGGTTCGAAACGTTCATGGCAAGCTTCCTTTCGGTCCGAAACGCATGACGCCGTCGGCGATGCGTCCGTAGCGGATGGTGAACATGTCCTGCAAATAGTTCTGGTACACCTGCCAGGGCCGGCGGCTGCCCTGTTTCGGCAGCAGGCCGGCGGAGCGCTGCACGTAGCCGGAGGTGAAACTCAGGAAAGGCTCCGGCGCCACGCCGTCCTGGCGGCGCACGACGGCGATCGCCTGGCCCTTGCGGTCCATGTAGTTCAGCAGGCGGCAGACCCAGGCCGCCGTCAGGTCGGCCTTCAGGGTCCAGGAGGCGTTGGTGTAGCCGAAGGTCATGACGCTGTTCGGCATCCCGCTCAGCATCATGCCTTTATAGGCCATGGCCTCGCTTGGAACAAACGGCCGGCCGTCGACGACGACCTGGGCGCCGCCCAGTACCGAGAGCGACAGGCCGGTGGCCATCACCACCACGTCGGCCTCCAGCTCGCGCCCGGACCGCAGCACGATGCCGCGTTCGCTGAAGTGCGCGATGTGGTCGGTCACGACCTCGGCCTGGCCACGCCGCAGGGCCTTGAACAGGTCGCCGTCCGGGACCACGCAGACGCGCTGGTCCCAGGGCTTGTAGTCGGGCGTGAAATGGGCGACGTCGACGCTCGGCCCCAACTGGTGCGCGGCCATGTCGACGATCTTCTTTTTCGCGAGTTCAGGCTTGCCGCGCGCGATGCGGTACAGGAGCATGGATTCGGCGATCACGCGCCAGCGTACCGCCCAGTAGGCGAGCTTCGGCGGCAGGCGCCGCTGCAGGCGCCGCGCGAAGCGGTATTCGGACGGGCGCGAGACCACATAGGTCGGCGAACGCTGCAGCATGGTGACGTGGGCCGCCTGCGCGGCCATGGCCGGCACCAGGGTCACGGCGGTGGCGCCACTGCCGATCACGACCACGCGCTTGCCGGCGTAATCCAGGTCCTCGGGCCAGAACTGGGGCTGGACGATACGGCCCCGGAAACGCTCCTCGCCGTCGAAGCGCGGACGATAGGCCTGGTCGTAGCTGTAATAGCCGCTGCACATGTGCAGGAAGCGGGTGCGCATCGTCACGAGCTCGCCGGCGTCTCCGGTCTGCGCTTCGACCGTCCAGAGCGCCTCGGCACTGGACCAGGACGCGCGCACCACCTTGTGGCGGAAGTGGATGTGCTGCTCGATGCCGCGCTCGTGCGCGGTCTCGCGCACATAGGCGCGGATCGACGGACCGTCGGCAATGGCCTTGGAAGCGAGCCAGGGCTTGAAGCCGTAGCCCAGCGTGTACATGTCGGAGTCGGAACGGATGCCGGGATAACGGAACAGGTCCCAGGTCCCGCCGATCGCGGCGCGCGCCTCCAGGATGGCGTAGCGCTTGGCCGGACAGCGTTCCTGCAGCATGGCGGCCGCGCCGATACCGGACAGGCCGGCGCCGACGATGAGTACGTCCAGCGTCGTGTCGGCGGACGAAACAGGCATGTTCATGGGTCTCTGATTGTTTTTTGTACTGTTGACACTCTACATTGTCACATTCGCGATGACAAGTTCGTATGTCAAAATAGGGATATGACCGTAGAACAGACCACCTCCCGCGCTTACCGCGGCGTCTCACCCGAACAGCGCCGCGCCGAGCGGCGTGCCAAGCTGATTGCCGCTGCCATCGCCGTGTATGGCGAGCGCGGCTACCGCAATGCCACGGTCAAGGCCGTGTGCGAGGCCGCCGGACTGACCGAGCGCTACTTCTACGAATCCTTCGAGAACAGCGAGGCGCTGCTGGTCACTTCCTTCAATGCCGTCACCTATGCCGTGTTCGACGAGATCACGGCGGCGGCGCAGGCAGCGGGCAGGGGCCGCGTGGCCAAAGCGCGCGCCATGCTCGACGCTTATTTCGGCGCGCTGCAGCGCTCGCCGGCCTCGGCCCGCGTCTACCTGGTCGAGATCCGCGGCGTCAGCCGCGAGGTGGACAAGGCCTTCGATGCGGCCCTGCGCGCGATCGGCGCCGAGGTGGCGCGCCGGATCGCGCCGGCCGGTCTCGAAGCCGACGAGCTGCTGCAGGCGGGCGTGGTCGGCGGCGTGATGCACATCGCGCTGCGCTGGATCGATGCCGGCTACCAGCCGCCGCTGGCCCGGGTGACCGATGCGGCGCTGCGCCTGGGTATGGTCCTCGCGCACACGGGCGCGAGGACGGCGCGTCCGCCACGGAGCGCTGCGGCTTGAAGGCGCTCTTTCCACGCGGCCTGCGCGCGCGCCTGGCGCTGGCCTTTTCGCTCTTGTCGGTGATCCTGGCCCTGGCGCTGCTCGGGACAGTCGAGCGGCGCGCCGTCGGCCAGCTCGAGCGGCAGATCGGGGCCGGCCTGGCCGACCTCGCGGTCCAGGCCTCCGACAAGCTCGAGCGCGGCATGTTCGAGCGCTACCGCGAAGTCGCGCTGATCGCCGACCGCCCCTCGCTGGCCGACCCGGCCTACGACAATGCGCGCCTGACGCGCACCCTGCGCCGGGTCCAGGAAACCTACAGCTACTACGAATGGATCGGCGTGGCCGGCATCGACGGCAAGGTCAAGGCAACCGGCAACGGCCTGCTGGTCGGCGCCGACGTGTCGAAGCGCCCCTGGTTCCGCCAGGGCCTGGAAGGCGGCTATGTGGGCGACGTGCACGAAGCCGTGCTGCTGGCGAAGCTGCTGCCGGCCCAGGCCGAACCGCGCCGCTTCGTCGACGTCGCTTTCCCCTACGTCGACGCCGCCGGCAAGGTCCAGGGCGTCCTCGGCGCGCACGTGTCCTGGAACTGGGCGCGCGAAGTCGCGCGTTCGGTGGTCGACGCCAATGCCCGCAGCGCGCCGCTCGATGCCCTGATCCTCGACGCCGGGGGCCGCGTCCTGCTCGGCCCGCCCGATCTGGCCGACCGCGTGCTCGACCTCGAGAGCGTGCGCCGCGCACGCACGGGCGCGGATGCCCGGCGCGGCCAGCACCTGGTCGAGCGCTGGCCCGACGGCCGCGACTACGTGGTCGGCTACCAGAAGGGCGCGGGACATGCGAACTATCCCGGCCTGGGCTGGACCGTGCTGGTGCGCCAGGACGTCGTCTACGCCTATGCGCCGGTGCGCGAGCTGCGCAGCCACGTGCTCTGGAGCGGCGCGGCGCTGGCCGCGCTGTTCTCGCTGGTCGGCATCTGGGTGGCGCGCAGCATCACGCGTCCGCTGGCGCGCCTGGCCGGCGCGGCCACCGATTTGCGTAAGGGCGGCGCCACGCCGATCGCCACCGGACCCGATGACTACGCCGAAATCCGCGCGCTGGGCCGCGCGCTCAACGCGCTGGTGAGCGACCTTGAGGCGCGCCGCGGCCAGCTCCTGGGGCTCAACGGCAGGCTGGAGGAACTGGTCGACGCGCGCACGCGCGAATTGCGCCGCGCGCTGGAAACCGTGCAGGCCAGCGAAGCGCGCATCCGCGCGATCGTCGAGACGGCGCAGGATGCCTTCATCGGCGTCGACCTGAAGGGACGCATCGTCGACTGGAACGGCCAGGCCGAGCTCCTGCTGGGGTGGCGCCGCGAGGAAGCCATCGGCCACGATCTCGGTGACCTGGTACGTCTAGACCAGTTGCGCGAAGCGGCCGGCGGCGCGCTGGGCGACTTCGCAGGCGGCGTGCAGGCCGGCCACGAGCGGCGCGTCGAACGCGTGGTCGCGGACCGCCACGGGGTCGAGATTCCGGTCGAGATGAGCACCGGCCTGACGGGCCAGGGCGAGGCCGCCGTGTTCAGCATTTTTCTGCGCGATATCACGGAGCGCAAGCGCATCGAGCGCATGAAGAACGAATTCGTCGGCACCGTCTCGCACGAGCTGCGTACGCCGCTGACCTCGATCCGCGCCTCGCTCGCACTGCTGGCCGACGGCGCGCTGGGCAGCTTGCCGCCGGACGTGCTGGAACTGGTCGAGATCTGCAACAGCAACTGCATCCGCCTGAACCGCCTGGTCGACGACATGCTCGACATCCAGAAGATCGAGGCCGGGATGATGTCCTTCGTGCCGGTCCTGCAGCCGCTGCTGCCGCTGGCGCGCGAGGCGATCCGCACCATGCGCGGCATGGCCGGCGCGGCCGGGGTGGCGCTTGAACTCGCGGTCGATCCCAACGACGAAGGCCTGCAGGCGCGCTTCGACCACGACCGCATGACGCAGGTGCTGGTGAACCTGCTGTCGAACGCGATCCGCATCGCGCCTGCCGATACCAGCGTGGTGGTGACGCTGGCGCCGCATGCGGATGGCGCAAGCCTGTCGGTGGCGGACAGCGGGCCGGGCATCGCGCCGGCGTTGCGCGAACGCGTGTTCCAGCCTTTCGTGCAGATCGGCGAACGGGGTTCCGCGCCGGCCGGCGGCACGGGACTGGGCCTGGCGATCTGCAAGCGCATCGTCGAAGAGCATGGCGGCAGCATCGCGATCGGCGATGCGCCCGGTGGCGGCGCCCTGTTCACGATCACGCTGCCGGCGTAAGGCCGGCCCGATTCGGCAACACGCTCAGGCGATCAGTTCGGCGCAGGCGGCCACCAGGTCCTTCGGGCTGAAGGGCTTGAGCATGTAGCGGTCGGCGCCGGCCGCCAGGCCGGCCGCCACATCCGCATCCTGGCCATAGGCCGACAGCAGCAGGATGCGGATGCCGCTGGTGGCCGGATCGGACTTCAGGCTGCGGCACAGTTCCAGGCCGCTCTCCGCGCCCAGGGAGACGTCGAGCACGATCAGGCGCGGGCGGTCGTTCGCTACCTGCGCAAGGGCCTCGGCCACGGTGCCGGCCGTCTCGACTCGTCCGAGGCTGAGGAGGCTGAGTCGAATCAGGAGGCGCAGCTCGCGCTGGTCGTCCACGACGAGGATGGGTTCAGCCATGGCTCCCTCCCAGCGCCGGCAGCAGGATGGTCAGCGCAGTCCCCGCCCCCGGGCTCGTGTCGAGTTCGACGCGGGCGCCGTGCAGGTCCATGATCTCGCGGAAGATGGCCATGCCCAGGCCAGTCCCTTCGGTGTCGAGCGCGCCCGGGCCGCGATAGAAGGACTCGAACAGCCGGCTGCCTGCCTCCTGCGTCATGCCGGGGCCGGCGTCGCGGATCTCGATGCCGATCGCCGGGCCCGGGGCCGCCCAGGTACGCACCAGCACCTCGGTGCCCGGCGTCGAGTAGCGCAGCGCGTTGTCGAGCACGATGCCCAGGGCTTGCGCCAGGCGCGCCGGGTCGGCCGCCGCGGGCGCCAGGTCCGAGGCCAGCTCCAGCCGCAGGCGGTCGTTCTGCCCGAGCGGGGCGACGATGCCCATCGCCTGCACCAGCGCGCCGTCGAGCGGCGTGGCGGCAATGCGTAGCCCGGCGCGGCCTCCGGCTTCGAGCCGGGCCAGGTCGAAGGTCCCGTTCAGCACCTTGAGCATGCGTCCGGCCTGGGCATGCACGATCTCGAGCAGCTCCTGGCGGCCGGCGGCATCGAACTCGCGCTTGAGCAGCAGCTCGGAAAAGCCGAGGATGCTGGCCAGCGGCGTGCGCAGTTCGTGCGAGGCCTGGGTCAGGTAGCGCTGGCGCCGCTCGCCGCCGGCGCGCAGCTGCGCGGCGCCCGTCAACGCGTGCACGGCGAGCGCGGCGAGGTCGGCCAGCCGGGCGCGCTCGTCCTCGCCGAAATGGCGCGGCGCGGGATCGAACAGGCACAGCGTCGCCAGGCGCGCACCGTCCGGCGCCGCCAGCGCTACGCCGGCCAGGAAACCATGGGCCTGCGCGTCCTCGGCGACCGTGATCCCGTCGCGCAGGGCGATATCGGTACAGAATCCGGCAAGGGCGCCTTGCTGGACGGGCCGGGCGCCGGCCCAGGCGGCCAGCCTGGTGCCGTCGCTCTCGTGCAGTGCGATGCCGGCACCGGCGACGCCGCATTGGCGCAGCGCCATGCGCGCGACACGCTCGAGCTCCGGAAGCGGGAAGGACAGGGAAGCCGGCATGGGGCTCAGCGCGCGACGGCGGTGGCGGGCGCCGCGATCGCTTCCTCGACGGCGGCGCGCAGCTGGGTGAAGGGCACCGGTTTCGGGAATACCGGGATGTCGGGCGGCAGGCCCATCGAATCGATGGTCGGGCGATCGAGGCCGCTGACGACGACGATCGCCATGTTGGCGCAGAGCGGGTCGGCGCGCAGGGTGCGGATCATGCGGAACCCGTCCATGCCCGGCATGCTCAGGTCGCTCACCAGGATGTCGGGACGCTGCTCGCCGATGCGCAGCAGGGCTTCGAAACCGTCGTGGGCCTTGACCACGTCGAGCGGCAGGTTCCAGCCGGCGATTTCGAGTTCGTACAGGCGCAGCAGGGTGCGGTCGTCGTCGACCAGCAGCAGCTTCTTCTGCTCGGGCGCGGGCGCGGCGGCCGTGGTCCCGGTGCCCGTGATTTCACGCCGTTCGTTGACCAGCTTGTGCACCGACGCCATCGTGATGCGGCGGTGGCCGCCGGCGGTCTTCCAGGCCTGCAGCGCGCCGTTCTCGACCCAGAGCTGGACCGTGCGGTGCGAGACGCCGAGCAGGCGCGCGGCATCCTTGGTCGAGCAGAAATCGGCGGCGTTGTAGGCGAGGTCGGAATGTGCGTCGGGTTTTTGCATGGTTACGAATCGTTCGGCGCCGGGGCCTGCGCACCGGCATTAAAAGAGTCATTATCGTCGAGGACGGCGCAGAGCGCAGCCAGATCGACCGGTTTCACGAAATGGTGATCGAAGCCGGCGCCGCGCGCCCGCACCTTGTCCTGCGCCTGGCCGTAGCCGGTGAGGGCGATGTAGCGCGCCGGGCGGGCACCCTGCAGGGCGCGCAGGCGCCGCACCAGCTCGTAGCCGTCGATGTCGGGCAGGCCGATGTCGAGGATGAACACCTCCGGCCAATCGGCGCCGGCGGCCAGCAGCCCCTCGTGCGAGCTGTTGCGGGTCGTGACCGCATGGCCGAAGGCGCCCAGCACCTCGGCCAGCGACTGCGCCGCGTCGGCATTGTCGTCCACGACCAGCACGCGGCGGCGCGGCGGCGCGGCGTTCGCCTGCAGGGCCGCGCCGGCATCCGCGCGCGCAGCGGGGCCGCGGGCGGCCGCGTCGAGCAGGTCGAAGACCACGCCGAAACTGCTGCCGCGTCCCAGTCCATCGCTGTGCGCCTCGACCCGTCCCCCGTGCAGCTGCACCAGGCTTTTCACCAATGCCAGGCCGAGACCGAGCCCGCCCTGCGAGCGGTCCGGGGTGCGCTCGGCCTGCGAGAACAGGTCGAACACGTGCGGGAGCATGTCGGGACCGATGCCGATGCCGTTGTCGCGCACGGTGAGCGCGACGCAGGCGCCGCGCAGGGCGACCGCGAGCGTAATCCGTCCGCCCTGGGGCGTGTACTTGGCGGCGTTGTTGAGCAGGTTGGACAGCACCTGCACCAGGCGTGTGCGGTCGCCGACGATGCGTGTCCCGGGCGCGTCCTGTTCCAGCGTGAAGTGGTGGCCGCGCGCCTCGATCAGCGGGCGCGCCTGCTCGATGGCGCCGGCGACGATCGCGTCGACCTCGACCACGTCGCGTTCCAGCGTCACCAGGCCGCGCGTGACGCGCGAGACGTCGAGCAGGTCGTCCACCAGGGCCGTCATGTGGCGTACCTGGCGGATGATGACTTCGCTCGACTGGCGCACGCGCGCTTCGTTCGAGCCGGCCATGGTCAGGAGCTGGGCGGCGTTGCTGATCGGGGCCAGCGGGTTGCGCAGCTCGTGCGCCAGCATCGCCAGGAATTCGTCCTTTCGGCGCGAGGCGGCGCGCAGCTCGTCGGTGCCGGCGCGCTGTTCGTGGATGTCGGTCATGGTGCCGACCCAGTGGGTCGCGTGGCCCGTCTCGTCGAAGGTCGGCAGGGCGCGGTTGAGGACCCAGCGGTAGCCGCCGCCATGGTGCGCCAGCCGGTGCTCGGCCTCGAACGGGCTGTTGTCGGCGAAGCTGGTCTTCCAGCGCGCCAGCAGCGCGGGCAGGTCGTCAGGATGGATCACCTGGCGCCAGCCGCGCCAGGCGAGGTCGATGTGGCGGATGCCGGTGTACTCGTGCCAGCGTTCGTTCACGTAGTACTCGGTGCCCTCGACATTGCTCGACCAGACCATCTGCGGGATCACGTTGGCGATGCTGCGGAATTTCTGCTCGCTTTCCTTGAGCGCGCGCTCGGCCTGTACTTGCGCCGTGATGTCCATGGTCGCGGCCACGGCCCCGGCCGGGGTACCGGACCCATCGAGCATGCGCTGGGCACGCACCAGGACGGTCTTGCGCACGCCGGGCGCCCGGGCCGGCTCGATCTCGAGTACGGCCTCGACGCTGTCGGCGCCGGCCAGCACGCGCGCTGTCGGCCAGTCGGTGCTCGCCAGCGGCGCACCGTCGGCCGCGGTCCAGCCGCGCCATGCGCCGTAGCCGGCCACGCCATCGGGCGCGTGGTCGCCCCAGATGGCGCGGTTGGCGGCGTTCGTCATCAGGAAGCGGCCCTCCAGGTCGGCGTAGGCGATGCCGACCGGCGCCGCTTCCAGCAGGGCGTCCAGGCGGCGCCGGCTGTCTTCGGCGCGCAGCGAGGCGGCTGCGGCGCGCGCTTCGCTGGCGATGCGCGCTTCCTCGGCCGCCTTGCGCGCGCTGATGTCGACGGCGATACCGGCAAAGCGCCGCCGGCCGCTGGCCGGATCGGCAAACACCTTGCCGCGTGCGTTGACCCAGACGTCGTGTCCGGCGCGCTGGGGAATGCGGTAGTCGATGTCGTAGCGGCTGTCCTCGCGGATGGCGGTCGCGATCGCGACCACCACGCGCGGACGGTCCTCCGGGTGGATCATGTCGGTGAAGCGTTCCAGCTCGGTGCCGGAACGTGCCAGCGCCGCGTCCACCTGGAACAGGCGCGCGAAGCGCTCGTCGACAAAGGTGGCGCCGTCGTCCAGGTCGTAGGACCAGGTGCCGATATTCCCGGACGCTTCGAGCGAGAGCGCGAGGCGTTCTTCCGCCTCCTTGTGGCGCGCGAGCGCCCGTACCTTGTCGGTGACTTCGACGCAGGTGCAGATCAGGCCGCGCACGGCGCCGAGATCGTCGCGCAAGGGGCTGTACGAGAAGGTGAACCAGGCCTGCTCGGGATAACCGTGGCGCTCGAGCGTGGTCGCGTAGTTCTCGAAGAAGAAGGATTCGCCGGCCAGCACCCGGCGGACATACGGTCCGAGGGTGTCCCAGACTTCGTGCCAGACGGCCGGGAAGGGCGCGCCCAGGCTGTCCGGCTTTTGCCCCAGCATCGGCTCGTAGGGATCGTTGAAGAACAGGGTCAGGTCCTCGCCCCAGACCAGGAAGGTCGGGAAGGACGAGCTCAGGACGATGCCAAGGCTGGTCCGGAGCGCGGCATCCCAGTCTTCCACCGGGCCGAGCGCATGCTGCGACCAGTCGCGGCTGCGGATACGGCGGCCGATGGCGCCGCCGTTGTCCAGGAAGCCGTACCGGCTTTGTTGCATGTTCACATTCGTCCCAGGTTGCAAAACTTTGTATTCTACACACGTTGACGAGTCGGCAATGGACGAAGCCACGGATGCGCCCCCGCTTCCGGCCCGTCCGGCAGGCTGGCGCGGCGCTTCCTCCTCGTGTATTAAGTTATCGTTTTTGCCGATTTCGATCATGTGCCGATACTACGGCATTTTGGCTGTTTCCTACCGAAAACATTTCGCATAAGTGGGAATAGGCGTTGCGGGCGCGACACAATTGACTCAGTCCCAGCCCTGCTCCGATTCCTTTTCGACACGCTTGAGGTCGCGCGCGAACATCTCGTTGAGCTCGTCGCGTGCGCGCTTGGCCATCGAGACGTACTGTTCGCGGTCCTTGTAGAAGGGGTAGACGGCATCCACGCTGGCCTTGTTGTGCTCGCGGAATTTCAGCGTCGCCTCGCGTGCGCGGTAGGCGCCGTAGCCCAGGTGGCACAGCGCGCGCCGTCCCAGCTGCAGCGCCGATTCGAAGGTTTCGCGTTCGATGATGGTCACGCCGCGGTCCATCAGCTGGTAGTAATGGGTGACGTTGCGCGCGCGCGCGAGGATGGGCAGGTCCGGAAAATTGTCGCGCAGGGCGTCGGCCAGGGCCAGGCTGTCCTCGATGTCGTCGATCGCCAGCACCAGGGCGCGCGCCTTGGCCGCCCCGGCCGCCTGCAGCAGGTCGATCCGGGTGGCGTCGCCATAGAAGACCTTGAAGCCGAAGCGGCGCAGCAGCTCGATCTGGTCGGGATCGTGGTCGAGCACGGTCAGCGGAACGCGGTTGGCGTGCAGCAGGCGTCCGACGATCTGGCCGAAACGGCCGAAGCCGGCGATGATCACGTGGCCCTCGTTGTCGTCGATGGAATCCGGCTCGCGCACGTTCTGGCCGTGGTAGCGCGGTTCGAGTATTTTGTCGTAGAGGACGAGCAGCAGCGGCGTGGTGACCATCGACAGGGCCACCACGGCCACCAGGATCGAGCCGGTCTCCGGCGTGAACACGCGCGCCGCGCCGGCCGCGCCGAAGACGACGAAGGCGAATTCGCCGCCTTGCGAGAGCAGGAAGGCGAACAGCCAGCGCTGGCCGCGGGCGATGCCGAAGCGGTGCGACAGCGCGAACAGCACGGCAAGCTTGAGCAGCAGGAAGCCGAGCACCAGCCCGAGGATCAGCCAGGGACGCGAGACGAAGACGCCGAAGTCGACCGACATTCCGACCGCGATGAAGAACAGGCCGAGCAGCAGTCCCTTGAAGGGTTCGAGGTCGGTTTCCAGCGCGTGCCGGTATTCGGAATCGGCCAGCAGCACGCCGGCCATGAAGGCGCCGAGCGCCATCGACATCTCGACCCACTGCATCAGCAGCGAGATCGCGATCACCAGCAGCAGGGCGAAGGCGGTGAAGATTTCGCGCATCCCGGACTTGGCGATGATGCGCAGCGCCGGGCGCACCAGGAAGCGGCCGGCGACGATCACACCGAGGATCACGCCGCCCAGGCGCGCCGCGCCGAGCCAGCCGTCGCCGGCGCCGCTGTCGCCCGCCGCGACGCCGAGCAGGGGGATCAGGGCGATCATCGGGATCGCCGCGATGTCCTGGAACAGCAGGATCGCGAACCCGGCCTGGCCGGCCGGTGTTCCCATCAGGTTGCGCTCGCCCAGGGTGGCCAGGGCGATCGCGGTCGAGGACAGCGACAGTCCGAGGGCGCCGACCAGGGCCACCTGCCAGGCCACGCCCAGCAGGAGCGCCGCGCCGAACAGCACGGCCGCCACACCCAGTACCTGGGCCGTGCCCCAGCCGAAGATCGGGCGCCGCATCGACCACAGGCGCGCCGGCTCGAGTTCGAGGCCGATCAGGAACAGCAGCAGGACCACGCCAAACTCGGAGAAATGCAGGATGGTTTCGACCTGCGTGATCAGGCCAAAACCCCAGGGACCGATCGCCATCCCGGCCAGCAGGTAGCCGAGCACCGCGCCCAGGCCGAGGCGCCGGGCCAGCGGCACGGCGAGGACGGCGGCGCCGAGGTAGACCACGGCGTTACTCAATAAGCTATGCTCCATGGGCGATCTCGTTTGGCTTGGTCATGAGAAAAGCTTCGAGGCGCGCACGGAAGCTCGCGACGTGGGCATCGATGGCGGCGTCGTCCGCGCCGTTCGCGCCATGCAGGATGTGCGGCGGCCACCAGTGCATCCCGCACAGCAGGGCCGTCTGCTCGAAGGGCGGCAGGTAGGCTTCGAAAGGGCGGCCATGGCGTTCGCCGGTGTGGTAGGCGTCCTCGGGACTGCCGGTGGTGACGGCCAGCCAGTAGCCCTTGCCGCGCAGCGCCGTGGCGCCGGGGCCATAGGCCCAACCCGGTTCGAGCACGCTGTCGACCCATTCCTTCAGCAGCGAGGGCATGCTGTACCAGCGGATCGGATGCAGGAACACGACCAGCTCGGCCTGCGCGAGCAGGGCCTGCTCGCGCGGGACGTCGATGAAGAAGTCTGGATAGGTTTCGTAGAGGTCGTGCACCAGCACCCCGTCGAGGGCACGCGCGGCATCGGCCAGGCGGCGGTTGATGCGCGAGCGGTGCGGCGCGGGATGGGCATACAGGACCAGGATGCGGGGCGTCGGCATGGGTGTGCTGGGTAATTGTCTTGCACGATTGTACATGCCGGTGCAGGGCAGGCGCTCTCCGCGCCTTCGCTTACACGCCCGGCGCCGCTCCCGGCAGCGGCGCCGCAGGCGGCAACAGGCCCTCGTCGACCAGCGTGCGCCAGAAGGCCGGCGGGATCTCGATGGCCATCAGGGTGGCGTTGCGGCGCAGGTGCTCGGGGCTGCTGGCGCCGGGGATGGTGGCCGCCACGACCGGGTGCGCGGCGCCGAACTGCAGGGCCGCGGCTGCGAGATCGACCCCGTGGCGCGCGGCGACCTGGCGCAGGCGCTCGCGCTGCGCGTGCTTGTCCGGCCCCGCCGGCCGGTAGTCGTAATGCTCGCCGCCGGCCAGGAAGCCCGAGTTGAAGGGGCCGCCCAGCACCACGCCGGCGCCGCGCTCGGCGCACAGGGGAAAGAATTCGGCCAGCGGCGTGGTTTCCATCAGCGTGTAGCGCCCGGCCAGCAGGAAGATGTCGGGATCGGACTGGCGCAGGCAGCGCAGGCAGGGCTCGACCGTGTTCACGCCCATGCCCCAGCCCTTGATCAGGCCTTCCTCGCGCAGCCGTACCAGGCCCTCGAAGGCGCCGCCCGGTCCCGCGGCGATGGCGAAATAGTGTTCGAACTCGGCGCGGCTGAACTGGTCGGGCGAGAGATCGTGCACGTAGACGATGTCGATGTGGCCGAGCGCGAGCCGCTGCAGGCTGTCCTCGACCGCGCGGCGGGCGCCGTCGGCCGTGTAGTCGACCACGCGCCGGAACGGCAGGCTCGATACGAAAGGCGCGGCGATTTCGCCGCTCGGATCCGGCCGCAGCAGGCGGCCGACCTTGGTCGAGAGCGTGTAGTCCTCGCGCGGGCGCCGGCGCAGCGCCTGCCCGAAGCGGTGCTCGGACAGGCCGGCGCCGTAGTGGGGCGCGGTATCGAAATAACGGATGCCGGCATCCCAGGCCGCGTCGACGGTGGTGCGGGCCGCCTCGTCGCTGGTGGTGTGGTACATGTCGCCCAGGCCGGTGCCGCCCAGGCCCAGGTGCGTGATCGGTCGGTAGCGCTGGTTCACGGTGCGTCCTTCTCGTCGGTTGGCGGAAGGGACATGATGCCCGCTGCCTCCGGCGCGCCGCGCACGCTTGACGTAAAAAACCCGGCCAGCGGGTGCTGTCCGGGTTGTGTCGCGATGCCGGCCGAGGCCGGCTGCGGGTCGATCAGAAGTGGAAGGCGACGCCGGCGCTCAGCTTCGTCAGGTCGCTGGTTGGCTTCGACACTTCCAGGCGGCCGGTCACGGTCGGCGAGAAGGAGTAGCCCAGGCCGACGCCGTAGACGACGCCGTCGTCCAGCGAGTCCGATGCCGAGATGCCCTGGAACTTGGCCTTGACCTTGATGTCGTTGTAGCCCAGGCGGCCGTACAGGTTGAAGCCGCTCGACAGCGGCAGGGTGCCGATCACCGCGATTTGGGTCTGGTCGACGTCGACGTCCACGTCGTCGCCGTCGAAATCGAAGGTGCCTTTTGCCAGGCGTGCGTAGCCGGCTTCGACAGCGATGGTTTCGCTGAACTTGTAGCCGACGAAGCCGCCGAAGCCGCCTTCACGGTCCGCGCCGTCCACTTTGGTGGAGGTGCCTTCGAGGCCGGCGTACAGCTTGGTGGTTTGGGCCAGAGCCGACGACGAAGCGATGACCAGGGCTGCTGCGACTGCGATTTGCTTGAACATGTCTTGGAACCTTTAATACAGTTATTTTTGGTGTGCTATGAATATGGCAGCAATGTTGCTGCACGGAACTAATTATGACAGGCTTTACGATAATTTACAATTCGCCTACAGAAAAGAGTTGTAAGCATATGTTAGGAAATACATATAAACCACATGGATTCAAGGGCTTGAAAACTCACAGATTCTAACCGGAGGTTTATATTTCCCTGCGGTAAATGTGAAATAGGAGCGGCAAGGCCCAAGGAAAAACAGCCTGGACCGCTTCAGCAAATCCGGGCTGTCAATGGTTCGTAGCCGATCAGAATTTGAATACGACGCCTGCGGCGATCTTGGTGACATCGCTGTTCGGCTTCTGCACTTCCAGGCGGCCCGCAACCACCGGCGTAAAGGCGTACGCCAGCCCCAGGCCGTAGACCAGCTTGCTCTGGTGTTCCTTGCCGAAGAAACCCGGGGCGTCGACGTCGACCGTCAGGCGGTTGTAGCCGAGGCGGCCGTAGAGATCGAAGCCGCTGCTCAGGGGCACGGAGCCGAGCACCGAGAGGTCGTACTGGTCGATCTGGACGTCCGCGTTCAGCGTGCCGGCGCTGTAGCGCTTGTCGGCCAGGCGGTGGAAACCGGCTTCCACGGAGATGTTGTCGTTGTATTTGTAGCCGACAAAAGCGCCGAAACCGGTGTCGCGGTCGAAGTCATCGAAATCGGTGGACGAGATGTCGATGCCGGCGTAGAAGGACGGCGGTTCGGCGGCGAAGCCGGCCGACGATGCGGCGAGTAGAAATGCTGCGGCTGCAATTTTCTTGAACATATCGGGTTTCTCTTTTGGATAATGAATTGAAAGAGGCCAAAAACATCGCTTCGGCCGGGCGCGGCTTGTCGATTGCCAGCCAGCGATTGTTGTCCGCGTCGGGCCATGCCGATATTGATCGCGCCCAGAATGGCGCGCCAGGCGATGCGCATTTCCAACGTTTTAATACGGCGCGCATGCATTGGCAGGCGTTACGAAATAAAAAGGCCTGCTCGCGCAGGCCTTTTTGTATCGAAGCAGTGCTTCAGATATGCAGCGCATGCCCCAGTGCCCGCAGCGCGGCTTCCTGCACCGCTTCGCCAAGGGTCGGGTGCGCGTGGATGGTCCCGCCCACGTCTTCCAGGGTGGCGCCCAGCTCGATCGAATGGCTGAAGGCGGTCGACAGTTCCGACACGCCGCGTCCGACCGCCTGCCAGCCGAGGATCAGGTGGTTGTCGCGCCGCGCCACGACCCGCACGAATCCGTCCGTCGATTCGATCGTCATCGCGCGGCCATTCGCCGCGAAGGGGAAGTTCGACACGATGGCATCGATGCCGGCGGCCTGCGCCTCGTCCGGGACCATACCCACAACCACCACTTCGGGATCGGTGAAGCAAACCGCCGGCATGGCGTTCGGCGCGAAGTGGCGGCGCTTGCCGGAGATGATCTCGGCCACCATCTCGCCCTGGGCCATCGCCCGGTGCGCCAGCATCGGCTCGCCGGCCAGGTCGCCGATCGCCCAGACGTTGCGCATCGAGGTGCGGCACTGGTCGTCGATCTTCACCGCGCGCCCGTTCATGTCCAGCTGCAGGGTTTCCAGGCCCCAGCCGCCGGCGCGTGGACGGCGGCCGACGGCCACCAGCACGCGATCGGCGGAGAGCACGATTTCCTCGCCGTTCGGCTGCTGGATGCGCACGCCGTCGCCGGCCGCGTTCAGGCCCAGCACCTTCGAACCCAGGCGCAGGTCGATGCCGAGGCGCTTCAGGGCCGCGCCGACCGGCTTGGTCAGCTCCGCGTCGTAGGCCGGCAGGATGCGGTCCGCCGCTTCGACCACGGTGACCTCGGCGCCGAGCTTGCGATAGGCCGTACCCAGCTCCAGGCCGATGTAGCCGGCGCCCACGACCACTAGCTGTTTCGGGATCACGGTGGGCGAGAGCGCCTCTGTCGACGAGACCACCATGCCGCCGAAAGGCATGAAGGGCAGCTCCACGGCTTCCGAACCGGCGGCCAGCAGCAGGTGCTCGCAGCGGATGCGCTGCAACTCGCCGTCCGCGGTTTTCACTTCGACTGTCTTGCCGTCCAGGATGCGGGCGAAGCCCTTAATCACCTGGACGTCGTTCTTCTTGAGCAGGCTGCCGACGCCGCCGGTCAGGCGCTTGACGATGCCGTCCTTCCAGCCGACGGTGCGGCTGACGTCGATCGACGGCGCGGCGCTTGAAATGCCGAGCGGCGAATCGCCGGCGTAGTGGCTCGCCTTCTCGAATTCCTCGGCCGCATGGATCAGGGCTTTCGAGGGAATGCAGCCGATGTTCAGGCAGGTGCCGCCCAGCTGGGCGCTTTCGACCAACATGGTCGGGATGCCCAGCTGGCCGGCCTTGATGCCGGCGACGTAGCCGCCGGGGCCGCCGCCGATGATGAGTAAAGTAGTGACGAGTTGCTGCATCGGCTCACTCCACGAACAGGGTTGCCGGGCACTCGAGGTAGCTCCGGATGGTCTGGATGAACTCGGCCGCCACCATGCCATCGATCACGCGATGGTCAAACGAGGAGGACAAATTCATTGTCTTGCGCGCGACCATGGCGCCATTCAGGATCACCGGCTTGTCGATGATGCGGTTGACGCCCACGATCGCCACTTCCGGACGGTTGATCACCGGCGTGGTGACGATGCCGCCCAGCGCGCCCAGGCTGGTGATGGTGATGGTCGAGCCGGAGAGCTCCTCGCGCAGGGCCTTGCCGCTGCGCGCCGCTTCGGCCAGGCGTGCCACTTCGGCGGCGCTGGACCACGGATCGCGTGCTTCGGCGTTGCGGACCACCGGCACCATCAGGCCGGCGTCGGTCTGGGCCGCGATGCCCAGGTGGACCGGATTGTAGGTGGTGACGATGTTGGCGTCGTCGTCGAAGCGCGCGTTCACCGAGGGGTACTTGCGGATCGCCAGAACGACTGCGCGCATGATCAGCGGCAGCAGGGTCAGTTTCGGACGCTGGCCGGCATAGCGCGCATTCAGCTGGACGCGCAGCGCTTCCAGTTCGGTGACGTCGATTTCCTCGACATAGGTGAAGTGCGGGATGCGGCGCTTGGCCTCGGCCATCTTCTCGGCGATCTTGCGGCGCATGCCGATTACCGGCATGGCCTGCTCGCCTTCCAGCACGGCGTAGCGGCGGTCGCCTTCGGCCGCCTTTTGCTGGCCGCGCGAGACAAAGGCGTCGAGGTCGGCGTGGCTGATGCGGCCGGCGGGACCGGAGCCGGTCACGTACTGCAGCTCGATGCCCATGTCCCAGGCGCGCTGGCGCACGGCGGGCGCGGCCAGCGGTTTCTCGCCGGCGGCGCGGCCGTGGTGGGCCGGGGCGGCGGCATAGGCCTGCGCGCCGCTGGAAGGCTGTACTGCCTTCGCCGGTGCCGCCGTCTCCGCGCTCGTCACCGAGGTGACGACGGTTTCCGGCTGGGCCACCGTGACCGGAATGAACTCGTCGACGGTCGCGCCGCCGTTCGCACGCGCGGCGGTGTTGCCGGCGCTTTCGGCCGCGGCCACCGCCTGGTTGCGCGCGGCCTGGGCCGGGGTCTTGGCGTCGCCGTTGAAGTTGCCTGCACCTTCGACCTCGAGGCGGATCAGTTCCGCGCCGACGGCCATGGCTTCACCGAGCTTGCCGCCCAAAGAGGTGACGGTGCCGTTGACCGGCGAGGGAATCTCGACGGTCGCCTTGTCGGTCATGACGTCGGCCAGCACCTGGTCTTCCTTGACCGTGTCGCCGGGCTGGACGTGCCAGGCGACGACTTCGACTTCGGCGATGCCTTCGCCCAGGTCCGGCATTTTAATGACGTGAATACCCATTTATTTTGCCTCCATCGCACGTTTGAACGCGGCGCCGACGCGGTCGGGCCCCGGGAAATACGCCCATTCCTGCGCGTGCGGATAAGGGGTGTCCCATCCGGTGACGCGCTCGATCGGCGCTTCCAGGTAATAGAAGCAGTGTTCCTGCACGAGTGAAGCCAGTTCCGCGCCGAAGCCGCTGGTGCGCGTGGCTTCGTGCACGACCACGCAGCGGCCGGTCTTTTTCACCGATTCGACGATGGTGTCGAGGTCGAGCGGCCACAGGGTGCGCAGGTCGATGATCTCGCAATCGATGCCGGTTTCCAGCGCGGCGGCCTCCGAGACCCAGACCATGGTGCCGTAGGTGAGCACGGTGAGATCCGCGCCCGGGCGGAAAATCGCCGCCTTGTCCAGCGGGACCGTGTAGTACCCTTCCGGGACTTCGCCCATCGGATGCTTGGCCCAGGACACCACCGGACGGTCGTGGTGGCCGTCGAAGGGGCCGTTATACAGGCGCTTCGGTTCCAGGAAGATTACCGGGTCGTCGTTCTCGATCGAGGCGATCAAGAGGCCCTTGGCGTCGTAGGGATTCGAAGGCATCACGGTGCGCAGGCCGCAGACGTGGGTGAACATCGCTTCCGGGCTCTGGCTGTGGGTCTGGCCGCCGTAGATGCCGCCGCCGCAAGGCATGCGGATAGTGAGAGGAGCCGTGAAGTCGCCGGCCGAGCGGTAGCGCAGGCGCGCCGCTTCGGAGACGATCTGGTCGGACGCCGGGTAAAAATAATCGGCGAACTGGATCTCCACGACGGGGCGCAGGCCGTAGGCGCCCATGCCGACCGCGGTGCCGACGATGCCGCCTTCGGAAATCGGGGCGTCGAACACGCGCTGCTTGCCATACTTGGCCTGCAAACCGTCGGTGGCGCGGAACACGCCGCCGAAGTAGCCGACGTCCTGGCCATAGATCACGACGTTGTCGTCCTTGCCGAGCATGACGTCCATGGCCGAACGCAGGGCCTGGATCATCGTCATTTGCGTGGTGACCGGTTTTGAATCATTGTCGTCGCGCGCCATCTCACACTCCCAATTGTTGACGTTGGCGGCGCAGGTGCTCGGGCATCTCTTTATAGACATCCTCGAACATCGACGCCGCGCTCGGGACGCGGCCATCGGCCAGCGTGCCGTATTGTTCGGCTTCCTTCTGCGCGGCCAGGACTTCGGCCTCCAGCTCGGACTGGACCTTCTCGTGCTCCTCATCGGACCAGGCGCCGATTTTTGTGAGGTGCTGGCGCAGGCGCGCGATCGGGTCGCCGAGCGGGAAGCGGGTCCAGTCGTCGGCCGGGCGGTAGCGCGACGGATCGTCGGAGGTGGAGTGCGGGCCCGCGCGGTAGGTGACCCATTCGATCAAGGTCGGCCCGAGGTTGTTGCGGGCGCGCTCGGCGGCCCAGCAGGAAGCCGCGTACACGGCCAGGAAGTCGTTGCCGTCCACGCGCAGGCTGGCGATGCCGGCGCCGACGCCGCGCGCGGCGAAGGTCACGCTCTCGCCGCCGGCAATCGCCTGGAAGGTCGAGATCGCCCACTGGTTGTTGACGACGTTGATGATGCAGGGCGCCCGGTACACGTGGGCGAAGGTGAGGGCGGTGTGGAAGTCGGATTCGGCCGTGGCGCCGTCGCCGATCCAGGCCGAGGCGATTTTCGTGTCGCCCTTGATCGCCGAGGCCATGGCCCAGCCGACCGCCTGCGGCACCTGGGTCGCCAGGTTGCCGGAGATGGTGAAGAAGCCTTTGGCCTTGACCGAGTACATGACCGGAAGCTGGCGGCCCTTCATCGGGTCGCGCTCGTTCGAGAGCAGCTGGCAGATCATGTCCACCATCGGATACTCGCGCGCCATCAGGAGGCTTTGCTGGCGGTAGGTCGGGAAGCACATGTCGCCATCCTTCAGGGCCAGCGCGTGCGCGGTGCCGATGGCTTCCTCGCCGAGCGAGGTCATGTAGAAGGACATTTTCTTCTGGCGCTGGCCGATGACCATGCGCGCATCGAAGATGCGGGTCTTCATCATCGTGCGCAGGCCGAAGCGCAGCTGCTCGGCGTCGATCTGCGGCGCCCACGGACCGACGGCATTGCCGTCTTCGTCGAGCACGCGGATGAGCGAAGAGACGAGATCGGCGGTATCGCCGAACTGGACGTCGGTCGGCGGCTTGCGAACTTCGCCGGCGGCGCTCAACTGTAAGTACGAAAAATCGGTCTTGCAACCCGGGCGGCCGGTTGGCTCCGGGACATGCAGCGACAGAGGGTTACCCTGGCTCATAATGCGCGTTTCCTTTGTGAGGTGATGTGCGGCAAGCTGAGATCATAAAGCGTGCGGCGGCGCGCACGGTCATTGCAGAGAAGTATTTTCGTGGTGCTTTGCAGCATAGATTGTGGGTGTCGGCACGCGCGCGGCGGCGATTGCGTCACCTATCACCGCGTGGGCGGGACACCCGCCCACCCTACGGCCAAGGTCGTAGGGTGGGCGGCTTTGCCGTCCACGCGGTGATCGCAATCGTTCGAGTTGCCACGGAGGCTACGGGAAAAACGTACCATGCCGAGCGCACGATCAGCCCGATACAAACCAAAGGTGCGCGTTGGAGGGCTATTGCTGTGCCACCCATCCGCCCCCAAGTGCCCGGTACAGCGCAATCAGATTCTCGACCTGTGTGCGCCGCAGCGTAACCAGACTCAATTCCACCTGGAATAAATTGCGTTGCGCATCGAGTTGCTCCAGATACGAGGCATACCCGGCCTGGTAGCGGTCGGTTGCATAGCCCAGCGAGCGGCCGAGGATCTCGCGCCGGCGGGCAGCATGGTCCACCTGCTCGGCCAGGCGCGGCACGCCGGCCAGCGCGTTCTCGACCTCGGAAAACGCCGTCAGGACCGTGCGCCGGTAGGCAAACGCCGCCTGGTCGCGCTGCGAAGCCGCCGCCTCGTACTGCGCAGTGAGGCGTCCGCCCGTGAACAGGGGCGCCAATACGCTGCCGCCCAGGTTCCAGACGGTGACCGGGTCGTAGTCGAGCGCGTTCACGAACAGGCTGCCCAGCTGGGCGCTGAGCGTGACCTGGGGCAGGAAGGCCTGGCGGCGCAGGGCGAGCGCCGCGTCGCTGGCGGCGAGCAGCAGTTCGCGCTGGGCGACGTCGGGCCGGCGCGCCAGCAGCGTCGATGGCAGGACGACGGGCACCGGCGGCAACGTCAGGGCGTCGAAGCCGGCGCCGCGCGCAACGGGGCCGGGCAGCTCGCCCGCCAGCAGGCGCAGCGCGTTTTCCTGGCGCCGCACGGCCAGTTCCAGTTCCGGAATCGCGCCGAGCACCGACTGGTATTCGGACTCGGCTTGGGTGAGCTGGAGTTGCGAGATGTAGCCAACCCGGGCCTGGTCCTGGGCCAGGCGCAGGGCCTCGTTGCGCGAAGCGACCGTTTCGCGCGTGATGGTCAGCTGGGCGTCGAGGGCGAGCAGGGCGACGTAGTTCTGCACGGTGCCGGCGGCGACCGCCAGTGCCGCCGCATCGCGCTCCGCCTGGCTTGCTTGGAACTGCAGGCCTGCGGCGCGGATCTGGTTGCGGATGCGCCCGAACAGGTCGGGTTCCCAGCTGGCTTGCAGGCCGGGCTGGATCGAGCGGCTGGTGCTGATCCCGGTGGCGGTCAATGAATGGCCGGCCTGGATGCCGAGCGCCGCGTTCAGCGCGGGCAGGCGTGCGCTTTCGGCCAGCTCGGCCTGGGCCCGTGCTTCGTCCACGCGCGCCACTGCGATCAGCACGTCGCTGTTGCGTGAAAGTGCTGCCTCGACCAGGCTGGCGAGCACCGGGTCGCCAAAGGCGCGCCACCAGTGCGGATCGACCGCGGCCGGACCCGCAACGGGCTCGCGCCAGGCCTCGGGGGGCGCCACCCGCGCTGCGTCCGGCATCTTGCGCACGGCCGGCAGACAGCCGCTCACTGCCACTGCCGTACCCGTCGCCAGCGCTATCGAAAAGCGACGCCGCTTCATCGGCCGGCCCCGCGTGTACCTTCGCGCTCGGTTTCGCGTGCCACCGCACCGGTATCGACTTCGGCCGTCACCGACATGCCTGGCCGCAGGCGCTTCGCCAGTTCCTGGTCCGGATCGATGGCAATGCGCACCGGCAGGCGTTGCACGACTTTCGTGAAGTTGCCCGAGGCGTTATCGGGCCGCAGCACCGAGAATTCGGAGCCGGTGGCCGGCGCGATCTGCTCCACGTGCCCGCTCAGGACTTCGCCCTCGAAGGCATCGACCTTGAAGGTGGCCTGCTGGCCGATGCGCATGCGCCAGGTCTGGCCTTCCTTGAAATTGGCCACGACCCACAGGGTGTCGGGCACGAGGAAGAGCAGTTGCGAGCCGGCGGTGACGTACTGGCCGCGGCGCACGCTCGCCTCGCTGACCTGGCCGTCGCGCGGGGCGCGGATCACGGTGTTGGCGAGGTCGATCTTCGCCAGTTCGACCTGGGCCTGGGCGATGCGGACCTGGGCTTCCAGGCCGCCGCGTGAGACCGTCGTGCCCTTCACACGCTGCTGCGAGATCTCGATCTCGGCCTGGGCTTTCAGTACATTGGCCGCCGCGAGGCGCGCCGTGGTGCGCACGCGGTCACGTTCGTTGAGCGAGACCGAGCCGCGTTCGGCCAGTTCGTCCACGCGCGCCTGCTCGGCGCGGGACCGGGCCTGCTCGGCCTGCGCCGCCGCCAGGTTGGCGCGCGCGGAGCCGACGGTGGCCGTGTTCTGGGCCTGCGTCTGCTCGGCGTTGTTCAGGGCGGCGGTCGCATTCTCGACCTGGGCCTCGGCCGCGCGTACCCGCTCGCGGTAGATGCGGTCGTCGATGCGCAGCAGTTCCTGGCCGGCCTTTACATACTGGTAGTCCTTGACCAGCACCTCGCTCACGTAGCCGTTGACCTGGGGCGCCAGCACCGTGATCGCGCCGCGCACGTAGGCGTTGTCGGTGCTGACCCGGTTCGTGTTGAAGGGACCCAGGTGCCAGGCCCACATGATGAGGGCGATGCCGACCGCGGCGACGACGACCATGATGCCGACCGAGGCCGGGGTGGCGCGGATCTTTTTCGGCGGCGCTTCGGGCTGCGTGCTTGCTGCGGACGGGCCGCTCGGCGCGGCGCGTGCGCTGTCGTCGGAGTCGGTCGGGGCCGGTGGATTGGCTGCGGCAGCCTCGATCTCTTCTCGGGTGGGTGGTTGCTGGCTAGTCATGCGCGTCAGGATGAGGGAGCGCCGGGTGGCGCCGGGTTGGTCGAAAGGGCGGCTGCGCGGCGGTCGCGGATCGCGGCGCGGGTCGCCACGAACAGGGACCAGAACAGGAACAGCAGGGCCAGCACGCCGCTCACGGCGAAGACGTCGTTGTAGGCCCGCACGTTCGCTTCGCGCCGCGTGATCTGGCCCAGCAGGGCCGCTCCCTGCGCCGCGCGCAGAGCCGGATCGGCAATCGTGCCGCGGTAGATTCCGCCCTGCAGCTGCAGGCGCTGGGCGACTTGCGGGTCGGCGGGATTCAGTTGCGACACCAGGTCGCTGGAATACACCTGTTCGCGGTGCAGCTGGTAGGTGGACAGCAGGGCCGAGCCGCTCAGGCCACCGAGAGTCTGGGTCATCGACAGCACGACCGTGAAGGTGATCACGTAGTTGGGTCCGAACTTGAGCGCCTGGGTGATCCCGAGCAGGACCAGGGGCCCGAGGAACATGCCGCTTCCCAGCGCGACCAGGAACTGGCTGAAGTAGAAGTCCTGCGGCCGGTCCAGGCTGGTGCGTCCGTAATCGATGGCGGCCGCGGTGCCGAACAGGATAATGGCGACGATGATCTGCGGGATCAGCGTCTTGGGGCTGAAGGTCAGCGCGCTGGCGGCGATGCCGGCGATGGTGCCGAGCAGGATCACGCCGAACAGCGGCTGCATCTGGTCCGGCCCCATGCCCAGCACCCTCAGCAGGCCGACCGCGCCGACGGTCTGCTCGGTGGTGAGAAAGCGGATCAGGAAGGCGCCGACGATGAAGCGCAGCATGGTCGGCGTGACCAGCCAGCGCGTCTGGATCAGCGGGTTCTCGCGGTGGTGCTCGATGTAGAAGGCGGCGCTGAGCAGGACCACGGCGCCGATCGCGAGATACGCGAGCCAGGGCTCGTCGAACCACCACTGCGAATAGCCCTGGGCCAGCACGGCCACCATCATCGCGGCACCGGGCGCCATCAGGGCGAAGGTGAGGAAGTCGAGCTTTTCAAACACCTTGATGTGGATGCCCGGCGGGAGTTTCAGTACCACGACCGCCGCCAGCGAACACAGGGCCAGGCCGGCCTCGAACAGATACAGGTTGTGCCACTGGCCGTAGACCAGCAGGGTCGGCGAGAGCAGCCAGGCCAGCGGCGTGGCCAGTTGCGGGATGCCGACCCCGATCACGACCATCTTGCCGGTGTAGGCGCGCGGTGCGGCCTGCAGCATGTAGAGCATCGACAGGGTGGTGGCCGCGGCCGCCGCGAAGCCGCTGACGGCGCGCACCGCGACCGCCATGGTGAAGCCGCCGACCAGCAGGTGCAGCACGGTGACGGCGGCGTACAGGGCCAGGCCGATCTCCGTGAACAGGCGCAGGCCGTACTGCTGGCGGAATTTGAACACCAGCAGGTTCACCGTGATGTTGACCATGATGTAGGCGGCCGGCAGCCAGGTCGCTTCCGAGGGCGTGAGGCCGAGCTGGCCCTGGATGGTGGGCAGGTTGGCCGACACCAGCGCGTTGCCCAGGCCGCCGGTGATGCCGACCAGGATCGCCACCAGCCCATAGGCCAGGCGCACGGCCGGCGTATGGTAGGGCATCGAGGCGGAGCCGGGCAGGGTCGGCTTTTCGTGTTCCTCCCAGTTCGGCGTGGGCCGCAGCAGCTGCGCCATCTAGCGTCCCTTGGCCACCGGCTGCAGGCCGCCGTCGACCAGTTCGAGTGCGCGCCGTACCAGCGTGCGGCGCTTGGCGGGCGTGCCGCCGCGTAGCGCTGCGCCCAGCATGCCGCAGACCAGCACGAGGTCGGTGGCGCGCAGGTCGGGCCGGCAGGTCTTGCTCTTCAGGGCCGCCGCCAGCGGCGCCTTGAACAGGCGCGCCAGCCGTTCGCGCGCCGCTTGCGCCGCCGGATGGCCGGGCTCCAGCGCGCGCCAGTAATCGGCGATCGCCGGCCCGGCGGCCAGGTTGAGCCCGACCTGCTCGACCAGGCCGGCCAGGTCGTGCGCCGGCGCCGCCGCTTCCAGCGCGGCCATGGCACGCTCGAACAGGGCCTCGACCAGGGCCGCGCGGTCGGGGAAGTTACGGTACAGGGTCGCGCGCCCGACGCCGGCGCGCATGACGACCAGGTCGAGCGGCGCGGTGATGCCGTACTCGGAGAACACCGCGTCGGCGGCATCGAGGATCTGGTCGCGCCGCAGGGCGGCATCGGAGCGCAGTAGGGTCATGGTATCTGGACACCGTTGTCCGGTTGAGAGCCGGTCACCAGAATACTGCGATGCGCCCGGGGCGAGCGCACGGGTGGGAGGAATGGATACGTCGTACCGCGTGGGCATGAATGCCCACCCTACAACGGCGACCGTAGGGGGGCATTCATGCCCACGCGGATCAACGAAGCGACGGCGCCGCACGCAACAGCGCCAGAAACAGACGCGTTACGTCTGTTTCAATGCCGCGATCCGCCGCTGGCGCAAGGCATACCCGATGCACAGCACCACCAGCCACACCGGAATCAGGTACACCGACAGGCGCATCCCCGGCGTCATGTACATGATCGCCGTGATCCCCGCCAGGAAGGCCAGGCACAGCCAGTTCGCCAGCGGGTAGAACGGACTCGGAAACTGCGAGCGCGTGCCGGCTTTCGCGCGGCGAAAGCGCAGGTGCACCAGCGAGATCGTGGCCCAGTTGATGATCAGGCCCGACACCGCCAGCCCCATCATCATGCCGAAGGCCTCGGCCGGCAGGAAGTAGTTCACGGCGATGCAGGCGAAGGTCGCCAGCGCCGAGACGCCCAGCGCGGCCAGCGGTACGCCGCTGCCCGAGAGCTTCATCAGGAAGCGCGGCGCGTTGCCCTGCGCCGCCAGGCCGTAGAGCATGCGCGTGTTGGCGTACACGCCGCTGTTGTAGACCGAGAGCGCGGCGGTCAGCACGACGATGTTCAGGATGGTCGCCACCGCATTGCTGTTCAGCGCCGCGAAGATCAGGACGAAGGGGCTGCCGCCGCTGACGACCTTCTGCCAGGGGTAGAGCGAGAGCAGGATGAACAGGGCGCCGATATAGAAGATCAGCACGCGGTAGAGCGCCTGGTTGGTCGCGCGCGGGATCGAGCGCGCCGGGTCGTCGGCTTCGGCGGCGGTGATGCCGATCAGTTCCAGGCCACCGAAGGAGAACATGATGACCGCCATCGCCATCACCAGTCCCTGCGCGCCATTCGGGAAGAAGCCGCCGTGGCGCCACAGGTTGGCCACACCCGCTTCGGGGCCGGCCGTGTTCGAGAGCAGCAGCCAGCCGCCGAACAGGATCATGCCGATCACGGCCACCACCTTGATCACGGCAAACCAGAATTCGAGCTCGCCGAAAGCGCGCACGTTGAGCAGGCTGAAAGAATTAATAATCAGGAAGAACACCAGCGCCGACATCCAGGTCGGCACCTCGGGAAACCAGTACTGGATGTAGATGCCGACCGCCGACAGCTCGGCCATGGTAACGAGCACGTACATCACCCAGTAATTCCAGCCCGAGATGAAGCCGGCCATGTGGCCGCCGTACTTGTCGGCGAAGTAGCTGACGGAACCGGCGACCGGTTCCTCGACCACCAGTTCGGCCAGCTGGCGCATGATCAGGAAGGCGACCACGCCGGCGATGCCGTAGCCGAGCAGCACCGAGGGGCCGGCCATCTGGATGGTCTGGGCGATGCCGAGGAAGAGGCCGGTGCCGATGGCGCCGCCGAGGGCGATCAGCTGGATGTGCCGGCTCTTGAGGCCGCGCCTGAGTTCTTGTTTTGGTTCCGCCATTCCGCCTGCCCAGTGTGCAAAAGTCAATGATTCTAATGCATCTGGGCATGAATTGGGTCAGGCCGCGTGTGCTAGTCCCAGTCGGCGGTTGGCGGGCACGGCGACGTCGATCAGCTTGGGCTGCGGCAGGTCGAGCGCCGCCATCAGGGCGATGAAGTCCTCGCGCCCCCGTCCGGCCAGGCGCGCGTTGTGGCGCTTTTCCCAGCCGATGGTCGAGACACTCTGGCCACGGTAGTCGTGTCCCGGCCAGACCCGGGTGGCGTCAGGCAGCGTGAACAGCCTGGCGTGGACGCTGTCGTACAGGGCGCCGGCGCTGCCGCCCTGGAAGTCGGTGCGCCCGCAGCCGTCGATCAGGAGGGTGTCGCCCGTGAACAGGTTGCCGCGCCAGAGGAAGCTGACGCTGCCGGCCGTGTGGCCGGGCGTGTGCAGCACCGTGATCTGTTCGTCGCCGAAACGTACGAGCTCGCCATCCTCGAGCTGGCGGTCGGCCGGCGCGATGCCGCAGCCGCTGGGCGCGCAGGCCAGGGCGCCGGTCAGTTCGCGCAGGCGGCCGCTCGACGTGACGTGGTCGGCATGGGCGTGGGTTTCGAGCGCATAGGCCAGGCGCAGGCCGAGCCGGCGCAGGTGCGCCAGGTCGCGCTCGCAGTGGCGGTCGACCGGATCGATGATGGCCGCCTCGCCGTTTGCGGCGGCCAGGATATACGTGTAAGTAGACGACTCGGCGTCAAAGAGCTGGATCGGATTGATGTGCATGGGGTCTCCTCGCGCGCATTGTACGGCAGCGCTGCGAGCTCAAGCCGTTTTTGGACTGCGCAGCCGCCAGCGCTCGACCAGTTCGAAGACGCCCATGCCAGCCACCATCGCGATCACGAAAAGCAGCGGACCCGGCAGCCCGGTGGCAAGCGAGGCCAGCGCCGGTCCCGGACAGAAGCCGGCCAGGCCCCAGCCGGCGCCGAACACCACGCTGCCGAGCACCAGCCGCCGGTCGAGCACGCCGGCGGAGGGCAGCCGCAGCGGCGTGCCGAGCAAGGCCGTGGTGCGCCGGCCGGCGAGGCGAAAGCCCACGGAGGCGACCAGGATGGCGCCACCCATGGTGAACAGCAGCGAGGGGTCCCAGTTGCCGGCCAGGTCGAGGAAGGCCAGCACCTTGGCCGGATCGGTCAGGCCGGACAGGATCAGGCCCAGGCCGAACACCAGGCCGATGAGAAAAGCGGAGAGCAAAACCATGATCGGCCTCAGGCGAAAACGTGGCGCAGCAGCCAGACGGTGACGAAGCCGACGGCAACGAAAGTGCAGGTAGCGGCGATCGAACGCGGCGACAGGCGCGCCATGCCGCACACGCCATGGCCGCTGGTACAGCCGGAGCCGTAGCGGGTGCCGATCCCGACCAGCAGGCCGGCGGCGAGCAACATGCCGGGGCCGGCCTCGATGTTCGGCAAGGGCAGCGGCCCGGCCATGCCCCAGACCAGGGGCGCGAGCACCAGGCCGAGCAGGAACAGCAGGCGCCAGGCGCTGTCGCCGGCGTTTGGTCGCAACAGGCCGCCGAGGATGCCGCTGATGCCGGCGACGCGGCCATTGAACAGGATCAGCAGCGCCGCCGCCAGTCCGATGAGCATGCCCCCGGCCAGCGAGGTCCAGGGTGTGAAGTGTTCCCAGGCGATGGTCATGACGTTTCTCCTTCCCGCTTTGGACAGTACAAGTCGTACAAGGTGCGCATCACGGCCAGCGCCTCGAGGCTGGCGATCGTATAGAACACCTGCTTGCCTTCGCGCCGGGTCTGCACCATGCCTTCGTCGCGCAGCACGCCGAGCTGCTGCGAGAGGGTCGGCTGGACGATGCCGAGCGCCGCCTCGAGTTCGCCCACATTGTGTTCACCCTCGGCCAGCTTGCACAGCAACAGCATGCGGTCGGGATTGGACAGGACTTTGAGCAGGGCGCGGGCGCGCTCGGCGGCGGCGCGCATGGCGCCCAGGTCGAGGGAGTCGGATGGTTTCACGGTCGGCAGGCATTGTTATGCAAGCCGATATTCTATCACCAGATAATCTATCGGGTGATATATCGTTGCCGAGTCCGCTAAGGGGCGCCGCGCAAGGCCTTCATCTGTTCGTCCAGCCCCGCGCGCGAGATTTCTCCCGCGTGGCGCGCGGCCAGCATGCCATGGCGGTCGTAGAACAGCGTGGTCGGATAGCCGGGCGCGCCTACCGTGCGCGCCGTGCTGAGCAGCCGATCGAGCACGACGTTGGGCAGGGCCAGCCCGCCTTCTTCGAGGTAGCTGCGGACGGCCTGCGCTTCCTCGCCGGTGTTGACGAACACGAACTGCACATCGGGATTGGCCGCCTGCGCCGCCGCCATGGCCGGCATTTCGCGCCGGCAGGGCGGGCACCAGGTGGCCCAGATATTCAGGACGACCGGCTTTCCTTTCAGTTCGGGCAGGCGCAGCGTGCCGCCGTCCAGGCGCTGCAGCACGAGGTCGGGCAGAGGCGTGCTGGCCGGCTGGCTGGCCTTGATGGCGAAGCCGGCGCCGGCCCAGACCAGGATGCCGGCCAGCGCCGAAGCCAGCAAGGGCCGGCGCAGGGCGGCGTCGCGCCGCGTCTGCTCGAAACCGACGGCGCAGGCCACCAGCAGCCCGGCATAGGCGACAAAGCCACCGTCGCGGATGTCGAGCATGCTCAACGGCGCTTCGAGGTAGGGGTCGAGGTGCTTCAGGACGAAGGCGGCGCGCGCGGCGACGAAACCCCACAGCGTCATGCGCCACAGGGCCGGGCCGGCATCGACGCCGCGCCGGCGCAGCCAGAACCAGGCGGCGGCATTCGCCACGCCGAGCGCGGCGAGCGGGCTCAGTACCCGCAGGGGCAGGACCAGGGGTCCGAGGTTGATGGCATCCACAGCGCTCTCCCGTGTTCGCCGGCACCGGCGGTCAGCTGAGGAGAATAACTCAGCAGTATTAACGGAAGATTAAGATGCGCGCTCGCTGCCTTGATCTCCATCATTGATCGTTTCGTGGGTGGGCTGCACCTTCGTCACCAGCAGCTGGTCGATCCGATTGCCGTCCATGTCCATCACCTCGAAGCAGTATTCGCCCCAGTGGGCGGTTTCGGCGATCTTCGGGATGCTGCCGAGCTGGTACATCATGAAGCCTGCCAGGGTGTGATAGGCCCCGGTTTGCTCGTCGGGGAAGCGCATGCCGGTTGCCAGGATGTCGCGGAAGCGCTCGAGGGCGACGCCGCCGTCGAGCAGCCAGCTGCCGTCCTCGCGCTGGACCGCATCGTTCTCGCCTTCCTCGCCGATCACCGAGACGTCGCCCACCAGCGCGCTCATCACGTCGGTCAGCGTGACCATGCCCTGGATGTCGCCATATTCGTCGACGATGAGGGCTATCTCCGCCTTGTTCTTCTTGAACAGCTCGAGCAGGGCCATGGCGCTGATGGTTTCCGGCACGTAGAGGATCTCCTGCACGGCCGCCTCGATGTCGATCGCATCGATCGAGCGTGCGCGTACCGCCTGCGCGAGCAGGTCGCGGCAGTGCACGAAGCCGATGATGCGCGAGCGGTCGCCGCGGCAGACCGGCATGCGGCTGTAGCGGCTGCAGGCGATGCGCGCCAGGTTGTCCTCGCGCGGTATCTCGAGGTCGACCAGCGTCAGGTCGACGCGCGGCGTCATCAGGGATTTCAGATGCTTGTCGTCCAGGCGCAGCGCGCGCGAGACGATGTCGTATTCGGTCTTTTCGAACACGCCGGCGTCGGTGCTCTCGCGGATCATGCCGGTGATGTCTTCCTCGGTCGGCGCTTCCTCCTTGTGGCGGCCCATGCCGAAGAGCCGCACGATGGCCTCGGTCGCCAGGGCCAGCAGTTTGACAAAGGGCGCCATCACCACCGAGAGCACGCGTAGCGGCGGCGCGATGAGAGTGGCCATCGCCTCCGGATACTGCATTGCGATGCGTTTGGGAACCAGCTCGCCAAGGATGATCGACGCCACCGTGATGCACATCACCACAAGTCCCAGCGAGGCCTGGTAGGCGTAGGGCGCGAGCAGCGGTATGTCCTTGAACAGCGGCACCAGGCGCGCCACCAGCGAGGCTTCGCCGAAGGCGCCGTTGAAGATGCTGATCAGGGTGATGCCGACCTGCACGGTGGAGAGGAAGTGGCTAGGCTCGTCCGCCAGCCCGAGCGCGGTACGTGCGCCACGGCTGCCTTCCGCGGCGGCCTTCTCCAGCCGCATGCGCTTGGCCGAGACCAGCGCCAGTTCCGACATCGCAAATACACCATTGAGCAAGATGAGGAAAAGAATGATCAGGATGTCGGTGATCATAAGAACGCGGTGCGCCTCCGGAGCGATATCGATAACGAATTGACATCTTCGCATGTTCGGGGCGGGCGAGCCGCACCGCAGGCGGTCCCTCGGGTGCACCCTTCATGCGCCGATTTCGACGCTTCGTCGCGCGGCGCTGGGGCAGGGCGGGGCGCGGTGCTAAGGTCGCGCTGACCATTCCAATGACGGAGACGCCATGTCCACCAGACGCATTCCCCTCGCCGCGCTCGCGGCCCTCCTGCTGTGCGGGGGCGCGCAGGCCCAGACCCTGCCTGCCGCCGACCATCACCAGCATGTGTTCAGCGACCAGATCATCGCCCTGATCGGTCCGGATTCCGGCCTTAAGCCCTTGCCGGCGAAGGAAGTCGTCGCCTTGCTCGACGCCGCCGGCATCCGGAGAGGCGTGCTGCTGTCGACCGCCTACATGTACGGCAGCCCGCGGCGCCAGGTCGCGGACGAGTACGCCCAGGTGCGGCGCGAAAACGACTGGACCGCAGCGCAGGCGGCCCAATACCCGGACCGGCTGCTAGCCTTCTGCGGCATTGCGCCCTTCAAGGACTACGCGATCGAGGAGATCCGGCGCTGCGCCCGCCAGCCCGGCCTGAAGCGCGGCATCAAGCTGCACCTGGGGAATTCCGACGTGCAGCTGGACCAGGAAGCCGACCTGAAACGCCTGGCCGACGTGTTCGCGGCCGCCAACCGCGAGGGCATGGCGATCGTCGTCCACATGCGCGCCAGCATCCGCAACAAGCGGCCCTACGGCGCGCCCGAAGCCCAGGCCTTCCTCGACAAGGTGCTGCCGGCCGCGCCCGACGTGCCGGTGCAGATCGCACATCTGGCCGGGACCGGTCCCGGCTTCGACGATCCGCCGGCGCGCGCCGTGCTGGCCACCCTGGCGGCGGCGGTCGAGCGCGGCCATCCGGCCACGCGCAAGCTGTATTTCGACGTCGCCTCGATCGCCCAGAACGACACCACGCCCGCGGATGCCGCCTTGCTGGTGAAGCATTTGCGCCAGATCGGCATGGGACGCATCCTGTACGGGACGGATTCGGCGCAGGGCGACAACCTGCGGCCGAAGGATGCGTGGGCGGCGTTCAGGAAGCTGCCTCTGACGGAAACCGAGTTCGCGCAGGTGGCGGAAAACGTGGCGCCCTACCTGAAATAAAGGCGGCGCCCGCAGGCGCCGTCCTCTTGCCGGGTTCCCGCAATCCGCTCAGCGCCGGCGGCGCAGCGCCAGGCCTGCCAGGCCGGCACCCATCAGCGCAAGCGTAGCCGGCTCCGGGACTTCGCCCGTGCCGCCGCCGGGCACCCAGCTGATGTGGCTGAGGCGGCCGATATTGCAGCTGTTGTCGTTCGGACCGTTCGAGCAGTCGCCGCCGGTCAGGAAATTGACTTGCGCATTGCTCCAGACGAGCTGCGCCATCTCGGCGCTGTTGTGGAAGACATAGGTGTCGAGCGTGGTTTTCAGGTTGGCGCCGACGCCGAACTTCAGAAGGAAGTAGCCGGGGGCGGCGGGCGTCACCTCGATCTTCCAGAGCTGTGCCACCGCGTCGTAGCTGGCACCGCCCTGGCCGTTGATCGTGTGCAGGTCATCGGCGGAGAAGTCCAGGCCGGTGGCGTCTTCGAGCATCGCCAGTTCGCTGGCTGCGCCCGAGTTCGCGCTGTCGTAAGCCTTCAGGAACACGTCCATCGTCGATGCCGCCGCCGCGCTGCCCGCCGCCAGTACCGTTGCTGCGACTGCTGCAATCAGAATGCTCTTCAAGTGCATGGCTTTCATGGGACTCCCCTTTTTTATGGTGAGCTCATCAATAAGCAAGCAACATGCCTGAAAGCACAAGTTGTTCATTTTTTGTCTATTTTACTTTCTGTCGGTAAATTACGATTATTAATTGCAAAGTTGCTTGACGCGGCTATCAGTCCAGGACCGTGACTACGATCGTGCGCCGGTGCGGGCTGGTCCGGTGTTCCAGCAGGTAGATGCCTTGCCAGGTTCCGAGCAGCATGCGGCCGCCGCCCACCGGAACCGTCAAGCCGCTGCCGGTCAGTACGCTGCGCGCGTGGGCGGCCATGTCGTCAGGGCCCTCGTCATCGTGCCGATACGTCGGATCGCCGTCCGGCGCAAGACGGGAGAGGATCGTTTCGAGATCGCGCCGCACGTCGGGATCGGCATTCTCCGTGATCGTCAGCGAGCAGCTGGTGTGCTGGACGAAGACATGCACCAGGCCGCAATCGATGGCGGAGGCGGCGACCACCTGCGCCACCTCGCGCGTGATGTCGCGGCTGCCGCGGCCTTTCGTTTCGAACTGCAGGATCGCCTGGTGCGCCATGGGCTTACGGGGTCGGGCGGAAGTTCTTGCGGATACCGGCCCAGCACTCGTGGTAGCCGCTTTGCAGTTGCGGCGAAGCGAGGGCGTGCTTGGTCGGGCACAGCACGGTGCGGGTCTCGAACATGAAGGCCATGGTATCAGGCACCTTGCCGGGTTTGCTGGTGTCCGCCGCGCTCGCCTTTTCGAAGGTCGCCGCGTCGGGGCCGTGGCCGCTCATGCAGTTGTGCAGGCTGGCGCCGCCGGGCACGAAGCCCTCGGCCTTGGCGTCGTAGGCGCCATGCACCAGGCCCATGAATTCGCTGGCGACATTGCGGTGGAACCAGGGCGGGCGGAAGGTGTCTTCGGCGGCCAGCCAGCGCGGCGGGAAGATCACGAAGTCGAGCGTGTCCACGCCGGGCGTGTCGCTCGGCGATTGCAGCACCAGGAAGATCGACGGGTCCGGGTGGTCGTAACTGATCGAGCCGATGGTGTTGAAGTGGCGCAGGTCGTATTTATAGGGCGCGTAGTTGCCGTGCCAGGCGACCACGTCCAGCGGCGAGTGGCCGATCTGCCCGCGCCACAAGTTGCCGCAGAATTTCGCGACCAGCTCGAAGTCGCCTTCGCGGTCTTCATAACGGGCCACCGGCGTCAGGAAGTCGCGCGGGTTGGCCAGGCCGTTCGAGCCGATCGGCCCCAGGTCGGGCAGGCGCAGCAGGGCGCCGAAGTTCTCGCAGATGTAGCCGCGCGCTGCGCCGTCGGGCAGGCGGACCTGGAAGCGGATGCCGCGCGGGATCACGGCGATTTCCTGCGGCTCCACGGCAAGCAGGCCCAGTTCGGTGGCGATCTCGAGGCGGCCCTGCTGGGGCACGACCAGCAGTTCGCCATCGGCCGAATAGAAGAAACGATCAAGCATCGACTTGTTCGCCGCGTACAGGTGGATCGCGCAGCCGTTCATGCTCTCGGCCGAACCGTTGCCGGCCATCGTCACCCAGCCGTCGACGAAATCGGTGGGCGCGTCGGGCATCGGAAGCGGGCTCCAGCGCATCTGGTTCGGCGGCGGCGCATTCTCTCCGAAGCTGGCGACGATGCGTCCGCTGTCGACCTGCTCGAAGGGGCCGTGCATGGCCGCCGGGCGGATGCGGTATAGCCAGGAGCGGCGGTTGTGGCCGCGCGGGGCCGTGAAGGCGGTGCCGGAGATCTGTTCGGCGTAGAGGCCGTAGGCCACGCGCTGCGGCGAATTGCGGTGCTGGGGCAGGGCGCCGGGCAGGGCTTCGGTGGCGAATTCGTTGCCGAATCCGGATTGGTAACCGGTCTGTGTACCGATGTGGGTGGTCATGCATGTCTCCTGGCGAAATACGCTTTTCTGCACTCTAAGTCAGGCGTTGGTATTTTACGACGTGAATAGATGAATGTAGACTATTTACGAAATCAATACTGGAGGCCCCGTGATCGAACCCCATGACGTCGATTTGAACCTGCTGGCCGTGTTCCAGGAGGTCTACCGCGAACGCCAGATTTCCGGCGCCGCGCGGCGCCTGAACCTGAGCCAGTCGGCCGTCAGCAACGCGCTGGCGCGCCTGCGCCGTTTGTTCAGTGACGAGCTCTTCGTTCGCACCGGGCAGGGCATGCAGCCTACGCCCTTTGCCGAGAGCCTGGCCGAACCGGTCGGCAGCGCGCTGGCCCAGGTCGCGCTGGCCCTGAACCGGCGCAGCGGCTTCGATCCCGCCAGCAGCACGCGCCGCTTCACGATCGCCATGACGGACGTCGGCGAAGTGCACTTCATGCCGGCCCTGATCGAACGCTGCCGCGCGCTGGCGCCGCACGTGCAGCTCAGCTCGCGCCGGGCGGGCAGCATCGCCCTGAAGGAAGAGATGGAAAGCGGCCGCGTCGACCTCGCCATCGGCCCCTTCGAGGACATCTCCGAAGCCCTGTACCAGCGCCTGCTGTTTCGCCAGCCCTATGTCAGCATGGTGCGGCGCGGCCATCCGCTGACAAGCGGGAAGGTCGACCTGGCGCGCTTCGCCGCCGCCGAACACCTGTTCGTCGACTCCAGCGAAAGTCCCTACGACCGCATCAACCAGCTGCTGGAAAAGGCCGGCATCGGCGCCTCGACGCGCTTCCGGGTGCCGCATTTCACGGCCGTGCCCTACATCATCGGCAGCAGCGAACTGGTGGTGACGGTGCCGCAGAAGCTGGCCGAACGCGCAGGTCCCCCCTTCGGCCTGGCCTGGATCACGCCGCCCCTGAACCTCCCGCAGCTGCAGACGAATATGTTCTGGCACCGGCGCTACAACCAGGACCCGGGCAACCAGTGGCTGCGCGCCGTGGTGGCGGAGACCTTCGCGCAATAGGCTCGAGTTCGGTTCGACCGCTGGATTTGATCCAGCGCAAACCGTATTACGCACGGACAGCGATCCTGATGGTTTGGCCAGACAGGAGACCATCATGCAGCTGAACCGACTCACCCGTGCGGTGCTTGCCGCTTTTGCCCTCGGCTGGCTCGTGCCGCCCGCCCTGGCCGACGAGACCTGCAACTCGCCCTATCTCTCCAACCTGATCAAGGGCCAGGAAGACTACGTCTATGTGTGGACGCTAGGCGTGCCCGGCATGGGTGACGGCTCGGACAAGCTGGTCACCCTCGACGCCAATCCGAAATCGAAGACCTTCGGCAAGGTGGTGGCCCAGGTCTCGGTCGGTGGACGGGGCGAAGCCCACCACGCCGGCTTCACCGACGACCGCCGCTTCCTGTGGGCCGGTGGCCTGGACGACAGCAAGATCTACGTCTTCGACATCCACAGCGATCCGGCCAAGCCGCGCCTGGTGAATACGATCGCCGACTTCGAAAAACGTTCCGGCCTGGTTGGGCCGCATACCTTCTACGCGCTGCCGGGCCGCATGCTGATCGGCGCGCTGTCGAATACCAAGGACGGCGGCGGTGCGACCGGGATGGCCCTGTACAACAACAAGGGCGAGTTCATCCAGAAATACGCGATGCCGGCGGCCTCGGCGATGAAGGGCGCGGACGGCTACGGCTACGACCTGGCCGTGAATCCCGCCCGCAACGTGATCCTGAGTTCCAGCTTCACCGGCAAGAAAAACTACATGACGCCGCTCGGCACCCTGATCAAGGACGCGGGCGCGATGAAACAGTTCGGCAACACCATGGTGGTGTGGAACCTGAAGGCGATGCAGCCGGAGCAGGTGCTGAGCGTGCCGGGCGCCCCGCTCGAGATCCGCTGGTCGCTGAAGGAGGGCGACGACTGGGCGCTCACCGCGACCGCGCTCACCTCCAAGCTGTGGCTGGTGAAGAAGGACGCCAAGGGCCAGTGGCAGGCGAAGGACGTCGCCACCATCGGCGATCCGGCCAAGACCCCGCTGCCGGTCGACATCTCGATGCGCGCCGACGGCAAGGGGCTCTGGGTGAATACCTTCATGGACGGCACCACCCGCTACTTCGACATCAGCAACCCGGAAGCGCCGCGCCAGACCTATGAGAAAAAGACCGGAGCGCAGGTCAACATGATCTCGCAGAGCTGGGACGGCAAGCGCGTCTACGTCAGCTCCTCGCTGCTGGCCAACTGGGACAAGGCCGGCCGCGAGAACGAACAGTTCGTCAAGCTGTTTGCCTGGGACGGCAAGGCCCTGAACGAGCAGTGGAGGGTGGACTTCACCCAGCTCAAGCTGGGGCGCCCGCACCACATGAAGTTTGGCGCCCAGACCGGCCAGCGGACGGCCTGGACGGCCGACCCGGCCCGGGTGGCAGGACGGTGAGGCGCGCGGCCGCTCTTGCGCTGGCCCTGGCCGCCGGTGCGGGCGCGGCGCAGGAACCCGCCGTGCCTGCGCTCGCCTACGTGCCGCCCGCGCCGGGCAGCTACCGGCTCGAGCGCATCCTGCGTGCGCCCGACGGCAACGTGCTCGACAGCGACGGGCGGCTGCACCGCCTGTCGGAATTAACGACCGGCAAAATCACCCTGTTTTCCTTCATCTACACCTATTGCAGCGACCCCAAGGGCTGCCCGCTGGCCTACGCCACCCTGCACAGCCTGAAGCAAACGGTCGAACGTACGCCCGCGCTGCAGGGCAAGATCCGTTTCGTCAGCATGAGCTTCGACCCGGAGTACGACACCCCGGTGGCGATGCGCAGCTATGGCGGGCAGGAGGCGCGCGCCGGCGGTCCCCTGGAATGGCGTTTCCTCACCACCCGCAACGGCCGCGAACTGGCGCCGCTGCTGGATGGCTTCGGGCAGGACGTCTCGGTGGCCGCAGCCCAGCCGGCGGGCCGGCGCATCCCCGTGCTGAGCCACATGCTGAAGGTCTACCTGATCGACCCCGGCGGCACGGTGCGCGAGATCTATTCGACCTCGTGGCTGCACCCGGCGGTGTTGCTCAACGACATACAAACCCTGCTGCAGGAACGGGCCCAAGCGCCACTTCAAGCACGGCGGCGCTGAAAAATCTCCGCTTCCCGCCATGCCCGGCCTCGGGTATGCTCCGCCGCGAGCATGACGATTCGACATCACCGCGCCGGCCGGAGGCCTGGCTGGCGTATCATTTCGGTCGTCGCGCACGGTTCCGCCAGGAAGCGCGCTCACGAGGCGCGCGCCGGCTGGAGGAGATCATATGCACCAGATAAGGAAACAACATGGCTGACCTGTTTGAGAATCCAATGGGCCTGATGGGCTTCGAATTTGTCGAATTCGCATCGCCGACGCCGGGCGTGCTCGAGCCGATTTTCGAGGCGCTGGGCTTTACCAAGGTCGCGGTGCACCGCTCGAAGGATGTGGTGCTCTACCGCCAGGGCGAGATCAATTTCATCGTCAACAACGAACCGAAGAGCTACGCCGCCTATTTCGCCGCCGAGCACGGCCCATCGGCCTGCGGCATGGCCTTCCGCGTCAAGGATTCGCACAAGGCCTACAAGCGCGCGCTGGAACTGGGCGCGCAAGCCGTCGACATCCCGACCGGCCCGATGGAACTGCGCCTGCCGGCGATCAAGGGTATCGGCGGCGCGCCGCTCTACCTGATCGACCGTTTCGAAGAGGGCAAGTCGATCTATGACATCGATTTCGAGTTCATCGAAGGCGCCGAGCGCCACCCGGTCGGCCACGGCCTGAAGATCATCGACCACCTGACCCACAACGTCTACCGCGGCCGCATGGCTTTCTGGGCCGGCTTCTACGAAAAACTCTTCAATTTCCGCGAAATCCGCTACTTCGACATCAAGGGCGAGTACACCGGCCTGACCTCGAAGGCGATGACGGCGCCGGACGGCAAGATCCGGATTCCGTTAAATGAGGAAGGCAAGGCTGGCGGCGGCCAGATCGAGGAATTCCTGATGCAGTTCAACGGCGAAGGCATCCAGCACATCGCCCTGCTCACCGACGACCTGATCACGACCGTGGACGGCCTGCGCGCCGCCGGCGTCCCGCTGATGAGCGCGCCACCTGCGACCTATTACGAGATGCTGGACGGCCGCATTCCCGGCCACGGCGAAAACCCGGCCGAACTGCAGGCCCGCGGCCTGCTGCTGGACGGTAACGTCGTCGACGGCAAACCACGCCTGCTGCTGCAGATCTTCGGCGAAGCCCAACTCGGTCCGGTCTTCTTCGAGTTTATCCAGCGCAAGGGCGACGATGGCTTCGGCGAAGGCAACTTCAAAGCCCTGTTCGAGTCGATCGAGCGCGACCAGGTCAAGCGCGGCGCCATCGGCAAGACCGCAGAAGTCGCGTAATGTGGCGCGGCGGTGGCATATTGCCGCCGCGTCAATAGATACGGAAAACACTTGCTCCCCGCCTTCGCCATCCTGCTCCTGTTCCAATGCCTCGGCGAAGGCATCGTCTTCCTGCTCGGCCTGCCCGTGCCCGGCCCGGTGGCCGGCATGATCCTCCTCTTCATTTCGCTCCTGCTCTGGCCCGCGCTGCAAACCCGCATCGAGGCGGCTGCCAACGAGTTGCTGCGCCACCTGTCCCTGCTGTTCGTCCCGGCCGGCGTCGGCATCGTCGCCACTGCGGGCAGCGGCAGCGGACACTGGCTGGCGATCCTTGCCTCGCTCGTCGTCAGCACGCTGTTGACCCTGGCCCTCACGGCCCTGGTCCTCAAGGGGATAAAGCCGGAAGGAGAGGGCGATGCCTGATTTCGCCCAGCTCAGCAGTTTCTGGGTCTACCTGTCGGCCTCGCCCCTGCTGGGGCTGACCATCACCCTGTGCGCCTATGTCGTGGCCCAGGGCATCTATGCCCGCTGCAAGTACTCGCCGCTCGCCAATCCGGTGGCGATCGCGATCGCCCTGGTCAGCGTCGCCTTGCTGGTCAGCGGCATGTCCTACCAGCGCTACTTCGCCGGCGCCCAGTTCGTGCATTTCCTGCTCGGGCCGGCAACCGTCGCACTGGCGGTGCCGCTGGCCCGCGCCTTGCCGCGCATGCGGCGCGCCTTCCTGCCGCTGCTGGGCGCGCTGTTCACCGGCTGCGTGACGGCCATCGTCTCGGCAGTCAGCGTGGTGCTGCTGCTGGGAGGGTCGGAGGAGCTGGCGCGCACCGTCGGGCCGAAGTCGGCCACCACGCCGATCGCGATGGCGGTCTCGGAAGGTTTAAGAGGGGTACCGGCGCTGACCGCCGTGCTGGTGATCAGTACGGGGATTTTCGGCGCCGTGACGGCGCGCTTCCTGTTCAATGCGATGAAGATCGAATCGCACGCGGCGCGCGGCTTCGCCTTGGGCGTGGCCGCGCACGGGATCGGCACGGCGCGCGCCTTCCAGGTCAGCGCCGAGATGGGCGCGTTCGCCGGCTTGGGGATGGGGCTGAACGGCATCATGACGGCCGTGCTCGCTCCCTGGCTGGTGCCGCTCATGCTGCGCCTGCTGGGCTGAGAGCGCCTAACAAAAGCGCCATGGCTGCGTTGCAGCGCCTCGCCGTACCCTCGTACTGTCTTCGGCGCTGCGCCTTGCCCTAGCGCTTTCGTTAGGCGCTCTGCGCCGGCAGGCGCAGGCTTGAAGCGCGCGGTTCAGCTCGCGTGCGGGGTCGAGTTGGCGTTAGCCCAGGTGTGGGTATTGCTGGAGGCGCCGCCCGGTTTCTTGACCAGGGTGCGCAGGGCCAGCAGGGCGGAGAGGCCCCCGACCACCATTGCCGTGGTGCTGCCCGAGAAGCCGACCGCATGGCTCTTGGCCAGCTTGCCTGCCTTCGGCGCCACCAGTTCCATGCGGCGCTTGGTCATCTGCGAGCCGAGTTCGGACAGGCGCGCCTTGCTCATCAGGGTCTCGGCTTGCGGCAACAGGGTGGTTTCCTCGTCGGCCACGTGGTGGATCACGTCGCGCATCAGTTCCAGCAGAACCTTGTCGTGGCGTGGGTCCGAGGCGCTCGTACGGCGCAGCTCGGCGATCAGGCGGCGCATGTCGTTGTGCTCGGGCTCCGCCTTGTGCACGAAGGGCTCGCCCTTGTCGAGCTGGCGCATCACCGGATAAAACACTTCTTCTTCCAGCGTGGCGTGGATCTCGAGGGCGGTGCAGATGGTATCGGCCAATGCTTTCTTGACGCTCGGCGACTTGTCTTTCGTGTACTGGTGGAATGTCACCATCACGTGCGAATGATCGAAACGGATCATGTCGGTGATAGTCGGGCTCAGCTGGTTCATGGAAAACATGGTGGATCCTCCGAATTGACTAATGAATAAGATCGTATGCCGACCGCCGAGCGTTCCGCGTAGGAGTGCGACGCAAGGCCATGTCGGCAAATGCCGCGCGTGTTCCCGATTATTTCGTAACCGAAAGTAGTTGCTCTGCCGCACCGGATAACACAAGGTTCCCAATGGAAAAGATATACTGTTTGTCACCGATATCCTACAAGGGCACGGCGAGCCTACTGATTACTTGTCAACTCCACGCCTGCCAAGATGAACCCACGTTCGACTGACGGAGCAAAACCGCGCAGCCGTTTTGAGAAGGTGAGGCACGCACTCGCGTGCTCACTTAGTTTTCATCTATCGGAGGAGCTGGAATGTTTGCACATAACAAACGCCTGCAATACACCGTCCGCGTCGCGGCACCGAACCCTGGACTCGCCAACCTGATGCTGGAGCAATTCGGCGGACCCCAGGGCGAGCTGGCCGCGGCCATGCGCTACTTCACCCAGGCCGTATCGGAAGACGATCCAGGCCGCAAGGACATGCTGTTCGACATCGCGACCGAGGAGCTGAGCCACCTCGAGGTCATCGGCCACATCGTCGCCATGCTGAACAAGGGCGCCAAGGGCCAGCTGGCCGAGGCGGCCGACACCGAAGCCGAGATGTACCGCAAGATCACCGGCGCCGGTAACGACAGCCACATCACCCAGGTGCTGTACGGCGGCGGCACGCCGCTGGTGAATTCGGCCGGCGTGCCCTGGACCGCCGCCTATATCGATTCGATCACCGAGCCGACCGCCGACCTGCGCTCCAACATCGCCGCCGAGGCGCGCGCCAAGATCGTCTACGAGCGCCTGATCGCGCTGACCGACGATCCGGGCGTGAAGGAGGCGCTGGGCTTCCTGATGACGCGCGAAGTGGCGCACCAGAAGTCCTTCGAGAAGGCCTTGTATTCGATGGAGTCGAACTTCCCGCCGGGCAAAATGCCGGTCGACCCGCGCTTCTCCAGCGTCTACTTCAACATGTCCCAGGGTCCGGGCGAAATGCGCGGCCCATGGAACCAGGGCGAGAAGTGGGATTTCGTCACCGACCGCGAGAAGCAGATGGCGGTCGACGGCGGCTCGGGCGAGGCGGAAGTGAAGCTGCCCGCTGACGACATCACGGTGCTCAAGCAGATGCAGGCGCGTACCCTGTCGGATCCAAGCAAGGACCCGCAGACCGGCGCCGAGCTGGGCCTGGATCCCTCGACGCCGAAGGGCGCCTCGGCTGTCAGCAAGCCATAAGGAGCAGGAGAGGGCGTGCGCACGGGACCCCGATTCCCTCGCGCGCGCCCTGTCCGGTCGGGATTTTGCTACCCTGCTCTCGAAGCAGGGTAGCGCCCGTTCGGCACCGGCCGGATAAGAGGAACGTGGATGAACCTGGATATACATAAATTGCGCTGGACGGGCGCCCTGGGGCGCGCGTTGACGCTCAGGCGCCTGATCGGCTTGCTGATCTTCTCGATCGGCGGCTTCCTCATGCTCGGCAGCCTGGTGCAGCAATTGCTGAGCGCAAATCCGAAGATGCATGCCGCCCTGCTGGGCGGCTCGACGGCGGCCGCGGCCACCGCCCTGGGCACCTTGCCCGTCCTGTTTTCACAGAATTTCTCGAAGCGTACCTACGACGGCTTCCTCGGCTTCGGCGCCGGCGTGATGCTGGGCGCCACCGCCTTCTCGCTGGTGATCCCGGCGCTGGCCGCGGCCCGCTCCTCGGGCGCCGGCCCGTGGGAAGCGAGCCTGCTGGCCGGCGTCGGCATCATGGGCGGTGCCGGCGCCATCCTCCTGATGAGCCGTGCGACCGAGCCGGCCCAGGTCCTGAGCAGCGACGTCCACGGCAGCTCGCTGCGCCGCGCCTGGCTGTTCGTCACCGCGGTCGCCCTGCACAACATGCCCGAAGGCCTGGCGATCGGCGTCGCCTACGCCGGCATCGACATCGAAAAAGCCCATTCCCTGATGACCGGCGTCTCGATCCAGGACGTGCCGGAAGGCCTGGTGGTGGCCCTGGCCCTGCGCACGGTCGGCTACAGCCGGCTCGTGTCGGTCGGCCTGGGCGTGCTGTCCGGTGTGATCGAACCGATCGCCGCCGCCTTCGGCGTGGCCCTGATCGGCATCGCCGCCGGCATGCTGCCGGTCGCCCTGGCGGCGGCGGGCGGAGCGATGCTGTTCGTGATCGTCAACGACGTGATTCCCGAGATGCGCGAGAACGGCAACGGGACGTCGGCGACGATCGCGTTGATTTTCGGGTTCATCCTGATGACGGTGCTGGATACGGCGCTGGCATGACCGGTAGGGCGGGCATGCCCGCGTGACGCACGTATCCGCCATGCGACGCCTCGCCGGTGCCACCGCATCGTTCCGATGCCGTGGGAGTTCATGCAAAGGCGCTCGACGAAGCGCGGCAGCAGGTGCGAGCCGGCGCACGTAACGCGGGCATGCCCGCCCTACGTTAGGCCGCTTTTCAGGTTTCACACGTCGAAATGGTGCACGAACCAGTTCGTCGCCAGTTGCGCCACCTGCTCCAGCGCCCCCGGCTCCTCGAACAGATGCGTCGCGCCCGACACCACCTTGAGCTCCTTCGGCCCGCCCAGCGCCGCCAGCGCCTGCCGGTTCAGGTCGACCACCACGCCATCCTCCCCACCCACGATCAGCAAGGTCGGCGCTATGACTTGCCCGAGCGCCGCGCCGGCCAGGTCAGGCCGCCCGCCGCGCGAGACGACGGCGGCAATCCCCGTTCCGCTGTCGGCCGCGACCCGCAGCGCCGCGGCGGCCCCGGTACTGGCGCCGAACAAGCCCAGCGGCAGGGGTGCCGTGAGCGGCTCGGTCCCGAGCCAGGTGGCGGCGGCATGCAGGCGCGCCGCGAGCACCTCGATATCGAAGCGGTTCCGGTACGTGGCGTCTTCCTCGGGCGTGAGCAGGTCCAGCAGCAGGGTGGCCATGCCGGCATCGCGCAGTGCGGCTGCCACCTGGTTGTTGCGCGGGCTGAAGCGGCTGCTGCCGCTACCGTGGGCGAAGAGGACGACGCCGATCGGCGCGGCCGGCAGTTCGAGCATGCCTTCCATCGTGGCGGCGCCGGCCACGATGGAACTCAACAGCTTGCGTGTCATGGCGGCCTCCGGAAAATCTTTTAGACCCCGCCCCAAAAAGAAAAATCCGGGCGGACACGCGGTCCGGCCGGATTCGGACGGGGCAGGGCGCCGCGCGCCCTGCGAACCGTTTAGTCGCGGATCTCCAGCTTGCGGTTCAGCGACAGCGCCGCCAGCGAGCCGACCGCGCCCGACAGCAGGTAGAGGCTGACGTAGCCGAGGCCGAAGTTGGCCGACAGGCCGAGCGCGACCAGCGGGGCAAAAGCGGCGCCCACCAGCCAGGCCAGGTCGCTCGTCAGCGCGGCGCCGGTGTAGCGGAAGCGCGATTCGAAGTTGGAGGTCACGGCGCCGGCTGCCTGGCCGTAGGACAGGCCCAGCAGGCCGAAACCGATCAGGATGAAGGTGTTCTGGCCGGATTCGCCGCCGTCGATCAGCATCGGCACGAAGGCCGAGAAGATCGCGATCAGCGCCGCCAGGGTGCCGAGCGTGGTACGGCGGCCGACCTTGTCGGCCACCAGGCCCGACACCAGGATGCAGACGGCGGCCACGGCGGCGCCCCACATCTGGATATACAGGAAGCCGCTGATCGGACGGGTGTCATACAGCTGCATCCAGGACAGCGGGAACACGGTCACCAGGTGGAACAGGGCGTAGCTGGCCAGGGCGGCGAGGGCGCCGATGACGATGTTGGTACCCTGGCTGCGCACCAGTTCGCCAACCGGGGCCGGATCGAGTTCGTGGGCATCGAGCAGGTGCGTATACTCGGTGGTCGAGACCAGGCGCAGGCGGGCAAAGAGGGCAACCACGTTGATCGCGAAGGCGACGAAGAAGGGGAAACGCCAGCCCCAGGTCAGGAAGTCGTCGTTTTGCAGATTGTCCAGCATGTAGGCAAACAGGCCGGCGGCGATCAGGAATCCTAACGGTGCGCTCAATTGACCGAGCATCGCGTACCATCCGCGCTTGTGCTGGGGAGCATTCAGGGCCAGCAGCGAGGGCAGGCCGTCCCAGGAGCCGCCCTGGGCCACGCCCTGGGCAATGCGCATCAGGGCCAGCAGGACGATGGCGGTGCTGCCGATCTTGTCATAGGTCGGCAGGAAGGAAATCACCACGGTCGCGGTACCCATGAGGAAGAGCGCGATGGTCAGCTTGATTTCCCTGCTGAAGCGCTGCTGGATTGCCATGAAGACAACGGTGCCGATGGGGCGCGCGATGAAGGCGAACGCAAAAATCGTAAAGGAGTAGAGTGTGCCCTCGAGTCGGTCCGCGAACGGGAAAAAGATCGCGGGAAAGACGAGCACCGATGCGATCGCATAGACGAAGAAGTCGAAATACTCGGAAGCGCGGCCGATGACCACGCCGACAGCAATGTCGCCCGGCGAAATGTGGCTATCCCGGGCGTTGATGTTGCGCGCCCCGCTATGCGGGGCAGTTACGGGAGCGGCTCCTGCGCCGCCGTAGGTATTCGTGCTTTGCATATTCTTCGTCTCCAGGTAGGTCCGCGGCCTTCAAGAAGTCCCTTGGCCTGGGCAAGGGTGGGACAAAACGTCCAATGTGCAACGAAGGCCGATGGCAGTACAGTAGCATGTTCTCATTCCCATGTAACGTTAGATACCTAGCATGATTCCTAAAATTGTCCGTCCCGGGCTGTCATTACTGCTGATTGCGCTGCTGTCCGGCTGCAATACGGTCGTGATGAACCCTACCGGTGATATCGCCAAGCAACAGGCCGACCTGATCACGGTCTCGGTCCTGCTCATGTTAATCATCATCATTCCAGTGATGATCCTGACCGTCCTCTTCGCCTGGAAGTACCGCAAAAGCGCGAACGCCAAGTACGAGCCGGACTGGGATCACTCGACCAAGCTCGAGCTGGTCATCTGGGGCGCGCCGCTCCTGATCATCATCGCGCTGGGCCTGATCACCTGGATCAGCACCCACAAGCTCGACCCTTACCGCCCTCTGGAGCGCCTCGACGAGAAGCGCCCGGTGGCTGCCGGCACCAAGGTGCTGGAAGTGCAGGTCGTGTCGCTGGACTGGAAATGGCTGTTCATCTATCCGGAGCAGGGCATCGCCACGGTCAACGAACTCGTGACCCCGGTCGATACGCCGGTCCGCTTCAAGCTGACCTCGTCGACCGTGATGAACGCGTTCTACATCCCGACCCTGGCAGGCATGATCTACACGATGCCGGGCATGGAAACCCAGCTGAACGCGGTGATCAACAAGGCCGGCGCCTACAAGGGCCAGTCCTCGCACTTCAGCGGCGACGGTTTCTCGCACATGAAGTTCGCCTACCACGGCACCAGCCAGGCCGAGTTCGACGCCTGGGTCGCCAAGGTCAAGGCCAGCGGCCAGACCCTGGGCCGCAACGACTACCTGGCGCTGGAAAAGCCGTCGGAAAAGGAACCGGTCAAGTACTACGGCAACGTGGCGCCGAACCTGTTCCTGTCGGTCGTGAACCGCTGCGTGGCCGAAGGCTCGGTCTGCATGAGCCACCAGATGGCCCATGACGCCCAGCGCGTGCGCAATGACATCGCCCTGAAGCAGGTGCCGCAAGACGCAAAACGCGTCGCAGCGAATACCGACGCCGAAGTCTGCGAAACCCCTACCAATCCTGTGAAGAAGTAAACATGCAAGACTCATTTGACTTGACGAAGCTTATCTTCGGACGGCTCAGCTGGGACGCGATTCCGTTCCACGAGCCGATCCTGATCGCTACCTTCGCGGGCGTGCTGGTCGGTGGTGCTGCCCTGCTGGGCCTCATCTCCTACTTCCGCCTGTGGGGCACCCTGTGGAACGACTGGATCACCAGTATCGACCACAAGAAAATCGGCATCATGTACATGATCCTGGGCCTCGTGATGTTCCTGCGCGGCTTTGCCGACGCGCTCATGATGCGCGCCCAGCAGGCCATCTCCTTCGGCGAGAACGCCGGCTTCCTGCCGCCGCACCACTACGACCAGGTCTTCACCGCCCACGGCGTGATCATGATCTTCTTCGTGGCGATGCCTTTCGTGACCGGCCTGATGAACTACGTCGTGCCGCTGCAGATCGGCGCACGTGACGTTGCCTTCCCGTTCCTGAACAACTTCTCGTTCTGGATGACGGCCATGGGCGCCGTGCTGGTCATGGCTTCGCTGTTCGTCGGCGAATTCGCGCGTACCGGCTGGCTGGCCTTCCCGCCGCTGTCGGGCATCCTGGCAAGTCCGGGTGTCGGCGTCGACTATTACATATGGTCATTGCAGATTGCGGGTGTCGGCACATTGCTCTCAGGGGTCAACCTGATCGTCACCATCGTCAAGATGCGCGCACCGGGCATGGACCTGATGAAGATGCCGGTCTTCACCTGGACCTCGCTGTGCACCAACATCCTGATCGTGATGTCCTTCCCGGTCCTGACCGCCGTGCTGGCCATGCTGGGCATGGACCGCCTGTTCGACACCAACTTCTTCACGAACGACAAGGGCGGCAACGCCATGATGTACGTGAACCTGATCTGGATCTGGGGCCACCCGGAGGTCTACATCCTGATCCTGCCGGCCTTCGGCATCTTCTCGGAAGTCGTCTCGACCTTCTGCGGCAAGCGCCTGTTCGGCTATACCTCCATGGTCTATGCGACCGTCGTGATTATGGTGTTGTCGTACCTTGTTTGGCTGCACCACTTCTTCACCATGGGTTCCGGCGCGAGCGTCAACGCGTTCTTCGGCATTACCACGATGATCATCTCGATCCCGACCGGGGCGAAGATCTTCAACTGGCTGTTCACGATGTACAAGGGCCGTATCCGCTTCGAGCTGCCGATGATGTGGACCGTCTCGTTCATGCTGACCTTCACCGTCGGCGGCATGACCGGCGTGATGCTGGCCATCCCGGCGGCCGACTTCGTGCTGCACAATTCGCTGTTCCTGATCGCCCACTTCCACAACGTCATCATCGGCGGCGTGCTGTTCGGCCTGTTCGCCGGCATCAACTACTGGTTCCCGAAAGCCTTCGGCGTCAAGCTGAACCAGTTCTGGGGCAAGGTCTCGTTCTGGCTGTGGTCGATCGGCTTCTGGGTCGCCTTCACCCCGCCGTACATCCTGGGCTTCATGGGCGTGACCCGCCGCATGAGCCACTTCGAAGACCCGGAACTGCAGCCGCTGTTCCTGATCTCCTTCATCGGTACCCTCATGATTGCGGGCGGTATCGGCGCCATGCTGATGCAGTTCTTCATGACCTGGAAAGACCGCAACAAGCTGCGCGACGTCACCGGCGACCCGTGGGACGGCCGTACCCTGGAGTGGGCGACCTCGTCGCCGCCGCCTGACTACAACTTCGCCTTCACGCCGGTGGTGCACGACAACGACACCTTCGCCGACATGAAGAAGAACGGCTGGAAGCGTCCGCTGAACGACTTCGTCGCGATCCACATGCCGAAGAACACCTGGGCTGGTTTCGTGATCGCCGCGCTGTCGATGGTGGTGGGTTTCGCGATCATCTGGCACATGTGGCTGCTGACCGGCCTCGCGTTCTTCGCGATGATGGTGGCGATCATTGTCCATACGTTCAACTACAAGCGTGACTACTACATCCCGGCGGAAGAAGTGACCCGTACCGAGAACGCACGTACTAAATTGCTGGAAGCTCATGTCTAATAACACCGCAACCTTGAACGGCGCCGCCGGCGCCGACACCGGCTCGCGCTACCACGTGCGCGAGCACCATCCGGAACAGGGCACGCTGCTCGGTTTCTGGATCTACCTGATGAGCGACTGCCTCATCTTCGCCAGCCTGTTCGCGACCTATGCCGTCCTGGGCCGCAACTACGCCGGCGGTCCGTCGGGCGCCGAACTGTTCGACCTCAAGCTGGTGGCCATCAACACGGCCTTCCTGCTGGTGTCGTCGATCACCTTCGGCTTCGCGATGATCTCGGCGCAGGCGAAGAACCTGGCCAAGACCCAGCTCTGGCTGGCCGTCACCGGCATCCTGGGCGCCTGCTTCCTGGCGCTCGAGATCTACGAGTTCTACCACCTGATCCACGAAGGCGCCGGCCCGTCGCGCAGCGGCTTCCTGACCGCATTCTTCTCGCTGGTCGGCACCCACGGCCTGCACGTGCTGTTCGGTACCGTCTGGCTGGTCACGCTGATGTTCCAGCTGCCGAAGCATGGCATCACGCCGGAAAACATGCGCCGCCTGTCGTGCCTGTCGCTGTTCTGGCACTTCCTGGACGTCGTCTGGATCTTCGTCTTCACCTTTGTCTACCTGATGGGAACCATGCCATGAGCGACCACAGCATTCACCACCCGCATGACGCTCATGACGCCCTGCACGGCCATACCCATGGCGATGAACCGGGCGTGCACTACAGCCTGAAGGACTACACGACCGGCTTCGTGCTGGCCGTGATCCTGACCGTGATCCCGTTCTGGCTGGTCATGGGCAATGTCCTCGATCCGGCGATGACGCGTTTCGTCATCATGGGCTTCGCGGCAGTCCAGCTGGTCGTGCACATGATTTACTTCCTGCACTTGAATTCGAAGTCGGAAGGCGGCTGGAACATGATGGCCCTGATCCTGACCATCATCCTGCTGGTCATCGTGCTCGGCGGTTCGATCTGGGTCATGTACCACATGAACGCCAACATGATGCCAGGCATGGGTGATGCGGCGGCCGTGACCGGCCACGGCAACCACGACATGCAATGATGGACCGGCGCGGTCCGGACGAGAGTGCCCCTGCAATGGGGCGCAAGGGTGGCGCCGCCAAAGTCGTATTGGCGGTGCTGGCGACTCTCCTGATCGTGCTGTTTGCGGGGCTGGGGACCTGGCAGGTGCAACGCCTGCAATGGAAACTGGCCCTGATCGAACGCGTGAACACGCGCGTTCATGCGGCTCCAGGCGCGCTGCCCGATGCGGCGCGCTGGCCGCAGGTTTCAAAAGAATCCGACGAATACCGGCACGTCAGTCTGGCCGGACACTTCCTCTACGAATACTCGACGCCTGTCCAGGCGGTCTCCGAACTCGGGGCCGGCTACTGGCTCGTGACGCCGCTGTGCACGCAGGACGGCCACATCGTCCTGGTCAACCGCGGATTCATTCCCGCCGCCGACAACCGGCCCGGCACCTATCCTGCTCGCCGCGCCAACGGCAATCCCTGCGCGGCCGTGTCGGGCCCGGCGCACGCACTCACCGGCCTACTGCGCCTTGCCGAACCCGGCGGCGGCTTCCTGCGCGAGAACGATCCTGCCAACAACCGCTGGTTCTCGCGCGACGTGGCCGGCATTGCCGCCGCGCGCGGCCTGGGCAATGTCGCCCCGTTCTTCGTCGATGCTGCCCGCGGGCAGGACCCGGCCGGCGCCCCGGAACACCCGGTCGGCGGCCTGACCGTCATTTCCTTCCAAAACAATCACCTCGTGTATGCCATCACTTGGTATGCTCTTGCCTTGATGGTTGCCGGCGCGTGGTGGTACGTTGCGCGTTCGGGCAGCGTGAAGAAACCGGCAACGTGAAGGAAACCGCCAAAGCGGGGAACAATGGCAGTAAAGCTTGATCTACTCACAAAAATAAGTCCCTCGATCGCATCGAGCGCCGAGGCGAATGTCGAATACGCCGCCGGCCACAAGAACATGCTGCAGCTCATCGAGCTGCGCTGGATCGCCGTCATCGGCCAGGTCACGACGATTGCCGCCGCGATCCTGGTCTTCGACATCAACCTGCCGCTGGTGCACATGCTGCAGGTGCTGGCCTGCCTGATCGCCTTCAACATCGCCAGCCACCTGCGCTGGCACGAGCGCCGGCCGGTCGCCAACAGCGAGCTGTTCATGGCCCTGCTGGTGGACGTCGCCACGCTGACGGTCCAGCTGTATCTGTCGGGCGGCACCACCAATCCCTTCGCCTTCCTGTACCTGTTGCAGATTATTATCTCGGCCGTGCTGCTGGAAGCCTGGTCGACCTGGACCATCGTCGTCGTCACCCTGGTCTGCCTGGCCTTGCTGGCCGTGTTCGCCCAGCCTTTGGCGCTCCCGTTCGACCACGCGCGCGGCATCGCCAGCATCTACGTGCAGGGCATGCTGCTGTGCTTCGCGATCAACGCCGCGCTGCTGGTGATTTTCATCTCCCGCATCAGCGTTACCCTGCGCGCAAAAGCGGCGCAGCTGGCCGACCTGCGCCAGCGTGCCGCCGAGGAAGACCATATCGTGCGCATGGGCCTGCTGGCCTCGGGCGCGGCCCACGAGCTGGGCACGCCCTTGGCGACCCTGTCCGTGATCCTGGGCGACTGGAAGCGCATGCCCGAGTTCCGCGACAACCCGTCGCTGGCCGAGGAAATCGCCGAGATGCAGACCCAGCTGAAACGCTGCAAGGCCATCGTCAGCGGCATCCTGCTCTCGGCCGGCAGCGCGCGCGGCGAATCGGCCGTGCGCACGACCCTGCACACCTTCCTCGACGGGCTGCTGGAAGAATGGGAAGAGCGGCGCCAGGTGGCGGCCCTCGAATACGAGAACCGCATCGTCGAGGACATCCCGGTCGCCTTCGACTCCGCCCTGAAGCAGACCATCGACAACCTGCTCGACAACGCCTTCGAGGCCTCGCCCGATTGGGTCAGGCTGGAAGCGAGCGTTGAGGACGACACCCTGCGCCTGGTCGTGCTCGACAAAGGACCGGGTTTTGCGCCCGCCATGCTGGCCCAGTTCGGCAAGCCCTACCAGTCGACCAAGAACCGGGCCGGTGCCGGCGTCGGCCTGTTCCTGGTCGTGAACGTCGCGCGCACGCTGGGCGGCGCGGTGGCTGCCCGCAACCGGGAAGAGGGCGGCGCCGCCGTCACGCTGACGATTCCGTTGGCCTCGATCGCGCTGAGCGGGGAGGGCGAACATGCCTGAGATCGTGACCGACACCCCCGTCCTCCTGATCGTCGAGGACGACGAGGCCTTTGCCCGCACCCTGGGCCGCTCCTTCGAGCGGCGCGGCTACCGGGTGCTGCACGCACCCGGCTACGAAGAGGCGGCCGAGATCCTCAAGGAGCACGATCCCGGCTACGCGGTGGTCGACCTGAAACTGAAGGGCAATTCCTCGGGCCTGAATTGCGTCCAGCTGCTGCACGCGCACGATCCCGAGATGCTGATCGTGGTCCTGACAGGCTTCGCCAGCATCGGCACCGCGGTGGAGGCGATCAAGCTGGGCGCCTGCCAGTACCTGGCCAAGCCCTCGAACACCGACGACATCGAGGCCGCCTTCGGCCATGTCGCCGGCAACGCCGACATCGAGGTCACCAACCGCTCGACCTCGATCAAGACGCTGGAGTGGGAACATATCCACGCCGTGCTGGCGGAGACGGATTTCAATATCTCGGAGGCGGCGCGCAGGTTGGGGATGCACCGCAGGACGCTGGCGCGGAAACTGGAAAAGCAGCGGGTGAAGTAGGGCGGCCCGCGTAGGACGGCCCGCGTAGGGCCGCCTGCCGGATCAGACGATGGCCGACTCGGCGGCGGCTTCGACCGCCGGCTTCGGCTGCTCGGCGACAGGCGCCGGTCCGCATACCGTGACGCGGATCGCCGCCGGGGTCGGCTTGCTGCGCGACTGGAAGCGTACCGTGCGAATGCCGGCCTGCTCGAGGCGCGAATCGCGCAACTGATCCTTCGCTCTGGAATGGGTGCGGTCGTCCAGCTCGACGACCGCCACCACCTCGCCCGCATGGGTACAGACCACATAATCGACACATTGCTGGGCGATCCGCAAGCGATCGCCGTGGGCGAGCTTCCTGTCGCTGCTGGCCGCCTCGATCAGCGCCGGCATGGCCACCTGCGGAAAGATGTAATGGTCGGGAAGCGCCGCCACCAGCCGGCCGAAGAATTCGAGTTCGTTATCGGTCATGAGTTTGCGGCGGCGGTAAGCCCCGGCCCGGCTTTTGCCTTTTGCGCCGTTTGCCAGAGCAGCGACGAAGATAAATGCAAGGAAGGCGAACAGTACGAGGGCGAGCAGGATTTTCATGGGCATCCGATCTTCGTCAGGTCACGGGCGCGCGGCGGAGGCCGCTGCCCGATAATGTTTCCGTAGGGAATTATATTATTGACCTGTTTTGAAGATTTGTCATCCTCTTCGTTGCCCGTGCACGGCCTTCATGGCCGGCGTGTACCCGACCGTCGCCTTACGCGGTCAGGCGCGTGAACGCTTCGCGCAATGCCAGCCCGCCGCCGCCGATCAGCAAGGCGAAATACGCGATGGTCGCGATGTTGCTTGCATGACCGAGCAGCACGCAGACGCCGTCGCGCTGCAGCAGGCCGATGGCGAAGAAGAGCAGGGCGATCGCCGGGAAGGTATTGCTGAAGGGGATCAGGCCGAAGGGCATCATCAGCAGGATGGCGCCCAGGATCAGCGAGGCGTTGTTCAGGTGGGCGACCGGGCCTTCGGCCACCAGCCACTGGATGCGGTTCGGCCGGCTGACGCGCTCGATCTTCTGCAGCCAGGGCAGGGCCTTGCGCAGCAGGGGACGCAGCTTCTTGGTGCCGATGCGCCTGTGTTCGATGCGCGCCGGGATCCACAACTCGCGCCGCAGCAGCCGGCTCAGGCCGATCAGGAGGATGGCGGCGCCGAAGACCGTGGAGACGCCCGGGATCGACACGGGGATCAGGAAGACCAGGGTCAGCAGGGCGGTCAGGATCAGCAGGCCGTCGCTGCCGACACGGTGCACCAGCTCGCTCAAGGTGATGCCGCCCGGTGGCAGCGCGCGGACCAGGGAGCGCAGGCGCTGGGAAAGTGGTTCGTCATGCATCGTCGATCATCCTCGTGTCGGTGTCTGTGTAGTGTGGGCTCAGAGCCCGGCCAAGAGCTTGCGCACGGCCTGGTGCGCTTCCAGCCAGCCGCTCTCGATCAGCTTCGGCCGGCACTCGGCGCATTCCTCGAAGGGATTGCAGGCGTGCGGCAGTTCGACGTACTTCGCGCCGATCACCGGCTTGGCGCCGAAGGCGTCGCGCGAGGAGGGCGCCTTCGCGGCATCCGCGCCGGCGTCCGCGCCGCCGGCGATCCAGCGGGCGAAGGGCTCCTTGTCCTTGCCGTCCGGGACGTACCAGCATTTGCGGGTCGGGTTCCAGCGGGCGCCCAGGGCCTTGGCTTCGTCTTTTTCGGCGTAAGGGACCTTCAGGAAAATCATGGTGTTCTCTCGACTGAGCCGCGGCAGTGCGGCGCCCGGTATTGTACGGGATGGCGCAGGCGCGGCGGGGCCAAAATGGGATTCCTGAATCTTGTTCAATTGCTATAATATTATTTTTGAACAACATTATTTGGGGACTCGCTGTGGAACACGAAAGCCATCACCATCATCACCCGCACAAGACGGGCGTCCGCTGGCTCGACCTTGGCCTGGGCATTGCGGCCGGTGTCGTATCGCTGGTCTCGCTCTGGCTGGGCCTGCATTCTGCGCACTCGATGGAAAAACTGGTGGCCTCGAACAGCTATCCGTACGTCGAACTGATGCGCTCGACCTCGACCGAATACAAGGACGGCGAGGCCAACAAGGTCGGGCGTCGCGTGCGCTACATGCTGGAAAACAATGGCGTCGGACCGGCAAGGATCGAGTGGGTGCAGTTCAACTTCAAGGGGCAGCCGGTAGCCAACCTGACTGAGCTGCTGGACAAGTGCTGCTCGGCAGGCCCCGGCGAGGCCAGGGGCGTCGATGCGCGCGGCGGCATTGCCGGTTCGCTGATCCGGCCTGGCGCGATGGTGCAGATGTTCGACTGGAGCGAAACGTCCACGCCGAACCCCGCCTTGCTCGCGCTGCACAGGCAGATGAACGACATTGAATGGTCGGCCTGCTATTGCTCGGTATTCGACGACTGCTACGTCACCAGCAGCCGTGACGACGACAAGCCGCGCGCCGTCGAGCAGTGCACGCCGCCAGCCAAGACCTTCCGTCCGGACTTTCCACGCAACTGAACCCTCAACCGCCCATCTTGCTGAGCGCAAAGGCGGCCAGGAAGCCCGCCACCGTGATCAGGCCCGCGAAATCGTGGGCTTCTTCGAATGCTTCGGGAATCATGGTGTCGGCCAGCATGGCCAGGATCGCGCCGGCGGCCGTCGCCGTCGTCGCCGCCACCATGGCCTTGGACACGCCTTCGAAGAGCGTGAAGCCGGCCAGCGCCGCCAGGCCCGAGGCCAGCGCAATCCCGCCCCAGATGCCGAAGATGTAGCGCGGGCTGCGGCCCGCCTTCTTCATTCCCGCCGCGCTCGACAGGCCCTCCGGCACGTTCGAAAGAAAGATCGCGGTCACCGCCACCATGCTGACCTTGCCGCCGCCGAGCATCGACAGGCCGATCACGATCGATTCCGGAATCCCGTCGAGCAGGGCGCCGACGGCGATCGCTATGCCGCTGCCGCCGTGCTCGGCCTCGCTCGGCTGGCAGCCCGAGCGCTTGCGATGGCGCGCGCCGCCATGGGCCAGCCACCAGTTGGCCAGCGTGTACACCGCGGCGCCGCCCAGGAAGCCGAGCGCCGTGGCGGGAAAGCCGCCGGTGCGGAAGGCCTCGTCCATCAGTTCGAACGAGAGCGCCGAGATCAGCACGCCGCTGCCGAACGCCATCACCGCCGCCACCAGGCGCGCAGGCACCTTGAAGCGGTAACCGACCGCGGCGCCGACCAGCAGGGCCGCGCCCGCCACCAGGCCCCAGAATCCCGCCTGCAGCCATACGGGTATGTGTTCCATCGATTCGCCTCCTTTTGCCAAAATGTTACGCCGATGCGCGAAACGGCCGCGTTCGCATGAAGCAGCTTGCAGGCGGCCCGGCATAGGGCTGTGCTACATGGCTGTGCTACATTGCCGGTTTTGCACGGAGCAGCACATGATTTCACCCTCATTGGCCCGCATCGGCCTGCTCGTCCCCGCCTTCCTGCTCGCGGCCTGTTCGAGCCTGGTGCTCGACCCCGGTCCTGACGACGTCGCCTTCGTCGTGATCGGCGAAGATGGCGCGGCCACGGCGCGCCTGATCACCGCGGCGCCGGCCTGTCCACCGTTGATGGTCGACAACCGCGCCATGCCGATGCGCGTACGGGTGCCGAAGTCGGCGATTCCCGCGCGCCCCGGCCAGGCGCACATGCCGCCGTCGAGCGCGATGCTGGCCTGCGAGGCGCCGATCGCCGCGGGCGCCGTCACCGCCAGCGTGGCCGGTATCGCGCTTCCGGTGCCGAAGGCGGCGCCAAAACGCATCGTCGTCATCGGCGACACCGGCTGCCGCCTGAAAGGCAAGGAATTCCAGGACTGTAACGATACCCAGGCCTTTCCGTTCGCGCGCGTGGCCGCCGGCGCCGCGGCCTTCCAGCCCGACCTGGTGATCCACGTCGGCGACTACCACTACCGCGAAGATCCGTGCCCGGCCGGCCGCGCGGGTTGTGCCGGCAGCCCCTATGGCTACGGTTACGATGCCTGGGCCGCCGACTTCTTCACGCCGGCGAAGAAGCTGTTCGCGGCCGCGCCCTGGGTCCTGGCGCGCGGCAACCACGAGAACTGCAGCCGCGCGGGGCAGGGCTGGTGGCGCTGGCTCGACCCGCGGCCTTACCAGCCTGGGCGCGACTGCGATGCGCCCGCCAACGATGCCATCGGCGAGCACAGCGAACCGTATGCCGTGCCGCTCGGCGGCGGCGCCCAGCTGGTCGTGTTTGACACGGCCAACACCAGCTACAAGGGCCTGCCGACGTCCGACCCGCGCCGCGCGGCCTATGCCGACAGCCAGCGCAAGATCGCACGCCTGGCCGCACAGGCACGCTACAACATCGGCGTCGATCATCACCCGCTGTTCGCCTTCGGCGCCGAGCGCGACAAGAATACGCAGGAGATCAGGCTGTTCGGCGGCGACAAGGGCCTGCTCGACGCCTTCGGCGACGCCGATCCGGGCTACCTGCCGCGCTCCTTCGGCATGCTGCTATCGGGCCACGTGCACCTGTGGGAGCAGCTCAGTTTCGCCAGCACCCATCCGACCCAGTTCGTCTCGGGCTTTTCCGGCACGGCGGAGGACATCGTGCCGCTGCCTGCGACGCCGCCGACGGGCCAGACGCCGGCCCCGGGCGCCATCGTCGAACACATGAGCTCCTGGATCGACGGTTTCGGCTTCATGAGCATGGAGCGTACCGGGCCCGATAGCTGGCGCGTGCTGGTCCACGACCGTGACGGCCGCGAGCGCAATCGCTGCCTGGTCGAGGGCCGGAAATCGCGCTGCGAGCTTGCCCAAGTTCATTAAATGTAATGACATTGGCACGAATGTAGTTGCCATTAATATATATCTCAGGCAATATAGCCGGGTTGAGGGCGAGGCCGCCAGGCTGGGCTCTCGATCAGCGATGAGGCGCTCTTGCGTTTCTTTTTGTGCCCCCGGAGCCTTCCGGGGGCCGTTTTTTCGCGGGACGTGCACCGCCCGGTGCGCAGCAGTTCTCCCGCCCTCGAGGAGGATTCCTTATGCCCGACTACGCCGATCTCGGCTTGCAACTTGCCTGGCCGCTGGCCATCGCCCTGTCCTGGATGGCAGGCGAACTGATTTTCCGCTGGACCGCGCTGCCGCGCATCGCCGTGTACGGCGTCGCCGGCTTCGTGTTCGGCAACCTCGCGGCCGGCTACCTGCCGCCCTCCGAATCGAAGAACTTCATGCTGCTGGCGAACCTGGGCTTCGGCCTGATCCTGTTCGAGCTGGGCTACCGCATCAACCTGCGCTGGCTGCGCAATAACCCCTGGATCGTCGCCACCTCGCTTGCCGAAGCCGCACTGACCTTCGCCGCCGTGTACTGGGTGGCCACCGCCTGCGGCATGGAAGCCCTGCCGGCTGCGCTCACCAGTTCGCTGGCGATGTCGAGTTCGCCCGCCGGCCTGCTGCGCGTGCTGAACGAGCAGGGCGCCGCCGGCCAGGTCACCGAGCGCGCCATGCACCTGACCGCGCTGAATTGCGTGATGGCCGTGTTCACCTTCAACGTCGTGGTCGGGATCGGCGTGTTCCAGACTTCCGGCGACCTGCCGCACGCGGCCGGCAGCAGCCTGCTGGTGCTGTTCGCATCGAGCGTGCTGGGCGCGCTGTTCGGCGCCCTGGTGCCGCTCTGGCTGCGCCTGATCGACGCTGCCCGTGACGCCACGCTGGCGTTCGCGCTGGCCGTGGTCTTGCTGGTGGCCGTCACCCACGTGCTGCAGTTCTCGCCGGTGCTCGCGGCCCTGACCTTCGGCCTGGTCGCGCGCCATCGCCGCATCGCGCTGGCGCCGGCGCAACGCAACTTCGGCGTGCTGGGCGACCTGCTGGCGGTGTTGATGTTCTTTTTTGTGGCAACCAAGGTCGAGGTCGAGCACCTGGGCGGCGGCATCCTGCTCGGCGTGCTACTGGTACTGGTGCGCGGCCTGGTCAAGGTCGGCGTCTGTACCGCATTCGCACGCGTGTCCGGCATCTCGGCGCGCAAGGGCGCCTTGTCGGGCCTGGCCCTGACGCCGATTTCCGTGTTCGCGATCCTGCTGATGGAGCAGACGCGCTGGATCGGCGTCGACCTGTTCGACAGCCTGGCGCCGCTGGCGGCCGTGATGCTGCTGCTGGACGTGCTCGGCCCGGTGCTCACCCAGCGCGCCGTCGTCTGGGCCCATGAAACCCGTCACATCAAGGAGGCGTGAAGATGGCACTTCCACCATTCGCCCAATCCCAGTCGCTCACCATGGGCGTCGAACTGGAACTGCAGCTGGTCAGCCTGTCGGACTTCGACCTGGTTGCCGCCTCGCCCGACATGCTGGAACTGCTGGAGCGGGCACCTTTCCCCGGTAACGTCACGCCCGAGATCACCGAGAGCATGCTCGAGATTAATTCGAGCGTGCATACCCGGCACGGCGAACTGCTGGCCGAGCTGCGCGACATCCGCGACACGCTCCTGCGCGCCGGCGACCGCCTGAACGTCGGCATCTGCGGCGGCGGCACCCACCCGTTCCAGCAGTGGACCCAACGCAAGATCTTTTCCAAGCCGCGTTTCCGCGAAGTGTCGGCCCTATACGGTTATCTCGCCAAGCAGTTCACGGTCTTCGGCCAGCACGTGCACATCGGCTGCAAGTCGGGCGACGAAGCCCTGTTCCTGCTGCACGCCTTGAACCGCTACATCCCGCACTTCATCGCGCTCTCGAGTTCCTCGCCCTTTCTGCAGGGCAGCGACACCCAGTTCAACTCGGCGCGCCTGAATAGCGTCTTCGCGTTTCCCCTGTCGGGACGGGCGCCGTTCATCCTGAAGTGGGACGCCTTCGAGCGCGATTATTTCGCGCGCATGGAGAACACCGGCATCGTGCGCAGCATGAAAGACTTTTACTGGGACCTGCGTCCCAAGCCGGAATACGGCACCATCGAGCTGCGCGTCTGCGACACGCCGCTGACGGTCGAGCGCGCGGCCGCGCTGGCCTGCTACCTGCAGGCGCTGTGCCGCTATCTGCTGGAGGGGAACGAGCCGGCGCCGCTGGAAGACGACTACCTGGTCTACAACTACAACCGCTTCCAGGCCTGCCGCTTCGGTTTGGACGGCACGCTGGTGCATCCGCAGAAACACGAGACGATCTCACTGCGCGAAGACATTTTGACCACCTTGCGCCGCCTGGAACCGCATGCGAAGGCGCTGGGCAGCGAGGCGGCGCTGGAGCACATCTATAACGAGACGCATACCGGGAGCGATGCCCACATGCTGCGCGAGGCCCATGCAGAGGCGGGGAGTGCCGAGGGGATCGTCGACGCGGCGCTGCGACGGTTCCGGGTCGATATCGACTGAAAACAATGGGCTTCAAAATCCAGTATACAGGAATTCGTAATCCTATATACTGGAGGCATGGACATCAATCAGCTCATCGCCTCCCGCCTGCGTGAACTGCGCCTTGCGCAGGGCCTGACGCTGGCCGACCTGGCCGAACGGAGCGGCGTCAGCCGTTCGAACATCTCGCTCATCGAGCGCGGCGAAAGCAGCGCAACCGCGACGGTGCTTGACAAGCTGACAGGCGCGCTTGGCGTCACGCTGGCGTCGCTCTTCGAACAGGCGCCCGCCGAGCCCTCTCCCGTTGCGCGCCGCCAGGACCAGCCGGTGTGGACCGATCCGGACTCGGGCTATTCGCGCCGTAACCTCTCGCCGTCGGTGTACTCGCCGATCCAGCTGGTTGAAGTCGATTTCCCCGCACGGCAGCGGGTGACCTACGAAACCACGACGCGTAATCTCGAGATGCATCAGCAGGTGTGGATCATCGAAGGGACCATGGATATCACCGTCGGCGATACGCTCTGGCGTCTGGAGGCCGGCGATTGCATCGGCCTGCGGCTCGATCAGCCGCTCAGCTTTCACAACCCGAGCGATGATCCGGCGCGCTATCTCGTGGCGCTCGTCTCCCAGTCACACAAACCACCCAGGGAATCCAAGGCATGAATGGCGAGTTCATCACTTCTGTTCCAGGCCTTCACACGGAACGGCTCACGCTGCGCGAATATCGCCGCGAGGACTTCGACGCATTCGCAGCGCACCTGGCCGACCCGGTCAGCGCGGCCCACCTGGTCCCGGCCGACCGCCAGGCCGCATGGCGAATCTTCTGTTCACAGGCAGGACTGTGGCTGATACATGGCGCCGGATGGTGGACGGTCGAGGAAAAGCAGACCGGCCGCGTCGTCGGGAACGTCGGCGCGTTCTTTCGCGAGGACTCCACGGTGATGGAGCTCGGCTGGAATACCTATCGTGCTTTCTGGGGGCGGGGATTCGCGAACGAAGCGGCGGCGGCGGCCCTGCATCATGCGCTCGCTATCCGGCGTGAACCGAAAGTCCGGGCTGTCATCGCTCGCGCCAATGAATCGTCGCTGCGCGTTGCCAGGCGCCTGGGCCTGAGCTACGAGGCGGACACCGAGATATACGGCAAGGCGGTCGGCATTTATACGCGCGAGCGGGGAGGGTAAGTTGTTCAAGCCTGCAGGACTGCATGCAGAGGACCGTTTGAACCGCAATCCGGAAAACCTGCGCAGCATGGCCGCGATGTTGGTCGCGGTGGCCACGTTTTCGGTCAGGGACACGATCATGAAGCTGCTGGCTGCCCACTACCCGCCGATCCAGGTCGCCGCGCTGCGTTCGCTGGTGCCGCTGCCCCTGGTATTCGCCTGGGTCGCCTGGCGCGGGGCGCTGCGCTCCGTCCTGCAGGTCAACTGGCCTGTCCACCTGCTGCGGGCGGCGCTGGGCATCGCCATGCTGTCGCTCTTTGCCTTCGGCCTCAAGGACCGCCCGGGCCAAGCCCCGGGCCTGGCCTCGGCGTATACCATCTTGTTCATCGGGCCGATCCTGATTACCGCGCTGTCTGTCGTCATGCTCAAGGAGCGCGTCAGCCCGCAGCGCTGGATGGCGGTGGCGATCGGCATGGCCGGCGTGCTGGTGGTACTGCGCCCGGACGGCAACGGCTTCCTTACAATCGGCAGTATCGCCATCCTCGCAACGGCGGTGTGTTACGCGGTATCGGCCATCAGTGCCCGCATGCTGGCCCGCACCGACCGCATCGAACACATGATGTTCTGGCTGATGATCCTGATGGCCATCGGCGCCACAAGCCTCGCTGCCCCCGGCTGGGTGGCGATCGATCCGGCGCACGCACTGCTGTTGTGTGGGCTGGCCATCGGCGGCTTCTTTGGCCAGATGGCGCTGAACGAAGCCTTCGCCCGCGGCGAGGCGGCGCTCGTCGCGCCCCTCCAATACTCCGCGCTCGCCTGGGCTGTGGCGATCGACTGGATCCTGTGGCAAACCCTCCCCGATGGCACGACGCTGATTGGCGCGGCCATCATCATCGGCAGCGGCGTGTACATCCTGTACCAGGAGAAGGACCGGGTCGCGGCTGGACACCCCTGAACACCTGCAGCTTTCGGGACGCGATCGATTGAAGGCGAACAGGCTGCCTGCTTGGCATCGTATCGACAAGCTCGTACACTGCGTCGATGAAATCGACATCGACATGGATCTTCGCCGTGCTGGCATTGCTGCTGTCGGCGTGCACGAACGCCGACTCGCGCGAACGCACGGCGCCGAAGCCCTTCACCGACTTCGACGAGCTCATCTTCGAGCAGACCGCCTGCCTGTTCGACTGCGCGGCCTTCGAGCTTGCGGTGTTTGCCGATGGACGGGTGCTTCATACCGGCCCGACCTTCGACAATACCGGCGGTCCCCACGAATCGCGCATCGACGCGCGCGGCCTGGCCCGGATCGCGCAGGCGGTGCGCGAGGCGCGCCTCGACGAGATGCGCGGCAGCTACCAAGAAACGGCCGACGGCTGCGAGCACTGGTTCACCGACATGTCGACCCAGAGCGTGCGCGTGAACCGGCGCCAGGGCGCCCGCAGCGACTACGTCATCCTCTACGCCGGTTGCCTGGGGCCCACCGTCCCGACCCGGCGCATCAACGCACTGTTCAGCGCCGTCGACCAGGTCACGGGCACCGGCGCCTTGATCGAGCAGCGAAAGCGGGCACGCCGGCCGAATGCCGAGGCTGTCGAGCCGGCGAAATAGACCGCGGCTTGACAGCTGCGCCGGCCGGGCCTGGGTTCGAACCGCTTCAGGAGTCGCCCTTGATGCTGTATTTCTCGATCCGGTAGCGCATCGCGTCGCGCGACAGCCCCAGACTCTTCGCCGCCCGCGTGACGTTCCAGCGGGCCTGCCCTAGCGCTGCGAGCAAGTATTGGCGCTCCATGCCTTCGAGATTCATCTCCTGTCCCGGCAGGGCCGCCGGCGCGGCGGGCGCACTGGCGCGAACCGCAGGCGGCGGCAGCGGCAGGTGCTCCGCCGCGATGGCCTCACCCCTTGCCATCAGGGCGATCTGCTCGAGCATGTTACGCAGCTCGCGGACGTTGCCGGGCCAGTGCCAGGCGCGCAAGGCCCGTTGCGCACAGGGGGTGAAGAACAGCCCGGGCTTGCGGTACCGGGTTCCGTGCAGGGCGAGGAAGCTCCGCGCCAGGAGCAGGACGTCGTCGCCCCGGTCGCGCAGCGGCGGCACCTCGAACTGCACCATTTTCAGGCGGTAGTACAGGTCGGAGCGAAACCTGCCTTCCCGTACACGCTGCTGCAAGTCCTGGTTGGTTGCCGCGATCACGCGGAAATCGATGCGGTGTTCCTGCAGGCCGCCCAGGCGGCGCAGCTTTTTCTCCTCGAGTACCTTCAGCAGCTTGGCCTGCATCGGCAATTCGAGTTCCCCGATTTCGTCAAGGAACAGGGTGCCGCCGTCGGCCGCTTCGATCAGCCCGTACTTGCGTTCGCGGGCATCGGTGAAGGCGCCGCGTTCATGCCCGAACAGCTCGGCCTCGAGCATCTGCGGCGGGATGGATGCGCAGTTGATCTCGATGAAGGGCTGCGCCTTGCGCGCGCCTTCGAAGTGTACCGCCCGGGCCACGCATTCCTTGCCGGCCCCGGTCTCGCCAATGATCAGTACGGTCGGCAGATCGTTGTCCAGCACCAGCCGCTCCGCTTCGGCCAGACGGCGTATGGCTTCCTTCAGCGCCAGCATCGGGCCTGACTCACCGGACAGCTTGTCCAGTTCGCTCCCGCCGGGCTGGGCGGCCGGCCCGGCATGCGCAGGCGCGCCCGCCTGGCCGATGCCGAGTGCGCGGTCGACCAGCAGGCGCAACTCGCGCAGCACGACCGGCTTGCTCAGGTAATCGAAGGCGCCCAGTTTCATCGCCTGCACGGCCACCTTGACCGTGGCATCCCCGGTGATCATGATCACCTTGATGGCGCGATTCCGGGAGCGAATGCGCGACAGCACTTCCAGGCCGTCCATGCCGGGCAGGTGGAAGTCGAGCACGACCACGTCGGGCGGGGCGCCGTCGAGCCTCGCGATTCCCTCTTCGCCGGAATGCACCACGGTCGCCGCGTGCCCATGGCGTTCGAGATAGGTCTTGATGTTCTTGGCCAGCACCCGTTCGTCTTCGATGATGAGGATGGCGTGCGTCATCGTTCAGGCTCCGAGGAAGACGAGGGTGACCGCGGTTCCCGCGCCGGGCGTGCTGTCGATATGCAGGTCGCCGCCGAAGCGCCGCGCAATGCGCCGCACCAGGGTCAGGCCGACTCCCAGCCCGTCGGCCTTGGTCGTGTAGAAGGGCTGGCAGATGCGGCTGAGTTGCTCGGGCCCGATCCCGGCACCCGTGTCGCGCACCTCGATGGCGATCTGGCGTGTGTCCGGTTTGCTGCTGCAGGCAATGGCGATGGTGCCGCCGTCCGGCGGCATCGCCTCGAGCGCATTACAGATCAGGTTATTCAAGGCCTGGGTCAGCAGCGCGGCATTGGCCTGGATGTCCGGCAGTCCAGGCGGCACGCTCAGGTCGATGTTCACCTTGCGGCGTTTCAGTTCGCGCGTGAAACCCTCGATGCTGCGTTCGATGATCGGTCCGGGCGCCGTCGCTTCCTGGCGGTAGTCGGGAGGCGCCGAGTAGGTCAAGAGCTCGCGGATCCAGCGCTCGATGCGATGGACCTCGAGGATGATGTCGGTTGCCGCCTCGGCGTCCTCGGCCCGGGCCGTTTCCTGCCACAGCTCGGCCGACGACCTGATCGAGGCCAGCGGGTTGCGTATGCCGTGCGCGACGGCGGCAGCCATCTCTCCCAGGGCATCCATGGTCTCGGACTCGATCAGGCGTTCCTGCTGTGAGCGGATCAGGCGGTCCGCGCGCCGCACGATCCAGAACAGTACCGCGTAGAGGAACAACCCGCTACCGATCGAGGTGAGCCATGTGAGCGTGGTGCCCGCCTGAATCGCCCGTGTCAGCGCAATCGGGATGCGGTAGAGCTCGACGACCCCGACGACCGTCCTGGTGCCGGCGTCACGCAGGGGAATATACAGTTCGACAAAGCGGGCGCGCGATCCGCCCAGGTGATAGTGCTCGGCCTTTTGCCTGTGCCGGCCGCCGATCTCGCCGCTCTCGATCTCGAGCTGTCCCTTCAGCGCTTCGGCCAGCTCCGGATTGCCGCCGTACTTCCTCCCTTGCAGCCGCTTGTCGCTCGACCAGAGCAGGGTCGAATCGGTGGCGTACACATTGGCCCGCGCGACGTCGGGCATGGCGGCGACATGCTTGAGGAAGGCGGCCAGCCGCTCGACCATCTCGGGGTGGTCGAGCGAATAACCCTTGGCCAGTTCGGTCTCCATGACATTCTGGACGAAATCCCTGGTGACCTCGGCGTCGCGCTGAAGCAGGCGGTTGGTCAGGAAGCGCGACATGAGGGCGGCGGAGGCGATCGAGACGATGCAGATCGCGATCAGGCTCAGCAGCAGGAATCGACGCATGAGGTCGAACTGGCTGTGCGATTCAGTCTCCAGGCGAGGCATGGTCGTCCGATCCCTCTACGTTGAACCCCGCTTGGCGCCGGGGCGGCCGGCATTGCAAGGACAGCGCGTGCTGTCAATACAATGCTGCTTGCATGATACTCCCGCCCGCTGCGCTATCCCATCGTTTTATGTGCATCTTTGCAAGTGTGTTCAGTTGCCAACAAGATTCACGGCAGTCTGGACAGGAACACGGCGTGTGCGCCGTTGGGGGAAATCACGCAACGAGTGGGTGTAATGCCCCAATTAGTTTTTCCCAGGCAAGACAAACAGCGCGCCATGCCAGGTCCTGCCCCGTACACGCACCGCGCCATGTCTGGCACGGGTATTGCTGACATCGACCGTATCAACGCCGTTACGGCCGCATCCCGCCGCCGTCGACCAACTCGAGGAGAGATCGATGAACCTGCACCCGCCAGCCGTATTGAGCACCTTATCGCCCGCATTGCCCTGGCACGGGCGCAAGCGCAGCTGCAAGGCGGCTGCCGCGGCCCTCTGCCTCTGCCTGCTCTCTCTCTATGGCGGCCAGGCGGCGGCAGCCTCGTCCGAAGGCTGCGAAGGCGGCGGATTCACGGTGCTGGGCCTGAGAGGGCCGGTCGAGCGCACCGTCGCGGCGAATGCACTCGGGAGCGGGAACCTGATTGCCGTGCGCGGCAAGTACGTCGAGTTCGACATCGACAAGCGTACTTTCGGGATCCTGAACTACACCCTGACCGGCGCGCCGAACCGGCTCGACCTTACCGGCGGCCGCCGCACGCGGGTCTTCGACAGCAAGCGTCCCGACCATCGCGGCCTGGTACTGACGAGCGCAGTGGAGCTCGAACTGGACGGGGAATCGCTGCTCATCCTGCGCGAAGGACCGGGCCTGACCATGAAGATCCAGGCCAAGGACTGCGCCACCGGCGGCGTGTTCCAGATGGAGCCGGAACGGGCCGACCAGTCCCGGACCAGGTTCACGCACGTGCTGTCCGCCGAAGCGTTTTATTTCGATAACGGTAACTTCCGCGCACGCGAAGGCGATATCGTTCCGTACAAGGACACGACGATCGAGGTGCCGTCGCGCATCAACTTCGCCAACAACTTTTCGCGCAAGTTCGTCGGCCGCGACAGCGCGCAGGTGGCGGAGCGGGTGGACGAACCGCGCTGCAGCAACGCCATTCGTACGCGCACCGGTGTCGAGACGGTCCTGCATTGCGGCAGGGTGTCGACCTGGCTGGTGGCCAGCGGCGGGCGCATGGGGCAGGTCATGGGCGAGGATGCCGTCGAAGTGGCGCCGCCGGCGACGGTCTGCGTCCGGAAATGCCGCGCGCAGAACCGGGTGCGCGGACGCGCGGTCGTGCTGGGCTTCCCGTTCCCGGTGCCGGTCGAGCAACAACTGAAACCGCCGTTTCCCTGATGCGGTCACGGTTCAGAGTGATTCAGGACGTCCTGAATTGTGCCGGCGGACCCCTAAGACGCTCAAACAGGCACATTTGCCCGGCCTCGTGCCGGGCTTTTTTTGCACTCAGAGTTGTGCCAGCGGCACCTGCGCGCCGGCTTCGTCGGCAGCAAGCAGGGTGATCAGGCGCCCCAGATCCTGCTCCAGCCGGCGCAACGTCGCCTCGTCCAGGCTCGAGAGAGCATCCGGCAGCACGCCGGCAAACGGCATCGGCGCGCTCTTCAGCAGCGGCTCGGCCGCGGGCAGGGCGCGCAGGGCGACCCCGCGGCGATCAAAACCTTCGCGCGCGGCCGAGACCAGGCCGCGCTGCGTGAGCGTGCGCACCAGGTTGCTGGCCGTCGACTGGTGGATGTCGAGCGACCGGGCCAGTTCCGTCACGCCGATGCCGGGCGACTGCGCGATCACCGACAGCGCCCACAGCTGCGCGCCGCCGAGACCGGCTTCGCGCTCGACCTGGCGGAAGTGGGTTTTCACGGAGTTGAAAACGATGCGGAACTGGCGCAGCACGCGCGTGGCGGGCTCGGTCGCCGGATCGGCAGAGTCTGGCTGCGGGGTTTCCGCAGAGATGGATTGTAAAGACATTGTGACATCATAGCGGAAAGTACAAGCTGCCGCGAGCTCGGCAGCGCTTGGCGTGGCCCGCGGTCCACATGTGCGCCCCATGTGCGGAGGGTGCCGTCGGCTATACTGCGCATGCCAGATCAATTTAGCAAGGAAAATAGTGGACCAGGACGAGAAGACCGAGAGTGGGATTCGGCAGCAGGCGAGGGATTTGTTCGGCAGCGCAGGCGGGAGGGCGAAGGCCGGGGTGCGCCAGGCGCATGGCTTCCTGTCCGGGCGGCCGCGCCGGCAGCAGGTGCTGATCGTCGGCCTGGCCTCATTCGTGGTGCTGCTCGCCGCCTTTATCGCCTATCTGATCATCCTGATTCCGCTCACGCCGGGCGTCGACGACCTGAAGCAGGTCACCAGCGCGCGCCCGAGCACGATCCTGTCCGCCGACGGCAAGGAGCTCGGCAGCTTCGAGCAGGGCCTGCAGGAGCGCGTGAAACTGTCGCAGATCTCGCCGCACGTGATCACGGCCCTGATCGCGACGGAAGACCACCGCTTCTACGACCACCACGGGGTCGACTTCACGCGTATCGGCGGCGCCATGCTCGCCAGCCTGAAGGGCGATGCGCAAGGCGGCTCAACGATCACCCAGCAGCTGGCGCGCAACATGTTCCCGGAAGAGATCGGGCGTGCGCGCAGCATCAACCGCAAGCTGAAGGAACTGATCACCGCGATCAAGATCGAGAACACCTACAGCAAGACCGAGATCCTCGAGGCCTACCTCAACACGGTGCCTTTCCTGTACAACGCGCGCGGCATCGAGATGGCGGCGCGTACCTATTTCGGCAAGCCGGCGTCGAAACTGGACGTGCTGGAAGCGGCGACCCTGGTCGGCATGCTGAAAGGGACCTATTACTACAATCCCGTCACCAATCCGGAGCGCTCGCTGGCGCGCCGCAACGTGGTGCTGGGCCAGATGCTCAAGCGCGGCGCCTTCAACGAGGCGCGCTACAAGGCGCTCGTGAAGCGGCCGCTGCGCCTGGATTTCGAACGCCAGCTTGAACGCAGCGGACGCGACAACCACTTCACCGCCTACGTGCGCAAGTGGCTGCTCGAGTGGGCCAACGAAAACGACTACGACCTCGAACTGGACGGCCTGGTGGTGCAGACCACGCTCGATACCAACCTGCAGGAAGCGGCCCTGCGCGCCGTCGAGAAGCAGGCCGGCGCGTTGCAGGCCGTGGCCGACGTGGAATGGGCCAATCCGACGCCGCCCGGTTCGACCTCGATCGGCACCTATACCTCCATGCGCAGCAGCATCGCGCCCTTCGACTACTACTGGCACACCCACGGCGCCCAACTGGACGCATTTGTCCGCGAAACGCCTGACTACCGCAAGGCGGTGGACGGTGGAGAGGCGCCGGCAGCGGCGCTCAAGCGCATCAAGGCCGACCGCAGCTTCATGCGCCGCCTGAAGGAAGCCAAGTCGCGCCTGGAAGCGGGCTTCGTCGCCATCGATCCGGCCACCGGCGAAGTGAAGGCCTGGGTCGGCAGCCGCGACTTCGCGCGCGACCAGTTCGACCACGTGGCCCAGGCCGCGCGCCAGCCGGGATCGACCTTCAAGCCCTTCGTGTACGGCGCGGCGCTCGAAAACGGCATCCCGCCCGAGCAGCCCTACGTCGACGCCGTGATGGATATCCGCGCCGCCGACGGCACGGTCTGGCGCCCGACCGACATGTCGGGCACCACGGGGCGCCAGATGACGATGCGCGACGGCCTGGTGTATTCGAAGAACACGATCACGGCCCAGGTGATGCGCGACGTCGGCTTGCCGCCGGTGGTCAAGCTGGCCCAGAACCTCGGCATCCGCCAGAGCAAGCTGTCCCAGGTGCCTTCGCTGGCCCTCGGTACCAGTCCGGTGACCCTGCTCGAGATGGTCAGCGGCTATGCGTCGATCGCGGCCCAGGGCGAATACCGCAAGCCGGTCTTTGTCCGCCGCATCAGCGACCGCGACGGCAACGTGATCGCCGACTTCGGCGCCAATGCGCCCGAGCGCGCGATGTCGGCGGCGTCGAGCGCGACCCTGATCGACATGCTGCGCGGCGTCGTCAACCGCGGCACCGGCACGGCCGTGCGCTACCGCTTCGGCATCAACGGCGACGTCGCAGGCAAGACCGGCACCACCCAGAACAACGCCGACGGCTGGTTCATCCTGATGCACCCGAACCTGGTGGCGGGCGCCTGGGTCGGCTTCAACGACAACCGCGTCACCATGCGCTCGAGCTACTGGGGGCAGGGCGGCCATAACGCGATCCTGCTGGTCGGCGACTTCTTCAGGAGCGCGCTGGACGCCGGCAAGATCGACCGCGATGCGCTGTTCCCGGGAGGCCGGCCGCCGGCGCCGGTGCGCGCGCGCGAGGAGGAGCCGGAAGAGGAATTCATCCAGCCGGGCGACCTGGTCGAGGGCATGCCGGCCGATGCGCCGCAGCCGGAGGAACCGGCCGCGGACGAGGCCGAGGAAGTCGAGGACGCGCCGATGGAAGGCGTGCCGCCGCCACCGCCGACGCCCGTTCCGACGCCGTTGTATTAATGCTGACTGTGGCGGCATGGCCCGCGGCCTGGCGAAACGGTGCGGCATGCACCGGCATGTAACGCGGGCATGCCCGCCCTACGTTACGCACCGATACGGGTTGTAGAAGCCCGGGACGGTGGTGCACCGTAGGGCGCGCATGCCCGCGGGTTTTTCCCGGTTCAAAGGATCGGCGTCCCGCCCGTCACGGCAATCCGCGCACCCGAAATATAGCTGGCCTGATCCGACGCCAGCAGCACATACACCGGCGCCACTTCCGCCGGCTGCCCCGGCCGCTTCATCGGCACCTGCTGCCCGAAACTCTCCACCTGGTCCGGCGGCATGGTCGACGGAATCAGCGGCGTCCAGATCGGCCCCGGCGCCACCGAATTCACGCGGATGCCTTTTTCCGCCAGCAGCTGGGCCAGGCCCGCCGTGAAGTTGGCGATCGCGCCCTTGGTGGCGGCATAGGCCAGCAGGGTCGGTTTCGGGTTGTCGGAGTTGATCGAGGTGGTGTTGATGATGCTGGAGCCGGGCCGCATGTGCTTCACCGCCGCTTTGCAGATGTGGAACATGGCCGTGATGTTGACCTGGAAGGTGTAATCCCATTCCTCGTCCGGGATCTCCTCGATCGCGTCGTGGCTCATCTGGAAGGCGGCGTTGTTCACGAGGACGTCGATGCGGCCGAATTCCTGCACCGCGCGCTCGACGATGGCGCGGCAGTGGGCGGGCTCCGCCAGTTCGCCCGGCATCAACACGGCGCGCCGGCCCGCTTCCTCGACCAGGCGCGCCGTTTCCTTCGCGTCATCGTGTTCGTTCAGGTAGGCGATCAGGACGTCCGCGCCTTCGCGCGCAAAGGCGAGGGCGACGGCGCGGCCGATGCCGCTGTCGCCGCCCGTGATCACGGCCGCCTTGCCGGCCAGCTTGCCGGAACCCTGGTAGCTCGTTTCGCCGTGGTCGGCCTTCGGGGTGAGTCCGGATTCGCGTCCGGGCGGCTGCTGTTGCTGCGTGGGCATATTCATCGCGCTGCTCCTTGTCTGGTGATGGAGCCAGCCATGCTAGCCCACGCCCGGCCGGCCCGGCGCGCGTTCCCCGAAGCCCCGTCAGGCGCCCTCAGCTGCCCTGGTGCAGGCTGCGCAGCGAGGCCGGCTGGCGCGCGCGCGGACCCTCGGGCAGGTCCGGCGCACTTGGTTCGACCGCTTCCTGCAACAGCAGTTGCTGCGCGCGCGGGGCGGTCGAGATGCCGAGGTCGGCGAACATCTGCATCGAGGCCAGGATGAGCGCCTGCTGGGTGTTCATGAACAGGTCGTAATTGGCGTCGAGGATGGTGTAGACGATCTCCCACTCGATGTAGTCCTGGGTGTACTTGCTCAGGTGGGCGCGGTCGAAGCGCACCTTGTCCTGGCGGCCGATGAATTCGGCGATCGCGGTCGGCACCCTGGCCGCCACCGAGGCCGGCGTGTCGGGGTGGGCGCGCAGGTTGAAGACGATGCGGCGCGTGACCATACGCTTGAAGTTCGAGACCGTCGACTTCAGCAGCTCGGCGTTCGAGACGATGATCTGTTCGCCGCTGGCGGCGCGCAGGCGCGTCGTCTTCAGCCCGACCTTCTCGACCGTGCCCGAGGTGCTGGACGTCGAGATGAAGTCGCCGACCTCGAAGGGCTTGTCGATCGCGATCGAGAGCGAGGCGAACAGGTCGCCGAGCACGTTCTGCACGGCCAGGGCGATGGCGATACCGCCGATCCCGAGGCTGGCCACAAAAGTAGTGATGTTGATGCCGAGGTTGGCCAGCAGGGCCAGCGCGAAGATCACCCAGACGCTGGTCTGCAGCACCCAGATGATCAGGGTGTGGGCTACCGTGACCTGGCTGTCGGCGGATGCATGTTCATGGGTGCGGAAGTAGCGGCGCGCAGTGACCTTGATCGCGCTGTGCAGGTAGATCGCCAGCTGCAGGCCCAGGGTCAGGAACCACAGGTGGCTGACGCGCGCATTCCAGGGCGGCGGCAGGTCGAGCGCCGACAGGCCGATCAGGATGCTGGTGGCCAGCACCACGATGTTGCTGGTGCGCGCGAGGGTCTTGCGCAGGACTTCGGCGACGGGACGGTGCGCATGTTCGTCCGACAGCTTGTCGAGGCGGCGCCGGAACAGCATCAGCAGGCCGTGGATGGCGACGAAGCTGGCGACCGCGAGGGACAGCGCGAACAGGGCATTGGGCAGGGTGATGTCGAGGGATGCGACAAAGGCGCGGATATCCACTTTGGGCTCCTTTTTTTATGGAAGAGGGGGCGCAAGGGCGCGCAAGGGTACACGGGTTCCGGCTGCAGGTCGCCGAATGGCGGCGTAGGGAACACTACGGCGTGGCCGCGGGGCGAACCCGCGGCCAGGGCGGACGCATGGCGTCCGGGAAGGCTCGAACTTACTTGCGGTTCTTCAGGTGCTGGCGCACGGCTTCGGCCGAGACACCGACTTCGGCAACGGCGCGTTCCAGCTCTTCGCGCGAGACGCCCAGAGCCTCGGTCCAGTGGCGCACTTCCCACTCTTCGTGCACGTTGATGCGGCTGCGGTCCTGTTGACCGGCTTTTTGCAGATTGTCGGACATGATGGGCTCCTATTGACGAGTTTGAATTGAATATGCCACTGCCGGACGCTCTCGTCGGTTAAGCATTTCACCTTGTGCCCGCATTGCTCGGTTGCAGCTCAGCCGGCAGAAAGTTCCCGCTCATCAGCTTAGGAAATTGATCGGAATCAGCCCAGCCGTAATCAGAGCCTCGGACATTGCCAGGCTGACTCATCAGTCAGCACTTCGTCAGGCAGCCTCGTGAAGATCGATGGGTGAGCCGTGCACTACCTTGGTGCAATTTGGCAACTAACCCGGAGGCCGCACATGAAAACCCAGCCACAGCGCCCACGTCAACCTTCCTTCACCCGCAATGTGCTTGCCGCTGCCGTCGGGGCAGCCCTGCTGGCCGCCTGTCAGTTTCCGGGCGGCGTCGACCAGCTGAGCGACCTGCGCGGCGCCACCCGCGATTACACGGTCGAGCTGCGCGAAGGCACCAACATGGCCGCCAGCCCGTCGCCGGACGGCAGCCGCATCGTGTTCTCGGCCCAGGGCGCGCTCTGGGTCATGCCGGCTGCCGGCGGGCGCGCGACCCGCATCACCGACTGGCAGCTCGAGCCGACGGCTCCCGTCTGGTCGCCCGACGGCAAGCGCATCGCCTTCCAGAACTACGCGCCGGAGGGCAACTTCCACATCTGGACCATCAGCCCGGACGGACGCCACGCGCGCGAACTGACCGAAGGCCCATATGACGACCGCGAACCGGCCTGGCTGCCCGACGGCAGCGGCCTGGTGTTTTCGTCCGACCGCAGCCGCGACGGCCAGTACAAGATCTGGCGCGTGGGCGCCGGCGGCGGCGCGCCGAGCCAGGTCACGACCGGCCCCGGAGCCGAGAGCAACCCGGTGGTCTCGCCCGACGGCACGCGCCTGGCCTATGTCGACGGTACGAACGTGCTGACGGCTCCCCTTGCCGGCGGCGCGCCGACGATCGTCGCTCCCGGCACCGCGCCCGCGTGGACGCCGCTTGGTGACGCCCTGGTCTACCAGAACGCGGCGCGCCAGTTGGTCGTGGGCGGCACGCAGGTCACGACCGACGAGGATATCTTTCCGTTCCCGGTGCGCTTCCTGCCGGACGGCCGCTTCCTCTACACCGCCGATGGCCACATCCGCACCCGCGCTGCGAATGGCAGTGCACCTGCCGACATCGCCTTCAGCGCCGAACTGAAACTGCGGCGCCCGAGCTTCGAGCGCCGCAAGGACCGCCATTTCGACGACTTCAAGCGGCGCCCCGTGCGCGGCATCAGCGCGCCCGTGCTCTCGCCGGACGGACGCAGCATCGCCTTTGTCGCCCTGAACGACGTCTGGACCATGCGCATCGGCGAAGCGCCGGTGCGCCTGACCGAGGACCCCGACCGCGACGCCAATCCGCAGTGGACGCCTGATGGCAGCGCGATTTATTTTTCCTCGGAGCGCGGCAACGCCGGCCAGCTCGCGGTCGACCGCATCGACCTTGCCAGCCGCACCCGCACGCGCCTGGCCGCGATTCCCGGGCGCTCGCTGGTCACGCCCAAGCTCTCGCCCGACGGCACGCGCCTGGCCTACACGACCCTGTCCGGACAGCTGGAAATCCGGACCCTGGCGACAGGCGTGTCGGAGGTGATCATCCCATCGGTCAGCACCCAGGTCAGCACGCCGCAGTGGACGCCGGACGGCCAGCGCATCCTGCTGGTCGATAACGAGCGCATCAACAACCGCTTCCGCGAGGGCTACAACAAGCTGCGCGTGATCGACCTCGCCACCCGCACCGGCACCTTCTACGCGGTCGCACCCGAGCCGCGCCAGATCGCCGAGCGCGACGAGGGCGCCGCTGCCTTGTCGCCCGACGGGACCAAGGTCGCCTTCATCATGGACTCGCGCCTGCACGTGATGCCGCTCGGGTCGGATGGCGCACCCGCCGGCCCGGCGCGCCAGGTCAGTGAGGACATGGCCGACCTGCCGGCCTGGGGCGGCGATTCCCAGACCATCCTCTACAAATCGGCCGAGCGCGTGCGCACCGTGCGCTTCGATGGCAGCGGCACGCGCGACATTCCGGTCAAGCTCCATTGGCGCCAGGCGGTGCCGGCGGCACGCACGGTGGTGCATGCCGGCGCCCTGTGGGACGGCGTGGGGACGAGCCTGCGGCACGACGTCGACGTCGTCATCGAGGGCAACCGCATCGTCTCGGTCGCGCCCCACGCCGAACATGATCCCGACGTGCGCGTGGTCGACGCCAGCGGCCTGACCGTGATGCCGGGCCTGATCGAAACCCACCTGCACCCGCTGACCCTGTACCAGGGTGGCCAGTTCGGCCAGATCGCCCAGTTGATGCTCTCCTACGGGATCACGACCGCGCAATCGGTGGCCGGCCCGCTGCACCAGAGCATCGAGATGCGCGAAGCGCTCGAGGCCGGCAACCTGATCGGGCCGCGCCTGTTCGTCTCGCCGCCGCTGTGGGAAGGCAACCGCCTGTTCTACAGCTTCGCGCGCACCCTGCGCACGCCGCAGATCGCCGACATCGAGATCGCCAAGGCCAAGCGCTTCGACGTCGACTTCCTGAAGAGCTACGTGCGTGCGCCGATCCCGGTCATGGCCCGTATCGCGCAAGGCGCGCAGGACCTCGGCATCCCCAGCGGCACGCACATGGTGCAGCCGGGCGCGGCGACCGGCCTGGCCGGCACCACCCACCTGTCGGCGACCCAGCGCATGGGCTACGGCTGGTCGAAGTCCTTTGTGCGCGCGATTACCTACCAGGATGCGGCCGACGTCTACGGCAAGGCCGATTTCCACCTGATCGATACCCTGTTCTCGGCCGGCGCGCTGGCCGGGCTGGATCCGGCCATCGTTACCGATCCGCGCTTCATCCTGGTGCCGCCGAACTTCGTGCCGGGCCTGCAGAACGCCCAGCCGCCGACCGCCGCCCAGCTGGCGAGCATCGTCAACGACGCCACCCAGCAGGCCAAGGTCAAGGCCGCCGGCGCCCTGGTTGCGAACGGCACCGACTCGCCGCTGGTGGTGCCGGGCATCTCCCTGCACCTGAACATGCGCGGCGCTGCACTGGTGCAGGGCAACCTGGCCGCGCTGTATTCGGTGACGCGCGACGCCGCCCGCATGGCCCTGGTTGGCGAGGACCTGGGCACGGTCGAGAAGGGCAAGCTGGCCGACCTGATCGCGGTGCGCGGCAACCCGCTGCTTGATCTGCGCGCCGCCGCCGCGGTGCAGGTGGTGCTCAAGAACGGGCGCGTCTTCACCCAGGACGACATCCTCGCCCCGGCGCGCACCCCGGCCCAGATCGAGGCGCGGCGCCTGGCGCTGGCGGCGCAGGAGACGCTGTGCCGGGATGAGCCGGAGCATTGCGAGGAGCCGGGAGGGCATGCGCACTGAGCTGGGAACCCGCCGCATTGAAATCGTGCAATTAAATGTTGGCTCCTCGATGGTGTTTCAGGTACGCTTGTCGAATCGGCACTATTGAGGAGCATCGCTATGTCTTATCAAACGTCCCAACCCGAGCGCAGCGCGGTCGACGCGCTGCCCGGGATCGTCGCCCTCGACTTCGGCACCAACTGGTGCGGCTACTGCCGCGCCGGCGAGCCGCACATCGCGGGAGCCCTGAAGGAACAGCCCGCCGTCCAGCACATCCAGGTCGAGGATGGTCCCGGCCGTCCGCTCGGGCGCTCCTTCAAGATCAAGCTGTGGCCCACCGTCGTGGTCCTGAAGGACGGGGTCGAAGTGGCCCGCGTCACCCGTCCCGACAGCGTCGACGAAGTCCGTGAAGCCCTGAACAAGGCGGTGAGCGCATGAGCCAGACGATGAAGCAACCCGCCAACAAAGCGCGTACCGTCCTGTTCGCGAGCCTGATCGGCACCACCATCGAATTCTTCGATTTCTACATCTACGCCACCGCCGCCGTGCTGGTGTTCCCGAAACTGTTCTTCCCGGCCGCCGATCCGGCGGCCGCCACGCTGCAATCCTTCGCCACCTTCGCCATCGCCTTCTTCGCGCGTCCGGTCGGCTCGGCCCTGTTCGGCCACTTCGGCGACCGCATCGGCCGCAAGGCCACCCTGGTCGCGGCCCTGCTGACCATGGGTATCTCGACCATCGTGATCGGCCTGCTGCCGACCTATGCCTCGATCGGCACCCTGGCGCCGCTGCTGCTGGCGCTGTGCCGCTTCGGCCAGGGCCTGGGCCTGGGCGGCGAATGGGGTGGAGCCGTGCTGCTCGCCACCGAAAACGCGCCGCCGGGCAAGCGCGCCTGGTACGGCATGTTCCCGCAGCTGGGCGCGCCGATCGGCTTCCTGCTGTCGGGCGGCACCTTCCTGATCCTGACCCAGACCCTGACCGACGCCCAGTTCTTCGGCTGGGGCTGGCGCATTCCCTTCCTGGCCAGCGCGCTGCTGGTCGCCGTCGGCCTGTATGTGCGCCTGAAGATCCACGAGACGCCTGACTTCCAGGCGGTGCTGGACAAGGGCGAACGCGTGAAAGTGCCGTTCCTCACCGTCTTCAAGGACCACGGCCGCGCGCTGCTGCTGGGCACCCTGATGGCCACATCGACCTTCGTGCTGTTCTACCTGCTCACCGTGTTCGCGCTGAGCTGGGGCACGACCGGCCTGCATTACTCGCGCACCCAGTTCCTGCTGCTGCAGCTGGGCGCCGTGGTCTTCTTCGGCCTCCTGATCCCGCCGTCGGCCGTGATCGCCGACCGCTTCGGCCGGCGCGCCGCGATGATCGGCGTGACGGTGGCGATCATGGTCTTCGGCCTGACCTTCGGCGCGCTGTTCGTGGCCGACAACCTGGTGAAAGCCGGCCTGTTCCTGGTGATCGGCCTGTCGCTGATGGGGCTGACCTACGGCCCGCTCGGCACGCTGCTGGCCGAGCTGTTCCCGCCGGCGGTGCGCTACACCGGTTCCTCGCTGACCTTCAACCTGGCCGGCATCCTCGGCGCCTCGCTGGCACCGTATATCGCGACCTCGCTGGCGAAGGACTACGGCATCGAGTACGTCGGCTATTACCTGACCGGCGCAGCGCTGCTGAGCCTGATCGCGCTGATGCTCACGAAGGGCACGAGCACGCAAACGGCAGCGAAGGTCGGCACGACGGCGGCCTGATTGGAAAGTGCGGCGAAGCTGAGGGAATGGGCGCGCAGGATCAAGCGCAACGGCGTCACCCTCTGGTTCGCCTGCAAGCATCCCGGCACCCCGATGGCGGCGAAGCTGCTCGGCTTCGTCGTCGTCGCCTACGCCCTCAGTCCGATCGACCTGATCCCGGACTTCATTCCGGTGCTGGGCTACCTCGACGACGTGATCCTGCTGCCGGTGCTGATTTGGATGGCCGTGCGCCTGATTCCGGCAGGCGTGCTGGCCGAATGCAGGGGCAAGGCGGAGGACTGGATGGCGGCCGAAGGACGCAAGCCGCGCAGCGCCTGGGGCATCGTGTTCGTCGTCGTAGTCTGGCTGCTGGCCGGCTGGGCGATCTGGCGCTACCTGTTGATCTAGGCGAGCGGTGGGCACGGGGCGCCCACCCTACCTGAGCCGTAGGGTGGGCGCCCCGTGCCCACCATGCCCGAACGCCTCACACTGACGGCAGCAGCTTGTCGTCGTCCTTCTTATCGGACCGGACCGACGCCAGCCGGTCCACCGCGATCAAACCCTCCGCCGCCGCGTGCGAGGCCGCGAACACGCTGTCCGGCGCCAGGAACAGCTGGGTGCCGGTGCTGCTGACTTCCTCGATCAGCTTGTCGAGCGCCTCGATCCGCATCGGGTCCGGATTCACGTTGCGGATATAGATCATCCGAACTTGCTTGGGATGGCGCCGCACGATCTCGGCATAGATTTCCGGGTCCTTCTCGCCGCTGTCGCCGATCAGCACGAACTGCATGTCGGGGTAAAAGCTCAGGATCAGTTCGATTTTCTCCAGCTTGTGATTGCCATGTTTCGTCAGCTTGAAGACGTCGCGCATGCCCAGCTCGCGCAGCAGCAGCGGGCCGACGGGGATGCCCTGCAGGCGCAGGAAGTCGACCAGGAAGCCGAACAGGTGCCAGGGGCTGCTCGACACGTAGAACAGCGGATTGTCCTCATTGCCGCCGGCGCCGTCGCGTAGCGCGCGGTAGAAGGCGGCCACGCCCTTGAAGGGTTTGCGGGTATGGGCGTTGGTGCGCGCCATCATCAGGGCCATGTTCAGCTTGTTGGTGACGTTCGTCCACAGCACCGTGTCGTCGATGTCGCTGATGATGCCGAAGCGGGCCGTGGCACTCGGCACGAAGGCTTCGGCGGATGCGCGGATCGGCTGGCCGTCGGCGCCTTTCCACTCGGGCAGCTCGAGCGCGATCCGGTGCGATCCGCCGGCCAGCGGCGCGGCGGGCAGGATCTCGAATTCGAAATAGCCGCCGCTGTCGGTCACGGTGTCAAAACGCCGGCCGTCGAACTGCGCCACCACGCGCGCGCCGGCCACCTCGTCCGATTCGAGCCGGTGGTACAGCGCGACCAGGTTGCTCCAGCTGCTGTCCTGGCCGGTCTGCTCGCGGAAACTGGCCTCGTCCAGCACCCGGCCCTTGATCCAGAGTTTATTCGCATTGCCGAAGCCGAGGTAGGGCAGGACCAGCAGCGGGCGGTCGCTTCCGGCCTGGCGCAGGCGGTGGAGGGCACGTGTGGCGCGCGTGGCGAACTGGCCGGCCACGCCGGCCAGGCGTTCGTGCAGGGCAGGCACATGCGGGACCGGCTGCGGCGGCTCGGCCGCAGGTGCCGCAGGAATGGCGGCGGCAACCGGATGCTCGATCCAGAGCCGCTGCGCCGGCAGTCCCAGGCCCTGCAAGGTGCGCTCGAATTCGCCGGAGAGCGCGGCGGGGAGGGCCGCCGGCAGGACTTGTACGCTTGCGCCGGATGCGGCCAGCTGCGCGATCTCGTCCGCCGTCGCCACACCCGGATTCAGGAACAGGGCGGCGCGGCCGGGCAGCTCGCGCGCCGCGAGGTCGGCAAAGCCGTCGCGGGTCAGGATCAGGAAAGCGGATTCAAGGCTCATCGGCTACGGGCGTCGTGGATGCGGAACGCCAGTATCGCGTACTGGCCAGGATGGCAACGCACGACTGGCCGCCTGCGCACTGTGCACGCTAGCGCACAGTCCGATGTCGAAGAACAGGGCATACTCCAGTTATTGTCTTCTTGTTACGCTTTTATCGGATTCGCATTTCAACCTGTCTTCGGGACCACCTCGCCATGTCTTTCTTCATCATCGCCGGTCTGGTCGTGCTGATCGTGATCGCCACCCTGCTGCCCCTGTCGCGCCACACCGAATGGTGGATACGCGACCTGGACTTCCCGCGCCTGCAGATCGCAGCGGTGGCGCTCGGCGTGCTGGTGGCGGAGTTCGTCTTCCTCGACATGGGCGAGCGCGAATCGCCCTTCCTGATGATCGTCACCGCGGCCTGCCTGGCCTACCAGGCCTGGTGGATCGTTCCCTATACCCGGCCCTGGAAGAACGAGGTCAAGCAGGCGGTGGGCGGCGCTCCGGGCGACCGCATCCGCATCCTGACCGCCAACGTGCTGACCCCGAATCGCAATACCGAGGGCCTGATCGCCCTGATCCGCGAACACGAGCCGCACGTCTTCGTCACGCTGGAGACGGACCAGTGGTGGCAGGATCGGCTCGACGTGCTGGAAGGGGACTACCCGCACGCGCTCAAATGCCCGCTCGACAACCTGTACGGCATGCACGTGTACTCGAAGCTGCCGCTGGAGGACGCGGCGATCCAGTTCCTGGTCGAGGACGATATCCCGTCGATGCATGCGCTTGTCCTGCTGCCTTCGGGACGCAAGGTGCGCATGCATTTCCTGCACCCGACGCCGCCCAGCCCGACCGAACACGCCGAATCGACCGAGCGCGACGCCGAACTGCTGGTGGTGGCGAAAAGCGTGGCCGGCCTGGACACCCCGGTGATCGTCGCCGGCGACCTGAACGACGTGGCGTGGTCGACCACGACCCGGCTGTTCCGCAAGATCAGCGGCCTGCTCGATCCGCGCATCGGACGCGGCATGTTCAACACCTTCCATGCCGATTTCTGGTTCCTGCGCTGGCCGCTCGACCATTTGTTCCACAGCCGCCACTTCACCCTCGGCTTCATCCGCCGTTTGCCGTCCTTCGGCTCGGATCACTTCGCGATGCTGGTGGAGCTGGTCTACGACCGCGTGCGCGGGGAAGACCAGGAGGGCCTGGTGGCGGACAAGGAAGACCATGAACTGGCCGAGGAAAAGATCGCGGCCGAGCCGGTGACGGTGGACGACGTCCACGAGCCGCAGGCGTGACCAGGACCACGCCGGTTCACGCCTCGCGCTTGAACTCCGGTGCCGGCAGCGGATGGCGCCGCTCGTCGGGCCGCATCAGCACCCGGCGCGCCACGTCGAAAGGCACGCCCATGCCCGCCAGCACGCGGGCCGGCGAAGCGTCGGTATCACGGATTGCCGCGTCGATCAGGAGCGCGGTCTTGTAGTCGGTGCGTCGGTCCATGCGGCCATTGTCGCACGACTGCCCTGGAAAGCATCCGTACCGCTGCGTCCTTGAAGCGCGCGGTCGTCCTGTTCCGACCCTGCGAATCAGCCGCCAAAGCCAAAGTTGGGGATGGACTGACCCATTACGATCACAAGCAGGATCCATAAGGCACTGGGAATGCCGCTGAGCAGTGCCGCGGTGACAACGGACCAGCGTGAGGCCGGAGCGTGACGCCATATCCAACGGCTCAGAAGCAGGCCGACCGCGAGCATGGCGAATGCCAGCGGGGGGCCGGGCAACGCGTCCAGGCGGGCTAGCGTGGCGGGAGCGAGGCTATCCGAAATCGGGAACAGAAAGCCGAACGGACCAAAGCAGAGCATGAACAGCCAGGTACCCAGCAAGAAGCCGGCAACCAACCCGATGGCCAGATACAAGGCAGACCTCAGGTTCTTCATGGGTACTTCTCCGGTCGTAACAGCGTCGTCATCTTTTTTACTCCACGCCTCGCCCATCGGCAATAGCCCGGATGGACGCTTCCACATGTGGCCGCGCGCTGCTGTTCAACAAGCGGTCGAACTGTTCGGCAGCCCGGAGAACAAACTGCATACGCTGCTCGACGACCCACAATTTCGCGTACCGGTTGCTGGAAAACGGCAAGGTAAATCCAGGTTTAGCCTTGCACTGGGCCGACAGCGTGAGTTCGATCGCCTCGGCTTCACCCGTCGGGATGCCGGTTACGAGCGCATACTGGTTCAGGGCGAGCAGGCGTCGCATCACCGGGTCGTCATACAGGATGGGCTGGAGGACGTTCACCTGTTCATGCTTGGCAAGCCATTTAACGCTTTCAACGAGGCAGTTCTCGTCGATATACCTGAACCCTTCCCGTATTTCGTGAAGCGGCTTTCCGAACGGAAGAATCTCATCGTCGACCTTCCAATACACCGGGTATTTGCGGGTCTGCCGATGCGGGAGATAGTCCTTGAACTCCTTCCAGCCGCGCTCCATGAAAAAGCGATGCAAGGGATAGATATCGAGGAACAGATGGGCATTGCCGAAGCCGAGCTTCGCATGCATGTAAGCCGCACCTGCCTCCGCGCCGGCTTGCAGTCCAACGGCGGCCTCTGCGCCAGGCATTCCGGCGACGAACGACAAGCCGACGGCTTCCCGCACGCTGCGGTTCCTCGCCTCTGTCGCTGTTGCATGAAGCAGCCCGCAGCCCACCTGTTTCGACGCAAACGCGGCCAGGCCCGCCCATTGAAACCGGTTATCGGCAAGCCACAATCTGGCGTAAGCGGCGCTGATGCGTCTGTTCCGCTCTTGCGATTTGGCTTCCATCGAACCATCCACCCTGATCAGTTCTTCGGCTTCGACCTGGAAAGTGCGCCACAGGTGTTCGGGCGTCAGGATCGGGACGGCGATTGCTCGTTCAACAGTAGCGGCCGGACCGACGATATGGTGCAACGTGCATTCGGAGACCGGCTTGATATTCCGGTACACCGGTATGCCCGCGAACGGATGTGTAGGGAAGTACCGGTTCGGTTTGCCGGGCACATACGCGCTGGGCATGAAGCGCTGCCTCCGTGGATAACTGAATCGATCCAATCTAGTCAGAGAGGTCGACGGCAGCCTTGGGGCAACGCAAGCATGGGCACTCTTGCGCGTTCAACTGTCGCACGTATGACGCGTGCCTGGCGGCGGACAGAGGGGAGCTGGCCCCTCCAGCTGGTCAGAACGAATACACCAGCGTCAGCGAGGTCTGGGTATCCAGGTTCTTCTTGTCCTCCGGCACGTTGGAATCGTTGCGGGCCGAGAAGGCCGCCTTCATCTGCATCGTGTCGTTGATCTTGGTGGACAGCGCGGACTCGGCGATCGAGTGCACGTTCGACGTGCCGCGCTCGACGCTGACGGTCTGCACGAAGGCCGCCGACGGGCTGACCTGCCAGCGGAAGCGGGCCGCGCCGCGCACCGTCATCCCGTTCTCGCGTTCGCCCGACTCGCGCTCGCCGCTGAAGTAGCCAGGACCGATCTCGACGTCGAGCGCCTTGTCGTCGCTGTTGTAGAGCTGCGAGCCGTGACCGACCGCGAACGAGGTGTAGCGCGTGTAGGCGCCGAAGCGGTCGTTGACGTGGGAGCCGAGGACGAAGGCGCGCGAGCCTTCCTTCATCAGCTTGTAGGCGGCTTTTGCCGACGCGGCCCAGCGCTGGGCCGAGCGTGTGCGGTAGCGTTCGCCGTCGTCGTCGGTGATCTCGTCTTCCTTGAAGAAGCCGCTGACGATGTACTCGTTGCTCCAGTCGGCGGTCTCGTGGCGGGCGTCGATCTTGCCGCTGATGGAGGTGCCGGTGGTGTTGCCGGAGGTATTGATCGCACCCAGTTCGGCCGAGGTGAACCAGCTACCATCGGGAATCGTCTCCGGACGGGCCACGGTCAGCGCGCTATGGATATTGCCGATTTGCGGCAGGTCGTCGGCGGCGCCATCGGCGTGGGCGGGGAAGTGGGCCAGGCCCAGCAGGGCCAGCGCGTACAGCGGGAATGATTTCATAAGCTTGTCTGCGGCCGCGGCGCCGGCCTGGTCGGCCGGACCGCTACCTGCCGGTCGTCATCTAGTGGAACGCGAAAGAGCGCCGGTGCGCGCTGTGCGGCAAAGGGGCTCGACCGGGATTGTATCCCAGAAGCAGCAAAAATGCGCCCCGTAGGCAACCGAATCGCGCATTTTGCTGCACATGCGCGACTCAGCAGTGGGGCGCGAGAGGGCGCTCAGGTGCCGATATAGACGATCTTGAAAATGAACAGGGCCGCGATGATCCAGACGATCGGCTTGACCTGGCGTGCGTGCCCGGTGAGCAGTTTCAGGGCCGCGTAGGTGATGAAACCGAAGGCGATGCCTTCCGCGATCGAATAGGTGAAGGGAATGACCAGCGCCGTGATCGCGGCCGGGATGCTTTCCGTGGTGTCGCCCCATTCGATGTCGCCGAGGTCGCGCAGCATCAGGCAGGCCACGAACAGCAGGGCGGGGGCGGTGGCGTAAGCCGGCACCACGCCGGCCAGCGGCGCGATGAACAGGCAGGCCAGGAACAGCACGGCCACCGCGAGGGCGGTCAGGCCGGTACGGCCGCCGGCCTGCACGCCGGCCGCGCTCTCGATGTAGGCGGTGGTGCTCGAGGTGCCCAGCACGGAACCGGCGACGATGGCGCCGCTGTCGGCCAGCAGGGCCTTGTTCAGGCGTTCCATCTTGCCTTCGACCAGCAGGCCGGCGCGGCTGGCCACGCCCATCAGGGTGCCGGTGGCGTCGAACAGTTCGACCAGGAAGAAGACCAGCACGACGTTCAGGATGCCGACCGAGAGCGCGCCCGGGATGTCGAGCTTGAACAGGGTCGGATCGATCGAGGGCGGGGCGGAGAAGATGCCCTTGAAGCTGTTGCCGCCAAAGAAGAACGAAAGGATGGTGACGACGATGATGCCGATCAGGATGGCGCCGCGCACCTTGAGGCGGTCGAGCGTGACGATCAGCAGGAAGCCGAGGATGGCCATGATGGCCTCGGGCTTGTGCAGGTCGCCCGCCTTGACCAGGGTCGGCTCGCTGCCGACCACGACGCCGGCGTTCTTCAGCGCGATCAGGGCCAGGAACATGCCGAGGCCGACGGTGATCGCCACCCGCAGCGAATGCGGGATCCCGTTCACGATCATGCCGCGCAGGCCGAAGACCGAGACCAGGATGAAAAGGCAGCCCGAAATGAACACGGCGCCCAGCGCGGCCGGCCAGGCCACGCCCATGCCGAGCACGACGGCGTAGGCGAAATAGGCGTTCAGGCCCATGCCGGGCGCCATGCCGATCGGATAGTTGGCGTACAGGCCCATGACGGCGCTGCCGAGGGCGGCCACCAGGCAGGTGGCGACGAACACGGCTTCCTTCGGCATCCCGGCGTCGCCCAGGATCGAGGGGTTGACGAAGATGATGTAGGCCATCGTCAGGAAGGTGGTCAGGCCGGCGAGCAGCTCGGTGCGCACGTCGGTGCCGCTTTCCTTGAGTTTGAAGTAGTTGTCGAGCATCGTGGATGGATGTGGAAGAATGAAGAAGGATGAGCAGTGGGATGACCGAAGCATAACACCGCCGCGCCCGCAGCATGGCCCCAGGCATGACAAAAACGCCATGCAGGGACTCCGTCTGGCGAGCCCGGCCGGGTTTTTACTCTTTTCTTGCTTTATGTTGCAGGATTGGTATCATCGACTTGCTGGCTGTCATGTCGACGGCCGTCTACCTGTGAGCTCGCGATGCAGATCCGTGCCTACCTGTATCTGATGGCTGCGGCAATCCTGGTCCCGGTGATCCTCTTCGCCGGATTCTCACTGCGCTTGATCGAGGGCAGGGAAAGCGAACTGGCCCGTACCCAGGTGGCGAAGGCGGCGCAGCGCGCCGCGCTGCTGGTCGACGCCGACCTGGCCGCCACCCAGGCCGCGCTGCGCGCGCTGGCCGGCTCGCCCTCGCTGGCGCGCGGCGAGCTCGACGCCTTCTACCGTGAGGCGCAGGCGGCCGTCGGCGGTCCCGACGCCTGGGCCATCCTGATCGACGAGAACGGCCGCCTGCTGTTCGACACCACGGCATCGAAAGGGTCGCCGGCCACCGACGAAGCGCCCCCGGTCTACCTGTCCGCGCTGCTCGGCGCCCAGCGTCCTTTCGTGACCGACCTGATTCCCTCCCAGGTCAGCGGCCGCCTGATGACCGGGGTCGGCATGCCGCTGCGCGCGGGCGGGCGCCAGTACCTGCTGGGCGTGGGCCACGGCGCCGATCACTTCCGCCAGCTGCTGCTCGGCGCCGGCCTGCCGCAGGACTGGCAGCTCGACATCTACGACCGCAAGGGCAAGCTGGTGGCTTCGAACCTCGGCCCCGCCGCCTTGGTGGGCCAGGACGCGCCGCCCGAGCTGAGCACGGCCGAGACCGCCGATGGCATCCTGGCGCTGCCCCTGCGCAGCGGCGTGGCCGGCACGGTCGCCTTCAGCCGCGTCCCCGGCCCCGGCTGGAAGCTCGCCGCCGGGGCGCCGGCCGCGGCGCTGGTCCCG
>NZ_PPXQ01000050.1 GCF_004798585.1 Massilia sp. Mn16-1_5
GTATATGGACTCCTCCTCGTTTGCAAACAATCCGTCTTCAGGCCGTGAGGTACGACTGCTCACGTATATCCGGTCTCGTGCTACCGCACCTGCTCCAGGTGCTGGACCCTGATGGGCTATTCGCGCGCTGACTCCCTATCGCTTTGACGGGCTCGAAGGCCTCAGACGTTATCGGGTTTCATCAGCGCCGGTTCGACCTGTTGGCCATCAAGCGGCTTGTCATGCAATCGTGGTTCGGATACTTCTTCAGTGACTTCTACTGCTTCTGTGCTTAGGTAGTTTGAGGTCGATAATCAGTTCCTTTGGTCAGCATTGCCCATGCTATGCGCGCAGTCTTGTTCGCTAACGCTACCGCGGCGATATTCGGATGTCGTGTCGTTGCGATGCGCATTGCCCAAGTGCTCAGTCGATCTGTTTTGGCCTGAGCCGTTCGAATGACTGCTCGGGCGCCATGCACGAGCAAACTGCGCAGATAGGCGTCGCCTCGCTTGCTAATGCCGAGCAATCGTTCTTTTCCTCCCGAGCTGTTTTGTTTGGGCGTAAGCCCAAACGAAGCAGCCATCTCTCGGCCGTTAGAAAACTGACTTGCGTCTCCGACCGTTGCCAGTAGTGCTGTCGCAGTAAGAGGGCCGATGCCACGCACCTGCTGCAAACGAATCGCTACCGGGTCTCGTCGAGCAATTTGTTCGATCTCCCGGTCGAGTTCTTCGATACGTTCGTCAAGGGTCTGTAGGTCGCGCCACAGTCCACGCAAGAGCCGGCGAAAACGTTCGCTCAACCCGTTCTCTTGATCTTCAAGCCAGAGAGGGATTGCCGACCTCAGATGCAGCAGTTCTTTCGGTGCGACCAATCCATATTCCGACGCCAAGCCACGTAACTGGTTCGATTTCCCTTTGCGCTGATCCATCAGACCCGAGCGGACCCGGTGTACGGCTTGGATATCCTGCTGCTCGACGGTTTTAATTGCGACAAAGCGCATGTTTGGCCGGCTCATGGCTTCGCATATCGCCTCTGCGTCATTAGCATCGTTCTTGTTGCTCTTGACATAGGGTTTAACGAACTGCGGAGCGATCAATTTGACCGTGAAGCCCTTTGCCTGCAGCAGCCGGGCCCAGTGATGTGCGCCACTACATGCCTCCATTCCGATTTCACAGCCCGGCTCAATCCTGTCGAGCAGCGCTTTAATCCAGTCAGCCCGGACCAGCTTGCGCCGCCAGACCGTCTTTTCTGAACGATCTACGCCGTGCAGCTGAAAGACATTCTTTGCCAAGTCGACCCCAACGCGGATAATCTTCATGACGGACTCCTTCTTCCTAAACCGGTAGTGTGG
>NZ_PPXQ01000051.1 GCF_004798585.1 Massilia sp. Mn16-1_5
TGAATCGCCCCGGGTTTTGTAGAGGCTCCATTGTTTGAGAGAATGGAGCTATGAAAAAGCAACCCAAGTATTCCCCTGAAGTCATCGAGCGCGCCGTGCGCATGGTCAGCGAAGCCGGCAGCCAGTACGAGTCGCAGTGGGCCGCAATCACGTCGATCGCTGCCAAGATTGGCTGCACACCGGAGACACTGCGCCGTTGGGTACGCCAGCAGGAGCGTGATACCGGCCAGCGTCCCGGACCCACTACCGCCGAAGATGAGCGCGTCAAGGCGCTTGAGCGAGAAGTGCGCGAGCTACGCAAGGCAAATGAGATCCTGCGCTTGGCGAGTGCGTTTTTCGCCCAGGCGGAGCTCGGCCGCCACTTCAAGCCGTGAGGGCTTTCATCGACCGGTACCGCCATGCCTACGGTGTCGAGCCGATCTGCAAGGTGATGCAGGTCGCGCCGTCGGGCTACTGGCGCCACGCTGCGCAGCAACGCAACCCGTCACTGCGCTGTGCCCGTGTCCAGCGCGACGACGTGCTGAGCGTCGACATCGAGCGTGTCTGGCAGGCGAACCTGCAAGTCTACGGGGCCGACAAGGTTTGGCGCCAATTGCGACGTGAGGGAACTGACGTGGCCCGCTGCACCGTGGAGCGCCTGATGCGCAAGGCCGGGCTGCGTGGAGTCATGCGAGGGAAGGTCGTGCGTACGACTGTGGCCGATGCGAAGGCGCCATGCCCGCTCGACCGCGTCAACCGCCAGTTCAAGGCGCAGCGACCGAACCAGCTGTGGGTCTCGGACTTCACGTACGTCTCGACTTGGCAGGGTTTTGTCTACGTCGCCTTCGTCATCGACGTCTTCGCCCGGCGAATCGTCGGCTGGCGAGTCAGCAGTTCGATGCGGACCGACTTCGTGCTCGACGCACTGGAACAGGCGCTGTATGCGCGTCAGCCGGAACGAAACGAGCTCGTGCACCATAGCGACAGGGGCTCGCAATACGTGTCGATAAAGTACAGCGAGCGCCTGGCGGAAGCCGGCATTGAGCCGTCTGTGGGCAGCAAGGGTGACAGTTACGACAATGCCCTGGCTGAGACGATCAACGGGCTCTACAAGGCTGAGCTGATCCACCGCCGCGCTCCCTGGAAAACGCGCGAGGCCGTCGAACTGGCCACGCTCGAATGGGTGTCCTGGTTCAATCACCACCGCCTACTCGCACCGCTCGGCTATATACCGCCAGCCGAAGCTGAGGCAAACTATTACAAGCAACTGAGCAGTCAAGCCATTCCGGCCTGACTCACACTAACCGGCCTCCACGAAAGCCGGGGCGATTCA
>NZ_PPXQ01000052.1 GCF_004798585.1 Massilia sp. Mn16-1_5
CCCATGCGGAAGGCACGCGAGGCGTCGCGCGTCCACAGCCCGGCGCCGAGACCGTACAAGGTGTCGTTGGCGATGCGCAGCGCGTCGGCCTCGTCTTTAAACGTCGTGACCGAGACCACCGGCCCGAAGATCTCTTCCTGGAAGATGCGCATCTTGTTGTCGCCCTTGAACACGGTCGGGCGCACGTAATAGCCTTCGGCCAGTTCCCCTCCGTGCAGGTGACGCTCGCCGCCGGCCAGCACCTCGGCGCCTTCCTGGCGGCCGATGTCGAGATAGGACAGGATCTTTTCCAGCTGCTCCTGCGAGGCCTGGGCGCCGATCATGGTCGAGGAATCGAGCGGATTGCCCAGCTTGATCGCCGCCACCCGCGCCAGCGCACGCTCGATGAAGCGTTCATAAATCGATTCCTGGACCAGCACGCGCGAGGGGCAGGTGCACACCTCGCCCTGATTCAGCGCGAACATCGCGAAACCTTCCAGGCACTTGTCGAAGAACTCGTCGTCGGCATCCATCACGTCGGCGAAGAAGATGTTCGGCGACTTGCCGCCCAGTTCCAGCGTGACCGGAATCAGGTTCTGCGCCGCATAACCCATGATCAGGCGCCCCGTGCCGGTCTCGCCCGTAAACGCGATCTTGGCGATGCGCTTGCTCGAGGCCAGCGGCTTGCCCGCTTCCAGGCCGTAGCCGTTGACGACGTTGACGACACCCGGCGGCAGCAAGTCTCCGATCAGCTCCATCAGCACCATGATCGAGGCCGGCGTCTGCTCGGCGGGCTTGAGGACCACGCAGTTGCCGGCGGCGAGGGCCGGCGCCAGCTTCCAGACAGCCATCAGGATCGGGAAATTCCAGGGGATGATCTGGCCGACCACGCCCAGCGGCTCATGGAAGTGATAGGCATAGGTTTCGTGGTCGATCTGGGCGATCGAGCCTTCCTGCGCGCGGATGGCGCCGGCGAAGTAGCGGAAGTGGTCGATGGCCAGCGGAATGTCGGCCGCCGTCGTCTCGCGGATCGGCTTGCCGTTGTCGATGGTCTCGGCGGTGGCCAGCATGGCGAGGTTCTGCTCCATGCGGTCGGCGATCTTGTTCAGGATGTTGGCGCGCTCGCTTGGGGAGGTCTTGCCCCAGGCTTCTTTCGCTTCATGGGCGGCGTCCAGCGCCAGTTCGATGTCTTCGCTCGTCGAGCGGGCGATTTCGCAGAAGGGCTGGCCCGT
>NZ_PPXQ01000053.1 GCF_004798585.1 Massilia sp. Mn16-1_5
GCCCACCCTTGTATCTTGATCGAGTTGGTGGTTAGCTATCACCAGCAGAGGTGAAGACCAGCTTGGGCCCACCCTTAAGGCTCGACCTTGGAAGGTAGATCAAGCCCTTCACCTCGTTCCCACACCATACCAAACACTGGACGGTAGCCAAGGGCAAGGACCCTGTATGCACAAGGAGAGTGGGTGTGTTGATCGAGAACTAAGGAGAGAGCATGTTTTACCTGGGCGTCGACGTTGCCAAAGCCAAGCTTGACTGCATGCTGCTCGATTCGTCGAGCGGTAAGCTGAAGTCAAAGTCCATCGCTAACACACCTACTGGTTTTGTCCAGCTGCTGGAATGGCTGGTCAAGAACAAGGCAGCCAAGCCGCACGTGGTGATGGAGCCGACCGGGATGTATCACGAAAGTGCCGCGTTAGCGCTGACCGATGCTGGCTTGATCGTTTCGCTGGTCAACCCAGCCCAGCTGCGTTCTTTCGCTCAAGGTTTGGGCGTGAAGACCAAGACTGACAAGGCAGACAGTGTTGTGCTGGCACGATACGGCGCCACGCAAAATCCCGCTCCATGGCAGCCGCCGTCGGCATCGGCCCGCCGGCTCAAAGCCCTGTTGGCACGGCGTGACGCGGTAGCCGACGACCTGCAGCGCGAGCGAAATCGCCGGGAAGCCAACGATTTCAGTTCAGTGCCTGAAGCGGTAGGAGAATCGATTGCGCAGTCGATTGCCTTCCTTGAGGCAGAGCTAAGGCGTCTTGAAAAGATGATCGCTACGCACATCGATGACGATCCAGATCTGCGCAACAAGAAAGACCTGCTCGAAACCATCCCGGGCGTCGGTCCACGCGTGGCAAGCCATATGACCGCGTTATTTGCTGGACGAACGTTTGAGCGCGCCGAGCAACTGGCAGCCTACTTGGGCCTGGTGCCGGTTCAGTGGGAATCTGGCTCGTCGGTGCGCGGCCGTCCACACATGTCCAAGGCAGGCCCGGCCTACCTGCGCAAGGTGCTCTACATGCCTGCCGTCGTGGCACGGCGCTGCAATCCTCACATCAAAGCGCTTAACGAGCGACTGCTCGCCAAAGGCAAATCCAAGATGGCCGCTATCGGCGCTGCAATGCGTAAGCTGGCGCATCTGTGCTTTGGTGTCGTCCAGACCGGCAAGCCCTACGATCCAACATTTGCGATGTAAGGCTTGACGAGCAAGACGGTATCTAC
>NZ_PPXQ01000054.1 GCF_004798585.1 Massilia sp. Mn16-1_5
AATGGAGTGTGCGATGCCTTGGAAAGAATGTTCCCAGATGTCTTCTAAACTCGAGTTCGCAATGTTGGCGGCAGAGCCCAATATCGACATGCAGGCCCTGTGCCGGTCTTTCGGCGTCAGCCGAAAGACCGGCTATAAGTGGCGTAAGCTCTACCTCGAACATGGCAAGGAAGGGTTGAGGGACCGGTCGCGGATTCCGTTATCCATGCCTCGACGCTGCAGTGCAGAACTCGAGGAAATGGTAGTGGCCTTGCATGACAGATACCCTTGCTGGGGAGCGCGCAAGTTGCGGGCCTTGCTGCCCGACGAAATAGCGCCGCATCCCAATACGATTGCCGCGATCCTGCGCCGGCACGGGCGCCAGTTGGTGCCGCAGACAGACCAAACGAGCCCATCAAAAAAACGCTTCGAGCACGAAGCGCCAAATCTGCTGTGGCAGATGGACTTCAAGGGGCACTTTGCACTGACCGACCCACGCGCCGGCCGCTGTCATCCGTTGACGGTGCTGGACGACTATTCGCGCTTTTCAATAGCATTGAAAGCCTGTTCGGGCGAGACCTACGAACAGGTGCAGGCAGCGCTGACACAGGCTTTCTGCCTGTATGGGCTGCCTGAACGGATTACCTGTGATAACGGCCCGCCATGGGGAACGTCAGGACACGAGACGTTATCACGCCTGGAGGTCTGGCTCATTCGTCTTGGAGTTCGTGTCAGCCATAGCAGGCCGTATCACCCGCAGACACAGGGCAAGGACGAACGCTTTCACCGTACGCTCAAGCGTGATTTGCTCGCGCGCTTTGGTTTCAATTCGATCGAAGCATGCCAGCTCGGATTCGACGACTGGCGTGAGCAATACAACCTGCTTCGGCCCCACGAAGCACTCGGGCAAAAGCCTCCGATCACGCGTTACCGCCCCAGCGCCAGACCATTTCCGACTCACCTACCAATCGTTGAATATGACGATACCGATACGGTGCGCCAAGTCCGGCGCCACGGCCAACTTGCCTTCAAGGGGCACGATTATTTCGTCGGCGAAGGCCTGACCGGCGAACGCGTAGCCATCCGACCAGCTAATGATGACGGGCTCTTCCAAGTGTTTTTCTGCGACCGCGAGGTCACCCAAATCAACCTTAGAACCAGCTAGAATCTAACCCGGCAGTGTCACCTATGTGTCTAGACACCTGTTACCTATGTGTCTGTGCTATACA
>NZ_PPXQ01000055.1 GCF_004798585.1 Massilia sp. Mn16-1_5
GCGATCGGGTTGATCAGCTTGACGGTGATCGACACGTTATCGCCTGGCATGACCATTTCCTTGTCCGCTGGCAGCTCGATCGAGCCGGTCACGTCGGTGGTACGGAAGTAGAACTGCGGACGGTAGTTGTTGAAGAACGGGGTGTGACGGCCGCCTTCATCTTTCGACAGAACGTAGATCTCGCCGGTGAAGTGGTTGTGCGGCTTGATCGAGCCCGGCTTGGCCAGAACCTGGCCACGCTGGACGTCTTCACGCTTGGTGCCGCGCAGCAGCAGGCCGACGTTGTCGCCAGCTTGACCCTGGTCCAGCAGCTTGCGGAACATTTCCACGCCGGTGCAGGTGGTCTTCACGGTGTCGGTGATACCGACGATTTCGATCTCTTCGCCGACCTTGATGATGCCGCGCTCAACACGACCGGTCACCACGGTACCGCGGCCCGAGATCGAGAACACGTCTTCGACTGGCATCAGGAAGGCGCCGTCAACAGCACGTTCCGGGGTTGGGATGTAGCTGTCCAGAGCGTCGGCCAGGCGGATGATGCACTCTTCGCCCATTTCGCCGGCTGCACCTTCCAGTGCCATACGTGCCGAACCCTTGATGATTGGCAGGTCGTCGCCTGGGAACTCGTACTTCGACAGGAGTTCACGGACTTCCATTTCGACCAGTTCCAGCAGTTCCGCGTCGTCGACCAGGTCGCACTTGTTCAGGAACACGATGATGTAAGGAACACCAACCTGACGCGCCAGCAGGATGTGCTCGCGGGTCTGTGGCATCGGGCCGTCAGCGGCCGAGCACACCAGGATCGCGCCGTCCATCTGCGCAGCACCGGTAATCATGTTCTTGATGTAGTCGGCGTGGCCTGGGCAGTCGACGTGCGCGTAGTGGCGCGATGCGGTTTCGTACTCGACGTGCGCGGTGTTGATGGTGATGCCGCGTGCCTTTTCTTCAGGAGCCGCGTCGATCTGGTCGTACGCCTTGGCTTCACCGCCGAACTTCTTCGACAGAACGGTTGCGATTGCAGCCGTCAGGGTGGTTTTGCCGTGGTCAACGTGACCGATGGTGCCGACGTTGACGTGCGGCTTGGTCCGTTCGAATTTACCTTTTGCCATTT
>NZ_PPXQ01000056.1 GCF_004798585.1 Massilia sp. Mn16-1_5
ACCGCCTCGATCATCATGTCGCGTACCGGTTCACCAGGCAACCCACGGCCGACCCAGGCGCGCCAGGCGATGATCTCGCGGTCGCAGCAGTCCTTCATGAAAACGCCCGTCACGACGTCGCCATTGTCGCAGGCAATCTCGAAGCCGTCCGAGCACCAGCGCTGATTCGATTCCTCGACCGCTACCTTGCCATCATGAGCGCGGCCACTGTCCCGGCGCTTGGGCGACTTCGGCAACAGCAAACCCTGTGCCTTCATCACGCGGTACATGCGTTTATGGTTCACGGGTTGCAGGCCCATCAGGCTGCGTGTGCGGTTCACTAGGGCACCCGCACGGCGATAGCCGTAGGTCGGCAATGCCGTGATCTCGGCACGTACGGAGTCGGCAATCATCGCGTCAGCGACCGGGTCGAGCCTGGCCAACGTGCGCCCGTCGACCCAGTCTGCAGGACGCGCAAGGCGATCAATAACGTTCGAGCGCGCTACACCGAGGACAGCGCAGACCGGCTTCACTGGCCGTCCTTGTCCGATAAGGGTGAGCGCGCAATCCACTTTTTTTCGCGCGCCACCTCAATCGCCTCGCGCAAGATTTCTGCTTCTATCGTTTTCTTGCCGAGCATGCGCTGCAGTTGTGCGATCTGGGCGCGCGCGGCAGCCAGTTCACTCGCCGGCACTACCGATTCGCCAGACTGTACAGCTACCAGCGCGCCTCCGCGCTCGAGCTTGCGCCAATTGAACAACTGGCTGGCACTGATGCCGTGCTTGCGAGCGACCAGCGACACGCTCATACCGGGCTCGTACGTTTCCTTGACCAGCGCAGCCTTTTCCTGCACTGACCAGCGACGGCGCCGCTCCTCTGACACTGTCACTACTTCGATGGTTTGGTTGTTCCTAGTCATATTCACAGTCGTATTCCTAT
>NZ_PPXQ01000057.1 GCF_004798585.1 Massilia sp. Mn16-1_5
AGAGACGGTTTAATAACTCACCGGAAACGCATCCGGTGCAGTAATGAAGAGCCGAGCGCGATGAAAATCATCGCTTCCGACACATCAAGGCGCTGCTCGTAGTCCCGGACAAGACGGCGATAGCGCATCAGCCATGCAAACGTGCGCTCGACGACCCAGCGTCGCGGTTGTACCTGAAAGCCGTCCTGGCCCTGTAAGCCACGTACGACTTCGACGGTAAAGTCGAGATAGGCTGCCTTGTCGAGCAAGGTGCGTCGGTCGTAAGCCGCATCGCCGAACAGATGCTTGACCCATGGCCAACGCTTGACTAAAGCATCGAGGACCGATTGCGCACCTGTTGAATCGGCGATGTCGGCAGGCGTCAGATTCACTGCCAGCAGTCGCCCGTCGGTATCGACCGCGATATGTCGTTTGCGGCCGCTGATCTTCTTGTGTGCGTCGTAGCCGCGCTCACGTGCGCCTGGTGCCTTGACGGACTGGCTGTCGACGATGCCGGCCGAGGGGACGACTTCGCGCTGTTCGCACATTCGGTCCAGCATCAATGCCAGATCGTGGATCGTTCGGAAGAGGAAGCGTCGCACTAGCCGACGGAACCAGTAATACACCGTTTGATAGGGAGGAAAATCGTTTGGCAACATGCGCCATTCGCAGCCCGAACGGACCAGATAACGAAGTGCATTGATCACCTGGCGAAGTTCCGTCCTGCGGGGGCGACCAGTACGAGCAGCGCCCGGCAGTAATGGCTCGATGAGTTTCCATTCCTGATCACTCACATCAGTAGGATAACCCTTGCGCTCCTTGGGAACCCGGACCTTATGCCGTGTTCGTTGCTCTGCTGTCCACATGGCGTACTCCTATCGAAGAGGACCATTTGGACATCATAGTTGCTTCCGAGTTTTCAAACCGTCTCT
>NZ_PPXQ01000058.1 GCF_004798585.1 Massilia sp. Mn16-1_5
GAGCGAAAGGTGGATGGGTAGGTTATATAGGGATATAGCACAGAGATATATAGCAAAGAGATACTTTTGAGCAATGTTTGTGGAAGCGGTATTCGCAATATTTTAGTAGCTCGTTACAGTCCGGTGCGTTTTTGGTTTTTTGAAAGTGCGTCTTCAGAGCGCTTTTGGTTTTCAAAAGCGCTCTGAAGTTCCTATACTTTCTAGAGAATAGGAACTTCGGAATAGGAACTTCAAAGCGTTTCCGAAAACGAGCGCTTCCGAAAATGCAACGCGAGCTGCGCACATACAGCTCACTGTTCACGTCGCACTTATATCTGCGTGTTGCCTGTATATATATATACATGAGAAGAACGGCATAGTGCGTGTTTATGCTTAAATGCGTACTTATATGCGTCTATTTATGTAGGATGAAAGGTAGTCTAGTACCTCCTGTGATATTATCCCATTCCATGCGGGGTATCGTATGCTTCCTTCAGCACTACCCTTTAGCTGTTCTATATGCTGCCACTCCTCAATTGGATTAGTCTCATCCTTCAATGCTATCATTTCCTTTGATATTGGATCATATGCATAGTACCGAGAAACTAGTGCGAAGTAGTGATCAGGTATTGCTGTTATCTGATGAGTATACGTTGTCCTGGCCACGGCAGAAGCACGCTTATCGCTCCAATTTCCCACAACATTAGTCAACTCCGTTAGGCCCTTCATTGAAAGAAATGAGGTCATCAAATGTCTTCCAATGTGAGATTTTGGGCCATTTTTTATAGCAAAGATTGAATAAGGCGCATT
>NZ_PPXQ01000059.1 GCF_004798585.1 Massilia sp. Mn16-1_5
GCATCTGAGTTTCCTTACGTTGTTGGGGTCAATGTAAGCGTTTGAGCGGTGGAAACTTCCTAAGTTCAATTTTTTGCGGGAAAAATTTCTTTGGCGTATCAGATGCGCAATGACAATTTCTTCTGGGAAAATACAAAACCAATGTGCCGGCGTAGCGAATGCGGCAATGACAGCGCGCTATTCGGCCTCATCAGTAGTGGGAAAGAAAAAACCCGCGCGGCCAAGGCTTCGCGCGGGTTTGATGGGAGCGGGCAAACGCTATTTATGAAAGACGAGCTGGGTAAAGCTCAGCCGAAACAGGACGACCTCTATAGAGACGGGGCAATCTCTATATACAGCACGAGCCAAGCGCGAACACGCCAATGGCCTTCAGCAATCGCCTAGTTCTTATCGACACGGCGACTTTGCTCATGCGCTCCGATGTCGATACGTGAGCCCTTCGGACGAGCAAGGCCCTCTTTGTCCGTCTTGAACAAGCTCGTTGCCGTTGCCTTGTCAATCATGGGACTTCCAGTCTTCAGGCGAAAATCGCCGCCCTCTGCATGGACAAACATCGGGTTGAATCGCCCCGGGTTTTGTAGAGGCTCCATTGTTTGAGAGAATGGAGCTATGAAAAAGCAACCCAAGTATTCCCCTGAAGTCATCGAGCGCGCCGTGCGCATGGTCAGCGAAGCCGGCAGCCAGTA
>NZ_PPXQ01000005.1 GCF_004798585.1 Massilia sp. Mn16-1_5
GGCCGTGGCAGCGCCGCCGGAGGCGGCGGCGGGCAAGGCCGGGCTGCCGCCGGCCGAAGCGGCGGGCGCCGCGTCGAACAGGCCCAGCCTGGTTTCAGCGGCAAACGCGGCAGCGCCGGCCGCCACGATCGAAGCGCCGGCCAGCCTGCGCCGGGTGCGGATGCGTGTGTCGTCTTGGTTTCCTTCGTCGGGTTTCATGATGTACTCCAGTGCTTCAACATAAATAGGATGGATCTGCGTGGCGGCGGCGCGTCCGTGCGCGCCGCCGAGGCAGGCGGTGTGGCAATATGCTCGGCGGGCGCCGCCGGATCGTCGTGCAGCGCCAGCACCAGCGCCGCCGCGGCCGCCAGCACCGCGTTGACGATGGCGTAGCGCCGCATCTCGATCCCTGGCCGCCGCTGGTTCATCGCCCTGCCCGTCTTACAGCTGGCGTCCCGCCTTGCGGAAGGTCGACATCACCGGCTCGACCAGGTACTGCAGCGGCGTCTGGGTGCTGCCGTCGATGTAGACCTCGGCCGACATGCCCGCCTGCAGCGTGAGCTCGTGGCGCGCCTGCAGCGACTTGTCGTCGGCCGCGATCAGCACGTTGAAGTAGGACTGGCCGGTGGCCTTGTCGACCAGGCGGTCGGCCGAGATATAGGTCACCTCGCCGTCGACCATCGGCGCACCGCGGAATTTCAATGCGGTGAACTTGATGCGCGCCTTCTGGCGCAGATGGACGTGGTTGATCTCCTCGGGCCGGATGTGGGCTTCGAGCATCAGGCGCGCATCCGAGGGCACGATCTCGGCGATCGAGTCGCCCGGACGCACGACGGCGCCGGGCGAGGTGAATTTCAGGTCGATGATCTCGCCGCCCGCCGGCGCCACCACCACCTGGCGGCTGGCGGCATCGTCGGTCTTGCGCATTTCCTGGTCGATGTCGGTCAGGCGCGCCAGCGTCGCCTTCACTTCGTCGCTCGCGGTCTGCACGTAGGCGTTCTGCAGCGTGCGGATGCGCAGGTCGGTGTCGGCGATGCGCTGGGCGGCGCGCGCCAGTTCCGAGCGCCGCTCGTCGACCTTGGCCGCGTAGTCGGACACCGCGGCTTCGAGCTGGGACAGCTTGGCGGCCGAGATGAACTGGTCGCGCTGCAGCCCGCGGTTGAGTTCCAGGTCCTGGCGCTGCAGCGTCAGCGAGCGCTCGATGTTGGCGATCTGGGCGCGCAAGGCTTCGGCCTCGCTGCCGATCTGCTGGCGCTGGGCGCGCATCAGCGCCACTTCGCTGTCGAGCGAGGTGCGGCGGCTGGCGAACAGCCCGGCCTCCTTGGCCAGCGCCTGCGCCACGCGCGGGTCGCGCGCGGCCGCGTCGCGCAGGTCCTGCGGGAACTGCAGGACGCCGGCACGCAGCTGTTCGGCCTCCAGGCGCGCCAGGCCGGCCCGCTCGACCACGGCGCGGTAGGCCAGGCGGTTACGGTCGGCATCGACGCCGACGTCGCCCAGCATCAGCACCGGTTCGCCGGCGCGCACGCGCTGGCCGTCGCGCACCAGCACCTGGCGCACGATGCCGCCTTCCAGGTGCTGGATCGGGCGCCGGTTCAGGTCCACTTTCACATAAGCCGGCGCCACCACCGCCATCGACAGCGGCGCGCTGCAGACCCAGGCGCCCAGCGGCAGCAGCGCCAGCAGGAAGATGCGCATGCCGAGGCGCCCCAGGCGCCGGCCCTGCTCTTCGCTCGGGGTAATGGCGCGTTCCGCCTGCACGAATTCGATTGTCGTATCCATCTCGTTTCCTCCTCAAGCCACGCTGGCGGTATCGACGGCCGCCTGCGCCTGGCGCTGCATTTCTTTCATGACTTCGCCGGCGGCGCCGTAGCGCTTCACGCGGCCCGCTTCCAGCACCAGGATCTTGGTGACGTGGGCCACCAGCGAAGGACGGTGGGTGATGATCACGGTCGTGACGCCGTCGGCGCGCAGGCCGCTGACGGCCTGGGCCAGCGCGACTTCGCCGGCGCCGTCGAGGTTCGAGTTCGGCTCGTCCAGCACCACCAGGCGCGGATTGCCGTACAGCGCGCGCGCCAGGGCGATGCGCTGGCGCTGGCCGGGCGACAGGCGCAGGCCGCTCTCGCCGACCGGGGTATCGTAGCCGTTGGCGAATTCGACGATCATCTCGTGGGCGTTGGCGCGCTTGGCGGCGCGGATCACGCGTTCGGAATCGACCGTGTCGAGACGCGCGATGTTCTCGGCGACCGTGCCGTCGAACAGCTCGACGTCCTGCGGCACGTAGCCGATCCACTGCCCCAGCCCTTCCCGCTTCCAGACGGCGACGTCGCTGCCGTCCAGGCGCACGCTGCCGCTGGCCGGCGCCCAGACCCCGATCAGGAGCCGCGCCAGGGTCGATTTGCCGGCGGCGCTGGCGCCGATCACGGCCAGCGACTCGCCCGGCTCCAGGTGCAGCGCGACGTTGTAGAGCACCGGCTTGCCGGAGCCCGGCGCGCGGTAGGACAGGCCTTCGACCTGCAGCCGCCCTTCCGGGCAAGGCAGCTCGACCTGCTCGCCGCTTGCGCCGGCGTCGTCCAGCAGGGTGCGCAGGCGGGCATGGGCGGCGCGGCCGTCGGCCAGCGCGCGCCAGCTGCCGACCAGCTGCTCGACCGGCTGCAAGGCCCGTCCGAGCAACACGGTGGTGGCGATCATGATGCCGGCCGATGCCTCCTGGCTGATCACCAGCCAGGCGCCCAGCGCCAGCATCGCGATCTGGATCGCCTGGCGCAGGAAACGGGTCAGCGCGGTGAAGACGACGCCAGTGCGTCCGGCGCTGGCCTGGGCGCCCGCCACCTCGTCCTGCAGCGCGCGCCAGCGGCTCAGCAGCTTGCCGGTCATGCCCAGCGCCTGCAGCACCTCGGCATTGCGCAGCGAGCTTTCGACGTATTTGGAGGCGCGCCGTCCGTCGGTCTGCAGGCCTTCGATGGCGGCACGGCTGATCCGGTGGTTCAGCCAGGCCAGCACCAGCATCAGTCCGACCGAGAACAGCGCCCCCAGGCCCAGCGCCGGATGAAAGCCCCAGATCAGCGCCAGGAACAGCGGCGCCCAGGGTGCATCGAGCAGCGCGGCCAGCGCGTTCGAGGACAGCACGGTCTTCAATTGCGCAAGGTCGCGCATGCCTTCGCCGATGCCGGCATGCGGGGTACGCGCGGCGCGCTCGACCAGGGTTTCGACCAGCGGGCGCGCCAGGCGCTCGTCGACGATGGTCGCCAGCACGCCCTGCAGGCTATGGCGCACGTAGTCGAGCAGCAGCAGCACGATCATCGCGACCGCGGTGCCAACCATCAGTACCAGCAAGGTCTCGCGGCTATTGGTCGTCAACACGCGGTCGAATACCTGGAGCATGAACAATGCCGGCACCAGGTAGAGCAGGTTGACGCAGAAGGAAAACAGGGCCAGATACCCGAGCAGGGGCCGCAGCTCGCGCCAGATCGTTTTCATGTGATTCTCCTGGAGCAGTGGGTTCAGGCGGGCAAGGCTGGCTTGTTCGACGCGGCGCCGCGGCGGCGCCAGCATGGCGTGCAGGTACGCGCAGGGGGCTCGCCGGCGTGTGCCGGGCGCGGCGCGGACACGGCGGAAAGGCGTCGCCGCGGCAGGCGGAACAAACCGGTGCCGGGCGCGCGGATGAGGATCAGGTCGGGACTGGCTGGATCGGTTTCAACGAGCGCGGCATGCAGCCGTTGCGCACCCGTGAGGAACTTCTTTGTGCTGTGCATGATTTTCTCCCTAATTTCATTTCTTGACTTCGTTGTTGTGTTGTATGAGCCGGGCGCCGCCATGCTGTCGGCACCCGGCCGGTACTGCCTTGCTACTGGTCGTACTCTCCTTATGCAGTGTCAGGAAGCCAGCAACTCTCCCGGCGCCGCCAGGCTGGCCGGTGCCAGCTGGCCCTGCAGCAGGAAGTCGTCGATGGTGATCGACGCCGGATCGCCCACGCCCTGGATCACGAAGGAACCGGAGGTGCCGATCGTCACCCGCAGGTCGGCCCCGAGATCGGCGATGGTGACGCTGCTGCTGAAGGTGGCCGCCGTGATGCCCAGGCCCGAGATGTCGAGCAGGTCCTGGCCGCCCGCCGGGTCGAAGTCGAAGCCGCCGGCGATCGTGTCGGCGCCGAAGCCCGGTGCCGCGAACACGAAGATGTCGTTGCCGGCGCCGCCCTGCAGCGAGTCGTTGCCGGCCCCGCCTTCGAGCCGGTCGTTGCCGTCCATGCCACGCAGCGTGTCGTTGCCGATGCCTCCTTTCAGGTAGTTGTCCAGCGCGTTACCGGTCAGGTTGGCGGTGCCGCTGGTCTGCGTGGCGTTTTCGACTTCGGCGCTCAGCACGTAGCTGGTCGAGGTCGACATGACGGTGTCGATGCCGCCACCTGCCAGCTCGACGATGGTGTCGGTGCTGACGTTGACGAAATAGGTATCGTTGCCGAGTCCCCCGATCAGGCGGTCGCTGCCGGTGCCGCCGTTCAGGCTGTCGTTGCCGTCGCCGCCGGTGATCGTGTTGTTGCTGGAGTTGCCGACGCCGGTGAAATTGCCGGTGCCGGTGTACACCATTTCTTCCACGTTCGAGCCGAGGGTATAGCTGGCCGCACTCACCCGTGCGACGTCGATGCCGGAGCTGCCGCCGGTGAGCTCGGTGATGACATCGCCGGCGTTGTCGATGATGTAGGTGTCGTTGCCGGCGCCGCCGGTCAGGCGGTCGGCCCCGAGCCCGCCATCGAGCGTATCGTCGCCGGTGCCGCCGATGATCGTGTTGACCAGGGCATTGCCCTCGCCGATGAAGGGTCCGGCACCGATGAAGGTCAGGTTTTCCAGGTTCGCGCCCAGCGTATAGCTGGAGAGCGTGGTGCGCACGGTGTCGGTGCCCTCGCCGGCCAGCTCGACCACGGCGTCGAGCGCCTCGTCGACGACGTAGGTGTCGCTGCCGCGACCGCCGACCATGCGGTCGACGCCGGCGCCGCCGTTCAGCGTATCGCCGGCGCTGCCCCCGGTGATGACGTTGCTCAGGGCGTTACCGGTACCGGTGAAGGACACCGTCCCGGTGTAGGTCAGGTTTTCGACCTCGTCGCCCAGGACGTAGGACGAGAGCGAGGTGCGCACGGTGTCGATCCCTTCGTTGCCCAGTTCCGTGACGACGTCGCCGCTCGCGCCGACGACATAGGTGTCGTCGCCGCTGCCGCCGCGCATGGTGTCGTTGCCGGAACCGCCGTCAAGGGTATCGTCGCCCAGGCCCCCATCCAGCACGTCGTCGCCGCCCTGCCCGCGCAGCGTGTCGTTGCCGTCGTTGCCGAACAGGCTGTCGTTGCCGCCGCTGCCGCCGTCGAGGATGTCGTTGCCGGCGCCGCCGCTGATGCTGTTGGCGTCGACGTTGCCGGTGCCGGTGAAGTTGCCGGTGCCGGTGTACACCAGGTTCTCGACGTTGCTGGCCAGGGTATGCGCGGCCAGCGTGGTGCGCACCGTGTCGATGCCTTGCGAGATCACCTCGACCACCACGTCGCCTGTTTCGCTGACGATGTAGGTGTCGTTGCCCAGGCCGCCCACCAGGCGGTCGTTGCCGCCGGCGCCGTCCAGGGTGTCGTTGCCGTTGCCGCCGGTGATGGTGTTGGCCAGCGCGTTACCCGTGCCGGCGAAGTCGCCGGTACCGGCGAAGGTAAGGTTTTCCAGGTTGGCGGCCAGGGTGCGCGCCGCCAGCGTGGTCTGGGTGGTGTCGGTGCCGCCGTTGGCGGCCTCGATGACGATGTCGCCCAGGTCGTCCACCATGTAGGTGTCGTTACCGGCGCCGCCATCCATGACGTCGGCACCCGCGCCGCCGTTCAGGATGTCGTTGCCGCCCAGGCCGATCAGCTCGTCGTCGAAGGCCGTGCCGTTCAGGGTTTCGCTGTTGGCGGTGCCGATCACCTGGTCGCCCACGCCCTTGGTCGCGGCCGAGGGAACCGCGCGGCTGACGCCGGTGGCGTCGACAAAGCTGGCGACCACGCGCAGTTGCTGGCCGACCTGCGCCTGTTGCGGCATGAAGGTCGCGCCGGTGGCGCCGGCGATATTCACGAACACGCCGTTCACCAGGGCCTGCCACTGGTAGCTGATGGCCGATTCGGGCACGTTGCTGAAGGCGGCCACCGAGCCTGGCGTCGCGGTCAGCAGGTGGCGCTCGGTCGGCGACATGTCGTCGATGTGCGGCTCGCCCGTCAGGTTGAAGATGTCGTCCGTGAACACCAGTTCCTCGATGTTGCGAACGGTGTCGATGCCGTCGGTGGCGGTGCCGCGCACGTGCGCCACCGTCCAGGTGCCGTCGGCGTTGCGCGTGACGTCGTAGCTGGCGCGCACGTCCGAATAGATGGCCTGGTCGATGTCGGTGTTCTTGGTGGTCGACTGCAGGATCTCGCGCACGATGCGCAGCTGGCCCGGATTGATGCGGCCGGCGAGCATGTCGTCCTTCAGTTCGGCGATGCTCTCGACCGAGCGGATCTCGACGTTCGGATCGGTTTTCGAACGCACGCTGACGCGCACGTTGAGCCAGGCGTCGCCGTCGATCAGGTCGTTGCCGGCCTTGCCCGTGATGCGGTCGCTGCCGCCGCCGCCGATCAGGATGTCGGCGCCCGTCTGCGGGTTGAACACCACGGCCTCCGGATTGGCGACGGCCGGTACGCCGAGCAGCTCCTGCAGGCCGTTGATCAGCGCCACGTTCTTCTGCAGCAGCATGCTGTCGGTAGTCGGGCCGCCGATGATGCCGCCCGCGCCCTCGCCGCCGGCGGCGCCGGTCGGCAGGTTGGTCCCGACCAGCACGTCGTCGAACTTCCAGCCCGACAGGCCCTCGACCGAGTCGAAGCGGTCGCGCAGGATGAATTGCTGCTGCTGGCCGAAGATCGGGATGCCGAGGTCGGAATTGGCCGCCACCGGATCGCCCTTGTGGGTGGCCCAGTCGAAGCCGAGCATGCCGTTGTTGCGCTGGATGCCGGTGCCCTGCACCATGATGTCGTCGCCCGACTCGCCGTCGTAGTCGGTGTCGTTGCCCTGCCCATTGAGGACGTCGTGGCCGATGATGGTGCTGTTGAAGAACAGCTGCGAGTTCTCGCCGGACAGGCTGTCGAAGCCTTCGCCGCCCTCGATCCAGTCGTCGCCCTCGTTGCCCATCAGGCCGTCGGGACCGTTGCCGCCGAGGATGAAGTCGTTGCCCTCGCCGGCGAACACCTCGGTGAAGTCGGGGCCGACGATGAAGAAGTCCTGGCCGGCGCCGCCGAACACGATGTCGTTGCCGGCGCCATTGCTGATCACGTCGTTGCCGTTGTCGCCGCGCAGGAAGTCGGCTGCGCCGGCCGGGGTGCCGTGGTCGGTGATGATGTCGTCGCCGTCGCCGCCATGGACCTGGTCGGCCTCGTCGCCGCCGTCGAGGATGTCGTCGCCCTCGTCGCCCCACAGGGTGTCCATGCCGCGCCCGCCCTTGATGATGTCGTTGCCGGGCGTGCCGCCCAACACCACGTGGTCGGGGCCGTCGTAGGCGTAGATCAGCTGGCCGCCGTCCTTGTAGCCGTCGCCGTTGACGTCGGCGCCGGGCGCGACGCGGGTGACGAGCGAGGTAAAGGCGTTCAGTACGGGGTTCAGGCGGCCCGGGTCGCCGTGGCCGCCCACGCCGATGCCGGTCTGCTGCTTGCTCTGGTCCATCTCGAGGGTATAGCTGGGCGTGGCGAACATCAGGCCCGGCAGGTGGGTCGTGCTGCCCTTGTCGCCGATGTCGGTGTTCCGCATCGCCATCGCCGAGAACAAATTGCCTTCCAGCTCGTTGAGCATGTTCAGGCCCTGGGTCCGGCTCAGGTAGTAGAAGCGATCGCCGTTCTGCAGGTTTTCCAGCTGCGACTCGAAGACGTAGTTGAAGGTCGGCGCCAGCATGCCGCCGAATTCGAGCTTCGCCTCGGCCAGGCCGCCGATCCAGAAGTCCACCTTGTTCAGACCGGTTTCGACATCCTTCCAGGTGCCGGTGCCGTTCAGGAAGTCGAGGCGGTCGCCTGGGGCGGTCTCCAGCCGGTAGGTCGGGCCGACCAGTTCCGGATCGGCATTGATCTCGCCGTCCTTGTTCAGGTCGAAGTCGCCCATCACCAGCAGCGTGGCGGCGGCGCGCTTGGCTTCGACCGTGGTCGCCGCGACGACGCTCGGGTGCAGGCCGTAGGCGGCGATGAAGTTGATGATCGAGGCCGGGTTCTTCATGTGCGGCGCGAAGTCGGCCCAGCTCGTGTACGGCTTGAGCTGGCTGTCGCCGGTCATCTTGTAGAAGGCGGCGCGCGCCTCGTTGAAGCTGGGGGCGCCGGTTTCACGGGCACGCGCGATGTTCAGCGTGGCCAGGTCGAGCGGCAGGCCGACCAGGTTGTTGCGCAGCGCGTCGGTGACGAACTCGTCGATCTCCTGGCCGACCTGGCGCGACATGCCGCGCACGATCTCGCCCACCGCCTTGTGCGAATCGAGGGCGCCGTCCTTGTCGAAGGCGACCGGATTGAGGAAGGCTTCGATCAGGCCGATGTCGTCGGAATTGCCGTTGGCGTCGGTGCGCGCCACGGTATCGTCGAGCATCGAGTGGCCGAAGCGGTACACGACGTTGGCGAACTCCTCCATGATGGCCGGATCGATGTCGGCCGAGTTGGAGAACACGAAGGGGTCGATGCTGGGCTGCACGGCGCGCGCGAATTCCTCGAACACCAGGTGCTGGTATTGCATCTCGGTGGCGAAGCGGCCGGCCTGGAACAGGCGTTCGCCGTCCCACTGGAGGGCGGCGATGTCGGCCTGGCTGGTCGGGATGGCGGTGACGTCCTTGGCCAGCCATTCGTTGACGAAGGCCAGGTCGCCGCTGCCGAGGATGGTCTGCTTGTAGGCCTCGACCAGGCGGTTGTGCTCGTTATGGAAGATCTCGTGGATGGCGGTCAGGCCAATGTTCTCGTTGCCGCGGCCGTCGCCGGTGATGAAGTGGCGGTCGAGCAGCTCGTCGTCGTAGGTGCCGGCCGGCTGCTGCTGGCCGGCCGCGAGGCCGGTGGCGTCGTCGCTGTCCGGCACCAGCTGCACTTGCGGCGTGCGCGGATCGTGGTCGTGGTCATAGGTGCCCGGGACCGCGGTATGCGCGATATCGTCGAGGAAGGCATGGCCGGTACGCAGGGTGTCGGTCGGCAGCGCCACGCCCAGGCCGCCGTTGGCGGTCGGGTCGCCCTCGATCAGGCCGCGCGCGGTGACGATCTGCACGAAGCCGTTCGCCCCGCGCAGGAATTCGCCGTAGCGGTCGGTCGCCAGCAGCGGCACGTTGAAGATGTCGGTATCGGTCAGCTGGATGCCGAGCAGTTGCGCCGCCTGCGCCTTCACTTCGGCCCAGTTGCCGGCACCGTGCTCGCCGTCGAGCAGGCGCCCGGTGGCGAGCGGTTTGCCATCGATCATCTTGTATTCGCGCAGGAACACCTGGTGCGAAGGGTGCGAGGTATAGGTCTGGTTCTGGTCGACGAAAGGTGTCGTGGTGTTGGTGTGCCCGCGCAGGTCGTCGTCGGCATTGCCGAGGACGCCGTCGGGGCCGGGACCGCGTGAATTCACGGCGCGGCTGAGCACCATGAAGTTGGTGGGGCTGCCCGGCACGTAGAGCGGATCGTCCGGCTGCAGCGGGACGAAGACGGTGCCCCCGCCCTTGCTGATCAGGTCGAGGCCATGGTCGAAGAACTGGCCGAACAGCGCCATCATGCCGTTGAACGGCGGCGACAGGCCGATGTCGGGCGACTGGTTCGGGATCTGCAGGGTGCCGTCGGGCGAGACGTGGACTTCGTCGAAGCCCGGGAAGGTCGCGATGTCGGCGCGGTCCTGGGCTGCGGCCACCGCGGCCGGATTGCGCCCGGTCTGGTCGACGATCAGGTTGGAAATGATGCGCGGCTGCGAGTCGAACACCATATTGCCCGGCGTGCTGGTGGCATAGCTGCTGCTGGCGACGCCGGGTACGCCGGGACCGAAGAAATTGGCCGGGACGCCTTCCGCATCGCGGAAGACCCCGGGCACGAGGCGCGGCATGATGTTGTCCGCCGCGCCCATCCGTTCCATGCCGGGAAGCAGGCTGTTCCAGGTCCCGTCCACCGTACGCAGCCCATAGGGCAGCAGCGGGCTGCCGATCATCTCGCGCAGCGCTGCGCCGTCGATGGAACCGTCGGGATTGGTCGTGTCTTCCGCGATCTTGATCTGCTTGAGAATAAACGCCAGGTCGTCGAGGTTGACGTTGAAGTTGTATTGCGAGTTCGTAGCCATTTAATTTCCCCTAAGATAGTTTGGACCACGTTTTCTTTATTCGCTCGCTACGCGCAAGGCACCGATACGCATGTTTGAACATCCTCTCCAAAATCGACAGGCAAAGCGCTGCCCTTACTTTTGATTCGTCACGGCAATAATGCCGGAGTTTGCAAAAGTAACCGGAAGTGAAGATGGGTGTATTTACTAAACTAGCATAAAAAATTTACGCAAAACGCATAAATTTTTACATGTTACAAAAACAACACATCAGCAGATTTTTGTTCCATAAAATATAACTATCACTCAGAATTTATGCATAGCGCGTAAGAGACCGCCTACAAGCGCGTAAGACGTATTAAAAAGGCAGACTTTGCGAATGAGACGTCTACGCCCCGCAGACAAGATGATTTTAGGCAAGATCGGGTGTAGGTGCGTGATGCAGGCCGCATGCCGCTCTTATTGACCCGTTGGTTATATTTACCCAATTGTGCTTTCCGAATTTGCGTGTGCAGAATATGCGGAAATGCGCGTTTTCGTCATTTTTGAATCGGAAGTCATATGCATACGTTTTCGGTATTGCGTTTAAGAAAAAACAGAAAGTAAAAGTTTTGTCCAAAACTTGTTGAGTTTCGGAAATTAGAATAACTGGGGAGACAATAATGCGCGCACTTTTTCGTGATAATCGGGATGCCTCTTACTGCATGAACGGGCAAACAAATAATGCGCATTCCCGGCCGCGCTGGAGCCGGACAAGTTCGGGTGCAGGCTTGCTGGCTGTTGCCTGCCTTTCTTTGGGCGGTTGCGGCGGCGGTGGCGGTGGTGGCGGAGGAACGGCGCCGGTCGCCATGGCGACCGGCGCGCCTCCTGTCAGCGCGACGCCGGCACCGACCACTCCGGCACCGGCGACCCTGGCGCTGGCCGCCTACGCAGGCACCTGGTACGGCCCCTGCCCGGGCCGCAGCCAGGACACGGCGACCCTGACGATGACCAGCGGCGGCGCGCATGCCCTCCAGTTGAACCTGGTACGCAATTTCTATGCAGCCGATGGCTGCGCCGGTACGGCGATCGCCTCCGAGACCCTGAGCGCGGATTTCACCTTCGCCTACGACAGCAGCAAGACGGCGGCCGCACTGCTGGCGCAGGGCACCGCGGTAACGCAAGTGCCGCTCGACCTGGTGACGATTTCGATCCCGGCCTATACACGCAGCCGCAGCGGTTCGGCAGTGACGACGACGACCGGCGCCAACGGCGTGCTGTCCTGGTGCATCGGCTATCCCGACGGCGCGGTATGTACCGCCGACGCCGGCACCCAGCCGGCGGCCACCGGGCCGGGCGCACTCTACCTGGACAAGGGCGACCTGCTGCTGCTGTCGCCCTCCGGCGGTGGCTATGTCGCCGACGCCCGCTACACGAAGGAGCGCGCGACCACGGTGCAGGTCCAGGGGCCGGCCTTCCAGCGTATCGATACCCTCGAGGGCAACGGCGCGCTCGCGACCTCAGGCCGCACGCTGACGGTGAACTACACCGGCTGGCTGTACGATGCGTCCAAAGCCGCCTTCAAGGGCACGCAGTTCGACACGTCGGTCGGCAAGACTCCTTTCAGCTTCCGGCTCGGCGCCGGCCAGGTGATCGCCGGCTGGGACCAGGGCCTGCTCGGCATGCGTGCCGGCGGCAAGCGCACCCTGATCATTCCTGCCTCGCTGGCCTACGGCCGCAGCGGCAGCGGCACCTCGATTCCACCTGACGCTCCCCTCCTCTTCGAGGTCGAGCTCATCAGCGTGCAATAGGCCAGCCGGCGCGCCGCGGCCGGACGCACCGGCCGCGGGCGGACAGATCATGGGGAGTCATGTGGATACTGCGTTCACCGAACGCCGTGGGGAGCGGCGCGCCGATCCGGTGCTGGGCGCCTTGATCGATGTCGCCATCGCCTACCGGCTCAACCTGGGCGCCGGGGTGGCCGCCGCCTTCCTGCGCGAAACCGGGGTTGCTCCCGCGCTGGCGCAGCGTGTGCTCGATGGCCTGGCGACGCAGCGCTCGACCACGCCGCGGCGCCGCAGCGGGACGGTCCTGCCGGTGCTGTTTCCCGATACGGAACCTTAAACGGCGGCGCCGGGACAGGCCTCAGGCATCGCGCAGGTCGGCGACCGCCTGCTTGCCGAAGCCCGGCGCCAGCAGGAAATCGACCAGCTTGCCGGCACAGTCCTGGGGCGACGCCAGCCCCCCTTCCTGCTTCATCTGCACGAAACGCTCCTTCATCGGAAAATTCGCTTCCGGCGTGGCGCGGATCTCGGCCTGCATGCCGGTATCGATCACGCCCGGCGCCAGGCTGCAGCAGCGCACCGAGGCATCGCCGTCGAGCAGCACCGCCTCGGCGTGGCGGTCAAGCGCGGCCTTGGTGGCGCAGTAGACGCTCCAGCCGGGATAGGCGTTACGGCCGGCGCCGCTGGAGACGTGCAGGATGCGACGCTCGCCGCGGCTGGCGCGCACCACGCCTGCCGCCAGCGCCAGCGGCGCCGCCACGTTCAGGGTCGCGGCGCGCAGTGCGGCCAGCGGATCCTGTTCGGCCAACGGCCCCACCGGCGAGACGACACCGGCATTATTGACCAGCAGCGTGGCACCTTCGTCGCGCAGCCAGCGCGCCAGCGTGTCGCCCTGCACGAAAGCGGCCAGCGCCGCGCCGTCGGACAGGTCGACTTCGACTTCGGTGAGCAGCTCCGAGGCGACGCCGGACCGGCTGCGCGCCAGGCCCAGCACGGGAATACCGCGTTTGACCAGCTCGGCGGCGATGGCGGCGCCGAGGCCTTTCGTATGACCGGTAACGATGGCTTTCATGCAAATGTCCTCCAGGATGAGAACCCAAGCATAGCCGAAGACGCGGCGGCGCCACAGACCGTTGTTTCCGGATACCCAAAGTGGGTTAAATGCAACAATTTGTAAGTGCCTCAGGGTAAAATGAACCGCCCCTTTACCCGTTCGCCCACCGAGCCACGATGTCCAACGTACCTGCCCTTGCATCACTGAACAGTCCATCCCGCGTCCTGCTGGTCGGCGCGCCTCCGTTCGCCAGCGCGCTGCGCGAGATGCTGGCGGGTGCCGACGATCTCGAACTGGTGCTGACCGATGCCGTCCAGGCACTCGCGCAGGCGGCCAGCCTGCGTCCGGCGGTATTGGTCCGTGCGCTGGGCGGGAGCGAGGACAGCAGCGAATTCATCCGTGCCTGCCGCGCGCACGCCGCGCTGGCCGGGGTGCCGCTGGTGGTGCTGGCGCCGAATGGAGGAAATGCGGGCCGCGATGCCGCCTTTGCTGCGGGCGCCAGCGACTATCTGTCCGAACTGCCGACGCAGACCGAGCTGCTGGCGCGCCTGCGTTACCACGCCGCCGCCGGCCGCGCCCTGCTCGAACGCGACGACGCCTTGCGCCGCCTGCTGGAAACCCAGGCCCTGCTGGCGCGCGCCCAGTCCGAACTCGACCGCATCGACGGCGTCGACGGCCTGACCGGCATCCCGAACCGGCGCCGCTTCGACCAGGTCGCGCAAGGCGAATGGCAGCGCGCGCGCCGCAACGGCCAGCCGCTCTCGCTGCTGGTCTGCGACGTCGACAGCTTCGGGTATTTCAATCACCGTCTGGGACGCGAAGCGGGCGACCTCTGCCTGCGCAAGATGGCGGGCGTGCTGACCGGCCAATTGAAGCGCCCCTCCGACCTCGCCGCCCGCTACGACGGCAAGCAGTTCGCGATCCTGCTGCCGGATACAGGCCTGGACGGCGCGGTGCAGGTGGCCGAATCCTGCCGTGCGGCGCTCGAACGCCTGGCCCTGTCGCATCCGCTTCCCGAGCGGCGCATCGTGACGATGTCGGTCGGCGTGGCCTCGACCCTGCCTTCGGAAAACGGCGAGTTCGACGACGTGCTCGCGCGCGCCGCCGAAGCCGTGCATGCGGCGAAGTCGCGCGGGCGCAACCGGGTGGCGGCCTTCCGCGCTTAAACGAAGACCGGTTCCGGCTCCAGCTCGACCCCGAAACGCGCCCGCACGTCCTGCTGGATCGCACGCGCCAGCGCCATGACCTCCTGCCCGGTGGCCCCGCCATTGTTGACGAGCACCAGCGCCTGTTTCGGATAGACGCCGGCCGCGCCCAGGTTCTTGCCTTTCCAGCCGCACTGATCGACGAGCCAGCCCGCGGCCAGCTTTTCGCTCCCGTCCGCTTGCGCGTGGTGCACGAGGGTCGGGAAACGTTCGAGCAATGCGCGGCATTGCGCGTCAGGCACGACCGGATTCTTGAAGAAACTGCCGGCATTGCCGATCTCGGCCGGATCGGGCAGCTTGCGGCGGCGGATCGCGATTACGGTGTCGCTGACCTGGCGCGGCGTCGGCGCGGCCATGCCGGCGGCCTCGACCGCCTGGGCCAGCTCGGCGTAGCGCAGGTTCGGCTGCCAGGCGCGCGGCAGGGCGAAAGTGACGTCCAGTACCACGAGGCCCACCCCTTCCGGATGCTTGAAAAGGCTGTCGCGGTAGCCGAAGCGGCAGTCCGGGCCCGTCAGGGTGCGGCGTTCGCCGCTTTCCAGGTCGAACACCGTCAGCGAGTGGAACACATCCTTGATCTCCAGGCCATACGCCCCGATATTCTGGATCGGCGCCGCGCCCACGGTGCCGGGGATCAGGGACAGGTTTTCCAGCCCGCCCAGGCCTTGCTCCAGCGTATAGTCGACGAATGCATGCCAGTTCTCGCCGGCGCCGGCGCGCACCAGGATCCTGCCGTCTTCCTCGCCAAGGACGTCGCGGCCCTCGATCGCCATGTGCAGCACCAGGGCCTCGACGTCTTGTGTGAGCAGCACGTTGCTGCCGCCGCCGAGGATGAAGCGCGGTAGCCCGGCTACACGCGGGTCGCCCGCCAGGTGGCCGAGCTGGTCGGCGCTGGTGACGCGCAGGTAGTGGCGGGCGCGGGCGGCCAGGCCGAAGGTATTGAAGGCTTGCAGCGAGACATCGTGCTGGATCGGGAGTTCGGCGGGCATGTTCTGTAGCATTGTAGAGGGCGAAAACCGGTCGATTATAGTAGCAAGCCCTGCCTATCCGGCAAGAAACGGTCGTTCTATTCGGGCCAGTCCGTTAAAATACTGCCACTCATAAATAATGCAATCTAAAGGAATAACGCCATGCCATCGTTTGACGTGGTCTGCGAAGCAGACATGGTTGAAGTGAAGAACGCCGTCGAGCAGTCGAACAAGGAAATCACGACCCGCTTCGACTTCAAGGGCAGCTCGGCCAAGGTCGAGCAGAAGGAGAAGGAATTGACACTGTTCGCCGATTCCGACTTCCAGCTGAATCAAGTCAAGGACGTGCTCGTCAACAAGATGACCAAGCGTAAGGTCGACGTTCGCTTCCTCGACGAAGAAAAGGTCGAGAAGATCGGCGGCGACAAGGTCAAGCAGCTGATCAAGGTGCGCAACGGCATCGAGACCGAAGACGCCAAGAAGATCACCAAGGCGATCAAGGAAAGCAAGATGAAGGTGCAGGCCAGCATCCAGGGCGAAACCGTGCGCGTTACCGGCGCCAAGCGCGACGACCTGCAGGCGGCGATGGCCCTGCTGCGCAAGGACATCCAGGACTTGCCGCTCGCGTTCAATAACTTCCGCGATTAAGCGCCTCCCTCCCTGCATAAGGCCGCACGCCTCGCGCTACCCCATTTTTGCTTGGGGTAGAATCGAGGCTGCACACACTCGCTCGCCCGGCCCGGGCTGGTGAGCAAGAGCAACGTAGTCTAAGGATAGCAATGAAACGTGTTGATGATTTCCGCCTGCGTCTGGGCAACAAGGAATATGTGCCCATCATGATCGGCGGAATGGGCGTGGACATTTCGACCTCCGAACTGGCGCTGGAAGCGGCGCGCCTGGGCGGCATCGGCCACATCTCGGACGCGATGGTGCAGGACGTCTCGGACCGCAAGTTCGACACCACCTTCGTGAAAGACAAGACCAAGCTCTACAAGTTCAACATCAACAACATGGACAAGGCGGTGGTGCAGTTCGACCTCGAGCGCCTGGCCGAAGCGACGCGCCTGCACGTGGGCGCGACCATGGCGGCGAAAAAGGGCGACGGCCTGATTTTCGTGAACTGCATGGAAAAGCTGACCATGAACGCGCCCAAGGAAACCCTGCGCACGCGCCTGGCCTCGGCCCTGGATGCCGGCATCGACGGCATCACCATGTCGGCCGGCCTGCACCTCGGTTCCTTCGAGCTGATCAAGGATCACCCGCGCTTCCGCGAAGCCAAGCTGGGCATCATCGTGTCCTCGGTACGCGCCCTGCAGCTGTTCCTGCGCAAGGTCGCCAAGCTGAACCGCCCGCCCGATTTCATCATCGTCGAAGGTCCCCTGGCCGGCGGCCACCTCGGCTTCGGCTTCGACTGGAAGAACTACGACCTGCACACGATCATCGACGAGATCCTCGCCTACATGCGCGCGGAAAACATCGACATCCCGCTGATCGCGGCCGGCGGCGTGTTCACCGGCTCCGACGCAGTCGCCTTCCTGGAAAAGGGCGTGGGCGGCGTGCAGGTGGCGACCCGCTTCACCGTCACCCACGAATGCGGCATGCCCGACAGCGTCAAGCAGGAATACTTCCGCGCCAGCGAAGAGGACATCATCGTCAACGGCATCTCGCCGACCGGCTATCCGATGCGTATGCTGAAGAGCACGCCGGCGATCGGTTCCGGCATCCGTCCGGGCTGCGAATCCTATGGCTACCTGCTGGATGCGACCGGTAACTGTGCCTACATCAATTCGTACAACCGCGAAGTGCTGGCCAATCCGGACGTCAAGAATCCGCCGGTGATGGACAAGACCTGCCTGTGCACGCACATGCGCAACTACAATTGCTGGACCTGCGGCCATTACACCTACCGCCTGAAGGACACCACGCACAAGCTGGCCAATGGCGACTACCAGATCCTGAGCGCCGAGCACGTGTTCAAGGATTACCAGTTCAGCGTCGACAACCAGATCGCGCTGCCGGAAAAGCAGGAGAGCGCAGCGGCCTGAGCCCTGCCCTCGCCGGATCGCCCGGTTTCACTGCGGAGAGCCACGCTGCATGCGTGGCTTTTTTTTTGTTTTGGAACAACCGCGACACGGCATGGGGAACAGGTGTACGCTTGAGGAGTCCAACTGAGGATGCCCGCGACGAAAGGCGCCCAGCATGACCACGCACGTTCCGACTGCCAACGCCGCCTTCCTCCTCGACGAAGCGGGCATCATCACGACCTGGAACAATGCCTGCGAAAAGCTGCTTGGTTTCACGGCGCAGGATGCCATTGCGCAACCACTCGGTGCCCTGCTCATCGGCACCGCCGCGCAAGACAGCGGCGAGCGCTGGCGCGGCCTGGCGGAAAACCATGGCCACACCAACCGCGTGCTGCTGCGCCATGCCGACGGCAGCACCGTCAAGGCCGAGCTGACGCTGTCGCCGCAAACCCTGGCCGACGGCAGCACGCAGTTCTGGGTCGCCGCCATCGACAACGTCCACACCGACGCCACGCCCGATGCGGTGCTGGTCGGGCGCACGCCGCTGGCCGCCGTCATCGACGTCCTGCCCGGCACCTTCTATGCGATCAACCGTGAAGGCCGGTTCGTGCTCTGGAACCGCAACCACGAACGGATCACCGGCTACACCGCCGAGGAAATGAGCGCGACCAATGCGCTCGAACTGTTCGACCTGCAGACCCGGCCGCTGATCTCCGAGAGCATCCGGCGCGTGTTCGAGCAGAACGAGGAAGTCGCGATCGAAGCCGAGGTCGTGGCGCGCAGCGGGCGCGAAACCCCGATGGTGCTGTGCGGCGCGCGCGTCGACTGCAACGGCGGCCAGTACCTGTTCGGCATGGGCGTCGACATCAGCGCCCGGCGCGACCAGGAGCACACGCTGCGCCTGCGCGAGCGTGCCCTGCATGCGGCGAACAACGGCATCGTCATCACCGGCATCGACGGCCGCGACTGCCCGATCGAATACGTGAACCCGGCCTTCGAGCGCATCACCGGCTACAGCGCCCAGGAAGTGGTCGGTCGCGATTCGCGCTTCATGGCGGCGCCGGGCATGGACAACAACGAACGCCAGCGCGTGCGCGAGGCGATCGCCGCGCACGAGAGCGTCAACGTGGTGTTTCGCAACATGCGCAAGAACGGCGAGCTGTTCTGGAACGACCTGAGCATCACACCGGTCCTCGACGAGCATGGCACCACCACCCATTTCATCGGCGTCATCATGGACGTGACCGCCAGCAAGCAGCGCACCGCCCACCTCGAACACGAAGTCAACCACGACGCGCTCACGGGTCTGGCCAACCGCAACCTGATGTGGGACCGGCTGGAACAGGCCCTGCACCTGTCGCAGCGGCAGAAATCGATGGTCGGCGTCGTCCTGATCGACCTGAACAACTTCAAGAACATCAACGACAGCTATGGCCACGAGGCCGGCGACGTGGTGCTCAAGGTCGTGGCGCGCCGCCTGCAGGCCTCGGTGCGCGAGATCGACACGGTGGCGCGCATGTCGGGCGACGAATTCGTGCTGGTGCTGGTCAACCAGCCCTCGCTGCGCTTCATGCTGCGCATGATCGAGCGCCTGCGCCAGAGCCTGACCCAGCCGGTCTCCTTCATGCACAAGGAAATCGCGGTCGGCGCAAGTCTCGGCGTGGCCGTCTATCCGCACGACGGCGCCAACGCGGCCGACCTGGTGCGCTCGGCCGACGTCGCCATGTACCACGCCAAGGCCACCGGCCGCAACGAGATCTATTTCTTCTCGAACGACATGAAGTCCAGCAGCGAAGCGCGCCAGCGGCTCGATTCCGGCATGGCGCACGCGATCGAGCGGGACGAACTCTTCATGCTCTACCAGCCCTGCATCGATGCGCACAGCGGCAGGGTGTCGAGCTTCGAGGCGCTGCTGCGCTGGCGCCATCCCGAGCACGGCGTGCTGCTGCCCGCCGCCTTCCTGAGCGAGGCCGAGGAAAACGGCCGCATCGTCGAGTTCGGCGCCTGGGTGCTGGACCAGGCCTGCGCTTTTCTGCGCGACCTGAAACAGCTCGGCGTGACCGATGTGCCGGTAACGGTCAACGTCTCGGCGCGCGAATACGGCCAGCAGGATTTCGTGTCCGGCATCGCCGCGCGCCTGGCCGCCTACGGCCTGGCGCCGGACAGCCTGCAGATCGAACTGCGCGAGGAAACCGTGATCCGCAACCCGGGCCAGGTGCGCGACCTGGCCGGCCAGCTGCGCGAACTCGGACTGACGCTCTCGATCGACGAGTTCGGCCAGGGCATGACCGACCTCGGTTTCCTGCGCGAGCTGTCGGTGGGCCAGCTCAAGCTGTCCAGGGAAGCGGTGCGCGCGATCGCCGACGAAGCGGACAACGAAGGCGGCACCATGGCGCGCACCCTGATCGACATCGGCCACAACCTGCGCATGCCCGTCATCGGCGAAGCGGTCGAGACGCGCGCCCAGCGCGATTTCCTCACCTCGCACGGCTGCGCCGTGCTGCAGGGGCTCCTGATCGGCGAACCGGTGGAGCCCGACGTCGCGCGCGAGCTCGTCCGAGACCGCCTGCCGGCCTGAGGCCGTTCCAGGCCTGCCCGGCAGGGAGCCGGGTACTCCAGTATCATGGGTGGTTCCAGACCACCCGCCCTGCCGGGCGCGCCATGCCGCGCCCCCTCGATCCGATGAAACATCGACTCTTTCTTTTCGACCTGGACGACACCCTGCTCGACTTCAAGGCTTCCGAACATCTGTCCTTCGAGCGCACCATGCGCGAGCTCGGGCTGGCGACACTTCCCGACGACCTGTTCGGGCGCTACCAGGGCTTCAACCTGGCCTTGTGGAAGGCCTTCGAACAGGGAACGGTGTCCAAGGATTTCCTGAAGGTGGAGCGCTTTCGCCAGACCTTCGCCGCAAGCGGGCTGGATCTCGATCCGCAAGCGGCCAGCCGCCTGTACCTGGAATCGCTGGCGGACACCGTGGTGTTGGTCGACGGTGCGCAGCAGCTGTGCGAGACCCTGGCCGGGATCGGCGAAGTCGGGATCATCACCAACGGCGTCGAGCAGATCCAGCACCGGCGCATCGCGGCTGCGCAGCTGCATGTACACCTGTCGTTCGTCGCGACCTCGGAGGCCTGCGGGCATGCGAAGCCGGATCATCGCTTCTTCGACTACACGGTCAGGATGGCGCGCGCGTTTTCGCATGCGGAGACAGTGATCGTGGGTGACCGGCTGGATGCGGATATCCTGGGGGCGAACCGGTTCGGGATCGAGAGCTGCTGGTTCAATCCGGGTAGGGTCGTGAACGCGTCGGAGGCGCGGCCGACCTGCGAGGTGGCGCATTTAAATGAAGTCGTGCCCGCGTTGCGTGCCATGGCGGGGGCCTGATACGCGACCGGGCGTGGGACTGTTGCCTGCACCGCTATCGGTGTGCTGAATCCGCGTGGGCATGCCCACCCTACGGACATCGATATCGGCGAGATCATACGAAACCTGGATACGTAGCGTGCCCGTAGGGTGGGCATGCCCACGCGGATCGTGCTCACCGATAGCCTGACAGGCGACAGCCCCACTCCGCCCGCTTACCCCTCGCTGGTAATCCGCTGAATCAAGGCCCCCAGCACATCCTCCGCCATCGCGTTGTCCACCTGGCAGGTCCCCGCGTTCTCATGCCCGCCGCCGCCGTATTCGAGCATCAGCGCGCCGATGTTGGTCTTCGAGCTCCGGTTCAGGATCGACTTGCCGGTCGCGAACACGGTGTTCTGGTTCTTCAGGCCCCATAGCACGTGGATCGAGATGTTGGTCTCCGGGAACAGCGCATAGATGATGAAGCGGTTGCCGGCGTAGATGGTCGCCTCATTGCGCAGGTCGAGCACGACCAGGTTGCCGTGCACGCGCGCGCAGCGGCGGATCTGTTCCTTGCAGAGGTTGGCATGTTCCAAGTACAGCCTGGTGCGCTCCTGCACATCGGGCAGCGCCATGATGCTGTCGATCGAATGCCGGCGGCAGGCCTCGATCAGTTCCATCATGAGCTGGTAATTCGAGATGCGGAAATCGCGGAAGCGGCCGAGACCGGTGCGCGCATCCATCAGGAAGTTTAGCAGGTTCCAGCCGGCCGGCTCGAGCACCTCTTCGCGCGAGAAGCGGGCGCTGTCGCCCTTGTCAACGGCGGCCATCATGTCGAGCCAGGCGGCCGGGAAGGTTTTTTCGCCGCCGTAGTAATCCCAGACCACGCGCGCGGCCGAGGGCGCATCGGGATGAATCACGTGGTTCTCGCGCACGCCGCGGTTGCGGATGGTTTCGGACAGGTGGTGATCGAAAGCCAGGTGGGCGCCGGCCACGTACGGCAGGTTGGTCGTGATGTCGCGCTTGGTGATCGCGATCTTCCCGTCCTGCATGTCTTTCGGGTGGACGAACAGGATATCGTCGATGAGGTTCAGGTGCTTGAGCAGGACTGCGCAAACCAGTCCATCGAAGTCGCTGCGGGTAACGAGGCGATATTGTGCTGGAACGGCGGACATCGGCAAATCCTTTCGTCGAATGGTTGACTGTGGAAGCTGAGCTCGTTTTTCATCATACCGCGCAATGTTTCCTGTTGTTAGTTTTTAGGCCCGGTTTTTTGCTGGATGGTGCCAAGGGCGGCGCCGGCCCTGGCGCCCCCTTTTGCATTCCACGCCCCGCATCGTGCAGGCTGTCGCAAAGCGCGTGCCAGCCGCGGGGCGCCGGTGTAAAGTTGCAACATTCCAACAATCCGGAAACCGCCCTGTGTCCTTTGAACAAGACAAACCGGCACCGGATAGCGGGGACGCGGTACACTCGCTCCCGCCTACGAATCGATCGACAAGAACAGACATGCAAGCGCGCAGCTCCTCCCACCACTATTTTTCCGGCATCCTGTCGTCGCTCTACCGCGCCTTCGATGCCGTTGCGACCTGGGTGACCCAGCTATCGTGGTGGAAATTTTTCCTGTTTGCCGCCCTGACCCTGATCGCCGGCGCCATCCTGCAGGAAGAACTGTTTTCCGGTGGCGAAGCCGAGATCGCCGCCGCCGAGCGCGCCGCGCGCAAGGACCAGGTCAGCATCGTCATCGACGACAGCGGCATCCGTTTTAATCCACGCAACAAACCGAAGCCCGGCAGTCCCGCCGCGCCCGCCGCGCCGGAGGACGCCGCACCCGCTGCGCCGGCTGCCCCCGCCGCACCGGCTGCCCCTGCCGCCCCGGCGGCGCCTGACCTGGCCTTGCCCAAGGGAGCCAATCCCGGCAGCGAAGCGGTCCACATCGAGCTGCCGCCGCAGATTGCGGAAGAATTGTCGGTGGCGATCGAAGGAGCGGTCGACGATGCGGCCGAGGCGAAAGTGTCGCGTTATCACAAGCAGGCCTCGACCTGGTTCAACAGCTTCGTGTTCCTGCTGGTGCTGGCCCTGTTCGGCATCAAGGCCCTGATGGGCGGCAAGAAGCGCGCGGAGCTGCAAACCCAGTCGGCGAATGCCGCCGCCGAACGCGAATCGATGCAGCGCCAACTGTCGGAAACGAAGATGCAGATGATGCAGGCGCAGGTGGAACCGCACTTCCTGTTCAACACGCTCGCTTCCGTCGAACACCTGATCGAGACCAATCCGCCGCGCGCCTCGGCCATGCAGCGCAGCCTGATCCTCTACCTGCGCGCCGTGCTGCCGCAAATGCGTGACAACAACCTGGTCACCAACCTGGGCCGCGAAGTCGACATGGTGACGGCCTACCTCGACCTGCTGAAAATGCGCATGGAAGAACGCCTGACGGTGGACATGAACATCCCCGACGGCCTGCGCAGCGCCGCCTTCCCGCCGATGATGCTGCAGTCCATGGTCGAGAATGCGATCAAGCACGGCCTCGAATGCAAGCCCGAGGGCGGCACCCTGAAGATCGTGGCCGATGTGGCCGACAGTAAATTGCGCGTCACCGTCACCGACGACGGCGTCGGTTTCGGCGTGGTGCCGAGCACCGGCACCGGCCTGGGCCTGCCGACCATCCGCGAGCGCCTGCGCCTGCTGCACGGCGAGGCTGGCCAGCTGCACATCGCCGCCAACAGCCCGAGCGGCGTGATCGCGATGGTCGAAGTGCCGTATCAGGTCTCCCGCTGAGTGCGCTCATGCGTGCAGGCGCCACCGCCGGCCTTGCCTGCGACGCTGTTTTCTTGAATAATTGTCAAACTCTTTTTCCGCCAGGACCCCGCCATGCCGACCGCGATTATTGCCGATGACGAAAGACTGATGCGCGACCAGTTGCGCATGCGCCTGGAACAGGTCTGGCCGGAACTGGAGATCGTCGGCGAAGCGAAGAACGGCGAAGAAGCGGTCGAACTGGTCGGCCAGTGCAAGCCGGATTTCACCTTCCTCGACATCCGCATGCCCGGCAAGACCGGCATGGAAGCGGCGCGCGAGATCGGCGACCGCAGCCAGATCGTATTCGTCACCGCCTACGACCAGTACGCGGTCGAAGCCTTCGAGCGCGGCGCCGTCGACTACGTGCTCAAGCCCTCGGAGCCGGAGCGCCTGAAGGTAACGGTCGAGCGCCTGAAGGCGCGCCTGGACAAGCCGGGCAGCGTCGTCAACGACAGCGTCACCGCGATGCTGTCGCAACTGGCCGAAAAGATCGCGGCACCGAAACCGAAACACCTGCAATGGATCCAGGCCAGCATCGGCCAGGACCTGCGCATGATCCCGGTCGAGGACATCCTGTTCTTCCGTTCGGACGAGAAATATACCTGCGTGCAGACCGCGGGCTTCGAAGCCCTGATCCGCAAACCCGTGCGCGACCTGGCCGAGGAGCTCGACCCTGCCCTGTTCTGGCAGATCCACCGCGCGACGCTGGTGAACGTCAACGCGATCGAAGGCGTGACGCGCGATATCCGCGGGCGCCACCTGGTGCTCGTGAAGGGGCGTCCGGAGAAGCTGGAAGTGAGCCGGAGCTTCTTGCATCTGTTCAAGCAGATGTAACGTTGCCGCTTCTGTGTAGGCTTCGTTTGGGGAAAGACACAGCCAACACGATGCAAGCATCACGCGCGGGCATGCCCGCCCTACGCCCTGCTTGTGCCTGCTCAACCGTATCGGGCTGTCCGCGCCGTATCGTAGGGTTTGGTCCGCGCACGCGGACATTACCGCAGGCATACCCACATGAAACAACAGCGCAGTGCGCGCCCGCGCGGGCGCGGCCTGGCGATGTTCGCGCTCGGCTTGCTTGGCGGCCGCCTGCTGAGCCTGTTCGACGCCGATGGCGGCAGCGACGCGCCGGCCTACCACAGCCGGCGCATCGTCCACAACGTCAACGAAGCGATCATCGCGGCCGACGAGACCAGCTGCATCGTGCTGGCCAACCCGGCTGCCGCCGCCATGTTCGGGGTGACGGCAAGGCAGATGCAGGGCCGATCACTGGCGGACTTCATCCAGGCGCCGGGGCTTGATGACGCCGCCCCGACCGAGTATTTCCATGCAGACGGCCGCGCCGGGCGGCGCGCCACCGACTATGCCGGCACCGGCCTGCGCGCGAATGGCGAGACCTTCGCGATCGAGGGCTCGATCGTGGACAGCCTGCAGGACGGGCGCACCGTGTACACCATCGTCCTGCGCGACGTCTCCGAGCGCCAGCGCGTGCAGCGCAAGCTGGCCCGCTCGCACGACCAGCTGCGCCAGCTTTCGAGCGCCCTGCAGACCATCCGCGAGGAAGAGCGCACCCACATCGCGCGCGAGCTGCACGACGACCTCGGCCAGCTGCTGGCTTCGCTGCGCATGGACCTGACCCTGCTGCGCGAGGTCTGCGGCGCCGCGCCCAGCTCGGCGCGCCTGATCGACGGCATGGACGGCAACCTGCTCACGGCGATCACCTCGCTGCGCCGCATCGCCACCAACCTGCGGCCGCGCGCGCTGGACGAAGGCGGCCTGTTCTTCGCCCTGCAGGGCTTGCGCGAGGATTTCGTCCAGCGCCACGGCATCGCCTGCGAACTGCTGGCCGAGGAAGCCGAGCTGCGCCTGGACGACCAGGCCAGCACGGCGATCTTCCGCATCGTCCAGGAGGCGCTGACCAACATCGCGCGCCATGCGCAGGCCAAGCTGGTGACGCTGACCTTGTACCGTGTTAACGGCGAACTCCTGATCACGATCCGCGACGACGGTCGCGGCATCCGCGAGGAAGACATGGAAAAGGCGGAGTCGCTGGGCCTGGTGGGCATGCGCGAACGGGTCTGGGGCCTGAAAGGCGAGATCACGATCAGCGCCGACGAGCCGCCCGGCACGCGGATCGACATCGTCGTGCCGCTGAGGGGTCACACCGTCTGAACAGGCTGTTGCGAAATATCAACCTGTCATCAAGCAGAAATATTGCACCGATAAGATGCGCTGGACCTTGAGTTTGCCAAAAGGCCAACTCAATCCTTCACCCTTATTGGAGATCTTCATGCAATACAAAGCCCTGGCCGCTGCGCTGATCACGACCCTTCCGCTGTTCGCGCATGCGCAGACCAACGTCACCGTCTACGGCATCATGGACGCGGCCGTCGCCATCGAGGACACCGACGCACCGGGCGAAAAGCGCCGCACCGTCGTCAGCTCGGGTAACCAGTCGAGCAGCCGCCTGGGCTTCCGCGGCACCGAAGATCTGGGCAATGGCCTGAAGGCGATCTTCAACATCGAAGCCGGCGTCGCCCTCGACACCGGCGCCGCCGACTCGTCGCTGTTCGGCCGCCGCGCGGTGGTCGGCCTGCAAGGCAACTTCGGCCAGCTGACCGTGGGCCGCGAATACAGCCCGATCGCCTCGATCGCCGCCGCCACCGACGCGCTCGGCCAGGGCTTCTACGGCAGCAACCTGTCGGCCTTCACCACCAACCGCCTGACCCGCCGCCTGTCGAACTCGGTCAACTTCAAGAGCAACCCGATGTCGGGCTTCAGCGTGCTGGCCGCTTACTCGGCCGGCGAGCGTAGCACCGAAGGCCCGAACGGCGACCTGCTGGGCGTGGCGCTGGAATACGCGAACGGTCCGTTCTACGTCGGCGCTGGCTACCACCAGCTCGAGCGCGTGGCGGCTGAAGACGACAAGGAAGTCGCATTCGGCGCCGGCTACAAGTTCGGCGCCTTCGACCTGAAGGCGAACTATCTGTCTGCCGACCAGGCGGGCGCGAACAACAAGTTCGAGCAGATCAACCTGGGCGGCGTCTACACCATGGGTTCGAACAAGTTCTTCGTCAACCTGCAGCGCAACGAAATCGAAAACGGCGCCCGCGGCAACGCCTGGTCCCTGGCCTACAGCTACGCGCTGTCGAAGCGCACCAACCTGTACACCGCCTACGGCTCGATGCGCAACAACGAGCGCGGCGTGTTCGGCCTGAATTCCTCGTCGAACAACGTGACGCCGGTGGCGACCGCGCTGGGTGCGGATCCGACGGCATTCACGGTCGGCGTGCGTCACGCGTTCTGATTGATGTAGCCTGAAACGAAAAACGCGCGTGAATCACGCGCGTTTTTCATGGGGCCGACGCTTATTTCAAGCGACAGGTCAGGATCCAGAAAAACTCGACCCGCTCGATCTTGATCTCCTTGCCCACATTCCCCACCCGCTTGCGCAGCGCGCTATCGGACTGGTAACTCTTCGGCACCTCGAAGCGCTCGCCTTCGGCCGTGGTCAGGATTTCGTAGGTGGTCCCGTCCGCATCCGTGCGCGCGATGGTCTCGCTGAAGCCCTCGACGAAGGAATCGTCCAGGATCACCAGCAGCACGTCCTTGCCCAGGCGTTTCTTGAGTGTCGCCAGCAGCTGCTCCTGTTCCTTCTTGTTCAGGTGCGACCACAGGAAGCTGACCAGCACGGCCGTGAATTTACCGATGTCCTCCGGCAGGTCCAGCGCATCGGCCACGCGGAAGTTCACTTTCCCTTCCGGCATGCCGCGCTCGCGGGCCAGGTCGACCAGGTTGGCGTTGATGTCGAGCGCCGTCACGGATGCGGCCGACTCGGCCACCACTTCGGTCCAGAACCCGCTGCCGCAGCCCAGTTCCAGCACCGTGTGCCCGGCCAGCAGGTTGCCGAGGTGGATGCTCATGTCGTCGATGTCTTCGTCCATGTCCGGCTCGAGGTATTTGTCCTCGACCGCTTCACCCAGCAGGGCGTAATATTTTGCTACTTGCTGATTGCTCATTTTGTACTCTTACAACTCATAGTTTTCGCCGCCGCGCATCGCGGCTTCGACCATCTTGCGGCTCAGGCTAGGCGCCAGCAACTCGATGAAGGTATAGATATAACTGCGCAGGTAGGCGCCCTGCTTCACCGCCACCCGCGACACGTTCATTCCGAACAAATGACCAACGGGAATCGCGCGCAGGTTGCGGTCGCGCTCGGGATCAAAGGCCATGCCGGCGATGATGCCCACGCCCATGCCCAGCTCGACATAGGTCTTGATGACGTCGGCGTCGATCGCCTCCAGCAGCACGTCCGGCTTCAGCTCGCGCAGGGTGAAGGCGTGGTCGATCTTGCTGCGGCCGGCAAAGGCGGCATCGTAGGTGATCAGCGGATAGCCGGCAATTTCCTCCAGCGAGACCGCCTTCGAGCGCAGCAGCTCGTGCTCGGGCGGCACTACCAGCACGTGTTCCCACTGGTAGCAGGGCAAAGTCACCAGGCCGTCGATGGCCGCGATCGCTTCAGTGGCAATCGCCAGGTCGGCCTGGCCGGTCTTGACCATGTCGGCGATCTGCTTCGGATTGCCTTGCAATAAAGACAAGCGCACTTTCGGGAACTTCTGCATGAAGGCCTGCACCACTTTCGGCAGCATGTAGCGCGCCTGGGTGTGCGTGGTGGCGATCGTAAAACTGCCGCTGTCGTGGGCCGCGTATTCCTTGCCGATTCGTTTCAGGCTTTCGATTTCCTGCATGATCAGCTCGACCGACTCCAGCACCAGCCGGCCCGGCTCGGTCAGCCCGCGGATGCGCTTGCCGTGGCGGGTGAAGATGTCGACGCCCAGCTCTTCCTCGAGCTCGATGATGGCTTTCGACACCCCGGGTTGCGAGGTGAACAAGGCCTTGGCCGCATCGGTCAGGTTGTAGTTCTGGCGCACGGCTTCGCGGACGAAGCGCAATTGATGAAGGTTCATTCCTGTTGTTTTTAAGTTTGTGAAAACGCCAGCCGCTATTTTATGCGAATGCTTATGCCCCTACCGTATATAAGCAAATAAATTGTCAGTCGTTTGGAATATAGCTCATTGCCCTTACCATTCCATCCAGCCTAAAGGGTTTATAACGCCCGCTTCCATCAGGGAAACTCATGTACCGTTACGACCAATATGACCACCTCATCATCCGCGAGCGCATTGCGCAGTACCGCGACCAGGTTGCGCGCCGCCTGAACGATGAGCTGACCGAAGAAGAATTCCTGCCGCTGCGCCTGCAGAACGGCCTGTACATGCAGCGCCACGCCTACATGCTGCGCGTCGCTGTGCCCTACGGCTTGTTGTCGACTGCCCAGATGCGCATGTTCGCCCATATTGCGCGCAAGTACGACCGCGGCTACGGCCACTTCACGACGCGCCAGAACATCCAGTACAACTGGATCGAGCTGGAGCAGACCCCGGACATCCTGACCGACCTGGCCTCGGTGGAAATGCACGCCATCCAGACCTCGGGCAATTGCATCCGCAATATTACGACCGACGAGTTCGCCGGCGTCGCGGCCGACGAGATCATGGATCCGCGTCCTTTCGCCGAGATCCTGCGCCAGTGGAGCACCTTCCACCCCGAATTCATCGCCCTGCCCCGCAAGTTCAAGGTCGCGATCAATGGCGCCGTGGAAGACCGCGCCGCGATCGCGATCCACGACATCGGCCTGACCCTGGTCAAGAACGAAAATGGCGAAGTCGGCTTCAAGTTCATGGCTGGCGGCGGCATGGGCCGTACGCCTATTCTCGGCAGCGTGATCCGCGAATTCCTGCCTTGGCAGCACCTGCTCACTTACACCGAAGCCGTGATGCGCGTGTACAACTCGTACGGCCGCCGCGACAACAAGTACAAGGCCCGCATCAAGATCCTGCTGAAGGCCCTGGGCGTCGAGGAATTCTCGCGCATGGTCGAAGAGGAATGGCAAGACCTGAAGGACGGTCCGGAAACCCTGAGCCAGGAAGAGTACGACCGCGTCGCCGCCTATTTCGAGGCGCCTGCCTACGCCACCCTCGAAGACAGCGACCCGCTGCTGGCGCACCCGGACAACAAGGCATTCGCCAACTGGCTCCACCGCAACGTCAAGCCGCACAAGGTGCCGGGTTATGCGTCGGTCGTGCTGTCGCTGAAGAAAACCGGCGTGCCGCCGGGCGATGCCACCGCCGAGCAGATGGACTTCGTGGCCGACCTCGCTGACAAATTCAGCTTCGGCGAACTGCGCGTGACCCACGAGCAGAACCTGGTGCTGGCGGACGTGAAGCAATCAAGCCTGTTCGAAGTCTGGCAGCTGGCCAAATCGAAGGGCCTGGCGACGCCGAACATCGGCCTGCTGACCGACATCATTTCCTGCCCGGGCGGCGATTTCTGCTCGCTGGCGAATGCGAAGTCGATCCCGATCGCAGCGGCCATTGCCGAGCGTTTCGACAACCTCGACTTCCAGCACGACATCGGCGACATCGAACTGAACATCTCGGGCTGCATCAATGCCTGCGGCCACCACCACGTCGGCTCCATTGGCGTGCTCGGCGTCGACAAGGACGGCAGCGAGTGGTACCAGGTCTCGATCGGCGGCGCCCAGGGCAACAATGCGGCAATCGGCAAGATCATCGGCCCGTCGTTCGCCGGCTGGCAGATGCCGGAAGTGGTCGGCCGCCTGCTCGAAGTCTATGTGCAGAACCGTTTCGAAGGCGAACGCTTCGCCGACACGGCGCAGCGCCTCGGCATCGCGCCATTCAAGGAACACGTGTATGCCACGCCGATCGCGGCGGGCGAACTGGTTGGGGAAGACCATGCTTGAAGTAGTCCATGAACAGATCATCCGCGGCCGCGAAGTCGTGGCCGACGACTGGCGCGTGCTGCGCCTCGAAGAAAACGAGGCGCCTGAGAGCGTGGTCGTCCCTGAAGGCAAGGTCATCGTCCCGCTGACGGTCTGGCTGGCGCAGAAAGAGAGCCTCATCAACCGCGCCGAGCTGGGCGTATGGCTGGCCGCGGACGAACGTTTCGAAACCCTGAAGGGCGAATCGGACCGTTTCGCCGTCATCGCCGTGGACTTCCCGAAGTTCAGCGACGGCCGCGGCTATTCGATCGCCTACAACGTGCGCAAACGCCTCGGCTACACCGGCGAGCTGCGCGCCATCGGCGACGTGCTGCGCGATCAATTGTTCTCGATGTCGCGCGTGGGCTTCAACGCTTATGCAACGCGCCAGGACCGTTCGATCCACGACGCACTGAAGGGCCTGACCGTGTTTTCCGAAACCTACCAGGCCTCGGTCGACCAGCCGCTGCCGCTGTTCCGCCGCAAGGAACGCGACGTGCCGCTCGAGCACAGCGACGCCGGCGCAGGTATTTGAAAGAATCAAGCATGAGCGACCTCGCCATCCGCGTCCGTGAGACCGAAGCCATCCTGGCGCGCATCGCAGCCGAGTTTTCGCCGGCCGTGTTCGCGTCCAGCCTAGCCGCCGAAGACATGGTGCTGACCGACCTGATCCTGAAGGCGAAGCTGCCGATCGGCATCTTCTCGCTGGAGACCGGCCGCCTGCACAAGGAAACCCTGGCCGTGCTGGACGCGGTCAAGGAACACTACGGCTACGACATCGCCCTGTTCCGTCCGCAGACCGAAGCGGTCGACGCCTATGTCGCGCAGAACGGCCTGAACGCCTTCTACGACAGCATCGAGATGCGCCGCGAATGCTGCCGCATCCGCAAGGTCGAACCTTTGGGGCGCGCCCTGCTCGGCAACAAGGCATGGATTACCGGCCAGCGCCGCGCCCAGTCGGCGACGCGTTCCGACCTGCGCGTCGAGGAAGACGATCCGGCCCACATGATGACCAAGTTCAATCCGCTGGCCGACTGGTCGGAGGAAAACGTCTGGGAATACATCCGCGCCAACAGCGTTCCGTACAACGCCCTGCACGACCGTGGCTACCCCTCGATCGGCTGCGAACCCTGCACCCGCGCTATCCAGCCGGGCGAGGACGTGCGCGCCGGGCGCTGGTGGTGGGAAAACCCGGAATCGAAGGAATGCGGCCTGCACGTGGTCGACGGCAAACTCATTCGCATTAAATCCGTAGCCGCCTGAGCTACATACTGAACACAAGGCAACTCATGACGACCCTCCTGGACAACGCCGGCATCCTTGCCACCGTCAATGCGCGCCACCTGGACGCGCTCGAATCGGAAGCGATCCACATCCTGCGCGAAGTGGCGGCCGAATGCACGAATCCCGCCCTGCTGTTCTCGGGCGGCAAGGATTCCGTCGTGCTGCTGCGCCTGGCCGAAAAGGCTTTCCGCCCAGGCAAATTCCCATTCCCACTGGTGCACATCGATACCGGCCATAACTTCGACGAAGTGATCGCCTTCCGCGACGCCCGCGTGGCGGAACTAGGCGAGCGCCTGATCGTCGGCTCGGTCGAGGAATCGATCAAGAAGGGCACGGTGCGCCTGCGCAATCCGCAGACCGACTCGCGCAACGCGGCCCAGGCCGTGACGCTGCTGGAAACGATCGCCGAACACGGCTTCGACGCCTGCATCGGCGGCGCCCGCCGCGACGAGGAAAAGGCGCGTGCCAAAGAGCGCATCTTCTCCTTCCGCGACGAATTCGGCCAGTGGGACCCAAAGGCCCAGCGCCCGGAACTGTGGGACTTGTATAACACCCGCGTCCATCCGGGCGAAAACATGCGCGTCTTCCCGATCTCGAACTGGACGGAACTCGACGTCTGGCAGTACATCGCCCGCGAACAGCTGGCCCTGCCGTCGATCTACTTCGCGCACCAGCGTGAAGTCATTCCGCGCAACGGCCTGCTGGTGCCGCTGACCCCGCTGACTCCGGCGAAGGAAGGCGAGACCGTCGAAACCCAGACCGTGCGCTTCCGTACCGTTGGCGACATCTCGTGCACCTGCCCGGTGTCTTCCAACGCCTCCTCGGTCGAAGCCATCATCGCCGAGACGGCCGTGACCCAGGTGACCGAACGCGGCGCCACCCGGATGGACGACCAGACCTCGGAAGCCTCGATGGAAAAACGCAAGAAGCAAGGATATTTCTGATGAACGCCCGCATGGAAACCGGTATGGAAAATTTGACCCAACACAGCCTGCTGCGCTTCATCACCGCCGGCTCCGTCGACGACGGCAAAAGCACCCTGATCGGCCGCCTGCTGTATGACAGCAAGGGCATCTTCGCGGACCAACTGGCCGCCGTCTCGCGCTCCAAGCACAAGCGCACCGTGGGCGACACGATCGACCTGTCGCTGCTGACCGACGGCCTGGAAGCCGAGCGCGAGCAAGGCATCACGATCGACGTGGCCTACCGCTATTTCGCCACGCCGAAGCGCAAGTTCATCATCGCCGACACCCCGGGCCACGAGCAATACACCCGCAACATGGTCACCGGCGCCTCGACCGCGGACGCCGTGATCATCCTGGTCGACGTCTCGAAGGTCAAACTCCGTGAAGACGGCGGCGTGGACCTGCTGATCCAGACCAAGCGCCACTCGACTATCGCCAAGCTGCTGCAGATCGAGCACGTGATCGTGGCCGTCAACAAGATGGACCTGGTGAACTACGACCAGTCCGTGTACGAGCGCATCGTCGCCGCCTACCAGGAATTCGCGAATTCGCTGGGCCTGAAGGACGTCACCGCGATCCCGCTGTCGGCGCTGGCCGGCGACAACGTGGTGGACGCCTCGACCAACATGGACTGGTACACCGGCCCGACCCTGATCGAGCTGCTGGAATCGCTTTCGGTCTACGACGAAGCCCACGATGCGCCTTTCCGCTTCCCGGTGCAGCTGGTGGCCCGCCACAACGGCCACGAAGCGAACGACTTCCGCGGCTACATGGGCCGCATCGAGTCCGGACGGGTAGCGGTCGGCGACAAGCTGGTGGTGCAGCCCTCGAACCAGAGCGCGACGGTCAAGGACATCCTGACCTTCGACGGTAGCTTGCCGTCGGCCAGCGCCGGCCAGTCGGTCACGCTGCTGCTGGAGGAATACCTGGACATCTCGCGCGGCGACACGCTGGCCGGTGCCGAGGCACCGGCCAGCTTGCTGAAGCAGGTCGTGGCGGATGTGTGCTGGATGTCGGACGAGCCGCTGGATGTGCGCCGCAAGTACTGGATCAAGCACGGCACGCGCCAGACGGCGGCCAAGGTGACCAAGGTCGATTCCATCCTCGACATCAACACCCAGCAACGGCACGATGCAGAGGGTTTGAAGCTGAACGACATTGCACGCATCAATCTCAACGTGCAGCAGCCGCTGGCGGCCGACGCCTACAGCGACATCCGCGCCACCGGCGCCTTCATCCTGATCGACGAAGTGACGCACCAGACCGTTGCTGCGGGTATGATTCGTTTAGGCGAATAAACGAATGGAGCGGCGCATGGTCAGGAAGGGCAAGGTGTATCTGATTGGCGCCGGCCCTGGCGCCGCCGACCTGATCACCGTGCGTGGCGCACGCCTGCTGGCGCAAGCCGACGTCGTGCTCTACGACGCACTGGTGACGCCAGAGATGCTGGAACTGTGCAGCCAGGCCGAGCTGATTTCGGTCGGCAAGCGCTCGGGCCAGCGTTCCACCGCCCAGGATGCGATCAACGCCCTGTTGGTCGACTGCGCCTTCAAGTTCAAGACCATCGTCCGCTTGAAAGGCGGCGACCCGATGCTGTTCGGGCGCGCCGACGAGGAGTTGCGCGCGCTCGAAGCCGAGGGGATCGAGGTCGAGGTCGTTCCCGGCATCACCACCGCGGTGGCGGCCGCCGCCGCCACCAAGCAACCGCTCACCAAGCGCGGCGTGGCCCGCAGCGTCGCCTTCTTCACCTCGAGCACCGGCCCCGACCAGCCGGAACACCCCGCCCTGCCCCACACCGACACCATGGTCCAGTACATGGGCGGACGCGAAGCCGCGGCCACCGCCGAGCGCCTGCTGGCGCAGGGACGGCGTGCCGACACGCCGGTGGTGGTGGTGGAAAACTGCAGCCGGGTCGACGAGCGCATCCTGCGCCTGACGCTGGCGGATCTTGCCGGCGGCCTCGAAGCCGCACACGGTCCGGTACTGGTGATGATTGGCGAGGCGCTACGCCTGCGCGAACATCAGCCGGCGCTTGGTACGCTGCTGCAGGCAGCAAGCGCTTGAATCCTCTTCAGCCCGGCCAACGTCCGTCGTATTCCTCGATCTGACCGAGTAAGAGGTCGGCCGCTGCATGCGTGTCGGCATTCACCCGGTTCAAACGCGCGATCGCCGCTTCCAGCCTTGCCCCGGCACGCCCCGCGCATTCCTGGCTGTGCCAGCGCGCCATGTCGCGCCGCATCGCGTTCAAATCGTCCTTCAGTTCGCCCAGCATGCGCCGCAGGCTGCGGTCGGCGTCCACCAGGCCGGGGATGCTGCCCGCATGCAGGCGGTTCGACAGCGTCGTGATCTTGATGCGCAGTTGCGTCACCCGGCGCGCGGTGGCGTCGATGTGGCGTGCGCAGCGTAGCTGCGCGAACAGGCCGCCCGGCAGGCGCACGCCCTCCCACAGCGCTGCCTGGCCTGGGCGCGGGCGCAGGAACATGGCGACGATCTGTTTGAAAAAGGATGGGAGCATGGGAAGCGCGTGAATGGATGGAAACGCGACAGGAGAAGCCCACGCAGTGTGGGCGGGTTCCGAGGGACTGTCAAACCGGAAGGCGGTGCGCGCATCTGATGTACAACAAGGGGGCGCATGCTTGCACCCGATTGTTGGCAGGGCTTTATCGAAACCAGGCCCAGCGCCAAAACCGGAGCGCTTCCAGCGCATTCTGAAAGCTTCGGGTAAGCTCCTCCAACATGTCGTTTCGACACTCCACCCTGTTACGAGGAGAATTGAATGAGCGAATCATCGAACTACGTACCGCCGAAGGTCTGGACCCCGCCCGCGTCCAACGGCGGCACCTTTGCCAACATCAACCGCCCCGTCGCCGGCCCGACCCACGAGCAGGCCCTGCCCGTGGGCGAGCACCCGCTGCAGCTGTATTCGCTGGCCACGCCGAACGGCGTGAAGGTGACGATCATGCTGGAAGAGTTGCTGGCCGCCGGGCACCAAGGTGCCGAGTACGATGCCTGGCTGATCAAGATCAACGAGGGCATGCAGTTCTCGAGCGGCTTCGTCGAGGTGAACCCGAACTCGAAGATCCCGGCCCTAATGGACCGCAGCGCAGCGGAGCCGGTGCGCGTGTTCGAATCCGGCTCGATCCTGGTCTACCTGGCCGAGAAGTTCGGCGCCTTCCTGCCGAAGGACGTACCGGCCCGCACCGAGACCCTGAACTGGCTGTTCTGGCAGATGGGTTCGGCGCCTTTCCTGGGCGGCGGCTTCGGCCACTTCTTCGCCTACGCGCCGGAGAAATACCAGTACCCGATCGACCGCTACGCGATGGAAGTCAAGCGCCAGCTCGACGTCCTGGACCGCCAGCTGGCGAACACTCGCTTCGTCGCAGGCAATGAGTACACGATTGCCGACATGGCGATCTGGCCCTGGTACGGTGGCCTGGTACGCGGCGAGCTGTATGGCGCGGGCGAGTTCCTGTCGGTGCACGAGTACGAGCACGTGCGGCGCTGGGCGGAAGAAGTCTATGCGCGGCCGGCCGTGAAGCGCGGGCGCCGGGTGAACCGGGTGTTTGGAGATCCGGAAACGCAGCTGCCGGAGCGGCACTCGGCGGCGGATCTGGACTGATTTTGATGTTGAAGCGGCGCGTAGCTCCAAGGATGCGCGCACGCCGCTGACGTAGGGTGGACTCCCGAGTCCACGCGTTTGCAACGGTTGAAAAGCCGTGGACTCGGGAGTCCACCCTACGTATCGCAGCTATTCGGAGGAGGCGACTGACTTGACACAATAGTCCGTCATTGCCGCCAGCACCCCGGGATCTTCGCCGACCGCGCCGGTAACGTTGACGCGCAGGCCAGGATGCGCAGCCCGCAATCCGTCGGCCAGCAGCGGCAAATCGCGCAGCAAGTGCCCACCCTGCCCCAGGAACACCGGCACCACCGTTACTTCCTCGACGCCCTCGGCCACCAGTTCGGCCACTGCCTCCGGCAACCTCGGCTCCATCAACTCCAGAAACGCCAGCCGCACCGCGCAATCCGGCAGCCGCGCCGCCGTCAGGTCGCGCAGCCGTTCGAAAGGCGCGGCCCAGGACGCGGCACGCGCGCCGTGGGCGAACAGGACCAGGGCGCGCTTCATCAATGTCTCTCCACCCACCGCAAGGCCCCGATGGCCAGCAGCAGGAACAGCAGGCTCGGGGCCACCGCCGTGAAGAAGGCCGGCCAGGTCGAGAGCAGGCCGAGGTGCGAGAACAGCGAATTGATCAGGATGAAGCCGACGCCGATCATGATGCCGATGAAGATCTTCAGGCTGACACCGCCGCTGCGGGTGTGCAGGTAGGCGAAAGGCAGCGCCAGCGCCATCAGGACAAAAATCGCCAGCGGGTCGACGATCTTCTTCCAGAAGGCGATGCGGAAGCGTTCGCTTTCCTGGCGGTTCTCGGCCAGGTGGCGCGAGTACACGGCCAGCTCGTTGGCCGACATGCGCTCCGGGTCGCGGCGCGAGACCTGCAGGATCTTGGGCGTGATTTCCGAGACCAGGTCGAGGCTCGGGATCTTGCGGGTGGCGACCGCGCTGGTCTCCTGGCCGTAGGTGCTCTGGATGCTCTGGCCCTGTGGTACCGGCGCGCCCGGGTCGGCCAGCACGCGGCTGTTCGAGAACTGGGTTTCGCTGACGTCCTGCAGGCGCCAGGTGCCGTTGCCGAGGAAGGTCGCGCTCTTGGCCGTGATCAGGGCGCGCATGCGCATCGCATTGTCGAATTCGTAGAGGCGCACGTCGATCAGCTGGCCGTCCGGGCGGATCTGGCGCGCATTGAAGAAGCGCGAGCCGACAATCGCGCCGCGGGTGCCGTTCTGGCCTGCGGCGTGCACGTTATCCTTGGTCCACATCCCCGAGCGGAATTCCGAGGCGAGCGTGGAGCCCTTGGCCGACAGGCGCACCTTTTCCGCCAGCGGCGCGGTGCGCGGCGTGATCAGTTCGCCGAAGATGAAGGTGACGACGACGAACACGATGCCGATCTTGAAGAGCATCCAGCCGGCCATCCGGGTCGACATCGAGGCGGCACGCATGATCGTGAATTCCGAGCTTTGCGCGAACTGCGCCATCGCGTAAATGGTGCCGATCAGGGCCGCCACCGGCATCACCTCATAGACGTGCCCCGGCAGCATCAGCGCCACGTAGAGCAGCGCGTGCTGGAACATGTAGTCGCCCTTGCCGACCGAGGGCAGCTCGGAGGTCAGGTCCATGAAGGCGATCAGCCCGAGGAAGGCGAACAGCACGAAGACGACCGCCTGCGTGATGTTGATCGCAAAATAGCGTTGTAACACTCTCATACCGGTACTTTCATCGGGACTCCACCTGGGCGGCAGGCACGGGCTGCGCGTGGCGCCGCCGCTTCCAGGCATTGATCAGGACCAGCGGGTGGTAATGGTGGTTGACGTTCAGGCGCCAGGCGAACAGGGCGACGACGATCAGCACCACGAGCAGGTGCAGCGGCCACCAGGCCATCGCGAAATCGACCTTGCCCTGCTTGACGCTGGCTTCGACCATGCGCACCAGGTTGTTATAGGTGAAGAAGATCAGCAGCGCGAGGATCAGGTTGGCCGAGGACCCCGCGCGCGGATTGACGAAGCCGAGCGGGATGGCGAGCAGCAGCAGCACCAGGCAGACGATCGGCGCCGACAGGCGCGAGAGCAGCTCGGAACGCGTGAAGCGGTTTTCGACCAGCAGCAGCGCCGGCGTCGACATGGCGGCGAGCGGCACGTCGGCGCCCAGCACGGGCACGCTGGTCGCCACGCGCATGCTGTAGCGCTCGAACTCCATCGACTGGAAATCAGCCTGGCCCGGCGTGCCCTGGTAGCGCCGGCCGTTCTTCAGCACCAGGTACTGGCCGCCCTTGCCGTCGGCTTCGACCACGCCTTCGCGCGCAACGACGACCGAGCTGCCCGCGCCCTCCGTGCTGCTGACGAACACGTTCTTCACCACCGTGGAACCGTTGGCGCTGCCCTCGACGAAGAACACACGGTCGCTCGACGAGGACTCGCGGAACTGGCCCGGCGCCACGCGCTTGAGGTCTTCGCGCTTCTCGAAGCGCTGGATGAATTCCGCGCTCTTCATCTTGGCCCAGGGCGCGACGACGAAGGACAGCGCACCCACCAGCAGTACCAGCGGCACGCCGAACATCAGCACGGGACGGATCCAGGCCAGCAGCGACTGGCCCGATGCGAACCAGACGACCATCTCGGAATCGCGGTAACTGCGCGTGACGGCGACCAGCACAGAAATAAAGCTGGTGAGGATCAGGACAGTTGGCAGATAATTCAGTGACTGAAAGGCAATCAATGCCAGGACGTCGCCGGATGCGACCCGTCCGCCCGCGGCCCGGCCGAGGATGGCAATGAGGGTCCAGGTGACGCACACCGTGAACAGGACCGTGAAGGTTGCCCCGGCTGCGCTGGCCAGTTCACGGTGCAAGGCGCGTTGAAAAATCATTCGATAGTTATAATTGCAGGTTAGGCAGAATCGAGCACACTGCGGTGCACACCGCGGAGCACACTGCGCACAAAACGAAACGGAGAATCAAATGGACTTTAGCATAAAAGCATTCGACACCAAGAACACCCTGGCTGCGGCCAAAACAGGCGTGCTCGCAGTGGCGGTGTTCGAAAACAAGAAACTGTCGCAAGCTGCGAAAACCCTCGACCAGACGGGTGAAATCACGGCGGCACTGAAGTCGGGCGACATCTCCGGCAAGGCCGGTACGACCCTGCTGCTGCGCGGCGTGGCCGGTGTGGCCGCGCAGCGCGTGCTGCTGGTCGGGATGGGCGCCGACGAGGCGGTAGGCGAAAAGAATTTCATGACCGCGGTCGGCGCGACGCTGAAAGCCTTCACGTCGCTGGGCGCGGCGGATGGCATTATCGCATTTCCGATGACGGAAGTGAAAGAGCGCACGCCTGAATGGGCCCTGCGCGCCGTCGTCGTGGCCGCAACGGACGCCGAATTCCGCACCGACGCGCAGAAGAGCAAGAAGGATCCGGTCTTGAGCGGCGTACGCAAGGTGACCCTGGCCGTGCCGCTGGCAAACGGCGAAACGAAAGCCGCGCTGGCGCAGGCGATCGCGATCGCCAACGGCATGAGCCTGACCAAGGAACTGGGCAACCTGTCGCCGAACGTCTGCACCCCGACCTACCTCGCCACCGTCGCCCGTAAACTCGCCGACGACCACGGCTTCGAGATCGAAGTCCTGGAACGCAAGCAGCTCGAAGCCCTGAAAATGGGCTCCTTCCTGTCGGTGGCCAAGGGCAGCGACGAAGCGCCGAAGTTCATCGTCCTCAAGCACATGGGCGGCGGCAAGAAGGATGCACCGGTGGTCCTGGTCGGCAAGGGCATCACCTTCGACACGGGCGGCATCTCGATCAAGCCGGGTCCCGGTATGGACGAAATGAAGTACGACATGTGCGGCGCCGGCTCGGTGCTCGGCACCTTCCGCGCGATCGGCGAAATGGGCCTGAAGCTGAACGTGATCGGCATCGTCGCCGCCTGCGAGAACATGCCGTCGGGCCGCGCCAGCAAGCCGGGCGACATCGTCACCGCCATGAACGGCCTGACCATCGAGATCCTGAATACCGACGCCGAAGGCCGCCTGATCCTGTGCGACGCCCTCACCTACGCCGAGCGCTTCAAGCCGGCCGCCGTGGTCGACATCGCCACGCTCACCGGCGCCTGCATCGTCTCGCTGGGCCACCACAACAGCGGCCTGTTCACCCGCCACGACGCCGCCCACGACGCGCTGGCCGAGGAACTGCTGGACGCCGGCAAGCAGACCGGCGACGGCGCCTGGCGCCTGCCGATCGGCGAGCAGTACAACGAGCAGCTGAAGTCGAACTTCGCGGACCTGGCCAACATCGGTACGCCGGGCGGCGCCTCGATCACGGCAGCCTGCTTCCTCGAGAACTTCACCCGCAACTACACCTGGGCCCACCTCGACATCGCCGGTACGGCATGGAAGAGCGGCGCAGCGAAAGGCGCGACCGGGCGTCCGGTGCCGCTGCTGACGACCTTCCTCATGAATCGCGTTTGAAACGGTAAGATGAAATGAGAACGGGCCGCACCAAGCGGCCCGTTTTTTTGCGCGACGAAAAAAAGCAGCTGAAATATTCTTTCAGCTGTTTCGCTTTTTTGAAATTTTATTTCAGGGCAATCAATTCACCGGCGCAAAGCGCGGCACCTTCTGGCCGTCGACCTCGACGTGTTCGAAGAATACCGACTTCGGGCGCGCCCAGATCAAGCCGTCGTGGGCGCGGTAGATGATCATCGGAGACAGGTCGGCCTCGAGCGTGGCCTCGCAGACCAGCTCATAGAGGCCACCCTTGTAGTGGCGGTACTGGATCAAGTCCGCTCGCTCAAGCCTGCTCGGCCGTGGCCTTCTGCTTCTTCTTCAGGCTCTGGATGACCTTCAGCACGCCTTCGATGCCGGTGTCTTCGTCCAGGTCGCTGAAGGCGTCGAGCACTTCGTTGAGCACGCGATTGCGCACCGCTGCCTCATCCGGCTGCACCGCCTTGGCCGGCTCGGCGGCGAACTTCGACGGGGCTTCCTCGGCGGCCTTGGCGCCATGCGCCAGCGCGGCTTGCCAGATTACCCAGCGGCGCTGCGTTTCGTAGACGAGGTATTCCTCGGGCTTGTCTTCGCGGCGGCGAACGATATGGCCATCACGCTGGGCCCATGCTTCAAATGCACTGCGCATCTCTGTCCTTTTCATATGGGTACGGATAATCGCTATCGAAACAGCAATATTTCACCATAGTACCATTTCGCCTAATAAAGCTTGCACGGCCTGATTCAATCGTGCGGCGGCGGCGCTGCGGACAAGGAATCTTGTCCAGCCCAGATACTACAATGCGAGTTATACAAAAACAACCGGATATTACCTATCAGTAACAATAGGAATGTTAGATTTTATCCGGTAATTGTTACATATTGCTAGAGCTAAATGTCATCCGTGCGTAACGACAATATATTTTAAACCACAAAATTGTCGTTTGAGCACTGCGCTTGCAATTTGAGCAAATAAATACAACGCGGCCGTTTCGGCCGGCTGCCTGATGGGAAAGTTGCAGGAAATGCCCTGAGGGTCGATACTGCGCGCTTCGCGGCGGAGGGTCCGCCGCATTACTCTGTGCGCCGACATGAAAATAGCAACCTGGAACGTCAATTCGCTGAAAGTACGCCTGCCTCACCTGCTGCGCTGGCTGGAAACGAACCCGATTGACGTGCTCTGCATTCAAGAGACCAAGCTCACCGACGATAAGTTCCCGGTTTCGGAAATTAATGCGGCAGGTTATCAGGTCGCCTATACCGGCCAGAAAACCTATAACGGCGTCGCCATCCTCTCGCGTTTTCCGATCCAGGACGTGGTCAAGAACAATCCGCGTTTCGAGGACGAGCAGCAGCGCATCATCGCCGCGACCATCGAAGGCGTGCGCTTCGTGAACGCCTATATCCCGAACGGCCAGGCGGTCGATTCCGACAAATACGTCTATAAACTCGCCTGGCTGAAAGCCCTGCACGAATGGCTGGGCGAGGAACTGCGCGCGCATCCGCAGCTGGCCCTCCTGGGCGACTACAACATCGCCCCGGAAGACCGCGACGTGCACGATCCGGTCGAATGGGCCGGCCAGATCCACTGCTCGGATCGCGAGCGCGCGGCGATGGCGGCCCTGGTCGATCTCGGCCTGGCCGATTCCTTCCGCCTGTTCGAGCAGCCGGAAAAGCAGTACAGCTGGTGGGATTACCGCATGATGGGTTTCAGGCGCAACCGCGGCCTGCGGATCGACCACATCCTGCTCTCGCCCGAACTGGCGAAGCGCTGCACCGCCTGCAGCATCGACCGCGAGCCGAGGAAATGGGAGCAGCCGTCGGATCACACGCCGGTGATCGCCACCATCGATTGATCGTCCACCAGTAAGGCCCGCGCCGCATCGGCATCCAGCGCACGCGCGAACAGCCAGCCCTGCACGTACTGGCAGCCATAGTCGCGCAGCAGCGCCAGCTGCTCCTCGGTCTCGACGCCTTCGGCCACCACCTGCAGCTGCAGGCTGTTCGCCAGCGCCATCACGGCCGCGACGATCGCGCGGTCTTCGCTGCTCGCTTCCAGTTCGCGGATGAAGGCGCGGTCGATCTTGATCTTGCGGACCGGGAAGCGCTTCAGGTAGGCCAGGCTCGAATAGCCGGTGCCGAAGTCGTCGATCGACAGCCGCATGCCCATGCGGTTGATCTGGTCGAGGATCTCCAGCGTCTGCTCGCCGTGCTGCATCAGCGCCGTCTCCGTGATCTCGAATTCGACGAGATGCGGATCGATGCCGGTCTCGTCGACGATGCGCTTGATCGAGGCCACCAGCGCGCGGTGCATGAACTGGCGCGCCGACAGGTTGATCGCCAGCGGCACCGGCGCCATGCCCGCGCGCTGCCAGGCCATGCTCTGCTCGCAGGCGCGCCGGATCACCCACTCGCCCACCGGCACGATCATGCCGTTCTCTTCCAGCGTGGGGATGAAGTCGTCCGGCATGACCAGGCCATGCTCGGGACGGCGCCAGCGCAGCAGCACCTCCAGCGCATGGACCCGGTTCGTCGCCATGTCCATGATCGGCTGGTAGAAGGGTTCGAACTCGCCGTTGGCCAGGGCCTGGCGCAGCTTGGACTCGAGTTCGCGCATGGCGAATGCGCGCGCAGCCGCGCTGTCCATCCGCTCGTTGAAGAACTGGTAGTTGTTGCGCCCCGCCGCCTTGGCCTGGTACATGGCGGCGTCGGCATGGCGCATCAGGAGGTCGACGTCGCCGCCGTCGTCGGGATACACGCAAATCCCGATCGAAGGCGAGATGTGCAGGCTGTGGCCCTCGAAGCGCACCGGCGCGCCGAGCACCTCGATGATCTTGTCGCCGACCTGGCTGCACTCTTCCAGCGAGCCGGCGCCCGGCACCAGCACCACGAATTCGTCGCCGCCCAGGCGCGCCACCGTGTCGCTGGCGCGCACCGCATGGCACAGGCGGCTTGCAACTTCCTTGAGCAGGTAGTCGCCGGTGGCATGGCCGAGCGAATCGTTGATGGTCTTGAAGCGGTCGAGGTCGAGGAACATCACGGCCAGGCGCGTGCCGGCGCGTCCTGCCGCGTGGATGGCCTGCTGCAGGCGGTCGGACAGCAGCGCGCGGTTCGGCAGGCCGGTCAGGCTGTCGTGGTAGGCCATGTGGTGCACGCGCGCCTCGGCCTGGCGCCGTTCGACGATCTCGTCCTGCAGCAGCGCGTTGGCGCCGGCCAGTTCGGCGGTGCGCGCGCTCACCCGCAGTTCGAGCTCGTCGCGCGCGCGGCGCACCGCTTCGGCCGCCTCGTGCTGGGCCGTGACGTCGTCCACCAGCCACAGGCTGCGTCCGCCCGGGTCGTCCTGGTCGAAAGGACGGCCCGACAGGCGGCCCCAGAAGGTGGCGCCGTCGCGCCGGCACAGCAGACGTTCGCTGACGCTGACGCGGCCGGCCGCGAAGTCGCGCGCCGTGTCCAGGCGCGCGGCCTGCCAGCCCTCAAGCTCGGGATACAGCGAACGGATCGAGACGCCGGTCATCGCTCCCGGCGCATGGCCGAACAGCTCTTCCATCTTGCGGTTGCCGTGCAGCGTATGGCCGTTCTCGACCACGGCGATGCCCAGCACGGCGGTGTCGAAGATCGCCTGGTTTTCCAGGAGCGCCTCGCGCAGCGCCTGCTCGTCGCGGCGCTGGCGGGTGCGGTCCTCGACAATCCAGACATAGCCGTGCGCGAGGTCGTCGGGATTGACCGGGTAGCCGATCACCTTGCCCCAGATCGGGGTGCCGTCCTTCTTCGCCAGCTGGATCTCGGCTTCGTAAGTGGCGCCGCGCTCGAACAGCGGATAGGCCGCGGCGGCGATGCGCTCGAAGGCGGCGGGACTCGGGTGCAGGACCTGCACCGGCAAGCCCTCGCATTCGCCCTGCCCATAGCCGAATACCTCGAGGAAACCGGCGTTGCAGCGCCGGATGCGCTGCTCGCGCGTGAACATGATGGCCAGCGAGGCGTTGTTCAGCAGCGCCTGCAGCTCGCGCCGCGCCTGGCGCGTCTCGCTCACGTCCTCGATGATCCAGATGGTGCCCGCCTCACGCTCGCCCGGCACGACGGCGCTGGCGCGCACGCGCGCCCAGAAAATGGAACCGTCGCAGCGGCGGAAGGGACACTCGGGGTTTTCGTAGCTGCCGCCCTTGGCCAGCGCGGCGAAAGCTTCGTCGCGGAAGGACTGATAGGCTTCGGGCGTGGCGAACATCTCGCCGGCATCGCGGTCGGCCAGTTCGTCCACCGTGTAGCCGACCATCTCGGCCAGGCGCGGATTGCATTCCTTGAGCAGGCCCGGCTTGGTGAAGACGATGCCGACCGGCGCATGGTCGAGGATGGCCTGCTGCTCGAGCATGGTCTTGCGCAGCGCTTCCTGGCCGCGCTCATAGGCGCTGACGTCGGTGAAGACGAAGCTGGCGCCGAACATGCCGCCGGACTGCGGCAGCGGCCGCGAACGCACCTCGACGACCCGCGCCTGGCCATCGCTTGTGAGCGTGCCGCGCCAGCGCCGGTCGCCGCGCAGCGCCTTGCGCAACTCGACCGCGGCCTGGCGCGCCGCCCGTCCCGTGAACAGGTCGAGCAGCGGCCGGCCGAGCGGCGACGCACCCGCCAGTTCGGCCATCGCGGCATTCGCGGCGATGACCATGCCCGACGCGTCGCAGGCGCAGGCGGGGGCCGCGACCAGGTCCAGCGCTGCGCTGGCCACCGCGGGTGTGCTCGTAATTCTGTCCATTCAGGCCGATCCTCTTGCATGCGGCCTCTGTACGGACCGCTTTTATGTTGCAGGATGATAAACCAGGGTGGGTAGAATCACTACCAGGTATTGACAAAAAAACCCGGCGGCTGCAACGCAGCGGCCGGGCCGGGGCAGACCGTGGACAGCCTAGAACGCGTCGCCGGGCACGCGTACCCATCCTTCCATCAGCACGCGCGCGCTGCGGCTCATCACCGCCTTGGTCACGCTCCACTCGCCGTCGACCAGCCTGGCTTCGGCGCCGACGCGCAGGGTGCCGGACGGATGGCCGAAGCGCACCGCGTCACGCTCGCCGCCGCCGGCCGCGAGGTTGACCAGGGTGCCGGGAATCGCGGCCGCGGTGCCGATGGCGACGGCCGCCGTGCCCATCATCGCGTGGTGGAGTTTACCCATCGAGAGCGCGCGCACCAGCAGGTCGATGTCGCCCGCCGCCAGCTGCTTGCCGCTTGACGTCGTGTGATCGATCGGCGAGGCGACGAAGGCCACCTTCGGCGTGTGCTGGCGTCCAACGGCTTCGCTCGTTTCCTTGATCAGGCCCATGCGCACGGCGCCATAGGCGCGGATGGTCTCGAACTTCGCCAGCGCGGCCGGGTCGCCGTTGATCGCTTCCTGGAGCTCCGCCCCGGTGTAGCCGAGTTCCTCGGCGTCGAGGAAGATGGTCGGAATGCCGGCATTGATCATGGTGGCCCGGAAGGTGCCGATGCCCGGCACCTCCAGCTCGTCGACCAGCTTCCCGGTCGGGAACATCGCGCCTCCTCCACCCTCCTCCTCGGCGGCCGGGTCCATGAACTCGAGCTGCACTTCGGCCGCCGGGAAGGTCACGCCGTCGAGTTCGAAGTCGCCGGTTTCCTGGACTTCGCCCTTCGTCATCGGCACGTGAGCGATGATGGTTTTACCGATGTTGGCCTGCCAGATGCGCACGACCGCCATGCCGTCCTGCGGCACACGCTCGGCTTCCACCAGGCCGCTGGCGATGGCGAAGGAGCCGACCGCCGAGGACAGGTTGCCGCAGTTGCCGCTCCAGTCGACGAAGGGCTTGTCGATCGAGACCTGGCCGAACAGGTAGTCGACGTCGTGGTCGGGGCGCGTGCTCTTCGCGACGATCACGGTCTTGCTGGTGCTCGAGGTGGCGCCGCCCATGCCGTCGATCTGCTTGCCATAGGGGTCAGGGCTGCCGATCACGCGCAGCAGCAGCCTGTCGCGGGCCGCTCCGGGGACGCGGGCGGCTTCCGGCAGGTCGTCGAGGCGGAAGAAGACGCCTTTCGAGGTGCCGCCACGCATATAGGTAGCGGGAATCTTGATTTGAGGAGTGTGTGCCATTTTTCAGTTCCGTTAAATTGTGCGGGCGACGTGTCGCCGTACCTGGCCGAATGTCACGTGCGTCATGGTGGGCGCGGGGGCGCCCACCCTACGTAGGGTGGGCGCCCCGTGCCCACCGATCACGTGCCGATTACGCCGCGACCTTCGACGACGCCAGGAAGTCCTGCGCGAAGCGCTGCAGCACGCCGCCGGCCTCGTAGATCGACACCTCTTCCGCCGTATCGAGGCGGCAGGTCACCGGCACTTCGACGCGCTCGCCGTTGCGGCGATTGATGACCAGGGTGAGCACGGCGCGCGGCGTACGCTCGCCCACCACATCATAGGTTTCGGTGCCGTCCAGGCCCAGGCTCAAGCGGTTCACGCCCGGCATGAACTCCAGCGGCAGCACGCCCATGCCGACCAGGTTCGTGCGGTGGATGCGCTCGAAGCCTTCGGCGACGATCGCTTCCACACCCGCCAGGCGCACGCCCTTGGCCGCCCAGTCGCGCGAAGAACCCTGGCCGTAGTCGGCGCCGGCGATCACGATCAGCGGCTGCTTGCGCTCCATGTAGGTCTCGATCGCTTCCCACATGCGGGTGACCTGCCCTTCCGGCTCGATGCGCGCCAGCGAACCCGCACGCACGCTGCCGTCGGCATTGCGCACCATCTCGTTCTTCAGCGTCGGATTCGCAAACGTCGCGCGCTGCGCCGTGAGATGGTCGCCGCGGTGGGTCGCATACGAGTTGAAGTCCTCTTCCGGCAGGCCCATCTTGAACAGGTATTCGCCGGCGGCGCTGTCGCCCATGATCGCGTTCGACGGCGACAGGTGGTCGGTCGTGATGTTGTCGCCCAGGAGCGCCAGCGGACGCATGCCGCTCAAAGTACGCTCGCCGGCCAGCGCGCCTTCCCAGTACGGCGGACGGCGGATGTAGGTGCTCATCTCGCGCCAGTCGTACAGCGGCGAGACGGCTTCGCCATCATCGGCCACGCGCGCGAACATCGGCGTGTAGACCTTGCGGAACTGCTCCGGCTTCACGCTCTGCTCGATCACGGCATCGATCTCGGCATCGCTCGGCCAGATGTCGGCCAGCTTCACCGGCTTGCCCTGTGCGTCCGTGCCCAGCACGTCCTTTTCGATGTCGAAGCGGATCGTGCCGGCGATCGCATAGGCGATCACCAGCGGCGGCGAGGCCAGGAAGGCCTGTTTCGCGTACGGGTGGATGCGGCCGTCGAAGTTGCGGTTGCCCGACAGGACGGCGGTTGCATACAGGTCGCGCTCGATGATCTCCTGCTGGATCACGGGGTCGAGCGCGCCGCTCATGCCGTTACACGTAGTGCAGGCAAAGGCGACCACGCCGAAGCCGAGGGCTTCCAGTTCCGGCATCAGGCCCGCTTCTTCCAGGTAGAGCGAGACGGCTTTCGAGCCCGGCGCCAGCGAGGATTTCACCCAGGGCTTGCGCAAGAGGCCCAGTTTGTTGGCGTTACGTGCCAGCAGGCCGGCGGCGATCATGTTGCGCGGGTTATTGGTGTTGGTGCAGCTGGTGATCGCCGCGATGATCACGGCGCCGTCCGGCATCTTGCCCGGCTCGTTCTCCACCACGCCCGCGATGCCGCGCGCGGCCAGCTCCGAAGTCGGCACGCGCTTGTGCGGGTTCGACGGGCCGGCGATGTTGCGCACGACGCTAGACAGGTCGAAGCGCAGCACGCGCTCGTACTCGGCGTTGACCAGGCTGTCGGCCCAGAGACCGGTTTCCTTCGCATAGTCCTCGACCAGCTTGACCTGTTCGTCTTCGCGGCCGGTGAGTTTCAGGTACTTGATGGTCTGCTCGTCGATGTAGAACATCGCGGCGGTGGCGCCGAATTCCGGCGCCATGTTCGAGATCGTCGCGCGGTCGCCCAGGGTCAGGTTGGCTGCGCCCTCGCCGAAGAACTCGAGATAGGTCGAGACGACCTTCGAGTTGCGCAGGAACTCGGTCAGCGCCAGCACCACGTCGGTCGCGGTGATGCCGGGCTGCGGCTTGCCGGTGAGCTCGACGCCGACGATGTCCGGCAGGCGCATGTAGGACGCGCGGCCCAACATGACGCTCTCGGCTTCCAGCCCGCCCACGCCGATCGCGATCACGCCCAGCGCGTCGACCATCGGGGTGTGCGAGTCGGTGCCGACCAGGGTATCGGGGAAGGCGACGCCGTCCTTTACCTGCACCACGGGCGACATGCGCTCGAGGTTAATCTGGTGCAGGATGCCGTTCCCCGGCGGGATCACATCCACGTTCTGGAAGGCCTTCTTGGTCCAGTCGATGAAGTGGAAACGGTCTTCGTTGCGGCGGTCCTCGATGGCGCGGTTCTTCGCGAACGCGTCCGGATCGAAGCCGCCGCACTCCACGGCCAGCGAATGGTCGACCACCAACTGGGTCGGCACCACGGGGTTCACGAGGGCCGGGTTGCCGCCCTCCTGCGCAATGGCGTCGCGCAGGCCGGCGAGATCCACCAGCGCCGTCTGGCCGAGGATGTCGTGGCAGACCACGCGCGCGGGGAACCAGGGGAAGTCGAGATCGCGCTTGCGTTCGATAAGCTGCTTCAGCGACGGCACCAGGGCCATCGGCTCGCAGCGGCGCACCAGGTTTTCGGCCAGCACGCGCGAGGTGTAGGGGAGCTTGTCCCAGGCACCGGCTTCGATACTGTCGACGGCGTCGCGCGCGTCGAAGTAATGCAGATTGGTGCCGTGCAGGGGTTTGCGGTATGCGTTGTTCATGATGTTACCAATGAGAGTTGTCGGTGCTGCTTGGCGTAGTAGGCGCCGTCGTGCAGGACGGCGTCCGGCTCCAGGCCGAACTGGCGGAAGCCGAAGCGCTCGTACAGGCCAATGGCTGCCGCGTTGCCGTCGATGACGGTGAGCGTGATTTGTCTGATGTAGTCGAGCGACCGCGCGAAGTCGATGAGATGCGCGACCAGTGCGGCGCCGATGCCTTCGCGCTGGCGCTCCGGATCGACGACCAGCGCGTTCAGGCTGGCCGAATGGCGGATCTTGACGCCGTCCTGCGTACGCAGGCAGATCGCGCCGACCAATTCGATGCCGTCGAAGGCGCCGAACCAGTATTCGCCTTTCGTCGCCAGGCGCTTCTCAGCCCAGGACAAGGGCTGTTCCAAAGCCTCCTCGACCGCAGGCCGGAAGGCGTGCGGAAAGGCGCGCAGGCCCGCCAGCCGCAGCGCACGGTACTGCGCGGCGTCGGCGGGACCGAGCCGGCGTACTGCATGCGCCGCGGTTGACGGGGAATGGATCATTTACGGTCGGCGATCGGCACGAACTGCAGGTCTTCCGGACCGACGTAGTTCGCGCTCGGACGGATGATCTTGTTGTCGATGCGCTGCTCGATGATGTGGGCGGACCAGCCGGAAGTGCGCGAGATGACGAACAGCGGTGTGAACATCGCGGTCGGCACGCCCATCATGTGGTAGGACACGGCCGAGAACCAGTCGAGGTTCGGGAACATCTTTTTCACTTCCCACATCACGGATTCGAGGCGCTCGGCGATGTCGAACATCTTCATCGAGCCGGCGCTCTGCGACAGCGAACGCGCCACTTCCTTGATGACCACGTTGCGCGGGTCGCTGATGGTGTAGACCGGGTGGCCGAAGCCGATCACGACTTCCTTGTTGGCCACGCGATTCCGGATGTCGGCTTCGGCTTCGTCGGCGTTCTCGTAGCGTTTCTGGATGTCGAGCGCGACTTCGTTGGCGCCGCCGTGTTTCGGTCCGCGCAGCGCGCCGATCGCGCCGGTAATCGCCGAGTGCATGTCCGAGCCGGTGCCGGCGATGACGCGCGCGGTGAAGGTCGAGGCGTTGAACTCGTGTTCCGCGTAAAGGATGAGCGAGGTGTGCATCGCGCGCACCCACTCTTCCGGCGGCGTCGTGCCGTGCAGCAGGTGCAGGAAGTGGCCGCCGATCGAATCGTCGTCGGTCTCGGTCTCGATGCGCTTGCCGTTATGACTGTAGTGGTACCAGTAGAGCAGCATCGAGCCGAAGGAGGCCATCAGGCGGTCCGCGATGTCGCGCGCGCCGGCGATGTTGTGATCGTCCTTTTCCGGCAGCGCGCAGCCCAGCGCCGAAACACCGGTACGCATCACGTCCATCGGATGGCTGCCGGCCGGCAGCGCTTCCAGCGCCAGCTTCACCGCCTGCGGCAGGCCGCGCAGCGACTTCAGCTTGGCCTTGTAGCCCTTCAGTTCGGCGGCGGTCGGCAGTTTGCCATGCACCAGCAGGTACGCGATCTCTTCGAATTCGCAGGAGTTGGCGACATCGAGAATGTCGTAGCCGCGGTAGTGCAGGTCGTTGCCCGATTTACCGACCGAGCAGAGGGCCGTGTTGCCGGCGGCGACACCCGACAGGGCGACGGATTTCTTTGGCTTGAAGGTAGGTGCTTGTTCAGTCATGTTGGTCTCCAGGTCAGGTAGCGATTATTTTTTCTGGGCGGCGAACAGCGCGTCGAGCTTCTGCTCGAAGTCGTGGTAGCCGATGCGCTCGTACAGCTCGGCGCGGGTCTGCATGGTGTCGACCACGGCTTGCTGGCTGCCGTCGCGGCGAATCGCAGTGTAGACGTTTTCGGCCGCCTTGTTCATGGCGCGGAAGGCCGACAGCGGGTACAGCACGATGCCGACGTCCGCGGTCTTGAGTTCTTCGACGGTGAACAGCGGGGTGGCGCCGAACTCGGTGATGTTGGCCAGGATCGGCACGCCGACGGCTTTCGCGAAGCGCGAGTACATGGCCAGGTCGGTCATCGCTTCCGGGAACACCATGTCGGCGCCCGCTTCGACGCAGGCCACGGCGCGCTCGATCGCGGCATCGATGCCCTCCACGGCCAGCGCATCGGTGCGCGCCATGATCACGAAGTTCTCGTCGGTGCGGGCGTCCACCGCCGCCTTGATGCGGTCGACCATCTCCTGCTTGGAGACGATCTCCTTGCCGGGACGGTGGCCGCAGCGCTTGGCGCCGACCTGGTCTTCGATGTGCATCGCGGCGGCGCCGAACTTGATCATCGATTTCACGGTGCGGGCGACGTTGAAGGCGGACGAGCCGAAGCCGGTGTCGACGTCGACCAGCAGCGGCAGGTCGCAGACGTCGGTGATGCGGCGCACGTCGGTCAGCACGTCGTCCAGGTTCGAGATGCCGAGGTCGGGCAGGCCGAGCGAGCCGGCGGCGACGCCGCCACCCGACAGGTAGATGGCCTTGAAGCCGGCACGCTTGGCCAGCAGCGCGTGGTTGGCATTGATGGCGCCGACGACTTGCAGCGGCGATTCTTCTTGGACGGCTTGACGGAACTTGGCGCCTGCGGATTGGATCATGGGGTCTCCTGGTGAATCGGTGATGAATGGCCTTCTTGTTTGCAAAGACCGTGCCAGCATGTGCTTTCAGCTTGGACCACGCCAAAACGGCATCGTTTCAAGCACTTAGGCATCAAAATCGGGGGACTTGAAACGGATTGGCGTTTCATCGACGTTTCAGCTGAAACAAATGAAACAGGATTGCGGTAAAATTGCAACATGCGCCCTCTTTCACCTGTTCCACAAGACATCGATAAACCGGTCATCTGGACCGTTTCCGTGTCACGCCTGTCCGAGCTGTTCCGTGACATCACGGTCGAATATGATCACCTTGCCACCATCGAGCCGATCGGCCTCGGTTTCGACGAGGCGGCGCGCCACATCCGCGAACGGATGGCGACCGAGCGCTGCGACGTCGTCATCGCGGCCGGCTCGAACGGGGCCTACCTGAAAGGACGGGTGTCGGCGCCGGTCATCGTCGCCAAGGCCAGCGGCTACGACGTGATGGGTGCGCTGGCGCGGGCGCGCAAGGTGTCCAAGCGCATCGGCGTCATCAGCTACCAGCAGCTCCTGCCCGAACTGGCCGATTTCAGCGCCACCTTCGGCCTGCCGGTACTCCAGCGCAGCTACGTGACGCGCGAGGACGCGCGCGCAACGATGGACGAGATGAAGGCGGCCGGGGTCGAGGTCATCGTCGGCGCCGGCATGATCACCGACCTGGCCGAGGAAGCGGGCCTCACCGGCATTTTCCTGTATTCGGCCGCCTCGATCCGCCAGGCCTTCGACGATGCGCTCGAGCTGGCGCGCCTGACCCACCTGGAAGCGAACCGCATCCGGCGCGGCCCCGTCAACGAACCGCGCCGCGCGCGCCGCGGCCTGAACGATCTGCGGGGCGAGTCCGAAGCGATGGAGCGCCTGCGCCAGACCGTGGTCCTGTACGCGCGCTCGCCGGCCACGGTCCTGATCCAGGGCGAGACCGGCAGCGGCAAGGAACTGGTGGCGCAAGCCATCCACCGCGAAGGACCACGCAACCTGGGTGCGAACCGGCCCTTCGTCGCCGTAAACTGCGGCGCGATCGCAGAGTCCTTGCTGGAATCGGAACTCTTCGGCCACGAGGAAGGCGCCTTCACGGGCGCGCGCCGCGGCGGCCATGCCGGCCTGTTTGAGGCGGCCAACCGCGGCACCCTGTTCCTGGACGAGATCGGCGAAATGCCGCTCGGCCTGCAGACGCGCCTCTTGCGGGTGCTGGAAGAGCGCGAAGTGATGCGGGTCGGCGGCACGCGGCCGGTGCCGATCGACGTGCGCGTGGTCAGCGCCACCCACTGCGACCTGGAAGCGCGGGTGCGCGAGGGGCGCTTTCGGGCCGATCTGTTCTACCGCCTGGCGGTACTGCGCTTGAACCTGCCGCCGCTGCGCGCGCGCGTGGAAGACATCGTGCCGCTGGCCGAGTGGTCGCTCAAGCAGTCGCTGGCGGCCCTGGGCGCGAAGCCGCATCCGAATCTGCACGCCGAGATTGGGGCTTGTGCGCCCCTGCTGACGGCCTACGCATGGCCGGGAAACGTGCGCGAGCTGCGCAACCTGATGGAGCGCCTGGCCCTGTTCCTGGCGGCCGAGCCGCTGCAGGCGCTGACGCCGAATTTTTTACTGGCGATTGCGCCCGAGCTGGGCGCGGCGGGTCTGGCGGTGGACGATGCGCCCGTGCCGGTGCCGGCGCAGGAAGACGACATCGCCGAGGTGCTGGCCCGTTTCGGCGGCCAGCGCGATGCCGCTGCGCGCCACCTCGGCATCAGCCGCACGACCCTGTGGCGGCGGCTGAAGGCGGGAACTTAAGGGCGCACGCAGGTCACATAAGCCTTGTTCTCTTTCGGATAGGCGTTCGCCGCGCCGCTGGCCAGATTGACGGCGAAATGGCTGTCGGTTGCGCTGCCGGCGGTGGCGGTCCAGGCATCGCCTGCCGCCCACTTTTTATCGCTCAGCATGCCCGAATTGACCAGGGCCGCCAGCTCGAACTGGCTCGGCAGCCTCCAGCCGGTCTGTTCCTGGATCTTCGTGCTCTTGCAGTAGGTATCGGCCTGCGCCCAGGTGAGCGCGACCGTGGCGGGCGTCCAGCTCAGGCCTTCATGCGAGACGTAGCCTGCCGTGCCGACCGGTGCGACACACTGGCCGCCCTGGTTTTCCAGGGGCGCCGTGCATTCGCGCGCCTTCACCGTCAGCACGGCACTGGTCGAGGTCGGGTTGTAGCTGCCCAGCTCCCCTTGCCGCGCCGTGATGGTCGTGGTGCCGGCCGCGAGGACGGTAACCACGTTGCCGCTGATCGTTGCCACCTTCTTGTCGCTGCTGTCGAACGAGAAGGCGGCCGGACTTTTCGAGGTCGGCGCCTTCAGCTCGAAAGGCGCATCGCCTTCGGTCTTGGTCATGGCCGGGAATTCGCCCAGCGGGACACCATCGTGGCTGCCGCCGCAGGCGGCCAACAGGGTCAGGGTACAGGCAGCGGCAAGGGCGAGTAGGCGAATGTTCATGTATTGGCCATTTAAAAAATAGTGCTCCAATATAACATTTGTATCTGGAAAAATTGACAAGGTTTTGCGCGCGGAGGGCGGCAGTCATCCTAGACGCAGGTGCGATCAGCACGCCTGAGGAAGCGCATATCGATATACGTTTATCTACCTTTTTTTTCAACAATCTCCCGTGTTAAGGTGGCGCCCCGGCGGCGTGCAGAAGGCGCGATCGCGATTCGCGCAAATGCAAACACGCCTTCTTCAAACCGCCGTACCATGTCTTTTTCACCACGGCCGGACGCCCATCTGCGTCCGCTCATCCGCGCTCGCGGCGCCCACAAGGCGCCTCTCTGGAGGCAACATGCAACGCGATATGCAAGGCAATATGGACGCCAGTCAGCAAGATGCGTCTCAAGCGGCAATCTTCTCCCTGATCGGCAATACCCCGCTGGTGCAGGTCACCCGCATGGATACCGGTCCGTGCCAGTTGTTCTTAAAGCTGGAATCGCAAAACCCCGGCGGCTCGATCAAGGACCGCATCGGCCGCGCCATGATCGAACAGGCCGAACGCGACGGTAGCCTGCAGCCCGGAGGCACCGTGGTCGAGGCCACCGCCGGCAACACGGGCCTGGGCCTGGCGCTGGTGGCGCGCATCAAGGGCTACCGCGTCGTCCTCGTGGTGCCCGACAAGATGGCGGCCGAAAAGATCCTGCACCTGAAGGCTCTCGGCGCCGAGATCCATCTCACCCGCTCCGACGTCGGCAAGGGCCATCCCGAGTACTACCAGGACGTGGCGGCGCGCCTGGCGCGCGAGATTCCCGGCACCTGGTTCGCCGACCAGTTCAACAATCCGGCCAACCCGCGCGCCCACGAAACCACGACCGGGCCCGAGCTGTGGGAGCAGACCAGCCACGAACTCGATGCGATCGTGGTCGGCGTCGGTTCGTCGGGCACCCTCACCGGCCTGTCGAACTATTTCGCGCGCGTCCAGCCCGAACTCGAATTCGTGCTGGCCGACCCAAAAGGCTCGATCCTGGCCGACTACATCAATACCGGGCACCTGGCGAAGGAAGCCGGCTCCTGGGCCGTGGAAGGCATCGGCGAAGACTTCATTCCCGGCATCGCCGACCTGTCGCGCGTGAAGAGTGCCTACACGATCACCGACGAAGAAAGCTTCGGCACCGCGCGCGCCTTGCTGCAGCACGAAGGCATCCTGGCCGGCTCCTCGACCGGCACCCTGCTCGCCGCAGCCCTCAAATACTGCCGCGCCCAGACCAGCCCGAAGCGCGTCGCCACCTTCGTCTGCGATACCGGCACGCGCTACCTGACGAAGGTCTACAGCGACGGCTGGATGGTCGACCAGGGCCTGCTGCAGCGCCCGAAAACGGGCGACCTGCGCGACCTGGTCGGGCGCCGTTTCGACGCCGGCGAGGTCGTCACCGTCAGCCCGAGCGACACCCTGCTGACCGCCTTCAACCGCATGCGCTCGAGCGACCTGGCCCAGCTGCCCGTGATCGACAAGGGGCGCCTGGTCGGCATCGTCGACGAGTCCGACGTGCTGCTGCACGTGACCATGGAAGCCTCGCGCTTCCAGACGCCGGTCTCCAGCACCATGACCTCGACCCTGCAGACGCTGACGCCATCGGCCAGCATGGCCCAGCTGCGCGAGATCCTCGACCGCGGCCTGACCGCGGTGATCCAGGACGGCGAGCGCTTCTATGGCCTGATCACCCGCTTCGACCTCCTCAACCACCTGCGCAGGACGCTATCGTGACCGATTCCGACACCAAATATCATCTCGCCACCCGCGTCATCCACGGCGGCCAGTCGCCCGAGCCGGCGACCGGTGCCGTGATGCCGCCGATCTTCGCCACCTCGACCTTCGCCCAGCAGAGTCCGGGCGTGCACAAGGGGCTCGATTACGGCCGCTCGCACAACCCGACGCGCTGGGCGCTGGAGCGCTGCGTGGCCGACATCGAAAGCGGCGCCGCCGCCTTCGCCTTTGCCTCGGGCCTGGCCGCCATCTCGGCGGTGCTGGAACTGCTGCCCGCCGGCTCGCACATCGTCGCCGGCGACGACATGTATGGCGGCACCTACCGCCTGTTCGAGCGCGTGCGCCGCGCCAGCGCAGGTCACCGTTTTACGTATGTGAACCTGGCCGACCCGGAAGCGCTGGCCGTAGCGCTCACCCCGGAGACACGCCTGGTCTGGGTCGAGACGCCGACCAACCCGATGCTGAAACTGGCCGACCTGGCGGCGATCGCGCGGCTGTGCCGCGAGCGCGGCATCGTCACCGTTTGCGACAACACCTTCGCCAGCCCGATCAACCAGCGTCCTCTGGAACTGGGCATCGACATCGTCGTGCACTCGACCACCAAGTACATGAACGGGCATTCGGACGTGATCGGCGGCGTCGCCGTGGTCGGCACCGCGCCGCAGCACGCTGACCTTGCCGAGCGCCTCGGCTTCATCCAGAACGCGGTGGGCGCGATCCAGGGACCGTTCGACAGCTTCCTGGTGCTACGCGGGATCAAGACCCTGGCCCTGCGCGTCGAGCGCAGCAACGACAACGCCCTGGCGCTGGCCCAGTGGCTGGAGCGCGAACCCAAGGTCCGTAAGGTGTTTTATCCGGGCCTGGAAACGCATCCCCAGCATGCGTTGGCGCGGCGCCAGATGGCGGGCTTCGGCGGCATCGTCTCGATCGAACTGGAGGGCGACCTGGCGGGCGCACGGCGCTTCCTGGAGAGCTGCCGCGTGTTTACGCTGGCCGAGAGCCTGGGCGGCGTGGAGAGCCTGATCGAGCACCCGGCCCTGATGACCCATGCCACCATCCCGCCCGCGCAGCGCGCGGAACTGGGGATCAGCGACACCCTGATCCGGCTTTCGGTCGGGATCGAGCACCTGGAAGACCAGCGCGCGGACCTGGCGCGCGCACTCGGCGCCGTCTGACTCAAAGGCCGGCCTAGGCGGCCGCCAGCAGGCGCGCTTCGCCCGTCTGCTGGCGCAGCTGGAAGGTGCCCACCAGCGTCGACAGGGCCGCCGCCTGCTCGCGCATCGCCGCGGCGGCCGCCGCCGCTTGCTCGACCATCGCCGCATTCTGCTGGGTCGACATGTCGATCTCGGCGATCGCCTTGCCCACCGTCGCCACGCCCTGCGCCTGCTGTTCGCTGGCGCCGTGGATCGCTTTCAAGAGCGTGGCGACCTCGTTCACCTGGTCCAGCACGGCACGCATGGTGGCGCCGGCCCCGTGCGCGATGCCGGTGCCCGCTTCGATCTCGCCCGCCGAGGCATTGATCAAACCCTTGATTTCCCTGGCCGCCGCAGCCGAATGCTGGGCCAGGCTGCGCACTTCGGCCGCCACCACCGCGAAGCCGCGCCCCTCGGCGCCGGCGCGCGCCGCCTCGACGGCCGCGTTCAGCGCCAGGATATTCGTCTGGAAGGCGATGCTGTCGATCATGCCGGTGATCTGGACAATCTTGTCCGCCGAGGCCTTGATCGCTTCCATGCGCTGGACCAGCTGGGCGACGGCGGCGGCGCCCTCGCCCGCCACCGTGGACGCCGACTGCGCCAGCGCATTGGCGTCGCGCGCGCTGTGGTTGTTGCTGGCGATGGCGCCGGCCAGGGCGTCCATCGCGCGTACGGTCTGGCGCAGGGCGTCGGCCTGGCGCTCGGTACGCTGCGACAGGTCCTGGTTGCCGTCGGCGATCTCGCTGGAGGCCGCATCGATGCCGTGGGCGCCGCGCAGCACTTCGGTCACGGTGGCGGAGACGCCGCCGGTCATGCCGTTCAGGGCGTCGAACAGGCGGCCGATCTCGTCCCCGCGACGGTGCCCGATGCGCGGACGCAGGTCGCCGCGCGCGACCTGTTCGGCCAGGCCCACGGCCTGCCTGAGCGGACCGACGATGCTTCGGGTCAGGATCCAGCCGAGCACCAGTCCCGCCGCCAGCGCGGCGGTGCCGAGCGCGAGCAGCAGGATGCGGCTGAACGCGGAAGCACCGGCCGACTCGTCGGCCAGGCCGTGCGCCTCGCGCGCCTGGTGCTTGAGCAGCGCCTCCAGGCTGGCGCCGTAGCGGGCGAACGCGGGTTCGAGCGAACGCGCCAGCAATTCTTCCGCTTCCTGGGTACGGCCCACGTCCTTGGCCGCGAACACGGCCTGCGTCGCGGCGGCAAAGGCCTCGCGCTGTTCGTTCACGGCGCGCAGCAGCGCCGCTTCCGCGTTCGAGGCCGGCAGCGCGCGGATCGCGGCTTCGATCTTGATGGCCTGCTTCTCGCCATCGTGGAGCTGCGCCTTGTACAGGTCGGCCAGCTCTAGACTGTCGCTGCGCGCGACCGACATGATGCGCAGGCCGTTCAGGCGTGCCGTGCCGAGCAGGTCGGAGGCCAGCTGCTGCTTGGCCAGCTTGTCCTGCACCAGGTCGCGCGCGATGGCGTCGGCGGCCTGCATGCGCCACAGGGCGACGATGGTGATCAGGACGATGAGGAGGGAGACGAGGAGGAAGGAACCGAGGATCTTGGTGCCGGTGCTGAATTTGGCGAGGAACATGCGGGTCACGGTGGGTGGAGGTGGCCGCAGTGTATGGATGGAATGTTACCTCTTCATGAATGAGGAATTCGCCGTTATTCAGGCGGTGAGACCGCGTGGGCACAGAGTGCCCACGCGTCCTGGCCGCATGAAACCACGCGGCCATGCTGTCACCACTTACCGCTTGATCGCCGGAATCGCCGCCGGCTTCCACGGCTTGACCGGCTGCTCCTTCATCTTCTTCTCGAGCAGCTCGAGCGCCACTTCCAGCTGGCGGTCGCGGCCCACGAAGGTTTCGTGCGGCAGGTTGTCGACCTCGACATCCGGCGTCACGCCCACGCCCTCGATCAGCCATTCGCCATCCGCGCCGAACTGGCCGTTCTCGGCCACGCGCGCCATGCCGTTGTCCGCCAGCCCGTTGCCGTCGCTCAGCCACACGCCCGCCCCCGCGGTGCGCTTGCCGACCAGGGGGCCGAGCTTCAGGGCCTTGACGCCGGCGGCGAAGGTCTCGCCGTCGGAATAGGTCAGCTCGTCCATCAGCACCACCAGGTGGCCGCGGAAGGTGTTCTGCATGTTCGAGTAGGGCTGCCTGCCGTTCGAGGCCCAGAAGGCCCAGGAACGGCGCAGCAGCTTTTCGATGATCCAGCTGTCGATGTTGCCGCCGTTATTGCGGCGCACATCGATGATCAGGCCTTCCTTGTTGATGTTGGCGTAGAAATCACGCGCAAAGGCGTTGATGTCGCGTGCCACCATCGCGCGCAGGTGCAGGTAGCCGATCTTGCCCTTCGAGGCGGCATCGACCTGCTGCGCCCTGCCCTGCTCCCAGTCAGCGTAGCGCAGGCTGGCATGGCGCGCCATCGGCACCGGCGTGACGATCACGGCGCGGGCCGGTCCGCCGGGGCGCTTCACGTTCAGCAGCACCTGCTTGCCGGCCGTGTCGAGCAGCAGGTCGGCGATGTCGCGTGCCTCCACCAGGGACTTGCCGTTGACGGCCGTGATGACGTCGCCCTCCTTCACGTTCACGTCGGGCGCCGCCAGCGGCCCCGCCTCAAGCGGCAGCTCCGGTTCGCTGCGGTAGACGCGGTCGACGCGGTAGCCGCCGGCCACGCGCGTCAACACGGCGCCCAGGCTGGCCGGCGTGCCTTCGCTGACGGCGCGGCGCACGTCGCCGGGACGGATCTGCGAATGCAGCGCGCCGACCTCGCCCACCATCATGCCCAGCACGTCGTCGAGTTCCGCGCGGTCGGTCACGCGCTCGACCAGCGGCGCATAGCGCGTGCGCACCGCGTTCCAGTCGACGCCGCGCATCTTGGCGTCGTACAGGAAGTCGCGGTGCATGCGCCAGGCGTCGTTGAACATCTGCTTCCATTCCAGGCGCGGGTTCGAGCTCACGGCCCAGTCGTCGATCTTGACCTTCGACTTGGACAGGTCGGCCGGCGCCTTGGCGCCGGCGTCGACCACCAGCATGTCGCCCGGCGCGCCTTTGGCATAGGTGCGGTAGAACAGGTGCTTGCGGTCGCTGGAGAGGCCGAACTCGCGCACGTTGGCGGCGAAGGTTTCAGGCTGAGGGCTGCTGCGCGTGATCGCCAGGCTCTTGAGCGTGCCCTTGGCCGCTTCGTCGTCGCCCGCCTCCAACAGGTAGAGGCGCTTGTCGTCGACCGCCAGTGCGCGATAATTGCCCGCTTCGACCGGCACCTCGTACAGGCGCTCGCGCAGGCCGGCATACACGATGCCGGGCGTCGGCGCCTTCGGCTTGTCGGCGCCGGCCTTGCTGGCGGCGGCAGCCGCGGCGGCGGCGGCGATCGCGGCGGTTTTCTCGCCCTCCTCGCTGCCCGGCGCCTTCACCGCCGCCTTGGCCGCCGCTTCCGGCGACTTTTCTTCCGGCTTGGTCAGCTCGTCCTCGGGCTTGAAGGGGAAGCGGGAATCGGGCTGCAGCGCCAGCGCGTACACGCCGACGCGCTTGTCGAACACGGGGCCCATGTTACGGTCGCTCCAGACCGAGACATTGCCGACGTTGAAGTTGCGCGCCGAGAGGAAGTAGAGCCACTTCCCGTCCGGCGAGAAGGCCGGCGAGCTGGCCTCGTAGCGGTCGGTCGTGACGAAGCTGAGCGCCCTGGTCGCCAGGTTGTACATGCCGATCTGGTCGCGCCGCTCACTGCTGCCGACACGGACAAAAGCCAGGTTGCGGCTGTCCGGCGACCAGACCACCTGGTCCGACGGGTCGAGGCCTTCGAGGCCGGCGTCGTCGATGACGACATTGGCCTTGGTGGCCAGGTCGAGCAGCCAGGTGCGGCCCTTTTTGTCGGTATGCGCCAGCCATTTGCCGTCCGGCGAAGGATACAGGTTGCGGCGGTGGCTGGCGCCGTCGGTCGTCAGGCGTTCGCCATGGCCGGAACCGTCGGCGGCGTAGCGCCAGATCTCGTTCTCGCCGCTGGTGTCGGCGATCGCATACACCCACTTGTCGTCGTGGCTGAACACGGCGCCCCGTGCCCGCGCCCCTTCCGGCACCGCGATCTCGACGCGCCGCTGGCTGCCGGTGCCGGCAATCGTCACGCGGCCGCGCGCGGTCAGCACGATGCGCTCGGCCTTGTTGGCGACCTCGATGCCGGTCAGCGCGTCGAGCGGCGACTTCACGCGGCGCATGCGCTGCTGGTCGAAGTCGGACAGCAGGCTGGCCTTGAGAAGCGAATCCGCGCCGCTGGCGATGTCGAAGACGTGCAGGTCGGCGCCCAGCTGGTAGGCGATGCGGCCGTCGCCCAGCGAGGCGGTGCGCACGTCCCAGTCGGTGTGCTTCGTCAGCTGGCGCCGTCCGCTGCCGTCCGGGTTCGCCGTCCACAGGTTATCGGCGCCGCCGGCGTCGCTGATGAAGTACAGGCGGCCCTGCCACCACATGGCGCGCCGGTTGTTGGCGCTGTCGCCCTTGAACAGGGGCTCGGCCTCGCCTTTACCGCCTAAGTCGAAGCGCCACAGCTGGGCATGGGCGCCGCCGCGGTAGGACTTGACGTTATCGTTGGTCATGGACAGGCCCATGCGCGTGAAATAGACGGACCGTCCGGCGTCGTCGAGCACGGCGTCGTTGGCGTCGGCCAGCGGCAGCACGCGGCGCTTCAGGCTCGCCGGGTCGAGCGCCACCACCACGCGGTGCTTGGCAGGTCCCGTCGAATTCTCGGTGCTGACCAGGACCTCCCCTTGCGCGGTCCAGCCGAGCACCGTGACGCCGCCGTTCTCGAACGTGATCCGCTTCGGCAGGCCGCCCTCCAGCGGCATTACATAGGCTTCCTGCGCGCCTTCGTAGGAGGCGGCAAAGGCGACGAGCTTGCCGTCGTGCGAGATCGCGGCATGGGTTTCGGCCGAGGGGTGCGTGGTCAGGCGCGTGGCCTTGCCGCCGGCGAGCGTGGTGCGCCACAGGTCGCCTTCGGCGGTGAAGACCACCGTGTCGCCGCGCACGGCCGGGAAGCGGAAGTAAGGGTCGGCGGCGCCGGCCTGGGCGCCCGACAGGGCCAGGGACAGCGCGAGAATGGGTCGGGACAGTTTCATGGTCACTGCGGCAGAGTTTGCTAAAGAGCATGAGTCTGCCACAGGCCACGGATGAGTTGGCGTGCATACAGGCAAAAAAAACCGCGCACGGGGCGCGGTTTTTGTGGAGCATCGAGGCTTACTCGATCTCGACCGTCTCGGCCGGTGCCGGCGGCGGCAGTGCGTCGCCTTCCGGGAACTCGAGGACGACATCGTCCTTCTCGTTCAGGTCGACCGTGACCCGGCCACCGTTGACCAGGCGGCCGAACAGCAGCTCGTCGGCCAAGGCCTTGCGGATCATGTCCTGGATCAGGCGCGACATCGGACGCGCACCCATCTGCGGGTCGAAGCCCTTCGAGGCGAGGAACTTGCGCAGCTTCTCGGTGAAGACGGCTTCCACCTTCTTCTCGTGCAGCTGCTCTTCCAGCTGCATCAGGAACTTGTCCACGACGCGCAGGATGATTTCCTCGTCCAGCGCGCGGAAGCTGATGATCGCGTCCAGGCGGTTGCGGAACTCCGGCGTGAACATGCGCTTGATGTCGGCCATCTCGTCGCCGGCCGCCTTCGAATCCACGAAGCCCACCGAGCGCTTGGTCAGGCTCTCGGCGCCCGCGTTCGTGGTCATGATGATGATCACGTTGCGGAAGTCGGCCTTGCGTCCGTTGTTGTCGGTCAGCGTGCCATGGTCCATCACCTGCAGCAGGATGTTGAAAATGTCCGGATGGGCTTTTTCAATCTCGTCCAGCAGCAGCACCGCGTGCGGCTTCTTGGTGATGGCCTCGGTCAGCAGGCCGCCCTGGTCGAAGCCGACGTAGCCCGGCGGCGCACCAATCAGGCGCGACACGGCGTGACGCTCCATGTACTCCGACATGTCGAAGCGGATCAGCTCGATGCCGAGGATGAAGGCCAGCTGCTTGGCCACCTCGGTCTTGCCGACACCGGTCGGACCGGAGAACAGGAAGGAGCCGATCGGCTTGTCCTGCTTGCCCAGGCCCGCGCGCGCCATCTTGATGGCGGACGCCAGCGCGTCGATCGCAGGATCCTGGCCGAAGACGACGTTGCGCAGGTCGCGGTCGATCGTCTGCAGCTTGCTGCGGTCGTCCTGGTTGACCGTCTGCGGTGGGATACGCGCGATCTTGGCGATGATTTCCTCGATCTCGGTTTTACCGATCGTCTTCTTCTGCTTCGACTTCGGCAGGATGCGCTGGGCCGCGCCCGCTTCGTCGATGACGTCGATCGCCTTGTCAGGCAGGTGACGGTCGTTGATGAAGCGCGCCGCCAGTTCCGCCGCGGTCGAGAGTGCCGACGACGAGTACTTCACGCCGTGGTGTTCTTCGAAGCGCGACTTCAGGCCACGCAGGATCTGCACGGTCTGCTCGACCGACGGCTCGTTGACGTCGACCTTCTGGAAGCGGCGGCTCAGTGCATGGTCCTTCTCGAACACGCCGCGGAATTCCGTGAACGTGGTCGCGCCGATGCACTTCAGCTGGCCGTTGGCCAGGGCCGGCTTCAGCAGGTTCGATGCGTCGAGCGTGCCGCCCGATGCGGAACCGGCGCCGATGATCGTGTGGATCTCGTCGATGAACAGGATGCCGTTCGGCGTGTCCTTCAATTGCTTGAGGACGGCCTTCAGGCGCTGTTCGAAGTCGCCGCGGTACTTGGTGCCGGCCAGCAGCGCGCCCATGTCGAGCGAGAACACGACGGCGTTCTGCAGGATCTCGGGCACGTCTTCCTGGACGATGCGCCATGCCAGGCCCTCCGCGATCGCGGTCTTGCCGACACCGGCTTCGCCCACGAGCAGCGGATTGTTCTTGCGGCGGCGGCACAGGATCTGGATCACGCGATCCACTTCCTCTTCGCGGCCGATCAGCGGATCGATCTTGCCGTCGGCGGCCGACTTGTTCAGGTTCTGGGTGAACTGGTCGAGCGGGCTTTCCTTCGTCGCGCCTTCGACCTGCGCTTCTTCCACGCCTTCCGACGCCTTCTGGCTGTCGATCTGTTGGTCCTTGCGCACGCCGTGCGAGATGAAGTTCACCACGTCGAGACGGGTCACGCCCTGCTGGTGCAGGTAGTAAACAGCATGCGAGTCCTTCTCGCCGAAGATCGCGACGAGCACGTTGGCGCCCGTGACTTCCTTCTTGCCGTTCGAGGCCGACTGCACGTGCATGATCGCACGCTGGATCACGCGCTGGAAGCCGAGCGTCGGCTGGGTGTCGACCTCGCCCGTGCCCGGCACGGTCGGGGTGTTGTCACCGATGAAATTGGTCAGGGTCTTGCGCAGGTCATCGATATTGACCGCGCATGCACGCAGGACTTCAGCGGCCGAAGGATTATCGAGGAGCGCAAGCAGCAGGTGCTCCACGGTAATGAACTCGTGCCGTGCCTGTCGAGCTTCGACAAAGGCCATGTGTAGGGATACTTCAAGTTCCTGCGCAATCATACTTCCTCCATCACGCACTGCAGGGGATGCCCCGCCTTGCGCGCATGCGTTAAGACAAACTCCACTTTGGTACACGCTATATCTTTGGAAAACACGCCGCACACTCCTTTACCATGACGGTGTACGGAAAGCATGATCTGCGTCGCTGTTTCGCGATCCTTGTTGAAGTACTCCTGAATGATGGCCACCACAAATTCCATCGGTGTGTAGTCATCGTTCAGCAAGGCCACCTGATACAGGGGCGGTGGTTTGACTGTCTGCCGCTCCAGCAGCTGTTCGGTATCGTGCTTGGTTGCCATGGGCGTATTCTAAAGCGTTCAAGGATGATGCAAAGCAGAAATATCAGCTCACTGCGTTCAGCTCACTTCGATTCGTCTTCATCTTACTTGTTTTCCGTTGAAAGCGCAGATGCGGTTCCGATTGCAGAAATCAAGAGCTGGGTTTTCATAGGCATATGCATGGGCTATGCATGACGTATGAAAAAATTAACAACAGTCGCATCAAAGGGCTTGACTTCAAAGTTTAGTGCATCAACAATGCAAACATTGACATGTACTTATGTACTTGTTGATAAGAAGTGAGCAGGCTGAGGAGGGGGCAAGAAGCTTCTTGCTTTTATGGCTCGTGTGATTTGTTTATATTTGAAAGTTCTTTTATGGCAACTGGTACTGTTAAGTGGTTCAATGATTCCAAAGGCTTTGGCTTCATCACTCCAGATGACGGCGGCGAGGATCTGTTCGCGCATTTCTCCGCAATCAACATGAACGGTTTTAAGACCCTCAAAGAAGGTCAGAAAGTCCAATTCGAAGTCACGCAAGGCCCTAAAGGCAAGCAAGCTTCCAACATCCAGGGCATGTAATTCATCCCTGCGGAAGCGAGAAACCCCGCCAAGTGCGGGGTTTTTTTTCGTCCATGCATTTTATTCGGCGCCCGCCTCTTTCGAAGCGGGCTGATCCGAAAATAATCGCTTATTGCATCTGCTCGATCATGACCTCGCCGAAGCCCGAGCACGAGACCTGGGTCGCGCCCTCCATCAGGCGCGCGAAATCGTAGGTCACGCGCTTCGAGGTGATCGCCTTCTCCATCGACGAGATGATGAGGTCGGCAGCCTCAAGCCAGCCCATGTGGCGCAGCATCATTTCCGCCGACAGGATCAGCGAACCCGGGTTCACGTAATCCTTGCCCGCGTATTTGGGCGCGGTGCCGTGGGTGGCTTCGAACATCGCCACCGAGTCCGACATGTTGGCGCCCGGCGCGATGCCGATGCCGCCGACCTGGGCCGCGAGCGCGTCCGAGATGTAGTCGCCGTTCAGGTTCAGGGTCGCGATCACGCTGTACTCGGCCGGACGCAGCAGGATCTGCTGCAGGAAGGCGTCGGCGATCGAATCCTTGATGGTGATGTCGCGGCCCGTCTTCGGGCTCTTGAACCTGCACCATGGGCCACCGTCGATCAGCTCGGCGCCGAATTCCTTCTGCGCCAGCGCATAGGCCCAGTCGCGGAAGCCACCCTCGGTGTACTTCATGATGTTGCCCTTGTGGACGATCGTGACCGAAGGCTTGTCGTTGTCGATCGCGTACTGGATCGCCTTGCGCACCAGGCGCTCGGTGCCCTCGCGCGAAACCGGTTTGATGCCGATGCCCGAGGTTTCCGGGAAGCGGATCTTCCTGACGCCCATTTCCTTGGTCAGGAAGGCGATCATCTTCTGCGCCCCTTCCGACTCCGCCGCCCACTCGATGCCGGCATAGATGTCTTCCGAGTTCTCGCGGAAGATGACCATGTCGGTCTTCTCCGGCTGCTTCAGCGGCGAGGGCACGCCGGCGAAATAGCGCACCGGGCGCAGGCAGACGTAGAGGTCGAGTTCCTGGCGCAGCGCCACGTTGAGCGAGCGGATGCCGCCGCCGACCGGCGTCGTGAGCGGACCCTTGATCGAGACCACATAATCCTTCACGACTTCCAGCGTTTCGGCTGGGAGCCAGACGTCCGGGCCGTACACATTGGTCGACTTCTCGCCGGCATAGATTTCCATCCAGCTGATCTTGCGCCGGCCGCCATAGGCCTTCGCCACCGCCGCATCGACCACCTTCAGCATCACGGGAGTAATATCGAGGCCGGTGCCGTCGCCTTCGATATAGGGGATGATCGGATTGTCCGGCACGTTGAGCGAGAAATCGGCGTTGACCGTAATTTTCTGGCCGTCGGCCGGTACGGTGATGTGTTGGTACATGTATTCTCCCAGGTGGCTGGATTACAATAGCGGCGGGATCTGTAGTCTTCTATAAGACACAAGATGGCGTCTTGCATTATGCACTAGTATTTTGACAGATGCCACGCTCCACTGCCCAGCGTTCTACCTGTCGCTTCACACTTTACCCATGCCGCTTATCCTCTTCAATAAACCCTTCCAGGTCCTGTGCCAGTTTTCGCCGCAGGAAGGCCGCGCATCCCTCGCCGACTACCTCTCCATCCCCGGCATCTATCCGGCCGGCCGCCTGGACGCCGACAGCGAAGGCCTGATGCTGCTGACCGACGACGGCGCCCTGCAGCACAAGATCGCGCACCCGGACCACAAGGAAGCCAAGACCTACCTGGTACAGGTGGACGGCATCCCGGATGCGGCCGCCCTCGCCCGCCTGCAGGCGCCGCTCGACCTGGGCGACTTCGTGACGAAGCCCTGCCGCGCGGTACGCATCGCCGAACCAGAATGGCTGTGGCCGCGCAACCCGCCGATCCGCACGCGCGCGGACAAGCCGACGGGGTGGATCGCGATCACGCTGGAAGAGGGAAAGAACCGGCAGGTGCGCAGGATGACGGCGGCGGTGGGATTGCCGACGCTGAGGCTGGTGAGGAGCAGTATCGGGCCGTTCAGCCTGGCGACGCATCCCTTGATGCCGGGAGAATTCGTCGAGGTGCCGGTCGCGGCATTAAAAGGCAAACGTTGACGTAGGGTGGGCGCCCCGTGCCCACCACAAACGTGGCGTCGCGTTGGCGCATCCATTTGGTGGGCACGGGGCGCCCGGTGAAACCGTGGTCGAGGCCATTGGCCTCGACCACCCCTACAAAAAAACCCGCCGGCCCTTTCGGGGCGGCGGGTTTTTCTTTGCGAGCTAAGTCAGCTTACGCGCCCAGCGAAGCCAGCGCAGCGTTGAAGGTCGCGCTCGGACGCATCACGGCCTTCACCTTGGCGTCGTCCGCCTTGTAGTAGCCGCCGATGTCGACCGGCTTGCCCTGCACTTCCAGCAGTTCCTGCACGATCTTCGCTTCGTTCTCGGCCAGGTTCTTGGCCAGCGGCGCAAAATAGGCGGCCAGTTCGGCGTCGTCGGTTTGCGCGGCCAGTTCCTGGGCCCAGTACAGCGACAGGTAGAACTGGCTGCCGCGGTTGTCGAGCTCACCGGTCTTCGGCGAAGGCGACTTGCGGTTGTCCAGCAGCTTGCCGGTCGCGGCGTCGAGCGTCTTGGCCAGGACCTTGGCCTTGTTGCTGCCGGTTTTGATGCCGAGGTCTTCCAGCGAGACGGCCAGCGCCAGGAACTCGCCCAGCGAATCCCAGCGCAGGTGGTTCTCTTCCACCAGCTGCTGCACGTGCTTCGGAGCCGAACCGCCGGCGCCGGTTTCGTACATGCCGCCGCCGGCCATCAGCGGGACGATCGACAGCATCTTGGCCGAGGTGCCCAGTTCCATGATCGGGAACAGGTCGGTCAGGTAGTCGCGCAGGATGTTGCCGGTCACCGAGATGGTGTCCAGGCCGCGCTTGACGCGTTCCAGCGTGTAGCGCATCGCACGTACCTGCGACATGATCTGGATGTCCAGGCCGCTCGTGTCGTGGTCCTTCAGGTAGGTCTTGACCTTCTTGATCAGCTCATTTTCGTGCGGACGGTACGGGTCCAGCCAGAACACGGCCGGCATGCCCGAGTTGCGTGCGCGCGTCACGGCCAGCTTGACCCAGTCGCGGATCGGCGCGTCCTTGACCTGGCACATGCGCCAGATGTCGCCCTTCTCCACGTTCTGGCTCATCAGGACTTCGCCGGTGGCGAGGTCGGTGATGTTGGCGATGCCGTCTTCCTGGATCTCGAAGGTCTTGTCGTGCGAGCCGTATTCTTCGGCTTGCTGCGCCATCAGGCCCACGTTCGGAACGGTGCCCATGGTCTTCGGATCGAAGGCGCCATGCCATTTGCAGAAGTTGATGATCTCCTGGTAGATACGGGCGAAGGTCGACTCGGGGATGACGGCCTTGACTTCCTTCAGCGAGCCGGTGGCGTCGTACATCTTGCCGCCGGCGCGGATCATCGCAGGCATCGAAGCGTCGACGATGACGTCGTTCGGCGAGTGGAAGTTGGTGATGCCCTTGGCCGAGTCGACCATGGCCAGCGCCGGACGGTGCTCCTGGCAGGCGTGCAGGTCGCGTTCGATTTCTTCGCGCTGCGAGGCCGGCAGGTTGGCGATCTTGTTGTACAGGTCGGCCATGCCGTTGTTGACGTTGATGCCGAGGCTGTCGAACAGGGCGCCGTGCTTTTCAAACGCTTCCTTGTAGAACATGCGCACGCAGTGGCCGAAGACGATCGGGTGCGAGACCTTCATCATCGTCGCCTTGACGTGCAGCGAGAACAGGACGCCGGCTTCCTTGGCATCGTTGATCTGCTGTTCGTAGAAGGCCAGCAGGGCCTTGCGGCTCATGAACATCGAATCGATGATCTCGCCGTCCTGCAGCGCGACCTTCGGCTTCAGGACGATGGTCTGGCCGCTCTTGGTGATCAGTTCCATCTTGACGTCGCGGGCGCCCTGCACCGTCATCGACTTTTCGCCATGGTAGAAGTCGCCATGGGTCATGTGCGAGACGTGGGTGCGCGATGCCGGCGACCATGGGGCCATCGAGTGCGGGTTCTTGCGTGCGTATTCCTTGACGGCGCGCGGTGCGCGGCGGTCCGAGTTACCTTCGCGCAGGACCGGATTCACGGCGGAGCCGATGCACTTGCCGTAGCGGGCCTTGATGGCTTTTTCTTCGTCGGTCTTCGGATCGGCCGGGTAGTCGGGCAAGTTGTAGCCCTTTTCCTGCAGTTCCTTGATGGCGGCGGTCAGCTGGCCGACCGATGCCGAGATGTTCGGCAGCTTGATGATGTTCGCGTCCGGCTCGAGCGTCTTCTTGCCCAGTTCGCTCAATGCGTCCGGGACGCGCTGCTCAGGGGTCAGGGCTTCCGGGAAGGCAGCCAGGATACGGGCTGCGACCGAGATGTCGCTCGACACGACGTCGATGCCGGCGGCCTTGGTGAAGGTGCTGACGACAGGCAGGAAGGCGTGGGTCGCCAGCAGTGGCGCCTCGTCGGTCAGGGTGTAGATGATGGTCGGATTACTGCTCATGCGCTTTTTCCTCGGTTCTCGCGAACGGTTCGCGATCTATAAAACTAATCAATAACGCCAGTCTTCGTTCGCGGCGGAGTCAACGCCCCTGCGGCGACGCCCTGCGCGGTCCGCCGACCATGCTACTCCTCCTTCGGACGAAGGGGAATCGGCAACGATCGGCATCAATCATCGCGCCCCGGCCGACTGCCGGGAGACCTCTGCTGTCGCTCAAGTCTTCTATAAGACATAAGACGAGCGTTTCACATTATGCACCAGTATTTTACTGTGCGCTACCGCTTTAGCAAGCCGAGGGCCACTCCCCGGCGCTGGACCAGGTGCGAACGCGCTAGGATGGGACCACAGCTTGAGAGGAGTTGCCATGACCGTACGCCAGTTCGATGCATCGATGCTTGCCGGGCAGCGCGCCCTCGGCTGGGCCGGCTATCTGCTGGGCTTCGGCCTTGGCGGCTTTTTCGACGGCATCCTGCTGCACCAGATCCTGCAATGGCACCACCTGCTCTCGCTGGTCACGCGCCCGCCCTTCCAGGACATCCGCGTGCAGATCATGGCCGACGGCTTCTTTCACCTGCTGATGTACGTGCTGGCCGGCGCCGGGCTGTGGAAACTGTGGAAGGGACGGCACCACGTCGAGGACGGCGGCGACCGTTTGCTGCTGGCGAACGCGGCCATCGGCTTCGGCGCCTGGCACATGCTCGACGGCGTGCTGTCGCAGTGGATTCTCGGGATTCACCGGATCCGGCTCGATTCGGAGTCCGTGCTGTTCTGGGATCTGCTGTGGTTTGTCGTGTTCGGCGTGGCCTTCGTCGTGTTGGGCCGGCGGCTGCGGCGCGGCAGTGGCGGGGCCTTGGGAGGACGCGGCGGGGCGGCGGCGCTGGTGCTGGCGGTGCTCGTCGGCGGGCCGATGGCAGCCCTGCCGCCGCCGGGGGTGGATACAGTGATGGTGTTTTATAAGCCGGGGACGAAGCCGGCGACGGTGTTTGCCGGGATCGAGGCGGTGGACGGGCGCATCCTGTGGTCGGCGGCCTCGGGGGACGTGTGGGCGCTGGATGTGAAGGACAAGAAGCGAACTACCCTGCTCTACAGGCACGGCGCGTGGATGGTCAGTAATTCGGCGCTGGCTATCGGGTGCCTGGCGTGGACGTCCTTGTAGGGTGGGCATTCATGCCCACGCGGTATTACCGGTTGAATTAACGCGGCGTTAAATCCGGCTTGCGACGTCAACGATCTATGAACCTGCGGTGCGCACCGGCACGACCGCGTGGGCATGGAATGCCCACCCTACGAAACTGTGTTGGCCTCGTTTGAGGAAAGACCCCGCCAACGCGATGCGAGCGTCACGCGCGGGCATGCCCGCCCTACAGCGGAAAAACCCGCCGGGACCGGAGTCGGGCGGGTTTCTCTTCCACTGTACTGCCAGCGCGGCCTGAGCCGCGCGCCAACCGGGTATTAAGCCGACAGGGCTTTCAGGGCAGCAGCCAGGCGGCTCTTGTGGCGAGCGGCCTTGTTCTTGTGGATGATCTTCTTGTCAGCGATGCTGTCGATGGTCGACACGGACTGCTGGAAGATGGTGGTCGCAGCAGCTTTGTCGCCTGCCTGGATGGCTTTGCGGACGGCCTTGATGGCGGTGCGCAGGGTCGAACGCTGAGCGCTGTTGTGTGCGTTTTGCTTAACTGCTTGACGAGCGCGTTTGCGCGCTTGTGCGGTATTTGCCATGGAATTTCCTAAATCGGGGTCAAGTTGCGTTTGCAAACATTAGCGAGTCAAACTGGCCCATTCCAGTGCCTGCCAAACATATGTGTCTGCTAACAGAATTCAGTACAGCCCACGATTATAGCGAAACAACCCCCTTCTGGCAATTCATTATTGATTATTGCTGCTGCATGAACGCCCCGCCGGGTATTGCCCAGCTATAATCTCGCCCCATGAATCTGCTCAAGACCCTCGCTGCCATTTCCAGCATGACCATGGTGTCCCGCGTGACGGGCCTGTTGCGCGAAAGCCTGTTCGCGACCGCCTTCGGCGCCTCGAACTTCACCGACGCCTTCAATATCGCCTTCCGCCTGCCGAACCTGCTGCGCCGCCTGTTCGCGGAAGGCGCCTTCTCCCAGGCCTTCGTACCGATCATTACCGAGTACAAGACGAAACACGGCCAGGAGGCCACCAAGACCCTGGTCGACCACGTGGCGACCGTGCTGATCTGGGCGACCGTCCTGACCAGCATCGCCGGCATCGTCGCAGCGCCGGTCCTGATCTATTGGATCGGCGGCGGCCTGCAGCGCGAGCCGGCCGCCTTCGATGCGGCGGTCGTCATGACGCGCATGATGTTCCCCTACATCGCCTGCATGGCCTTCGTTGCCCTCTCCAGCGGCGTGCTCAACACCTGGCGCCAGTTCAAGATTCCCGCGATTACCCCGGTGCTGCTGAACCTGTCCTTCATCTTCGCGGCTGTGGTCATGGCCGACTGGTTCGCGCAGCCGATCTATGCGATGGCCGTCGGCGTGTGCATCGGCGGCGTGCTGCAGGTGGCGCTCCAGCTGCCCTCGCTCTTGAGGATCGGCATGCTCCCGCGCCTGTCGATCAATCCGCTGAGGGCCTTGCGCGACGCCGGCGTGCACCGCATGCTGGCTAAGATGGGCCCGGCCGTCTTTTCCGTCGCGGCGGCCCAGATCAGCCTCCTGATCAACACCACGATCGCGGCCGGCCTGGCGGCAGGCGCCGTCTCGGCCCTGCAGTACGCGGACCGGCTGATGGAACTGCCGACCGCCCTGCTCGGCGTCGCCCTGGGGACCATCCTGCTGCCCGGCTTGGCCAAGGCCAACACCGAAGGCGATACCCGCGAATACTCCTCGCTGCTGGACTGGGGCCTGCGCCTGACCTTCCTGCTGTCGATCCCGGCCGCGGTGGGCCTGGCCACCCTGGCCGAGCCGATGATCGCCACCCTGTTCCATTATGGCGCCTTCGACAACGCCGACGTGGTCGCGTCGTCGCTGCCCCTGATGGCCTACAGTGCCGGCCTGCTCGGCTTCATTCTGGTGAAGACGCTGGCGCCCGCCTTCTTCGCGCGCCAGGACGTGCGCACGCCGGTGCGCATCGCCGTGGGCGTGCTGGTCGCCACTCAGCTGATGAACCTGGTCTTCGTGCCGCTGCTGGGCGTGGCCGGCCTGGCCCTGTCGATCGGGGTCGGCGCCTGCCTCAACGCAGCCCTGCTCTACAGCGGACTGCGCAAGCGCCGGATCTACCAGCCGGAACCCGGCTGGGGCGGCTTCTTCCTGAAGCTGGTGATTGCCGTCGCGGTGATGGGCGCGGTGGCCTGGTTCGGCCAGGCCCAGTTCGACTGGATCGCCATGCGTGCGCATCCGCTCATGCGCGCCGGCGCCCTGCTGGCCATCATCACGGCCAGTGGGATCAGCTATTTCGGCGTGCTCGGCGTGCTGGGCTTCCGCCCGCGCGACTTCAAGCGCCGCGCCAAGTAATCAGGTGCCCGAGGCCGTGTCGGGCGGCGCAGGCGGTGGCGGCGGTTCTTCCGGCTCTTCCGGTGCGGCCGGTTCCGCTTGCGGCTGCGGCTCTGCTTGCGGTTCCGGCTCCTGCGCCGGCTCGGCCGGCGATTCCGGCGGCGGAGCGGGCGGCGTAGCCGGCGGCACCGGCGCCGGAATCGGTACAGGCTGTGCAGCCTGATTGACCGCGCTTGCCGGCATGCCTTCTCCCGCCGTGAACTTCCACTCCGACAGGTGCTCCCTGTTCTCGAAATGCGGGAAGCGCGCATCGAAGTTCGCCAGCTTCAGCGGCTTCGCCTGCGACAGGCTGTACACGGCCAGCACCCCGGTCTGATCCCGCATGTAGACGATGCCCCACTCCGTGCCGCCCGTGATCGGGTCGACGAAAATCTTGCGCAGGTGGCGCCGGGTGCCGGGAAAGCGCGGGTCCTTCAGCAGGTCCTGCAGCGTCGGCGGCACCGGCGTAAAACCCTTGGGCGTGGCCGCGGCATAGCTGCGCAGGGCCGCGCTGAAGGCGGCGCCGATTTCCAGCAGCTCCTGTTCGGCGGCCGCGCGGCGCAGCAGGCTGTCCACCTTGACCGTGGCCGCACCCACCATACCGAGGATCGCTACGAACACGACCAGCCCGACATAGGTGAAGCCGGCCTCGCGGCGAACAGGCGGAACTACCATTCGGCGTAGGGCCGGCCGTCGCGGCCATTCCCCGGCGCGCCGCTATGCAGGTCGTAGACCGCGCCCGCCACGCCCTCGTCTTCGGGCGGCACGATGACCCAGCCGCTATCCGACTCCAGGATCGGGTCCACCGGCAGGCGCGCCAGGTATTTTTTCTCGACCAGCTGTTCCAGCGAGTCCGGATAGCGGCCGGTATCGGCATGGAACTGCTCGATCACCGCGCGCGTGCTGCGCAGGTTATCCATCAGGATGGTCTCTTTGGTCTTGTCGACGCTCGGGAAGAAGCGCGGCACGGCCAGCGTGAGCAGCAGCGCGACGATGGCCAGCACCACCAGCAGTTCGATCAACGTAAAGCCACGTTTGATGGTTTGCATGCTCACCACCGCCGATAGGGAATGCCGTTCAGGGAGACGCGCGGCGAAGTCGAATACACGTCGTAGACGTCGTCGCCCTCCTTCGGCTCCTCGGCCTCGCTGGCATAGCTGCGCTTGCCCCAGGTCTCGGCCTCGCTCAGCGCCGGATCGGGATTGAAGGGGTCGCGCGGCAGGCGGCGCAGGAAGTAGATCTTCGCGCCCTTCGGGCTGCGCAGATCACGCGCGCCTTCCACCAGCAGCTCCAGCCTGGCCGGGTAACCGCTGGCGCCCGCCGCCTTCGCGATGCGGCCTTCGTCGGCGGCGCGTTTATAGGCGTCGAGCGCGGCGCGGATCTCGCGCAGCGATTGGCGCAAGGCGGCTTCGTCGCGGCGCTGGACCACGGTCTGGCCGACCGGGATCACGAGCGTCGCCAGCAGCGCCAGGATGGCGAGCGTGACGAGCAGCTCGATCAGGGTGAAGCCGCGCAGCTTCATTGTCCGGGCGGCCGCGCCGCTGGCGACGCCAACAGCGGCGACGGGCCTGGTGGCGGCACCGGCTGCGTGGCCGGTGGCGTGGCCGGCGGCGCCGGGATCGGCGTGACCTGCACGCCCGGTTGCGCCGAGGGCGGCACCGTGTACGGCGCCGGCGCTGTGCCGATCGGCTGCGACAGCGGCGCGCCCGTCACCGAAGGCACGGCGGGTGTCGCCGGCTGGCCCAGCGGCGGCGCCACCGGCACGGCGGGCCGCGTGGCCGGCTGCGCTGTCGGCTGCGCCGTCGGCAGGCGCACCGCCGTATCCGGGCGGCGGCGGAAGCTCGATTCGGTGCCGGCGCTGAATTCCGCGGCCCCGGCCGGCGGACGCTGCACGGTGCGCACCAGGTGCGGCGTGATCGAGAGCACGATCTCGGTCTTGTCGTCGGTATCGCGCGTGCTGCCGAAGAGGCGGCCCAGGATCGGCAGGTTGCCCACGCCCGGCACCTTGCTGCCGCTGCTGCGGTCTTCGCTGTTGATCAGGCCCGCCAGCACCTGGTTCTCGCCATCCTTCAATTGCAGCATGGTGGTCGCCGAACGGGTACCGATGCGGTAGGCCACCGCGTTCTCGGTCTGGATCGTGTCGACCAGGTTGCTCACCTCGAGCGAGATGCGGATCCCGACTTCGTTGTTCAGGTAGATGGTCGGCTCGACGTTCAGCGTAAGACCCACATCGACATAATTGATCGACTGCGACAGGAAGCTGCCGGTGGTTGCGGGCGAGACGTTGGTCGTGATGTTCGGGACCTTGTCGCCGATGACGACCTTGGCCTTTTCCTTGTTGCGCACACGGATGCGCGGATTGGCCAGGGTGTTCGAATCCGAGTCGGTCTTGTTGGCGTTGACGGTGGCGCGCACGCCGGTCACGCCGATCACGCTGCTGTTCAGGCCGCGCAGCTCGTCGATCGAGATCGGCGCACCGCTGCTGCCGATCAGCGGCGCGAAGCCCAGGCTCTGCGGCCAGGCCACGCCCAGGTCCATGATGCGGCTGCGCTTGATCTCCAGGACCTCGACGTCGAGCATGACTTCCGGCTCGGCCACGTCCTGCAAGGCCACCAGCTGGGTCGCCAGTTTGACCGCTTCCGGGCTGTCGCGCAGGATCACCAGGTTCAGCTTCTCGTCGACCACCACGTCGCGCGATTTCAGGATGGTCTTGAAGGTGTTGGCGATGCTTTTCGCGTCGGCGTTGGCGAGATAGAAGGTCTTGACCGTCAGCTCCTGGTATTCCTTCAGCTTGGCGGCGCTGTTCGGGTAGATCAGGATGGTGTTGCCGTCCATGACCTGGCGCTCGAGCTGGTTGGTCACCAGCAGGAAGTGCACGGCCGCTTCCACCGTGCTGTTCTTCAGGAAGATCGAGGTGCGGCCGTCCGAGCGCACGTCCTTGTCGAAGACGAAGTTCAGGCCCGAGTGGCGCGCGATGATCTCGAAGACCTGGCGCAGCGGCGCGTCGCGGAACTCGAGGCTGATCGGTTTACGGAAGCTCGCCGCCAGCGTCGCCTCGCTCGATGACGCTGCCGGCACGGCCGCCTTTTCGTCGAGTTCGACCAGCAGCTGGCGCGCGCCTTCGTGGCCGGGGCGCTCGCTCAGGATCGCGCCCAGCTTCTGGCGCGCCGCCTCGACATCCTTCTTCTCGAGATCAAGCCGCGCGGCCTCGAACAGCGCGCTGTGGCGGCGGTCCGCCTCGATCTGGCGCATGCCGGCGCGGCCACGCTCGTTGGCCGGATCGACTTCGAGCACCTGCTGGTAGGCAGTGCGCGCGGCGTCGATGCGGCCGGCGGCCAGCTCGCGCTCGGCCTGCTCGACCAGGCGCGTCGCCGTGGCGTCGCGCGCACGCAGCAGTGCCGCGCGATACAGCGCATTGCCCGGGTCGGCCGCCACCGCTTCGCGGTACTTCGCAAGGCCGGCGCCGACCTGTTGCTGGGCCACGAGGGCATTGCCTTCCTGGTAGGCGCGCTGCGCCGTACAGCCCTGCAGCAGCGCCGCGCTGCACAGCACGGCGGCGAAGGCAGGAATGGCACGAATGCGGAAACGAACCATTACTCGAATACTCCAATGTTGAGCTGCTGGATCTGGTTCAGCGGCAGGTAAGTCAGGGTCATCAGGGGCGGCGCGATGCGGTCGATGCGCCAGGACCCCTCCAGCACGGCGCCTTCGTGGGCGATGTGCGTGCTCTGGCCACTCGCGAGGTAGACTTCCCACTTGCCTTCCTCGAGCGACTTGCCGATGACGGTGAACGGCAGCGGCGGCGCGGCCGGCGGTGGAGGCGGCGCCGGTTTCGGCGGCGGAGGCGGCGGTGGAGTCCAGTCCTGGCGCCCGAACAGGGGCTTGTCCCCGGCGTTGAAGTTGTCCTTGCCGTCGCCAATCAGTGTTTCGCGCGGCACCAGGCGCGCAATTGGAGGAGCAGTCTTCGCTTCCGCCTGGCGTGCCGGCGCGGGACGCGTGGAGGCAAAGGCCGGACGCTCGACTGCCTCGGCGACCTCGGTTTCCGGACTGCGGTCGCCGAACATCAGCAGCCCGGCGGCGAACAGCAGGGCCGCGCCCATGGCGATGTGACGCGGCTTCATCGCTGCGCTCCCGGTGCGTCGGACAGGTACAGGGTCAGGCGCAGGCGCGCTTCCAGGCCCGTCTCGGCGATGTTGTCGCGCTTGAAGCTGACGTCGTCGAGCGAGGCATAGGGCAGCGCACGCAGGGCCTGCAAGGCGAACTGCCAGACCTGGGCATAGCTGCCCTTCACCGGCAGGTTGATCTGGTACGTATGCAGCTTCGCATTGCGGTCGACACCGCGCTTGTACTCGCCCTGGCGCAGCACCAGGCCGCTTTTCGCCGCAATCCCGAACAGGGTTTTCAAGGCCGGCTCGACGTCGCGCTGGCGACCAAGCGCCGCGCGGAACACGGCCAGGTTCTCGGAGGCGCCGCTTTCCAGCACCACCGGTGTCACGGACGCCACGGGCGGCGGCAGCGCGGCCGCACGCCGTGCCCGCAGCCGCTCCGCCTCCAGCGCCTCGCGCGCCGGCAGCACCCAGGCCAATGCCAGCAGGCCGGCCAGCGCCAGCAGCAGCGCGGCGATCGTCACCGGATTCAGGGCGCGCAGCGCCAGGCGCAGGCGCAGTGCGCTCGTGGCAAGCCTCATGGCGCCTCCCATCCGGCGTCGAGCTGGAAGCGCAGCGGCCGGTTCGGGTCGTGCTCCACTACCTCGTGGCGCACCAGGGTGATGGACGCGAACCATTCCTCGCGTTCGAGCAGGCTCACATAGGCCAGCATGTCGTCGCTGCTCTTCGCCTCGGCCGTGATGCGCAGCACGTGGCGCTTCGCGTCCGGCTCCAGCGCCAGCAGCGCGACGTTTTGGGGCGTCGCCGCGCGCACCGCGTCGTGCAGCGCGCGCCAGGGCAGGTTCAGTTGCGCGACCGCGGCGTTCACGGCCAGCGCTTCCTGTTCGCCGACCGGCGTGCGCGGCGTGCTCGGTGCCACGCTTGGTGCGGCGGCGCGGGCCTGCAAGGCCGCCAGTTGGGCATCGACCTCTTCGCGCGCTTCGCGGTAATCCAGCACCTGTACAAGGGCCACGGCGCACAGGGCCAGCGCGGCGATTGCCGCTACGCGCGCGGTGACGGGCGCGCGCAGCAGCGTGCGGCGCAGGCTGGAAGGGGCAAAATCGAGGCGCACAGGTCTACGTAAATTCGTCATGCTGCACTCCCCGTGCAGGCCAGGCGCAGCGCACCGGCCTCCCCTGCCGCGCCATCCTCGAACAGGGTGCAGGCCAGGCCGTCCGCCTCGCCCGCCCAGCTGCGCGGTGCGGTCCCGCACAATTGCAACAGGCTGGGCACCGTCAATCCCAGGCGCAGCGCCTCGCGTGCAATGTGATTGTCCAGCCAGGCGCGGTCGGCGCCGGGCGGCAGCACCGCCGTGCGCAGCGCGGCCAGCATGCGGCCCTCGTAGGCGGCCAGCGTCAGCACCTGGCCGTGCACCAGGCCGAACCAGGCGCCGGGCCGGCGCAGCCTGCGCCAGCCGTTCATCGCAGCCACGAACTGCGGCACGACCTCGATCAGCGGGCAGCGCGCCGCATGCGCGGCGTCGACCACCGCGGCAAGCAGGGGCGCGGGCAGCGCGGCGGCCAGGAAGGGCTGGTCGGCGCGCCAGTCGGCGGCCAGGGTCCAGCCGGCCGTGGCGCTGCCGAACAGGCTCGTAAAACGCATCGCGGCGGCGGCTTCGAGGTCGGCGGGACTGGCAGCCTGCGGCGGCGGAGCTACCTGCCAGATGCGCGCCAGCTCGTCGGCCAGCACCACGCTCAAGGGCCAGCCGGCGGCATCGACGCCTTCGAACAGCGTGCGCAGGCCGCGCGCCACGCTCTCCGGCTCGGGGCCATCGATGCGCACCTCGCCAAGAGGCCTGCGGCGCGCGCCGAACAGGCGGCTGGTGCGCACCAGGGCCAGGCTGTCGTGGCTCACGCCCAGGCGCAAGGCCTGCCCTGGCAAGCGTAGCGGCATTTTAGGCATGCTGGGTCACCCTCCGGATCTCGTCGAGGGTGGTGGCGCCGCGCTTGACCAGGTCGAGCGCGGCCAGGCGCAGGCTGCGCGTGCCGTTGGCCTGGGCTGCGGCCTTGATGCGGCGGATCGGCTGCTTGTCGACGATCAGTTCGCGGATCTCGTCGTTCAGGGTCAGGATCTCGGCGATCGAGCGGCGGCCCTTGTAGCCGGTGCCGCGGCAGTCGCCACAGCCCTTGCCATGCATGAAGAGATAGTCGGCCACCTCCAGCCGCTCGAGCCGCGCCGCCGCCAGTTCGGCATCGTCGGGGTCGTACCGCACCGCGCAGTGCGGGCAGTTCATGCGCACGAGGCGCTGGGCCCAGATGCCGTTCAGGGCCGAGACGAAGGCATACGGATCGATGCCCATGTGGGTGAAGCGCCCGAACACGTCGAACACGTTGTTGGCGTGGACCGTGGTCAGCACCAGGTGTCCGGTCAGCGCCGACTGCACCGCAATTTCCGCGGTCTCGCGGTCGCGGATCTCGCCGACCATGATCTTGTCCGGATCATGGCGCAGGATCGAGCGCAGGCCTTTCGCGAAGGTGAGGCCCTTCTTTTCGTTGACGGGGATCTGCAGGATGCCGGGCAGCTGGTATTCGACCGGGTCCTCGATCGTGATGATCTTCTCGCGCCCGTTGTGGATTTCGGTGAGCGCCGCGTACAGGGTCGTGGTCTTGCCCGAACCGGTCGGCCCGGTCACCAGCAGCATGCCGTAGGCTTCCTGGGCCAGCTGGCGCAGGGTCGCCAGCGAAGGCGCATCGAAGCCCAGCGCCTCCAGCGTCAGCGCGCCGTAGGCTTCGACCATGGCGCGCTTGTCGAGGATACGGATGACGGCATCCTCGCCGTGGATGCTCGGCATGATCGACACGCGCAGGTCGATCTCGCGCCCGCCCGATTCGACGCGGAAGCTGCCGTCCTGCGGAATGCGGCGCTCGGCGATGTCGAGCTCCGCCAGCACCTTTAAACGCGAGATGATGTGTTCGGCCAGCTCGATGCCGCCCACGCTGGTGGCGTGATCGAGCACCCCGTCGACGCGGTATTTCACCGCCAGGCCAGTCGCCGTGCTCTCGAGGTGGATGTCGGAGGCGCCTGCCTTGAGCGCGTCATACAGGGTCGAATTGACCAGCTTGACGGCCGGGCTGCCCGCTTCCGACACCGAGGCGAAGGAGAGCACGGCGGCGGTCTTGCCGTCGCGTCGTGCGTTGTCGTTGCTGGGCGCGAGCGTGTCGACCGCGCGCGCCGAGGCTTCCTGGCGCGACAGATAGGCCTGGATGTCGGCCGCCAGCGCCAGGCGCAGGTGCAGCGGCGCGCGCGGCGAACTGCCCGCCTGCGCCGCCAGCCAGGTCTGCTGGTCGAGGTCGAAGGGATCGGCGATCACGCCGGTAAGCTGGCCATTGGGGCCGCGCAGCAGCACGCAGTGGCGCGACATGGCCTGGGCCAGCGGCAGCAGGTCGAAGGCCGGCTCCTGGCTCAGCATCTCGGCGGTCTCCATCACGCTCAAGCCAAAGGGCTGGGCCAGCGCAGCCACCACCTGGCGCGGCTCGAGCCCAGTGAGCGCCTCGAGTTCGGCCACCAGCGCGCGTTGCGACTGGCGGCTCTGGACGCGGGCGCGCGCCAGCAGGGCGGAATCGAGCACAGTCACGACATATCTCCTGCCAAATCGAAGATCGGCATGTACAGCAGCACCACGATGGCGCCGACCACGAGGCCGATCGCCGCCATCAGCAGCGGCTCGAAGGTACGCGTGAAGCGGTCGATCCAGCGGCTGATCTCGCCGTCGTAGAAGGCGGCCGACTGGGTCAGCATCGGGCCCATGTCGCCGGTGCGCTCGCCCACGCGCAGCATGCGCAGCGAGATCGGCGTGGTGAGACCATTGGCCTCGAAGGCATCCGACAGCGGCCGCCCCGATTCGATCGCGGCGCGCGCGCTGGCCAGCGCCGCGCGCAGCGTGTTCGAGACCATCGGCTGCACCGTCTCGATGGCGCTCACGATGGTGATGCCGCCCTCGGTCAGCATGCCGAGCGTGAGGTAGAGGCGCGACAGTTCGTAGATGCGCGCGCGCTCGCCAATGCCGGGCAGGCGCGCCAGCAGGCGCGTGATGCCACCGCTTTGAATGAGGCGGCGCACGCTTGTTACCGCCAGCGCCAGCAGCGCGAGCGCGCACAGGAAGAGCGCGCCGCCGTGCCGAGCCGCGAACTGGCCCCATTCGAGCAGCAATTGGCTCATCCAGGGCAGGTTGCGCCCTGCCCCCTGGTAGACCTCGGCGAAGCGCGGCACCACGTAGCCGATCAGGAAGCTGGAGACGCCGCCGCCCACGCACAGCAGGATCACCGGATAGATCGAGGCGCTGACGATTTTCGAACGCACCGTGTCGATGCGCTGCTGGTAGTCGATGTAGCGCGCCAGCGCGCGCGGCAGGTCGCTGGTGCCTTCGGCGGCGCGCACGATGCCGACGTAGAGCGGCGGGAACAGGGCCGGCTGGGCGGCCAGCACGCTGGAAAAGCGCTTGCCCTCGCGCAGGCCCGCAAGCAGGCGTTCGAGCACGCCGCGCGCGGCCGGATTGGCTTCCTTTTCGAGCAGCGCTTCCAGGCCTTCGACGATGCCCAGGCCCGCGTTCAGTAGCGCCAGCAGCTCCTGGCTGAACAGGACCAGCGAGAGCTTCGGTCCGCGCGCGCGCGCCATGCGCACCCCGCCGCTCGGCTCGACCGCGCTGACGAACAGGCCGCGCGCCTCGACCTGGCGGCGGGCGTCGGCTTCGTCGAGCGCATCGACCACGATGCTGGCGATCGAGAGGTCGGGCGCGAGGGTGCGAACTGCGAACTGCATGAAGACGTGCCCGGGTGTGAGGTGATTTTGAAAATCAGAGCGAGGAAATGTCGGCGTTGTCGCCGCTGCCGCCTGGCTGGCCGTCGCGGCCGAGGGACAGGATTTCGTATTCTCCCGCGGCAGCAGGCGAACGGTATTGATACGGGTGGCCCCACGGGTCCGGCGGCACGCCCTTCTTCAGGTAGGGACCGTTCCACTTGGTGCCGGCGCTGGCGGGCGCCGTCATCAGGGCGGCCAGGCCTTCTTCGCCAGTCGGATAGCGGCCGACGTCGAGGCGGTAGGTGTCGAGCGACTTTTCAAAAGCCTCGATCTGGGCCTTGGCGATGGTCACCTCGGACTTGCCGAGCTGGGAGAAATACTTGGGACCGACATAGGCGGCAAGCAGGCCGATGATGACGATCACGACCAGCAGTTCGAGCAGCGTGAATCCACCCGCGCGCGTGCGCGACGACAGGGCCTTGCGGGTTACGACATCCATCCGGACACTCCTGAGTTGACCATTCGATCAAACCCGTGAAGCGTATCACGGCAATATACTTCAGGCAACCAAATAGGCCCTCCCGACAGCCCTGCTTCTGCCCTCTCCGAAGGTCTAACGCACTGCCGCCGTGTCGCCCAGCTGGCAGGTGTTCGCCCGGCAGGCGGCAACGGGCGTCGGTACCACCATGCAGTTCGAGATCATGCCGGAACGCTGGTTGTTCGACTGCTGCTCGGCCTTGTAGCGTTCTGCCAGGGCCTGGAGTTCGGCAGCGTCCGTCTTCGCGGTGGAATAGGCAAGATGGCTGGCCGGCCCGCCGCAGGCCTTGGCGCCGATCGGCAGCACCTGGCATTGGCTGTCGCTACTGCACTCGGCCTTGCCGATCAGGGCCTGGATCTGCCCCAGGGTGCTTGAGGCGGACGGCGCGGCGGCGCGGGCCTGGGCCGGTGCAGGCGTGGAGGACGGGCCATCGGCCCGGGTCGCGCAGGCCGTGCAGGCCAGCAATAAGAGGATGGCAAGTTGTCGCATCAGCTCATCATACGCATGCGGCCCTGCGGGTCAAGCGTGCGCACGGTCCCTCAAACAACGCAGCACGAAATGATGGAGCCATGCCGGCGTCCGCGGCTGTGGCAAAGACGCGACGCCCACGAAAATAAGTGCATCTAGGCACTTTTAATTTCCCTTAGGATATTTCCTACTATCACCATTCAACTTCTTCCATTTTGCATCTATCTTGTGTTCAAGATCTTCTATCTACACCGATCTCTCCACAAATCAATTGATACCTGGAAAGAATATTCGCTACAATGGATTTCATCACTGACGAGCCTGCCTCAACCATCATGAAGACCTCCCGCCTTACCGCCCTTTTCAGCATGACCCTGATTGCCGCCCTCACCGCCTGCGGCGGCACCGCGCCGGAAGGCGCCCTGCCGACGGCCCAGTCGGCAGCCGTGCAGTCCGCACCTGTACAGTCCGCAGCCGTGACCCGCGTCGTCGACCTCTCGGTCGATCCTGCCGCGGTCGGCCAGACGCCGGCCCCCGATTGCGCCGCCGAGAACTGCGCGGGCCTGCGCATCATCGACGGCAACGCCGAAGCCTTCCGCATCGACGCCATGCGCCGCGCCGGCCAGGGCTGATCCACCAATAAAAAAGGCACACCGGGCCGCAGCCGGGTGTGCCTTGCTCACGCATTTGGCGCGATTTATTTCTTACGGCGTGCGCGCAGAGTCGAACCCATCAGGGTCAGGCCCAGCATGATCGACGCCAGGGTCGCCGGCTCCGGCACTTCGCTGGCACTGGCGAACTCGGCATTCACCGACACCAGGTCCGGCTGGCCCGGCGCCAGTTCGATGGCGACCACGGTACCGGTCGCGCCCAGGTAGTCGTTGAGTTCGTCGCTAAACAGGCCAACGCTGAAGCCGATCGGGTCGACGGACGTGAGGTCGAAACGCACATCGAAACCGAAGCGTCCGCCAAAGTTGACACCCTGGGCGAAGAATGCAAAACCGTCGCGCGTGGTGAGCGCCAGGCCGCTGCCGATGTCACCACTGGCGTCGCCTTCGGTCAGGGTGAAGCCGGTGAAATCGCCGCTGAAGTTGCCCAGGTAGGCCTTGTTGTCCTCCGACAGCTCGTAAGCCGACAGGAAGAAATCGAGCGAGCCGGTGCCCGTGTACGTCGTCGTATCGACCGTGACGTGGTAGGTCGGGCCCGCCAGCGCGGCGCCCGCGCCGGTCACGAGCATCAGCGCCAGCAGCGCGCGGGTGAACAGGTTTTTCAGATTCAACATGGGTCAGGTCCTTAGAAAGTGCCGCTGAACAGCTTCGGGGTGTAGGTGATGGCCGTCTTCGACGGGTTGGTGAAGGTCGTCGTGACGGTGACCGAGGCCCCAGGCGCCAGCGTCATGCCCGGCAGCGTCAGGTAGGGTGCACCGTTCTGGTCGCCGCTCTTCCCGTCGAGCGAGACACCGCTCGGCAGCCCTTGCAGCAACAGCTGGAGCGGACCGTTCAGCGCGGCGGTGCTCGAATTGGTGATCTTCACGGTGGCGCTGTACTTGCCGGTGAGGCGGTTGAGCATCAGGGCCGAACGGGCGATCGTGGCCGACGCGGTCACGTCGACGTAGCTCGGCGCCAGGTTCAGGCTGACCACGACCGGGTCGTGGTCCGACGCGCGGTACGGATTGGCCTGGTAGGGATCCTGGCCGCCCGTCTCGATGTTGTAGTCGATCGCTTCCGGTTCGTCCGCGTTGTTGTGCCACTCGGTCACGCCGGCCACCTGGCTTGCGAGGCTGGTGCTGGCCAGGGCATGGTCGAGGTAGCCGCTTTCGCCGCCGAACACATAAGAATACGGCGTGCCGCTCGCGCGCACGAAGCGCTCGATCTGGTTTTCGTAGCCGGCCGCGTTCAGCAGGCGGATCGGGTCTTCCATGCCGTAGGCGTTCATGTCGCCCACGATCAGGACGTCGCCATCGTTCGCCGCCGCCTTTACCTGCGGCAGGAAGTAGTCGCGCAGGCGCGTCGCCTGGTCGACGCGCTCCCCGTTCCAGCAGCCCTGGCCGTCGCCGCTGTCGGCGTTGGCGCCGCTCGCGCCACCGCAGCCGCCCTTCGATTTGAGGTGGTTCACGACCAGCGAGAACTTGCCGCCGTTGGCCGCCTTGAAGGTCTGCGCCATCGGCGGACGGTTGTTGACCGAATCGCCGTCCGACAGCGCGCCGCCCACCAGGCTCACCGACTTCGGCTTGTAGATCATGGCCACGCGGATCGCGTCGGTGCCGGTCGCGCCCGGCTTCGGCACGACGGCGTAGGTGCCGGCGCCCATTGCGGCGTTCAGTTGCTCGACCAGATAGCCGACGGCGATGTCGTCGTTGTTCTGGATTTCCATCAGGCCGACGACATCGGCATTCACAGCCGTCAGCGACTGCACGATCTTGTCGCGCTGGCGCACGAATTCGGCCATGTTGTCGGCGCCGCGGCAATTCGACTTGCTGGTCGTGCTGCCGATCTTGCAGCCCTGGCCGGTGCGGCCCCAGGCGTCGTTGCCGTTGGTGAAGGTGGTGAAGAAGTTCAGCACGTTGGCGCTGGCCACGCGCACGTTGCCGGCGGCCACGACTGGCGCCGGGATGCGCTCGTTGGTGCGCGAGAAGCGCGGCGTCTCGGTCGGCTGCAGCTTGAAGGCCGCGCCGCCGCCGCCCATCGCGCCGAAGTCGAGCACGCCGGTCAGGTCGTCGACGGTGTCGCCGCTGCGCACCGTGCCGTCCGCGAACAGGTAAGGGATGGTCGTCGGCGTGACGAAGATGCCGTCGTCGAGGACGACGATGTTGGCGGCATTGGCGGCCGCCAGCGCGCGCGCCTCGGGCGAACCCGGCACGTAGCGGTTGGTCGGGATCTCGCGGCGGCCGACGGACAGCGTGAGTTCGCCGCGCTCGCCCAGGTAGGCATTGCCGTTGACGGTCAGCGGCGTGGTGAAGCGCACCAGCATGCCCTCGTAGCGGGCCAGGTCGGTCGGCATCTCGACATTGGTCGGCGTGACGCTTCCGGTACCGATCTTGGCGACCGAGCTGAGGTCCTTGAATTCGGTATAGGAACGGGTCGCGCCGGTCGGGGTGTATTCGGTGACGGTGCCGGTGACGCGCACCAGGTCGCCCACGTTCACGCCGGCGCTCGAACCGAACACGAAGATGCCGTCCGAGGTGGCCGGGTTGCCGTCGCCGTTCTGGTCTTGCAGGAAGAAGCCGCTGCCGACGATGGCGGTAACCACGCCCTGGGTGGTCTGCACGCTGTTGTTGTAGGGGCTCTTCGCGTCCGCGCCCTGGATCTGCGGGATCGTCAGCAGGCCGGCCACGCGCACGGCGACCGTGCAGCTGGCGCTCTGGCCGTCGCTGTTGCCGAAGCCGATCCTGATCGGGTAGTTGCCGGCGGCGACGCCGGCGTCCACGCGCAGGGTGGCGCTGGCGCTGGCGCCGGCGCTAGCGGCGAGCGCGATGTTTTCGAGGCTGATGCCCGCGATCGCACCGGATTCGATCACGATGCTGTTGACCAGGCTGTCGCCGTCTTGCGCCGACAACAGCGCGCTGCCGCCCACGCCCTGCTCCGCCTGCAGGTTGGCCGGGCAGTTGGTGACGATTTCCTGGATGACCGGACCAGTCGGTACGCAGGCGTTGAGCGGCGTGCTGGAACGGCGCGGCAGGGGTACGGCGCCGGCGGCGAAGTCGGCCGAATTGTCGTCGGTGTCCTGGCAACCGGCTTTCAGGCGCTGGATCGAGTTCGTTGTCGAGGGCGCCGGCGCGTTCGCGGTCTCCTTGCGGCTGGCGCTTCCGTAGCCGACCAGGTCGATGATCGTGTTTTCGGTTGCGCTCGTCAGCTGTGCGGTGGAGTTGGCAAGCGCCACGGCACCTGCCGTTGCCGCCAGCGACATGGCCCAGTTATGGTCGATGGTGCCGATGTCGGCGCCCGCTGATTGCACGTTGCCCGCCACCAGATAGTACTGGCCTGGCTTCAGGGTCACGTCCGGCAAGACGCCGAAGGACGACCAGTTTGCACCCGTCGCCGACGCGTACTGCAGGCTCTTGCCTTTCAGGCTGACCGGCTCGCTGCCGCGGTTGAACAGCTCGATGAAGTCGCGGTTGTAGGTCGCTCCGCCGCTGGCGCCGCCGCCATAGATATGGCTGATGACGAGATCGGGCGACGCGGCCAACGCGCCTCCCGAGAGTCCTGCCAATAACGTGGTCAATGCGGCGGCCAGGACCGTGAGGCGGCCTGCCGGTGTGATCGTTGCAACGTGCATGTTCATGGGCTTCCTAATGAGTGGGAGGGGCACTGCCTGTTGTCTTTGCGAATAGGCATTTTATTATTAGAAATAAGTTTATTGTGAGAATTTGACAGGATTATGACGAGCCAGATTGCGCCTTAGGCAATAGATGAGGTAAGGCGACAACATATTGATTCCGCAGGGAAATTTATGTCAGTCACTGTTACCGAAAGGGTGCTGCAAGGGGTTCACCAACAAATACACCCTGCCCCGGCGAGGCCACGCTTTTCCAGTAGGCCTCGACGGCGCTGTCGCCATTCAGGTAGTGGCGCAGCAGGACAGATGGGTTCGGAAATTTCTGCCAGTGATTGCAGGGTTCGCCGACCGTGCCGTAGCTGGCGGTGGCGCCCGCTTCCAGCCAGCGCAGGCTGCTCATCTGACTGCTGTCCAGCAGCTCGCCGCCGTGCGAGGTGAGGTGGTCGGCCAGCGCGCCGGGCAGGAAGCGCACCGTGTCGAGCTTGTCGACGTGCGCCTTGCCGGTCTGGTAGACGAGCACCCCGCTGGCGCCGTCAAGCGCGTCGGCGTGCAGGCGGTGCACCGTCAGCTTGTGAGCCGGCAGGTAGCCGGCCATGGGAAAGAACATCGCGCGCGCATTGCGCGCCGTTTCCGTGGTGGTCAGGTACCAGGCGTGGGACGGTTCCCGGCGCCGGCCGCGCGCAGGCTGACTGTCGATGCCGCGTTCGATCAGCGCTTTCGCCTGCGCCTGCGACACGAGCGGCAGCAGCATCGACAGGCGCATGCCGTAGTCGCCGTAGGGCCGCCCTCCCCGCGCATTGAAATAGCGGCTGAGCCGTCCCGGGCCGCAAGGGTGCGCACACAGGGCCGCGTCGAAGCCCAGGGTGTAGGCCGCGGTGATGCCCTGGCAGCCGACCTTGTAAGGCGCGGTCCAGATCATCAGCACGGCCTCGATCCCGGACCCGAGGCGGCTGTCGATTTCCTGCCTGAGCGCTTCGAAGCGCCCCGGCTCGAGGGCCTGGGGACGGCCCGGGATACGCACATGGACGACGTTGGCGGCTTGAATGCCGCGCCGCTTGCGGTAGACCTCGCCAATGGCGACGCTGTCGGGATCGTCGTCGTTGATGACGATGGCGAGCTGCTCCGCATCGAGCCCGCGCTGCGGGTTCGATGCTGGCACGGCGACTGCGGCCGGCGCCAGGCACAGCGCCAGCACGGCCGCGAGCCTTCCCGGATGGAGGCGCGCCATCGTCCGCCCGTCAGGCGGGCGCGGCGTGAGTCAGGGTAGCGGGCCCCGCCAGGCGCCGGCGCGCGGCCAGCGCCAGCAGTCCGAGCCCTCCGGCCAGCATCGCCGCCCCGGCCGGCTCGGGAATCGGCGAGACCGCATACACTTCCAGCGCATCGATGGCGAAGAACTGGCCGCCGACGGAACCGTCGATGATGCTGCGCCCCTCCCCGGCCGGGTCGCCATAGCTCAGGCGCCAGGACAGGGCGGTGTCGAGCGTGTCGTTGACGAACAGGTCGGGGCCGGCGCCGAAGGTCGGCCCCTGGTCGGGCGCATTGAAGGTCTGGAAGCTGCCCTGGCTCGGCAGCTCGAAGCCGCTCGGCACCTGGCGGTAGACGGCCGGCGTCGTGTAGTTGAAGATGAACGCGGTGCGCTGGAAATCGCGCGGCGTGAAGTGCCAGCCGTCGTCCTGGTCCCAGCTTTGCGGATTGTAGCCGCCCACCAGCCAGGCCTTGCCCGCCGGATCGCTCACGCGCAGCAGCGTGAAGGTCGGGCCGCGGTTGTCGGCGGCGGCATGAAAGTCGAGGGACGTGTCAAGCGCACCCTGGCGCGTGTAGACGTTCTCGAAAATCTGGTCGCCGGCACCCAGCCAGCGTTCGAGCTGGCCCTCGAGCACGGGGTCCAGCGGCGGCGCGCCGGTCTGGGCCGAGACCGGCGCGACGGCAGCCAGCGCCAGCAAAGCGGCAGCAACAAGCGTCTTCATGATCACCTCCTGACGGGGTTCACTGAGGGCTTACACTGAAGGCTTATTGTATGCCCCACCTGCGCAGGGCTTCACACTGTTGACTCGGAAACCTTGATTGAGCCAGGCAAAAAAAAACGGACGTTACCGTCCGTTTTCGTCCAGCCGCGCAATCGATTACGAGCGCTTGTAGATGTCTTCGAAACGCACGATGTCATCCTCGCCGAGGTAGCTGCCGGACTGCACTTCGATGATGTGCAGCGGCAGTTTGCCCGGGTTCTCGAGGCGGTGGTTCATGCCGATCGGGATGTAGGTCGACTCGTTTTCCGACAGCAGGCTGACCTTCTCGCCGCAGGTCACGCGTGCCGTGCCCGACACCACGACCCAGTGCTCGGCGCGGTGGTGGTGCATCTGCAGCGACAGCTTCTCGCCCGGCTTGACCGTGATGCGCTTGACCTGGAAACGGTCGCCCGCATCGATGCCCTCGTAGTGGCCCCAGGGACGGTAGACCTTGGTGTGGTGCAGGTGCTCGGTACGTTCCTTCGACTTCAGGTGATCGACCACCTGCTTGACGCGCTGGACCGCATTCTTGTGCGCGACCAGCACGGCGTCGTTGGTCTCGACCACGACCACGTCGTCCAGGCCGACCACGGCCACGATGCGGCTTTCGGCACGCACCAGCGAGTTCGTCACGCCGTCCAGGTAGACGTCGCCGCGCTGGGCATTGCCGTTCTCGTCCTTCGCCTGCACTTCCCACAGCGCCGACCACGAGCCGACGTCGTTCCAGCCGATATCGGCCGGCACGACCACCGCGTTACCGGTGTGTTCCATGACCGCGTAGTCGATCGAGTCCGATGGGCAAGCGGTGAACGCGGCTTCGTCGAGACGGCAGAAATCGAGGTCGCGGTAGCCGGTGCCGACCGCTTTCTCGGCAGCCTCGGCGATGGCGGGCGCGAACTTCGCCAGTTCGGCCAGGTAGCGCTCGGCCGCGAACATGAACATGCCGCTGTTCCAGTAATAGCCGCCGTCGGCGACGAAGGCCTGGGCCGTGGCCAGGTCCGGCTTCTCGACGAAGCGTTCGACCTGGTAGCCGCCTTCGTTGCCGGCCAGGGCGGCGCCACGGCGGATGTAGCCGTAGCCGGTTTCCGGCGACTGCGGCACGATGCCGAAGGTCGCCAGGCCGCCCTCCTTGACCAGGCTCGCTGCGCGCGCGACGGCTTCCTTGAAGGCTTCCGTGTTTTCGATCACGTGGTCGGCCGGCAGCACCAGCATGACCGCTTCCGGATCGATCGCCTTCAGGTAATGGGCAGCCGCGGCCACGGCCGGCGCGGTATTCCGGCCGACCGGCTCGAGCAGGATCCCCAGCGGCGTGATGCCGGCCGCGCGCAGCTGTTCGGCCACCATGAAGCGGTGGTCGTTGCCGCAGACGACGAGCGGTGCCTGCAGGCCCGGCAGCCCGGCCACGCGCAGGGCGGTGTCCTGCAGCATGGTCTTGTCGGCCACGATCGGCAGCAGCTGCTTCGGGAGCACAGCGCGCGACAGCGGCCACAGACGGGTGCCGGCACCGCCGGAGAGGATCACGGGATAAATTTTCATGCGTTCGCTTTCTTCTATCGGGTATTACTTTTCTGGATTGCGTTTTCTTTTCGGCTGCTGCGGCGGCGGTCGCGTGCGTTCAACCACTCTTCGGAACTATATTCGGACGCGTGCTTCATCTCGCCTGCACGGTCGACACTATATTCCTTAAATACAATCATTTCATTTAGCGTAACGTCGTGTAACACACGAGTATATTCAAACAACACGCTCCGGACAACCTCGGCGCCTTCGCAGATGTGGCTGCCATGGCCGATCCAGGTCGGTCCGACGATGTGCACGCCCGCTTCGATGCGCACGCCCGAACCAATGTAGACCGGACCCTCGATCGTGGTGCCGTTCCAGTCGATGCTCGTGTTCAGGCCGACCCACAGCCCCGGCTCGATCTGGGTGCCCGGCACGTCCATGTGGTTGACTTCGCCCGTCAGCACGGTCTGCAGCACTTCCCAGTAATCCGACATGGTGCCGATGTCGAGCCAGTTGAACGGACGGCGCTGGGCGTAGAACGGCAGGCCGCGCTCGGCCAGCAGCGGGAACAGCTCCGAACCGATGTCGAAACTCACGCCCGACGGAATCAGGTCGATCACTTCCGGCTCGAAGATGTAAATGCCGGTGCTGATGAAGTTCGACTTGGCGTCTTCCTGGCTCGGCTTTTCCTGGAACTCGGTAATGCGCCCCGCTTCGTCGGTGACGACCACGCCATACGAGGACACTTTGTCCCATGGCACTTCCTTGGTGATGACCGAGGCCATCGCCCCCTTGCGGCGGTGCTCGAGCAGGGCCGCCTTCAGGTCGAGGTCGATCAATGCATCGCCGCACAGCACGATGGTGGTGTCGTCGAAGAACTGGCCGAATTCCTGGATCTTTTTCATGCCGCCGGCCGAACCGATCGGCTCGGGCACGATGGTGCCGTCATCGGTCATGTAGCCTTCGAAGGAATAGCCGATCTGGACGCCGAACTGCTCGCCCTCGCCGAAATACTCCTCGATCTTTTCGTGCAGCCAGCTGACGTTGACCATGATTTCGGTCACGCCGTGTTTTTTCAAATGTTCGACCAGGTAAGCCATCACCGGTTTCCCCAGCAGGGGAATCATCGGTTTCGGAAGGTCGTACGTGAGCGGGCGAACGCGCGTGCCCTTGCCTGCCGCGAGAATCATTGCTTTCATTTAACCGTCCTCATTCTGTGTGCTGTCGGGCGGCCGCGCTGTAAAACTTTGTCGGTTTTACGTCGGCGTTTTGTCGCCCGGATTGGTCTGGTGTCGTTTTTCCCTTGCTTCAGGCCTTGGCCGACATCGTCTGGTAGCGCCAGGTGTCGGCGCACATCTGCGCGACGTCGCGCGTGGCGACCCAGCCCAGTTCCTCGCGCGCACGCGCCGGATCGGCATAGCACTTGGCAATGTCGCCCGGACGGCGGTCGACGATCTGGTACGGGACCGGACGGCCGCTCGCCTGCTCGAAGGCGCGCACCATTTCCAGCACGCTGTTGCCGTGGCCGGTACCGAGGTTGTAGGTGACCAGGCCCGGTCCTTGCGCCAGCTTGTCCAGGGTCTTGACGTGGCCGATCGACAGGTCGACGACGTGGATGTAGTCGCGCATGCCGGTACCGTCCGGCGTCGGATAGTCGCCGCCGAAGACCGACAGCTTTTCGCGCTGGCCGGTGGCGACCTGGGCGATATAAGGCACGAGGTTGTTCGGGATGCCGGAGGGCGACTCGCCGATCAGGCCGCTTTCATGGGCGCCGACCGGATTGAAATAGCGCAGCAGCGCGATGCGCCAGTCCGGCTCGGCCTTGATCAGGTCGCGCAGGATGTCTTCGATCATCAGCTTGCTGCGGCCATAGGGATTGGTGGCCGACAGCGGGAAGTCTTCCAGGATCGGCACCGAGGCCGGATCGCCATACACCGTGGCCGAGGAGCTGAACACCAGGGTCTTGACACCGAACTTGGCCATGGTCTCGAACAGCACGACGCTGCCGGAGACGTTGTTGTCGTAGTAGCGCAGCGGCTGCGCCACCGATTCGCCGACCGCTTTGAGGCCGGCGAAGTGGATGACGGCGTCGACCTTGTGGGCGGCAAAGGCCGCTTCCATGGCCGCGCGGTCGCGGATGTCGGCTTCGATGAAATCGAAGGATTTGCCCGTAATCTTTTGCACTTGCTCTTGCACCGAGCGCTGGGCGTTGGAGAGATTGTCGACCACGACCACGTCGTACCCGGCATGTTGCAACTCGACGACGGTGTGGGAACCGATGTAGCCCACGCCGCCCGTAACCAGAATCTTCATTGTCGTCACTCTCATTCACTGTTGATGCGCGCCTGTTTCGGCGCTCCAGAACGGCGCTGTGCCGTCCCCCTCTTGTCTTTCGGCAGCGGCTCTACGGCCGCGTCTTCCCTAATCCGGTATGTCAATGACGTCGCATGTGCGCCGCTTCCTTCAGCAGCAGCCAGACGAAAGCCATGTCCTCGATGAAGTAGCGGCGGAACATGCGCCGCGGCTCCTGCAAGAAGCGGTAAAACCATTCCAGGCCGGCACGCTGCATCCAGCGCGGGGCGCGCCTGACGCGGCCGATCGCCACGTCGAAGGTGCCGCCCACCCCCATCGCAAACGGGATACGCATGGTTTCCTGCCAGCGTCCGAGGAATTGTTCCTTCTTCGGCGAACCGATCGCCACGAACAGCAGGTCGGCCCGGCTGGCGCGGATCTGCTCGGCTACCTGCGCCTCCTGCATCTCGCCCTGCCAGTAGCCGTCGCGCCAGCCGGCGATCACCAGGCTGGGATAGCGCCGACTGTAGGTCTCGGCTACGCCTGATACCACCTCGGGACGGGCGCCCAGCAGGAATACCCGCCAGCCGCGCTCACCTGCCCGGCGCATCAGCGCTTCGAACAGGTCGACGCCGGCCACCCTTTCCTTGAGCGGTTTACCCAGCAGGCGCGAGGCCCACACGACCGGCATGCCGTCCACGTTCACCAGTGCGCAGGCGTTGATGATGCGCCTCAGTTCTTCGTCGCGGCTGGCCTTGACCAGCTTGTCGACGTTGACCACCACGTGCTGATGGGGCTTGCCGGAGCGGATGAATTCCTCGATGCGAACGAGGGTTTCCTCCATCGACAGATTGTCGATCCTGCAGCCCATCATCGTGATGGAGGGGTTCATTTTCAACCCTTGGCCAACTCGCGTGCCAGCACTTCCACGATCCGTTCGGCAGCCTTGCCATCCCACAGCTGCGGACGGCGGCCCTGCTTGCCCTCGCCGCGCAGGACCTTGCGCGCTTCGAACATGATTTTTTCAGGGTCGGTGCCGGCCAGCACGTTGGAACCCTCGTCCACCGTCACCGGACGCTCGGTGTTTTCGCGAATGGTCACGCAAGGCACGCCCAGGGCCGTCGTTTCTTCCTGCAGGCCGCCGCTGTCGGTCAGCACCACTGCCGCGTCCTTCCACAGGTTCAGGAAGGCCATGTAGGCCTGGGGACCGGCCAGGGTCACGTTCGGGCCGAGGTCGATGCCGAACTTCTCGATGTTGGCGCGGGTGCGCGGATGCACCGGGAAGATCAGCGGCAATTCAGTCGCGATTTCCTTCAGCGCGCCGGCGATGCGAGCGAACATGACGGGATCGTCGACGTTGCTCGGGCGGTGCATGGTCACCACGCCATATTGACCGCCCTCCTTCTGCGCCGCGGCCTTGAAGGCGGCGGTTTCGAAGCCGGAAGTGTCGGCACGGGTCAGCTTGTCGGCCTGGAACAGCACGTTGTCGACCATCACGTGGCCGACGTAGTGCACGGCCGAGTCCGGTTTACCTTCGCGCTTCAGGTGCTCGACGGCCGCCGGTTCGGTGGCGAAGAACCAGTCCGAGATGCTGTCGGTGACGAGGCGGTTGATTTCTTCAGGCATCGACATGTCGCCGCTGCGCAGGCCGGCCTCGACGTGGGCGACCGGGATGTCGAGTTTCTTGGCGACGATCGAGCAGGCCAGCGTGGAGTTCACGTCGCCGACGACCAGCACGGCGGCCGGACGCTCGGCCATGCACAGTTCCTCGAAGCCGACCATGATCTTGGCGGTCTGCTGGGCATGGCTGCCGCCGCCGGCGGCCATGAAGACGTCAGGTTGCGGAATGCCGAGTTCCTCGAAGAACACGTCGTTCATCTCGCGGTCGTAGTGCTGACCGGTATGGATGATCTTGAACGACAGCACCTGCTGTGCCTGCAGCGCACGCACGATGGGGGCGATCTTCATGAAATTGGGCCTTGCGCCCGCGACCAGGTAAATGAGCATTTTTCAGACTTCCCTAACAGCTATAGTAATTATGAGAACGGCTTGCGATGTTAAAAAAACGTTATTGTAAACTTACATTCGACCGGAACGGCGGACGATACGGTCGAGATACGGAGCACGTCGCTCGGCTCCTTCGACTGGTAGCAGCGCGAGTACCAGCCCAGGGGCGGGTTTTCGGCGCCGCGCACCAGTTCCAGCTTGAGGTCGGAACCGGTGGTGTGCATCTGCAGCGCGAAGCGCTTGCCGCGCACGTGCAGGCCGGTGCTGGTGAGCCGGACGTTCAGTTCGGGCGCGAAATGCCAGAACAGTTCGACCGGATGCGCCTTCCTGGCGGCCACCTCGTCGCGCACGACCAGGGTGCTGGTGGCGGCGTCGAAACGCACGCTGCGCAGGTGCCGTACCGGGTCGGACAGGCGGGTATAGCCGTCGTGCGAACCGCGGAAATCGAATTCGTGCGGCGAGGCCGGCATGCGCTCGATGCTCGCTTGCGCCTTGCGCAGCCACATGAAGCGCCCGCCCGAGACCGACTGGTCGCGCCCGTCGACGCGCACCGTGTTGTGGGCCGAGGTGCCGCGGAAGTAGTCGCGCCACTTCTGCCCCTGCCAGTAGGAATAGGTGCCAGGATCGACCAGCACCTGCTCGCCCGCCACCGACAGGGTCAGGGACAAGGCGTCGGCGTGGCCGTGGGCCGCGATGCCCAGATAACCCAGCGGGCCGCAGTCGAGCATGCCCTTGATCTCGTTTTCCTCACCGAAGTGGGAACCGAACAGCAGGTAGCCGCCATCCGGGAAGGCCCAGCCGGTATCAGACTCGTGAGTGTCGGCGTCCGGCCGCTTGCCCGGCAGCGCGTGCAGCAGCCAGCGCACGCCCGGATGGCTGGCGGGCTGTGCGCCGAAGACCGTGTCGCCGAGGGCCAGCAGCTGGGCCGCGCGGTCGCTGCCGGCGGCATCCAGGCGGAACACGCTGCCGTCGTCGCTGTCGCCGACGTTCGGCACGTGTCCCTGAATATCGCGCACCGAACGCAGGAAACGCAGGGCGCGCTGCAGCACGCTCCAGTAGGTGCGCGAGAAGGCCACGTCGCAGGCCTGGCCGACCAGTCCTGCGACAAACAAGAACTCGGCCGAGAACACGTGGTAGCCGAAGGCTTGTTCGCGGTTCACGCCGTCGAGCGAATACTGCAGGCGCGCCTGCTGTTCGAGCTCGCGCCGCGCCTGTTCCATCCAGGCGCCTGATGCCTTCCAGCAGGGCCAGACGGAGCTGGCCACGAACAGGCCGGCCAGTTCGCCGATCAGGTGGTTGTTGGCCGAGGAATGGCGCGACAGGTTGCGCGAGATCGTGCGGCAGTGGGCGTGGATGCTGTCGAGCCAGTCGGCGCGCAGGCGCTGGCCGGATTCGCCGGCAAACAGCACGCTCGCCTCGCCGCCCACGAGCTGCCACAGCAGCGCCCAGTTGATCAGGCGGATGCCCAGTTCCATCGGGCTGGTCCAGTTCGGTCCCTGCAGCGGTGGGCACTGGTCGAGCCAGCTGCGCAGCTGCTGTTCCAGCGCATGCAGCCAGCGCACGTCGCCGCTCACGCTCCAGGCCTGGGCCAGGCGCACGAGGTGCAGGTGGCGGTTCAGCTCCCAGACGTGCTTGATGTCGCCGACCAGCTCGGGATTGTCGATGGCGATGTCGCTCGAGAAAATCGAGGGGCCGGTCACGCCGCTATAGGGATCGCGGTTCCAGATGGTGGGCACGCCGACGTCGAAGCTGCGGTCGGCGAACAGCACGACGTGGCCGGCGCAGATGCGGTCGGCCTCGGCCAGCAGCGCCTCGACTTCGCCCGCTTGCATGGTGGGGGCGCCGTGTACGTTAAAGGTGCGTGCCCGCGGCAAAGGCGCGGATACCGGCGCGGATACCGCGCGCAAGGCGGCCCCACGCGCGATCTTCGTGCGTGCCGCCCGGCGCAGGCGGAAGCCGATTTCGGCCACCGACATGCAGCGCAGACGATTCACCCACCACACCATGCGTACTGTTGCGTTCATCGAGCCCCCGCCAAATCGTTGTAGATCGCGGCCAGCCGGCCGCAGACCGCTTCGGTTGAATAGTGTTGCGCTACCGTCCTGCGCGCCTGTTCGCCCAATTGCGCGCGCAAGCCCCCATCGTCCAGCACCCGTGCCAGCGCGCCGGCCAGCGCCGTCCCATCCTGCGGCGGTACCAGCAAGCCGTTCTCGCCCTCGCGTAGCGCCTCGGGGATCCCGCCGACGGCGCTGGCCACGACCGCCTTGCCGGCGGCCATCGCTTCCAGCAGGGCCATCGGCAGACCCTCGGCGTGCGAGGGCAGGCAGAACACGCTGGCGCGCGCCAGTTGTTCGGCGCACCCGGCGGCGTCGAGCCAGCCCGTCAGTTCGACCCGGTCGCCGATGCCGCGCTGGTCCGCCGCGCGGCGCCAGGCGGCCAGGTCGCCGCTGCCGGCCAGCACCAGCCTGAGTGCCGGGAAGCGCGGCGCCAGGGCGGCGGCCGCATTGAGCAGTTCGGCGACGCCCTTGGCGGCCTCGACGCGTCCGAGGAAGAGAATGCGGCCCGTCTCGGCGCGCCCGTCGCCTTCATCGAGCCTGCGCGACAGCGCCACCGCATTCGGCACCACGGCCACGCGCGCCTGCGGTGCGAAGCTGCGCACGAACGCGGCCCAGCCTTCGGTGAGCGCGATGACGAGCGAGCTGCGCTCGAGGGTATGACGGATCCAGCGCCGCATCAGGACGCCTGAACGCAGGGTGGCGAACTGGCGAAAACCGCCTCCGTGCAGGTGGAAGATGGTCTGGCAGCCGGCACAGCGTGCCAGCCACAACAACAGGGATTTGCGGGCGAAACTGGCATGCGAGGCCGCATGCGCGTGCACGATCGCCGGACGGTGCCATGAACACACAAGCGAGGCGAGGGTCTGCACGAAGCCGCCGGCGGCCGCGCCCAGCTTGGTGAGAAAATTGCCTTCGCGATGGGTGCTGACATAGCGCACCGATGCCTGCTCGAACAAGCCCCCGGCACGCAGTACCGCCACCAGCGCCGCCACCCCACCCCGCCCCTCCGGAGCGGTGCCAACCATGAGGATGCGCGGCGCGCGCGCTTTCATGCGCGAACTCCGGCATTCATGGGTGCTGCCAATCGGAGGTGGGAAGACGGTTTCACTATTCTTAATAAAGGCACAATATTTCGATCATACATCAACTGTTTCCATTTCCGCGCACAGTTCAGCGCTCGATTATGTAAAAAGTCCACCACGATCATGTTGCATTTGTCCAGACATGGCGGCGCCTTCGACGGCGATGAATTCGAACTTGCCGTTCGCTCCCCGCGGAATGGCCCCGACCCGCTCCACGGCAACCTCGACGCCCGGCACGCGCAGCAGGAAGGCCTGCACCAGCCGCGCCTCGTCCTGCGCCGAAAATTCCGGCGTGGCAACAACGCGCAGGCGGAAGCGGCCGTCGTTCGCATACAACACCTGGCCTTCGATCAGGTGCCGGTCGTGGCCCTGGAACACGCGGTCCAGGCGGGCGACGATGCGTCCGTCCGGCAAGGTCAGGATGCGTTCCTGGCGCCCGATTACGGCCTGTACGGTCGGAAACACGCGGCCGCAGGGGCAGGGCCGGCCGTCCCCGGGCAGGACCCGGTCGCCGGTGCGGTAGCGCAGCAAGGGCATGGCCGGGTTGTTCAGCGTGGTGCCGACCAGTTCGGCCAGCCCGTCTTCGCCCGCGAGCAGTTCGACGCCGCCATAGTCGGTCAGCACGTGGTAGCTGCCCTCCTCGCAGGTTCCGATTGCCACGACGCGCTCGGCCTGCCCGTACCAGTCGAAGACGCGCACGCCGAAGCGGTGTTCGACCAGCGCCCGCACGGCCGGCTCCAGCGTTTCGGACGAGGTCAGCACACCGCGCAGGGCCCGCCCGCGGTAGCCCCGGCCGTGCGCCTCGAGCCAGGACGCGAGCGCCGCCACCGAGGACGGATAGGCATGCAGCACGACCGGCTCGTAGCGTTCCAGGGCGTCGATATAGGCACCGATCGTCGTCTCCGACAGGTGGTAGGAGGACATCAGCAGCATCCTGCCCGCGTAGTCATGGCACCAGTAGCGCTGCCCGCGCGGATGGTCGGCGCAGACGATGTCGCCACGGATCCAGGCGCGGCGCTCGCCCGGCCGCCAGCCGATCCAGCGCAGCTGGCGCTGAACGAAGCCCTCCTCGCGGATGATGGCACCGAGCGTCTGCACCAGGGTGAGAGGTGTGCCCGAGGTGCCGCTGGTGCGGATCGTGCTGCGCAACAGGGATCCAGGCGCGCGGGGACGCACGAAGCGTTCCGGGTATTGGCGCAGCATGTCCTTGGTCAGGAAGCGCGCGTCCGGATCGGCTTGCGGCAGCCGGGTGCCATCAAACGCTACCTGCACGTCCAGGCGACGCGCCCGCTCGGCGATGGCCGCGGCCAGGAGCGCCGCCGAACGTTCCTGCGCCACCAGGCGCGGGGTGACCAGCAGGCGCGCCGGCAGGCTGCGCAGGAGGATGCGCACGAGCGAGCGCAGCGTCGCCTTCAGCGACCAGGTCCACATGGCGCCAGGATGCAGTGATAGGCGTGCGCCACCTCGCGCGCCAGGATGTCGTAGGTGCGGTGCGCCCTGACCCAGGGCGGCCCGCATGCGGCGCAGCGCGCGGCAAGATCGGGTTCGCGCAGCAGGCGCAGCGTGGCCTCGGCGAAGGCCTCGGCCTGCATCGGCACGCACAGGCCGGCGCCGCTTTCCTCGATCACGCGCGCCTGGTCCGGGATGTCGTTGGCGACACCGGGAATACCCAGCGCCAGGTATTCGACCAGCTTGGTCGGCGACGAAACGTCGAATAGCTTCCCGCGCGGGATCGGCGACAGGCCGACTTCGGCCCGTACCGCATAGCCGAGCGCGGCCGCCTGGGGCAGCCAGCCGGTCAGCAGCACATGGTGTCCGAGGCCGCGCGCCGCGATCGCGGTACGCATCCACATCATTTCGTCGAGCGAGGGCGCGTCGCCGACGATCACCAGCAGGACCTCGGGCTCCTGCCGGCGCAGGTGCAGGACAACGTCGAGCAGGAAATCGGACTGGCGCGACTGGGCCACGTGCCCCAGGTAGAGCACGACACGGCGCCCGGCCAGGCGCCGGTCGCCGCTGGGCACGATGGCGCCGCGGTCGAACACGGCGGCATCGACGCCCATCGGCACCGGCGTCATGCGCTCGCGCGCGATGCCGAGCGTGCGCAGCCAGTCGCGCATCGCTTCGCTCTGCACGAACACGTGATCGGCGGCGGGCAGCACCAGCCGGTACACGACGCGGCGCGACACGAAGGCGCGCAGGGAGTGCCCCAGCAGGCGCGGGCTCAGCCAGCGCAGATCGAGCCAGCGCGGAACGAACCAGCCCCGGGGAGGCCGCCGCCCCGCCAGCGCGTCGCGCCGCGCTTCATAGCCTTCGACGATGGGAAAGGACATCCAGTAAATGAAAGGAATGCGCAGCAGGCGCGCGACCAGCAGGGCCAGCAGCGCGCTGGCGACCTTGTCGCGCACCTGGATGCAGTCCGGCCGCGCCCGCAACCAGGCGCGCAGCAGGCCGAACGCGTCCCACAGCGGCGCGAGCAGGCTGGCGAAGCGGTGGCGCAGGTGGCCGACGATGTGCATGCCGCCGCCGCCCCATCCGTCCTCGTGACCATCCTCCACCGCGCCTCCCTGCCCCACCAGCTCGGTCAGCACCCCATAGCGCGGCATCTCCGCACCGAACAGGGCCGCGACGTCGGCGCGCAGCGGGGGCAGCGGATCGCGCACGATATAGGTAATCGAAAATGGCCGCGTATCGAAGGAAGACATGGAAGCCCCGGTCGAGGTGTCAGGGCCATACTAGCGCAGGCACCTGCGCGCAAGACGGTTGCCACCCCAAGCGCGCGGGGCGCCCGATTGAGGGCGATCAAAGACCAACGGCCACGCATGGCGGCGCTATCCCGCACCGCGGGCAAGGCCGGCGCAGGCATCGAGCCGCGCCCGCAAACCGGCACTCTTCACCCCTTCGAGCTTGCGGCAAAAGTGGGCGCCGGAGGCGCGAATGCGCGCGAGGTCGTCCTCGACCAGCACCTGCGGATTGCGCGAATTGCCGGCCGGCCATTGCACATAACGGTAATTGTGCGCCGTGACGCGCGCGGCAAAGGGCGAGGCCATCACCAGGGTCTGGAAAAACAGCTCGTCGGGACAGAGTACGGTGCGAAAGAAACGCGCCAGCCCGGGCTGCGCGTCCACCCGCTCCAGCAGGTGGACGAGACAGGGCCGCGACAAGGCCCACCAAGTCGAGCCGCCGTAGGGCTGCAGGCCCGCGGGGAAGCGGCGTGTGCGGCCGGCGGCGCGCAGGCAGCGATTGGCCAGCGCGCAGGCGGCGCGCAGCGCAAACGCACTGCCCTCGCGATAAAAATACTGGTAGCGGTAGTCCGCCGGCCAGCCCTGCGGGCCGATCGCCACGGTGTCGATCAGCTCGCGCTCGCGAAGCGCCGCCAGCGTATGCTTCAGCACGGCGTTCGGCAGCACCGGATAGTCCTGGGCGGACAGGAACAGCAGCTTGTCGAAAGCCGGCTCGGCGGCAAGCACCTGGCGCAGCGACGCCAGCGTGGCGCTCACCTGGGTGAAGCCGCCCCAGCGCACGTCGCGGCGCGGCTGGATCTGGCGCGCGCGCGGGTCGACCTGCGCGGGATCGAGCCGCCATTTGCGGTCGAGGTGGACGTAGAGGACGAAGTCCGGATCGGACAGGCGCGCCAGCAGCGCGTTGAGCTGGACGAGGTCCTTGTGCGCATGGATCAGGAAGACCTGCTTCATCGCCGCCTCCAGCGGCCGGTGCAGCGCCGCAAAAAAAACGTCCCCGGGGCACCCAGGCCGCGGGGACGTTCGCGGTGCACCGGCAAGGCGCACCGACTATAGCGCGTGGTCTGCTGCGACCCGCGTTCAGTTCAGTGTGACACTTTGCCCTGCAACAGTGACGGTGCGCACCGTGCCGGAGGTCGCCACCTGGACTTCCGGACGCTTGCAGCCGACGTCGAGCAGCACCAGGAACTCGGCGACCGACTTGCCGTCGTTCGCCAGGTAGAAGGCGCCATGGTCCTCGACCACATTGGGCTTGGCGCCCGGCCCGATCCATTGCGAGAAGGGAGCGTTGGCGTTCAGCGAGCGCACGCAGACCGACTGGCCGTTGACCGCGATCTTCACCGCATTCGGGTTTTCGATCGTCATCGCCACCGGCGCATGCAGGTTGAACTCGTAGGTGTGCGGCACCGTGGCCGACAGGCGGTCGCGCACCAGGATCGCATTGCTCGCGTTGCGCAGATGCCAGACCTGGCGCTTGGCCATGGTCAGCTGGCCGCCATACGCGGCGGTCGCGTCGCCCTCGGCGAAGTCATAGCTCGGCTGTGCGGCGAAACCGATGATCTTGCCGTTGCGCTGCAGCTGTTCGCGGTAGCCGGTCACCAGCTGGCCCTTGCCGCCATCAAAAGTGATGGCGTTCTGCGAGCGGGTCTGGTGGTACCAGTCGGTCCAGTAGGGCGAACCGTACCAGTCGTACCAGCCGGCCTTGACCAGCAGCGGCTGTCCCGCCACCGACAGCAGTAGGCCGTTCTGGTCGCCGTGGCTGTGGTTGAAGGAACCATACGGGCTGGACTTGAAGTACAGCGAGCTGCGCGAGGACAGGCCGATGTCGCTGTGCATCGACACCCAGCCGATGCTCGGGTAGTAGGCGCTCGAGGACGGCGGCGACAGGGTCTTGGTGTCGGCCACCGGCATCGGGTACGGCGCCTGCAGCAGGGAGAGCGTGTCTTCGGTGCCGCCCAGCTTCGACACGTACCAGGCGGCACGCGGCGAGACCATGCGCGAACCGAAGGCGTGGAAGACGCGGGTATCCGGCTTGGTTTCCGAACCGTCGCCGAAGGCATGGATCTTCGAGCCCGGCGGCGTGAACTGGGTCGCGAAGTCGAGGAAGCCCAGCGCCCACGGCTTGGCATAGAAATTCACGCCGGTCGCCTGGGTGAGCGGGTCCCACAGCTGCACCAGGTAGCCGGCCGCGTATTCGGCGTAGGCGGTGCCGTTGGCGAAGCCGCCTTCCGGACCGGCCCAGGGCGACGGTGCGTTGGCATAGGCTCGGAACGAGAAATCGAACCACTTCTGCGCTTCCGGGATGTCGCCCAGCGACAGCGAGGAGATCAGCACCAGGAACACCAGGCTGGTGTTGCCGTGCGAGTCGAACGGATACTGGTCGAGGCGGCCGTTGTCGCCGGCCAGGTTGCGGTAGATTTCCTCGGTCCGCACGCGCACCGTTTCCAGCCACTTGGCCTTGCGCGTGGCATCGAGGTCCCCGGCCAGGGAATCGATCGCCTTGATCAGCGAGACCGAGATCTGGCGCGTGGCCTGGTCCTGGTTGACGTAGCTGGTCGGCCCTTTCGGATCGAGGGCGGCCAGCTGGTCGCCCTTGCGCAGCGCTTCGGTCAGGAACAGCGGATCGCGCTTCATGCGCCACATCACGGCGGCCGCTTCCAGCTGGCGGCTGGCTTCGTTGATGCGCTGGCGGATGTCGGTCTGCTGCGAGGCCATGGCGGCAGTCAGCGGCGTGGCGATCGTGATCGGCCAGCGCGCGTCGTTCAGCACCGGCAGCGCGTTGATCTGCAGCTTGATCTCGTTCGTCATGCGGCTGACGTAAGGATCGAGCTCGGCCTTCTTGGAGGCGCTCCAGGTCGAGTACAGGGTGAACGAAGGCGGCAGCGCGCGCGGACGGGCCTTGGCCGCGATGCGCGAACGCAGGGTGGCGTTGTCCGGCACTTCGAACACGGTCGAGCGCGTGGTCAGCGAGAAGCTGCGCGCCGTCGTCCAGTCGTTGCTGCCGCTCGGACGCACGCGCCAGGTGTAGTTACCAAGCGGCAGCGCCTTGGTCGGCAGGTACCAGTTGCGCTCGACCACGGCCACGGTAGGCGTGCCGCCGGCGGGAGTGATTTCGATGTCGTAGGAAGCCGGGCCGGTCGGGTGACGCGCCCAGGTAAAGCCGGGCGGATTCTGGGCCTGGATCGCGCCGCCGGCCGGTCCTGGCTGGACGATCAGCGGATCGGTCGCCTGTGCCCAGTCCGCGTGCGCATTCAAGGACAGCACGCACAGCGATGCCAGGGCAAGGGCCTGGACCAGGCCCCGAAGTTGGGATTTCATGAATGATGCTCCGAGAACATGGATGACTATCTGGCGCAGCGGCCATCCTGGAGCGGCGGCCACCGCATTCTGCTGGGAGCGGCATGTGCTGCAGCGCACACCGTTCGAAACAGAAATGATGTTACCGCAGCAAGAAATTGAACAGCGGCAACTTTTTTCCTAAACTCATCCTTTTTTTGAATTGCCCAGCAGAAATCCAACGCTGGAGCAACACACTTGCCAGACCTGAATTCCAGGCAAATAACAGCTGTGTTTTGTTCGCAAAGTCAAAGCGCTAATACGTGTTCTCGGCCGCCACGTGCTGTTGCGCGCGCAGCATCCGCATACGCCTCGCGTAACGCAGGCAATACACGAGAAAGGCCAGCGGCGCGCTGCGCGCGTGCCGGCGCCGCACGCGGAATTCTTCGTCGCGCGCGCGCAGCTTGTTGGCCGACGAGATGCTGCCCGCATGTTCGCGGAATACCGCCAGCGTCGCGTCGAGCTGGGCAGGCGGCGCGTGGCGCGCCAGGCGCAGCCAGAGGTCGATGTCCATCGCATAGCGCAGGCGCGGATCGAAGCCGCCGACCTGGTCGAAACAGGCGCGCCGCACGAAGACCGCCGGATGGGGGATGGTCGTTTGTCCCGCCGCGTAGGCCCGGTAACTGAAGGGCCGCATCGGGTATGGCGGCGCCAGCACGCCGTCGCGCAAGACCTGGATGTTGCCAACCACCCAGGCCGCGCCCGTGTCGTCGAAATGGCGCGCGACCCGGGCCAGCACGTCCGGGCCGGCGTAATAATCGTCCGCATGCAGGTGGGCGACGATCTCGCCGCGCGCTGCCTCGATGCCCTGGTTCATGGCGCGGCTGATGCCGCCGCCGATGTCGTGCAGGATGCGCTTGTTGCCGGGCGCAGTATGCGCATACGCGGCAAGCATGTCGAGGGTCCCGTCGCGCGAGCCGCCGTCGACGAAAATGTGCTCGAAATCGCGAAAGGATTGGCTGTCCAGCGAAGCCAGCGTGTCGCTCAGGGTGGCGGCGCTGTTCCAGGTGCAGGTGACGATCGAGAAGCGCGGTTCATTCGGCATACAGGTCCACCAGGCGCGGAAGGATGACGGCGGCATCGGCGCCGAAACGTGGGGGCAATGGGCACCGCGGCGCGGGCGGCTGCCCCAGCAGGACCGCCATGCGCGCGACCAGCTGCGCCATCGTGTCGAACAATTGCAGCTGGCCGGGATAATGCTGGTAACTGGCCAGTTCCGGCGTGCCGCCGCGCGCCAGGGCCAGGCAGGGCTTGCCCAGCGCCAGCGCTTCGAGCACCGTCGTGCTGCAGGCCTCTTCGCACACCGAGGGCACGACGCACAGGTGGCCGCGCGCGGCCAGGGCCAGCGCCGCCGGGTAATCCTGCCAGCCGAGGAAACGCACCTGCCCTCCCCCGTAGCGCGCCTCCAGCAGGTGGCGTTCGGGCCCGTCGCCGGCAATCGTCAACAAGGCCTGCGGCGGCAGGCGGCCCTGGGCCGCGGTCAGGAATTCCTGGAACCCCTTGCCGGCATCGATGCGGCCGATCAGGACAGCCTCCCCCGCCCGCGGCGTGGGCGCGTGCAGCGCCGCCTTGCGCAGCGCCGCATAGTCGACCACGTTCGGGATCACGCGGCAGCGCGCCAGGTCGGCATCCGGTACGGTGAGGAGAAAACGGCGCCTCAGGAAGTCCGATACGAAGATGGTCTTGTGGGTGGCAAAGGCCTGGGCGCTGGCCCGGCGATAGCGGTTCACTGTCAAGGCCGTGACCGACTGGCGCAGCGCGCCCGCGTCCTTCCGGATGCAGCTGGCGCAGTCGCGCGCGGCACGCGTCGTGCAGACGGCGCCGTCGCGAAAGCGCAGGTGGACCAGGCATTCGCTGCCCTGGTCGTGCCGGGTTTGCACGAAATTGATCGACGGATCGACATAGACGCCGACCAGCGGCAAGTGCCCGTGGTAATGCACGGCGTCGAAGCCGCCGGCATGGCGCCCGATGGCGGCCGCGATCTTGCGCGCAAACCAGGGACGCTTCAGGGGATTGAACACGCCCAGTTGCTTTTCCTTCCAGCCCGGATGGGCATAGTCGAAGCCGGGCTCGAAAGCGCCGTGGAAGCCGAGCCGTGCGGGCGCCTCCGGTGGGCAATCGCTGCGCCCAAGGATGCGCACCGTGTGCCCGCTTGCCAGCAGCGCATTGCCGAGCGTGACCACGTGCTTGCCGAGGCCGCCGACTTGCGAACCGGGCAAGTCTTCGGAAACAAGCAGGATGCGCATTTAATTTCCCGCCAGCGCCTTGACGCGCGCCCAGGCCCATTGCCGGTCCGGCGGCTCGGCCACGACCAGCATGCCGAGCAAGGCCAGCACGGCGGCCGTCATGCCGGCGATCACGACAAAGTCGGCCACACTGCGATCGAACCAGCGTTCGGCCAGCGCTGCGGCCAGCGCCACGCAGGCCGCAGCGCCCATCCCCGGCAGATACGCTTGCCGCCACAGGCGCGCCAGCGTGGTCGGCACCGTGCGGCCATGCACGGCGACCAGGAAGGCCAGCGTGAACACGATCGCCGCGATCAGGTGGCCCCAGGCCGCCCCGACAATGCCCCAGCCGGCCACCCCGGCATAGACGATGCCGAGTCCGGCGAACGCACGTGCCAGCGCGAACAGCCCGGACACGCGCGGGTGGCCCATGCCATCGTTCACCAGCGACGGCAGGCTGGTCAGCGAATCGACGAATTGCGCCAGCGCCATCAGGGCCAGCACGGCCGCCCCGCTGCGCGCGAAATCGGCGCCCATCCAGAGTCGCAGCAAGGGATAGGCGAACACGGCCAGCAACACCAGCATCGCCGCGTTCAGGTAGACGACATAGCGCGTGGCCTTCAGGTAGGCGCGGTCGAGGCGAGCCAGTTCTCCGCCCGCGGCCAGGGCGCTGGCGGCCGGAAAGAACACACCGGACAAGCGGAAGGTGAGACCGAGCACCCGATTGGCGAGCGTGGCCGCCACCGTGAAATATGCCAGCCCGGTGACGCCGACCAGGGCGCCGATGACCAGCTTGTCCGCGTGGGCATACGAGAGCGCGGCAAAGCGCGACAGGAAAGACCAGGCCGAGAAGCCGAGGATGCCCGCACGCAGCGCGGGTTCGGGCCAGCGCCAGCGCAGCCCCGGCAGCAGGTGGCGGACGCTGCGCCAGAGCACCAGGCAGTGTACGGCGCTGGCGACGACCCGCAGGGCAATCACTTCGAACAGGCCCTGCCCCAGCAGCAGGACGGCCACCGTCAGCAAGGGAACCAGGGTGCCGAACACCATTTCGATGCGTCCCGAGACGTCGAAACGCATCAGGCCCTGGGGTACGCTTTGCAGATAGCCCTGCAACTGCCCGAACAGGAAACCGAGCGCGGCCAGCCGCAGACAGGCGAGCGCTTCCAGCGTCAGCGCGTCCGGCACGGCAAAGACGCGGGTGACGAGCAGCTGTGCGCCGGCGAACAGACCAATGGCCCCGACAAGCCCGATCAGGGCATACACGACGAGGCCGAAGCACAGGGTCGCGGCGACGCCCTCGTGCTCGCCGCGCGCATGCTGGCCCGCGATGGTCTTGACCGAACCGGCCGTGACGTTGATGTCGATGACGGCGAAGTAGCCGACGATGGCGGTAACCAGTGCATACAGGCCGTAGCCGGCCTCGCCCAGCCCGGCAACGACGAGGGGAACGGTGGCCAGGGCCACCAGCGCGGGCACAGCGGCCCCGAGCAGGTTCGACCAGGCGTTACGGAGCAGGCGCAGGTTCATGCGGGCGCCACGTCGGGACGCAGGCGCAGGTGGGCGCTGCGCTTGGGCAAGGCGGGAACGCTGTTTGCGGCCAGCGCCACGTAGGGCAAGGCCAGCGCGACGGCCAGCATTTGCGTCGTGCGCACCTGGGGAAACGGCGTACCGATCAGGATGTCCGGAATCATGAAGGCGGCGCCGGCGACGCCGGCCGTGCCCAGGCCCAGCAATTCCGGCGGCAGCGTGCGTAAGGCGCGGCGGGCGGCCAGCACGAAGGCCCAGACCGTCCCGGCCAGCAGGATTACGCCGGGCAAGCCGCTTTTCAGGGCCACGTGCAGGATGCCGCTGTGGAGGAACAGCCCGCCGTCCGGATTGGCTTGCCAGGAAATCTGCTGGTACCCCGTGTAGCGGCCCCAGGCGCCAATCCCCGTGAAGGGCCTGGCAAGAATGTCGGCCAACACCAGTTTCAGCTCGAGCACCCGCTCGCTCTCGGGCCCGAAGCGGCGCGACTGCATGTCGTACAGCAGGCTGGCCAGCCCACCGCCGCCGCGCGCCTGTCCGAGCCGGCGCAGCGCCGCATAGGCGAGCGCGCCCCCGGCCAGGGGCAGCGCGGCCAGGGCCAGCTGCACCCGCCGGCGTGGCGGAAAGCGCAGCAGCACGACGGCACAGCCGAGCATGAACCCGATCCAGGCGCTGCGCCGGTAGGACAGCACGATGCAGGCAGCCGTCGTCAGCAGGGTCAGCCAGGCAATGGCGCGCCAGAGGGGATGCTGCGTGGCAGCCGGTGCGGAAGCTACCAGCCGCGGTCCCTCCAGACCGGGTCGCGCCAGACCGGGTCGCGCTAGACCGGGTCGCGCCAGACCGGGCCTCTCCTGGCCGGGCCCGAACAGCACGACGGCGGCGATCGCGCAGGCCATCATGCACAGCAGGCTGTCGTTGATGTCGAAAAAGGTGAGACGGATCCGGATCGCGTTCATGTTCGCATACACGTTGTTCGGATCCCCGCCAAAGGCCGCCCAGCGCCCCAGGCCGAACAGCGCGCGCGCCAGCCCGGCGAGCATGATGAAACCGGCAAGCTCGACGGCTTCTTCGCGGGTGCGGAAGGCCAGCAGCATCAGCCCGATGAGCGGCCCCATCCAGACGATGTTCGAGAAGCCCGAGGGCGCCAGCGCGTCCTTGAGCGGCACGCCGGCCAGCACGGCGGCGCCAAGATGGGCCGCCAGCAGGGCCGCCCAGCCCCAGAACCAGGGGACGACGCTGCAGGCGGGCGCCGGGCCATGCCGAAAAGCCGCCGCCACGCGTGCGCAGCACCAGGCGCCGAGCATCATCCAGAGCACGAGCGGGAACAGCAGCAGACCGGAGCCGCGGCTGTAGAAGCCGGGCGTCACGAACACGGCCAGGCTGCCGTAGTTGGTGGAGGTGATCCAGAAAAAGGCGCACAGGTAGGGGTAGACGAGCAGGCGCGGCCATACCAGGCCGAGTCCGGCAGCCAGCACGGCGACGACCGCCAGCAGCACCACGACCACGAAAGGCAGCGAAGCGAACAGGCCCTGGAGAACGATGTCAGGCATGGCGGTCTCAGTCGCCCCGGCTGCTGCTGGTGCCGATCAGGCGCACCCGCCCGGCCCCGTCCAGCGCGGCGAGCAGGTCGGCGATGAAGCGGTCCTGCAGGCGCCAGGCGGCCGGTTCGTCGTTGGCGATGCTCGATACCCTGACCAACATGCCGTCGGGAATCTCACCGGACAAGCCATAGGCCAGGCGCCGCAGCTTTTGTTCGATGCCGGAACGGGTGGTGTGTTCACCGATCGTGATCCAGTAGGTGATCGGTTCGTTGCGCTCCTGCTGGCGCGCGACCAGGCGCTGCACCGGCAGCACGCCATACGCCGTGCCCAGGCGGTCGCTGCCGTCCCGCACCAGCTGGAAACCCTGGGCCACGTAGCAGACTTCGGGCAGGTGCAGTTGCAGGGCCTTGCTCTGGTCGCCACCATAGGCGATCGACAGCATCACGCGCCGCCCTGCCCCGTTGACATAGGTGCGCGACAGGGTCTGGTCGTAGATCCGGTTGATCACGCCCTGCTGCTCCGGGTTCGGCGTCAGCGGCACGATGTGCGGGTCGATGCGCCAGGGTCCGAAGCTGGCCGGGATCATCGCTTCCAGGCTGAATGCGGCCTGGGCCTGCACGGCTTTCGGCGACGGCGTCAGGGCGCCGGTCAGGGCCGAGGCGGCCATCATCCCCACACCGAGCGCCAGGCTGGCCAGGAAGCGTGCCTTCACGTCCCCTCCCCGCGCCGCACCTGGCGCCGGCGCGCAGTCCACTGCAGGCCGGAATCGACGGCCAGGATCAGGACCAGCGCCGTCAGGAACAGCACCATGCCCGCGAAACCATGCAGGAAGCCCTGGCCGGCGGCATCGCCATAATGGTAAGTAATCAGCGTCAGGACGATCACGCGGATGACGTTGGCCGAGAACGAGATCGGAATGATCAGGAGTGCCAGCCCGACGTTGCGGAAGGCCGAAGGGTGGCGCATCAGGTTCAGGTAGAACAGGCCCAGCGCCTCGAGCGTCAGCAGGGTCTGCAGGCCGGCGCAGGCGTCGGCCACGAGCAGCTGGTACTGGCCGATCTGCAGGACCACGCCGGAGCGCCCGATCGGATAGCCGGCCGCGAACAGGATCTGTTCGGTGGCCCAGGAGACCGCCATCTTCATCGGCATGGTGACGGCGGCGACGAACTCGCTCGGCAGGGGCACCATGAACAACATGAAGAAGAAGGGAAACCAGAGTACGCGCAGCGCACGCGCGCCGCACTTGACCAGCACGACCGCCGCCAGCACGACCAGGATGGCGCCGATCTCGAACATCAGGATGTGCTGGCTGCGCCCGAGCAGGTGCAGCATCAGTCCGAGCACCAGCACCGGCCAGCCTGCAACCGACGAGGCCGGCTCCAGGGCGCGTACCTGCGGCCACTTGCGGTAGATGAGCCAGAGGGCGAGGCCGAAGATCATCGGGCCGTGCCCCTGCTCCTCGCCGATCCAGGCGCCCATGAACAGGCTGAAGAAAGTCGGCAGGAACAGCACGGCCAGGCCGATCCAGACGGGCCACCATTCGGGCCAGGCGTGGCGCAGCGCCGCGCGCCAGCCGGCGAGCAGGCTGGCCGTCCGTGCGCCGGGGCGCAGGGAACGCGGATCCGCCTGTTCCGCACTGCCGTGCGCCATGCCGCCGCGCGCCGGCTTGCCCGCGCTGTCGTGTGCGCGGCCGCGGCCCCCTGGCGGCGCCGGCACCGCCACGCCGGATCGTCCCTGCCCGGCCATTCAGAACTCCATCACGACGGCGCCGACGACCTCGGCCCCCGCCTCGACCAGGTGTTCGGCCATGCGCGCGACGTTCGCCACCCGCGTATGGTCCTTGCGTGCCGCCAGCAGCACGCCGCCGGCCTGGCGCGCCGCGGCCAGGGCATCGGCGCCGCTGCCGAAGGGAGCCAGGTCGTACAGCAGGACGTCGTAGCGGCTCTCGAGCAGCGTGTGCAGGCTGCGGAAGGTTTCGCGGCTGAGCAGCTCCTGCGGATTCGGCGGCAGGGTCCCGGCCGGCAGCACCGACAGGTCGACGAAGCCGGGCACGCGCACGATGACGTCGAGGTCGCAGCGTCCGGCCAGCAGGTCCGACAGGCCCTGGCGCGGCGTGAGGCCGAAGATGTCCTGCTGGCGCGGCGCGCGCAGGTTGGCGTCCACCAGCAGGGTCTGCTCGCCGAGCTGGGACAGCACGACCGCGAGGTTGGCGGCGCACAGGGCCGCGCCGTCGTCCGGATCGGTGCCGACGACGGCCAGCGCGCGCCGTCCACGGGCGAACCAGCGCAGCATCAGCTGGCTGCGGATCGCACGCAGCGCCTCGACCTGGGGAGAGAACGGCTCGTAGGCGGCCACTAGGCGCGCAGAGAATCCGGCCTGCCCCGGCAGCACGTAGGGATAGGCGAACTGGCGCGCCAGCGCCTGGCGGATATCGTCCTCGCTGACCAGCCCCAGGCGCATGGCCGCTTCGCCGTAGCGGATGCCGAGCTCGCGGTGCATGCGCAGGACGCGTTCGGCGTCCTCCGCCGTCAGCCGGCCGGCCTCGAGCAGCAGCGTCCCCATGCGCGAGTCGGCCGCATCGAGCGGCAGCGCGGTCAGGATCGGTGAATTCATCGCGGCTCCTTTCAATTCAGGCGCAGGGGCCGCCGGGGCCCGATCAGCGCGCGCAGGCCGCCACGCCGCGGCGGCGCCTGCCATTCGATGGTGCCGAGCACCGGGATGCCGAGCAGCTCCTGCATGTCGCCGCCCGAGCGCACCGGACGCTGCAGCAGTTCGAGCAGCAGGGCCAGCCCCAGCCCGAGCACGGTGCCGAGCAGGATCGCGACGAGGGTATTGAGCAGCACCCGCGGCCCCGAGGGTTCCGCGGGCGCTACTGCCGGGTTCAGCACGGCGATGTCGGACTGCTCAGCCTGGGCCTCGATCCGGGTCTGGGAAAAGCGTCCGCTGGCAGCGTCGAAAGCGCGCTGGGCGCTATCAAGGTCCTTCAGCAGGACGCCGAGCTCGTCGCGTGTGCGGTTCAGTTCGAGCACGCGGGTCTTTTGCGCGGCCACCGCCTCGCGCAACTGCTCTTCGCGCTGGCGCAGCACCTGGGCATTGCCGCCCACGCTGCGCGACACCGTGCCCAGCGCCGCATTCAGGTCGCTACGCATCTTCTCGACTTCGGCGCGCGCCGCCTGGTATTGGGGATGGTTGCTGCCGTACCTGGCTGCGCTCTCCGCCAGTTTCGCCTCGGCCGCAGCCAGGGCCACGCGCAGGTTCTGGACCAGCGGATTGTTCGTCACGTCCGGCGAGCTGGCCGCGCCGCCGCCGGCCATCCGCTCGCGCGAGGTGGCCTCGAGTGCCGCGGCCTGGGCCGCCACCAGCTGGGTCGACAAATCGTTCAGCCGCAGCAGCTCGACGTCGACCCGGTTGTTGTCGAGGCTGACGATGCCCTTTTCCTGCTGGTACTTCGACAGGCGCGCCTGGGCGGCCTCCACGTTGTCACGCAATTGCTTCGTCTGCTCGTTGAAATAGGAAGCCGCCTTCTTCATCGGCTCGGTCTTCAGCTGGACGGTGGCGTTCTGGTATTCCTCGGCGAACGCATTCGCCACGGCCGCCGAGAAGGCCGGATCGGCGCCCTTGAAGCTGATCTCGACCACGCTCGACTCGCGCGCCGGCTTGATGTCGAGCCGCCGCAGCAGCAGGTCGGCCAGCCAGTCGCGCACCGTGCCCTTGCCTTCGGTCGCTTCCTGGAACTGGGCGATGACGGCCGGGCTGCTCGCCAGCCGCAGCCGGTCCACCACGCGCAGGGCCACGTTCTTGCTGCTGATGATGTCAATCTGGGTCGCCATGTAGCCCGGCAGCAGCTGCCCCGGCATCGTCAGGCCGGTCAGCGGATCGACACCCTTGTAGTTCAGCAGCACCGACGCGGTGGCCGTATAGGTCTTGCTCTGTATCAGGCTCCAGCCGAGCGCGAGCAGGACGGTGGCGAACAGGGTCGAGAGGATCAGCCGGCGCCGCGCGCGCAGCAGCATCAGGAATTGGCGCAGGTTCATGGCGATCCCCTGTGGCATCGGAACAAGCGCGTCAGAACCAGCTCTCGCGCACGGTGATCACGTCGTCGACCTGCACCGGATCGCTGGCGCGCGCCTCCATCGTCACGGCGCGGCCGTCGGCGTCGCGCCGGGTGATGCGCATGCCGCTGTCGCTGCCGCGCGGCGTCAGGCCGCCGCCGGCCGAGATCGCTTGCTGGACCGTCATCCCGCGCTCGATGCGGAAGGCGCCCGGACGCTGCACTTCGCCCGTCACGTAGGCCCGGGGCGCGCGCTCGACGAAGATGATGTCGCCGCCGGCCACCTCGACGTCCTTGTCCAGCTCGCCCTTGCGCACCATGTCGACGATGTCGATGGTTTCGCGTGTGGTCTTGCCGTCGCGGGTGCGCACCAGGCTGATCAGGTCGCTTCCTTCGGCACTGACGCCGCCCGCCATGGCCAGCAGGTCGAGCACCTTGCGCCGCCCCTCAACCGGATAGCGGCCCGGCCGGTTGACCTGGCCCAGCACCGACACCTGCTGGCTGGCCAGGGTCGTGACCAGCATGTTGACCTCGGCCTTCTTGAGATAGCCGCCCTTTTCCAGCAGGTTGCCGATCTTCTTCTCGGCGGCCGCGACCGACATGCCGCCGACGGCGACCTGGCCCAGCAGCGGGAAGGTGATCGCACCGCTCTCGCTCACCCGCGTCTCGACCGACAGGTCCGGGCTGCCGTAGACGGACAGGCGCACGACGTCGCCCGGTCCGAGCAGCACTTCCGCGGCGCCCGCGACACCTGCGCCCGCAGCCGTCAGGAGGGCCAACGCGGCGGCAACAATCCAGTGTGCTAGTGATTTCATGTCAGTTCCTCCAGTGAGTAGGGTCAGCAGAGTCGGGGGCGGATTCACTTCAGGCCGGCGACGCCGCGGTCGAGGGCCGCATCGTCCGGCCCCGCCTGGGCCTTGGGCGCGGCGGACGGCGGCGGCGCGCCTGTCTGCGCCGGCGCAGTGCCGGGCTTGGCGCCGGGCCTGACTGCGGCGGCCGGTGCCGCGCCCTGCGCCAGGTCCTTGTTCAGGTATTCGATCTTCGCGTTCTTGCGCAGGCGCTCGACCTCGGCGGCGGCCAGCTCCTTGTTCTTGCGGGTCGTGAGAAATTGCGCGATCTGGGGCGCCGCCACCGTCAGCGGCACCGGCGCGTCGCGCACCTCGGCCACCGAGAGCAGCATCGCGCGCTCGCCTTCGCGCACGCTGAACAGCTGTCCCTTCGGCAAGCCGAGCAGCTTCTTCGACAGGGCCGGGCTAAGCCCGGCCGTGCTGCGCGTGACCTGGGCGCGCCCATACTTGATGCCGTGGGCATCGAGCCAGACCGCCACCTCTTCGAGCGACCTGGCGCCGTCGGCAGCGGCCCGCACCTCGGGCGTCAGGTCGCCCGCGGCCAGCATCAGCTGCTCCATGCTGAACTGCTTGCGCTTGTCGAAGAACTCGGGATGCTCCTTGTAGTAGGCCTCGACTTCGGCAGGAGTCGGCGGCGCCACCTTGGCCAGACGCTTTTGCAGATAGGCCTGGGCCACGATCAGCGAACGCGTGCGCTCGATCGCCTGCATGACCTTGGGATCGCGGTCGAGCTTTTCGCCGATGGCCGACTGTTCGAGCAGCTCGCGGTCGATCAGGGCCTGCAGCAGCTGCTTGCTGGCCTGCTGCTGGCTGGCGGCGGGCACGCCTGCGCGCTGCATCTCCTCGTTCAGTTGCAGAACCGTGATCTCTTCGCCGTTCACGTTCGCCAGCGCCTGCCCCTGCCTGGCTGGCGGCGCCTTGTCGCCGCAACCGGCCAGCGCGGCCAGCACGAGCAGCGCCGCGCCGCAGGCGGCCCGCCCGCGGCTTCCGCTTCCTGCTTCTGTCTTGCAAACGATGGTCAACATACGTCCTCAACAATAAAAAAATGCGCTGCGGCGATACGCTGCAGGGATATGCCGAGGCTGCGCTTGCCGCACGACGCGCTGCGACTCAGGCGGCCACATCGGCAACCTGCGCTGCCAGATAGGCGTCGTAGGCACGCCGCAATCCCTCGCGCAGCGGCGTGCTGGCGCTCCAGCCGAGCGCGCGCAGCTTGGAGACATCAAGCAGCTTGCGCGGCGTACCGTCGGGCTTGCTCGCATCGAAGACGATGCGCCCCTCGAAACCGACGACCTCGCCCACCAGGTGCGCCAGGTCATGGATGCTGACGTCGGTCCCGGTCCCGACGTTGATGTGCGAATGCATCGGCTCGGTATGCGCCGCGTAGTCTTCTGGCGCCAGGCTCATCACGTGGACACAGGCCGCCGCCATGTCGTCGACGTACATGAATTCGCGCATGGGCTTGCCGCTGCCCCAGATCACGACCTCACTGGCCCCGCCCGCCTTCGCTTCATGGAAACGCCGCACCAGGGCTGGAATGACATGGCTGTTCTGGGGGTGATAGTTGTCGCCGGGGCCATACAGGTTGGTCGGCATGACGCTGCGAAAGTCGGTGCCGTACTGGCGGTTGTAGCTCTCGCACAGTTTGATGCCGGCAATCTTGGCCACCGCGTACGGTTCGTTGGTCGGTTCCAGTCCGCCTTCCATCAGGTAGTCTTCGCGGATCGGCTGCCGCGCCAGGCGCGGGTAGATGCAGGAGGAGCCGAGGAACAGCAGACGCCCCACACCCGCACGCCAGGCTTCGTGCACGACATTGGTCTGGACCATCAGGTTGTCGTAGATAAATTGTGCAGGGTAGCTGTTGTTCGCGTGGATGCCGCCTACCCTGGCGGCGGCGAGATACACCTGGTCGATGCGCTCGCCCCGGAAGAAGGCACGCACCGCGTCCTGGTCGGTCAGTTCGAGTTCCTCATGCGTGCGTGTCACGATCTGCGCATGGCCGCGGGCACGCAGTGCGCGCACGATGGCCGATCCGACGAGACCACGGTGTCCGGCGACATAGATGCGGGGTTCTGGATAATCCAAGGCGTCCTCCCATCGAGCATAATGTCCTTGCCAGCGTACCTGTCGTGTAGCGCGCTTCGATTGACAGGTATCGATGTGTACGGGCGGTTTTTGGGGAACCAAAACCGCGCGATGTGATCGCAAATCGCCTGAAAAACCTGTCGATCCGCAAGGCTCATCGCCCATCCCAGGCATCCAGTGAAGGACCGGAAAGCGGCCTTCCCTTTCGTACGAGCCCCTCGAGCCGCAGTTAAGCGCTTTGCTTCAAAACGCGTTCTCGCGCGTCAAAATCACACGTACTGTCTTCAAGATGATCCACAGATCCAGCCACACCGACCAGTTGCGCAAGTAGTCGAGGTCGTACTGGATGCGCGCTTCCATCTTGTCGAGGGTGGCGGTCTCCCCGCGCAGGCCGTTCACCTGGGCCCAGCCGGTGATGCCCGGTTTGACCTTGTGCCGCAGCATGTAGCCCTTGATTAGTTTTCGGTATTGCTCGTTGTGCGCGACGGCATGCGGGCGCGGGCCGACGATGCTCATGCTGCCTTGCAGGACGTTGACGAACTGCGGCAATTCGTCGAGCGAGGTGCGGCGCAGGAAGCGTCCGACCGGCGTCACCCGCCCGTCGTTCCTGCTCGCCTGGACGATCCGGGCGCCGTCGTCGAGCGTCCACATCGAGCGGAACTTATAGACCATGATCTCCTCGCCATACAGTCCGTAGCGGCGCTGGCGAAAGATGACGGGGCCCGGCGAGCTGCATTTCACCGCGACCGCGATCGTCAGCATCAGCGGCGCCAGCAGGACCAGGATGATGCTGCCGAAGACGATGTCGCTGGCGCGCTTGATCATGCTGTTGAGCCCCATGAAGGGCGTCTCGCGGATGGCGATCACGGGCATGCCGCCGACGTTGTCGAAACGCGCCTGCATCAGGTCGAACACGTACACGTCGGGCAGGAAATAAACGGACGCCGTGGTGTCCTGCAGTTCCTCGATCAGGCCGCGGATGCGCGGCTGGGCCGAGATCGGCTGGCTGATGAAGATCAGCTTGATATGGTGGGTGCGCACATACTGGCTCAATTCGCTCATCTTGCCGAGTATCGGATGGCGCAGGCCCGGCGCATGGCGCACCGTGGCGCGGTCGTCGAAGAAGCCGTGCATGCGCATGAACAGGTTCGGATGCAGCTCGCAGATGCCGGCGAATTTCGCCCCGACCTCGTTCGCCCCGACGACCACGACCGAGCGCACTTCACGTCCGCGGTCGGGCCGTCCCGCGGCGCGGCGCACCAGGACATGGCTGGCCACCAGGGTGGCGGGCGCGGCGATCGCCCAGGCCAGCAGCACGCGCTCGTCGTAGAAATACTTCAGGCCGCTCGCCGAGCCGAGGAAGTACAGCACGCCGATCGTCACGCACCAGCCGAACACGACATCGCGCGCATAGGCCAGCATGCGCCCGCTGCGCCAGGTGCGGTAGGGATCGATCTGCTGATAGACGGCCGAGGAGATGAAAAAGGCGAGGATCATCAGCACCAGCGAATAGCCCGAAAACGTTTGCTGGAAGGCGAGCGAGGACACGTACAGCGACCCCATGATGATCAGGGGATCGAGTACGCGCTGGAAGAAGGAGATGATCGGGATGTCGTTGACCGTCATCGCTCGATGCTCAGAATTGTGCGCTGGCGTTGAGGGCGACCGTGTTGGCCTTGAAGTTGCCGATTCCGAGTGCGGGCGAGCCGCTGCGGGATTGGTGGATCCAGGCGGCCGAGAGCGTCAGCTTGCGCCTGACGGCCCAGCTTGCCTTGAGACTGGCCGAGCGCAGCGTGTCGTCGAGCCCGCCCGCCGCATTGAGGTTCGCGCGCGCGTTGTAGTCGCGCCGCTCGTAGACCCCGTCGGCGTCGACCTGGATCTTGCTGCTGGCGCGCCAGGTGGCCCCAAGGCTGACGCCCTTGTTCAGCGTATAGCTGACGATGCGGCTCTCGATCGGGGCGAAATCGCGCCACAGCGAGGCGCGCCAGGCAAGCTTGCCGCCCGGGTCGTTCAGCGCCGTGATGCGTCCGTTGGCGCCGCTCGTGCGTCCGCCGAACGAAGGCTGGCTGCGCCGCGCATAGCCGAGCAGGCCCTGGATCGTGGTCGACCCGCCCGCCTTCCAGTCGATGCGCGCCTTGAGTTCGTTCTGCGTGAAATCGTCGCTCAGGCCGCCCGGGGCGAAGGGACGCCGGTTCGGGTAGCTGCCCTCGATGCGCCGCAGGACGAGGCCGACGGCGCTGCCGCTCGGGGCCAGGTAGCGCCCTTCGAGCTCGACGACGTCTTCGGTACGGTCGTTGAAGGACTGGGCGGCCAGGTCGTAGTCGAAGCGGTCGCGTACGAGCGCGGTGCGCGCTTCCCAGCGCGGGTGCAGCTTCCAGGCGCCCTCGAAGAAGCCGTGGCGCTGCTTGCGCAGGTTGCGTTCGTCGCTGGGAAAATCCGTATAAGGGGCCAGCGTCTGGGTGTAGCTGCCGCCGAGCTGCCCGGAAAAGCGGTTGCCGAGCTGCCAGTACCAGATGGCCTGCAGGTCGCGGCCGTCGTAGTCGAGCTGGCGGAAGTGGTCGAACTTGACCTTCGACAGCTTGGCGACGGCGAGCAGGCGCTGGCGTGCGATGTCCTTGTCGTAGACGGCCCCGAATTCCAGCGTGGTCCAGGAATCGCTGCGCTGGTTGTCGAAGGCGGGAAAGCCGTCGGGGATGCGCAGCAGGTTGTCGTCGTGGGCCCAGCCGATCCGCGCGGCCAGGTCGAGCGCGCTGCCGGGGATGGCCCGGGCCGGCCCTGCCAGGGTCGCGCCGAATGCAAGGATGAGCAATTGCGCGGACGGGTGCAAGCGGATTCTCGGCATGGCCATGGTCTTTCAAAAGACGTCGCTGGAAGCAAGCGCCGACCCCAGAGCGCAAGCCGGGTCAGCACAATTCTGACCCGCGCCGACGTGCATGAGTTCCAGCGGCGCGTTTGACGCAAGCGGACAAACGCAGCGCCGCCGATGCTAATGTTCGGCGGGACGACCGATGAGGAATGCCGAGGACGGGCACATGACGATGGGACGCAGAACGCGTCCACCGTCGAGGGCCGCGCCGGCAGGAAGCCGGCGGCCCTGGACTACGGCTGCGGCAGGCGCCGCAGCGGTGCTGCTGTTTTAAGCTTCGCCGCGCGAGCGCGCTTCGATCTGTTCCCAGCGCTCGAGCGCGTTCATCAGCAGCTCGTCGATCTCGGCATAGCGGGCGTTGATGCGGCGCGCGTCGGCCGGGTTCGTCTTGTAGAAGTCCGGCGCGTTGAGCTGGAGGGTGATGGCCGATTGCTCGTCCTCGAGCGAGGCGATAAGTTTCGGCAGCTCTTCCAGTTCGCGTTGCTCCTTGTAGCTGAGCTTGACCTTCTTCGGCGCTGCTTCAGCGGCAGGCGCGGCTACGGGCGCGGGCGCTTCGGCGCCCTTGGCCGGCTTGGCAGCCGAAGCCGCAGGCTGGGGTGCCGCGGCCTTGACGCGTTCCCAGTCGCTGTAGCCGCCCACGTATTCGCGCCACAGGCCGTTGCCTTCGGCGACGATGACCTGGGTCACGACGTTGTCGAGGAAGGTGCGGTCGTGGCTGACGAGGAAGACGGTACCCGGATAGTCCTCGAGCAGCTCTTCGAGCAGCTCCAGGGTGTCGATATCGAGGTCGTTGGTCGGTTCGTCGAGCACCAGGCAATTGGCCGGCTTGGCGAACAGGCGCGCCAGCAGCAGGCGGTTACGCTCGCCGCCCGAGAGCGACTTGACCGGCGAACGGGCGCGTTCCGGCGCGAACAGGAAGTCGCTCAGGTAAGTCATCACGTGCTTGCGCTGGCCGTTGACTTCGACCCAGTCGCTGCCCGGCGCGATGGTGTCTGCCAGGCTCGCTTCTTCGTTGAGCTGGGTGCGCATCTGGTCGAAGTAGGCAACGTTCAGCTTGGTACCGAGGCGCGTGGTGCCGCTGTCGGCGGTTTCCTCGCCGAGGATGATCTTCAGCAGCGTGGTCTTGCCGGCGCCGTTCGGCCCGATCAGGCCGACCTTATCGCCACGCAGGATGGTGCCGGTGAAGTTCGAGACGATCACCTTCTCGCCGAAGCGCTTGGAGATGTTCTCGAGTTCGGCGACGATCTTGCCGGAGCGCTCGCCCATGCCGACGTCGAGCTTGATCTGGCCCTGGGTTTCGCGGCGCGCGGCGCGTTGCAGGCGCAGCGCCTCGAGGCGGCGCACGCGGCCTTCGTCGCGGGTGCGGCGGGCCTGCACGCCCTTGCGGATCCAGACTTCTTCCTGCGCCAGGAACTTGTCGAACTTGGCGTTCTCGACTTCCTCGTTGGCCAGCAGCTCGCGCTTGCGTTCCTGGTAGGTGGAGAAATTGCCGGGGAAGGACAGCAGGCGGCCGCGGTCGAGTTCGATAATGCGGGTGGCGACGTTGTCGAGGAAGCTGCGATCGTGGGTGATGAACAGGATCGAGCCGCGGAATTCGCGCAGCAGGCCTTCCAGCCACATGATCGACTTGAAGTCGAGGTGGTTGGTCGGTTCGTCGAGCAGCAGCACGTCGGGCGCCGAGACCAGGGCCACGGCCAGGGCGACGCGCTTCTGCATGCCGCCCGACAGCGTGCCCATTTTCGCGTCGCGCGCCAGGCCGAGGCGGTCGAGCGTGGTGTCGACCTTGTTGCCGAGGTTCCAGCCGTCGGTCGCGTCGAGCTTGACCTGGATTACGTGCATGCGCTCCATCAGCGCCTCGTCATCGCCCTGCCCGAACTGCCCGGTCAGGGCTTCGTATTCGGCCAGCATGCCCTGCAGTTCGCCCATGCCGGCGGCCACCGCGTCGAACACGGTCGACTCGGGGTCGAAGGTCGGCTCCTGCTCGACATAGGCGATCTTGATGCCCTGCTGCATGACGAGCAGGCCGTCGTCGAGCTTGAAGCGGCCGGCGATCGTTTTCAACAGCGAGGATTTGCCGGTGCCGTTACGCCCGATCAGGCCGACGCGCTCGCCGGTTTCGAGGGAGAAGTCCGCATGGTCGAGCAGCGCAACGTGACCGAACGCGAGTTGCGCGGACGTGAGAGAAATGACAGCCATAATCTTGTGAAGAGGCCACGCGCTGGCCTCGACGAATGTGTTCGGAGACCTGTAGCGCGGCAGAAAAAGGTGAAAGAAGCCGCCATTGTACCGATTGCGGCGGCGACACTTCCAATAGTCTTGCAAATAAGCGGCATTCGTCGGCTATGACTGCAATCGCTGCACATGACCGTGTGGCGAATTCAGTAGCTGGGTTGCCAGGCGAGCGGATGGCGAAAGGAAGAGATACAGGGAATTGAGACAGGACGGAACGGTGGTATCGCCAGCGGGAATCGAACCCACATCTAAGTCTTAGGAGGACCTTGTACTATCCATTGTACTATGGCGACACACTAACTCGAAATTATACAGGGATGGCAATTATCGTGGGAAACCCAGGTGTCATCGCTGAGTCAAATAACACCTTTGAAAGGTAATCGAACCCAATCTGGGGGACCATCCTGCCCTGCTGCAACAGGCGCTCTCTAGCGAATTCGGCCTTCCCGCCATCCACGCTATCATCCCCACTCCCGAGCCTGCCGGAGTGCGCGATGTTCGAGTTCATTACTAATTTCCTGGAAAAGAGCGGTTACCTGGGCGTGTTCGCGCTGATGGCGCTCGAGAACATTTTCCCGCCGATTCCCTCCGAAATGATCATGCCCTTCGCCGGCTTCGTCGTCGCGCGGGGCGACCTGAACCTGGTGGGCGTGCTGCTGGCCGGCACGGCCGGTTCGGTGGCGGGCGCCCTGCCCTGGTATTACGCGGCCCGCTACTATGGCTGCGAGCGCCTGAAGCGCCTGGCGGGCAAGCATGCGCGCTGGCTGACGGTCACGCCCGACGATATCGATACCGCTTTGGAAACCTTCCGCAAGCACGGCAAGAAGGCGGTCCTGTTCGGGCGCCTGATTCCGGCCGTACGCACCCTGATCTCGGTGCCTGCCGGCCTGGGTAACATGTCGCTCGGCCAGTTCCTGCTGTACTCGAGCATCGGCTCGCTGGTCTGGACAGGACTGCTGTTGGCGGCCGGTTTCCTGCTCGAAGACAAATACCAGGAAGTGGCGAAGTATGTCGATCCGGTTTCGAAGACGGTGCTGGGCGCGATGCTGGCCTGGTATCTGTACCGCGTGATCACCTGGCGCAAGCCGGAGAAGGCCGACAGCCGCAAGAAGGAACACGAAGCCGGCTAAGCCGGCCGAGGGCCCAGCAATGCCGCCTGCGCGGCGACCGCCTCGCGCGCCGCGTCGAGGGCGCGCGAAATAATGGATGCCTGGGGCGCCGCTTCCGCCCGCGCCAATGCCGTCGCCGCGCTGCGCAGGCCGAGCGTGGCGCAGCCTTCGCGCAGGCGGCGCAGGCGTTCGCTGACCGCTGCCGTATCGCCCGCGGCCAGCGCGGCGTCAATGGCGCCGGCCGCTTCCAGCAGTTGCCGCTCCAGGCCGCCCAGGTAGAGCGCGAGGCGCGCCGCATCGATGCCCAGGCGCTGGGCACTGGCGGCCGGCGCCTCGTCGGATTCGAGCGCCATCAGGTGCGGCCGCAGTCCCTCGACCCGGAACGGCTTGACGACGTAGCCGGTCGCGCCCAGCGCCTCGGCTTCGCCCATCGTCGCGGCATCGTTGGCCGCCGACACCAGCACGAAGGGCAACTGCGCCAGCGCGGGGTGGGCCCGCACGCGCGCCAGCAGCTCGGTGCCGGACAGGTGGGGCATGCGCAGGTCACAGAAGACGATTGCCGGCCGCAAGCCGCCTTCCAGCTGGCGCCAGGCGTCGGCGCCATCTTCCGCTTCGAGGATCTCGTACCTGCCGCAGCTATCGACCAGATGCATCAGCATCATGCGCGACACCACGTCGTCGTCCACCACCAGCACCTTCATCACCGCTCCCGATAACAAACAAGAATAATTACAAGACGCCTGCGACTAAGGCGGGAAGGCGCTCGAACGGGTCGAGCAAGGCGTCGAGCGCCGGCAGCGCGGCAGCGATGTCCGCGTAGCGGCCCACGTCGGCGGCCTCTTCCAGGGCCGCGCACAGGCGCTCCAGTTCACTTGCCCCGAAGTGGGCCGCGCTGCCGCGTAAACCATGCAGGACGCGCGCGCAGGCTTCGGCGTCGCCGGCGTCCAGGGCGGCGCGCAGCTCGGCGCGGCGGCGCGGCAGGTCGGCGGCGAAGGCGGCGCGCATGCGCGCTTGCAGCTCGGCAGCCCGGTCTTGCGGCGGCGCACTTGCATCCGGTTCCGCAATGCCGAACATTGCATCGAGCTCCGCCACGCTCGGCTTGGCCTCTCCCATCGTCGGCAGCGCGATACCACGCTGCAGCTGGCGCTCGATCGCCCGGCTCAGCTGGTAGTGCAGCGCCGCTTCGTCGATTGGTTTCGCCAAGAAACCATCCATGCCGCAGGCAAGGTAGCGGTCGCGGTCCTCGTCGCTGGCGTTGGCGGTGAGGGCGACGATCATCAGGTGCTGGTCCAGCACGGGCGCGTCGAGCGTGCCGCCGGCGCGGATCAGGCGCGTGGCGGTGGCGCCGTCGATTTCCGGCATGCGCCCGTCCATCAGGACGATGTCGAAGCGCGTGCGCGCGCAGGCCGCCACCGCCAGCGCGCCGTTCTCGACGACCTCGATCTGGTGCCCCATGTCCTCGACCATCATGCGGGCGATGATCTGGTTGGTGGCGAAATCCTCAGCGCACAGTACGCGCAGGCGGTGCGTGTGCGGCATGCGCGGCGCGTGTTCGACCGTCGGCGGCTCGACGCCCACCGCCAGCGGGAGCACGAAACTGAAGGTGCTGCCCCTGCCCTGGGTACTGGTCACGCCGATCGTGCCGCCCATCAGTTCGACCAGCTGGCGGCAGATCGCCAGGCCCAGGCCGGTGCCGCCGTAGCGCCGTGTGGTGGTGGTGTCGGCCTGCTCGAATTTCTGGAACAGGCGCGGCAAGGCGTGCGAAGCGATACCGATTCCGGTGTCTTGCACCGAAAAACGTATCATGTGCCCGTCGGCGTGCTCGGGGCCGTCCGGCTGGTCTTCAGGCCGGCGCTCGACCCGCAGCGTGACCTGGCCGCTGGGCGTGAACTTGAAGGCGTTGCCGACCAGGTTGACCAGCACCTGGCGCAGGCGCGTCGGGTCGCCCACCACGAAGCGCGGCAGGTCCTCGGCCAGCTCGATCGCGAAGCCGACGCTGTGCGCGGCGGCCTGCTCGGCGAACAGACCCACCACGTTGTGGATCGCCGCGTCGAGCGCGAAGTCGATGTTCTCGATGGTCAGCTTGCCCGCTTCGATCTTCGAGAAATCGAGCAGGTCATTGATGATCGCCAGCAGCGACTCGGCGTTCGCCTGGCCGCGCTCGATCTGCTCGCGGGTGCTCTCGCGCAGGCCATGGTCGCGCAGCGCGAAGCCGAGCATGCCGATCACGCCGGCCAGCGGGGTGCGCATCTCGTGGCTCATGTTGGCCAGGAATTCCGACTTCTGGCGCGCCGCGTCCTCGGCGCGCTGCTTGGCCAACTGCAGGCGCTGCTCGTTCTCGTACAGCGCGCGGTTGGCCTCGGCCAGTTCACCCGTATTGCGCCGCACCTCGCGCTCGCGTTCGCGCAATTCCTCGGTCTGGCGTTCCAGGCGGCTGTTCTGCAGCGCGATTTCGCGCGTGCGCGAGCTGACCAGGCCCTCCAGGCGTTCCTTCTGGCGGCTCAGGCCGCGTACGCGCAGGAAGTAGCCGGCGTAGCAGACGCCCAGCAGCAGGAAGGCGACGGCGCTGCGGAACCACCAGGTACCCCACACCGGCGGCTCGACCGTGATGCTGAGGGTAGCCGGGGTCTCGCTCCAGAAGCCGTCCTTGTTGGCGGCGCGTACCTGGAACACGTAGTGTCCCGGATCGAGGTTGGTATAGGTGGCGAAGCGCTTTTCGGCGTCCGCATACACCCAGCCCTGGTCGAAGCCTTCGAGTTTATAAGCGAAGCGGTTGCGCTTGGGCGCCGCGTAGTGCAGGGCCGAGAATTCCAGAGAAAATACCGAGTGCTGGGCCGAGAGCGTGATCGCACGCGTGTTTTCGACCGGGCCCCTCAAGAGCCACGGATAGGCCTGCTGCACCGGGCGATTGAAGATCTGGATGCCGGTGATCACGGCGGTCGGCGCGAAGCCGTTGTAGCGCAGCGCGCGCGGGTGAAAAGCGGTGATGCCGTTGAAGCCGCCGAAATACAGGCTGCCGTCGGGCGTGCGCAGCGCGGAGCCGTCGAAATAGGCGCCATCGATGGTGCCGTCGGCCGCCGTGTAGCTGCGCCAGGCGTTCTTGGCGGGATCGAAGCGCGACAGGCCGTTGGTGGTGCTGACCCAGATCACGCCGTCCTGGTCTTCCAGCATGGTCGCCACGGAATCGTCGACCAGGCCGTCGCGCGTCGTGTAACGCACGAAGCTGACCGAGCCGTCGGCGGCCGTGACCATCTTGTTCAGGCCGCCCGCCGTGCCGACCCAGACGTTGCCGTGGCGATCTTCGAGCAGGGCGTGGACTTCGTCGTGGCTGATGCTGCTCAAGTCGTATTGTTCGTGCCGGAAATGACGGAAGCGCTTGTTGGCGCGGTCGAGCAGGTCGAGGCCGTTGAAGGTGCCGATCCAGACCCGGCCGCGGCTGTCCTCCAGCACCGGGCGCACGTTGTCGTCGGCCAGGCTGGCCTGGCGGTTCGGGTCGTGGCGCCAGGATTCGAGATCGCCGCTGCGCGGATCGAGCCGGTGCAGGCCGCCGCGGGTGGCGATCCAGAGCGCGCCGTCGCGCCCCAGCGTGATCGCGCGCACGATATTGGCGTTGACATTGCCCGGCACGAGCACACGGCGCGTGAAGCGTCCGCTGCGCGGGTCGAAGCGGGTGATGCCGGTGCGCCCGCCGATCCAGAGCATGCCGTCGCGGTCGCGCACGACGGCGTTCACCGAGGAGTCGATCAGGCTGTTCGGATTGCCGGGTTCGTGGCGCCAGATGCGGTAGGCCTCGGTAAGGCCCGGGGTCGGGTCGTACAGCTGCAACGACGAGGCCGAGGCCAGCCACAGGCGGCCGCTGCCGTCGTTGTCCATGCCCCGCACGCGGTTGTCGGCCGGCTGGCCCGGACCGTCGTGCTCGCGCACGATGCGGGCAAAACCACCACTGCTCAGGTCCACGCGCGAGGCGCCGGCATACCAGGTGCCGACCCAGAAGGTGCCGACGCGGTCGCGGAACAGGGAGGCGATCCGGTCGTCGCCCAGGCTGTGCTTGTCGGCCACGATCCTGCGGTAGGCTTCGAAGCGGCCCCGGCGCGCGTCCCAGCGGTACACGCCCTGCTCCTGGGTGCCGATCCAGACCTGTCCTTTGCCGTCGTCGTAGATGGCCGTGATCTGGGCGTGCGGGATGCCCTGATCCGGACCGAAGCTGCGCGCGCCGCCGCCAGCCGGCCCCAGGGCCATGCGCTCGAGTCCGTTCATCAGGCCGATCCAAAGCTGCTCCTGGTTGTCGAGCAGCAGCGAATGCACCGCCTCAGCCCGCTTCGAGGCCAGTGGATGATGCGCGAACTGCGTGCGCGCGCGGTCGAGGCTGTCGAGGCCGGCGCCGGTGGCGATCCACAGGCGGCCGCGCTTGTCGAGCGCCAGCGCGGCGACGTCGTCGTTGGAAAGGCTGTTGGTGTCGCCAGGGCGATGGTGCCAGGTCGTGAAGGTGCCGCTGGCGATGTCGAAATGCTGCAGGCCGTCGCCGGTCCCGAGCCAGAGACCGTTCCCGCCGTCGCCGACGATCGCGCGCACGTGCAGGTTGCCGTTGCCGCGCCGGCTGGGCTCGTCGGGCAGGTACTGGCGAAACGCCTGGGTGGCCGGATCGTAGAGCGCCAGGCCGCCGTCGGTGCCGATCCAGAGACGCCCGTGCGGGTCGATGTGCAGCACCCGGACCCAGTTGCTGCCCAGGCTGGTCGGATCGCCGGCGATGTTACGGAAATTCAGGAAGCGGTAGCCGTCGAAACGGGACAGGCCGTTCTGGGTGCCGAACCACATGAAGCCGTCGCGGTCCTGGGCCATGGCCAGCACGGTTTCCTGGGCCAGGCCATCCTCGACGCTCAGGTGCTCGAAGCGCAGCGTCGGCGCGGGTGCGGCCGCGGCCGGCGCGGCGAAACTGCCGGCCAGGGCCAGCAACAGGGCGAACAACAAGGCCTTCATGCTGCAGCCAGGGCGACATGCGCTGCCCCGCCGGCGCCCCGGGGGCGGCGGCAGGAAGCAGGGGGAGAGGGGAATGCAGGTGATTTGTCTGGTTTTCTGTCCACACCGCAAGGTTAGCAAACTATCCCGAACATGAGGGAAATTATTGCCCTAAAGCTACTGCTGTGTGAGGTTTTAGTCCCCTTTTGCCACACCTTCACGTCGCGGATCCGCACCACCGAACCACCAGGGCTCGCCATGGATCTGCATGCGCATGATGCCGTGCAGGCCGGAATTCTGTTCCATCTGGCGCAGCGCATGGCCGCGCGCCTTCAAGGCGTCGACCGTCGACTGTGGGAAGCGCCCTGCTTCGAGCTCGGTCGGCCCGTTGCGGCTGCCGAAGTTCGGCAGTGCAATCGCCTGCTGCACGTTCAGGCCCCAGTCGAGAGTGCCGACCAGCACCTTGGCCACGTAATTGATGATCGCCGGCCCGCCCGGCGATCCCACCGCCAGCACCAGCTTGCCGGTCTTCTTGTCGAACACGACGGTCGGCGACATGGCGCTGCGCGGACGCTTGCCGGCCTCGACCCGGTTCGCGATCGGGCCGTTGGCGTCACGCGAATCGAAGGAAAAATCGGTCAGCTGGTTGTTCAGGATGAAGCCGTCGACCATCTGGCGCGAACCGAAGGCATCCTCGACGGTCGTCGTCATCGACAGTCCGGCGCCGTGGCTGTCGACCACCACCAGGTGCGAGGTCGAGGGCGTTTCGATGGCATTGTCCGTGCCCCAGGCCACGTCATTGCCGAGCGGATTGCCGGCCGGCGCTTCGCCCATCGAGCGCTCGCCGATCAGGGCCGCGCGCTTGCTCAGATACGCCTTGTCGATCAGGGCCGGCAGGCCGCGGCCCGGCAGCGGCACGAAATCGGTGTCGGCCGCGTAGCGGTTGCGGTCGGCATAAGCCAGGCGCCCCACTTCCGAGAACAGGTGCACGGCGTCCGGTCCCGGTACGCCATCGCTTGGGGCCAGCTTGGCTATATCGCGGGTCTCGAACATGCCCAGCATCTGGGCCACGGCGATGCCGCCCGAGGACGGCGGCGGCATGCCGCACACGGTGTAAACGCGGTAGTCGCTGCAGACCGGCTCGCGCACTTTCGGGCGGTAGTCGGCGATGTCCTTCGCGGTGAGCAGGCCCGGATTGGTCGGATGCCCCTTGACCTTGGCCGCGATGTCGCGCGCGATGTGGCCCTTGTAGAAGACGTCGGCCCCGCCCTGGGCGATTTCTTTCAGGGTCTTGGCCAGCGCCGGATTCTTGAGGATGTGGCCGACCGGCCAGGGCTTGCCGGACGGATCGTAGAAATAGGCGGCCGCGACCGGGTCCTTGCGGATGTGGGCGTCCCACATCAAGAGGCCGTTCAGGCGCGGGCTGACGGCGAAACCTTTTTCGGACAGACGGATCGCCGGCGCGAACAGGGTTTTCCAGGGCAGCTTGCCGTGCTGCTTGTGGGCCAGCTCGAGCATGCGCAGCACGCCGGGCGCACCTACCGAGCGACCGCCGACGACGCCGGCCGTGCGCGACAGCGGCGTGCCGTCGGGATTCTGGAACAGGTGCTCGTCGGCCGCTTTCGGCGCCGTTTCGCGGCCGTCGAAGGCTTGCACCTTCTTGCCGTCGTAATGCATCAGGAAGGCGCCGCCGCCGATGCCCGAGCTTTGCGGCTCAACCAGGGTCAGCACCAGCTGGGTGGCGATCGCGGCATCGATCGCGGTGCCGCCCTTTTTCAGGATTTCATAGCCGGCCTCGACCGCGAGCGGATTGGCGGCGGCCACCATGTACTTGCGGGCGGCCCAGCCGGCCTTGTCCTGGTAGCCGGTGGCGATTTCGGGGGCGCGCTGGGCAGTGTCCTGGGCCAGTGCAGCGAATGGCGCAGCAAGCGCCAGCAGTAAGGCCGCGCCTGCGACGGTGTTCAACTTGATCATCGGGTCTCCAAATGAAGCAAGGGCGTGACCGGCCAGCGGCCGTGCACGCCCAACATCGTTGGCATCCTACATCAAATTGTCAGATGCAACATTTTGCTGCTTACTTTGGCTGCATGCGAATCGCACCGTCCAAGCGGATCGTCTCGCCGTTCAGCATCACGTTTTCGATGATCGCCTTCGCCAGGTGCGCATATTCCTTCGGCATGCCGAGGCGCGGCGGGAACGGGACCATCTTGCCCAGCGAGTCGCGCACTTCCTGCGGCATGCCCATCAGCATCGGGGTTTCGAAGATGCCCGGAGCGATCGTCATCACGCGGATGCCGCTGCGCGCCAGGTCGCGCGCCATCGGCAGGGTCATGCCGGCCACGGCCGCTTTCGAGGAACCGTAGGCCGCCTGGCCGATCTGGCCGTCGAAGGCCGCGACCGAGGCGGTGTTGATGATGATGCCGCGCTCGCCGTATTCGGCGGCTTCGGCATTGCCCATCGCTTCGGCGGCCAGGCGCGACATGTTGAAGGTGCCGACCAGGTTGATGTTCACGGCGCGCTGGAACACGTCCAGCGGGTGCGGGCCATCCTTGCCGACGGTTTTCACGGCCGGCGCCACGCCGGCGCAGTTGACCAGGCCGCGCAGCGTGCCCAGGACCGTGGCGGCGGCGACGACCGCCTTGCCGTCTTCCTCCGAGGTCACGTCGCACTTGACGAATTGACCGTTCAGCTCGGCTGCCAGTGCGGCACCGGCTTCCGCCTGCACATCGGCGATGACGACCTTGCCGCCCGCCTCCGTGATCATGCGCGCGGTGGCCGCTCCCAGGCCCGACGCGCCGCCGGTGATGATGAACACATTGTTCTGAATTTGCATGGTTTTCCCTTTTTGCGTTCGTGGTGACGTTTACGTTAACGTCAACCAGCAGGATTGTAGCGAACTTTTGCCGGGAAAAACCACGTTTGTCTTAAAAGCTTGGCCTTGCGGTCAGAAGCACTGCATGGTGTTGCCGGTGCGGGTACACAGACGTCCCTGGCTGTTGACGGCGGCATTGCCGACGCCCGTGTTGTAGGTCGCGCCGTTCGTATCGGTGCAAGTGCCGCCGTTGCAAACGTTGATCTGGGCCGGACCGGGTCTCAGCGCCACGGGTTGCGGGGGCGGCGGCGGTGCCAGCGACGGCGCGCCTGACGGGGCCGGCGGCACGACATCGATGCGCTGCGGGCTGGAGCGGCGCGCGCTGCGCTTTGCATTTTTCTTCGTATCCTTGCCCTTGTCGGTTTTGGCCGGATCTTTCGGCTGCGGTGCCGGCCGCGCCGACGGATCCACCTCGGGCGCGGTTCCGGGCGGCACGGCGCCGGACTTTTCTTCCTGGGCCTGCGGCGTCTGTTCGGGCTGGGCGCCGGGTTCGGATTTCAGGGGCTGGGGGTGCAGCACCGGGCCGTAGCTGGGACCGGCCGGAGCCGGGCTCACCGGTACCGGGCGCGATTGCCCGCTTGCTTGCGAGCCTGCCTGGGCCGCCGCCGGCCCGGCCACCGATGCGGCCGCCAGCGCCGCCAGCAGGACGATTGCGATTTGCGCGGCGCGCAGCGGCTTCGAATGTTTCGCGTGTTTCATGGTCGCCTCCATCTGGCCAATCCGCATGGCCGATGGGGCAATTATCTGCCGCCATGCGGCTGGGTGGCGCGCGCAAGCCGGCATGTGCGACGCTGTCATCTCCACGTCAGCTTCAGACCTTAGGCTGGAGGAAGGCGCCCGGCGAGGCGGCAATCGACAATGGAGACATGCATGCAGACCGTACACGAGCTCTACCAGGCCAAGCGCGGCAGCGCCCTGGATGCCCTGGCGCACTTGCGCGACGACGACATGATCATCGTGCCGACCGGTGTCGGCGAACCGCCGACCCTGCTGACGGCCCTGTCCGAACAGCGCAGCCGGTGGAATGGCGTGCGCGTGGCGCAAATCCTGGCGATGCGCAAGTTCGGCTACTTCGAGCAGGAGACGGCCGGCCATGTGCGCCACGCCGCCCTGTTCTTCGGCGGCGCCTCGCGCGCCAGCGGCCAGGGCGGCTGGTGCGACTTCATCCCGAACTATTTTTCCGAAATCCCCACCCTGATCGAACGCGGCCTGATGCCGGCCGACGTCGTGTTCGCCATGGCCTCAAGCATGAACGCGCAGGGCTGGTTCGCGCTCAGCCTGGGCACCGACTACACGATGGCGGCCGTGGCCAAGGCGCGCGTCGTGGTCCTGGAAGTCAATCCGAACGTGCCCTTCGCCCACGGACACTGCCACGTCCACATTTCGCAGGTGACAAGCCTGGTCGAAAGCGAGGACCCGATCCTGGAAGTCGGCTTGCCGGCGATCGGCCCGGTGCAGGAAGCGATCGGCAAGTACGTGGCCGAGATGATCGAGGATGGTTCCACCCTGCAGATCGGCTATGGCGGCATTCCGGATGCGGTCGTGCAGCAGCTGACGCACAAGCACGATCTCGGCGTGCACACCGAGATGATCGGCGACGGCATCCTGCAACTGGTCGCGTGCGGCGCCGTCACCAACCGCAAGAAGACCCTGCTGCCCGGCAAGATGGTCGCCACCTTCGCCCTCGGTTCGCGCCGCCTGTACGACTTCATGCACCACAACCCGATGCTGGAGATGCATCCGTCGAACTTCACCAACGATCCCTACATCGCCGGCCAGAACGATAAACTCGTGTCGATCAACGCCAGCCTGCAGGTCGACCTGCTCGGCCAGTGCGGCAGCGAAAGCATCGCCCACCTGCCCTATTCCGGCACCGGCGGCCAGGTCGACTTCGTGCGCGCGGCCAACCGCTCGCGCGGCGGCAAATCCTTCATCGTGCTGCCCTCGACGGCGAAGGACGGCACCGTCTCGCGCATCGTGCCGACACTGACGCCGGGCACCCACGCCACCACCAGCAAGAACGACGTCAACTACGTCGTGACCGAATACGGCGTGGCTCAGCTGCGCGGGAAATCGGCCAAGCAGCGCGCGCAGGAACTGATCGCGATCGCGCACCCGGACTTTCGCGGCTGGCTGCGCGAAGAGGCGAACAAGATGTGTGTGTTCTGACAGCCGCGCCGCCGTTTATTCCGGCGGGCGCCCTTCGTGCATGCTTGCGCGCAGCTGCTCGCGGAAGGCCGGCGTGTCCTGGTGACCGTGCACGCTGACGGCGTGCTGGACGGCGACCTCCATCAATTCCTGCTCGCTGTCGGCGGCGATGGTGACCGAACAGTTCTTTTCGCTCGGAAACTCGCGGCAATCGATGAACTTGCGTGCCATGATGACCTCCTCAGCCGGTGTCCTCGCCTTCAGTATAGGAAGCGCCGGCGCCAGTTCAAGTAAGCGACTATCGGAGGAAAGATGAGTGACAGCATCAGGATCGAAGAGAACGACCACCTGCGCGGCCCGCGCGACGCCCAGGTGACGCTGGTCGAATACGGCGACTTCCAGTGTCCCTATTGCGCCCGCGCGCATGCGGCGCTCAATCAATTGATGCGCCAGCATGAGGGGCGCGTGGCCCTCGTGTACCGCCACCTGCCCCTGAGCGACTTGCACCCGTTTGCCGCCCGTGCTGCGGAAGCGGCCGAGGCCGCCGGCGCCCAGGGCAAATTCTGGGAAATGCACGACGCCCTGTTCGAGAACCAGGCCATGATGGGCGAGGATGCGCTGCCGGGCATCGCCGCCAGCCTGGGACTCGATACCCGGCGCTTTGCGCGTGAACTGGACGAGGGCAAGCACCGCGCCCGGATCCAGGCCCAGGCCGAAGAGGCGCATGCGCTCGGCGCCAGCGGCACGCCGAGCTTCTTCATCAACGGCAAGCGCTACCACGGCGACTCGGACCAGGCATCGCTGGCCGCGGCCTTGCAGGAAGCGCTCGGCCGCACCTGATCAGCGCCTGGCTGGAGCCCAGCCGCCTAGCGCTGCGCGCGCGGCTCCTGGGCCACGGTCGTGGCCGCCGATCCGCCCGCAGGCAGCGCGCCGCCCCGCTCCACCGGCTTGGCCGACCACTTCAGTTGCGCGACATCCGGCTCGCTCACGGCCACCCAGCCCGCCGCCGGCAGCAGCGGCACCAGCAGCAGCGCGACGATGTTGATGATCTTGATGAGCGGGTTCACCGCCGGGCCGGCCGTGTCCTTGTAGGGGTCGCCGACGGTGTCGCCGGTCACCGCCGCCTTGTGCGTATCGGACCCCTTGCCGCCGTAGTTGCCGTCCTCGATGTATTTCTTGGCATTGTCCCAGGCGCCGCCGCCGGTCGTCATCGAAATCGCCACGAACAGGCCGGTGATGATCGTGCCCATCAGCAGTCCGCCCAGCGCCGCCGGCCCCAGCAGCATGCCGACCGCGATCGGTACCACCACGGGCAAGAGCGACGGCAGGATCATTTCCTTGATCGCCGAGGCGGTCAGCATGTCGACCGCCTTGTGGTACTCGGGCTTCGCGGTGCCGGCCATGATGCCGCTGATCTCGCGGAACTGGCGCCGCACTTCAACCACGACCGCACCGGCGGCGCGTCCCACGGCCTCCATCGCCATCGCCCCGAACAGGTAGGGAATCAGGCCGCCGATGAACAGGCCGACGATGACCATGGGATTGGACAGCTCGAAGGCCATCGACATGCCGGCCGTGTCCAGCGCATGGCTGTAGTCGGCGAACAGCACCAGCGCCGCCAGGCCGGCCGAACCGATCGCATAACCTTTGGTCACGGCCTTGGTGGTGTTGCCCACCGCGTCCAGCGGGTCGGTAATGGCGCGCACCGAATCGGGCATGCCGCTCATTTCGGCGATGCCGCCTGCGTTGTCGGTGATCGGACCGTAGGCGTCGAGGGCGACGATGATGCCGGCCATCGACAGCATCGAGGTGGCGGCAATCGCGATGCCGTACAGCTGGCCCAGCTGGTAGGCGACCAGGATCGCGATGCAGACCACCAGCACCGGATACGCGGTCGACTTCATCGACACGCCGAGACCGGCGATGATGTTGGTGCCGTGCCCGGTGGTCGAGGCTTCGGCGATGTGGCGCACCGGCTTGAATTCGGTGCCCGTGTAGTACTCGGTGATATAGACCATCAGCCCGGTCAGCACGATGCCGACGATCGCGCAGCCCAGCATGCTGGCGCGCATGGCGCTGTCTTCCCACACCAGCCAAGTGACGACGATGAAGCCGAGCAGCGACAGCCCGGCGGCCCACCACAGGCCTGTGTAGAGGGCCGACATGATCTTCCCGCTCGGCCGCGCGCGCACCATCGAGCAGCCGACGATCGAACCGAGGATGGAGACCGCGCCCAGCAGCAGCGGATAGATCACGGCCGCGCCGTTTTCGCCGCCCACCAGCAGTGCGCCCAGCAGCATGGTGGCGATCAGGGTGACGACATAGGTTTCGAACAGGTCGGCCGCCATGCCGGCGCAGTCGCCGACATTGTCGCCCACGTTGTCGGCGATCACCGCCGGATTGCGCGGATCGTCTTCCGGAATCCCGGCCTCGACCTTGCCGACCAGGTCGGCGCCGACGTCGGCGCCCTTGGTGAAGATGCCGCCGCCCAGGCGCGCGAAGATCGAGATCAGCGAGGCGCCGAAGGCCAGGCCGATCAGCGGCGCGATGATGTCGTGGCGGGTGCGGCCGCTGCCCTCGCCCATGCTGGTGAGGAACCAGTAGAACAGGGTCACGCCCAGGAGGCCGAGGCCGACCACCAGCATGCCGGTAATCGCCCCGCCCTTGAAGGCCACCGCCAGGGCTTCCTTCATCCCCGTGGCGGCGGCCTGTGCGGTACGCACGTTGGCGCGCACCGAGACGTTCATGCCGATGAAGCCGCAGGCGCCCGAGAGTACGGCGCCGGCGAAGAAGCCGAGCGCGGTCCAGGGACCGAGCAGCGCGTAGATGGCAATCAGCAAGACCAGCCCGACGATGCCGATGGTGCGGTACTGGCGCCCGAGATAGGCCGAAGCGCCTTCCTGGATGGCCTGGGCGATGGCGCCCATGGTGGCGTTGCCGGCATCCTGCCGGAGGATCCAGGTGCGGGCCCAGAGCCCGTAGACAACCGCGATGACGCCGCATGCCACGGCAAACGCGAGATAGTTTGCAGCCATATCGTCCCCTTAGTTTTTCGATCAAGTCACAACAACACAACGAAGAATGCTTCCCTCACCGGCGAAGCAGTCTGACTCACTGCGTACTGCAAACCTTTGATTAAAACTTATGGTGCGACGGATGGCTGGAGCGGTCATCCGGGGCAAAAAAAAGCGGACCTTGCCGTCCGCTTATTGTCTTACTCCGAGAGCGCGGCGAATGCCGCGTCGCGGACCTGTTCGACCGGTCCCACGCCCGAGATCTTGCGATACTTCGGTGCGCCCGGCAGGCCGGACTGGGCCCAGTTGTTGTAGTAGCCGAGCAGCACTTCGGTCTGGTTGTGGTAGACCTCGAGGCGCTTCTTGACGGTTTCTTCCTTGTCGTCGTCGCGCTGGACCAGCGGCTCGCCGGTCACGTCGTCGATGTCGGCGACCTTCGGCGGGTTGAACTTCGTGTGGTACACGCGGCCCGAACCCGGGTGCGAGCGGCGGCCGCTCATGCGTTCGACGATCAGTTCGTCCGGCACGTCGAACTCGAGCACGTAGTCGACGTTGATGCCGTTGTCCTTCATGGCGTCGGCTTGCGCGACGGTGCGCGGGAAGCCGTCGAACAGGTAGCCGTTGGCGCAATCGGCTTCCTGCAGGCGATTCTTTACCAGGCCGATCATGATGTCGTCCGACACCAGGCCGCCAGCGTCCATTACCTTTTTCGCCGCCAGGCCCAGCTCGGTGCCGGCCTTGATCGCCGCACGCAGCATGTCGCCGGTGGAGATCTGCGGGATATTGTATTTTTCCTTGATGAAGTTAGCCTGGGTGCCTTTGCCGGCGCCAGGCGCTCCTAACAGAATGAGACGCATGAAGAATTCCTAAGACAGATGTTGAAAATTGTTATTGTGTTGGCAATGAACGTCAATTGATGCATATCTGACTACCTTGGTACGAAACTTACCACAAAACCAAGCCCTAACGCCAATCCCGGCGCTTGCAACAAGGGTTTATTGAGGCAGAACAGACGGTCCGTGAATCAATTGCCACACAGATCAAAACGGACTAATCAGGACGCATACTGCAGGCGGACCCGCGCCAGGTCTTCCGGCGTATCGACACCGGCCTCGGGCGCGCTGTCGGTGACGTGGACCGCGATCGGATAGCCATGCCAGAGCACGCGCAGTTGTTCGAGTGCTTCGACCTGTTCCAGCGGTGCCGGTTCCAGCCCCGGATACGCTTGCAGGAAGGCGTTGCGGTAGGCGTACAGGCCGATGTGGCGCAGCGGCGCATAGCCGGGAGGAAGCATGTCGCGGCTGGCGGCAAAGGCGTCGCGTGCCCAGGGGATGGTGGCGCGCGAGAAATACAGCGCCCTGCCCGCCTTGTCGAGCACGACCTTGACGACGTTCGGATTGAAAACCTCAAGCACTTCGCTCAGCGGATGCGCGCAGGTGGCCATCGGCACGTCGACGCCGATGCGGCCGGCGCAGGCGGCCAGCAGCGCCGGGTCGATCAGCGGCTCGTCGCCCTGCAGGTTGACCACGACCTCGTCCTCGGCCAGGCCCAGTTCGCGCGCCACTTCGGCGATGCGGTCGGTGCCGGACGGATGGTCGGCACGGGTCATGCGCGCGTCGACCCCATGCGCCGCGCAGGCGGCCAGGATGTCAGCGTGGTCGGTGGCGACCACGATGCGGGCGGCGCCGGACTCGCGCGCACGCTCGGCGACGCGTACGACCATCGGTTTACCGCCCAGGTCGGCGAGCGGCTTGTTCGGCAGGCGGGTCGAGGCGAGCCGTGCCGGGATGATGACCGTAAAGCTCATACCGGCTCGATCTTGCGCGCCTGGTCGGCCCACATGATCGGGATGCCGTCGCGGATCGGATAGGCAAGGCGGTCCGGACGGCAGGTCAGTTCCTGGGCCTTCTTATCGTATTCGAGCGGCCCCTTGCACAAGGGGCAGACCAGGATATCAAGCAAGCGAGCGTCCACGACATTTCTCCACAATGAGGTCGGCCACGGCGGCGTCGATGCGCGCCGTGACCGGGACCACCCACAAGCGTGGATCGTCCTTCAGGTTTTCAAGTTGCCCACATTTTACTGCATCCTTCTCGGTGATCAGGATGACATCGGCATCGACCGCGGCAAAAGGGTTGTCGCGGAAATCGTAATGGTCGGGCAAAGGCAGCTCGTCGAAGGCGAGACCGGCGCCGCGCAGCAGGGTGAAGAAGCGGCCCGGATTGCCGATGCCGGCAGCGGCCAGCACGCGCTGCCCGGCAAAGGAAGCCAGCGGCCGGCGCTCGCTCGCGGTCGCCAGGCGCTCGGCGCTGTCGCCCACCAGCTGCATCTGGAACGGCGCACCGCCGACCGCTGCTGCCAGTTCCGGCGTGATCTGCGGCGCGTTGACGACCGTGACGTCGCGCCGGCGCGAGCGCGGCTCGCGCAAGGGGCCGGCCGGCAGCAGCCAGCCATTGCCGGCGCCGCGGCCGTCGAACAGCAGCACCTCGACGTCGCGCGCCAGCGCGTAATGCTGCAAGCCGTCGTCGGTGAGAACGACGTTCACGTCGGGATGCGCGGCCAGCAGCGCCCGGCCCGCCTCCACGCGCTTCCTGCCGACGAACACCGGTACGCCGGCGCGGCGCGCGATCAGCAGCGGCTCGTCGCCGACATCCACCGTATCGGAATCCAGCGTCACTTCGCGTGGCGCCTCGCCTTCGGCGCCATGGCCGCGCGAGATCACGCCCGGACGCAAGCCCGCGTCGGTCAAGGCTTGCGCCAGCCAGATCGTCAGCGGGGTCTTGCCGGTACCGCCAATAAAGATATTACCGACCACGACGACCGGCACCGGCAGCCGTCCTGCCTTCAGGATGCCGGCGCGGTAGAGGCCGGCACGCAGGCCGCTCAAAACACGGAACAGCAGCGAGACCGGCCACAGCGCACAGGCGAGCGGGCCCCGGCGCAGCCAGGCGCGTGTCAGTGTCGATTCAAGGGAATTATTTTTGGACATAAAAAAAGGCGCAGCACCAGGCAGGCACTGCGCCTATCTGGTGCCGGGCGTTTACTTCTTGCCGCCGGTCTGGGCAGCGAAGGTCAGCTTGTCGTAGCCGGCCAGGCGTGCCGCCTCGAGTACGTTGATCACCATCTGGTGCATCGCGAACTGGTCGGCGTTGACGATGATGACGGGGTCCGCCACCGGCTGGCCGTTCGGGCCCTGGCGCGCGGCCGTTTTGAGGTCGTCGGCGAGGCCGGCGACGCCGTTGAAGGACACCGGCGTGTTGTTCACCGTGTAGTTGCCCTTGGCGTCAATCGTGACGTTGATCTCGAAGGGCTTCTCGGCCACCTTGTCAGCGTCGGCCGTCGGCAGCGTGATCTGCAGCTCGGTAAATTTACTGTAGGTGGTCGAGACCATCAGGAAGATGAGCACGACCAGCAGCACGTCGATGAAGGGGATCAGGTTGATCTCCGGATCCTCGCGCTTGCGGCCGCGGCGGAAATCCATCATTTGCGTGCCCCGTGGACGACGTCGACGAATTTCACGGCCTGCAGTTCCATGTCGATGATGAAGCTGTCGACCAGGGCGCGGAAGTGGCGGTAGAACACCAGGGCCGGCATGGCAATCGCGAGGCCGAAGCCGGTGTTATACAGGGCCACCGAAATACCGTGGGCCAGCTGGGCCGGGTTGGCGCCGCTGGCGTTTTGCGAACCGAAAATCTCGATCATGCCGACCACCGTGCCGAACAGGCCCATCAGCGGCGCGAGCGAGGCAATCGTACCCAGGGTGGTCAGGAAGCGTTCCAGCACGTGGGCGACGCCGCGGCCGGCCTCCTCGATCGATTCCTTCATCACGTCGCGCGGGGCGTCGACGTTGCGCAGCGCGGCGGCCAGCACGGTACCGAGCGGGGAATTCTGTTCCAGCGTGCCGATGATCTCGGGAGTGGCCTTCTTGTTGCGGTAGACCTGGATGACTTCGGCGAGCAATTGCTTCGGCAAGATTTTTTCACGGCGCAGGTAAATCAGGCGTTCAATGATCAAGGCCAGGGCGACGATGGAGGCGATCAGTAAGGGCCAGATAGGCCAGCCGGCGGCTTGAAGAATGGCGAACAAGAGAACTCCTGAAGATGAAGAATGGGATAAAGCTTCGCTGTAGAAACGGATGAGACGCGAATGCGGCAATGTAGCAAGTTGGCAGCAATGCGGCAAGTACAGTTCTGCACAAGTTCTGTGGATAAAATTGTGCGCAAGGCCCTGCTCCAGATCAAAGAAGCTTGATTCTTAAGGGAATTTTTCCTCTGCGCAATTATGTAGCACCTGCAGAAACATGCGTTTTCAGACCGTAGACGCGGTGCTGTACGGGGGTTTCTCGGCGCCGACTTGTAAACATTTTCTGTGGATAAAATTGTGCGCAATGGCCTCTACCAAGCAATAAGTTATTGATATTCATCAATATTTTCTTCAAGTTCAAAAATGAAGCACTTCCATGCTGCCCCTCGAAGCCATGCGTTTTGTCAGAGGTTTCCCACATTTTTTGTGGACAAAATTGTGAGCAAGGGGACCGAGCCCAATCCAAGTAATTGATTTCATTAGAAAAAGAGTTGCTGGTGCAAAATTAGGCATGGGGCCTTGTCCACATCCACCGTCTCGGCCCAAGCGAAGTAGTGGAGCGTATGCCCTGCCTTGCCCGAGCGGCACCGTCTCTGCACACTTTCTGTGGAAAAGAATGTGCGCAAGCCCCCTTGCGTTCGCTTAAGTGCTTGATTCGACACAGATTAAAACGCGTGCTTGTTTTTACGGCAGTCCCGACAGTACGTCCAGGTGGCGTCCGGCAGCCAGCCGAGCCCAGCGTTCTACACATTTTCTGTGGACAAAATTGTGAGAAAGCACCTTGAGCTAGCGCAAGCTCTTTGTTTTTAAAGGACAAAATATGCCTGCACAAAATCTTCGCAGTGGCCCGGGCGCAGCATAAGTGCTCTCATCGGGACGCGACCCAATCGTTTTCCAACCAGCCCAGCTTTCATGAACCTGCGTCGAAGAAGCGTCTTTGCACACAAACTGTGGAAAAGAGTGTGCGCAAGCTCAGGGTCTACACCTTAAGCGATTGATTCGAAACAGAAAACCCCTACCTGCCCGCTTCTTGGGCAGTGCACAAGTCTTATGGAAGAGTTCCCCACATTTTTTGTGGATAACATTGTGTCCAAGTGCATTTCCCACCCTCTAAGTCCTTGATTTAAAACAAATCGACCTGGGTTGCCAGCAAAAAAGGCGATATGCATACCTGTGCGATTCGGTACAAAAATCCCTTGTCGTCCGGCCCGGCATATGCCATAAGCTTTCCGCTTCATCTGTCCGCGATCACGCCATGCTGAACCAACCCGACTCCGACGCCACCTACGCCGCGCCGCCCGTCCTCACCGTCTCCGCCCTGAATGCCCAGGTCGCGCGCCTCCTCGAACGTTCCTTTCCCCTGACCTGGATCGGCGGGGAAATCTCGAATTTCACCCGCGCCAGTTCCGGACACTGGTATTTCACCCTGAAGGACGACGCGGCCCAGGTGCGCGCGGTCATGTTCCGCGGCCGCGCCCAGTACGCCGGCTTCGTGCCGCGCGAAGGCGACAAGGTCGAGGTGCGCGCCCTGGTCACGCTGTATGGCGCGCGCGGCGATTACCAGATCAATGTCGAAGCGATCCGCCGTGCCGGCGTCGGACAGCTATACGAGGCCTTCCTGCGCCTGAAGGACAAGCTGACAAGCGCGGGCCTGTTCGACCAGGAGCGCAAGCGCGCCCTGCCCTTGTTTACACGCAGTATCGGCATCGTCACCAGCCCGCAGGCGGCCGCGCTGCGCGACATCCTCACGGCCCTGAAGCGGCGCGCGCCGCATGTGAACATCGTGCTGTATCCGGCGCCAGTGCAGGGCCAGTTCGCGGCCCAGAAAATCGCCGAAGCCATCATGACGGCGTCGCACCGGCTTGAAGTCGACGTGCTGCTGGTCTGCCGTGGCGGCGGCTCGATCGAGGATTTATGGAGCTTTAACGAGGAAGTCGTGGCGCGCGCCATCGCCGCCTGCAGCGTGCCCGTCATTTCCGGGGTCGGCCACGAGACCGACGTCACCATCGCCGACTTCGCCGCCGACATGCGCGCCGCCACGCCGACGGCCGCGGCCGAACTGGCGGCCACGCCGCGCGATGACTGGATGGCTTCGCTGGCCGCCGACGCCACCGACCTGCGCCGCGCCATGCGGCGCCAGCTGTCGGAAGCGAACCAGGGCCTGGATAACCTCAGCCGCCGCCTGCTCAGCCCGACGGCGCAGATCGCGCACCAGCGCCTCAAGTTGCGCGCGGCGGCATCGAGCCTGACCCACGCGGTGCGCACGCCCCTGAACCGCGGCGGCGTGCTGCTGGCCCAGCTGCAGCAGCGCTGGGCCCGCCACCGGCCCGAGGTGCGCTCGCTGCGCGCCCAGCTCATCTCCGAAGGCCGCCACCTGAACGCAAGCCTGTGCGGCGCGGTCAAACAGCGGCGCGACGCCCTGGAAGCCCTGGCGGCCCAGCTGGAACTGCTGAACCCGCAGCGCACGCTCGAGCGCGGCTATGCGATCGTCAGCAATGCCGACGGCCATGCACTGCGCGCGCCGGGCCAGATCAAGGCGCGCCAGGTGCTGATGGTGCGCCTGGCCGAGGGCAGCGCGGAGGTCAAGGTATCGAGCGTACAGGCGCGCATCGAATGAGCTTGGCATCCTGATACGCAGCAAACAAGCAAGGTCACCCCATCCGGTTTAAAATATGCGCCGTTTCGGAAGAATTACTTCGTTTCCAACCAAATAGAGGAATAAGACATGGAACACACTCTGCCACCGCTGCCGTACGCCAAAGACGCTCTCCAGCCGCACATCTCGGCCGAGACCCTGGAATACCACTACGGCAAGCACCACGCCACCTATGTGACGAACCTGAACAACCTGATCAAGGGCACCGAGTTCGAAAACATGTCGCTGGAAGAAATCGTCAAGAAGTCCTCGGGCGGCATCTTCAACAATTCGGCCCAGGTCTGGAACCACACCTTCTTCTGGAACTGCATGTCGCCAAACGGCGGCGGCGCGCCAACCGGCAAGGTCGCCGACGCGATCAACGCCAAGTGGGGTTCGTTCGACAAGTTCAAGGAAGAGTTCTCGAAGTCGGCCATCGGCAACTTCGGTTCGGGCTGGACCTGGCTGGTGCAAAAGGCCGACGGCGGCGTCGACATCGTCAACACCTCGAACGCCCACACCCCGCTGGCGTCGGACGACAAGGCCCTGCTGACCTGCGACGTCTGGGAACACGCTTACTACATCGACTACCGCAACGCCCGCGCCAAGTTCGTGGAAGCGTTCTGGAACCTGGTCAACTGGGAATTCGTCAACAAGAACCTGGCGTAATTTCCTCGTCTTCCGGTCCAAGGCCGGAACGAAGATCGTGGCCCGCTTCGAGCGGGCCTTTCTTTTTGTCCCCTTCATGCCGTCGGCATGGAACGCGGCGTGCCCGCAACGCTTCCCTCCCGCCATACTTGATCCACACCAAGTCGTAATGCCTCCGCACCACCTCGGTGCGCATTCACGCGTTTAATGGTCCCGGTACATTTCCTGACGGACAGCAATGTCCCGATTCCATTTGACCAGGGAGAACGCGTGAACATCCAAAAACTGATCACAGCTTCATGTTTCGTCGCCGCGGCGCTGGCGGCAAGCGGTTGCGCCATGCCCGGCGCCGGCGGCGGCAAGGTGGTGCTGTCGACCGACCAGGTCTACCCCGCCATCGGGCCTTACTCGCAAATGATCGGCCACGGCAAGCTGATCTATTTCTCGGGCGTGATCGCGCTGAACAAGGCCGGCACGGCGATCGAGGGCGCGACCATCGAGGAGCAGACCAATAAAGTGCTCGGCTACATCGGCGCCGAGCTGGCCTCGCAGGGCCTGGGCTTCGAGGACGTGTTGACGAGCACGGTCTACATGCAGGACCTGAACGAGTTCGCCGCCATGAACGCCGTCTACGGCCAGTACTTCAAGAAGGATCCGCCATCGCGCGCCACGCTCCAGGTCGCACGCCTGCCGCGCGACGCGAAGATCGAGATCGCCATCATCGCGGCGCGCCGCTGATGCCCGCTGATACCCGCTGATACCCCATTATCGACAGGAGACCCGCATGCACCAGGACACGACAGCACTGATCGACACGAACACCGCAGGCAAGGCTCCGGCCCACTGGGGCCAGAACAGGCGCGACTTCCTGCGCATCCTCGGCTCCGGCGCGCTGGCCGCCACGCTGGGGCCGCTGGCGGGCTGCAGCGACGGCCACGCCGCCAGCCGCACCGAGGAGCTGCGCAACCTGCTGCTGGCCGACGAAGGCTTCTGGCGCGACGTGAATGCGATGTTCACGCTGAACCCGGCCAAGCGTTTCATGAACATCGGCACGGCCGGCTCGATGCCGAAAGTGGCGCTCGACTTGTTCGACACGGAAAACCGCGCCAAGGCCATCGAGTCCGGCAACGGCTACACCAACCTGCTGGCCGAACGCACGCAGGTCGCGCCCGGCTTCGGCGTCGATCCGGACGAACTGGCCTTTTCGGCCAACACCTCGTCCGGCATGTGCCATGCGATCCTCGGCCTGCAGTGGAATCCGGGTGACGTCGTCGTCACTACCAACCACGAGCACGGCGGCGGCGAAACGCCGCTGGCGATCGCGGTGGCGCGCTACGGCATCGAAGTCTCGCGCATCCCTCTTCCCGTAGGCAACGCCCAGAGCGCGCAGCTCTACGTCTCGCTGTTCGACCAGCGCATCCGCGAACTGCGCACGCAAGGCAAGCGGGTGCGCGCGATGATGTTCTCGGCGCCGACCTACAAGACCGGCACCATGCTGCCGATCGCGGAACTGATGGAAGTGGCCAAGCGCCACGAGCTGATCAGCATCGTCGACGGCGCCCACCTGCCCGGCATGATGGCCTACAACTATGCCGAGCTCGGCATGGACTTCATGTCCGGCGCCGGCCACAAGTGGCAGTGCGGTCCCGGTTCGACCGGCATCCTTATCGTGCGCAACAAGATCCGCGCCAGCAATCCCCTGCCGCTGCCGGCCTGGTACCCGATCCACACCAGCAGCTGGACGCCGCGTGCACGCACGACCAACGGCACCGCGACCTGGGACGTCGCCGCCACCATCACGTCCTGCGGCAGCCTGCATACGCCGATGTTCCATGGACTGGTCTCAAGCTGCGGCATGTGGGACCAGATCGGCCGCAAGAAGATCGAGACCTACGACCTGACCCTGTCGGCCTATCTGAAGGAACGCATCGCCGAAATCTGGGGCGTCGACCGCCTGTACTCGCCGAAGGACGATCCGAAGCTGGTGTCGGCCGTGACCTCCTTCAATCCCTTCAACAACGCCAACGATGTCATGAACAGCGCCAAGTCGGGCGAATTCGTGGCGCGCATGCTGAGCGACTACAGCCCGGGCTTCGTGATTCGCAACGTCAACGTGCCGGTGATCGGCGCGCCGAGCGACCACTACGTGATCCGGATCTCGACCCACCTGTGGAGCAGCGTGGACGACATCGACAAGCTGGTCGCGGCCATGGACGACCTGCGCCGCAAGATGGGCTGAGCCTTCCCGCCCGTCCGCAAGAGCCGCCGCGTGCGGCTCTTTTTTCGTTTACAGGCGCATCCATTTGTCCCGAAAATGTATTCGACTGTAGTCAGAATGTCGTGGTCCTGTGCTTCGAACCGATTGCATCTATACAATATCGGGCTGGAGGAGAACAGCATGTACCGAGTGTTATTGGTGGAAGACGACGCGCGCCTGGCCGAGCTCGTCACGGAGTACCTGTCCGGCTACGAGTTCGCGGTCGAACTGGTCACGCGCGGCGACGAGGCGCTGGCGCGCTTCCAGGCCTTTGCGCCGGACGTGGTCGTGCTCGACCTGATGCTGCCGGGGCTGGACGGCATGGTCGTGTGCCGCCAGATCCGCGAGCTGTCCGAGGTGCCGATCCTGATCCTGACTGCGCGCGAGGATTCCTATGACGAAGTCTCGGGCCTGGAGCAAGGCGCGGACGATTTCGTCAACAAGCCGGTCCAGCCGCGCGTCCTGCTGGCGCGTCTGCGCGCCCTGCTGCGCCGGACCCAGCCAAAAAATGTACCCGACAGCGGCGAACTCGTCTTCGGCGCCCTGCGCATCGTCGGCGCCGACCGCACCGTGTACTGGCGCGACGAACTCTGCGTGCTGAGCAATACCGAATACAAGCTGCTGCTGGTGTTGGCCGAAGCGGCCGGGCGCGTGCTCTCGCGCGACGAACTGCTGAAGAAGATGCGCGGCATCGAATTCGACGGCCTCGACCGCAGCATCGACAACTGCATCTCGAAGCTGCGCCGCAAGTTCGACGACGCCAAGTCGGAGAAGATCAAGACGGTGTGGGGCGAAGGCTACCTGTTCTCCCCCTCGGCCTGGGGCTGATCCGTAGGGTGGGCATGCCCACGCGTAAACGTCGCGTCAAGTTGGCTTCGTTCGAGAAAAGACCCCGCTAACACGGTGCAGGCGTCACGCGTGGGCATGCCCACCCTACGCCCCCTTACTCGAACAGCGGCACGATCGCCAGCGGCGGATACGCGGTGACCAGCTGGACGCGTTCGTTACCGCCGAAGCGGTACAGCACGGTCGGGAAGCCATCGTCGGCGTCGCCCGGGAAGGGGCTGGCGGAGGTAACGGGCAGGGAGGCATCGGAACCGTCGGCACGGTGCACGCGCACGCCGACGTCAAGCGTGCGCTTGGCGAACACGAAGCGCACGCCGCCGCACTGGCGCGAGCGCAGCGAACCGTCGCCATAGCGGGCGAAGCCGAGCGCCTGCTCGCAGGCGGCGCGCAATTCTCCATCTTCATATACGCCGTCCGGCTGGAGCGCGATCGAGACGCGCGGACGCACGGCGAAGCTGCCGATCTTGCGGCTCAGCAGCAGCGCGACGTTCTCGTCGTAGGCGCCTTTGAGCAGCGGGAAAGGCGTGCGGCCCAGCGGATCGAGCGGCAGGTTGACCTGGTTGGTCTTGCCGGCCAGCGTCAGCTGCAGGCCATCGACCGAGGCGCCGCGGTCCTGGGGTGCGACCTGCAACTGGCTTTGCAGGAAGTTCTTAGGTCCACCATATTTCTCGAACACGACCATCGCGCGGTAGGCGTCGCGGTAACTGACCCAGTCGCTGGCACAGGCGGGCCCGGCCGCCCCGATGGACAAGGCCACCAGCGACAAGGTGCAGCAGGCAGTGAGATGGCTGGCCAGTGGCATCGTCAGAAGCGGTAGGCGATGGCGGTCGAAACCGTCAGGTTGGTCGGCCGCTCGACGAGCGGGCTCAGGCGGGCATCGCCCAGCAGGCGCGTGGCTTGCACGCTCGAAGTCAGCATCCAGGACGGCGACCAGGCCCAGTTCCAGCGCGCACCGATGCGCGCATCCTTGAGACCGCCGCCGGCATCGTACACGGGCAGGCCGCTGAGCAGCGAATCGCTTTCGCCGACGCCGAAAAAGGCGCTGTTGTAGCGCCGGTTGGCGAAGCTGACGCCGGCGTCAAACGCGAGCCGGTGATGCGCACCCAGCGCCACCGCCAGGCGCTGCACGCCGAGTTCGAGCTTCATGCCATTGCGCGCATTGCCGGCGCCGTACAGCAGGCTGCTGGTCAGGCGCCAGTCGGGTGTCAGGTAATAGTTGAGGAAGGCGCCGCCCTGCAGCCGGCCGTGGATGACGGGCATGCCGGCCAGGCGGTTGTCGCTGAAGGCAGCCAGCGGCATGGCGACCAGGCTGAAGCGCATGTCGCCGACGCCGCCCAGCTCGTCGCCCTCGCCCGCCGCGTCACGGCGCGGCTGCCATTCCAGCAGCGGACCGAATTCGACCTGGGGCGAGCGCCCGAGATGGATGCCGGCGCGCATGCCCGACACGAACAGGCCGTTGCTCAGCTGGACCTGCAGCACCGGCAGCGCCGAGCGCTCGGTGTCCGCCGCACCCTGGTAGCGCGCGCCAGACGCGACGCCCAGCCCGACATACATGTCGCGGCTGCCGTCGGGCATCGGATTGGTCGCCGGCGTCTGCGCGCAGGCAGCGCTCGACACAGCGGCAAGCGTCAGGGCGAAAAGCTTGGTCATGTTCGGGAATGCGAGAGCTCGGGTGCCGATATTTTACGTTGAGGCAAGCCTAGCTCCCAAATGTCGTGTTTGCCTGTGGGCAAACGGCTACAAGCAGCTTCCGCCCGGATGGGGCGAAAGCGACGCGAGGCGGCCTGCGCTGTCGCATCTGCCTGCCTCATCCGTCCGGCCACGCGCCCTGGACGGCGGCAGCCTGAATAAAAAAGCCCACCGACACTCGCATGTCGAGTGGGCAAACGGAAAACCTGATGCGGAACATCTTAACGCCTAAAAACTTTCCAAACTCTTATCAGTTGTCGCCGAATTGTCGCGAATTTGTAAGCTGGCAAGGCTATCTTTGCTCCGATACAATGCCGCCAGGAGAATAATCATGTTTCTGCACGGCCAAGCAAGACGGAAAAGTGAAGCGCGGCAAAGAGGAGCGCCCGGGTGAACCGGATCTTCTTCCGTTTCTTCATGCTGGTGATGCTGTCGATCACGGCCGCCACCTTCGTCATCTATTTCGCCATGAGCCGGCTGTTCGGCGACCCATTGGAAGACATCGCGCGGCGCCAGGCCTCGGCCCAGATCTTCCTGATCGAACAATATGTCGACGCCGCGCCCACCGACCAGTGGCTGGCGCGCCTGAACCGGGTGCGCGAGGTGTCCGGCACCCGCTTCGACCTGATCCCGCTGCCCAAGGCGCGCTCCTTCCTCCCCGCCGCCAGCCTCGGCGCCCTCGACCGCGGCGAGGTCGTGCTCGATGTCGAAGGCAAGTCCTTTTATCGCCGCGTCGACCTGAAGGGCGAGCGCTACATCGGCAGCGAGGAAGACGTGATCCACGTGCAGGACTTGCCGATCGACGTCAGCCTGGCGCTGCAGATGGAGGCCGTGCGCTATGTGATCGTCGCGCTGGCCCTGCTGGTGCCGATCGCCCTGTGGTCGCGTTCGCACTGGCAGGGCCTGCAGTCGCTGTCGCGGGTGGCCGACGAGTTCGGCGCCGGCAAGCTGTCGGCGCGCGCCCGCATGCAGCCATCCGCCAGCATCTATCCGCTGGCCGAACGGATCGACCACATGGCCGACCGCATCGAGGAACTGCTGGTGGCGCAAAAGACCCTGCTCCACTCCGTCTCGCACGAACTGCGCACGCCGATCGCGCGCCTCGAATTCGCGCTCGAGCTGCTGGACGCCAAGGCGCTCGATCCGGCCCTAAAAAAACGTATCGCGGCGATGGAAGGCGACGTGCTGGAACTGAACGCCCTGGTCAACGAGCTGCTCGGCATGGCGCGGCTCGACAGCGGCCAGCCGCTGCAGAAGGAAACGCTGGAGGTGGCCGGGCTGCTGCGCAGCGCCGAGGCGGCCCTGCCGCCGGGCGAGCCGGTGCTGGAGCTCGTTTGCAGTCCGGATGCCGGCGCGATTGAGGGCGATGCACGGCTGCTGGGGCGGGCGCTGTCGAATCTGCTGCGCAATGCACAGAAGTATGCGGCTGCGCGGATCAGGCTGACGGCGCGGCGCGAAGGCGGACGCCTGCTGATTGCGGTCGAGGATGACGGGCCGGGGATTCCGCCGGAAGAGCGCGAGCGGGTGTTCGAGCCGTTTTACAGGCTGGACCGGAGCCGGGATCGGGCGACTGGGGGCTTCGGACTGGGCCTGTCGATTGCGCGCAAGGCGGTGCTGGCGCATGGGGGGACGCTCAAGGTAGAAGCGTCGGAATTGGGTGGGGCGAGGTTTGTGGTGATGCTGTAGCGGTTCGATATGCGGGCGCCGTACCGCGTGGGCACAAGTGCCCACCCTACAATAATCGGTAGGGTGGGCATTCATGCCCACGCGGTACGGCGCAGGCATGTCGAAACGCGTTTATTTGTGCTCGGGCTTAACGTGTATGAACGCGTACCACAGGTGCTCCCACCAATGCTCGCGCGAGCGCACGGTGTAGAGGCAGGCCTTGTCGATGCCGGTCTTGAAGACCGGATCGGGACACTTGTTCGTCATCAGGGCATAACGCTGGTTCTCCGCATTGACGAGCGCAATGCAGAGCCAGACGACGAGGCCGAGCAGGATCACGGCCAGCGACCACGCGTAGTGGTTCACATGGCTGGTTTCAAACAAGTCCTCTTCACGAGGGCGGGCGCCCTCGTACATTTCCAGGACTTTGCGTTCACCTTCACTCATTTCGTGGCGGCTGCCTTTGCGACCAGCGCATCGAGGACCTGCAGATGCGCCTGGACGATCTGGTTGCGGTCATTGATCTTCAGCTTTTCGGCGACCTGGCCCGGCGAGGTCTGGTACTTGCCGTCGACGATCAGGGTCGGCGTGCCGCTCACCTGGTAGGTCGCCCCGGTCTGCGGCAAGCGGCGCAGCTTGGTCACGACGCCGAAGGAATTCCAGGTTTCCATGAACTTCGCCTTGTCGACGCCGCCATTCTTGGTGACCCAGTCGATGATCTGGTCGTCCTTCATCAGGCGCACGCGCTGCACGTGCACGGCATTCAGGATCTTCGGATGCAGTTCCGCTTCCTTGCCCATGGCTTCCAGCGTCAGGAACAGGTGCGCTTCCGGATCGTTCGCGCCCTGGAACGGCAGGTGGATGCGGCGGAAGTTGACCTTGTCGGCGTTCTTTTTCGCCCACTCGATCAGCGGCGCTTCCAGCGCATAGCAGGCCGGGCAGTGGTAAGCGAAGAATTCGATGACTTCCACTTTCTTGCCGACGGTTTGCACCGGCTGGGGCGCAGCCAGCGTCACGTATTCGACGCCGTTCTGCGGATTGGTGGGCGAAGCGAAAGCGGTACCGGCTACCAGGCTGGCGGCGACGAGAGCAAAACGCAGGGAACGGCGCATAGGGTCGAGGTCCTTCTGTGTGAAATTGAAGAAAACGACGCGAGATTACCACTTTTTTGCCCTGCCCAAGGAGGGGCGCGCCGTTTTTTGCATTTGCTTACCGGTGAAACGCCTGCTTACCTTCGTCGGCGCGCCTCGTCCAGGCGCAGGCACAGGACGGCCGCGCCATCGACGATGCGCGGGCCCGGCCGGGTCAGCAGTTCCTCGTCGAGCGTGAACAGGTTGTTGTGGCGTACCGCCCGCATGCCGCGGTAGGGCTGCCAGATCGACAGGCCCCGGTCTTGCGGCGTGTAGAGCTTGCCGCCGACGATGGCGTCCGGATCGGCCTGTATCACCGCCTCGACGCTCACCTGGGGCGCGATCGTCTTCAGGCCGGCGAAGATGTTGCGGCCGCCGCAGACGCGGATCGCGTCGCTGGCGATCTGCTCGCCGTTGAGCGTGAACAGCGGGTTGTCCCAGGCCTGGTAGAACACGCTGACGGGCGGACGGGCGGCGTAGCGCGTGCGCAGGCCCTCGACCTTGGCGCGGAACTGCGCCGCCGCGGCGCCGGCCGCCTTGTCGGTGCCGAGCAGGCGGCCGAAGCGCAGCAGGCTGGACTCCACTTGCGCGAAGCTGTGCGGCTCGCTGTGAAAGACGGGAATGCCGAGGCTGGCAAGCTGCTCGATCTGGCGCGCAGTATTCCCGCTTTGCCAGACGATCAGCAGGTCGGGTTTCAAGGCGATCACGCGCTCGAGGTCGATCTGGCTGTTCGAGCCGATCAGGGGGATGGTGCGCGCGGCTTCGGGATAGTCGCTGTAGTTCATGGCGCCGACGATGCGCGCGCCGCCGCCGGCCGCGAACAGCAATTCCGTCACGTGCGGCGCCATCGAGATCACGCGCTGGGCCGGACGCGCCAGCACGACCTGCTTGCCGCTGTCGTCGGTCACGCTCACGGCCGCCTGGGCCAACGTGGCACACAGCGCCAGCGCCGCGCACAGCAGGGCTTTCATTGGACTCTCCGCAGCGGCACGGCACTGCCCGCATCCGCGGCGGGCAGGAAGATGGTGCGTCCGCCATGCTCGATCACGGCGATCGGGTGACCGAGGCAGGCGCCGAGCAGGTCGGCACGCATCACCTCCTCCACCGGTCCGGCGCGCCACTGGCCGTCGCCATGCAGCAGCAGCGCGTGGGTGGCGCCGCTCCAGGCCAGGTTCAAATCGTGGCCGATGCTGACGATCGCGCGGCCCTTCTCGCGGCACAGGCCGGCCAGCAGCCCGGTCATCGCCACCTGGTGCGCCAGGTCGAGGGCATTCGCCGGCTCGTCGAGCAGGAGCAGCGGCGTGTCCTGGGCCAGCAGCGCGGCGATCGCCACGCGCTGGCGTTCGCCGCCGGAAAGCGTGCGCACGTCGCGCTGGGCCAGGTGCAGCACATCCAGAGTACGAAGCGCCAGCTCGGCGGCGGCATGGTCGTCGCTGCCTTCCCAGTAGCGGTCGGCATGATACGGGTGGCGCGCCATCAGCACGGTCTCGATCACGCGGTAGGCGAAGGCGTCGCCGCGCGACTGGGCGAGGTAGGCACGCTCGCGCGCCAGCGCCGGCAGCGGCCATTCAGGCAGCGGCTTGTCTTTCAACGTGACGCTGCCGGCATCAAGAGGACGCAGGCCGGCGATCGTGCGCAGCAGCGTGCTCTTGCCGGCGCCGTTGGGACCGATCACGCACCAGCTTTGGCCGGCGTCGACGCGCCAGTCCAGGCGTTCCACCAGGAGGCGCGCATCGACGCGCAGGGTCAGGTCATGGGTGACGATCATCGGGGATGGCGTACATGTAATTGGTGAAGCTGGAACAGGAACACGGGCACGCCGATCAGCGAGGTCAGCACGCCCACCGGCAGCTGCTGCGGCGCCAGCACGGTGCGCGCCAGCGTGTCCGCCAGCACCAGGAAGCCGCCGCCGGCCAGCGCCGCGGCCGGCAGCAGAAGTCGATGGTCCGGACCGAAGGCGTGGCGGCAGGCGTGCGGCACCACCAGGCCGACGAAGCCGATGCTGCCGCCGGTCGTGACCGCGCAGGCCGTCAGCAGGCCGGAACACATGAATAAAAAGCGGCGCAGCCGCGCCACATTGACGCCGAGGGTGACGGCGGCATCGGCATGCAGGGCCATCACGTTCAGTGCGCGCGCCTGGCGCAGGGCCAGCAGCAGCGCGCCCGCCAGCACGACCCACGGCAGCAGGCGCCAACTGGTGCCGGCGAGGTCGCCGATCATCCAGAACACCATGCCGCGCAGGCGCGACTCGGGCGCCACCGACAGCATCAGGGTGACCAGGGCCATGCAGGCCGAGGCGAGTACGACACCGGTCAGCAGCAGCACGCCGGACTCACCCGTGCGCACGCCTCCCCTGCCGCCGCCCAGATCACGGCGCGCCAGCAGGTAGAGCAGCAGCGAGATCGCCACCGCGCCAATCAGGGCGCCGACGTCGACCAGCCACAGGGCCGCGCCGAACAGCAGCGCCGCCAGCGCGCCGACGGCGGCGCCGGCCGAGACGCCCAGCACATACGGGTCGGCCAGGGGATTGCGCACCAGCGCCTGCATCATGACGCCGGCCAGGGCCAGCGCCGCGCCGGTGACGAAGGCGCTGCTGGCGCGGCCCAGGCGCAAGTCGAGCAGGGTCGCCGCCATGCCGTCGGGACTGCCCGTGAGCAGGCCCGCCAGCGCGTGCGGCAGCTCGGCGACGGGTACCGCCACCGAACCGGCCAGGCCCGCGCCGACCAGCGCCGCCAGCGCGCACGCGCCCAGCAGCGCCAGCGTGGCGCGCCTGCGTGCGAGCGAGGTGGCGGCGAAGGTGTTCACGACATCAGAAGTCGTAACGCGCCGACAGCTTGAGCTGGCGTCCGTCGCTCGGATAGATGCCGCTGCGGCAGCCGAAGGCCTGGCTGTAGTACTGGCGATCGGCCAGGTTCAGGCCATTCACGGCGAATTCCCATGGACCGGTCCTGTACGCATAGCGCGCGTCGACTGTCGTGTACGAAGGCATGCGCGCGCCGCAATCGTTGGCGAAGTCGCTGCCATAGCGCTGCTTCGACACATATTGCGCGCCGATGTCGGCACTGTGCCCATTCCCCGGCAGCCAGGCCAGGCGCGCGGTCAGCACGTTCTTCGGCACCAGTACCATGTCGCGGCCCGCATTCGGGCCATCGGTGAACTCGGCCTGCACGTGCTGCACGTGGCCGGTCAGGCGCAGGTTGGCGCCCAGGTCGGCGGCGGCATCGAGCTCGACGCCCTGGCGGCGGGTCGGATCGAGGTTGGTGTTGGCGCCGAAGGGCGTGAGCGGAGTCACGGTCGGATCGAAGAAGATCTCGTTGCGCAGGCGGTGGCGGAACACGCGCGCCGACACCTGGCGCGTCTTGTCGCCCACCGTCACGCCCAGTTCCAGGTCGCGCGAGGTTTGCGGTTCGAGCAGGCCGGTGCTGGAGCGGAATGCGTTCTCGTCGGCGTTGGCGATGCGGTAGCTCTGCCCTGCCTTCGCGTGCACGGTGACGCCGGCCAGCGGATCGATGCTGGCTTCGACCGTCCAGGCGTTCAGCGAGCGGCTGCCGTTCGGCGGGCCGGAGAAGGGATTGCCGGGCTCGAAGGGGGCGCTGCTGTCCTTCTTGAACTTTTCGTGACGCCCGCCCACGGCGAGGCGCGCATTCAAGGCACTGTCCCAGCGCATCTCGTCGCGCAGGTAGAGTGCATTCGAACGCTGGCGGACCCAGGTGCCGAAGCCCAGATTGTCGCCGCGCTCCCAGCGGACCAGGTCGACGCCGGCCACGGCCTCGTTCAGCAGGCCGCCGGAGCGAGTGATCTGGCGCAGGCGCGGCGAGAACTGGGTCTGGCGGCTGCGGTAGCTCGACTCGGAAACGAAGCCGCCGAAATCGTAGTTCGAGCTGACTTCGCGTTCGCGGTGCGACAGCTCGGCGGCCAGTTCGACGCTGCCGATGCGCTGTTCGGCAAAGGCGGTGACGCGGTCGGTGGACAGCGTGCCGAAGTCGGTCGGGGTGTTGGTCTGGTGCGGGTTCTGCTCGAACTGTTCGATCGTCAGCGAACCCGGGAAGCGCTGGTCCTGGCGCGCGCTCTCGACGCGCAGGCCGACGCGGGTCGCATCCTGCGCCCACTGGACGCCGCCGCTGATGCTCTTCTGGCGGAACGCCGCGTTCTCGCGGTCGTTGTGGGTGCCCTGGCGGTCGGCCGCGAGGTCGAAGGACAGCGGGCCCGCGCCATGGCGCAGCGAGGCGCGCGCGTCGAACTGGTGGCGCTGGCCGGCTTCGGCGACGACGGTGCCATGGTAGCCCTGCTCCGCGCCGCGCTTGGTGATGACGTTGATCACGCCGCCGGTCGCGCCTTCGCCATACAGCACGCTGCTGCCGCCGCGCGTGATCTCGATGCGTTCGACGGTATCGACGGGAATCGTCGACAGCACGGCATCGGTCAGTTCGTTTTCGTTCATGCGCACGCCGTCGACCAGGATCACCAGGTTCTGGGCGCTGTTGGTGCCGAAGCCGCGCAGGTCGAGGCCGAAGTCGGGCGAGCCGGTCAGGCTCTGGCGGCCGTAGACGCCGCCGATCTTGCGGATCGCCGCGTTGACGTCGTTGACGCCGGCATTGCGGATTTCCTCGGCCGTGATGACGGTCGCGCCGACCGGCGGCAAGGCGGCGTCGCTCGGGAAGCGGGCGCCGGTCACGTGGACGGTGGTGAGGGCTTGCTCGTCGGCGTGGGCGACGTTCGCGAACAGGGAAAGGGAAACGGCGCAGGCCAGCGCGAGCGGCTTGAGGGCCGGCGCGCCGTTCGAAACAGCAGCAAAAGTCATGTTGTGATTCTTCGATAAAGTGCATCCGCCCTGCGTCCCCGCAGGCGGATTCCACGGATGCCGCCTGGCGGCATCCACCTGTTCTGGCCGGTATCCGGGCTAGCAAGCAAGACCGTCTCACCTTCCTGCGCCGTGCACAGTGGTGTTCGAGAAGGCCTGTCGCCGGGGGCGACGCTTGTTGACCGTTGCGGGGGCAGCACACGTTGGCCGGGCGCCGGAGGCGCCGTGGCGTCGTGTTTCCCGTTTAACTGCGCATGCGGATTGCGTGCGCGGGCACCAGAACGGGGCAGATTATATACCTGACAAGCGATTGGGGTTGGCGGCGCGGGTATTCATAGCATGACCGCGTGGGCATGCCCACCCTACGGTGCACCACCTTCCGTAGCAAATTCACGGAACCGTTGCGTAACGTAGGGTGGGCATGCCCACGCGGTACGAACCCGATGAACTATCGAAACGCTGTTACGTCCCGCGCTTGCCGCGCATCGCCTCTTCGGCCTTCAACGCCGCTTTCTCGGCCGCGATACGCGCCTTCTCTTCCATCTCGACGCGATGCGCTTCCAGACGGGCGGCGCGCGTCTCGGGGGTTTCGAGACTGATGCGTCCCAGCGCCCCGCTCCGGTAATCGTGCAGCAGTACGTGGGCCGCCTTCTCGACGTCGAACTCGCCGCCGCGTACGCGGAAACCGCGGCGCGCGGCCACGTTCTCGACCACGCCGATGCCGTCCAGGCCCTCGGTCTTGAAGCCGTAGCGGGCCGTGAGCAGCTGAGGGTAGCGCTCGAGCAGGACGTCGCCCAGGAAGAAGGCGACCTCCTCCTCGATCAGCGCGTTGGTGCCGATCGCGTGGCTGGCGGCCAGCATCAGGCCGTCGCTGGCCATCTCGATCTTCGGCCACATCAGGCCCGGTGTATCGACCAGCACGGTGTGCTTGTCGAGATACAGCTTTTGCTGGGTCTTGGTGACGGCCGGTTCGTCGCCGACCTTCGCCACGCGCTTTTTCAGGAGTGCGTTCATCAGCGTCGATTTGCCGACGTTCGGGATGCCCATGATCATGATGCGCAGGGGCTTGGTCGGCACGCCGCGGTGCGGTGCCAGCGACAAGGCCAGCGCGGGAATGCGGGCGACGTCGGCCGGCTTCTTGGTCGTCATCGGATAGGCCGTGACGCCGGGCTGGGCATCGTAATACGCCTTCCAGGCGGCCGTGGCGGCCGGGTCGGCCAGGTCGATCTTGTTCAGGATTTTGAGTACCGGACGCTGGCGGAATTTGCGCATGCGGTCGACCAGCGGGTTGCAGCTCGCCTCGGGCAGGCGTGCGTCGAGGACCTCGATCACGAGATCGACGAACTCCATCTGCTCCTCCGCCTGCTTCTTGGCGGAGTTCATGTGGCCTGGGAACCATTGTATCGACATGCTGTGCTTTCAAATTTCTGCGAACGAGGCGGTATTTTACGCTGGCCTGACCCAGGCGTCCCCTTCGGCTGTGGTTCTGTTTCCAATAGGAATGATTTCGGCTTGATTCGTTGCAATATCGAGTCAGGCTGGACGGGCAGGATGAGGAGACGGCCGTTCCCGGCCGCCCGCATCCAATGTGAAGGAGAGACTCATGGCGCAGTTCACGCAGTTTGCACGCAACGTCGAGGTATGGATCTTTGGGGCTTTCGGAGGGCTGATCCTGGCGGCCTGCCTCGACCAGCCGGCCGAGCGAACGGCCCCGGCCCGGCCAGCCAGCCCGGTCAGCGTGGTGCGCGAAACCGAGCTGGCGCACCCGCAGGGCACGGTGGCGCAGCCGATGTACGTGGTCTATGTGGTCGGCAAGCGGCCGAGCGGCGCGGAAAAACGCGCAACACGGGCGGGCGCCGGATGACCCGGGCCTACGCCGTATTCCCGGGATGGGCGAGCATTGCCCATCCCTCCCCCGCCTTCAGCGTGCCCACGCTTCCATATCGCGCCGCACCAGCGACGTGATCCCGCCCCAGTTGCGCCCTGTGTAGTGTCCGTAGTCTTCACCGTCGTCGCGGAACATCACCGAGTGGTAGCCCCATTTGGCGCGCCCGCCCTGGTTGGTGCCGGAGCCGAGCGTCAGGTCGTTGCAGAACCAGTCACCCGGATTGCAGAAGGAGCTGCCGCCCGTCCCCGAGACGCCGCCGGAGCTGTGGTAGGCCACCACCTCGTCGTCCTGGCCCGGCAGGGTGAACGAATACAGGGTGCCCCGCGCGCCGGCGTAGTTGTAGAACCAGACGCCGCGTGTATCGTTGTGGTTGTAGAGGGCGCGCGCGGTGGCGACCTTGTGCTGCTGGACCATCGGCTCGCTGGTGGTCCAGGCGCCGATGTCGGCCAGTTCGCTGCCGCCGGCCGAACCGGCCGCGACGAGCACCCAGCGGATGTTCCAGCCGGTCTGCATGGCGCCCGTGCCGGCCGTGCACACGCCGGCCGCGTTGGCCTGGGCGTTGGTCACCGGCCGCGGCGTGCCGCCGTAATTGGCCAGCGTGTAGCCGAGCAGCATGTCGCCGGCGCTGTGAACGCCGATATAGCACCAGTTGTTGCCCGTGCAGAAGCAGTCGAGCGCGTTGCGGACATAGCCGCTTTGCGAGGCGACGCCGCTGCGGCCGTCCCAGTTGACCGCTTTCTTGTTCACGCCGGCCGCCACGGTATTCGGGCCGAAGTAGGCGAAATCGTTGTAGTTGCCGATCGCGCCGCCGGCGGTGCGGCCGTGGATCCATAGCGTGTAGTTGGTGGCGCCGGCCACCCCGGCAGTGCCCGCAAAAAGCAGGCCGGGCAGGCAAAATGAAAGGGCAAGGCGTGCGGATCGTCCCATGTCATCCTCCATCGTTCTGGTTGCAGTGGGACGTGGCGACGGCCGACCGCTAACAAGCATTCTTGTAAGGAGCGCACCCAGGCGTCAATCGTGCACGCAGCGGTGTTGGGAAAAGCATACCGGACGGTGGATTGAAACCGGCGCCGCCTGCGAGAGCGGCGCCGAAACGGGCGCAAAGGCTATTGCACCGGCCCGCAGGCGCTCGGCGGCAGCGGCTGGCCAGGATCGAACTTCGCCAGTGCCTCGAATGCGCCCTTGCGGTCTTTGGCGAATTCGTTCAGGTGGCGCTGGCGCTCCTCGCTCTCCCATTCGGCCTCCGACACGCCTTCGAGCGAACGCTTGCGGCTGGTCAGCACATTGCCTTCCAGGCGAGGCATCAGTTCGCGGTCCGGATCGGTGTTTTCCTTCAGTAGGTAGCCGTCGACGTCGCGCAGGCGCAGGGGCAGCGCCGCTTTGCCGTCGTGCATGAGCTTGCCGAACACGGTCAATTTGATGTCGTTCGGTCCCGGGCCCAGCACCTCGTTGAAGGTCGCCAGCGCGAAGGGCCGGCCCTGGGCATCGTCGACGCGGCCGGTGACGATGTAGCGGCCCGGCTTCCTCACGTCGGCGCGCAGCACGAAGACCAGGGCGCCGTCTTCCATCGCCTCGCGCGGCGGCCCGGCCCAGACGGCCGGCACCTGCGGCGAATGGATGACGTCGAAGATCAGCACGCCGTTCTTGCCGCCCGCCGTGTAGCGCACCTCGGTGCGGATGGTGCCGTCGAAACCGGCCAGTCCGGTCTGGCTTGGGGTCAGCACGCCGGCAAAGGCGCCAGTGCCGTCCTCGGCAAACGTGAGCGGCACCTGGGGCGTGCTGCGTCCGCCCGTGTTCACGATGCCGGCGGCAAGCGCCCGCGTGACGACCAGCGGCACCGCGGCACCGGCGGGGTCGACCGCGCGCAACGAGAAGGCGACGGATTCGCCGGCTGCGAGATACACGCGCGACTGCGAGGTCTGGAGCAGGATGTCCGGATTGCTGCGGCGGTCTTCGCCGCGCATCGGATTCGATTCGAGCACCGGCCGGTTCGGGTAGGCCTGGTCGGGATTGCGCGACATCGGCTGCGAGCCCGGCGGATAGGTGCTGCCCTCGCGGTAGCTGCAATAGGTGTGGTCGGTCAGCTCGACGTATTCGACCAGTTGCCGGCGCTGTTGCGCGCGATCGCCGGGCAGTGCGGCTTGCGGCTGGCCGGCGACCTGGCCGAAGAACTGCGGCCCCTGCGGCGCGCCGCCGGGGGTGGCGGCCACGGCGGCGGCCGGCTGCTCGTCGCCGCGCAGCGCCAGCCAGGCGATCGCCCCCAGCAGCGCTACGATCAAGACGATGGGCAGCCAGCGTTTCATGAAACGCTCAGAGGGCACTGTTCACCACGGCGCTACGGACGACCCCGACGATGCCGCCCCAGTTGCCATTGGCGTAGTGGTTATAGGCCTCGTTATCGTCGCGGAAGCTGACCGAGTGGTAGCTCCATTTCAGGGAGCCGCCTTCGTTGGCCGCCGTGCCGAGCGTGAGGTCGTTGCAGAACCAGTCGCTCGGATTGCAGTAGGACCCGCCCGAACTGCCCGCCACGCCGCCGGTGCTGTGGTAGGCCACGGCCTCGTCGTCCTGGCCCGGCAGGATGCCGGAATAGGCCGTGCCCTTGGCGCCGGCGTACATGTAGAACCAGACGTTGCGCGTGGTGTTGTGGTTGTACATCGCGCGGGCGGTGGTGGTTTTGAGGTCCTGCACCAGCGGTTCCGAGGTAGTCCAGGAGCCGGCATCGGACAGTTCCGAGCCGCCGCCCGCGCCCGACGCGGCGCGCACCCACTTGATGTTCCAGCCGGTCTGCGAGCTGCCGTCGCTGTTGCCGCACACGCCGGAGGAATTGGCGACGGCGTTCTTCTTGACGCGCGCCGAGCCGCCGTAGTTGGCCATGACGTAGCCCATCATCAGGTCGCCGGCGCTATGGGTCACGACATAGCACCAGTTATTGCCGGTGCAGAAGCAGTCGAGGGCGTTGCGGATATAGCCGCTTTGGGAAGCGATGCTGTTGCGGCCGTCCCAGTTGACGGATTTCTTGTTGATGCCGGCGGCCGTGGTGCCGGGGCCCCAGTAGGTCCAGCTGTCGTAGTTGCCGATGACGCCGCCGCCGGTGCGGCCGTTGATCCAGAGCGTGTAGTTCGTTGCAGCAGCGAAGCTTGATACGGCCATGAGACAGACCGCCATTACCAATCGTAATGCTTTCTTCACGATGATCTCCGTTCTCCATTTTTTATGTGGACGCCTGTATCGGGCCATCACTGCCGGCTGAGCCAGGCGTTGCCGCGTCCTGCGGCTCTGCCGACTGTATGCCTGAGCTAGAGGTGAGTCAATTGAACTCGGGAGAGAAGAATATTTCGTTGTTTTACTGCAAATGCAAAGAATATTTGCCTTTAATCAAGTTCCGCTAGAACTTTCAGGTGTGCAACGACGCTACGGCCGAGGGCCGACAAATCGTAACCGCCTTCCAGGCAGCTGACGATGCGCCCGCCCGCGTGCTCGCGTGCGACCTGCATGATCTGTTGCGTGATCCAGGCGTAGTCCGATTCGACCAGCGCCATGCCGCCCATATCGTCGTCGCGGTGGGCGTCGAAGCCGGCCGACACAAAAATCATCTGCGGCTTGAAGGCGTGCAAAGCCGGCAGCCAGTATTCCTGCACCACCTGGCGCACCACGTCGCCACCGCTGCGCGCCGGTACCGGCACGTTGACCTTCGTGGCCGTGATCGGCTCGGGTTCGGAATACGGATAGAAGGGATGCTGGAAGAAGCTCGCCATCAGCACCCGCGGATCGTCGCGGAAGGCGTCGGCGGTACCGTTACCGTGATGGACGTCGAAGTCGACGATGGCGACCCGCTCCAGGCCGTGCCCGTCGAGCGCGTGGCGCGCCGCGATCGCGACGTTGTTGAAGAGGCAGAAGCCCATCGGCTCTTTCGGCGTCGCATGGTGGCCGGGCGGGCGGATCGCGCAGAAGGCATTGGCGATGTCGCCCGCGAGCACGGCGTCGGTCGCGGCCAGGGCGGCGCCGGCCGCGCGCAGGGCCGCGTCATAGCTGGCGTGGCACAACAGGGTGTCGGCGTCCAGCGGATAAGTGTCGCCCGGATTGGCCGGCACGTGGTCGCGCACCAGCGCCAGGGCCCCTTCGGTATGGTTGCGCAGGATGGCGGGAATCTCGGCCAGCGGCGCCAGGCGGCGTTCGAGCAGGCCGTCGAGCCGGGCCAGGATCAATTGGTCTTCGATGGCTTGCAAGCGGCCCGGACACTCGGGGTGCCAGGCGCCCATGTCGTGCTTTAGACAGTCGGGATGGCTGAAGATTGCTGTGCTCATGATCGTCCTGCTGCTCAGCCAACCACCGGGATGTTCCGTTCTCGCATAGAATCATCCGGATGGTGCCGCTGCGTGGAAAGAATAGTTGCCGATGTCGCTAATCTACCATGCCCGTCCGGGCACCGCACATTCGACCATGGGAACCTCAAGCATGTTCAACAAATTGCACGCCGCCGCCCGCCAGGTCGGCCAGATCGTGGTCGGCAAGGACCAGCAGGTGCGCCTCGCCTTCACCTGCCTGCTGGCCGGCGGCCACCTGCTGATCGAGGACGTGCCGGGCGTCGGCAAGACCACCCTGGCCCATGCGCTGGCGCTGTCGCTGGGCCTGAAGTTCAACCGCGTGCAGTTCACCAGCGACCTGCTGCCGGCCGACGTGGCCGGCATCTCGGTCTACGAGCGCGAGAAGAACGGCTTCGCCTTCCACCCGGGCCCGATCTTCACGCAAGTGCTGCTGGCCGACGAGATCAACCGCGCCACCCCGAAGACCCAGTCCGGCCTGCTCGAGGCGATGGAAGAACGCCAGGTCAGCATCGACGGCATGACCCGTCCGCTGCCGGAGCCCTTCTTCGTCATCGCTACCCAGAATCCGGCGCACCAGGTCGGTACCTTCCCGCTACCCGAGTCGCAGCTCGACCGCTTCCTGATGTGCCTTTCTCTGGGCTATCCGGACGCCGCCGCCGAGCGCGCCCTGCTGATGGGCGAGGACCGGCGCGTGATGCTGCGTTCGATCGAGGCGGCGATGAACCCGCTGGAGCTGATCGATGCGCAGCAGGCACTACGTTCGATCCATGCCTCCAGCGCCCTGATCGACTACGTGCAGGCCCTGGCCCAGTCTTCGCGCAGCGGCGACCTGTTCGCCGAAGGTTTGTCGCCGCGCGCGGCCTTGGCCCTGCTGCAGGCGGGACGCGCCTGGGCCGCCCTCGAGGGACGCGACCACGTGCTGCCGGAGGACATCCAGGCGGTGCTGGTGCCGGTCTGCGCGCACCGCCTGCGGCCTTTGAAATCGGCCCAGGGCATGGCGCAAGCCAGCCGCGACCTGGTGCTGCAGCTGCAGAAATCGGTGCCGGTGTAAGCCCATGGACCGTACCGGCCCGCTCCACGCGGAAGCTGCGCCATGGCGCCTGGGCCGCGAAGCCCGCGCCACGAGCGAACTCTTCCTCGGCCAGCGCCGCATCTACATCCTGCCCACCGGTCCCGGCCTGGGCTTCGGCGCCCTGCTGCTGGTGCTGCTGATCGGGTCGATCAACTACAACCTGGGCCTGGGCTATGCCCTGACCTTCCTGGCCCTGTCCTGCGCCCTGGTCGACATGGTGCTCACCTGGCGCAACCTGGCTCACCTGCGCCTGAAGGCCGGCCGCACGCCGGCCGTCTTCGCCGGACAGGAAGCGAGCTTCGAGCTGCAGCTGATTAACGCCAGCACGCGCCCGCGCTACGCCATCTGGGTCGACAGCGCGGGAACGGGCGCGCCGCGCCACGCGGCCGACGTCGCCGCCAACGCCGACACCACGCTGCGCCTGTCCGTCCCGACCGACAAGCGCGGCTGGCTGGCGGCCCCGCGCCTGGTGCTGAGCACGCGCTTTCCGCTGGGGCTGTTTCGCGCCTGGAGCTACTGGCAGCCGGACCTGCACGCCCTGGTCTATCCCTTCCCCGAGGAGGATGCGCCGGCCCTGCCGCGCGGCAGCGGCACGCGCGCAGCGGGCATCAGCGGCGGCGCCGGTGGCGAGGACGACTTCGCCGGCGTGCGTCCCTACCAGCCGGGCGACCCGCTGCGCCGCCTGGCCTGGCGCCAGATTGCCCGCCTCGACCCGCTCGACGGCGGCCAGCTCGTCACCAAGCATTTCGAGGGCGGCGCGCGCGACCAACTGGTGCTCGACCTGGCCGCGCTGCCGCCGCGGCTCGACCTTGAACTGCGCCTGTCGCGCATGACGCGCTGGGTGCTGGAGGCGGAAAGCCGCGCCCTGCCCTACGCCTTCCGCCTGGGTGCCACGTCCTTCGAGGCGGCCAGCGGTCCCGCTCACGCGGCGGCCTGCCTGCGCGCGCTGGCGCTGCACGGCCTGGGAGCGCCGCGGTGAAGGCCTTGCTGACATCCTTCCAGGGCCTCTCGCGCGACAAGGCCGACACCCTGCTATTGCTCTTCAGCGCCCTGCTGGTGCTGGCACCCCACGTCGCCCACCTGCCGCTCTGGGTGTCGGCGCTGTGCGCGGTCACCCTGCTGTGGCGCGGCGTCATCACGCTGCAGGGCAAGCGCATGCCGCCCAGCCTGCTGCTCCTGCCGCTGGCGGCCGGCGCCATGCTCGGCGTCGCCCACAGCTACCAGACCCTGCTCGGGCGCGATGCCGGAGTCGCGATGCTGGTGCTGCTGGTCGCCTTCAAGATGCTCGAGATGCATGCGCGGCGCGACCTGTTCGTGGTCGTGTTCCTGTGCCTGTTCCTGGTGCTGACCAACTTCTTCTACGAGCAGGGCATCGGCACGGCGCTGCTGATGGCCCTGTCGGTGCTGGCCCTGCTCACGGCGCAGTTGAGCTTCCAGTTCACGGGCGCGGTGCCGCCGCTGCGCCAGCGCTTCCTGATGAGCGCGAAACTGCTCGGCCTCGCGGCGCCGCTGGCGCTCGCGCTGTTCTTCCTGTTCCCGCGTATCGAAGGGCCGCTGTGGGGCGTGCCGGGCGACGCCATCGGCGCGCGCTCGGGGCTGTCGGAAACGATGGCGCCCGGGACGATGGCGAACCTGGCGCAGTCGGGCGAGACCGCCTTCCGCGTGCGCTTCGAGGGCCCGGTACCGCGCCAGGAACAGCTGTACTGGCGCGGCCCCGTGCTGGGCGCCTACGACGGACGCACCTGGACCCGCCTCGACGCCCGCACGCGCCAGCGCACGGCGCAAGAGCCGCTGGCGCTGACCGTGGCCGGCAAGCCGGTAACGTATGAAATCACGCTCGAGCCCTCCTCGACCCGTTGGCTGTTCGCGCTCGAGATGCCGCAAAGCCTGCCCGAGCTGGACGGCAAGCGCGTGGACGTCTCGGGCGAATTCGAACTCATGGCCGCCTCGCCGCTCGAGTCGCGCCTGCGCTACCGGATGCTGTCCTTCCTCGACTACCGGCTGCAGAAGGAGGCGCTGCCGCCGGATGCGGATCACTGGCTGCAACTGCCGGCCGACAGCAATCCGCGCGCGCTGCTGGCCGGCCTGGGCCTGCGCGCCGAGCGCGATCCGCGCCGCCGCGTGGAGGCCGTGCTTGCCGGCTTCCGGCGCGAGAACTACGTGTACACGCTGAACCCGCCCCTGCTGGGACGCGACGCCGTCGACGATTTCCTTTACGGCAGCCGCGCCGGCTTCTGCGAACATTATTCCGGTGCCTTTGTCTTCCTGATGCGCGCCGCCGGGGTGCCGGCACGGGTGGTCACCGGTTACCAGGGCGGCGAGCTGAATCCCCTGGATGGCTACGTCACCGTACGCCAGTCCGACGCCCACGCCTGGGCCGAGGTCTGGCTGGCCGGGCAAGGCTGGGTGCGCGTCGATCCGACCGCCGCGGTGGCGCCGGAACGGGTGCGGCGCGGCCTGGAGGGCGCGATCCCACCGCGTCCGCCCTTCGGCATCGAGGGCCTGGGCCGCTTCATGGCGCAGGGCGGCGGCAACTCGTGGCTGGCGCAGATGCGCTATGCCTTTGGTGCCGTCAACAACGGCTGGAACCAGTGGGTGCTGAACTACACGCCGCAGCGCCAGCAAAACGTGGTCGACAGCGTGCGCGCTTCGCTGTTCGACTGGCGCATGCCAGTCTTGCTAGCCACCCTGATAACTGTGTTGCTCCTATGGAGAATCTTCCTGCGCCGCCGGGAAATCGACCCGGTCGATGCGCTATACTCGGCCTTGTGTTCGCGCCTGGCCCGCCTGGGTCTGGCGCGAGCGGCAGATGAGAGCCCGAGTGCCTACAGTGCGCGCATTCGCGCCGAAGCCCGGCTCGCACCGCCCGCGGAAGCGGCGGCCGCCGAGTTCCTCGGCCGGTACAGCGCCTGGCGCTATGCGCCGCGCCCCGTTGCGGCCAAGGACACCCATCTGGCCGCGACCCTGAAGCGCTTACTTTCGCAAGTTCGATGAAATCTTTCGTATCAGCCCTGGCAGCACTCGTTTTTGCAGCAGCTCCCCACATCGATGCCGACGCCGCGGCGAAGCATCCTCCGTCCAAGGCCAAGGTCGTGAAGACCAAGGCCAAGGTAGAGAAAAACAAGGCCAAGGCCGCCAAGACCGCGCCTAAAGCACGTAAAGCGCTGGCCGTGGCGGCAGCCGTTGCGGCCGTGTCCGCCATCGACTACACCGGCGAGCCGATCAACTTCGGCGAATGGCAGGCCGTCAGCGCCTTCGTCGACGAGATGGTCGCCAAGCACGGCTTCGACCGCACCGAACTGAAAGCGCAGATGCGCCAGGTGCGCTTCGTCGATTCGGCGGTCCAGCTGGTGAAGCCGGCGCCGCCGGGCAAGCCGAAAAACTGGCAAGCCTATAGCGCGCGCTTCATCGAGCCGATCCGCATCAATGCCGGCCTGCGCTTCTGGAACGAGAACGAAGCGGCATTGGCGCGTGCCGAAGCGACCTACGGCGTGCCGGCCGAGATCATCGTCGGCATCATCGGCGTCGAAACCATCTATGGCCGCGACACCGGACGCTTCCGCGTGCTGGACACGCTGACCACGCTCGCCTTCGCCTACCCGGACGCGCCGAACAAGCAGGCGCGCGCCGAATTCTTCCGCAGCGAACTCGAAAACGCCCTGCTGCTGGCGCGCCACGAAAAGATCGATCCGTTCTCGCTGCTCGGCTCCTTCGCGGGCGCCGTCGGCATGCCGCAATTCATGCCCGGGAATATCCTGAAATACGGCGTCGACTTCGACGGCGACGGCCACATCGACCTGCGCAATTCGACTTCGGATGCGATCGGCAGCGTAGCCAACTTCCTGATCGAGCATGGCTGGAAGCCGAGCGACACCGGCCCGAACGTGATGCCGGTCGACGTCTCCGCCAACCGCGCCTGGGAACCGCTGCTCGGCCGCGGCCTGGAAGCCACCCTGCGTCCGGACGAGCTGGAAGCGGCCGGCGTCATCACCCCGGCCTCGCTGCCGGCGCACCGGCTGTATGGACTGGTCGACCTGCAGAACGGCGCCGAGGCGACCGAGTACTGGGTAGCGAACGATAACTTCTTTGCCATCACCAAGTACAACCGTAGTTATTTCTACGCCATGTCGGTGATCGACCTGGGCCGGGCCGTGCGCGAGGCACGGATGGCACAGGCCTTGTAGTGTTGGAAAGTTGTAACAAGTTGTAAGGAAGCTGCGCCCTTTCTTTCCCCGGCGCAGCTCTTCCATATACCGGGTACTCCCCCGGTGTATCCCCTCCCGCCCGTTTCTGTACTCTATGGAAACATTCGCAGGCGCGGCATACCCCCTCCGATGTTGTTATTCGTGCATATCATTTTGAAACGTGCGCGGCGCAACTTCTGTTTCCTCTACACTTAAGTTTAATCAAAAAACAATTATTTTTTCCGTGAGTTTGTGAGAGAATTGCATTGCGGCTATTGTTGCGATTAGACAACAGAGCCGAGGCTTCGCACCGAATTCTATTGCTCATAAGTACTAGAGCCTGATTTAGTTGTACAATTGAGTAGATTTTTGAGAAAGAACTTCCGGAAACGAAACCGCAAGACTTTCCGTAACCCACATAGGAATATTTGAAATCATGACAAACCAAGTCGGCATTGATATGAGCAGCGACGCGGAGTCGGATGAGCTGTTGCAGTACAACCCGAACCGTCTGCTGGACACCCTGATCGAGAATCTGCGCCTGAAAAACGACGCAGCCCTGTCGCGCGCCCTGGAAGTGGCGCCGCCGGTCATCTCGAAGATCCGCCACCACCGCCTGCCGGTCGGCGCATCGCTCCTGATCCGCATGCACGAAGTGAGCGACCTGTCGATCCGTGACCTGCGCTACCTGATGGGCGACCGCCGCAACAAGTTCCGCATCAGCGACAAGCAGTTCAAGCCAAAAGAAGGCGCAGCGCCAAGCGCGTCGAGCGGCGAGTAATTCCCACAGATTCTTTCCGGGCCGCTGCTGCATGCGGCCTTGAAAGAAAACAGTGGGCGAAAAAAAGGGGCGATGCGATCGCCCCTTTTGTCATGCCTGCCCGTTTGATCAAGCCGGGAACACGCCGGTGGACAGATAGCGGTCACCGCGGTCGCAGACGATGAACACGATGGTCGCGTTCTCCACGGTCTGCGAAATGCGCAGCGCCACCTCGCAGGCGCCGGCGGCCGAGATGCCGCAGAAAATCCCCTCTTCCGCCGCCAGCCGGCGCGCCATCTGCTCGGCAGCGGCCTGGCTGACGTTTTCCACCTGGTCCACGCGCGACTTGTCGAAGATCTTCGGCAGGTAAGCTTGCGGCCACTTGCGGATGCCCGGGATCGAGGAACCCTCTTCCGGCTGGGCGCCGATGATGCGCACCGCCTCGTTCTGCTCCTTCAGGTAGCGCGACACGCCCATGATGGTGCCGGTCGTGCCCATGGCGCTGACGAAATGGGTGATGCGGCCTTCGGTATCGCGCCAGATTTCCGGCCCCGTGGTTTCGTAGTGCGCACGCGGATTGTCCTGGTTGGCGAACTGGTCGAGGATGATGCCCTTGCCGTCCTTCTGCATCTGGTCCGCCATGTCGCGCGCGTATTCCATACCACCCGTCTTCGGCGTCAGTACGATCTGGGCGCCGTAGGCGGCCATGCTCTGGCGCCGCTCGATCGACAGGTTGTCCGGCATCAGCAGGATCATCTTGTAGCCGCGGATCGCCGCCGCCATGGCCAGCGCGATGCCGGTGTTGCCGGAGGTCGCCTCGATGATGGTGTCGCCCGGCTTGATCTGGCCGCGTTCCTCGGCGTTCTTCAGCATCGACATCGCCGCGCGGTCCTTCACCGAACCGGCTGGATTGTTGCCTTCGAGCTTGCCCAGGATGACGTTATTGCGCGCCGCCGCATCCGCGCCGCCGATGCGCACCAGCTGCACCAGCGGGGTATTGCCGATCGTATCTTCGATGGTTTTATAGGCCATGCTTGCTCTCTTGCTTGTCTTCAAAACGCCATTCTAAACCGGGACGCAAGAGCGCGTATGGAGAGGGGTCGGGATCGCTGTCGTGTACTCCAATTGAGGGGCGTAGGGTGGGCACTCCGTGCCCACGCGGCGCAGCGCATCCGGGTCGAAAAAACGTTTCGACCCGCATCCGTGCCATACGGCGTGGGCACGGAGTGCCCACCCTACAACATCAGCGCAACGGCGCGGGATACGAAGCGACGCTGACGTTGCCGTCCTTGTCGACCGCCTGCACGCCGAAGAAGTAATTATCCTTCGACATGTTGATCGTGGCTTCCGTCACATTGCCGACGAACTTCGCACCCTGCCAGCCGGCTGCCGTGGTGTCGCGCCAGACGATGCGGTAGCCGGCGACGTCCGGCTCCGGATTGGCCTGCCACACCAGCGTCGAATCGTTCACCAGCTTGTCGGTGCGCACCTTGACGCCCTGCGGCGCGCTCGGCGCCAGGGCCAGCGAGGCCAGCGCCGCCGCGTTCACCTTGGCCACCTTGGCCGTGTAGTCGACGTCGACGAACTCGATCAGGTCGCCATACACCTTGCCGTTCTCGGTGCGCAGGTTCTGGTGCTGGTGCGAGAAGTCCTCGTTCGGTTCGGTAAAGCGCAGCGCGGCGTAGCCCTGCTCGAGGAAAGGCATGTGGTCGCCGCCGCGCAGGTAGCGGTCGTGGCGCTGAATGACGTTGACCTTGAAGCCCTTCACGTAACGCTCGCCCTGCTCCTTCACGTGGCGCGCGAGCTGGCGCGAGATCGAGTCGTTCTCGCCACCGGTTGCCACCAGCTGGCGCACGGTCTCGCTCATTTCCTTCGTCGCCGGCACGCCCTGGGCGAACAGGCGTACCTGCTTGTTGTCGACGCGGCCGTCGTCGGCGCGCGAGCTGCCGATGATGTCGTTGGTGAACATGCCGGCCACGTTCAGGTTCTTCTCGCGCGCCGTCTTCGCCCAGTGGCCGGCGCCGAGCAGGCCCTGCTCCTCGGCCGCAACGGCCATGAAGACCAGGGTCGCGTCGAACTTGTACTTGGCCATCACGCAGGCCAGTTCCATCACGGCGGCCGTGCCCGAAGCGTCGTCGTTGGCGCCCGGCGCTTTTCCGCTCGCATCCATCACGTCGGTATTGCGCGAGTCATAGTGACCGGTGACCACGTAGAGGCGGTCCTTCGAGGCATCCTGGGTGCCGGGCAGCGTGGCGACGACGTTGACGATTTCGGTGGGACGCGAAATGCGCGCCGAGACTGGAGCGATGTGGCTGTCGAAGCTCACCTGCAGGCTTGTCCCGGCGCCGCAGCGCTCCAGTTCCGAGCGGATCCAGCGCCGCGCGGCGCCGATGCCCGTGGTGTCCGAGGTCGTGTCCGACATCGTGTGACGGGTCTCGAAGCTGACCAGCTTGCGGATGTAGGCGTCGATGCGCTTGGGCGAGATCTCGACGACGATCTTGTCGATCTGGGCCTGGTGGCGGGTGACGTCGGGAGCGGTCGGTGCGGCGTGGGAACTGGCGGCGAACAGGCCGGCGACGAGGCCGGCGGTAATGCTGAGGCGAGGCATGAGGTTCCTTGGAAACGTTGCAGTCGATTCCCTATCTTCTCATGCCTCCTTGTTTGTTGCAGTATTTACACGCGCAGCTTGCGCGTTCAGGTGCTGGCCTTGGTGTCGGCCGGCTTGGCCTTCGCTTCCTTGGCCGCGGCCGGCTTGGCGGCCACGCCTTCCTTGCCCTTGCCGTTGACCTGCAGGCCGGCCTCGGACAGCTTGGCCGCCTTCTTGTCGCCCACGCCCTTTACGCGCTTCTGGAAGTCGGCCCAGTCCTTGAACTCGCCCTTGCTGCGCTCTTCCAGGATCGCCTTCGACATGCTCGGACCCACGCCCTTCACGCCGTCGAGGGCGGCGGCATCGGCCTTGTTGACGTCGACCTGGGCAAACGCGAAGCTGGTCGAAGCGGCCAGCGCGGCAATGGCAAGCATCAGTTTCTTGATCATCAGTGTCTCTCCGTTCAGGTAGCGGACGGCGGGTGCCGCCCGTGGCCATTAACGTGGCGGGATGGAGAGCGTTGACCGGGTACGGTTGATGTAGGTCAGTAGGGTGGGCATTCATGCCCACGCGGTATCGCACCGTTGCGGTTCGAAACGCCATTTCGACATGGATGCGCCGTACCGCGTGGGCATGAATGCCCGGTGAAACCGTGAGCCAGGCCATTGGCCTGACCCACCCCTACAAAATCAACCTGGGAAGAGTTCTTCGCGGGTGACGGTTGCAGTTCCGAGCTTGCCGACAACGATTCCACCAGCGCGATTTGCCGTGGCCAAAGCCACATCCAAAGGCGCGCCTGCACCGAGCATGGCGGCCATCGTGGCAATCACGGTATCGCCGGCGCCCGACACATCGAACACCTCGCGCGCATCGGCATGCACGTGCAGCACTTCCTTGTCCGTGTAGAGGCTCATGCCCTCTTCCGAGCGCGTCAGCAGCAGGGCTTCGAGCCCGAGCTCGGCACGCAGGGCCTGGGCCTTGGCGGTGAGCTGCTCCTCGTCCTTCCAGCTGCCGACGATGCGCTTCAGTTCCGACTTGTTCGGCGTGAGCATGCTGGCCCCCCCATACGGCGAGAAATCGTCGCCCTTCGGATCGACCATCACGATCTTGCCGGCCGCACGGGCGGCGCGGATCATCTCGGCGACGTTCACCAGGCTGCCCTTGTTGTAATCGGAGAAGATCAGCACGTCGTAGTCCGGCAGCAGCGCCTTGAACTGGGTGAGCTTGTCGCGCAGCACGGTCTCGGTGGGCGCGTCCTCGAAGTCGATGCGCACCATCTGCTGCTGGCGGCCGATGACGCGCAGCTTGATGATGGTGGAGATGGCTTCGTCGCGCTTCAGGTAGCTGTGGATGCCGGAGTCGCGCAGCAGGCTGTCCACTTGCGTGCCCGCCTCGTCGGCGCCGACCACGCCCAGCAGGCCGCTGTGGGCGCCGAGGGCGGCGGCGTTGCGCGCCACGTTGGCGGCGCCGCCAAGGCGCTCTTCGCGGCGCTCGATGCGCACCACCGGCACCGGCGCTTCCGGCGAAATGCGCGAGACGTCGCCGAACCAATAGCGGTCGAGCATGACGTCGCCGACGACGAGCATGCGCACGGTATCGAGTTTCGGGGCGGCGGTGTGCAGGTAATCTGCGCCGTCGAGCAGGCGGCTGGGGATGGAGTTCGTCATCGGAATCAGTTCATCACGTTCAATTCTTCGGTACGGCGCGGCGGATAAGTCTCCCAGCGGCTGCACCCCGGACACTGCCAATAATACTGGCGCGCCTTGAAGCCGCAATGGCTGCACTGGTAGCGCGCCAGTTTGGTGGTGTAGCCGTGAATCAGGTTCTTCACCATCGACAGCTCTTCCCAGATATGGGCCGGGGCGTCCATCAGGCGCGCTTCCAGCAGTTTGTCAAGGCCGAGCAGAGTCGGGTTGCGGCGCAACTCGTCGACCACCAGCTGTTTGGCCGCCTCGACGCCGTCGAGTTCAATGACGGCCTTGAAGACGACGTCGATCAGGTCGATCGACGAGGCTTCGGCCAGGTAGGAACGCAGCAGGTTGACGCCTTCCTGCGGGCGGCCGACGCGGCGGTAGCCGTCCATCAGGCGGCCGGCGACCAGCGCCACGTGCGGCACGCTCTGCTGTTCGACGCGCTTCCAGGTGGCGATCGCGCCTTCGACGTCGCCCTGGGCCAGCAGCACGTCGCCCAGCAGCATGGTCGCGCGCACGCTGTTGCGGTCGGCGTGCAGGGCCTTGTCCAGCAGCGCGGTCGCATCGAGCAGGTCGGTGCGCACCAGGGCGTCCTGGGCCAGCTCGCAATAGAACTGGGCGATTTCCTTCTGGCGCGCGCCGGCGCCGGACGCCTGCAGGCCGGTGGCGGCGTCGATGGCGCGGCCCCACTCCTTTTCGCGCTGGTAGATCTCGAGCAGGGCTTTACTGGCCTGCACGCTGTAGCTGCCTTCGACCAGGCCGTTGAAGGTCTCTTCGGCGCGGTCCAGCAGGCCGGCCTTCAGGTAGTCCATGCCGAGTTCGTACTGGGCCTGGGTACGCTGCGCCGCGGGCAGGTCGGGCCGCGCCAGCAGGTTCTGGTGGACGCGGATGGCGCGTTCGATCTCGCCGCGGCGGCGGAACAGGTTACCGAGTGCGAAGTGCATGTCGGCCGTTTCCGGATCGAGCGTGACGATCTCGATGAAGGCGTCGATGGCTTTATCGGGCTGGTCGTTCAGCAGCAGGTTCAGGCCCTTGAAATAGGCCCGCGGCAGGGTGCGCGATTCGGACAGGATCTGTTTGATGTCGACCCGGGCGGCGATCCAGCCGAGGCCAAAGAAGACGGGGACGGCGAGCAGCCACCAGGTTTCAAATTCCATGGATTGTTATTCTTGGTTGCTTATTGATGATCGGGTAGTTACCGGGGTACCACGGCATCCGCGGCCGGCTGGGCGCTGCCGGTGCCGGCGGCGCTCTGCAGCGCCTGCACGGTGTGCTTGTGCTGCGAGGCTTCGCGGCGGTGGCGGAACACGGTCGGCGACATGGCCAGGATCCCGAGTGCGGCGCCGGCGATGAAGAAAGCCAGCAGCATCAGCACCAGCGGACCGCGCAGTTCGTAACCGAGGAAAAAGTTCAGATCGACTTCCTGCGTGTTCTTCAGCGCGAAGCCGAAAAACAGGACGAACAGGATGAATCCTGCGAGGGTGGAGACGAATTTCATCGGGTGGGCCTGACGGTGGGTAACGCAAAGGCGCAGTGTCGCATATCTGCCCGTTTATTTCAAAGTTGAGGTCCGTTTGCGGGCGTCGGGAATGGTGGGCACGGGGCGCCCACCCTACGTAGGGTGGGCGCCCCGTGCCCACCAATTCCACGCACACCGACATAAAAAAACGGCGTCCGAGGACGCCGTTCTCTGTGCCTGCACGTGGCAGACGACTTCAGTCTTCGATGATCGGTTGCCCGACCATCGCGTCGACCCGCTCGCGCAACTGCTTGCCGGGCTTGAAGTGCGGCACCCGTTTTTCGGGAACCATCACCTTGTCGCCCGACTTCGGATTGCGGCCGATACGGGGTGGACGGCTGTTCAGAGCAAAGCTGCCGAAACCACGGATCTCGATGCGCTGCCCGGTCGCCAGGGCGTTGGTCATCGCATCGAGGATGGTCTTGACTGCGTACTCCGCATCCTTGGCGACCAGCTGAGAATAACGCTCAGCCAGTCGTGCAATCAGCTCGGACTTGGTCATCTGGTCGCCTCAAGCGTGGCTAACGAATTAGCCTTTGTTATCGAACTTGGCCTTGAGCAGAGCGCCCAGGCTGGTCGTGCCCGAAGCGGCGTTGCTGTCCGAAGCCAGCTTGCTCATCGCTTCCTGGGTGTCAGCGCTGTCTTTCGCCTTGATCGACAGCTGGATGCTGCGAGCCTTGCGATCGATGTTGATGACCAGGGCTTCGACCTTGTCGCCCACTTTCAGGTGGGTGCCGGCGTCTTCCACGCGGTCACGCGAGATTTCCGAAGCGCGCAGGTAGCCTTCGACTTCTTCGTTCAGGGCGATGACGGCGCCTTTCGGCTCAACTGACTTGACCGTACCGGTGACCAGGGAACCCTTGTCGTTCAGTGCGGCGAAGTTGTTGAACGGGTCGCCTTCCAGCTGCTTGACGCCCAGCGAGACACGCTCGCGCTCGACGTCGATCGCCAGCACGACGGCTTCCAGCTCGTCGCCCTTCTTGAAGCGGCGCACTGCCTCTTCGCCGGCTTCGGTCCACGACAGGTCCGACAGGTGGACCAGGCCATCGATGTTGCCTGGCAGGCCGATGAAGACGCCGAAGTCGGTGATCGACTTGATCGAACCCTTGACCTTGTCGCCCTTCTTGTGGGTCATGCCGAAGTCGTCCCATGGGTTCGCCTTGCACTGCTTCATGCCCAGCGAGATACGGCGACGCTCTTCGTCGATTTCCAGGACCATGACTTCGACTTCGTCGCCCAGCTGCACGACTTTGTTCGGGGCCACGTTCTTGTTGGTCCAGTCCATCTCCGACACGTGCACCAGGCCTTCGATGCCCTGCTCGACTTCGACGAACGCGCCGTAGTCGGTGAGGTTCGTGACTTTACCGAACAGGCGGGTGCCTTGCGGGTAACGACGCGACAGGCCGGTCCATGGATCGTCGCCCAGCTGCTTGACGCCCAGCGAGACGCGGTTCTTTTCCTGATCGTACTTGAGGACCTTGGCGGTGATTTCCTGGCCAACCGACAGCACTTCCGACGGGTGACGCACGCGACGCCATGCCAGGTCGGTGATGTGCAGCAGGCCGTCGATGCCACCCAGATCCACGAACGCGCCGTAGTCGGTGATGTTCTTGACGACGCCGGTGACCACGGTGCCTTCTTTCAGGGTTTCCATCAGCTTCTGGCGCTCTTCGCCCATCGATGCTTCGATGACGGCGCGGCGCGACAGCACGACGTTGTTACGCTTGCGGTCCAGCTTGATGACCTTGAATTCGAGGGTCTTGCCTTCGAACGGGGTGGTGTCCTTGACCGGACGGGTGTCGACCAGCGAACCCGGCAGGAATGCGCGGATGCCGTTGGTCAGGACGGTCAGGCCGCCCTTGACTTTGCCGTTGACGGTGCCGGTGACGATCTCGCCCGACTCCATTGCTTTTTCCAGAGCCAGCCACGATGCCAGGCGCTTGGCCTTGTCGCGCGACAGGATGGTATCGCCGAAACCGTTTTCGAGCGATTCGATGGCCACGGAAACGAAGTCGCCGATCTGGACTTCCAGTTCGCCCTGGTCATTCTTGAATTCTTCGACCGGAATGAAGGCTTCCGACTTCAGGCCGGCGTTGACGATCACGAAGTTGTGATCCAGGCGCACGACTTCAGCGGAAATGACTTCGCCCGAGCGCATATCTTGACGCGACAGCGATTCCTCGAAGAGGGCTGCGAAGCTTTCCATACCGGAATCTTGATTGGTTGCAGTAGACATGAGTTATTTACAAGTTAGCCAGCAGGACCGGCGATAGTGCGGTTCTGAACTGGGTCAGGTTAAAACAACACCTATGAGGCAAAACGCCATCACAGGCACCAAACGAACTACTTAGAGCAGCGTATGCCAATGGAGCACTTGCTCCACCGCCTCATCGACCGTCATGTCCGACGTATCGAGGATGTACGCGCCCTCTGCCGGGACCAGCGGGGCGACGGTGCGATGGGTATCGCGGTCGTCGCGCGCCTGCAAATCCGCCAGCAGACCTTCCATATTAGCAGAAATTCCTTTGCCAATCAATTGCTTATATCGGCGTTCGGCACGGGCTTCGACGCTGGCGGTAAGAAACACTTTTAGGCGTGCATTCGGGAAAATGACGGTGCCCATGTCACGGCCGTCGGCCACCAGTCCGGGCGCCTTGCGAAAGCCCAGTTGCAGGGCGTAGAGGGCCTGGCGCACGCCGGGAAAGGCCGCAATCCTGGAAGCATTGTTGCCCACTTCCTCGGCCCGGATCTGCGCCCCGACCTCTTCGCCGGCGAGGAAAATGTCACCATTCGAAAAGGAGGCCGGCAGTTCCTGCGCCAGCCGCGCCACCGCCTGCTCGTCGTCCAGCGCCACGCCGGCGCGCATGGCGGATAAGGCCGTCAGGCGGTACAGGGCGCCCGAGTCGAGCAGGTGGTAGCCGAGCCGGTCGGCGACGCGTGCCGCGACGGTGCCCTTGCCGGAGGCAGTCGGACCGTCGATCGTGATCACGGGAATGTGGGAATTGGGCATTGTTTTTCTTTGAAAACGGTGAAAACGGGTATTAAAACACGCAGTTAGAACAGTTCGTTGCGCGCGATGCTCGCGAACGCTTCGAAGTAGTCGGGGAAGGTCTTGGCGACGCATTTCGGATCGTTGATGCGCATCGCGTTGCCGCGGCGCGCCTTGCCGTCCAGGGCGGCCAGCGAGAAGCACATCGCCATCCGGTGGTCGTCGTAGGTGTCGATCGTGGCCGGCAGCAGTTCTTCGGGCGGGGTGATGCTGATGTAGTCGGCGCCCTCCTCCACCGTGGCGCCGACCTTGCGCAGCTCCGTCGCCATCGCCGCCAGGCGGTCGGTTTCCTTCACGCGCCAGCTGGCGATGTTGCGCAGCGTGCTGGTGCCGTCCGCGTACAGCGCGGCGACCGCAATCGTCATCGCGGCATCGGGAATGTGGTTGAAGTCGGCGTCGATCGCCTTTAACACGCCATTGCCGCGCGCCTCGATCCAGTTCTCGCCGCGGGTGATGGTCGCACCCATGCGCGCCAAAGCGTCGGCGAAACGCACGTCGCCCTGGATGCTGTCCTGGCCCACGCCCTCGACCCGCACCGGCCCGCCGCCGATCGCGCCGGCCGCCAGGAAGTAGGAGGCCGAAGAGGCGTCGCCTTCGACGTGGATGCTGCCCGGCGAGACGTATTTCTGGCCCGGCTGCACGGTAAAGGAGGCCCAGCCGTTCTGCTCGACCGTCACGCCGAAACGGCGCATCAGGTTCAGCGTGATCTCGATGTAGGGTTTCGAGATCAGCTCGCCGACGACGTCGATCGTCACCGCATGGCCGCGCGCCATCAGCGGTGCGCTCATCAGGAGCGCGGTCAGGAACTGGCTCGACACGTTGCCGCGCACCGACATGCGATTCGCATGGATGTGGCCACGGCGAATGCGCAGTGGCGGGAAGCCCTGCTCCCCGGTGTACTCGATCTGGGTGCCGATCTCGTTGAGGGCATCGACCAGGTCGCCGATCGGACGCTCGTGCATGCGCGAGACGCCGTGCAGGGTGTAGTCGCCGCCGATCACGGCCAGGGCCGCCGTCAGCGGGCGGATCGCCGTGCCGGCGTTGCCCATGAAGAGGTCCGCCTCATGGTTCGGCAGCACGCCGGCCTGGCCATGCACCACAATGGTGCGTTCGTCGATTTCTTCCCAGACGATGCCCAGCGAGCGCAGCGCGCCCAGCATGACCATGGTGTCGTCGGAGGCGAGCAGGTCGTGGATCGTGGTCGTGCCTTCGCTCAGCGCGGCAAGCAGCAGCGTGCGATTGGAGATGCTTTTCGAACCCGGCAGGCGCACCGTGCCCTCGGCGTGCATGACAGGCTCGAGGTCGATGTGCTGCGGGTAGTGTTTGGACTGCGTCATTCGGGTTCCTGAGTTTTTGGCGGTGGAGGCTCGGCCGTTTCGATGGCTTCGCTCCAGGCCCGGCGGGCACGCTGCGCATTCGTATAGATGGCTTCCAGCTGGGCGCCATCGCCTGCGGCAAGGTGCTCGCGCAATATGGTCAATTGTGCCAGATACGCATCGAGCTCGGTGAGCAGCGCATCGCGATTCGCCAGGCTGATGTCGCGCCACATTTCGGGCGAGGAGCCGGCAATCCGGGTGAAGTCGCGAAAGCCGCTGGCGGCGTACTGGAACAGCAGGTCGGCGTGCGGCTTGCGGGCGATGTCGTCGACCAGGCCGAAGGCCAGCAGGTGCGGCAGGTGGCTGACCGCCGCGAACACGCGGTCGTGCTCTTCCGGCGTGAGCGTGTGGATGATCGCACCGCACAGGCGCCAGGCGGCAGCCACCAGGCCGACGTCGCCGGCGTCGTTTTCCGGCAGCGGCGTGATGACGGTCTTCTTGCCCTGGTAGAGCTCGGCCAGCGCGGCGTCCGGCCCGTTCGACTCGCGTCCGGCAATCGGGTGCGCGGGCACGAACTGTTTGACCTTGCTACCCAAGGCCGCGCGGGCCGAGGCGACCACGTCCGACTTGGTGCTGCCGGCGTCGGTGACCACGGTGCCGATGTCCAGGTAAGGGGCGAGCGCGGCCAGGATCGGCCCCGTCTGCGCCACCGGCGCGGCCAGCAGCACCAGGTCGGCGCCCGCCATCGCCTCTTCAGGCGACTCCGTGACGCTATCGACGATGCCGAGTTCCAGCGCGCGCGCCATCACTTCCTGCGAGCGTCCCATGCCGACGACCTGGCGCGCCGCGCCGGCCTTTTTCAGGGCCAGCGCGAACGAGCCGCCGATCAGCCCGACGCCGATGACGACGACCTTGCCCAGCATTAGGCGAGTACCTTCTTCAGCGCGTCGATGAAGGCGGCATTCTCCTGCGGCAGGCCGATCGAGACGCGCAGCCATTGCGGCAGGCCGTAGGCGCCGACCGGACGCACGATCACGCCGAGTTTGAGCAGCGCCAGGTTGACGCGGGCACCCGCGCCTTCATCGTCGCCCACGCGCACCAGCACGAAGTTGCCGAACGAGGGAACGTACTCCAGGCCCAGTTCTTCGAAGGCCGCGGTCATCTGCTTGTAGCCCTCGGCATTGTTGCGTGCGCCCTTCTCCAGGAATTCCTTGTCGTTCAGCGCCGCGATCGCGGCCGCCTGGGCCAGCGAATTGACATTGAAAGGCTGGCGGATGCGGTTCATCAGGTCCGTCACTTCCGGCTGCGCGATGGCGAAACCGACGCGCAGGCCGGCCAGGCCGTAGGCCTTGGAGAAGGTACGCGAGACGATCAGGTTCGGGTACTTGCGCACCCAGTTCGCCGACTCGAACTGGAATTCAGGCGCCAGGTATTCGTTATAGGCCTCGTCCAGCACGACGACGACGTTCGAAGGCACCTTCTGCAGGAAGGCTTCGATCTCGGCCGCGCCGATGAAGGTGCCGGTCGGGTTGTTCGGGTTGGCGACGTAGACCAGCTTGGTATCCGGCTCGATCGCTGCCGCCATGGCAGGCAGGTCGTGTCCGTAGTTCACGGCCGGGACCACGATCGCGCGCCCGCCCACGCCTTGCGTGGCCAGCGCGTAGACCGCGAACGAGTACTGCGCGAAGACGACCGACTCGCCCTTCTGCACGAAGGCGTGGGCCGCGATTTCCAGGATGTCGTTGCTGCCGTTGCCGAGCGTGATCCAGTCGGCCGGGACGTCGTAGCGCTTGGCCAGCGCCGCCTTCAGTTCAAAACCGTTGGCGTCCGGGTAGCGGCCAAGATCGGCGGCGGCTTGCGCCATCGCGGCCTTGCTCGACTCGGGTACGCCGAACGGGTTTTCGTTGGAGGCGAGCTTGACGATGCTGGCCTCATCGAGACCAAACTCGCGGGCGACTTCAGCGATGGGTTTGCCGGCCTGGTAAGGAGCGATGGCGCGGACGTATTCTGGACCGAATTTCGACATGACTGGACTCTACAAATTGGAAAAGATTAAAGGCCGACCGGGTAGGAACCCAGCAGCTTGAAAAAGGCGGCGTTGTCCTGCAGCTCGGCGAGGGCGCGGGCGACGGCGGCATCCTGGCGATGGCCTTCAACGTCGACATAGAAGTAGTACTCCCAGGTGCCGATGCGCGCCGGGCGCGACTCGAAGCGCGTCATCGACACGCCGTGGGTGGCCAGCGGCGCCAGCAGCTTATACACGGCGCCGGCGCGGTTCGGCACGGCCAGCACCAGCGAGGTGCGGTCGCGGCCCGAGGGATTCGTCTGCAGCGAGCCGATGACGGCAAAGCGCGTGCGGTTGTGCGGGTCGTCCTGGATGTGGGCCTGGACCACGCCGAGCCCGTACTGCTGCCCCGCCATCTCGCTGGCAATCGCGGCCACCGACGGGTCCTTGCTGGCCATGACGGCCGCTTCCGCGTTCGAGGCCACGGCGCGGCGCTCGACGTTCGGATGGTGCAGGTTGAGCCAGACCTGGCACTGGGCCAGGGCCTGGGAATGGGCGCAGACGACGGTCACGCCCTCCATGCTGCCGGTCTTGCTCATCAGGCTGTGGTGCACGGGGATCGAGACTTCGCCGCTGATCGCGGTGGTGGTCGCCAGCATCAGATCGAGGGTGCGGTTGATCGCGCCTTCCGACGAGTTCTCGACCGGGACCACGCCGAAGTCGGCGGTGCCGGCTTCGGTGGCGCGGAACACTTCGTCGATCGAGGCGCAGGGCAGGCCTTCGACGGCGTGGCCGAAGTGCTGGTAGACGGCCTGTTCGCTGAAGGTGCCGGCCGGGCCCAGGTAGGCGACGGTGACGCGCTTTTCCAGCGCGCGGCAGGCGGACATCACTTCGCGGAAGATGGTCTGCACGTCCTGATTCTTCAACGGACCGGGATTGCGGTCGGCAACGCCGCGCAGCACCTGCGCTTCGCGCTCGGGGCGGAACACGGGGGCGTCGGTCTCGGCCTTCACGTGGCCCACTTCCTGGGCGATGCGGCCGCGCTGGCTGAGCAAGTCGAGGATTTGCGCGTCGATGGCGTCGATCTGCTGGCGCAGGGGGAGGAGTTTGTCTGTCATGGTTGCAAAATATTATTCGTTGGCTGCGGCGTAACGTAGCTGGGCATGCCCACGCGTTCACCGTTCGATCGGTTGCGGCGCATCCGGCAACGCCCGACCACGGTGATCACACCGTCGTAGCGCCGGATACGTTACGGTAAGCCCACGCTCGTACGCGTGGGCATGCCCACCCTACGGTAGAGCTTTACCGCCCCGCAAACTCGTTCAAATAATCGACCAGGGCCTGCACCCCTTCGATCGGCATCGCATTGTAGATCGATGCCCGCATGCCCCCGACGGACTTGTGGCCCTTCAGCTGCAGCAGCCCGCGCGCCTTCGCGCCGGCCAGGAAAGATTCGTTCAACTTTTCGTCGCGCAGGTAAAACGGAATGTTCATGCGCGAACGGCATGACACGTCTACACGGTTACTGTAGAAGTCGTCACGGTCGAGCGCCTCGTACAGCAGGCGCGCTTTTTCGATATTACGCGCTTCCATCGCCGCCACGCCACCCTGCCGTTTCAGGTGGGCGAACACGAGCCCGGCGATGTAGATCGCATAGGTCGGCGGCGTATTGAACATCGATTCGTGCTCGGCCACGTTCTTCCAGTGGAAGGCCGAGGGGCAGATCGCCAGCGCGTGGTCCAGCAGGTCGTCGCGCACGATCACCAGGGTCAGGCCGGCCGGTCCGATGTTCTTCTGGGCGCCGGCAAAGATCACGCCGTATTGCGAGACGTCGATTTCACGGGACAGAATGTGCGAGGACATGTCCGCCACCACCGGGACATCGCCCAAAGCGCGCGGAACGAAGTTGTACTCCACGCCGTCGATGGTTTCGTTGGTGCAGACGTGCAGGTAGGCCGCGCCTTCGGTCAGCTTCCAGCTTTCCGGATCGGGCACGCGGGTAAAGCCATCAAGCTGGCTCGAGGCGGCGACGTTCACCTGCGCATAGCGCGCCGCTTCCTTGATGGATTTACCGGACCACGAACCGGTGTGCACGAAATCGATCACGGCCGGCTCGCGTACACGGCCGACGAGATTCATCGGGATGACGGCGTTCTGGCCCAGTCCGCCGCCCTGCATGAACAGGATCTTGTAGTTCGGCGGGACCGCCAGCAGCTCGCGCAGGTCGGCTTCGGCCTGTTTATAGATCGAGATGAATTCCGGTCCGCGATGGCTCATCTCCATCACCGACATGCCGCTGCCCTGCCAGTCCAGCATCTCGCTGGCGGCCTGCTGCAGCACTTCCTTGGGGAGGACGGCGGGTCCTGCTGAAAAATTGAATACCTGGGTCATGCGAGGAAGAGTAGGCGGAAGTGTTCCATTGTACGAAAAAAAACGCCACCCCCGCAGGAGTGGCGTTTTTTCGGCTTATTCCGGCGCCGCTTCGAGTTCGACCTCTTCGAGGTCCGTCTCGACCACACGCTGCAGGCCCGAGAGCTTGGTGCCGTCTTCGACCGCAATGAGCGTGACGCCTTGCGTGGCGCGGCCCATCTCGCGGATCTCGGCCACGCGGGTGCGGATCAGCACGCCGCCGGTCGTGATCAGCATGATCTCGTCGTTGGCGTCGACCAGGGTCGCGGCCACGACTTTACCGTTGCGTTCGGACTGCTGGATCGCGATCATGCCCTTGGTGCCGCGGCCATGACGGGTGTACTCCGTGATCGGGGTACGCTTGCCGAAGCCGTTCTCGGTTGCCGTGAGCACCGACTGCTGCTCGTTCTCGGCCACCAGCAGCGCGATCACGTTCTGGCCCTCTTCCAGGTTCATGCCGCGCACGCCGCGCGCGGTACGGCCCATCGGACGCACGTCGTTCTCGTCGAAGCGCACGGCCTTGCCGCCGTCCGAGAACAGCATCACGTCGTGCTGGCCGTCGGTCAGTGCGGCGCCGATCAGGAAGTCGCCTTCGTCCAGGTCGACCGCGATGATGCCGGCCTTGCGTGGATTGCTGAAGTCCTTCAGCGGCGTCTTCTTCACGGTGCCGAGCGAAGTCGACATGAAGACGTAGTGGTCTTCCGGGAAGGTGCGGTTGTCGCCCGACAGCGGCAGGATGACGGTGATCTTCTCGTTGTCCTGCAGCGGGAACATGTTGACGATCGGCTTGCCGCGCGAGTTGCGCGAACCCTGCGGCACTTCCCACACCTTCAGCCAGTACATGCGGCCGCGGTTCGAGAAGCACAGCATGTAGTCGTGGGTGTTGGCGATGAACAGCTGGTCGATCCAGTCCTCGTCCTTGGTCGCCATCGCCTGCTTGCCGCGGCCGCCGCGCTTCTGGGCGCGGTATTCGGCGATCGGCTGCGACTTCATGTAGCCGGTGTGCGAGAGCGTGACTACCATGTCCTGCGGCGTGATCAGGTCTTCGGTTTCCAGCTCGTTGGCGTTGTGCTCGATGGCCGAGCGGCGCGCGTCCTTGCCGTTTTCCGTGTAGTCGTTCTTGATCTGGACCATCTCGTCGCTGATGATGGTCGTGACGCGTTCCGGGCGGGCCAGGATGTCGAGCAGGTCGGCGATGTGGGCCATCACTTCCTTGTACTCGTTGACGATCTTGTCCTGCTCCAGGCCGGTCAGGCGCTGCAGGCGCATCTGCAGGATTTCCTGGGCCTGCTCGTCCGACAGCTTGTACAGGCCGTCAAGCTGCATGCCGTAGTGCTTCGGCAGGTGCTCCGGACGGAAGGCCTCGATGCCGCCGGCGCCGGCCGTTTCGGTACGGTTCAGCATCTCGCGCACCAGGGACGAATCCCAGGCGCGCTGCATCAGTTCGGTCTTCGCGACCGGCGGGGTCGGCGCGGCCTTGATGATGGCGATGAAGTCGTCGATGTTGGCCAGTGCGACGGCCAGGCCTTCCAGCATGTGACCGCGTTCGCGCGCCTTGCGCAGTTCGAACACGGTACGGCGGGTGACGACTTCGCGGCGGTGCGACAGGAAGCACTCCAGCATCTGCTTCAGGTTCAGCAGCTTCGGCTGGCCGTTGACCAGCGCCACCATGTTCATGCCGAAGGTGTCTTGCAGCTGGGTCTGCTTGTACAGGTTGTTCAGCACCACTTCCGGCACTTCGCCGCGCTTCAGTTCGATGACGACGCGCATGCCCGATTTATCGGACTCGTCGCGGATGTCGCTGATGCCTTCGAGCTTCTTGTCGCGCACGTTCTCGGCGATGCGCTCGAGCAGCGACTTCTTGTTCACCTGGTACGGCAGCTCGTCGATGATGATCGCGATGCGGCCGCCATCCTTGCCATACTCTTCGAAGTGGGTCTTGGCGCGCATCACGACGCGGCCGCGGCCGGTGCGATAACCGTCGCGCACGCCCGAGACGCCGTAGATGATGCCGGCGGTCGGGAAGTCCGGCGCCGGGATCAGCTCGATCAGCTCGTCGATGCTGCATTCCGGGTTGCGCAGCAGGTATTGGGCGCCGTTGATGACTTCGGCCAGGTTGTGCGGCGGGATGTTGGTCGCCATGCCGACCGCGATGCCGGACGAGCCGTTGATCAGCAGGTTCGGGATCTTGGTCGGCAGGACGGTCGGTTCTTTTTCCTTGCCATCATAGTTCGGCTGGTAATCGACCGTGTCCTTGTCGATGTCGGCGAGCAGTTCGCTGGCGATCTTGTCCAGACGGCACTCGGTGTAACGCATTGCCGCGGCGCTGTCGCCGTCGATCGAGCCGAAGTTGCCCTGGCCGTCGACCAGGGTATAGCGCAGCGAGAAATCCTGGGCCATGCGGACCAGGGTGTCGTAGATCGACGAGTCGCCGTGCGGGTGGTACTTACCCATGGTGTCGCCAACCACGCGCGCGCACTTCACGTACGGGCGGTTGTGCGCGTAATTACTCTCATGCATCGAGTAGAGCACGCGGCGGTGCACCGGCTTCAGGCCATCGCGCACATCCGGCAGCGCACGGCCCACGATCACGCTCATCGCGTAATCGAGGTAGCTCTTGCGCATCTCTTCTTCGAGGGAAATAGGGACTGTTTCTTTTGCGAATTGATCCATTGGGCGGGTCGACTGCTTTCAGGCTAATGGTTATGAGTTCCAACGGATGATTCTACCATGCACCTATACAGTGGGCGACATTTGCCGAAGAAGCAATCTCCCCGCTCTTTTCGTCGAATTGCAGATTTGACACATGCTTGTCATAAAGCTTCGTCAAGCTGGCGGCCTCGGCTAAGAGTTGTGGCGCAGAAACAACGCAACAAAAAGCGTGCACCATCATTGCGCAGAACGCTGTCGTGCGGATGTGTAGCGAATGTGGCAAAATGGCCGAGAAGTTAATTGCATGTTTCGCAATGTGAAACGAACACGGCGGCACATGGTGTTAATATTCTGCCTACGTTGTCGTGAATAGAAAAAGTTTCGCAACGAAAAGATATAAAACCGAAAGGAACAAATAAGATGAAGAAGATTGCAACCCTCATGCTCGCAGCTTCCGCAGCGATGGCTGGCAGCGCGTTCGCCCAGAGCGCGCCGCCGTACGCGCCGCTGACGACCGACATCCAGGCGAACAAGCCGTACAGCGCGTACGTCCAGGACAGCCGCGGCGTGATCGCGCGCGATCCTTTCGGTCTGTGCTGGCGTACCGGCTACTGGACCCCGGCCGACGCGGTCCCAGGCTGCGACGCGCCGCTGTGCGTTCCGCCTGAGAAACTGGAAAATGGCAAGTGCGTCGCTCCGCCGCCGCCGCCGGTCGAAGCCGCTCCGGCACCTGCCCCAGCCCCGGCACCTGCACCGGCTCCAGTCCCAACCTCGGAGAAAGTCAGCTACTCGGCTGATGCCTTCTTCGACTTCGACAAGGCCGTCCTCAAGCCTGAAGGCAAGGCTTCGCTCGACGAGCTGACCTCGAAGCTGGGCGACATGAACCTGGAAGTCATCATCGCCGTCGGCCACACCGACTCGATCGGCACCGATGCCTACAACGACAAGCTGTCGATCCGCCGCGCCGAAGCCGTCAAGGCCTACCTGCAGGGCAAGGGCATCGACGCCAACCGCGTCTACACCGAAGGCAAGGGCGAGAAGCAGCCTGTCGCTGACAACAAGAGCTCGGCTGGCCGCGCGAAGAACCGCCGCGTCGAGATCGAAGTCGTCGGTACCCGTACCCGCCAGCAGTAATCTGCCAGCGGCAAGGAAGAACCCCGCTGCGGCGGGGTTTTTTTTCGTCCCTTCTTTTTGTCCGTCGCTACCTGATATTTCCCGCTATTATTCCGACCTATGACTACGAACGCCGATCCTTTAGAAATTAGCAAGTTCAGCGAGCTGGCCCACCGCTGGTGGGACCCCACCTCCGAGTTCCGCCCGCTGCACGAAATCAATCCGTTGCGCCTGGAATGGATCAACGCCCGCGCGCCCCTGGCCGGCAAGAAGGTCATCGACATCGGTTGCGGCGGCGGCGTGCTGTCCGAATCGATGGCGAAAAAGGGCGCGAAAGTGACCGGCATCGACCTGTCGAAGAAGGCCCTGAAGGTCGCCGACCTGCACAGCCTGGAATCGGGCGTCGAGGTCCGTTATAAACTGATCGCGGCCGAAGACATGGCGGCCGAGGAAGCCGGCCAGTACGACGTCGTGACCTGCATGGAAATGCTGGAGCACGTGCCGGACCCGGCCTCGATCGTGCGCGCGGCCGCCGCCCTGGTGAAGCCGGGCGGCAAGCTGTTCTTCTCGACCATCAACCGCAACCCGAAGGCCTACCTGCTGGCCGTGATCGGCGCCGAATACGTGCTGCGCATGCTGCCGCGCGGCACCCACGACTACGGCAAGTTCCTCACGCCGGCCGAACTCTCGCAATTCATGCGCCAGGCCGGCCTGCAGGTCGACGGCATGAAGGGCCTGAGCTACAACCCGCTGACCAAGATCTACTCGCTGAACAACGACACCGATGTGAACTACATGGTGGCGTGCACAAAGCCTCTCTAAGCGTTTTCGATTCCATGAACTCCCCTGCCCTGATCCAGGCACCGCGTGCCGTCCTGTTCGACCTCGACGGCACGCTGGCCGACACCGCGCCCGACCTCGCCGCCGCCGTCAACTGGCTGCGCACCGAGCGCGGCCTGGCGCCCACTCCCTACAGCGTGCTGCGCCCGACCGCCTCGGCCGGCGCACGCGGCATGATCGGCGCCGCCTTCGGCCTGGCGCCCGGCGACGACGGCTACGAGGAATTGCGCCTCGCCTGGTTCGACCGCTACCAGGACAACATGGCGGTCGAGAGCGGGCTATTCGAGGGCATCGCCGCACTCTTGCAGGGCATCGAGGAGGCCGGCATGAGCTGGGGCGTCGTCACCAACAAGCCGGCACGCTTTACCGATCCGCTGATCCCGCAGATCGGCCTGGCGCACGCCGGCTGCATCGTCTCGGGCGACACCATGCCGCACGCGAAACCCCATCCGGCACCGCTGCTGGAAGGCGCGCGCCGCCTCGGCCTGGCGCCGGAGGAATGCTGGTACGTCGGCGACGACCTGCGCGACATCGAAGCCGGCCGCGCGGCGGGCATGCCGACCGTGGCCTGCGCCTGGGGCTATTGCGGCATGATCGAACCGCAGACCTGGGGCGCCGACTACCTGTGCGACACGCCGCTCGACCTGCTGGCGTTGTTGCGCAGCGTGGCGCGCACGCCCGTTGCGGCAAGCGTTTGATCTTACATTTGATTACGACTGATACGGGTTTCTGTCTACCGTGTAACTGTCGACTTCCGTAATCTGCATCCATCGACAACGCAACAACGATGGAGCAGAACATGAACACCACCGCAACCGCCTCCCGCATTCATCCCCTGATGGCCGCCGCAGCCGTATCGGTGGTCATCGTCAGCCTGACCGGCGCCGCCGCCATCACCGGCCTGCTGCCTTCCTCGCGCAGCGCTCCGGAGCCGCAGCAAGCCGCCCTGGCACCGACCGCCGCCCTGCCGCTGGCCGCGCCAAGCGCCGCGAACCAGCTGCAAGCCGCGACGCAAGTCCAGGCCCAGTACGGTGCCGCACCGGTTGCCGCCGCCGCCGCTCCGATGGTCGTCAGCGCCGCGCCCGGCACCACGACCTACGTGCAGACGCCGAACGCCCCGACCGTGATCGTCAAGCAGGAAGCCGCCCCGGTGAAGACCGTGGTCCAGAAGCCGAAGGTCGTGGAGCGCGTGGTCGAACGCCGCGTCGTCGAGCACCGCCCCGCCCCGCAGCCGGTCCGTTACGAAGAGCCGACCTACCGCCAGGCCCCTGCCCCGGCCCCGGCCCAGCCGAACTACGTCGGCATCGGCACCGGCGCCGTCATCGGCGGCCTGATCGGCAACCAGGTCGGCGGCGGCAACGGCAAGAAGCTCGCCACGCTGGCCGGCATCATCGGCGGCGGCTACATCGGCAACGAAGTCGCCAAGCGTAACGGGCAGTAAATCGCAGAGTTGGCGGTCGCGTAACGTAGGGCGGGCATGCCCGCGCGTTACGTGCCGCCGAACACCCGAACGCTGGGGGTTGTCGCACCAATCGCGCACTAGTTTGAAACAGATCGTAACGCCACGGGGCGCAGCATCCTAAGCCACTGCAAACGCCCCGCGATTGGAGTACAATGTAATTTCGTTGGGGGCGACCTGGTTTCGACGTGGGTTGCAAAGCAGCGCAGGGCATACCGAGGACTGGTTACCTCGTAAATACATCCAGAAATCAATAACTGCAAACGATAACTCGTACGCACTCGCAGCTTAATTGCTGCTAGCTCTACACTACCTCGCCTCTGGGGTGGGCCGCAAGGCAAGTAGAGTCATTTACAGAGGCTAGGACTCAACCGGGTTACTTGGTTGCTTCCGAAACTTAAGGTAACTCGCTGGTACGCAGGGTGCACATCCCCGTCGTGCCGGTCAAATTAAATGATAGTGCTAAGTATGTAGAACTGTCTGTAGAGTGCTTGCGGACGCGGGTTCGATTCCCGCCGCCTCCACCAACGCACAAAAAAACACACCCCTGAGGGCCAAAGCCCTCAGGGGTGTGTTTTTTTGTGCGTGGTGTTCGCGTCGGGAATCGAATCCGCGGACGGAACGGACGCGGGGCGAGCGGGGGTTTCGAGCTGCGCAGCAGCGAGCCCGCGAGCGACGTTGCGCCTCCGGGCGCAACGGCTCTCCGATTCGCCCGACTATAGAAAATCGCGCAGCGATTTTCTGCTTTCCGCAGCTCTGCCGCTCTCCTACCAAAACGCAATAACTGTTGGTACTTTACGAAAACACCTTCAAGACTTGGCTGCGTTATAAAATTGTCGACAACCAACACTCCCCTACGACTGCCATGAACTTCGAATCCGCCAAATCCCTCTGCCGCACTTTCCCCGGCACCACCGAATCCACCAAATGGGACAACGACCTGGTCTTCTCCGTCGGAGACAAGATGTTCGCCGTCACCAACCTGGGCGAGGCCACCGGCATGAGCTTCAAGGTCGACGACGAGCGCTTCCTCGAGCTGACGGACCGGCCAGGCATCATTCCCGCTCCATATCTGGCGCGGGCGAAGTGGGTGTATGTGGAGCATGCGAATGCGCTCGGCGACGAGGAGGCGGCGCAGTTGCTGCGCAGGTCGTACGAGCTGGTGTTTGGGAAGTTGACGAAGAAGTTACAGCGGGAAATCAGCGGGGCGTAAGGCAGACGTTCGCGGCGCTGTTGCGTATGATGTTATCGGTGGGCATGATCCGCGCGGGCATACCCGCCCTACGGACGCGCAACCGAACAGTCGCGCGTCTCTCGACAAGTTAAGACGACGCCCCCATATCCGCCATATCCGACGAAATCATCATCGCCTTCAACAGCGCATCGTTAAACGCCGGAATATCGTCCGGCTTGCGGCTCGTGATCAGCTTCTCGTCGATCACGACTTCCTGGTCGACCCATTCGGCGCCCGCCTTTTTCATGTCGTCCTGGATCTCCGGCCAGCTCGTCAGGTTCTTCGATTCCGCGATCCCGGCGTCGATCAGCACCCAGGGCGCGTGGCAGATGGCGGCGAGGGGCTTGTCAGTCTCGTAGAAATCGCGGATGAAGGCGATCGACTCCGGGCTCTTGCGTAATTCCAGGGGATTCTGTTCGCCGCCCGGCAGCACGAGGGCGTCGAAGTCGGCCGGCTTTGCGTCGCGCACGTTCATTTCGACCCGGAAGCTGTCGCCCTTGGCATCGTGGTTCATGCCCTGCACGGCGTCGCCCACGCCCTTCGGCGAAATCAGGACCACTTGCGCGCCCTGCTGCTCGAGAAAGCTGCGCGGCCCCGTGTATTCGACCTGTTCGACGCCGTCCGTCATCAGGACGGCAACGCGCTTGCCGTCCAGTGGCGGGCGATTCGCCTTGTCGTTCCCGGATGCCTGTACTTCTACCTGATCCATGTGACCTCCTCGATGTTTGTCAGTGATTCATCTGACACCAATTCTAGGAGCAGGCCTCAGTGCACGGCGCGCGCTTCAGGTGTCCTCTCAGGTATCCCGGATGCCGAGCGCGTGCAGGCGGGCGCGCAGGCGCCGCACCTCGTCGGCGAGGTCGATCACGAGGGCCGCCAGCTCTTCGTTGGCATCGAAATGCCGCTCCAGTTCGAGCAGCCGGCGCGCCCGCGCCAGGTCGGTGCTGCGAAAGCGCAGCGCAGCGGTTTGCAAGGTCAGCTCGCCAAGGACGCCCGCCTGCACGTGGCGCACCACCCAGTCGGGCTCGACCTGGCAGGCACGGGCCAGCTCTTCCATGTCCAGGGCGACGTCGTCGATCAGCACCCCGGTCACAATCTGGTTCGCAAACATCGATCGCTCCTCCTCAGGCAGTGCGTGGATTGAAGGCCAGGTCGCGCGCCATCGCCTGGTAGATCGCGCGCGCCTTGTCGCTGTTGGCCGGCGGCAGGACGACGTCCAGGATCAGGTACAGGTCGCCCGGCGTGGCGCTGGGGATGCCCTTGCCCTTCAGGCGCAGCTTGCGCCCGCTCTGCGAGCCGGCCGGGATCGTCACCTCGACCGTGCCCGACGGCGTGGGCACGGCCACGCTGCCGCCCAGCGCCGCTTCCCAGGGCGTGACCGGCACGTTCTCGTACACGTGCGCACCCTCGAGCCGGTAACGCGGGTCGGGCGCGAACTGGATTTCGAGATACAGGTCGCCCGGCCCCGCGCCCCCATGTCCCTCGTGGCCCTGCCCCGCCAGGCGCAATTGCTGGCCCGGCGTCACGCCGCGCGGGATGTTCACGCTGAGCGTCTTTTCCTGCATGGTGGCGCGCCCCGGTCCCTCGGCCTTCGGCACGCGCAGGCTGACCGTGCGCGTGGCGCCACGATACGCATCCGCCAGGTCGATCGTGATGGCGGCATGGATGTCGTCGCCGCGCATCTGGAAACCACCGCGGCGCGAACGTCCTGCCTGGGCGAACAGGTCGGCGAAGAAATCGTCGGCACCGGCGCCGCCGAAATCGAAGTGCTCGCTCCAGTCCGGCGGCGGATGGAACTGCTCACCGGCATGATGGCCGCGTCCGAGCGCGTCATAGGCGGCACGCTTCTCGGCGTCGCCCAGCACGTCGTAGGCTTCGTTGATCTCTTTGGTCTTCGCGTCCGCGTCCTTGTGCTTGCTGACATCGGGGTGGTACTTGCGCACCATTTTCCGGTACGCCTTCTTGATGTCGTCCGCGGTTGCGCCCCTGTCGATGCCAAGGGTCGCGTAGTAATCCTTGTATTCCACAGTGTGCTCCCGGATGTTTGATTTGACAGCCCAGGCCGCTCGCGGCACAGGCTGCGACACCCCTTCAGATGGGGATTCCCAACACAATTAAAAGTTCTTGGCTTGCAGTATTTACACCGGGGCGAGAAATGATAAATTAAACAGATCGACCACTTGTCACTACGGAGGCATGCATGGGAAAAGGGATGAGGTGGACACTTCGCATCCTAGGTGCGCTGGTGTTGCTGGGCCTGCTGGTTGGCGTTACCGCGCATCTGCTGAGTACGCGCAAGATGCAGCGGACGGTCCCCGTCGATGTCTCCGCCATTGCGGTTCCAAACGACCCTGCCCGCATCGCCCATGGCCGCTACCTGTACAGCACACGCGGCTGCACCGAGTGCCATGGCGCCACCGGGACCGGCAAGACCGTGATCGACTCCGACGGCATGCTGGTGGTCGCCCCGAACATCACCCGCGGCGCCAACAGCGCCACCACTGCCTACCAGGTAGTCGACTGGGTGCGCACCATCCGCCATGGCGTCAAGCCCAACGGCCAGCCGGTCATCGTGATGCCGAGCGAGGACTATGCCCGCCTTACCGACGAGGACACCGGCGCGCTGGTCGCCTACCTCCAGCAACTGCCGCCACTGCCCGGCGAACGCCGCCGGATCGACCTGCCATTGCCCGTCAAGCTGCTCTACGCAGTGGGCGGGATCAAGGACGCCGCCGAGAAGATCGACCATTCCCTGCCGCCGCCGCGCGCCCAGCCCGCCGCCGTGACGGCCGCGCATGGGGCCTACGTCGCGCAAGCCTGCATTGGCTGCCACGGCGCACAACTGAGCGGCGGCGCCATCCCGGGCGCACCGCCGGCCTGGCCGCAGGCCGCCAACCTGACGCCCGGCCCCGGCAGCGCCATGCTGCGTTACCCGACTGCCGAGAGCTTCCTTGCCATGCTGCGCAGCGGCAAGCGGCCCGACGGCAGCACCATCAGCCCGGTCATGCCTTTCGCTTCGTTCGGCCAGATGAACGACGTCGATGCGCGTGCCCTGCATGCCTATCTGCAAACGCTGCCGCCGCGTCCGGCAGGCCAGCACTGAGCAGCGCAGCGCTATCGCAGGCTTAGCAATTAGACAGTAAAATCATGGGTTTCCGTACCCGGTTTGCCCATGACTTCCACCGCCGCCACCACCACCTCGCCCTCGCCCGTCCGCCAGGAAATCGCCACTCTCTGGAAGCTCTCTTGGCCAATGCTGGTGGGCCAACTGGCAACCGTCGGCATGGGCGTGGCCGACGTCGCGATGACGGGCCACGTCAGCGCAGAGGAACTGGCGGCCGTCTCGCTGGGCGCCTCGGTCTGGTCGATCGTGCTGGTCACCGTCATGGGCATCATGATGTCGATTAACACCGTGGTGGCGCACGAGATCGGCGGCGGACGTTACGACAAGATTCCCCATTCGGTGCGCCAGGCGCTGTGGAAAGGCGCGGGCGTCGGCCTGATCGCCTGCCTGGCTGCCAACCTGTGCACGCTGCTGTTCGACCATATCGGCATGGAGAAAGCGGTCGCCGACCGCGCCGCGATGTTCCTGCACGTGACGAGCCTGGGCATGCCGGCGTTTGCCTGCTACCGCGCCCTGTACGGCTACACGACCAGCATCAACGAAACGAAGCCGATCATGGTGATCGCGATCCTGGGCCTGCTGTTCAACGTCGCCAGCAACTGGCTGCTGGTGTTCGGCAACTGGGGGTTTCCTCAACTGGGCGCGGTCGGCTGCGCGGTGTCGACCGCACTTGGCATGTGGCTGATGCTGGGCGCGATGCTGGTGTGGGTCAAGATTTCGCCGGTGTACCGCCTGACCTATCCGTTCACCGGCTGGGAAGGCCCGGACTGGAAAGAGATTCGCGAGATGTTGCGCCTGGGCCTGCCGATCGGGGTGACCTATTTTGCCGAGGTCAGCGCCTTTGGCCTGATCAGCCTGCTGGTGGCGCGCTTCGGCGTGATCCAGGTGTCGGCACACCAGATCGCGCTGAACTTCGCCTCGCTCGTGTTCATGGTACCGCTCAGCTTCGGCATCGGCCTGCTGACCCGCGTCGGCCAGGCAATGGGCGAAGGTAATCCAGTACGGGCCCAGTTCGTGGCGCGCGTCGGGGTCGGCATGTCGGTCGCCTTCGGGGTGCTGTCGGCGGCCTGCATCGCGCTCTTCCGCTGGCAGATCGCGCGCGCCTACACCTCCGATCCGGCGGTGCAGGAAGCCTGCGTCCACCTGCTGCTGTTCGCGGCCCTGTTCCAGCTGTCGGATGCGACCCAGGTCGCTACCGCCTCCGCCATCCGCGGCTACCAGGTGACGCGCCCGCCGATGATCATCCAGCTGGTCGCCTTCTGGGGTTTTAGTCTGCCGCTGGGCTACGTGCTCGGCATCGCGCCGGGCTGGTTCGCCTGGTCGCCCGCCGCGCCGATGGAAACGACGGGCTTCTGGATCGGCCTCGTGCTGGGCCTGACGATTGCCGCCGTGCTGCTGACCTGGTCGATGGAAAAGCTGTCGCGCCAGAAGGTGCGCGCGGCAGCTCAGGCTGGCTAGCCTCAGGAGAAAGCATGCCCAAACACGTAGGTATCGTCGGCTGCTCCGCGGAAGGCGCGGCGCTCTGCTATCGCACGATCTGCAGCGAAGGCGCCCGCCTGATGGGCCCGCATGCGCATCCGCAAGTGTCGATGCACACGCATTCCCTCGCCGACTATGTCGCCTGCCTCGAGCGGGGCGATCTGGATGGGATCGGGCAGCTGATGCTGTCTTCGGCCCAGGCGCTGGCACGCAGCGGCGCCGATTTCATCATTTGCCCCGACAACACCATTCATCAGGCGCTGCCCGCGATCGAGGCCTTGTCGCCCCTGCCCTGGCTGCACATTGCCGATGCCGTGGCACAGGAGGCGCAAGCGCAGGCCTACCGGCGCCTCGGCCTCACCGGCACCAGGTGGCTGGTCGAGAGCGAGGTTTATCCGGACAAACTGGCGCAGCATGGGATCGCTGTCGTGCGTCCCGAGGTCGGGGAGCGGATTGAAATCAGCCGCATCATCATGGAAGAACTGGTGTGCGGCGTGTTCAAGCCCGAGGCGGTGCGCAGTTTCCAGCAGGTGATCGAGCGCATGTGCACCCTGCAGTGCGATGCCGTCATCCTGGGGTGCACCGAGATTCCGCTCATCATGAACAAGGAGAATTCGCCCCTGCCCGTGCTCGATTCCACCCGCCTGTTGGCACAGGCTGCGCTGCGCGAGGCGCTGCGGGCAGCCTGAGCGTTGTAGCACCCATCTGTTCGACCGAGTATGTACAGCTTTTGCCGGTCAACTCTGGTATCGTCTCGTCCGTTGCACAAAGCTAACTTTCAACGAGACAATCAATGCGCCTTCTCCTCTGCCTCCTGGCCGCGCTCGCGGCCGCGCCCGCATCCGCGGAACGCCTCACGCTCGACCGCATCCACGGCGAAACCTCCCTCGCCGGCCCCGGCGTCAAGAACCTGAAGGTGTCGCCCGATGGCGAGCGCGTGACCTTCCTGCGCGGCCGTGCCGACAACCAGTTCCAGCAGGATCTGTGGGAATACAATATGAAGGACAAGACCACGCGCCTGCTGGTCGACTCCAAGAAGCTGGTGCCGACGGAGAACCTGTCGCTCGAGGAAAAGGCGCGCCGCGAGCGCGCGCGTACCGCCGGCCTGTCGGGCATCATCAACTACAGCTGGGCACCAAGCGGCAAGCAACTGCTGGTGCCGATCGCCGGCGACCTGTACCTGGTCGACGTCGCGCATCCCGACACCGCGCGCAAGGTCGCGTCGGGCAACGTGCTCGATCCGAAGATTTCGCCGAAAGGCCGCTACGTCTCGTTCGTGCGCAACCAGAACCTGGTCGTGATGGACCTTAAAACCGGCGCCGAGCGCCAGCTGACCACTGACGGCAAAGGCACCGTGCACAACGGCGAAGCCGAGTTCGTGGCCCAGGAAGAAATGGACCAGACGACCGGTTACTACTGGGCGCCGGACGATTCCGCCATTGCCTATAAACGCTACGACGAGGCACCGGTGCCGGTCGCGCGCCGCTTCGAGATCTTCGCCGATCGCACCGAAGTGATCGACCAGCATTACCCTGCCGCCGGCGATCCGAACGTGCTGGTGGACCTGTTTATCGTCTCGCCGGAAACTGGCGTATCGCGCCAAGTCGACCTCGGCGCCGAGAAAGACATCTACCTGGTGCGCGCCGACTGGAGCGCAGACAGCAAGACCCTGGTCTACCAGCGCCAGACGCGCGACCAGAAGCGCCTCGACCTGGTCGCGGTCGACGCCGCTACGCTGGCCCAGCGCCCGCTGCTGAGCGAAACATCGAAGACCTGGGTCAGCATCCACAACGACCTGCATTTCCTGAAAAAGCGTTCGGCCTTCATCTGGGCCTCCGAGCGCAGCGGCCGCAACCACCTGTATTTGTACGACCTGAACGGCAAGCTGCTGAACCCGATCTCGAGCGGCGAATGGGGCATCGACAACGTGCTGGCCGTGGACGAAGCGGCCGGCAAGGTGTACGTGTCCTCGAACAAGGATGCCGTCATCGACAAGCAGACCTACGCCCTGAACCTGAACGGCAGCACCGCCGGCAAACCAGCCCGTATCACGGCCGGCGACGGCTGGCACGACACCCGCTTTGCCAACAACGGCAAGATCTTCGTGGACACTTATTCCAGCCCGACGACGCCACCGCAAGTGTCGATCCGCAAGGCCGACGGCGCGATGGTGCAATGGCTCGAGCGTAACGAGCTGAACGCCAGCCACCCGTTCGCGAAATACGTGTCCGACCTGCTGCCGACCGAATACGGCACCATCCAGGCCAAGGACGGCCAGACCCTGTACTACTCGATGATCAAGCCGGCCGGTTTCGATGCGACGAAGAAGTACCCGGTCTTCCTGTTCACCTACGGCGGCCCGCACTCGCAGCGCGTGACCCGCACCTGGGGCAATTACTTCAACCAATACATGGCGCAGCAGGGCTTCGTCGTGTTCACCCTGGACAACCGCGGCTCGAGCCGCCGCGAACGCGCCTTCACCGACGTCATCTATAACAACCTGGGCAAGAACGAAGTCGAAGACCAGGTCACCGGCATCGACTGGCTGGCACAGCAGAGCTTTGTCGATCCGAAGCGCGTCGGCGTGTTCGGCTGGAGCTACGGCGGCTTCATGACGCTGCGCCTGCTGGCGGCAGCCTCGGACAAGATCGCGATGGGCGTGTCGGTCGCGCCGGTCACCGACTGGGCCCTGTACGACACCCACTACACCGAGCAGTTCGTCGGCGCCACGCCGAAGTCGGACCCGGACGCCTATGCGCGCAGCGGCGTGTTCGCGCACCTGGACGGCCTGAAGTCGCCGCTGCTGCTGGTGCATGGCATGGCCGACGACAACGTCCTGTTCAGCAATACCACGCGCCTGATCGACGAACTGGTCAAGCGCAACGTACAGTTCGAGCTGATGACCTATCCGGGCGCCAAGCACGGTATCTCGGGCCGCACCAGCCAGCGCCACGTGTACGGCCTGATCGAAGCCTTCTTTAAGAAGAACCTGGGCGGTACCGCGGCGAAATAAGCGGGAAGCCAGCCTGAACCCGGCAAGAAGCCGGAACACCTTGCGGTGTTCCGGTTTTTTTTCGCCTGTTTATCTCAACTGTTGTCCTGAGAGACACAAAATTTCTGACAACTCAATAAAAAGTCAACGTATGTTGTTGCGCATTTGAGACATTTTTAAATTTTTTTTTGAGGATACATTTGCCCTCAAATGCATACTTTTCCTAGGAGAATTGTGAACTCTGAACTCAACAGTACAGGATGCTTGTAACAAATTATGTCCCCACGGAATTTTTCCTCGCGGTATTCTGCGTGTTCCTGATCTTGAGACACCGCTCAAAACGAGCCCGCACTAGAGGATATTTAGAACATGCAAGCCATCCGTACCAACGCAACTCGCATCACCTTCGCAGTCGCTTCCCTGATCATCGGCGCCGCTGTCGCCGCACCGGCTTCGGCCGCTATCCGCAGCGTCGGCGCAGGCAAGACCTATGCAACTCCATGCAAGGCGTTCGCTGCGGCTGCCGCTGGCGACACCATCGAAATTCAAGCCGCCACCTACTCCGGTGACGTCTGCGCCATCACCAAGAGCAACCTGACCATCCGCGGCGTTAATGGCCGTCCAAAGATCAACGCTAACGGCAAAGCTGCGCTCAGCAAAGGCACCTGGGTTGTCCAGGGTAGCAACATCGTGATCGATAACGTCGAGATGTATGGCGCCAAAGTGGTCGACAAGAACGGCGCAGCCTTGCGCCTGGAAGGCACGAACTTCACCCTGCGCAACTCGTTCCTGCACGACAACGAGAACGGTATTCTGAGCGGCGTCAATACTTCCAGCACCGTTATTCTGGAGAACAACGAGTTCGGCCATAACGGCTACGGCGACGGCTACAGCCACAACATCTATATCGGCAAGGTCGCCAAGCTGACCTTCCGTTTCAACTACTCGCACGACGCCAACGTCGGCCACAACCTGAAGACGCGCGCCCTGTACAACACCATCGCGTACAACCGCTTCTCGAGCCTGCGCTCGGGTGAAACCGGCAGCACCGCAGCCGGCAAGCCGAGCTACGAGATCAATGTGCCGAACGGTGGCACGACCTTCATCATCGGCAACGTGATCATGCAGCCGACGGCGTCGAACAACCCGGCCATGGTGTCGTACGGCGAGGAAGGCACGACCGGCCGCAACACCGACCTGTACGTGATCAACAATACCTTCGTGAACGACGACAGCTCGCGCGGTACCTTCGTGACGGTGCGTAATGCCGCGACCGCGGCCAAACTGACCAACAACCTGTTCAGCGGCTACGGCACCATTACCAACCAGACGAACGCCATCAAGACGACGAACTACCAGGCACTGTCGGTCGGTTTCGTGAACCGCGCCGCGTACGACCTGCGTCCGCTCGCAAGCGCGCTGATCGTGAACGCCGGTTCGGCGGCCGGTACCGCAAGCGGCAATGTGTCGCTGAGCGCCAGCGCGAGCTACAAGCACACCGCTTCCAGCACCGCCCGCTCGACCCTGGGCACCAAGGTCGACATCGGCGCCTACGAAGTCCAGTAAGCTGCCTCTCTATAGCTGAAAACGAAAAACCCCGGCATGCCGGGGTTTTTTTCGTTTTGCCTTACTTAATTGGTGGCGTCCTTCAGGTTTTCCTTGACGTCGCCAAACTTCTCCTGGGTCTTGCCTTCGACCTGGTTCTTCAGGCCCTTGACCTGCTGTTCCTGGTTGCCGACCAGTTTGCCGGCTTCTTCCTGAATCTTGCCACCGATATCTTGCAGTTTGCCTTCGACTTGGTCCTTGTTCATGATGATCTCCTTCGGCTAGTTGTCAAATAAGGCGCGGTCATATGACGGCGCGATGGGTACAGATTACGCCTCGATACGGCCGCGTTCCGTGCGTCCCTTCACATAGCTCGGCAATATTCGGAGGGCACGTTTGCAGGCTCATCCATGCGCCTGTGTCCTGCGCCAAGTGCTAATGTTGCATTAATCTTTTGTTAATGGACGACGATCATGCGCGGATCCACCCGCTCCCCATCTCCGCCTCCCGACGACGCGCACGACGCGCCACGCGAGGCCCCACAGCAGCGCCAGCTGGCCAAACGCACCGCCCTCATCAACGGCATTGCCGTCCTGTTCATCCTCGGCCTGGCCGCCGTCTGGTACGCGGCCGACGCCCTGCTCCTGATCTTTGCCTGCATCCTGTGCGCGGTGCTGCTCTACAAACTGAGCGACATGCTGGCGCGCCGCATCAAGCTCAAGCGCCAGTGGTCGCTGGCCCTGGTCGTCGTGCTGCTGTTCGCGGCGATCGGCCTGGGCGGCTGGGCGATGGCGCCGCAGATCTCCGAACAGGCGGGCAAGCTGGCCGAAACGGTACCGAAATCGATCCAGCAGCTGAAAAGCGTGGTCGAGGAGTATCCCCTGCTCAAGAAACTGACGGACGGCCTGCCGGAACCGGAACAGATCGTCAAGCAGATGTCCTCGCTGGTGCCAAATGCGGGCCTGTTCTTCGGCGGCGTGCTGGGTGCGATCGGCAATGTCGTCATCATCCTGTTTGTCGGCATTTATTTCGCCGCCTCGCCCCATCTGTACACGAACGGCGTGATCAAGCTGATCCCGCAAGCGAAGCGCCATCGCGCGCGCCAGGTGCTGAACAAGATCGGCCAGACGCTGGCCAGCTGGCTGCTTGGCAAATCGGTCTCGATGCTGATCGTCGGGACCGCGACCTCGATCGGCCTCAGCCTGCTGGGTGTGCCGCTGGCGCTGATCCTCGGCATCATCGCCGGCCTGCTCGATTTCGTGCCCTACCTGGGGCCGATCATGGCGGGCGTGCCGGCCGTCCTGATCGCGTTTTCCATCAGTCCTGACCTGGCGCTGTACACGGTGCTGCTGTTCACGGGCGTGCAACTGGTCGAGGGCTATCTGCTGCAGCCCCTGATCGAGTCGCGCGCGGTCGACCTTCCGCCTGCGCTGACCATCGTCATGCAGCTGGTGTTCGGCACCCTGTTCGGCTTTGCCGGGGTGGCGCTGGCGACGCCGCTGGCAGCGGCCTTGAAGGTGCTGGTGCAGATGCTGTATGTGGAGGATGTTCTTGGTGACAAGGTCGAGGAATCGACGTAAACGAAAAAAGCCGCGACAATGTCGCGGCTCCTTGCTTCGAAGCCAGGAAAATCAGCGGTTGCCTTTGACGATATCCTTCACATCGCCCACTTTTTCCTGCACCTTGCCTTCGGCCTGGTTCGACAAGCCTTCGGACTGCTGCTGGCGGCTGCCGACGGCTTCGCCGACCTTTTGCTGAATCTTCCCGCCGATGTCCTTGGCCTTGCCCTTGATCTGGTCGTCGTTCATGATGCGCTCCTCCGGTTGACAGCGAAGCCCAACCTTAGGCCTGAACGCCAGGCATTTCTGTTCGCTGATTAACATTGGGCTTACGCCGCGGGCTTGCGCCAGACGCTGGCCAGCCAAGGCTGCTGTTCGCGCGGCAAGCCTGGCGGACGGTAATAGTGGTGCAAGGGAATGAACCCGGCCGCGACCAGGTGCGCTTCCCAGGTCGGGTAATCGTAATAACTGCCGTAGCGCGGCCCGTTCCAGCCTTCTTCGTTGTATCCGCGCGGATTCGAGCTGAACAGCACGCCGCCCGGCTTCAGACTGGCGAACAGGGCCGCCAGCACATCGTCCAGCGCGGCGCTCGGCACGTGGAACAGCGAGGCGTTGGCGAAGATGCCGTCGAACAGCCCCGGCGGCAGGTCGAGGTGCAGGAAGTCCTGCTGCCAGACTTCACAGCCGCTGTAGGCGCGCGCCATGGCCACGAATTCCGCCGAACCGTCGAGCCCGATGGCGCGGTGGCCAAGTTGGGCGAAGGTCTTCAGGTCGCGTCCCGGACCGCAGCCCAGGTCGAGCAGGGTCCAGGGCGCGGGCGCCTCGATCGCGTCCAGCAGCGCCGCCACGTTCTGGCTGACGTCGTGGTCGATCGTGCCAGCGAAAAACTGCTGAGCGTTACGCTCGTAATGCGCCAGGGTGCGGCGGGAAATATCGTCGAGGCTGTCGGTCATGGAAAAGAGTCTCAAGGAATGCGGACGGCACCGGCCGCCCGCCTCTCGCGCGACCTTACCAGATCTTCACGCGTTCCTGCGGCGCCAGATACAGCTCCTGCCCCGGCTTGACGTCGAAGGCCTTGTACCAGGCATCCATGTTACGCACGATATAGGTGCGGTACTGGGCCGGTGCGTGGCCGTCGGTCAGCACGGCACGGCGCAGCGAGGCTTCGCGCATCTTGCTGCGCCAGCCCTGGGCGAAGCCCTTGAAGAAGTCGCGGTCGGCATCCGCACTCTTGCCGGACGGCGTCGTCTTGAAGGCGTCATAGGCCGCTTCCAGGCCGGCCAGGTCGGCCAGGTTTTCGCTCAGCGTCAACTGGCCGTTGACAGCGAGGTCCGGGAAGGGCTTATAGGTACCATATTGGGCAACCAGCTTGCTGGAGGCGGCCTTGAAGTGTTCCAGGTCTTCCTTGGTCCACCAGTCGCGCAGGCGGCCCTGGGCATCGAACTGGGCGCCCTGGTCGTCGAAGCTGTGGCTGATCTCGTGGCCGATGATCGAGCCGATCGCGCCGTAGTTGGCGGCGTCCGAACCCTTCGGATCGAAGAACGGCGGCTGCAAAATCGCGGCCGGGAAGTTCATGGCGTTCTGCAGCGGCAGGTTGACGGCATTCACCAGCTGCGGCGGCATCGCCCATTCGGTGCGTTCCGGCTTGCGCTTGAGCTTGGCCAGTTCCTGCTGGTAGTGGTATTCCTCGGCGCGGATCGTGTTGCCGAAGGCATCGCCGGCGACCACGCGCAGGCCGTCATACGACTTCCATTTTTCCGGATAACCGATGCCGACATACATCGACTTGACCTTGGCCTGGGCCTGGGCACGGGTGGCCGGCGCCATCCAGTCGAGCTTTTCGATACGGTGGCTGAAGGCGTCGATGATCTTCGCCACCATGGCCTGCACGCGCGCCTTGTTCTCGGCCGGGAAGTACTTGGCGACGTAGACCTTGCCGACCGCTTCATCCATGGCGGCATTGGTGGCGCCCAGCGCGCGTTTCCAGCGCGCCGACTGCTGCGGCGTGCCGCTCAGGGTCTTGCCGTTGAATTCGAAACGCTGGTCGGCAAAAGACTTCGGCAGCAGGCTGGCGTACTGGTTCAGCTTGTGGAAGGCGAGATAGTCGCGCCAGGTGGCGACGTCGGCATTGGCCAGCAGGCGCGCCGCGCCGGTGACGGCGCTCGGATGGTAGACCTGGAAGCGGTCCTGGCCGGACAGCCCCGCCGCCTTGAAGAAAGCCTTCCAGTCGACGCCCGGCGCCTTGGCGGCGAAGTCCTTCATGGTCCAGACATTGTTCGATTTCTGGATGTCGGCAGACTCCTCGCGCGTGGCGTGGGTCTGGGCCAGTGCCAGCTCGAGCTCGAACACGCGCGCGGCGCGCTCCTCGCTCTTGTCCATGCCGGCCAGTTTCAGCATGGCGGCGATGTGTTGCTGGTACTTGGTGCGCAGCTCGGCCATGCGCGCATTGTTTTCCAGGTAGTAAGCGCGGTCCGGCAGGCCCAGGCCGCCCTGCAGGATGTAAGGCAGGTTGCGCGACGGCTCGGTCAGGCCTTGCGCGACCCACAGGCCGAACAAGTTTTCGGTGTAGAAGTTGGTGGCGTTCAGCGGATCGACGTCGGCGCGGATCGAGCCGCCCAGGGCGCGTACGAGGGCGGCCTTGTCCTTGATGCCGGCAATGCTGGCCAGCATCGGCTTGATCGGTTCCAGGCCGCGCTTCTCGATGCCGGCCTCGTCCATGTAGGACGCGTAGAAGTCGGCCACCTTGCGCGCTTCGCCGCTGGTGTCCTTGGCGGCGCCCAGCTCCTCGATCATCTTGGCGATGCGGGTGTTCGTGTCTTCCGCCAGCGCGCCCATCGCGCTCCAGGAACCGCGGTCGGCCGGGATCTCGGTCTTGGCCAGCCAGTCGCCGTTAGCCCAGGTGAAGAAATCGTCCCCGGGCAGCACGGTCATGTTTGCGCTCTTGGCGGGGGCAGCCGGCGCCTTCGCCTCCTGGGCAGCGGCGAATCCGGAGGCCAGCGTGCTGCCGCACAGGGCGAGGACGATGGCGGTCTTGGTGGCGGTCCAACGAGTCTTCATGCTATTCCTTTGATTAATTGCGCTTTGGTTAGTTACGTTTTTGAATCACTTAATCTGCACTGCCTGCAGGGCGCCCTGGACTTGCGGCAGCAGGCGCGCCTTCTGCGCGGCGCGCACGCGAATGCCGTTACCGACCCGTCGTGCTTCGACCAGCGCCTCCGGGCCGAAGTTCTGGCCGATGTATTTCTCCATCATATCCGCATGACGGGCGTCAGACGATCCCGCCACCACCGAGGCGAGCGCGCGGTTGCGCCCCACCGCATCCGCGCTCTTGAGCAGGGTGTCGCGGTTGGCGACGGCGAAGTCCCAGGCCAGGTCCGGATGCTGGCGCCCGACGCCGGCGACGATGACGCCCGCGAGGTTGGCCGGCAGCTGCGGCGAGACCGCCATGCGCAGCGCGCTGGCAGCCAGGGCCGGATCTTGCACGATGGTCATGGCGCTGCCGAAACGGTTGCGCTCCTCGTCGGTGCCCGCGTTCGCGACCAGTTTTCCCAGTGCGGTATAGGTCGCGGCGTCGGCGTAGCGGCCGACGGTGAGGACGACGAAATCGAGCATCTCCGGGCTGATCGAGGAAGGGTCCTCCTGGTAGCGCGCGAAGCGGCGGCGCGCCTCCTGGATCGCCCGCTCGTCGCCGGCACGCGCCAGGCTGGTCGCCAGCAGCGCGCGCAGGCGCCGGTCCTCGCTCGACTCGCCCGCCTTCGGCTCCCAGCCGAGTTTCGCGAACTTCGGCCCGACCAGGCTGCGGACGAAACCGCGGATCAGCGCCTGCTCGGGCTCGCCGCGGGCCAGGTTATCGAGCGAGCCGAGGTTGGACAGGATCGATTCCCACACCGCCAGGCGCGGCTCGTCGGCGTAGCTGCTCACCAGGCGGGTGTAGCTGTCGAGCGGCATGCGCCCGCTGGAGACCAGGCTCCAGGCGTCGAGCAGCAGTTTCAAACGCGTCGGATCGGGCAGGCGCGCGGCATTTCCGGCCAGCGCATCGAAGCTGGCGCGGTCGTACTGGACGCGGAAGAAGCCGACGCTGTAGGGATCGACTACCAGCGTGCCCTCGCAGCCGCCGGTCGTGATCGTGCTGCTGCGGTTGGCCAGGAGCGTGTACCAGGCCTTGCCATTCACGGTGCCGACCTGCAGCGGCACGTTCCACAGGCGATTTTCAAGCGCCGGCTCGTCGAGGCGGAACTGTTCCTGCGACAGGGTAACTTGCCGCCTGCCGTCGACGCAGGCCTGGCTCACCGAGATCAGCGGATAGCCCGGCTGGGTGGTCCAGTCGGAGGCGAGTTTACCTACCGGCTTGCCGGAGGCCTTTTCCAGCGCCGCCCACAAGTCGGCCGTGGTCGTGTTCGAATACTGGTGCTTCGCCATGTACGCGCGGATGCCCTTGCGGAAAGGGTCTTCGCCCACCCAGGCTTCCAGCATGCGCAGGAAGCCCTGCCCTTTGACATAGGTGATGGAGTCGAAGGCACCGGCGGCTTGCTCCTCGTTGTCGATGCGCGTCTGGATCGGGTGCGTGGTCTTGCGCGCGTCCAGGTTCAGCACGCCTTCGCGCTCGGCGATGCCGTCCAGGTAGGGGCGCCATTCCGGGTGAAAGTGTTCGGTGGCTTTCGCCGCCATCCAGGAAGCAAAACCTTCGTTCAGCCACAGGTTGTCCCACCAGGCCATGGTGACGAGGTTGCCGAACCACTGGTGCGCCACTTCGTGGGCGTTGACCTCGAAGGTCAGCTTCTTGACGTCTTCCGGGCTCTTCTTCGGGTCGTAGAGCAAGGTCGATTCGTTGTAGACGATACCGCCCCAGTTTTCCATCGCGCCGTTGAAGCCGCCGGGAATTGCGATCTGGTCGAGCTTGGCGAGCGGATACGGGACGCCGAAGTAATTGTTGTAGTAGCGCAGCAGGTCCTTGGTCGCCTGCAGCGGGAAGGCGGTGGAACCGAGCTTGCCTGCCGTGGTGACGACGCCGATCTCGACGCCGTCCTGGCGCGCGGAGACCCGTTCCATCTCGCCCGCCACCAGCACCACCAGGTAGCTCGGCATCTTCGGCGTCGGGGCGAATGAGATGCGCTGCAGGCCGTTACTCAATTTTTCCTGTTTTTCCACCGGCGTATTCGAATAAGCCTTGAAACTGCCCGGCACATCGACCGTCAGCCTGAAGCGCGCGCGGAAGGCGGGCTCATCCCAGGTCGGCAGCATGCGCCGGGCGTCGGACGGCTCCATCGTGGTGGCGACGAGCTTTTTCTCGGCGCCATTCGCCTTGTAGCGCACCTGGAACAGTCCGCGGCCTTCGCGGTTGATCTGGCCGCGGAAGGCCAGGCCGAGGACGTAGCGGCCCGGGTCCAGCGGTGCGCCGAGCTCGAAGCTGAGGGTTTCCTGTTTCTCGTCGAGGATGGGTGCCAGCTTGCGTTCGGCCAGGCCCTGGCCGGCCAGTGTGGCGCTGTCGATGTCGAGGTTGGCGGCGTTCAGGACGATACGGCTGGTCGGGCGCAGCACCTCGATCTCGACGCGCTGCTCGCCGCGGAAGGTATCGGCCGCGACATCCGGTACGAGGTGGGCGTCGTAGAGCAGCGGGATGACGTCTTTCGGCAGCTTGCCGGGCGTGTCGGCAAACGAAAACGGGGCTTCGGCGCGGGCCGGGGCGGCAAGCGCCAGCGCCAGGACAGCGCTGGCGGTAGCGGCGGCCCCGCGCGATGCGCGTGGGTGTCTCATGATTTCCTCTCTGCTTTTTTATTGTGGTGGCGCCGCGCCTGGCGCAGCAACCCAGTACGCACTCTAAGCGAAGCGCCGGGCGCACCGTCCGGGAATGCGACAGACGGCGAAAAGACGCGCTGGAATGCAAAAACACGGCCATACGGCGTCGACTCCCTCGCCCTTGCCGGAATGCCGAGAAAAATTTTCAATTATTTTTGCAAACAGCCCTAAAGTTCTTGCGAGCTCTGCCGTAAAAGGAGGACAAGCGGTGATCCGGCCGCAAAAAAAATTGTCACGGTGTTCACATGACCCAGAACGAAGTTCTCTCGATGTACGAAAATATTGCAGGCCTGACGGGCAAGATGGCCGTGGCGGCGCAATCGGGTGACTGGGCGGGGTTCGACAGCCTGCAGACGCAATGCGCGGCCCAGGCGAGCGCCACGGCAAGCGGCGTGCCGGCCCTGGAAGGCGCCAAGCGCCTGCGCAAGATCGACCTGCTGAAGCAAATCATGGCCAACGACCGCGCCGTGCGCGACGTGACCGAACCATGGATGGGCCAGCTGGACCGCGCGATGCGCGCTCACTGAACCCTTCCCTCTTACGAAAAAAGCGCCTGCGGGCGCTTTTTTATTGCTCGCTTAAAAGTGACGGGCAAACAAAAAGGCGCCCTGGGGCGCCTCGCTGCTACGGGCACAGGGCCCGTATGAATTCGGAGAGCAACACCAGTTAGCCCGGTGTCGCCTCTTTGCCGGTTGCATCCGGCGTCCGCTGCCGCTGTTGGCAGCCTGACCGCTTCCGGAAACAGGATCTTGCGACTTAACTCCGGTTACCGCGCCACGCTATCGGTGGTGGCTGCGCCGGACGCTGTTCCGTTTTGTGGTTTTGATAACCAACGAGTTCAGTATAGCGCAAATTTCCCGCTTGTGTAGACCAATTGTGCTCGGCCTTATTCCGGATGAGAAATCACGTCGGTCAGCACCGGTTCGGCCGGCGTGACCGCTTCCGGCACCGGCCCCTTGGCGCGGCCCGGCATCAGGCGCGCCTTGACCGCTTCCATGAATTTCGGCTTCGGCTCGCCCTCCTCCACGGTCGCATCTTTGCCTGCTTTCGGCAGCTTGGCCGGCTTGTGCGCGGCCTGGATCTTGCCGATGCCGGCACGCTTGCGCCGGCGCAGCAGGGCCAGCACCAATCCTGCGATGGCGAGCACGGCGGCGCTGGCGGCGCCGATCGGCAGCCATGGCAGTTCCGGTTCGGGCGGTTCCGCCTTCTTCGGCTTGCGGTGGATGCGTGGTGCGCCTTTCGGTTCGTTCTTCGGGGCTTCCTTCACAGCCGGGGCAGGTGCTGCCTCGTGCGGCTTGGCAGGCGCGGCCTCGTGGGCGGCAGCAGGCACGACAGGGGCGACAGGCTGCACGCTTGGTACGACAGGCACCGGCTTGGCCGCACCTTGCAGCGCCTTCACTTTTTCTTCGAGCTTGCCCAGGTCCTGGCGCAGCGCGGCGTTCTTTTCGCCGAGCGCGACGCAGGCGTTCAGGTGTTCACTGGCCGGCTGCGGCGCGCAGCTCGGCGCTTCGGCAGGCGCGGCGTGCACAGGCGCCGGCTTGTTCGGCGGCGCCTTCTTGACGGCCGGCACGGCTTTCGGCAGCGGCTTGCGCACGACCGCCGGTGCTTCCACATATTCCTCGCCGGCCTGCAGGGCGGCGGCCGGACGCGCCGCCGGCACGGGCACCGGCTTGCGCACGGGGACGGGAAGCGGTGCCGGCTCGGCCTGCACCTTCGGCGCTTCAGGTACGGGCGGCGGTGCCGGATGCGGGTCCGGCGTCAGCCACAGGGTCACCAGGCGCACGCTGCGCTGGCCGCCGTCGACGAGTTCCAGGTAGACGTGCAAGTGCCGGCTCTCGACCGGCTTGAGCGAGGTCAGATGCAGGAACTGGCGGCCGTCGCGCCGCGTCACAGTCATGTTGAGGCTGGAGAGTACCGGCGGCATGGCGATGTTCGCGCCGCGGTACACATCGGGGTTGGCCAGGCGTACTTTGACCGGCGTGCCCGGCTCTTCGATCAGGTTCAGCTCCACGTCGGCCACCAGCGCCTGGCCGATGTACGAACGCACCTGGGCCTCGCCCAGTTCGGCGGCATGGCCTGTGGCGACAGCAGCGGCAAGCAGCAAAGTGGACAGGAGAGTGGAAGAGCGCAGCGCCATGACGAGTTAAATTTGTAGCCTAAGCGTAATTAACGGGTGTTCGGATACACTCTTTAGCTCCAGCCCGCAAATAACAGGACAGCAAATGGAAAACCGGATAGAAAAGGACAGTTTCGGCCCGATCGAGGTCCCGGCCGATCATCTGTGGGGTGCCCAGACCCAGCGCTCGCTGCACCACTTCCACATTTCGACCGAGCGCATGGCGCCGGAACTGGTGGCCGCGCTGGCCCAGGTCAAGCGCGCCGCGGCCGCCGTCAACCGCTCGCTCGGCAAGCTGCCGCGCGACAAGGCCGACGCCATCATCGCCGCCGCCGACGAAGTGCTCGAGGGACGCTATCCGGACGAATTCCCGCTGGCCGTCTGGCAGACCGGTTCCGGCACCCAGAGCAACATGAACATGAACGAGGTACTGGCCAACCGCGCCTCCGAAATCATGGGCGGCGAACGGGGAGAAGCACGCCTGCTGCACCCGAACGACCACGTCAACATGGGCCAGTCCTCGAACGACATCTTCCCGACCGCCATGCACGTGGCAGCGGCCCAGGCGGTCTCGAAGGAGGTGCTGCCGGCGCTGGCGCGCCTGCGCGGCACGCTGCAGGTCAAGTCGCGCGACTTCGAGGATATCGTCAAGATCGGCCGCACCCACCTGCAGGACGCCACGCCGCTGACCCTGGGCCAGGAGTTTTCCGGCTACGTCGCCCAGCTCGAATTTGCCGAAGGCGCGATCAAGTCCGCCCTGCCCGGCTTGCTGCTGCTGGCGGCCGGCGGCACGGCGGTCGGCACCGGCCTGAACGCGCATCCGGAATTCGCGCCGCGCATCGCCGCCGAACTCGGCTCGCGCACCGGCCTCTCCTTCAAGACCGCGCCGAACAAATTCATGGCCCTGGCGGGGCATGACGCGCTGGTCGCGGCGCACGGCGCCTTCAAGACCCTGGCCACGGCCCTCATGAAGATCGCCAACGACGTGCGCTGGATGGCTTCGGGTCCGCGCTCGGGCCTGGGCGAGATCACGATTCCGGAAAACGAGCCGGGCAGCTCGATCATGCCGGGCAAGGTGAATCCGACCCAGTGCGAAGCGCTGACCATGCTGTGCTGCCAGGTCTTCGGCAACGACGTCGCGCTGACGGTAGGCGCTTCTCAGGGCAATTTCGAGCTCAACGTGTTCAAGCCGATGATCGCCCATAATTTCCTGCAAAGCGCGCGCCTGCTGGCCGACGGCATGCGCTCCTTCGACGAGCATTGCGCCCAGGGCATCGCGCCGAACCACGCCCGGATCAGCGAGCTGATGGAGCGCTCGCTGATGCTGGTGACCGCACTGGCACCTCACATCGGGTATGATCGCGCCGCGCAGATCGCCAAGCACGCGCAGCACGAAGGCATCACGCTGCGCGAAGCGGCCCGGCAATCGGGTCACGTCACCGAGGAACAGTTCGATCAGTGGATCGTGCCGATCGACATGACGCGACCCGATCCGGAATAAGCGCGCTCCTTGCCACGCCAGGCTTGCAGAGGCGAGCCCAGGCGTGCGCCGTTCAATTTATCCCGAGTATATTATGCAAAAAACAACTTTCGAACTGACATCCGAGTTCGTCGAACTCAACCAGCTGTTGAAACTGGTTGGCCTGGTGGACAGCGGCGGCGCCGGCAAGAACATGGTGGCCAGCGGCGCGGTGTCGGTCGATGGCAAGCAGGAACTGCGCAAGACCGCCAAGATTCGTACCGGCCAGATCGTGACCGTGGGCGACGTGCGCATCGCAGTACAGTAGGACTGCCGGGCTCTGCGGCGCACGTTTGCGCGCAGACAAACGCGACCGGTGGTCCATGTTTATATTTCAGATGTGACCAACCGGTTGACTAAGGTGACGGCGATGGAAACCCCGGATGAAAACCCGCAAACGCAGGAAAGGCTGATCGGCGATCTGCGCCTCGTCATAGAGAATGCAGAAGAACTGCTGAAAAACACCGATCAATACACGAGCGTGCTATACCAGAACGCGCGCGCCAAGCTGGCGATGGCACTGAACGCCGCCAACGAAGAGCTCGCGCGCTTCGAAGACGCACAGCTGACCCGCATGATGGAAGCGACGCGCCAGGCCACCGAAAGCTGTCCGGGCCTGAGCGGCGAAGAACGCATCCTGCGCGCTTTCCATTGAGTCCGACGCGGCGCCGCAATGGCGCCGCGCTTCTTTCCTTTTCAAGCTCTTCCGGGCGGCACGCTTTTAACCGCGTGCGCTCAAGAGCGCACCCTACATAAGCAGACCCGTCGCGCACTAGCCGGCTTCAGGCGCGCGGGTGAGTCTTGAAAAAATCAGGCGGTGGTGTTGATCTTGTTGCCCAGGTGAGCTGGCAGGTTCTGCGGCGGCTGGATGCCTTCCAGGAGCTGGCTCATGTGCTGCTTCTGCATGTCCTGCTGCTTCTTCAGCATGGTCATCCCGACCTCCTGCTTGGTGCCGGTTTCGGCGATAGTGGTTGACAGCTTGGCGATGGCGAGGACGTCCATGGGGATCTCCTGATAAGGGTTATCCTCCATTAACGGCTTGTTTTTTGGAAACTTTAGCGTCGCACGCCATCCATTCGACGAGCCAGCGCAACACGTCTTCCGGTGCGTTCAGGTCCAGCCAGGCACGCTCGCATCCGGCAGGCGCCGGCGCGTCCGACGCGACGGCGACCACCAGCGGATCCTCAGGGTGCAGCGGCGCCCGTCCGAGCGCGGGCCGCCAGACCTCGAGCTTGGGCAGCGGCTCCCATTTGTAACCTTCGACCAGGGTCAGGTCGGCCGGCGCCAGGCGTGCCAGCTGCTCGGCCAGCGGCGGCTCGGCCGCGCCGCGCAGTTCGCGCAGGATGGCATAACGGTAGGGAGAGGCGATCATCACCTCGGCCGCCCCGGCCATGCGCAGGCGCGCGCTGTCCTTGTGCGGCGGCTCGAGTTCGATGTCGTGGTGGCTGTGCTTGACCACGTTCACGCGCAGCCCGCGCGCGGCCAGTTCGGCGATCAGGTAAGCGAGCAGCGTGGTCTTGCCGCTGCCCGACCAGCCGACCACCGCCAGGACCTTCGGGCCCGCGCCCGGATCAGTAGCCGACACGGTAGCGGGTGCCCCGGTAATTCATGACGGCATACTTCGGCATCAGCCGCTCCAGCACCAGGCCGGGCGCCAGCTCTTCGCCTTCGCGGCGCAGCGTCTTGTCGACCAGCAGCAGGCGATCGGCCGGATTCGGCGAATAGATGTAGCCGCCCACCGTCACCTTCGGCACCTCGCGCTGGATGGACTCCGGCAGCTGCTGCAGCGTGCGCAGGTTTTCCTCAAGCACCGGATCGGGTGCACGGACCGGAGCAGGCGCTGGCTCGGGTGCGCGCACCGGTGCGGGCAGGTAGACCGCTTCCGGAGCCGACCCGGGATCAGCAGCGGGTGCCGGCGCAGCCTTGCGTGGCGTCGGAGCCAGGGCCGGCCGGGGCGCAGGTGCCGGCGTGGCCACGGGCGGCGGAACCGGCGCCGCCTGCGTGGTCGGTACCTGGACCGGCGCCGCCTGCGCGGCCGGCGTTGCCGGAACCGGCGCAGGCGCGCTCGGTGCTGGGGCCGCTGGTGCCACGGCGGCAGGCGGCGCGACGCTCACCGCAGGCGCAGCCGGCGCCGTCTGCACCGGCGTCGTTCCATTTTGCGCCAGCACGGCAGGCTCTCCTGCCGGCGTCTTCGCCCGCCACACGAGCCCGGCTGCGATGCCGGCGACGAGTACGCCCGCCCCCAGCCCGATCAGCAGCGGCTTGCGGTTCACCGTGTTCGGCGCGGCGGAAATGGGAACGGGAGCCGGCGTATGGATGTCGGGCGCATTGCCCAGCTGGCGCTCGGCTTGCGCCTTCTTGAGTGCTTCGAGGATGTACGACATTCAGTGTCCCGTCCCGGCGGCGGCGAGCAGGCGCGGCTCGGCGACGCCGCTCAGCTGGTTGAGGCGCATGTAGGTGCGCGGTCCGGCAACGCCGTCCGCCTTCAGGTTGTTCTTGGTCTGGAACGCGCGCAGCAGGTCGCGGGTACGCGCATCGAAAGGCTGGTTGGCAGCGGGCGCGGTGGACTTGTTCAACTGCGCCAGGCGCGCGCCGAGCCAGTCGACATCGAGGCCCTGGTCGCCCGGCGCCAGGTTGTCGCGGAAGGCGCGCGGCATCTTCCAGAAGGTCGTGTATTCGCCGGTAAAGCGCGGCACCAGCGCGGCCAGTTCGACCGTTTCGCGCTTGCCGTTCGCCAGCAGGGTCACGCTGCGCTCGTCCATGCCGGCCAGCACGGCATAGCTCGTCGTGCGCCCGTCGCGCAGGGTGATCACGGCCGGCCGGTCGAGCTGGCGCAATTCGTAGATGCCACCGCGGCCCGCATGGCAGCGCAGGTCCAGGCGGAAGGCGACCTGGCAGGGTTCGCCCGCCGGCAGGCTCGCGTTCCACAGCGAAGCCAGCGAACGCAGCGCCGCGGCCTCGTCGGCATGAGCGCGCGGCAAGCCGGCGGCCGTGGACCTGACGGCAGCCGCCGGCACGATCGCCCCTTTCGCCTCGGCCTGCGGTGCCGGGGCCTTCATTTCCTTGTGCGGCAGCACCTGCCAAGCGGCAGCAGCGCTCAGCGCGGCGCCCGCCAACAGGCCACCTGCCACCAGCGGCCAGCGCGCCGTCCGCGCCGGTGCCGGCGTTTCGCCGGCGAACACTTCCTCGCCCGCCTTGCGCAGGATGGTGCGCGTCACCTGCCCGCTGTTTTCGACATAGGCGCCCAGCAGCGCGCGATCACAGAGCAGGTTGATACGGCGCGGCACGCCGCCTGTGAGGCGGTGCACGGCCGGCACGATCGCTTGGGGGAACACGGGTGCGCCCTGCGCGCCGGCCACCGCCATCCGGTGCGCGATGTAGGCGCCCGTCTCCGCCTCGGACAGCGGCCCCAGGTGGTAGCGCGCGATCACGCGCTGGGCCAGCTGCTCCAGCTCGGGACGCGCCAGCATGCTGCGCAGTTCCGGCTGGCCGATCAGGATGATCTGCAGCAGCTTGCGCTCGCTCGTCTCCAGGTTGGTCAGCAGGCGCAATTGTTCGAGCACGTCGGGCGCCAGGTTCTGGGCCTCGTCGATGACGAGCACGTTGTTCAGGCCCTCGGCATGCGAGGCCAGCAGATAGGCGTTGATCGCATCGACGTAGCCCTTCACGCCCGCGCCGCCTGGCGTGGCGATGCGGAACTCTTCGCAGACCGATTGCAGCAGTTCGGCCACGCTCAGCTTCGGATTGAAGATATAGGCGAGCCGGCAATTCTCAGGAATCTGTTCGATGAAACAGCGGCAGACCGTGGTCTTGCCGGCGCCGATCTCGCCGGTGAGCAGGACGAAGCCGCCGCCGCTGCCGATGCCGTACAGCAGGTGCGCCAGCGCCTCGCGGTGGCGCTCGCTCATGAAGAGGTAGCGCGGGTCGGGGGCGATCGAGAACGGCGCCTGCTTCAGGTTGAAGAAATTCGTGTACATACTGCTAGCGGCCTGGCGGAAGAGGTTTATACCTCGCGCAGTATATTTTGGATTTGCCCTGGTGATAAGCGATGACGCTGCTGGCGCTCGATACGCGCAAGGGAGTTTGCGATGCGTCAGCCGGCTTGTGGCGTATCCCGACGGCGCCGTGGATCGCTTCTTCGAGCTCTTCCGGCTTGGCATCGACGACCGCGGCGATGAAGACCATGGCATTGGTGTCGTCGCTGACCATCAGTTCCTTGACCTGCTTGCCCCACAGCGTGGCCTCGCCCTTGAACCAGAAGGCGCCGCCCTCGTGTTTGGTGGAAGGACCGAAGGCGGTGCTCAGATACGAATGGAAATAGGCGTTGTCGAGCTGGCTGCGGCACAGCAGCGCGCTGCCGATCACGGGGCCGAAGGTCGAAGGCGCTGCTTGCGCCACGTTGCCGGCCAGTGCCAGCAAGGCCATGCCGACAGCGCGAACGGGGCGCGTCACAGCTTCGACAGCCAGTCGCGGTTCGCGGCGATCTTTGCCTTGGCCGAGGCCGGCAAGGCTTCGTAGCAGCCGGGATGCTGCTTCAGCGCATGTTCGCGGACCTCTTTCTCGAGGCCGTTCACGATAAACACATAGACGGTGGCGCCTTCGCTGTTCTTGCGCGTGCCCATGTAACGAATCACTCTATCCTCCTGTTTGACCGCCCATTATGACAGGTACGGCCCGCCGCAGTCCTCGCGGACGCTTCAGGCCGCCGTGGGACGCACCGGCCGCCAGGCCGTACTGTTGTCTTCGAGCCACGCCTGGATGAGATGGCGGTTGTCGTGCTGCCAGGGGTGAAAGCGCGGCGAGAAGTAGTCCAGTCCCGGCTTGAGCAGGTGTCCGGCCAGGCCCTTGCGGCCAAACCAGAGTGTCAAGGCGCTGCCCCAGGTGCGCGGCTTGAACAGCAGCCCGTCGCGCCGCAGGTTGAAGCAGGTCTGCAGCCAGGTCTCGAAGGCGAACATGAGGCTGACGTGCACATACCAGAGCACGCGGCGCCAGTAGCCGCCGCCGGCCGCGCGGTAGGCGTCGAAGGCTACGCCCTTGTGCTCGGTTTCCTCGACCGCATGCCAGGTCCAGACGCGATGCATGTGCGGCTCGGCGCCTTCCAGCCAGTGCGGATGGCGCAGCACGCCGTCGGCCAGCATCGCCGTGTAGTGTTCGAGCGCGCAGGTGATCGCCAGCTGGTTGAGTACCCCCATGCGGTCGATCCGCGCAATCCGCTTCCTGGTCGCGGCCTCGCGCGTGTAAGGCAGGCCCTGGCGTTCCAGTTCCTTGTTGTACTGCACGTGGATGTAGCGGTGTGTCGCTTCCTGGCCGACGAAATCCTTGACCTCCTCGCGCAGGACCGGGTCCTGCAGGCATTCCTGCGGCACGGCGCGCACGGCGTCGATGAACATCTGCTCGCCGAGCGGAAAACTCATCGACAGCGCGTTGAACAGCTGGGTGCGGTAGGCATCGCCGCCATTCCAGTGGCGCCCGAAGCCTTGTGCAAGGTCGACGTCGAGTTTCCGGACAGTCAGGGTGGACATGCGTTTCCTTTCGCGCCGTTCAGCGCCCGTTTTTGCGCATTGATACCGTTATTTTGCACGTCCATCGGCTGGACTGCACGCACGGCTTCGCTTTCGCTTACTGTAGGCGCCTATGATCACAAAAACAACAGGGACATCATGAACATCAAGCACACGGCCCTCGCCGCCCTCTTCCTCTGTGCCGGCTTCACCAGCATGCACACGGTCTCCGCCGACGAGCGCCGTGCCCCCGTGACGGTCGAGAAACGCGCCGTCACCGCCTTCAACGCCATCGAGCTGAGCGGCCCGTTCCGCGTCATCGTGACCGAAGGCGCGCCGCGCCTGGAAATCTCGGGCCAGCCGAAGCAGCTGGCCGACATCGAAACTGAGGTGCGCGGCAGCACGCTGGTCGTGCGCAAGCGCTCGCGTTCCGACTTCGGCTTCCATTGGGGCAAGCGCGACGAGGCGCCGGTCGTGGTGCGCATCAATGCCACCGCCCTGAAGTCGCTGGCCAACAGCGGCAGCGGCGACGTCGAGCTCGACGGGGTAAGCGGCGAGCGTTTCGTCCTGAACTCCAGCGGTCCGGGCGACATCCGCGCACGCGGAGCGGCGCGCGCCTTCGAGGTCAAGAGCAGCGGCAGCGGCGACCTCGACCTGCGCGAAGTAAAAGCGGGCAATGCCGCGCTCACCATGTCCGGCCCCGGCGACGTGCGCCTGGGTGCCGTCGACAACGAACTGGCGGCGCGCCTGAGCGGCTCGGGCGACCTGGAAGCGACAGAATTGCGGCTGACGCGCGCCCTGGCCGAGATCAGCGGCCCCGGGAATGCGACCCTGCGCGGCAGTGCGCGCGAACTGCGCCTGGAAGCCAGCGGTTCGGGCGACCTCGACGCCTGCGACATGCAGGTCGAAAAACTCAGCAGCGTGCAGCGCGGACCGGGCAATGCCTGCGTGGCCGGCACCATCCGCCAGTTCGAGGCCGAAGTACATGGCTCGGGCGACCTCGAGGCGCGGGGCCTGCAGGCTGGCCGCGCCGTGCTGCGCATGAACGGCCCCGGCAACGTGAGCCTGAGCGGCACGGTCGACGAGTTGCGCGCCGACCTCAACGGTTCCGGCGACCTCGAAGCCGACGGCTTGAACGTGCGCAACGCCACGATTGACAGCAACGGCCCCGGCGACGTCGCGCTGGCCCGCGTCACCGACACCCTCGACGCCTCCTTGCGCAGCTCGGGCGGCCTGCGCGCCTCGGTCGACGGCAAGCGCGTGCAACTCAAGATGCGCGGCCCTGGCAGCGTCGAACTCGACGGCCGCGCCGAGCGCATCAGCGCCGAACTGACCGGATCGGGCACGCTGCAGGCGCGCCGCCTGACCGTGCGCCAGAGCGACATCAACGTGCGTGGACCGGGTAGCGCGACGGTCAATCAGGTGCGCGACGGCGGTGGACGCGATGAGCTGGTGCAGGTCGCGCGTGGCGGGCGGCGCCAGGCGGATTGAGCTTTGTTATCAGCACGGCACGTGGCCTGGAAAACCGCGTGCCTGTTGGATGCTCGATCTGCTCCTTACGGCACGACGCAGCATCACCGATGGTAGCGATTGTTCTTGCGGATCTTCATTGAATCCGCCCTTGCATGTCCTCGCGCTTCGCCGCCAGCCGCCAGCGCAACAGCCCCGACGCGCCCATCAGGTAGTAACCCGCAACCACGCCCAGGATTCCCATCGTCAGCGGGCTGCTGCCGAACGCAGGCAACTGCTGCGGGCCCAGGGTCGCCATCTCGAACAGGCGGTACAGCACGCGCACGATGAAGATCGTGGCGACGAGCATGCCGATCGGCGCATACGGCGTGTAGAAGTAATCGGCACCCACGCGTTCGAAGCGCACGCGGCGCAGGGCCGCGAAGCCGAGCGCGGCGCCGGCCGCCGTCCCGCCGAGCAGCGTCGCCAGCGACATCGGCTGCTTGACCAACATGACGATCAGCGCCAGCAGCAGCGTGGGAAGGAAGCTCACGCCGAACCAGTGGCGCCACATTCGCGATTTCTGGCGCACCGTCAGGCGCTGCACCCGCTTGTAGACGCGCCAGGCGATCAGGGGCGTGGCGGCGAGCATGATGATCTGTGTCTGGGTCATGGACGGAGTATCACTTATTTTTTCCAATTTGGAAACAAAAGGGCTAGTCCATATCCGGACCGTCGTCGTGCGGACTGCCGGGAACATAACGGATGATGTCGCCGGGCTGGCATTCCAGCCGCTCGCAGATCTTCTCCAACGTCGAAAAACGCACCCCCTTCACCTTCCCCGACTTGAGCAGGCTGAGGTTCTGTTCGGTGATGCCCACGTACTGCGCCAGCTCCTTCGATTTCAGCTTGCGCTGGGCCAGCAGGACATCGAGCTCGATCACGATCGCCATTACACGAAGCCCTCGTTGTCTTCGGCAAGCCGGCGCGCCTCGTGCATCATCGAGGCGACCACGAAGAACAGGGCGCAGATCAGCACCAGCATCAGTTCTTCCGAGGAGACGCCGACGTTCACCGCCCGGGGCGGGCCGCCGGCGACCAGGCGCCAGACGACAACACGCAAGGCTGGCTCGAGCACGGTCAGCGTCAAGGCGCCCAGCAGCGAGGCGGCGAAGGCCTTCATGTGGCTGACTGTCTCCAGCGCGAACATCCGCCCGCCGGCGCAGGCCCGCAGCATGCGGTCCAGGCGGAGAAAAGCATAGCCGAGCAGCAGCAAGGCAGGCAACGCGCACAAGGCGCCGCTCCAGCGCAGGCCGGGCGCGAGGCTTGTGACGGCGCCCTCGCCCATACCGCGTGGGCTAAAGGTGACGGCGACTGGCCCGAGCTGCGTGGCCTCGGGCAGGATCCAGGACAGGATGAAATATAGCAGCTGCAGCAGCGCCAGCACACCCGCGATGGCCCGCACGACGCGGACGTGACGCGTCATTGACTGATCGTTATTCATTGTTTTATTATCGTTTTACGATAAGTTTTTATTCAATGACAATCATTATATAACAGGAGGCAAGATGCGAATCCGGTTGCTGGCGGCATGCATGGCAGTGAGTGTGGGACTGGCAGGTTGCACGCAGATCAGCGTGAGCGAGCGGCATTTCATCCGGCCCGACGCGCCGGGCACCGTCGTCAAACAGCGTTACACCAATGCGGCCGCAAGCGAACTCAGCGTCGCCGGCAAGGATGGCGCGCAGCTGAACGGCATCCTGCTCGAACAGCCGGGTGCGCGCAGCACCGTGCTCTACTTCGGCGGCAACAGTTTCCACCTCGACCAGCACGCGCAACATGCCCTGCCGCTGCTGGCCGCCTGCGGCAGCAACGTCGCCATGTTCGATTACCGTGGCTACGGGCGCAGCAGCGGTAAACCATCCATCGACACCATGCAGGCCGACGCCCTCGCCTTGTTCGATGCGCTGAACGCGCGCTTCCCGGGCCGCGTGATCGTGCACGGCCAGTCGCTGGGGAGCTTCATGGCCGCCCACGTCGCCCAGGCGCGGCCGGTACTGGGGACGGTGCTGGAATCGACCGCCACCAGTGTCGAAGACTTTGTCCATGCAAACGTGCCCTGGTATGCGGCGCCCTTCATCCGCATCGACATGGCGGACTCCCTGCGCCAGGTCGATAACCGCAAGGCCGCAGCGCATTTCTCCTCGGCGGCACTGGTGATCGCGGCCGGACGGGACAAGACGACGCCGCCGCGCCTCGGCAGGAAGGTATTCGAGGCCATCCCACGCCAGGACAAGCAGTACCTGCTGCTGGAGCAGGCGGGCCACAACGACGCCCTGCGCACCGAAGGCGCGATCGCGGCTTACTGCGGCTTCGTGCGGCGTTTATAGACCTGCTCAAGCATACCAGTTTGCATACCAGCGCGGAGGCCGCCTTTTCATAGGAGAACAGACACAAGGCGGCTCCCCGCGCACGCCTGCATCTAATACCACTTAAATACCTGTTGACAAGCTCAACCCGTCTCCCTATAGTGCCCCGACCTCCCCGGCATTTATATTCCCATGATCGAATACCTCATCGGCGTCGATGGCGGCGGCACCGGCACCCGCGTGCGCCTGGCCCATCCCAATGGCGAAGAACTGGCGCAAGCCAGCGCCGGTCCTTCCGGCCTGTCCCACGGCATCGCCAATGCCTGGACCACCATCCTGGCCGCCATCGGCGAAGCCTGCGCCGTGGCCGACATCGGCTCCCCTCCCCTGTCCTCGATGGCGATCGGCCTCGGCCTCGCCGGCGTGCACAACAAGGACTGGGCCGCGCAATTCGTCGCCGCCGATCCGGGCTTTGCCGCCCTCGTGCTCGATACCGACGGCTTCAGCACCCTGATGGGCGCTCACGGCGGCGCGCCGGGTGCGATCGTGGCGATCGGCACCGGCAGCGTCGGCGAAGCGATGCTGCGTGACGGCACCAAGGTCGAAGTCGGCGGCTGGGGCTTCCCCGCCGGCGACGAGGCGAGCGGCGCCTGGATGGGCCTGCGCGCGCTGAACCATATCGAGCAGGTGCTCGACGGCCGCGTCGAAGGCGGCGCCTTTGCGCGCGAAGTGATCGAAGCCTGCGGCGGCAACCGCGACGCGGTGCAGATCTGGCTCGGCCGCGCCAACCAGACGGCCTACGCCAGCCTGGCGCGCTTCGTCGTGCAGCACGGCGCCAGCGACCGGACAGCGCGCGCCATCCTCGAACACGCGGGCCGCGAAGTGGCCAGCATCGCCGACGCCCTCGATCCTTCCCACACGCTGCCGCTGGCCCTGTGTGGCGGCCTGGGCGAAGTGCTGCTCGACTGGCTGCCGTCCGCAACGCGCGCACGCTGCCTGCCGCCCCAGGGCGATTCGGCGCGCGGCGCCCTTTACATGATCGAAGGCCATTTGAAGAAGAAGGAAGTCCGATGAAAGGCAACATCCTCACGCCCGAAGGCTGGGTCCACGGCGAACTGCGCTTCAAGGGCCGCATCGAGGCCATCGACGGCACGGCCGCCAATCCGGACGCCAATGGCGACGATTACATCCTGCCCGGCTTCATCGACGTGCACGTGCATGGCGGCGCCGGACGCGACATGATGGAAGGCGGCGACGCGCCGCACGTGATCGCCGCCCTGCATGCCAGGCACGGCACCACCAGCCTGCTGGCCACGACCATGACCGCGCCGCCGGAAGACATCGAACGCGCCTTGAACGCCATTGGCGCGGCCTGCAAGGAACGCGGCAAGGGCGAAGCGCGCATCCTCGGCGTGCACCTTGAAGGCCCGTATATCAACGCGGCCAAGCTGGGCGCCCAGCCGCCCTTCGCGAAAGAGGCCACGCTGGCCGAGATCGAAGCCTACGAGGCGCTGGCGCCGATGCGCGTGATCACGGTCGCGCCCGAGATCCACGGCCACATCGAATTGGTGCGCCTGCTCGCCGACCAGGGCGTGCGCGTCCAGATCGGCCACACCAGCGGCTCCTACGAGGACGGCGTCAACGCGCTCGAACACGGCGCCGCCGGCTTTACGCACCTGTTCAATGCGATGCCGGGCCTGCACCACCGCGAACCGGGCATGGTCGGCGCGGCGCTGGCGCATGCGCAGTACGCCGAGATCATTCCCGACCTGCTGCACGTGCATCCGGGCGCGATCAAGGTCGCGCTGCGCTCGATCCCGCATCTCTTTTGCGTGACCGATTCGACCGCCGCCGCCGGCATGCCCGATGGCGAATACATGCTGGGACGGCAGGTGGTCCACAAATGCATGGGCGGCGTGCGCCTGGCCGACGGCACGCTGGCCGGTTCGACCTTGACGATGGACGGCGCGCTGCGCAACCTGGTCAAGATCGGGCTGTCGCTGCGGGAAGCCTCGCGCCGCGTCTCGACCAACGCCGCCGACTACCTCGGCGAAAGCGAGCGCGGACGCCTCGCCCCCGGCTGCCACGCCGACTTCGTCGTGCTCGACCGCGACCTGAACATCAAAGCCGTTTATATCGAAGGAGAAGCCGTATGACCGCATCTGCCACCTCGCTGATGCTGCAGGAGGCCATGTCGGCCGGCGATTGCGTCGCCCTGCAACTGTCCCAGGACGCCGAACGCTACGCCGAACTCGGACGCACGCTGCGCGCCACGAACTTCCACAGCGCCGTCACCGTCGCGCGCGGCAGCTCGGACCACGCCTCGAGCTACGTCGCCTACCTGATCATGTCGCGCCTGGGCCGCCTGGTCACCTCGCTGCCGATGTCGCTCATCACCCTGTATAAATCGCCGCTCGTCACGCGCGACACGCTGGCGATCTCGATCTCGCAATCGGGCCAGAGCCCGGACGTGGTCGAGCCGATCCGCTACTTCCGCGACGGCGGCGCCACCACCGTGGCGCTGGTGAACGACGACACCTCGCCGCTGGCGCAAAGCGCCGCCTGGACCATGCCCCTGCACGCCGGCAAGGAGCAGAGCGTGGCCGCGACCAAGAGTTTTATCACGAGCCTGGTCGCCGGTGCGCGCCTGGTCGCCGAATGGCAGGACGACGCCGAACTGCGCGCGGGTCTCGCCGCCCTGCCCGGCGACCTGCGCGCAGCAAGCCAGGTGGACTGGTCGGCTGCGATCGAGGTGCTGGCGCCGGCCCGCAACATCATGGTGGTCGGACGCGGCATCAGCTTCCCCATCGCGCTGGAAGCGGCCCTGAAATTCAAGGAGACCTCGGCCCTGCAAGCCGAGGCCTTCTCCGGCGCCGAGATCAAGCACGGCCCGATGGCGCTGATCGAAGACGGCTACCCGCTCCTGATCTTCGCCACGCGCGGACCGGCGCAGGCCGGCCTGGTAGCGCTGGCAAGCGAGATGCGCGGGCGCGGTGCGCGCGTGCTGCTGGCCGCGCCGGAAGACGTGCCTGAGCGCGACCTGACGCTGCCGGTGGCCGCCACGCCGGACCTCGATCCGATCGTCGCGATCCAGGCCTTCTACGTGATGGCCGCGCAGCTGTCGAAGGCGCGCGGGCTTGATCCGGACCGCCCGCGCCACCTCAGCAAAGTCACCAAGACCAACTAAGCGAATGAAGCCATGGACGACCTGAAAAAAATCGCCGGACAGCTGATCATGGTGCGCCTGTTCGGCACCGAGCTCGATGACGAGACGGCTGCCTTCCTGGCGGCGAACAAGGTGCGCGGCGCCTGCCTGTTCCGCCAGAACATGGTCGACGCCGCCCAGCTGACGCGCTTTACCGGCGCCCTGCGCGCCGTGATGGGTCTTGACGCACTGATCGCGCTCGACCAGGAAGGCGGCGCCGTGGTGCGTTCGACCTGGGTACCGGCGCCGCCGTCGGCGATGGCGCTGGGCGCAGCCAACGATCCGGATCTCGCGCGCGAAGTCGGCGCGGCCGTGGCGCGCGCCGTGCGTTCGCTCGGCTTCAACTGGAATTTCGCGCCGGTGCTGGACCTGAACAACAACCCGCACAACCCCGTGATCGCCGAGCGTTCCTTCGGCGCCGATCCGGAAACGGCCACGCGCATCGCCCTGGCCTGGATGGAAGGCAGCGAATCGGAGGGCGTGGCCTGCTGCGTCAAGCACTTCCCCGGCCATGGCGACACCCACGTCGACTCGCACCGCGCGCTGCCGACCGTGGACAAGCCGCTGGCGGAACTGGAACGCTTCGAATTCGCGCCGTTCCGGATGGCGGCTCCCTTCGCTCCCGCGATGATGACCGCCCACATCGTCTACCCGGCGCTGGACGCCGAGTATCCGGCCACGATGTCGCGTCCCATCCTGACCGGCATCCTGCGCGAGAGCTGGAACTACCAGGGCGTGATCATCACCGACGGCATGGACATGCACGCCATCGCCCACCGCTACGGCGCCGGCCAGGCCGCGGTGCGCGCGCTGGTCGCGGGTGCCGACATGGTGATGGCGATCGGCTCGCGCGAGACGCAAATCGAGACCATCGACGCCATCGCCGCTGCGATCGCCTCGGGCGAACTGCCGATGCACGAGGTCGAGGCACGCCTCGCGCGTTTGAGCAGGCTGGCGGCCACACATCCGGCCGGCGCCACGGGCAAGCCTGCCGCCGCCGTCACGGCGTCCAGCGCACCGGCGGTGCTGGGCAGCGACGCGCCGGGCGCCGATGAGGCGCCGATCTACAGCACCGATCTTGAGGACCGCGCCCTGATGGCGCGCGCCTGGCAGCGCGGCCTGAGCAGCCGCGGCGCGGTACGGCGTCCGTCGCCGGGAGCGCGCGTGCGCCTCGTCGCGCGCCAGGACGTGGTCAGCGACGGCGTCTCGGAAGCGGGCGTACCGGCGGCCGGCATCGCCGCCTCGCTGGCCCAACTGTATGAGGTCGAGCTGGTGACCTTCGCCGACGCCGACACCTTCGACTGGAGCGCCCTGCCCCAGGACGGCCGCTTCACCATCCTGGCCTCGACCTCGCGCCGCCGCTACGGTGCGCAGGTGCGCGCGACCTGGCGTCCCGACCTGCACCTGGCGCTGTGGAATCCCTACCAGGCGCTCGACATCGATGCCCCGGCCCTGATGACCTATGGCTTCGCGGCGCCGGCGCTGGCGGCCGTGAATGCCTGGCTGGCCGGCGAGATCGAGGCCGCGGGCCACTGCCCCGTACCCGGTTTTTGAGGTACGACGCGTTTCCCTGGCAAAACAGGGTAACGCAATGTAACGGCGGCCCCATCCGCTTCCCGCCTGCGGCACAATTGCGCCGCAGGGTCCCCCGGGTTTATGGGACAATGCGCGTTTGCTCAAGCTTGGCAAAACGCCATCTTGCCGCGGATTTTGTACCGCTCATCTTTTTAGAAGGATCATTCATGTCCCATTTCCGCCTCGCTCGCCTGTGCCTGCTGCTGGCCGCCGTCGGCCTGAACACCGCGCCTGCCCTGATGACGAGCGCCCACGCCCAGAAGAAGGCCGAAGCGCCCGCGGCTGCGCCGGCGAACACCGTGCGCCCTGAACTCTACAAGCTGCTCGACCCGGCGCAGATCCAGCCGCTGGTCACGTCCAAGAACGCGGCCGAGCTGCAGAACCGCATCGCCCAGGCCGATGCGATGCCGAACAAGACCCCGTACGAGAACTACGTCCTGAACCGCATCAAGATGGTGCACGCTTCGATCAGCGGCAACGACGCCGGTATCGCCCAGTACGCCGATGAAGTCGTCAAGTCGGGCTTCGAACCGAAGGAATCGTCGGCACAGCTGGTGCTGGCCATCGCCGACGTCCAGTACAAGGCCAAGAACTACCCTGCCGCCATCGAGCAGATCAAGCGCTACGAATCGCTGGGCGGCAACATGACCCAGGCCCGTCCGCTGATGGCCCGCTCGATGTACCTGAGCAAGGACTACGCCGGCGCCAAGACCCAGCTGCAGCAGCTGATCAGCGAAGCCGAAGCGGCCGGCAAGGCACCGTCGCAGGAAGACCTGAAGCTGATGCTGAGCTCGGCCTACGAATCGAAGGACAACGCCACCTATGACGCCACGGTCCAGAAGATGGTGGCCCATTACCCGAGCGACGAGATGTGGGGCGAGGTCATCCGCACCGCGGTGATCCGCAAGCCGGGCTTCGACCAGAACAACTACCTGCCGGTGCTGCGCCTGGAATTCGCCGCGATGAAGACCCTGCGCGAGGAAGACTACGTCGACCTGGCCGAAAGCGCCCTGCGCGACGGCTTCCCGACCGAAGCCAAGAACGCGCTGGACGCCGGCTACGCCGCGGGCGTGCTGGGCAAGGGCGCGAACGCCAAGGCCCACAACGCGCTGCGCGCCAAGGCCGACAAGGGCGCGGCCGACGACGCCAAGAACATCGCCAGCGGCGAAGCCTCGGCTGCCAAGTCGAAGAACGGCGCCGGCCTGGTCAACCTGGGCTGGGCTTACTCGACCATGGGCCAGCACGACAAGGGCATCGGTTTCATCCAGCAAGGTATCGCCAAGGGCGGCCTGAAGCAGCCTGACGAAGCCAAGCTGCGCCTGGGCGCGGCCCAGGCCAAGGCCGGCCGCAAGGACGAAGCGATCAAGACCTTCGAGAGCGTGAAGGCCGGCGGCGGCCTGTCGGACGTGGCCCGTGTCTGGGTCATGACGCTCAAGCAGCCGGCAGGATCGGCCGCTCCGGCCACCGCGTCGCAGACCACGGTCGCACCGGCACCAACGAAGTAATCTGCCCTGACGGGTTCGAAGCGGGCGGACGCCACTGGCGCCGCCCGCTTTTTTATTGGCGCGACCGTTCGTCAGCGTACATCGCCGCAGCCGGCGTTTGCCGATAATCGAGCCTTCTTGACAGGAGGCTGCAATGACTGACGTTCGCACAGGCCAGGCGCCTTCGCGGCTCGAGCGCGATGAGTTCCGGCGCAAATTCTTCGATGGTTTTTTCGATCCCGCCTTTGACGCGGTGTCGTCGGAACTGGCGAAGGTCGAGGAAGTCGCCTGGCACACCTACGCCGACAAGCACAAGGCGCCCCGTACGGTAAAGGCCGGCGTCGGCTTCGCCGATCCCGACTACGACCTCTCGATCGAATGGAAGGCGACGCGCGACCGCCTGCTGGCCGCCGAGATCCACCAGAAGAAAGCCGATACACCGAGCCGCATCCTGCTCATCAACGGTTCGGCGCGCAACGACGGCAGCTGTCCGGGGGAGATGTCGAAGACCTGGCGCCTGACGAAAATCGCACGCGACACGCTGGCCGAATGCGGCATCGAGGCCGACCTGCTCGACCTGTCGCGCCTGACCTCGGACTACGACCGCCACATCCACCCCTGCAAGGCCTGCGTCGCCACCGCCATGCCGCTCTGCCACTGGCCCTGCAGCTGCTACCCGAACCACGCCGAGCGCCAGACCGGCGACTGGATGAACGAGATCTACGAACGCTGGGTCGCCGCGCACGGCGTCATCATCCTGACCCCGGTCTACTGGTACCAGACTCCCTCCGTGCTGAAACTGATGATCGACCGCCTGGTCTGCGCCGACGGCGGCAATCCCGACCCGAGTTCGACCCAGGGCAAGGACGCGCACAAGGCCAAGGAAATGGAACTGGCGGGCTGGGACTATCCGAAGCACCTGGCCGGGCGCGCCTTCGGCCTGGTGGTGCATGGCGACGTGGCCGGCATCGAAGGCACGCGCCGTTCGCTGACGGACTGGCTGAACTGGATGGGGCTGGTCGATTCGGGCAGCTTCGGCACCCTCGACCGCTTCATCGGCTATTACGAATCGTATGCCGAGAGCCACCAGGCGCTCGACCGCGACCTGGATGTGCAGGAAGAAGTGCGCAACGTGGCGCGCGCGGTGGCGCTGACGGTGCAGGATTTACGGGCTGGGCGCGTGGTGCCGCCCGCGATGAAGCTGGAGGCGCCGCGGCCCAAGTAGGTCGGTACCGCGTGGGCACGGGGCGCCCACCCTACGTACCGGAGACGCCGCGTCTAAAGTAGGGTGGGCGCCCCGTGCCCACCATTGCCTGATCAGATCGCAGTGAAGCCGCCGTCCACCGACAGCTCGTGGCCGGTCACGAACGAGGCCTGCTCGGAACACAGCCACAGCGCCGCGTCGGCGATTTCGGACGGCTCGGCGAAGCGGCCCATCGGATGCGCGGCGCGCAGCTTCTTTTCCATTGCCGGCTCGCGCTGCAGGGCGCGCGCCAGCATCGGCGTACGGACCGCTCCCGGACACAGCGCATTCACGCGGATGCCTTCTTTCGCATGCTCGAGCGCGGCACTCTTGGTGAGGCCGCTCAGCGCGTGCTTGCTGGCGGCGTAGGCGCCCTGCCCCGGCGCGCCGACCTGGCCGAAGCTCGACGACAGGTTGACGATCGCACCGCCGCCCTGCTTGCTCATCTGGCGCAGCTGGTATTTCATCGACAGCCAGACGCCCTTGACGTTGACGTCCATGATGCGGTCGTACACGGCTTCGTCGAGGTCGGCCAGGCGTGCGCTTTCCTCGTGCAGGGCGGCGCAATTCACGGCGCAGTCGAGGCGGCCGTAGTGGTGTACCGTCTTGTCGACCAGCGTCGCGACTTCCTGCTCGCGCGTGACGTTCGCCGCCACGAACAGCGCCTTGCCGCCGTTCTCGACGATCATGGCTGCCGTCGAATGGCCGCCGTCGATGGCAAGGTCGGCGACGACCACGCAGGCGCCCGCGCGCCCGAAGGCCAGCGCCACCGCGCGGCCGATGCCGCCCGCCGCGCCCGTTACCAGTACGACCTTGCCGGCAAAGGAAATGGCGGCCTGCGCCGCTTCCCGTCCCTGCTCTTTCTTGCCCTTCATGAAACTGCTCCTGCCGCTAAATGATGCTGAAAGGCAACATTTTACCGGTTTCGCACAGATTCACCAAGAGGGTGCACCCTCACGGCGCGGGCTTCATCTTGGACTGGTCCCCCGCCATCACCACCGACAATTTCGACGGATCGATCGCCTTGCGGAAAGCGGCATTCAGCTGGGGCAGCGTGACCGCCATCAGCTTGGCTTCGAACTGGCGCGACCACTCGTAGGTGCGGTCGCGGTAGAGGTAGGCCGTCCAGCCGGCGGCGACGGCGCCATCGTCCGAGCGGGTCTGCTGGCGCTGCTGCATCAGGCCGGACTTGGCGCCGGCCAGCTCGGCGGCGGTGAAGCCGTCCTTGACCGCACGCGCCAGCTCGGCGCGGATCGCCGCGTCCAGGCGCTGCAGGTTCTGCGGCGCGGCGATGGCGCTGATGCCGAAGGCCCCAGCCCGGTCGAGGTCGCCGGCGTCCAGCTGCGAGCCGCCGCCGTAGGACAGGCCGTCCTTTTGGCGGATGCGGTCCATCAGGCGCGAGCGCAGGCCGCCCTCGCCAAAGATGTAGTTGGCCAGCGTCAGGGCCGGATAGTCGGGGTCGTCGATGTTCAGGTCGAGGTTCAGGCGCGCCGTGTAGACGCCGTTTTCCTTGTCCGGGGTGTCGAGCGTCGTCCTCAATGGTTCGATGTCGGCATGGCGGCGCAGCACCGGCGCCACGTTGGCCTGAGGCTTCCAGGCGCCGAACAATTCGTCCACCAGCGGCGCGACCGCCTGGGCATCGAAGTCGCCCACGATCGCCATCTCGGCCGGCACGCTGCCGTAGAATTCGCGGTGGTAGGTGCGCAGGTCTTCCAGGCGCGCCGCGTTCAGTTCGGCCAGGTCTTCGTCGATGCTGTTCGCGTGGCGCACGTCGCCCTGCGGATACAGGTCGAAATGGCGCGCCAGCGCACGTCCCGCCACCGCCTGCGGCTCGGCGCGGCTGGCTTCGAGAGCGACCAGCGACTGGCGCCGCAGCTGCTCGAATTCGGCGGCCGGGAAGGCGGGTTCCTTGAGCACGTGCGCGACCAGGCGCAAGGCTTCGGGTAAGTGTTCGCGCGTGGTCTGGAAATGGGTCAGGCCGCCGGCAATCTTGAGGCGGTCGAATTCGTCGGCCAGCTGTTCGCGCGTATAGCGGCTGGTACCGCGCATCAGCATGGCGGCCGTCAGCTCGGGCACGGCGCCCTTGCCGAACAGGTTCTTCTCGTCGCCCATGTGCTGGCGCAGGTCGACGGTGACCGCTTCGCCGCGGTTCTTCTTCGGCAGCAGCGCCAGCTTGACGCCGCCCTTGGTCACCAATTGGGTCCGTTTCAGGATATTGTCCTGGGTCGGCTCGAAGTCTTCCGAGACGAGGGTCGAATTCTGCGGCTTGAAGTCCTTCAGGATGCTCTCGACGCTGGGCGCCGGCGGAATCACGGCGCGCTGCGGTGCGTCCTCGGGGATGAAAATGCCGGTAACGCGGTTGTCGCGCTTGAAGTAGCGCTTCGCCACGCCTGCCACCTCCTCGGCCGTGATGGTCTTGATGCGCTCGCGGCCTGTGAAGAACAGGCGCCAGTCGCCCAGCGCGATGGTCTCCGACAGCGCCACGCCGACCCGCTGCGGATCGTTCAGGCTGCGCTCCATCTGGTTCTCGTACATGCGGCGGATGCGCGCCATTTCCTCTTTCGTCGGCGGCGTGTTGCCGAAGTTCTCGACCGCGTCAAGGAGTGCGGCGCGTACCGGCTCGATCGCTTCGCCCTTCTTCACCACCGCGCCGACGTATTGCATGCCCGGCGCGTAGCCGGTCTCGCCGAAGCTGAACACCTGGCTCGCCTTGCCCGTCTCCACCAGGCCCTTGTGGAGGCGCCCGGTCGGCACGTCGCCGAGGATGGCGGAGGCAAAGGCCATCACGTCGCTGTCGTCGTGCAGGCTGGAAGGCACTTTGTAGCCGAGCATGACGATCTGCACGTCGCCCTGGCGCCGCACGGCGAAGCTGCGTTCGCCGTCCTGGGTCGGTTCGACGGTCCAGAAGGCGGGCAGCGTGCGCTTCGGTTTCGGGATCACGCCGAACAGGCGGCTGATCTTCGCGAGCGTCGCATCCGGATCGAACTTGCCGGCCACCAGCAGCACCGCATTGTCGGGCTGGTAATAGGTGCGGTAGAAGGCCTGCAGGTTGGCGATGCGGACGTTCTCGATGTCGCTGCGGTTGCCGATGGTCGAGCGTCCGTAGCTGTGCCAGTCGTAGGCGATGCTCTGCATGCGCTTGACCAGCACGCCGGAGGGTGAGTTCTCGCCGCTCTCGAACTCGTTGCGCACGACCGTCATCTCGGAGTCGAGGTCCTTCTGCGCGATGAAGGAGCCGGTCATGCGATCCGCTTCCATCTGCAGCGCCCAGTCCAGGTTCGCCTGCGAGGCCTGGAACACCTCGTAGTAATTCGTGCGGTCGAGCGAAGTGGTGCCATTGAAGTCCATGCCGCGGTCGGCGAACTGGCGCGTGATGTCCGGGTTCTTCTTCGCGCCCTTGAACATCAGGTGTTCCAGCAGGTGGGCCATGCCGGTCTCGCCGTAGTTCTCGTGGCGCGAGCCGACGAGATAGGTGACGTTGACGGTGACGGTGGGGCGCGAACTGTCCGGGAACAGCAGTACCTTCAGGCCGTTGGCAAGCCTGTATTCGGTGATGCCCTCGACCGAGGCGCCGAGGGTGACGCCCTTCGGCAGCGGCTTGTTCGGTGCCGCGAGGACGGTGCCGGCGGCGAGGAAGGCGAAAGCGCCCGCGATCAGGTGCGCGGGCAAGCCGCGGCGGTACATCGTCGAATTCATGTCATCCCGTCAGGTTCGTGCGCCGCTCTGCCGCGGCGCGCCAACGGGGATGGTAACAGATGGCCGATGTCGACGATGCCGTCGCGCACCAGTCTGGTGCGTGAGCCCGGTTCAATGGCGGGCGCGGCGCTCCATGGCCTGCTGGCTACCGCTGATGCGCGACAAATCTCCCATTTCCTCGGCCAGGAATTCGAGCAGGTCGTCGGCGCTGACGATGCCGGCCAGGCCGCCGTGGCGGTTCACCACCGGCACCCGGCGGATGCCGCGCACGCGCATGTGTTCAATGGTCTGGTAGACGTCGTCCTCTTCGCGGCAGGTCAGCAGGTCGTCGCTCATGATGTCGCCGACCTGCAGGCTGGCCGGGTCGAGCCCGAGAGCGACGACCGAGACGACGATGTCGCGGTCGGTGAGAATGCCGACCGGAATGGCGGTGTCGTCGCTGCCGTCGACGACGACCAGGTCGCCCACGTGGTTCTTGCGCATCAGGAATGCGGCGCCCTGCACGGTTTCGTCGCGGCTGCAGCTGATGGTCTGGACGGTGCAGATATCGCTGATGTTCATGGTGGCCTCCCCTGGCGCTGTCTTGCCCTTTACGCTAGTGCAGGAGAGTGAGGCGCGTTTGATCTGGCTCAAACGCTTGAGGGAAATTACTTCTTGTCGCCTGGCAGCTCAACAAAACACGCATCGACCACTTGCAGGTCGTTGTCCTTGGCGAAGTTGACCACGAAGTGATAGGCCAGCGGTTCGGCCTTCTTCAGCTTGTTGTTGACGACCACGGCCTTGACGCCGTTGACCACGGTCGGGTGGACGTAGGGCGAGAACTGCAGGTGGGCATGGCGGCCGCCGCTGCCTTCGGGGCGGAAGCAGGACATGACGCCGCAGAGGCGCTCGGCCCAGTCGCTGGGGCGGAACTGCTTGCCATTGCTGGTGAGGCCCAGGATGAAGAATTCGCCGACGGCGCCTTCGTTCCCGGTATGCGGTAAGTCGGCCATAGTGCTGCTTTGAATGCTGCGTGGAGGAGACGACCAGTATTATATCTTATAGAAGACTTGGGCACGAGGCTTGTCTCGACAAGTTTCACGACAAGCCACCGAACTCCTCGTAACTCAGCCTAACCAGACCATACTGGACAACAACAGGAGCAGAATCATCCATAGTATCAGGGCGCGCCAGACAAGTCCCACGGTGCTCTGGAGTGCGCGCAGGCTCGGCTCTTCGCCGGGCAGGACGTCGGTGTCGGCGTCGCTCATGTCGACCATCGCGGCGTCCGCCGGCAGCAACTGCGGCGCATTCTCGTTAGGGGTGCCGAGGCGCACGCCCATGGCGCCGCCGCCGGCGGCCAGGATGATGCCGCGCGATTCGTCGGCCCAGCGGTTGGCGAAGTTGCGCCAGGCGTAGATCGCGTCCTCGAAATTGCCGACCACGGCAAAGGCGACGGCCGTCAGGCGCACAGGAATCCAGTCGATCCAGTAAAAGGCCTTGGCGGCGAACTGGCCGAAGGCTTCGTTGCGCATGTGCTCGGGTTCGTTCCAGGCACGCGCCAGGTATTCGGAGACGCGGTACAGCACCGCGCAGGCGGGGCCGGCCGGCATCAGGAACCAGAAGAAGACGCCGAACACGCTGCGGTGGGTGGTGATGAGGGACTTCTCGACGGCGATGCGGGCAATTTCCGTCGTGTCCATGCCGACCGTGTCGATGCGCGCCCATTCGGCCAGCAGTGCGCGCGCCGTGGCTTCGTCGCCGCTGTTCAGGGCCAGCTGGATGTTGGTGAAGTAGTGGCTGTAATGGCGAAAGCCCAGGGTCAGGTAGACGATGAGCACGTTCCAGGCAAAGGCCAGGAACACCAGGCCGAAATACATCAGGACCCAATAGATGGCCGCAACCGGCACGACCAGCACCGCCATCATCAGGAACCAGCCCATGCGGCCGTTTTTCGCTTCGCCGGCATTGAACGAGGCTTCGATACGCATGGCCAGGCCCTTGATGCCGGCATAGACCTGGTTATCTGCGCGCAGGGGTTTCAGTTGCTCGATGATGAGCGCGCACAGAATGGAAAAAAATGTCATGCAAGTCCTTCTTTTGTTATGGCAATACCACGCTGCCCGCTACGATAGCGCAGGTGCACGCCATAATCAAATCGGCACTTGTAAGAATTTTTATGCGCGCAGGAAATGGAACAGATTACGTAACATTCCGGCCGTGGCGCCCCAAATGAAGAAACGTTCATAGGGCATGGCGTAGAACTGGCGCCGCCCCTTCCCTTCGGGCAGATCGAAGGACATGCGTTGGTGATTCAGGCCGTTCATCAGGAAGGCCAGCGGCACCTCGAAGATTTCCGCGACCTCGCCCGGGTCGGCCGCCAGCTCGAAAGGCGGCTTGACCAGCGCGACGACGGGCGCGACGCGGTAGGCGCTGCCGGTTACATAATCCGGCAGCACGCCGACGATCGAAATATGGCGGCGATGCAGGCCGATCTCTTCTTCCGATTCGCGCAGCGCGGTCTCGATCGGCGAGGAGTCGAGTTCTTCGGCACGTCCGCCGGGAAAGGCGATCTGGCCGGCATGGCTGGTCAGGTGATCGGTACGCTGGGTCAGCAGCACGCTCAGGCCCTCGGGCCGCTCGACCACCGGTATCAGCACGGCGGCGCGGCGCAGCTTGAAGCCGGGCGTCATCCAGGACTCGTCCGGCGTTTCCGGTTCCCAGCGCGGCTGCGCCCGGGCGAAGCGCGCACGCAGGTGTTCGGCCGTCAATAATGCGGGATCGATGGCGGGTTCGCCGGCGATGGCGTCGACCGGCAGGCGGGAGGGATCGAAATGAACCTTAACCAAAAGCATTATCTCCAACAGATAAAGAAAAAGGCATCCCGGGGGATGCCTTTTTCATTCCACAATCGCAATTACTGAGCGGCGGTGGTGTTTGCAACTTTACGCTGCGGCAGCTTTTCTTTGATACGTGCCGATTTGCCCGAACGCTCACGCAGATAGTACAGCTTGGCGCGACGGACATCACCGCGGCGTTTCACTTCGATCGAAGCGATCAGCGGCGAGTACAGCTGGAACGTACGCTCGACACCTTCACCCGACGAGATCTTGCGAACGATGAAGTTCGAGTTCAGGCCGCGGTTACGACGCGAGATGACGACGCCTTCGTATGCCTGGGCGCGCTTGCGGTTGCCTTCGACGACGTTGACGTTGACGACCACGGTGTCGCCTGGTGCGAAATCAGGAATGGCGCGGCCGAGGCGCGCGATTTCTTCCTGCTCGAGTTGCTGAATCAGGTTCATTTCTTATGACTCCAAAAACCATCTTGCTGGCGCTGTAGGACGCAATGCGTCGCCCAGTAGAGGATGGGGTTGAACGTACGAGCAACATGCCCACACGTTTCGCACCATAATGGTGCATTTTCCGGCTAACTCTCCTGGGAGAGCGTCGCCAAAAACTGTTCGTCGGCCTTGGTCAACTGGCCCGCTGCGCGCGCCTTGTCCAACAATTCCGGCCGTTTCTTGAATGTCGCTTCCAGCATACGCTGACGGCGCCATTTCGTGATCTCTGCGTGGTTTCCGCCCATCAGGACCGGCGGCACCGGCACGCCCTCGTAGACCTCGGGGCGGGTGTAGTGCGGCGAATCGAGCAGGCCGTTGACGAAACTGTCTTCGACTGCCGAGGCATCGTCGCCCAGCACGCCGGGCAATTGTCGCACTACCGCATCCATCAGGGCCATCGCCGGCAATTCGCCGCCGGAGAGCACGAAGTCGCCGAGCGAAATTTCCTCGTCGACGATGCGGTCCAGCAGACGCTGGTCGACCGCTTCGTAGCGGCCGCACAGGACGACCAGGCCCGGCTCGTCCTTCAGCGCCATGACGCGTTCGTGCGTCAGCGGTTTGCCTTGCGGCGACATGAACACCACGCGCGGCGGCGGCAGGCCGAGTTCGACCTGGCGCGCCTTGGCCGCATTGATCGTCGCCTCGAGCGGCTTGGCCAGCATCACCATCCCGGGGCCGCCGCCATACGGGCGGTCATCCACGGTACGGTGGCGGTCGCTCGTGAAATCGCGCGGATTCCACAGCGTCAGGCCCCAGCGTTCCTGCTCGAAGGCGCGCCGGGTCACACCCGACTGCGTCAACGCGGCAAACATCTCGGGAAACAAGCTCACGACGTCAAACTGCATCATGACCTCGCTTCATGCGGACGGGGTTCAGAGCACCTAACAAAATCGTCAGGGCAAGGCGCATCGTCGAAGACAGTACGCTAGTACGGCGAGACGAATGCAACGCAGCCATGGCGGTTTTGTTAGGTGCTCTAATAGTCCAGACCCCAGTCCAGGGTAATCGTTTTCGCCTTGAGATCGACGTTCTTGACGAACTGGTCCACAAACGGGACGAGGCGCTCGGGCGCCTTGTCTTTGCTGTCCTGCTCCGGCACCGGCTCAATCCGCAAAATCGATTGCGGACCATTGCTCATCATGTCGATCACCTTGCCGAGGGCTTCGCCCTGCAGGTTCACGGCATCCATGCCGATCAGGTCAGACCAGTAATACTCGTCTTCCTCAAGCGCGGGAAACTCGGCACGCGACACGTGCACGGCTGCGCCTTTCAGCGCTTCCGCCGCATCGCGGCCCGACATCCCGACGAGGGTAGCGACCACGTCGCCACCATGCATCTTCGCGGTCCGTACGGTGACGGAGCGCAGGCCCGATTTGTCGAGCCACCAGGTTTTCACGTTCAGCAGCGCATCGGCGTCCGTCGAAAACGGCGTGACGCGGATGGCACCCATGACGCCATAGGCGCCGGAGATGTAACCGACCTGGGTCAGGTCATCAGGGGCTTGCGCCCCGCTCACTGCTGGATCGCTCAAACCGGTAAAACCTTAGGTAGCCGGGGTCTGCTGGGCAACCAGGCGAGCAACGGTCGGCGACAGTTGTGCGCCAACGCCTTGCCAGTAGGCCAGACGGTCCGCGGTGATCTTCAGGCCGACTTCAGCGCCCGAAGCCATCGGGTTGTAGAAGCCGATGCGCTCGATGAAACGGCCATCGCGACGGTTACGCGAATCGGTTGCAACGATGTTGAAGAACGGGCGCTTTTTTGCGCCGCCACGAGCCAAACGGATAACGACCATAATAATTCCAAAAAGTTGTATTGGACGGAGAAAGCCGACGATTATAGCGCGCAATGCCAAAGAGCAGCAAGCGATAATGACAAAACGGATATCGGAGCGCGCAGTCCCGGCCGAATCGCGCATTATCCGCTATTTTTCGCCCGACCGCTACCGCCCATCCTCCGCCCCCTTCCCCGCAAGTGATTGATACATTGCATTTACATAAAAACTGATGCTTTTGTTATGTTTATGAACGATACTGAGCCCTTTCGTGTAACACATCCGTTTCACTTTACTTGCTTACGCATGGCTCACAAGAACAAGACGCTCGCCACCGCGCTGGCGCTGACCCTGGGGTCGCTGGGGATACATCGCTTCTACCTGCATGGCGGCGTCGACAAACTAGGCCTGCTGCACGTCAGCAGCCTGCCGATCGCCGGCCTCATTTTCAGCAACATGAACGGCATCAATCCCTTCTATGCGCTGCTGCCGCTCCTCATTTCCGCCGTTGCCGCCTGCATCGAAGCCCTCGCCATCGGCCTCACGCCGGACGAGAAATGGGATGCCCGCTTCAATGCCGCGTCGAGCGTCCGCACTGACTCGAGCTGGATCCTCGCCCTGCTGCTGGTGACCACGCTGCTGGTCGGCGCGACCGTGCTGATCGGCACCATCTCGCGCCTGTTCGACCTGATGTTCACCGGCGGCGCTTACGGTTGAGCGCCTGAAGCGCCAGCGCGGGCAACAAGCCCTTTCAAAGATTGGTCGGCCACTGGTACTTCGGCAGCACTGCCGGTGCCGGGCCGCTGATGACGACGATCTCCCTGTGCGCCACCAGCTCCAGCACGGCCGGATCGCCGGTGTAGCGCGTGAGCCTTTCGTTCTCGATCACATAGAAGCGCACCGGCCCGGCCAGCCCGGCCGTTCCATTGGCGCTCAGCGGCTGCTTCCACAGCGCAAAGAACTGCCCGAGCGTGAACTTCTTGGGTACGTCCGCCTCGATGTGCACCACGCCTGTGCCGTCGTGGGTATGCAGCTCGTAGTTGCAGCCGCCTCGGCCGACATTGTCGGGCAGGCCCTGGCGCACGCCGTCCTTGTAGATCGAGACCAGCGAATGCTGGTGAAAGTTTTCGCTGGCCGCGCAGACCACGCCGCCCACCGGGACACTGCCCGACGGCGCCACCCAGGCATTCCAGCCGGGCGGACTGTTCATCGTGTCGTTGCTCCAGGCGGTAAAGGTATCGGCCAGCACGGGTTCGCCAGGCGCCGGCTGGTTCGGCGTACCCGGCTGCGACGGTTGTGATGGCTGCGACGGTTGCGTCGGCTGGCTGGGCTGACCCGGCTGGACCGGATCGGGATTGGTGGTGACCGGCGTCGGATCGTCGCTGCCGCCGCCGCATGCGGTGAGCAGCAACAGGGACGAGACGGCGAGGGCCGGAAGGTGCAGCAAGCGTGGTAATGGCGTTCGCATGATCGGGCTCCATGGCTGAGTAGGTGAACCCAGTCTACGAACGCGGCTGTAATGCTTCGTTTAAGCTGAATCAAACTCAGCAAATCGTGCGCGTCGTCCGCTTGTGCATAAAAAAAGCGGCCCGCAGGCCGCTTCATGAAGACCGGGGGGCTGCTTCAGAACTGCTCGACCTCCAGCGCCAGCACGCCGGCACTGCCTTCGACGATGGCGGCACGCAGGCCGCCCGCGCCGGACAGGATGTGGTCGGCGAAGAAGCGCGCGGTGGCGATCTTCGCGCGCAGGAAGGCGGCATCACCCTCGCCTGCTTCCAGCTTCTTCTGCGCGACCAGGGCCGCGCGCGCCATCTGCCAGCCGCCCAGCACGATGCCGGCCAGCTTCAGGTAGAGCACGGAACCGGAGAAGACGCCCTTGATGTCCGACTTCATGTTGGCGACGACGAAGTCGACGACTTCTTCCAGCGCGGTCGAGCCAAGTGCGAGCTGCTTGCCTATCGCAGCAAAATCGGCTACGAAATCAGCACCCTGCACTTCCGCCAGCGCCGCTTCGGTCTCGCGCACCTGGGCGATGATCGACTTCGCCACGGCGCCGCCGTCGCGCACGGTCTTGCGGCCGACCAGGTCGTTGGCCTGGATCGCCGTCGTGCCTTCGTAGATGGTCAGGATCTTGGCGTCGCGGTAGTGCTGGGCCGCGCCGGTCTCTTCGATGAAGCCCATGCCGCCATGCACCTGCACGCCGTCGCGCGCGACGTTCTCGCTCATCTCGGTCGACCAGCCCTTGATGACCGGGACCAGGTATTCGTAGACGGCCAGGTTGGCCTTACGGGTTGCTTCGTCGGCGTGGTAATGGGCCACGTCCGAGATGCCGGCGCCGACATAGGCCAGCGCACGCGCAGCTTCGGTCTGGGCGCGCATCGACATCAGCATGCGGCGCACGTCCGGATGGTTGATGATGGCGACCGGGCCGGCGGAGCCAAGCAGGTCGCGCGACTGGATGCGGTCCTTGGCGAAGGCGACCGCCTGCTGGTAGGCGCGTTCGGCCAGGCCGATGCCCTGCATGCCGACGCCGAAGCGGGCCGCGTTCATCATGATGAACATGTATTCCAGGCCGCGGTTCTCTTCGCCGACCAGGGTGCCGATGGCGCCGCCGTTGTCGCCGAACTGCAGCACGGCGGTCGGGCTGGCCTTGATGCCCAGTTTATGTTCGATCGAGACGCAGTGGGCGTCGTTGCGCGCGCCCAGCGAGCCGTCTTCGTTGATCAGGAACTTCGGCACGATGAACAGCGAGATGCCCTTCACGCCCGGCGGCGCGTCCGGCGTACGCGCCAGCACCAGGTGGATGATGTTCTCGGCCATGTCGTGCTCACCGTAGGTGATGAAGATCTTGGTGCCGAAAATTTTATAGGTGCCGTCTCCCTGCGGCACGGCGCGGGTGCGCACGGCGGCCAGGTCCGAACCGGCCTGCGGCTCGGTCAGGTTCATGGTGCCGGTCCACTTGCCGGTGATGAGCGGCTCGAGGAAGCGCGCCTTCTGCTCGTCGGAACCTGCCGTCAGCAGCGCCTCGATGGCGCCGTCGGTCAGCAGCGCGACCAGCGCGAACGAGATCGATGCGGCGTTCAGCATTTCGGTGCATGGCGTTGCGACGATCTTCGGCAAGCCCTGGCCGCCGAATTCCTGTGGATGCTGCACGCCTTGCCAGCCGGATTCGCCGAAGGCCTGGAAGGCGACCTTGAAGCCGGCGGACGTCGTGACCTGGCCGTCGTGCCAGAAGCTCGGCTCCTTGTCGCTCGGGGCGTTCAGGGGCGCGACGACTTCGCCGCAGAATTTCGCGTTCTCTTCCAGCACCGCCTCCACGGTGTCGGCGGTCGCGTCTTCGCAGCCCGGCAGCTGGCTGACCTGCTGCAGGTTCGCCAGTTCGTTCAGGACGAACAGCATGTCTTTGATCGGGGCTTGGTAGCTCACGATATCTCCTCAGATTTGGATGTAAAACAGGCCACGGTAGTCGGCGGATGCCGAACCAGCGTGGCCTGTGTTTTGATTCTGCAAGGTGGGCACGGGGCGCCCACCCTACGTTATCAGCCGAGTTCCTGGACCAGCTGCGGGATGACTTCGAACAGGTCACCCACCAGGCCGTAGTCGGCCACCGAGAAGATCGGCGCTTCCGGATCCTTGTTGATGGCGACGATGGTCTTCGAATCCTTCATGCCGGCCAGGTGCTGGATCGCGCCCGAGATACCGACGGCGATGTACAGCGACGGCGCGACGATCTTGCCGGTCTGGCCGACCTGCCAGTCGTTCGGCACGTAGCCGGCGTCCACTGCCGCGCGCGAGGCGCCCATGGCCGCGCCCAGCTTGTCGGCCAGCGGTTCGAGCAGCTTGAAGTTGTCGCCCGAGCCCATGCCGCGGCCACCGGAGACGATGATCTTGGCGGCGGTCAGTTCCGGACGGTCCGATTTCGCCAGTTCGCGGCCGACGAAAGTCGACTTGCCGAAGTCGGCGGCTGCGCCGATGGTTTCGACGGCAGCCGAACCACCGGTGGCGGCGGCGGCGTCGAAGCCGGTGCCGCGCACGGTGATGACCTTCACGCTGTCGCTCGACTGCACGGTGGCGATGGCGTTGCCGGCGTAGATCGGGCGCTCGAAGGTGTCGGGCGAGTCGACCTTGGTGATTTCCGAGATCTGGGCCACGTCCAGCTTGGCGGCGACGCGCGGCAGGATGTTCTTGCCGTAGGCGGTGGCCGGAGCCAGGATGTGCGAGTACGAACCGGCCACGGCCAGGATCTGCTCGGCCACGTTTTCGGCCAGGCCGTCGGCGAAGTACGGCGCGTCGGCGACGAGTACCTTCGAGACGCCGGCGATCTGCGCGGCGGCTTCGGCGGCGGCGCCGCAGGTCGAGCCGGCGACCAGCACGTGCACGTCGCCACCGCACTGGGCGGCCGCGGTCACGGTGTGGTGGGTGCTGCCCTTCAGGGAGCCATTGTCGTGTTCAGCAATAACGAGTGCGACCATGATGTTTCCTTATTAGATGACTTTGGCTTCGGTGCGCAGCTTCTGCACCAGCGTGGCGACGTCCGGCACCTTGATGCCTGCCGAGCGCTTGGCCGGCTCGACGACCTTCAGGGTCTTCAGGCGCGGGCTAACGTCGACGCCCAGGTCTTCCGGCTTGATCGTTTCCAGCGGCTTCTTCTTGGCCTTCATGATGTTCGGCAGCGTGACGTAGCGCGGCTCGTTCAGGCGCAGGTCGGTGGTGACGATGGCCGGCAGGCTCAGGGCCACGGTTTCCAGGCCGCCGTCGACTTCGCGGGTCACGGTGACTTTACCGTCTTCCAGTACGACCTTCGAGGCGAAGGTGGCTTGTGGCCAGCCCAGCAGGGCCGCCAGCATCTGGCCGGTCTGGTTCGAATCGTCGTCGATCGCCTGCTTGCCCAGGATGATCAGCTGCGGCTGTTCCTTGTCGGCCAGCGCCTTCATGATCTTGGCCACGGCCAGCGGCTCGGTCTCGCCTGCGGTTTCCACCAGGATGCCGCGATCGGCGCCGATCGCCATGCCGGTGCGCAGGGTTTCCTGGCACTGGGCGACGCCGACGGAGACAGCCACCACTTCGGTAACCTTGCCGGCTTCCTTCAAACGGGTCGCTTCTTCGAGCGCGATTTCGTCGAACGGGTTCATCGACATCTTGACGTTGGCGATATCCACGCCGCTGCCGTCGGACTTGACGCGGACCTTGACGTTATAGTCGACCACGCGTTTGACGGGTACCAGGACTTTCATAGGTGTGCCTTTGAAAAATTGAAGAGGTAGACTGGGCTAAAGTGGTCCAGATTATAAGAGATAAACCGCACTAAAACTAAATTAAAGCACGATCGTGCGATTTTTAGGTAGAGGAATGCTTCCAAACTTGGTCTGACTAAACATTCAACGGAAAAGGAAAAGGGGCGGAGCAGGATCTGCCCCGCCGGGACCATGCTTACTTGCGGCGCATGTAGAAAACGAACTCGCCCTGGTTCTGCGAGTGGTGGACCAGCGCATTGCCGGTCTGCTTGGCAAAAGCCTGGAAGTCACGCACGGAACCGGTGTCGGTGGCAGTGATCCGCAGCACCTCGCCGGTGGCCATCTCGGCCAGCGCCTTCTTGGCTTTCAGGATAGGAAGCGGGCAGTTCAGGCCGCGCGCGTCCAGGTCCTTCTGGAATTGAATCGTATCGGTATCGAGAATGATGTCGCTCATCGCATGCCTGCTCAGGTGGTGATCCGGGGTGATACTGGTTGCATACTACTCCAATTCCCGGATTATGACGCGCCGCACCAAAATAGTCACGAATTGTTGCATTACCACAACCGCAACAGATGAGTCAGGGAAAGCTTGACAGGCGAATAAATTGTAGCGGCAGGGATATGCCGTAGGGTGGGCGCCCCGTGCCCACCTTGTGCAGCGTGGGATTTTGCCTCCGGCAGCGCCCCTATCGGCGCACAGCAAATGTGAATTAGCGCAGAACGGGTTGATTGTTTTTGCACCGTAGTGATACATGGATGCACCAAAAACGCGTCCGTTAACGGCGTAGGGTGGACGGGTCCCCCGTCCACGCGTTCAAGCGGCAGATGAAAAGCCGTACCGACCATTTCACCGTGCGTTGAACGCGTGGACGGCGAAGCCGTCCACCCTACGAACTACAGGTACTGTTAAGCGCGTTCGCCGACCCAGCCCGGCACGGCAGCCAGCGCGTTCGGCAGGCCCGACGGATCGGTACCGCCGGCCTGCGCCATGTCCGGACGGCCGCCGCCCTTGCCGCCCACCTGCTGGGCGACGAAGTTGACCAGCTCGCCGGCTTTCACTTTATCGGTGGCGTCCTTGGTAACGCCCGCGATCAGGCTGACCTTGCCGTCCAGGACGCTGGAGAGCACGATGGCCGCGGTGCCCAGCTTGTCCTTCAGCTTGTCCATGGTCTCGCGCAGGCTGGCGACGTCGGCGCCTTCCATGGTCGCGGCCAGCACCTTGATGCCGTTCACGTCCACTGCCTTGTTGACCAGCTCGTCGCCCTGGCCTGCAGCCAGCTTCGACTTCAGTGCCGACACTTCCTTCTCCAGCACTTTCACCTGATCCTGCACCTGGGCGATGCGCGACGGCAGTTCGTCCGGGGCCGTCTTCAGGGCCGATGCGGCAGCCAGCAGTTTGGCATTGGTCGCCTGCACCCAGGCCAGCGCGCCCTCGCCCGTCACGGCCTCGATACGGCGGATACCGGCGGCGACGCCGCCTTCCGACACGATCTTGAAGAGGCCGATGTCGCCGGTGCGGGTCACGTGGACGCCGCCGCACAGCTCTTTCGAGGAGCCGATGTCGAGCACGCGCACTTCGTCGCCGTACTTCTCGCCGAACAGGGCCATCGCGCCGTGCTTGACGGCGTCGTCGAAGGACATGTGCTGGGCCTTGGTCGGATGGTTTTCCAGGATTTCGCGGTTCACGATCATCTCGACCTGGGCAATCTGCTCGCTTGTGACCGGCGCATTGTGGCTGAAGTCGAAACGGGTTTTATCCGGATCGACCAGCGAGCCTTTCTGCTGCACGTGGCCGCCGAGCACTTCGCGCAGGGCCTTGTGCATCAGGTGGGTCGCCGAGTGGTTGCGGATGGTGCGCGCGCGCTTGGCCTGGTCGACCTGGGCGTCCACGGTGTCGCCGACCTTCAGCGAGCCGCTACGCAGCACGCCGTGGTGGCCGAACACGTCCGCCTGGATCTTCAGGGTGTCTTCGACTTCGAAGTCACCGCCTGCCGCCTTGATCAGGCCATGGTCGCCGACCTGGCCGCCGGATTCGGCGTAGAACGGGGTCGTGTCGAGCACGACGATGCCTTCCTGGCCGGCTTTCAGTTCCTGCACCGACACGCCTTCCGAGTACAGCGCCAGCACGTGGGTGTTGTGCACCAGCGATTCGTAGCCGACGAACTTGGTCTTCTCGCCGGCGTACTCGACCTTGGCGGCCATCTTGAACTTGCCGGCGGCGCGCGCGGTCTTCTTCTGCTGCTCCATGGCGGCGGTGAAGCCTTCTTCATCGAGCGTCACGCCACGTTCGCGGCAGATGTCGGCCGTCAGGTCGAGCGGGAAGCCGTAGGTGTCGTACAGGGTGAAGGCGGTGGCGCCGTCCAGGTTCTTCGCGTCCTTGGCCAGCTGCGCTTCCAGGATCTTCATGCCGTTTTCCAGCGTCTCGCCGAAACGCTCTTCCTCGGCCTTCAGCACCTGGGCGACGCGCTCTTTCGCTTCGGTCAGCTCGGGGTAGGCGGTACCCATCTCGGCGTCGAGGTCGGCAACCAGCTTGTGGAAGAACGGACGGGTCTGGCCCAGCTTGTGGCCGTGGCGCAGGGCGCGGCGGATGATGCGGCGCAGGACGTAGCCGTGGCCTTCGCTGCTCGGGATGATGCCGTCGACGATCATGAAGGAGGCCGCACGGATGTGGTCGGCGATGACCTTCAGCGAATTGTTTTCCAGGTCAGTCGCGCCGGTTTCGCGCGCGGCCGCCTTGATCAGGTTCTGGAACAGGTCGATCTCGTAGTTGCTGTGCACGTGCTGCAGCACGGCGGCCAGGCGCTCCATGCCCATGCCGGTGTCGATCGACGGCTTCGGCAGCGGGGTCAGGACGCCCGATTCGTCGCGGTTGAACTGCATGAACACCAGGTTCCAGATCTCGATGAAGCGGTCGCCGTCTTCTTCCGGCGAGCCCGGAGGACCGCCCCAGATGTCGGCGCCGTGGTCGTAGAACACCTCGGTGCACGGGCCGCATGGGCCGGTGTCGGCCATCTGCCAGAAGTTGTCGGAGGCGTAGCGCGCGCCCTTGTTGTCGCCAATGCGGATGATGCGCTCTTTCGGCACGCCGATCTCGTTGGCCCAGATGTCGTAGGCTTCGTCGTCCTCGAAGTAGACGGTGACGGTCAGCTTCTCGGCCGGCAGCATGTAGACCTTGGTCAGCAGCTCCCAGCAGTAGTTGATGGCGTCGCGCTTGAAGTAATCGCCGAAGCTGAAGTTACCCAGCATCTCGAAGAAGGTGTGGTGGCGCGCGGTGTAGCCGACGTTTTCCAGGTCGTTGTGCTTGCCGCCGGCGCGCACGCAGCGCTGCACGGTGGTCGCGCGCGAGTACGGGCGCGAATCGAGACCGAGGAAGACGTCCTTGAACTGCACCATTCCGCTGTTGGTCAACAACATGGTCGGATCGTTGCCCGGCACGAGGGGGCTGGACCGTACGATCGTATGGCCCTTGGACTCAAAGAACTTGAGGAACTTTTCGCGAATTTCGGAAGATTTCATGTTGGTGGGTGCGGAAAGAGCGCGGTACGGTAGATAAAGCAACGATTATATCAGTCAGTTGGTGACTTTATTTACACGGGGTTGGACCGCGCTGTTTGAGGGGTTTTCACGGGGTAGCGGGGCTGTCGCCTGGGCCGTTATCGGACCCTTCCCATCCGCGTGGGCATGCCCACCCTACGTTACACAACGGTTCCATGAACTTGCTACTGGCGGTGGTGCGCCGTAGGGTGGGCATGCCCACGCGGACAAGCACATGAACAGCCTCTACGCGAAATCCGGCCCGATCAGGTCGATGCGGTCGGTACAGAACGCCTCGACGCCCCACGCCAGCAATTCCCGCGCCCGCCCCGGATCGTTGACCGTGTAGCAGAACAATCCATAGCCTGCCGCCCTCACCTCGCGCGCCAGTTCCGGCGTCAGATGCCGGTGATTCGTATGGATCGCCACTGCCTCGACCGACTGCGCCCTTCTCTCCCAATCCGGCGGCAGCTCGCTCATCAGGCAGGCGCGCGGCACTTGCGGCGCTACTTCGCGCGCCGCTTCCAGTGCGAGATGGCTGAACGAAGATAATAAAGGCACCGCCGCCACGTCTCCCGCCGCGATCTCGTCCGCGAACAGCGCAGCGGCAATGCGGGCGATGGTGCCGCCGGTCTCGATGTCGTAGCCCGGCGCCGGCTTGATCTCCATGTTCATCCAGATCCCGTGCGCCTTGCACCAGCCCGCGAACTCGACGAACAACGGCACCGGCTCGCCCTCGTGCTCGCGGGCGAACCAGCTGCCGGCATCCATGCTTGCAAGCTCCAGCGCGTCGTAGTCGAAGACGTTGCCGGTGCCGAGCACCGTGCGACCGAGATAAGGGTCGTGCATCACCACCGGGACGCCGTCGCGCGCCAGCATGATGTCGTATTCGATGGCGCGAAAACCGCGGCGCATGCCCGCGTGCAGGCCGGCCATCGTATTTTCCGGCGCCAGCGTGCCGCCGCCCCGGTGGGCCAGCACGCGCGGGTAGCGCCAGGCGCCGGGCTGCATCTCAGGCTCCCGCCATGCGCGCGGACAGCCACAGGAAACCGGTGACGTTGGCCACGACCGTGAACCAGAACAGTTGCCGGAAGGAGCGTTTCGCCGTCTTGTGGCGCAGCCACTGCTGGGCCAGCATCCCGCCCGGCCAGCCGCCGACCAGGCCCAGCAGCAGCAAGGTGCGCTCGGGCGTGCGCCAGCCGCCGTTGCGGGCAGCGGACTTGTCGATCGCATAGGCGACGAAGCAGGTCAGGCTGGTGACCAGGTAGGCGGCGCCGACCAGCCAGGGCAGGTTCCAGGCCAGCATGGCGCCAGCATAAATGGCGGCGAATAAAAGTATGGGCAAGTACGGCATCTCGTCAGCTTAGCCTCAGTCCGCGCCTCATGCAATTGCTGGCAGGCACGGATGTGACTGCTTATCTGACTAATTTATCGCCCGATGGTTCGATAACGTACCGAATTGACGAATCGTGCGCCCTACCCTCGTCCTTCAACTTGTCACGCAATACAGGAGGACATCATGGCTTTTGATCTAGGAAACCTGTTGAACCAATACCTGGGCGGTGCATCCGGTGCCGACAACGCCCGCACCGAAGAGGATTTCGACCGTGCCACCCAGGCGGCGCCGCGCGAAGCGGTCGCCCACGGCGTGACCCAGGCGCTGCGCTCGGACCAGACGCCACCCTTCCCGCAAATGGTCGGCCAGATGTTTGGCCAGAGTAATCCGAACCAGCAGGCAAGCATGCTGAACCAGCTGATCGCAGCCGCGGGCCCTTCGCTGATCGGCATGCTCTCCGGCCGCGGCGGCGCAGGTGGCATGGGCGGCGGCCTCGGCAACCTGGGCGGCATGCTGGGCAACCTGCTCGGCGGTGCCGGCGGCGGCCAGCCGCAGATCACGCCGGAACAGGCATCCCAGCTGTCGCCTGAGCAGGTGCAAGAGATCGCCCAAAAGGCGGAACAAGAGAATCCTGGCGTGGTCGAGCGTATGGGCGACTTCTACGCCGAGCATCCGAATGTCGTCAAGGGCCTCGGCGCAGCCGCGCTTGCCATTGCTCTCGGCCACATGGCGCAGAACATCCAGCGCCGTTGATTCGCAGTCCCTCACTCACCAACAACAAGGAGCATCACATGGGTATGCTAAGCAATATCTTTAACAAAATCTTCCCGAACTCGGACTCGGCCAAGAAAGCACAGGCGCAAGCACAGGCCCAGGCACAAGCGCAAGCCCAGGCACAAGCGCAAGCACAACGTCCAACGGCACCAGCCGCTCCTGCGCCTGCGGCGCCTGCGCCCGCCCCTGCCCCGGCAGCAATGGAGCAGGTCGATGTCGAAGCCATCCTGAACCAGAAGCTGCAAGCCTCGGGCCAGAACCTGAACTGGCGCACCTCGATCGTCGACCTGCTCAAGCTGCTCGACCTCGACAGCAGCCTGCAGGCGCGCAAGGAACTCGCCGCCGAGCTGCACTACACCGGCGACACCTCGGACTCGGCCTCGATGAACATCTGGCTGCACCGCCAGGTGATGAACAAGCTGGCCGCCAATGGCGGCAAGGTGCCGGCCGACTTGAAGGACTAAGCCTTTATCGCGGCGCCGGCCTGGCGCTCAATCGGCCAGGCTGGTGTTCGCTCCCGTCCCGCAGGCAAAGCAAAAGCGTCCGAAGGCATTCTTGCGCGTGGTACAGCCGCCGCAGCGGTCGAACAGGCCGATGCCGCAGTGCGGGCAATAATCCGTCTTGTCGTCCTTCAGGTCGACCGGCCGCTCGCAGCCCGGACAGACGCTCTTTCCCAGGCGCGCCAGCGCGACGTCGTAGCGCAGGGTCTGGCGCCGCTGCACGTCGGGCAGCGCCTCGCTTTCCTTTTGCCGCGCCAGATAGGCCTGCAGGGCCGTGATCGCATAGCGTCCCACCACCACGGTGAGGATGATGCCGACGATGTAGCGCACATAGCCGCCATAGCTCGGCAGGTAGGGAACCAGCTCGAAGAAGAAAGCAAACAGGGCGAAATAGATGAAGCCCCAGGCGAAGGGCCAGGAGGGCGTTTTGCGCTTGTGCTTGAACAGCCAGCCGGCGACCAGCAGCAGCGGCAGGGTCAGGGCCAGCCGGTAACCGAAGACGCGCAGCTCCTTGCTGCGCATCGCGTCCTGGTATGTATCGAAGGCCGGGCGTTCCAGCGCAGTCCAGCGCGTTTGCGCACGCTCGGCCGCCTGGGTGGCGTCGAGCATGGCCTGGCGCTGCTTTTCCACCGCCGACAGGGCGCGCCGCTCGCTGGCTTCCAGCTCATCGAGCGCATGGGTGCGCTTGATCAGTTCCGGATCCTGGTCGGGCCGCGCCGTAGCCTGGCGCGTATCGCGCCAGTTCTCGAAGCTGGCGCGTGCCGACTGCGTGTTCGATTGCGCCACCTGGTGCTGCTCGCTGGCCTGCTCCAGGTCCAGGCGCGCGGCATCGCGCCGCTTATCCGCCTGCTCGATCTCGGCGCGCAGGGCGCTAACCTGCCCCGCATCCATGAATTGCTCGACCCTGAGTTCCGGCTCCACGTCCCACAGGTTGTCGACGATCTTGCCGCCGAGTCCGATCAGGAAGCTTGCGAAGGCGAAAGCCACCAGCCACAGCGCGCGCTGCAGCCATTTCTCGGTCAAGCGCAAACCTTTGCTCATCATTCCCTCCCGTCATTAAATAAACGGCGATCATCGTCGAATCGCGCGGGACGGAGCTTGGCATGGCGCAAGGCGGGATGCCAGCGCGGGGTGACAAGGGAGCGTATGGCGGCACCAGGAGTAGCGCGAAGCGCACCCGCGCCCCGCGTTCAACCCCGGTGGGGAATCAGAAGTACGACAGACCCAGCGCGCGACGCACTTCGTCCACGGTGCCGGCCGCCACTTCGCGCGCCTTCATCGTGCCTTCCTTCAGCATCTGCAGCACCGCCCCTTTGTCCTTGGCGAACTCTTCGCGGCGGGCACGGATCGGGGCCAGCATTTCCTGCAGCACGGCATCGAGGCGCTTTTTCACGATGCTGTCGCCCAGGCCGCCGCGCGTGTAATGGGCTTTCATTTCTTCCAGGGCCGCCTTGTCGTTGTCGAAGGCGTCCAGGTAGAGGAAGGCGACGTTGCCTTCGACGTGGCCCGGGTCCGAGACCTTCAGGTGCAGCGGGTCGGTGTAGACCTGCTTCACGGCGGCGCGGATCTGGTCCTCGCTGTCGCCCAGGTTGATGGTGTTGCCGAGCGACTTGCTCATCTTGGCCTTGCCGTCGATGCCAGGCAGGCGGCCGATTTCCGGCACCAGGGCCTTGCACTCGACCAGGATGTCCTTGTTGGCGAGGCGGTTGAAGCGGCGCACGATCTCGTTGCACTGCTCGATCATCGGGATCTGATCCTCGCCCACCGGCACCAGGGTCGCCTTGAAGGCGCTGATGTCGGACGCCTGGCTGACTGGATAGGTCAGGAAGCCGGCCGGGATGTCGCGCTCGAAGTTGCGCAGCGCAATTTCCGTCTTGACAGTCGGGTTGCGTTCCAAACGGGCGACGGTCACGAGATTAAGATAATAGAATGTCAACTCTGCCAGTTCCGGCACCTGGGACTGGATGAAGATCGTCGAGCGCGTCGGGTCGATGCCGACGGCGAGGTAATCGAGCGCCACTTCGACGACGTTCCGGTGTACCTTGCCGGTGTCATCCATGTTGTCGGTGAGCGCCTGGGCGTCGGCCAACATGATGAACTGGCGGTATTCGTTCTGGTAGGCGACGCGGTTGCGCAGGCTGCCCACGAAGTGGCCGAGGTGCAAAGGACCGGTCGGACGGTCGCCGGTGAGGATGACGGGTGCGGGAGTATTGGTCGCGGTTTGGTTCATCGGGTTTCCTTGGATTGACTGGGTTTGCCCCGATCCCGCCGCGCCAAACAAAACGCCACCTGAATCGAGGCGGCGTTCATTGAGTCACATCTTCTCGTTACGGCCGCGCGCTGTCAGCGGCGCCACCAAGTGCAGAAAGAGTGTGAGTTGATAAATTTCATGGATGGCATGTTTGCAGGTTGGCGGCGCGCTGTCAACCGGAAGTGGAAACAGGACCGCGACGGGGGAAGCGGTTCCGTCCGGCCATGAAGGAGCCGCCCGGTTCACGGGCGGCAGCAGATCCAGACAAGTCGATTATTCCGAACTTTATCTTTTCGGCGACCGTCTAAAAGTTTTTTGTTGTTAAAATTCTAATAAGTGATGAACCTATGAATAACACGAGCCCGAACAGCCAGCCCCGCCCTCTTGAACTCTGGGGCGGCCTCGAATGTACCGTGAACCGTGTGCAAGACGAATACTTCAGCCAGCTCGACCGCAATGGCCACGCGCTGCGCAACTGCGACATCGGCCGCTTTGCCGCCACCGGCATCCGCGCCATCCGCTATCCTATCCTGTGGGAACGTACCGCCCCGGACGGCATCGACAAGGCCGACTGGAGCTGGCCGGACGAGCGCCTCCCGCTCCTCCGCGATGCGGGCGTGACGCCGATCGCCGGCCTGATCCACCACGGCAGCGGCCCGCGCGACACCAGCCTGCTCGACCCCGCCTTCCCGGAGCGCCTCGCCGAATACGCCGGCGCCGTCGCCGCCCGCTATCCCTGGCTCGAGTACTACACCCCCGTCAACGAACCCTGCACCACCGCGCGCTTCGCCGGCCTGTACGGCGTCTGGTATCCGCATGCGCGCGACGACAAATCCTTCATCCAGGCCCTCCTGATCCAGTGCCGCGCCGTCGTGCTCTGCATGCGCGAGATCCGCAAGGTCAACCCAAACGCCAAATTGGTCCAGACCGACGACTTGGGTAAAACCTACAGCACGCCGGAACTGGCCCGTGTCGCCGAGTTCTACAACGAGCGCCGCTGGCTGGCCTGGGACCTGCTGTGCGGCACCGTCGGGCCCGAACACAAGCTGTGGAAATATCTCACCGGCACCGGCGTCGACGTCGCCGACCTGCTCTGGTTCCGCGAGAACACCTGCCCGCCCGACCTGATCGGCGTGAATTACTACGTCACCAGCGAGCGCTGGCTCGACCACCGTCCGGAGCGCTATCCGCAGCATCACCGCGGCGTGGCCGACGGCATTCCCTGCGCGGACATCGAGGCTTCGCGCGCACTGGCCACACCGACGGCCGGCATCGCGCCCCTGCTGACCGAGGTCTGGGAACGCTACCGCCTGCCGCTGGCGATCACCGAAGCCCACATCGACGCGAATCGCGAAGACCAATTGCGCTGGCTGCTGGAAATCTGGCAGGCGGCCGAGAACGTGCGCGCCAACGGCGTCGACCTGCGCGCCGTCACCGTCTGGTCGCTGCTCGGTTCCTTCGACTGGAACAGCCTGGTCACCCAGAACCGCGGCTACTACGAACCGGGCCCCTTCGACGTACGCTCGCCGATGCCGCGCCCGACCGCGCTGGCCGCGATGATGCGCGAACTGGCATCCGGCCAGCCGCTCACCAACCCGGTGCTGCGCGGCCAGGGCTGGTGGCGCCGTCCGAACCGTTTCCTGTGCCCACCGGTCGCGACGCCCGCTGCGCTCACCTCGATCCCGGCGCCGGCCCAGCGCCTTGCTGGCATCAGCGCCGCGCCGATCCTGATCACGGGCGCGACCGGCACCCTGGGCCGCGCCTTTGCGCGCCTGTGCCAGAAGCGCAACCTGGCCTATAAACTGCTGTCGCGCCAGGACATGGACATCGCCGACCCGGCGTCGGTCGAACGCGCGCTGGCCCACTACAAGCCCTGGGCGCTGATCAACACCAGCGGCTATGTGCGCGTGGACGACGCCGAGCGGGAAGCGGAGCGCTGCATGCGCGAGAACACGCAAGGTGCCGCGATCCTGGCCGCGGCCTGCGCGCGCCATGGCGTGCATCTGACGACCTTCTCGAGCGACCTGGTATTCGACGGCCGATCGGCGCGCCCGTATGTCGAAAGCGATCCGGTCACGCCCTTGAATGTCTACGGCCGCAGCAAGGCCGAGTCCGAGCAGGCCGTGCTGGCCGCGCACCCGGGCGCCCTGGTGGTGCGCACCAGCGCCTTCTTCGGCCCCTGGGACCGCCATAATTTCGTCACCCTGGCGCTGAACGCCCTCGAGCGGGGCGAGACCTTCGCCGCGGCCGACGACATGACGGTGTCGCCGACCTATGTGCCGGACCTGGTGCACACCTGCCTGGATCTCGCCATCGACCGCGAATCCGGGGTCTGGCACCTGAACAACAGCGGATCGGTCACCTGGTACGAACTGGCGAAGCTGGCGGCGGAAAAAGCCGGCATCAGTAGCGCCACGCTGGTGGCCCAGTCCTCCTCCGCGCTGGGTATGCCCGCTGCACGTCCGGCCTACAGCGTCCTGCACAGCGAACGCGGCGTCCTGCTGCCGAAGCTGGAGAACGCGCTGGAGCGCTACATCGAACTGCGCGGTGTCGACGATCCGGAGTACGAAGAGCTGGTCAAGACGATGGAGACGCGGGTGCCTGCCGCCAGCGGCCATCGCCAGCAGGAAGAAACGCCGGCCGAAGCGGTCGCCGGTCAGCTCTGAACGTAGGTATTCCGGTAGGTCTGCGGCACCTCATAGGGCAGCAGCTTGCCCATGAGGGCCGCTACGACCAGGCTCGAGACCAGGACGCCGGCGCACACCGGCACGACCAGCGCCGCCGTCCCCGCGCGCCGCGCCAGCGCGCAGCCCAGGTGGGTGAACAGCGCCAGCACCGCCAGGAAATAATAGGGCACGAAAAACAGCTGGTAAGGCCAGACCTGCAGTCCGGCCGCTGCGAAGTGGACGTTCGTGTCCAGATCCAGCACGGCCCGCCCGAACAGGACTGCCGACACGTGAATCAGCAGGAACAGCGCCAGGTAGGCGCCGGACGCCGCCTGCAGCCGCGCGATCCGGTCCATGCGCCGCTTCCCCGCCAGCAGGCGCAGGCCGCTCCCTGCCTGCGCCGCCACCGCGAGCAGCAGGATAATCTCGACCAGCGGCTGCCGGTACACGACCCGCGCCGCTTCCATGAAGCGCAGGTGGGCGGCGATGCCGCCCAGCGCCGCCAGGTGATTCGCCAAATGCATCAAGACGAAGACGCCGACCAGCAGCGCGCCGGCGCGGTGCAGCTTGCGCACTGCCCTCATGCTTCTCTCCTTTCCAGCACCAGCCGCAGCGGCTCGCGCGGGCGCAGCGTGATGTTGAACACAGGTTCGGGCGGCGCCATGTTGTCGCGCGGCCGCACTGTAAAACGCTGCAGGAACATCGCCGCGATGACGGTCATCTCGGCCAGCGCCAGGTGCTGGCCGATGCACACGCGCGGGCCGGTACCGAAGGGCATCCAGGCGCCGCGCACGCGGTCGGACGCATCGCCGGCGAAGCGCTCGGGACGGAATGCCTCCGGCTCCGGAAACAGGCGCGGATCGCGTTGCAGCAGGCCGACCGGCACCGTGAACATGGTGCGCGCCGGGAAGCGCCAGCCGCCGAGCGCGATCGGCTGCCGGGTGCGGCGCGTCAGCAGTACCGGCGCGGCCGGATACAGGCGCAGCGTTTCCTGCAGCGTGCGCTTCAAATGACCGAGCTGCGGCAGGTCCGATGCGGCCGGGACGCGGCCTTGCAGGACCGAGTCGACTTCTTCACGCGCGGCCGTCTGGGCCGCCGGGTTGGCGGCCATGCACCAGGCCCACCAGGTCAGCGTGGCGGCGGCCGTTTCGTGGCCGGCGAGGAAGGCCGTCATGCACTCGTCCTGCACTGCCCGCAAGGGCCAGGCGGCGGGATCGGTGCGGTGCAGGGCGAGCAAGCGGGTCAGCAGGTCGGCCGGCCATTCCTCTTGCGCCAGCGCCAGGCGCGCCGTCACATGGCGTTCGATTAGTCCGCGCAGCACCCGCATCGCACGGCGCTTGGGTGCCTTCCAGGGCATCCAGTCCGGCCAGCTCGCCGGCCAGTACATCTCCGCATTCCCCGCCACCGAGACCGTGTGCACGGCGCGTTCGGCCAGCCGCGCATCGGCATCGATCGCGCTCGAAAACATGGTGCGCAGGATGACGTCCATGCCGAGCGAGGTAAACGCCTGTTCGATGGGCCAGCCCTCTTCGCCCGCGCGCCAACCGGCGAAGGCCTGCTGCGCCGCGGTCGCAATGACGGGCACGTAGGATTGCGAAGCCTTGGGCGTAAAGGCCGGCTGCAGGGCCTGGCGCCGTGCCAGCCAGAGCGGACCTTCGGCCGTCAGCACGCTGCGGCCGTGCAGCTGCGACATCACCGCGATGCCGCGCTCCCAGCGCACCAGCTGCTCGTGCTGTGTGATCAGCAGTTCGCGCACGAGGGCCGGATCGGTAAGCACGACCTGATGCTCGGGCCAGATGCGCAGGTGCACGACGTCGCCATGCTGCCGGCGCCAGCGCTCGAGGGAGCCGAGCGGGTCGCGCGACATCGCGCGCAGCAGGCCCCAACCGGTCAGGCCGGGCGCCGGTCCGGGCGGCCAGATCGAGGGCGCGCGCGATTGGTCGAGGGGCCGCGGCACTGCGGCGGCGTGGAAGGGACATCCGGAAGTCGTGTCAGGTTTCATGGCACCGATTCTCCGGCGTGCCGCAAGTCGGGTCTTGTACGAAAGCGACATGCACAGAGCATGACATTTTGACAGCATTTCCTTGCTATACTCGGCGCCCATGGCTGCCCGACCTTGCATCGTACCTCCCTCGCCGCTCGGACGCGCTCCCCGCGCCCCGCGCGCGGACGGCGCCGCATGCGAATGGCTGCGTCTGGCGCCGGCATCGCTGCAGGGCGCCCTGCTCGCGCTGATCACGCGCGACACCACCGGCCTGGTGCTGAGCGATGCGCAGCGTCTCACGCACTTTCCGGCTTCGCCCTTCGTCACCCTGTCCTGGTTCCGCGGCGCCGACGTCGGCCTGGTGACGCCGGAACCGTCCTGGTCGCCTTTCGGCGCGCCGGTCGTCATCTCCGGCAGCCAGTCGCATCCGACCGTGAGCTGGGCGCCGACCACCGGCTACGGCCACGTCCTCTGCTTCAATGCGGACGCGGCACGGGCGCTGTTCGGGCTGGATCTGGCGGCGATCCAGGACCGCTTCGTTTCCGTCGACGAGGCAATCGGTCCCGAATTCGCTCCCCTGTGGGCCGATCTTTTCGCCAGCAGCGACGCCGACGTGCCCGCCGTGCTGGAGCGCCACCTCGCCCGCCGTTGGCAAGTCCTGCAGGGACGCGATTCAATCCGCCCTTCGCTGCAGCAGCTGGGACGGCACTGGGTCGAGCGCCTGGCCTGGCAGGCCGGCCAGTGGGCGCGGGTGCACAGTCCGCGCCACGTCGAGCGCCGCGTGAAATCCTTCAGCGGCCGCTCGCTGCGCGAATGGCAGTCCATCGTGCGCACCGAAGGCCTGTTCTTCGCCGCGCGCGAGCGCCACGAAGCAGGCCTGCCCTTCGACTGGCCCACGCTGGCGCTGGACCAGGGTTTTACGGACCAGGCGCACATGATCCGCAGCGTCAAGCGCATCACGGGATTTTCGCCGACCGAGTTCGCCGAACGTTTCACCGATGACGAATCGTTCTGGATGTATCGCCTGTGGATGTAGAGGGACGGCTGCGGGGAGGATGCAAGCTTGCTGATTTGTCTCACATTGCAGGGGAGCGGCCCCGAAATGTTGCCAACTATCATTGACTGTCGTTTATAAATCAGCTGAAAATCAATAGCAACAAATCAACAAGGAGTTCATCCGTGCACACTTCCGCTTTCCTGTTCGCCCTCGGCATGGCCTTCGGCTGTTCTTCCGCCCTTGCGCAGGGAGTGGGGTCGGCAGCGGGTGAAGTCACCCTCAGACTGCCCGGCGGCGGCATCTACATTGGCACGGTCACCAACGGCGTCCCCGACGGCAAAGGTTACTTCCAGGATGCCGACGGCATGCAGTACGAGGGCGAGGTGCACATGGGACGGCGTACCGGCCTTGCCGAGGCACTTTTCCCGAATGGCAACCGTTACAAGGGAGAATGGAAGGATGGCAAGCCGGACGGCAATGGCACCATGACCTATATGCTCGGCGGCAGTTACGAAGGCCGCTGGCGCGAGGGCGTACGCGACGGCCGCGGCGTCATGACCTTTGCCGGCAGCGGCCGCCGCGCCGAGGTCGGCTTCGTGGACGGCGAGCGCATCGACGCGAAGATGCCTGCGCCGGAACCGGATCCACCCAAACAACAATACGCGCTGCGCGACGCCAACGCGAAGATCGGTTCCCACTTCTCGCACAAGATCAGCACCTCGGCGATCCCGCTGAACGCCGGATGGGAACAATTGACGCCGGCGCAGCAGCGCATGGTCCGCGATCGCTACCCGGCGCTGGACGAGGCGGACGAACCGCCCTATCCGGTGAAGGGGCCGCAGACATTCTATGCCAGGCTGGCCGAGCTGAGCGGCAAGTACCAACTCAACGAGGACCTGCGCATCTACGTGCTGATCGGCGCGGACGGCAAGGTGGCGTCGGTGACCTCGATGGGGATCGAGGACCCGGAAGCGAGGCGCCTGGCCGGGGTGCTCGCCGGGCTCGTGCAGTACAAGCCGGCGCGCTGCGGCGGCCAGCCCTGCCAGATGATGGTGCCCTTCAATATGCGTCTGAGCGTGACCTACTGAGCAGGATTCCCGTCTCACGAATCATGCATGACCGGGGCAGCCCCGCTGCCCTCGCTGCGGCCGCACCGGGCCGCCGTTATAAAATGCCAATGCCAGTCAACAACCGCAAAGGCCGCCCTCCGTGCAAGAGCAACACGCTTTCCCGTTTTTTCGGGAAATCATCCTTTTCCTGATCCTCGCCGGCATCCTCATCCCAATCCTGCAACGCCTGCGCATCAACCAGGTGCTGGGCTTCCTGGCCGTGGGCGCCATCGCCGGCCCCTTCGGGCTCGCACTGCACGCGGGCGAATTCCCCTGGCTGGCCTGGCTCACCTTCCCCAGCGGCCAGGGCGTCTCGATGCTGGCCGAGATCGGCGTGCTATTCCTGATGTTCATGATCGGCCTAGAGCTCTCGGCCGCGCGCCTGTGGGCGATGCGCGCCTGGGTCTTCGGCGCCGGCACGGTGCAGGTGCTGGCTACCGCCGTCCTGATCGGCGGCGCCGCCATGCTATTCGGGCTGCCCTTCCCCGCGGCCGCCATCCTCGGCGTCGTGCTCTCGCTCTCGTCTACCGCCGTGGTCATGCAGCTGATGAGCGAGCAAAACAGCACCGGCAGCCGCCTCGGCCAGGCCGCGTTTGCGATCCTGATGCTGCAGGACCTGGCCGTGGTCCCGATCCTGGTGCTGATCGGCGTGCTGGCGCGCGGCAGCGGCGACGGCGCCGCGACGCTGGCGCTGGTGACGATGGCGAAGGCCGGCGGCGCCATCGCCCTGATCTACCTGGTCGGCCGCCGCGTGATCCATCCCTTGTTCAAAGCCTTCGCGCGCCATCGCCAGCCGGACGTCTTCATGGCGCTGATCCTGCTGAGCACCTTCGGCATCGCGGGCTTATCAAGCGCGGCCGGCCTGTCGATGGCGCTGGGCGCCCTGATCGCCGGCCTGCTGCTGGCCGAAACCGAGTTCCGCCACGAAGTCGAACTCATGGTCGAACCCTTCAAGGGCCTGCTCATGGGCCTGTTCTTCATGACGGTCGGGATGGGCATGGACACGCGCCAGATCGTCGAGGCGCCACTGTGGCTGCTTGGTGCCGTGCTGGGCCTGGTGCTGGTGAAGGCGCTGGTCGTCACGCTGCTGCTGCGCGCCGGCCGCCTGCCCTGGGCACGCGCGCTCGAGGGCGGCCTGCTGCTGGCCCAGGGCGGCGAGTTCGCCTTCATCGTGCTGGGCGACGCGATCAACGCCAAGCTGCTCGACCCGGGCCTGGGCTCGCGCGTCATGCTGGCCGTCGGCCTGTCGATGTTCATCACGCCGCTGCTGGCGCGCCTGGGCCGGACCATCGGCGAACACGCCGAGCTTGCCGCCGTCGAGAACGCGGCGAAGAACGACGAAGCCGTGCTGGCCGCCGGACGCGGACAAATCATCATTGCCGGCTTCGGGCGCGTCGGCCAGCAGCTCGCCAAACTGCTCACAAGCCAGCACATCCCCTACGTCGCCTTCGAGAACGATGCCGCGCTGGTCTCGAAGCTGCACGCGCAAGGCATTCCGGTCTACTACGGCAATGCCGCGCGCCCGGAACTGCTGCGTCTCGTAAAAGCCGAGGAAGCGCCGGCGATCGTGCTCACCATGGACAATCCGTCCTCGGCCCTGCACGCCGTGCGCGGCATCCGGCGCGACTTCGCGCACGTGCCGCTGTTCGTGCGTTCGCGCGACGAACGCCATGCGCGCCTGCTCAAGCGCGCCGGCGCCACCGTGGTGGTGCCGGAGACGCTGGAAGCGAGCCTGCAGTTGTCGGCCTTCGTGCTCGAAGCGATGGGCCTGGACGAGCGCACCGTCGACGACATCGTCGACTACGAGCGCGACCTGTTCGCGGAGCAGTTGAACGACGCCGGCTTGCGCGAACCGGGCCACCGGGCCTGACCGGATCGCCAGCTATAATCGCGGCTCGACAAACTTGGTGAAAACATCATGACGAATGGTTCTCCGAAAGCGCTGGGCCACATCCGCGTACTCGATCTGTCGCGCGTGCTGGCGGGCCCCTGGTGCGCGCAAAACCTGGCCGACCTTGGCGCCGACGTCATCAAGATCGAACGCCCCGGTTGCGGCGACGATACCCGCGCCTGGGGCCCGCCCTATGCGCGCGACGCGGACGGGAACAACACCGGCGAAGCGGCCTATTACCTGTCGGCGAACCGCGGCAAACGCTCGGTGACGGTCGATATCGCTAGCCCCGAAGGCCAGGCCCTGATCCGCGACCTCGCGCGCCATGCCGACGTGGTCCTCGAAAACTACAAGGTCGGCCAGTTGAAGCGCTACGGCCTGGACTACGAATCGCTGAAGGCGCTGAAGCCGGACCTGGTCTACTGCTCGATCACCGGCTTCGGCCAGGACGGGCCCTATGCGCACCGCGCCGGCTACGACTTCCTGATCCAGGGCATGGGCGGCCTGATGTCGGTCACCGGCGAGCGCGACGAACTGCCCGGCGGCGGCCCGCAAAAGGCGGGCGTCGCACTGACCGACCTGATGACCGGCATGTACGCGACCATCGCCGTGCTGGCCGCCCTGACCCACCGCGACCGCACCGGCGAGGGCCAGTACATCGACATGGCCCTGCTCGACACGCAGGTCGCGATGCTGGCGAATGTCGGCAGCAATTATCTCAACAGCGGCAAGGCGCCGAAGCGCTGGGGCAATGCGCACGCCAACATCGTGCCCTACCAGACCTTCGCCTGTTCGGACGGGCACATCATCGTCGCGGCCGGGAACGACGGGCAGTACCAGAAGTTCGTCGAAGCCGGCGGCCGGCCGGAGCTGGCGCTGGACCCGCGCTTTGCCACCAATCCTTCCCGTGTCCAGCACCGCGACGTGCTGGTGCCGCTGCTGGCGGAAATGGTTGCGACGCGCACGCGGGACGAGTGGATCGCCGCGCTGGAAGCGGTTGGCGTACCCTGCGGCCCGATCAACGACGTCGGCGAAGTCTTCGCCAACGAGCAGGTGCAGGCACGCGGCATGGCAGTCGAGCTGCCGCACCCGAGCGCCGGCCAGGTGACGCTGGTACGCAGCCCGATGAAGATGTCGGCCACGCCGGCGACGAGCGACAAGGCGCCGCCGCTGCTGGGCCAGCACACCGAGGAAGTGCTGCGCGATGTGCTGGGCCGAAGCGGCGACGAGATTGCGGCGCTGCGCGCACGCGGGGTGGTGTAAGGGCGCGTTCTACACGCCTGGTACGGCGGGCGGCGCTGCCGCCCGCGTGGATTGCGTCAGCTACGCGTTTGCGTAAGCCGGCGCTGGCTTTCTTAGTGCAGCTTGTGCTTGAAGTCGGACAGCTCGGCGTGCACGCGGGTGACGACCGCTTCCAGGTGCGCCGGCATCTGCGGGCTGGAACGGCTGATGCGCTTGGCCTCGTCGCCCATGTCCTCCATCCTGTCCACGCACTGAACGATGCGTGCCTCGTCGTTCGACTGCATCACATCGCGCGCCTGTTTCACTTCACGCGCAATGCGTTCGATACAGTCACGCATCTCGGGCGGCGTATCCTGCGACGCCCTGCAGGCCTGCTCGGCTTCGCCGATGGTCTGTTGCAGGTGGCTGTACCGTTGCTGGATTTCATTGGATTGCAGCATCATGACCTCCTCAACATAAAGAGAGCAGATGATTTTAGCGCTGGATCAAAAAGGGGCGCGCGCGCTGTAGTTCGTTTGCAGGCAAACAAAGAGCAGCTGCTGTGCGCCTAGGAACCTTGATTGCTATCCCATTGCCAGATCGTCCGTCCGTAAGCAGAGTCAACGCTCGACATCACCTCTCCTTTCTGGAATAGGCGCCGCGAGTCGGTTTTGGCGGGAGTAAAGTAGAAGCCAGTCTCTGGGCAGGGCTCGCCACTCGGAACCCGGATATGTTGCACTCCCGATGAAGGATCAGTTTGCACCCCGTCTCGCTCATCGGGAGCGCGCTCAACCAGATACCAGGTACAGTCTCGTTCCTCCACTATTGGCTCCTCGGCATATTTCTCGCCTGTTGTTGGATGCAGAAGAGGTCGCATTCCTACGCGTACCTTGGCGGCGGGCGCCGTCTCGTATCTGACACACAGGAATTCAGCACAGCTGCGCTCCACATCGGGAACATAGATGCCGTTTTGCTCCAATTTCTTTCCAGTCGCAACCGAGACATTTCGCTGGATTCTGTACTTGGGCCACAGTGCGGGAGGATTCAGTGGTCCCAGGTAGTCGCCATACTCAGCCAGCTGGAATGGCGCCCACTCTGCACCTTCTGTTGTTGAAATATTGCCAGCCAACGTAATCGCCTTACTCAGGAGCTCCCCATAAATATTGTCGTCCGCTTGTGACATCCATCCAGACCAATAATCCATTTGACCTTTAAAATCACTTTCCGGGCCCCATGAACAAGTTAGGCCCTCGAAATCTCCATGGGTTAACAAGATGTATCCCGAATTTAAGCTTTGCAGAGTCTTCCGGAAATTGGGAATTACACGATTCCCCCAGGCAACGTCTGGCTGCTCCGGCAAAGACCGGGCACGATAGTCTTTCGGTAAATTTTGCATAAACCTACCAAGACAATTTTCTAAGTGCTCGACCATCTGCGCCCAAGTGTCGCGTAGTTCGCAAAAATACTCGGCAGATGTATATCGCTCGAGAAGGAAAAGCTCCTGGGAATTAAGAAATTGATTCATTTTTCTCCTCTAACGAACATGGTTTTTTTGGACAGGCACACCAACCAAGCCGTTATTTGTGCCCAAGTCGTCATACCCCCATCCAGTCTTTTTTCGCGGACTAATGTGTGACTTATCGATATGCGAAGGATCGACGACTATTTGGCGTGCGCCGCCTTCAAGAACGAAGTCAGTTTTGTCCAGCCGTTGAGATGCTGTTACTCCTTCCCAAACATTTAGACCCGGCCCCGGCGGAACGGTATAAACGATAAATTCGCCGTTACTGTTCCAGTTCGCCCATACTGCGAAACGGCGTCTCCAGTCGTCTTTCGACTTCAATTTCGTGAATTCGGTCTCGCTCATCCAACAAATGCTGTTATCAAAAGAGGCCGGGTCTACCACACGGTAGAGCTTCGTCCCAGGAGGGATCGTCAATGCTTGAATAGTATTGAAAGTCTTATGTGCATCGTTAAGTGGATGGCGCCCACGCATTGGGTCTGGAGCTGTGCTTGTCCAGCCCGGCGGAGCAACTGGCGGATGATTCACCTTACGATATGCTACCTTTGTTGTCGTATCGACCCAGACTGGCTTGGCCTTGTTTAACGCCGCTATTTCCTCAGCTTCCGACACCTTCGCAAAAGCATGTGGATTCACCGAATTCAGGTAGGCCCGGTGCGCCATGTCGGCTTGTATCTCCAAGCGCCGCGCCAAGCCTTCCAGAGCATTTCGGAGCGGACTGACAGCTTCAGCCAGGTGGCGACTTGCGCCCTGCCGAACCTGATCGATCTTCCTGAGAAGATCTGCCGCGCGTGACGCCAAGTCGCCGCTCCCCCATTTCGTTACCAAACCTAACAGGCGTTTTGTTGCGCCGGCCACGTGGTCGAATGCTCCCATCAACGCACCGGTGTTCACCCGACCAACCACTTTCTTGATCTCAGCGGCTAGCCTGCGATGAGGGTTATCCCACTTCATGGCCTTGAGTGCAGCAATGACTTCCGGGCGGGCAAAGAATTTGTTTAACTGAACAATGGCCTCATCGAGATGCAAAGCCAGCCGCGGCGTCACGCCACTGACAGCGGCAGCCTTGCGTCCCCCGGCAAACAGCACCTTCAGACATCCTTTCAACAGTGATCCGAGCCCGGGAATCAGGCCGATCAAGGTCAAAGCAAGCGAGAACCAATGCCATGACTGTTCCGGCTCCTTCTCGAGCTTCTTGCAGTTCGCAACGAGATCGCGAACATCGCAAAGCTGGTCGACGAATGGAATCATCGAGATGACGGTGCCAGTAACAACCTGGGCAGTGCTCGCGTTATCGTTGAAGTCTCCCTGCATTACCTCCCAGATCCATTCAGCACCTGCGGCCAGATTATCCTTGCCGTCCTTGATCCAACGAGCGGGAGCAGAACAAAACCAGGCCAACGCGTTCTCGAACTCATCGTTCATGTGTTGCACCTCCGAGTAATTTTTTCAGCCGGTGAACATCTTGTCTGCCTGGGATAACATCGCTTTCAAGGGTTCCCAAGGCGTGTCGATTAGCGGTGTGCGCTCCTCATACTCTGCGCAGATTGGTTTCTCCGGCACGTTGTCGTGGCGTGCGTTCCCGTTCTGGTCGAGCTTTCCACTAATGACGACGCCGTCAGCAAACTTGATCTTGTAGCCGACGCCTGCCATCGGCTCCCCGCTGGCGTCCCGATAATTGAGTGCGATGAAGTTTTTGCTTTCACTGGTTGCATCAGGTAGATGAGGAAGCTCGGCCGCTTGTTTCGAACCTTTATCGAACAGATGCTTCCCACCCTTCACCGAAAACTTCCCCGGACACGCAAACGTAATATCCCCACCCTCCAGCGTGATCGCCGACTGCCCTGCCTGCAGCACGATCTTCTGCTTGGCCTTGATCTCGATACAGTCATTCACCGAGATCACCGTGATCTCCTTGTCCGCCAGGATTTCCAGCGCATCCGTATGTGCCTGCAGCGATAGCGGCCCGTTCCCGGCAATCGCCTGGATGCCGCCGGCATGCGTGAACAGGCCGGCCGAGCCACCTGCAACCGAGGACACCGTGTGCGCGGCTGCCATGTGCAGGTCCGACTGCGTGGTCCAGTGCAGCTGCCGGCCTGCGTAGAGAAGAGTCGAGGCCGGCGTCGCCCAGTTGATGCTGGCTGCCGAGTCCATCAGCACAAGGGAAGAACCAAACTTTTCAACCGGCTGTTCGGCATCGAGCTCGCGCGAACCGTTCCTGGCCTTCAGGGCGGCCTGCCCATTGACGGCGCCGGCGAACTTGCCCTTCTCTTTTGGATCGATCTGTCCGATGAACTCCGCCTGCGCCTTCAAGGCATTCGCACTGAACAGCGCCTGCTGCTGCGCGGCGGCGTCGCCCAGCGTCTTGCCGAGCGCCTGTGCGCCCTTCAGTAGAGAGACAGCTTCCGCCGCATCCATCTGGGTGGAAGTCACCCCACACCCTTGGCGCGAACGGGCGCTGGTGGAGAGCAGCACGCCCTCCCCGCCGCGCACCACGGCCCAGGCATCGGTGCGCAGCTCGAAACCGCTGCCGCGGTAGGCGCCGCGCTGGGCCGAGCCGGGAGCCTGCTGGATAAGGTAGCCAAGGTTCAGCTGCGTACTCGCGGTGCTGGTGGCGAGCCGGGTTCGTAGCTGTTCCTGCGTGTCGTCGAGCTGCCACTGGTTGAAGCCGCCGCCGTCGAAGTTGTGACTGTGGATGCCCGACAGGGTGCCAGGATGCTCGACGCTTGAGCCGACGCCGGCCGGGAATGGCGGCAGGTCCGATCCGGTGAACAGCTGGGCCACGATCACCGGCCGGTCGATGTCCCCTTCGATAAAATCGACCAGCACCTCGGTGCCGATGCGCGGCGTGAACAGCGTGCCCCAGTTCGCGCCGGCCAGCGCTTCGGCGACGCGGACCCAGGTACCGGAGCGTTCGTCTCCGGGGGCGCAGCCGTCGCTGTCCGTGTCGTGCGCGAGGCCGCCGGCGTTCGGGCGGGCGCCGCGCTGCCAGGCGAACTGGACGCGCACCTGGTGGTCGCGCGTGGTGGTCGATACCGCATCAGGCAGGCCGACGACGAGCGCGCATTGGGCGCCGGGTGCGGTGACTTTCGAAGGCAAGGCCGTCAGCGCGGGCACGATGGCGACTGTGTCGCGCACGCATCCGAAGCGGTTGCGGTAGGTGCCCTTCTCGATGCCGCCCTGCGCTCCCTGGACGATGCCGGTATCGAAGTTGTTGCGGGCCTCATGCTGCACCCAGAGCACGGTGAAGGCATTCTCACCCTCGGGATAGCGCTCGTGCTGGGTAAGCTGGAAGGCGTGCCCCGCCGCCAGCCGGCGCGCCGCGCCCGTGCCTTCGAACCGTTTGTTGTCCAGCTCCAGCGCCTGCAGCATCAACTCGCTGTACGTGTCGGCGGTACTGCGCCCGCTCGCGATGCGTTCGCCGCTGCCGTCATACAGCCACAGCGGCGGTATGTCTCCCGCATCCAGGTTCGAGCGCTGCTCGAAACCTGGCGCTACCAGTTGCGCAGGATCCCAGCTGCTGATCGCGACGCCGTTGGCGGCCACGCGGCGCTGCGCGCTGAAGCTGTCGATGGCGTCGTCGCGCTCGGTGGCGCGCACGCCGTGAAAGCGGATGGCGGCGTTGCCCGGCGTCGCGGGCGGCATGGCGCGGCTGTCGAAGATGACCAGGCGATGTCCACCCTCTTCGTGTTCGAAGCGCCAGCTCAGGCCTTCGGAGGCCAGCAGGCGCACGAAGAAATCCAGATCGCTCTCGCGGTACTGGGTACAGATCGGGCGCGCAGGCAGGTCCTGGCTGATGTCGAAATCGAAGCGGATTTGCGGATAATCGGCCAGCAGTTCGGTGACAATGTCGCGTACGTTCCGGTCCTGGAAGATCCAGCTGTCGCGGCGATAAGACAGCAGCGCAAGCGCCGGCTCCAGGCGCAGGCGGTAGCGGGCGACGCCGCCGTCGGCACCGAGCCAGGCCGCGTCAAGACACAGGCCGTGCCAGGCGCGCCGGCTGCCGTCGGGCTGGAGCAGCCCGAGGGTAAGCTCCGCGCCGATGAAGGCGTCGATGTCGAGATCGGTCGAGGTGCTGAGGGCATCGACGTCGAAGCGGAACAGTTCGTTGACCGCCTCGCGGCCGCTGAAGGCTTCGGCCGCCAGCGCTTCGGGCAGATCGCCGTCCTGGCTGGTCTCGAGGGTGATGAGCCGTGCATGCTGGCTCAGGCCTGTGCCGAACAGGCCAAGGGTGGGAAAGCCGGGCGCGTTCATGCGCACTCCTCCGTCTGGGAATCGACGGCAAGCCGGACGCTTGCCAACCGTCGATGTTACCGGACGTAAAGTGAGCGAAGATGCCTGCGGGCATGACCCGCATCAAGACCCGGGCGGGTTTAGCCCGGCGGCGCAGCCGTGGCCGGGTCGAGCGGGGCCAGGCCGCGCAGGCGCAATGCGATCAGCATGGCGCCGACCAGCACGGCGCCGAGCAGGCCGACGACGCCGCTCCAGCCGCCGTGCTCCCAGACGTAGCCGCAGAACCAGCCGACCACGCTCGAACCGAGATAGTAGAAGAACAGGTACAGGGCCGAGGCCAGCGCCTGCGGCGGCCGCGCGCGCCGTCCGACCCAGCTGCTGGCCACCGAGTGCGAGGCGAAGAAGCCGAAGGTGTAGAGGCCGACGCCGGCCACCACCGCCACCAGGTTGCCGAACAGGGTCAGCAGGAGCCCGGCGAACATCACCGACATCACCAGCCACAGCACGTTGCGCCGTCCCAGCCGGTCGGCCAGGCGCCCGGCCCAGACCGAGCTGAAAATCCCCAGCAGGTAGAGCACGGACAGCGCGCCGACCGCGCTCTGGCGCAGGCCGAATTCGGATCCGAGCAGGCGGTAGCCGATGTAGTTATACAGGCTCACGAATGAACCCATCAGCAGGAAGGACAAGGCGAACAGCCAAGGCAGGCCGGCATCGCGTGCATGGCGCCTTACGCCGTCGACCAGGCCCGCGAAGCCGCCCTGCCCCGGCCGGAAACGCTTCGAGGCGGGCAGGCTGCGCCAGAATTCCCAGGCTGCGTACAGGCCCGCCGCACCCATCAGGCCGAGCGCCATGCGCCAAGACCAGAAGTCGCTGATGACGGAGGCCAGCACGCGTCCGAACATGCCGCCAAAGGCACTGCCGCTGATGTACATGCCCATCGCCAGGCCGAGCGAGGTCCCTTCGATCTCTTCGCTCAGGTAGGCCATGGCGATGGCCGGCATCCCGCCCAGCATGAAGCCGAGCAGCGCGCGCAGGATCAGCAATTGGTTGTAGTCGCTGGTGAAGGCGGCCAGCAGCGTGAGCAGGCCGCCGCTGAACATGGACGCGGCCATCATGGGCTTGCGTCCGAAACGTTCGGACAGCACGCTCGAGACCAGCAGCGAGACGGCCAGTGCGGCGGTGGAGATCGACAAGGCGAGGCTGCTCTGGGCGGGCGTCAGCGCGAAGTCGCGCGCGAGCAGCGGCATCAGGGGCTGGACGCTGTAGAGCAGAGCGAAGGTGGAAAAGCCACCGAAGGCCATGGCGCGGTTGACGCGTTTGAAATCGCTGCTGCCGGCGGCGATGGCGGGAGAAGACATGGGGACATCCTGGAACTCGACTGCCCATGATAGCGAAAAATGGGAGAAGCCGTGGCCGCCGGGTCGCGGCCAACCGGTGGGCGCGGGGCGCCCACCCTACGGACCGCAGCAAACGTAGGGTGGGCGCCCCGTGCCCACCGATTCAAAGCGGACCTTATGGATACTCGGTATCGAGCTCCGACCCCGCATAGTTCTCCAGCTCCGCGATCAGCTGCGTCATCGGCGCCTTGGTGCGGATGCTTTGCAGGACCGTGCAGTGCTCGCGGTAGGTTTGCACGCGCTCGGCGATGATGGCCTTGTGCGGTGCCGGCACCTTTTCCAGGAACGCGGCCCAGCCGGTCTCAAAGTCGGGGTTGTTCTTGCGGACCGATTTGACGAAGCGCTCGAAGTCCTTCTGCCCTGCCCGCGCATGGATCGTGCCGCCGTCGACTGCGAAGATGACCGCAAGCGCGATCACGCCTTCGGCATTCAGGTCCGGGTCAATGACCGGTCCCTCGTAGTGGTTCTTGCGCAGCCACTTCGCGGCGTTGACGACCGCCAGCACGCCCTCGCGCTGGCGCAGCTGGCCCAGGTAGCGCTCGTAGCCGCTCCAGCTCTCGCCGGGATCGGCGGTGCAGATGTCGACGAACAGCTCCTTCAAACGGCGCCCGGCGTAGACCGGGTCGTTGTCGTATTCGCCGACCAGGCTGTCCTCGGGCAGCGCGGCCAGTTCGCGGATCATGCGGAAGCCCGCCTGGAACACGTACTCGGCGCCGTCCGCGATCAGGATGTCGAGCGCGGTTTCGTCGGAGTCGTCGTCCACTAAATGCTCGAGGCCCAGCGAGACGCCGCCGATGGTCAGCATCTGGGCGCGCTGGATGCCTTCGGCGGTGCGGTCGTTGGTGAACTTCTCGGCCACCATCGCGGTGATGGACGCGAGTTCGTCGGCCAGGCCGATCGCCTCGTCGGCGTCGGCCTGGGTTGCAGCCAGCTTGATCGCACGGATCAGGCGCGGCAGTTTTTCAATGACGATTGCAGGCAGCATCGATGGCGATCCGGTCACGAGAAGATGTCCGTGCCCATGCTCTTGCGCGTGCTGCGCCTTGGCATGGTGCGCACCGACGGCACCTGCTTGCGCAGGCGGTACAGCAGGTCGCGCGTGCTTCTCTGCTGGAAGTCAGGGTCTTCGTCGGGGTCGTCCGGGAATTCGGCTTCGGCCATCTCGTTGCTGTGCCTGAATTCAGGGAACAGCTCGATCAGCGAACGCTCCCAGCCGTCTTCGCTGGCTTTCGCCAGGTCGATGGCCAGCGGCACGATGTCGCTGTCGGACGAGGTCTGGCCCGTCACATAGCGGCCCTTGGTGTTGATCTCGCCGGCCACTTCCATGATCTCCTTCGGCGCCAGCGACCACAGGATCGCGAACACGGTGGCGCCGTGGTCGGTGGCCGATGCCTCCTGCAGCAGCTCGTGGCGGCGGTCTTCGTCGTCGGTGGCGTAGACCACGCCGTGGACGTGGTTGAACAGGCCCTCGGCGATGCGCTCGGGGTCGTCCTCGATCATGTTGTCGGGCCAGGTCGCGGCGAGGTAGGCCAGGCTCTCGGCCCAGGCTTTCGGCGGCACCAGCATGGTGGCCAGCGAAGTCTTGGCGCCGTCGAAGCCGGCCAGGTGCAGGGCCGTCACTTGCGGCGGCAGCGTAGCCAGCACTTCGGCGACGGCATAGTCGCCGTGCTCGTCGGCCGCCTGCGAGAACGCCTCTTCGGCGTGCTGCAGCGAGCCGGCCAGCACCAGTTCGCTGACCTGCTTGGTCAGCGCCGGGAGGTTGGCGCTTTTACTTGCGTTGTCGCTCATTCGCGTTCTCCTTCGGCGTCGAAGATCTGCGTGAAGTCGTCCGACGCCATGGTGTCGTCGTTCTCGTCCTCGTCGTCGCCCTCGTCGCCCCGGCCGAGCTGCTCGAGCGACTGGTCGTCGTCTTCCCAGCGGCCCTGGTGCTTGAACAGGAAGGCGGTGATGATCGCCTGGCGCGCCAGTTCCGGATGGTTTTCCGTCATGGACGCGTACATGGCTGCGCCGTCTTCGCCCGTGCACTCGGCCATCGCGAACACTTTCACAGGGTCGTCGCCTTCGTAGTCGGCCGCCTCGCGCAGCAGGCCTTTCGGGTCGATGAACTTGATCTTGTCAACGAGGGCGAAGGCCATCAGGTTGACGTCGTCGATGCCGGAACCGCTCGCGTATTCCGAGACCAGGGCGTCGACCATCATCTGGTAATTCTTCTTGTTGGGCGGATCGCCCAGCGTGCCTTCGATCTGGCCTTCCAGTTCGCGCGACTGGTAGGCGAATTCGGGATGTACTCTTTTCATGTGTTGTCCTGTAATAGGGAGCTCAGCCCTGCAGCGTGACGCCGTTGAGCGCGAACAGCGAGCGCCACAGCTCGAAGGCTTCTGCTTCGGCATCGAGCACGATGCGGTGGTTCACGCTCTGGTTGTATTCCTCGCGCTTGGCGCGGTCCGACAGGATTTCGTAGGCCTTGGTCACGGCCTTGAAGCGCGCTTCCGCGCCCGGCGCGTCGTTGCGGTCGGGGTGGTAGCGCATCGCGAGCGAGCGGTAGACTTTCTTGATTTCCTCGTCGCTGGCATTCGGCGCGACGCCGAGGATCGCGTATAAATTTTCCACTTTGGAACTCTCCGGCTGGGGCCGAACGAACGGCAAAAACGAGATTATCCTATAGAAAACGCCAACATGACAGGGACGGCAATACGCGACGCCCTGCCCCGCCCGCCCTTGCAAGCGGGGCAGCGCGCCCCAAGTATGGTCCTTGCATACGGAGCGGACCGTGCGCTCCACCACATAGGCGGCCCCTGGCCAGGCCGTGTACGGTAAAATGCCGTTAACTTTACCTATCCAAAACACCATTCATGAGTAACGACAAGAACAAGGCGGCGGCCGCACCCGTGCCTCCGTCGAATTTCCTGCGCGCCATCATCGACAACGACCTGGCGGCAGGCACCCATGATCGCGACGGCATGCCGCCGGTGATCACCCGTTTCCCGCCGGAGCCGAACGGCTACCTGCACATCGGCCACGCCAAATCGATCTGCCTGAACTTCGGCCTGGCGCGCGACTACGCCGGCCGCTGCCACCTGCGCTTCGACGACACCAATCCGGAAAAAGAGGACCAAGAATACGTCGACACCATCATGGACAGCGTCAAGTGGCTCGGCTTTTCGTGGGAGCAAGGCGGCGAGGAATACCTGCACTACGCCAGCGACTACTTCGACAAACTCTACGCGATCGCCGAATACATGATCCAGAAGGGTGTCGCCTACGTCGACAGCCAGAGCGCCGAAGACATGGCGAAGAACCGCGGCAACTTCGGTACGCCGGGTACGAATTCGCCCTTCCGCAACCGTCCGGTGGAAGAATCGCTGCAGCTGTTCCGCGACATGAAAGCCGGCAAGTACAAGGACGGCGAACACATCCTGCGCGCGAAGATGAGCGAAGACGCCATGTCCTCGCCCAACATGACCAACCGCGACCCGGCCCTGTACCGCATCCGCCATGCGCACCACCACCGCACGGGCGACGACTGGTGCATCTACCCAATGTACGACTTCACGCACCCGCTGTCGGATGCGATGGAAGCGATCACCCACTCGATCTGCACCCTGGAATTCCAGGACCACCGTCCCTTCTACGACTGGCTGATCGCCACCGCGACCGAAGGCGGTTTCTTCACGCCGCCGGTGCCGCGGCAGTACGAGATGTCGCGGCTGAACCTGACCTACGTCGTCATGTCCAAGCGCAAGCTGCGCCAGCTGGTCGACGAAGGCATCGTCTCCGGCTGGGACGATCCGCGCATGCCGACCATCGTCGGCCTGCGCCGCCGCGGCTACACGCCGGAATCGATCCAGCTGTTCTGCGAGCGCATCGGCGTCTCCAAGGCCGATGGCTGGATCGACATGAGCACGCTGGAAGGCGCACTGCGCGACGACCTCGACCCGAAGGCGCCGCGCGCGATCGCCGTGCTGCGTCCGCTGAAGCTGATCGTCGACAATTTCCCTGAAGGCGAAGCGCACGAGTGCAGCTCCCCGGTCCACCCGCACCATCCGGAATGGGGCGTGCGTAGCTTCCCGTTCACGCGCGAACTGTGGATCGAGCAGGAAGACTTCATGGAAACCCCGACCAAGGGTTATTTCCGCTTCACCCCGCCCGTGGGCGACCAGCCGGGTTCGCGCGTGCGCCTGAAGTACGGCTACGTGGTCGAGTGCACCGGCTACGACAAGGACGAGAACGGCAAGGTGACCGCCGTGCACGTGAAATACTTCGAGGATTCGAAGTCGGGCACGCCGGGCGCCGACAACTACAAGGTCAAGGGCAACATCACCTGGGTCAGCGCCGCCTCGGCACTGGAAGCGGAAGTGCGCCTGTACGACCGCCTGTTCCTGGACGCGCACCCGGACGCCGGCGGCAAGGACTTCAAGGCCCTGCTCAACCCGAACGCGCTGGAAACCGTCACCGCCTACCTCGAGCCGGGCATGGCCAAGGCCCAGCCCGAGCAGCGCTTCCAGTTCGAACGTCACGGCTATTTCGTGGCCGACCAGGTCGACTCAACGCCGGGCAAGCCGGTGTTCAACCGTGTCACGACGCTGAAGGATAGCTGGGCTAAGTAATCGTCCATACGGGGACGATGACGCCGCCCCGGCCACCCTCCATCCCGCCCCGGGCTCGCCTGCGGCGGGATTTTTTTCGCCTTGCCGCGACGAGGTCCACAACTCCCAGAGTTGATAGGTTTCACGGGCGCACATCTGATAGATTCTGATCTACATCAAACAAGCCCATCATCAATCGAATTCGACATGCGAACGGCCGACCCGCTCACGAAGATCAAGGGGATCAAGCTGGGGACCTGGCTGGGCGCGCTGCTGTCGCTCGGTGTCGGCATCAGCCTCTACATCAGCACCAGCCGGACGCTCGAGAGCGACGCCCAGGAGCGCTTCACGAACATGGCGCGCACCGTCCAGTCGACCCTGAACGGGCGCATCAAAACCTACCTGGACGTACTGCGGGGAACGGCGAGCCTGTTTCTTACGTCTGACGAGGTCACGCGCGACGAGTTCCGCCGCTATGTAGCCGGCCTCGATTTGCCCAATCAATTCCCCGGCGTCCAGTCGATCAACTTCGCCAAATACGTGCCCGATGCCGAACGCGAGCAGTTCGAAACGACTATGCTGCGCAACATCGACGGACGCGGACGCAATGCCAGGATCATGCCCGAGGGCCAGCGCAGCGAGTACACGGTACTGAGTTTCGCCGAGCCCGGTGCGATCTGGGTCGACCGTATCGGCCTGGACCTGCGCACCTTTCCAAGTGCGCCGGCGCTGCTGGCACACGCGCGCGATACAGGAGAAGTGTTGACTTCAGGCGCCCCGGTCAAAGCGGGATCGGTGGTGATCGGCCTTTCGATGCGGTTTCCAGTCTACCGCGGCCCTTTCCTCCCACGGACCGTAGCCCAGCGCCGCGCTGCCTACTTGGGAACGCTCGGGATTGGGTTCAGCGTTGAGAGTCTTGCCAAGGGTGTGCTCGACAACACTCCGAAGAATGCAACGCGGCTTGTGATTTCCGGAACGAGCCCAATCGACGAACCAGGCACGCCAAAGGGTTACATCCGTACCGTGGTGTTTGACAACCGTCCGGGTGACGCCACCGACGGACAGACCCTATTTCATGCAGTGTTGCCGCTCGGTTTCGGCAAGAGCGGGTGGGACATCGATTTCAGCGTCGAAAAGCGCAGCCTGTACTCCGGGCTCGACAGCGTCCTGCCATGGGTGGCGATGCTCGCGGGGATGACCAGCACCGCCCTTCTGTATGCCCTGTTCCAGACCCTCAGCTCGTCGCGCCGGCGCGCCATTGTGCTGGCCGAGGACATGACCGAGGAATTGAGGGCGAGCGAAGCAAAGCTGCAAAAGACGAACGACAACCTGCGGCGCCTGGCGGCCCACGCCGAAAGCATCAAGGAAAGCGAACGCAAGCGCATCGCGCGCGAGATCCACGACGACCTGGGCCAGAACCTGCTGGCCCTGCGCATCGAGGTCGACCTGCTGGCCTCGCGCACCAACAAGCGCCATCCGCGCCTGCATGCGCGGGCGCACTGGATGCTCGAGCAGATCGACGCGACGATCAAGAGCGTGCGCCAGATCATCAACGACCTGCGCCCGCACGTGCTCGACCTGGGCCTGACGGCGGCGGTCGACTGGCAGATCGCCGAATTCCAGCGCCGTACGGGGCTGGCCTGCGAACTGGTATCGGACAACCACGACCTGCATGTCAGCGACCGCTGTGCCACGACCCTGTTCCGCATCCTGCAGGAATCGCTCACCAACGTGTCGCGCCACGCCCGCGCCACCAAGGTCAGGGTCGAGCTCGCTGTCGACCCCGAATCGATTTCAATGACCGTCAGCGATAACGGCATCGGCCTGAGCAAGGCGGGCGGGCCGAAACCGGGATCCTTCGGCCTGGTCGGCATCGAAGAAAGGGTGCGCATTTTAGGCGGCAAATGCATTATCACGAGCGTGCCGAATGCTGGCACCACGGTCCACGTGGCGCTTCCCGCGGCGGACAATCTGCTCTCCGTTTCCTATATGCCGGAGCCCGCTATTCCCCTCCATACCGCCCTTGACGCGCTGTAGGTGCGAAGAGGGCCGTCTTGTAGGCCTACTGCCCGTGGCGTTGTAGGCAATTTTGCGACACCGAACTTGTTGACACGTTTCAACTTGTGCCAAATCAACGATTTTTGGGTGCTTGAGGTAGAGAATTCCTATCAATGCTTCGCGTCAATGGCGACGTAAGCAGCAAAAAACCGAGGAGGACTACCCATTTGCCAGCATCACTTCATCGCTTGCCAACACACACCAAAATAACGATGCAGTAGCCAAAACAAAAGGATAGATCATGATTTCGAATAACGACTTCGCCCTCATTGCCTCTCTGGACTTGAACCCGATCAAAGTAAAACTGATGCATAAGGAATCCGGCGAAGGCTGGTCCTTGGAACGCGCGAATGCCATCGAGACCGAGTATCGCCGCTTCCTGTACTTGATGAATGCCTATCCCGACGCCCAGGTGGCGCCGACCGTGGATGTCGACACGTTCTGGCACTACCACATCCTCGACACGATGAAGTACGCCCGGGATTGCGAGCAGACTTTCGGCCGCTTCCTGCACCACTACCCCTACCTCGGCATGGAGGGCGAAGACGACGCGGAGATGCAGAAGCAGGCGGGCAAGCGCATGCGCGACTTGTATGAGTCCACGTTCGGGCTGTCGTATGTGCGTCCGCTGAGGACCGACGACGCCGTGGAAGCGGCCGATGTGCAAACGGCATTGGTCCAGACTAATGGAGAGGCGGCAAACTCGGCTTGGTGCATGGGCACGACCAGGGTTACGGCGGGCGATGTGCAGACTGCATGGTGCATGGGCACCACCAGGATCACGGCAGCCAATGCGCAGACTGCCTGGTGCATGGGGACAACCAGGATCACGCCAGCCTATGCGCAGACTGCCTGGTGCATGGGGACAACCAGGATCACGCCAGCCTATGCGCAGACTGCCTGGTGCATGGGTACGACCCGCATCAAGGCTGTCGATGCGCAGACTGCCTGGTGCATGGGCACGACCCGCATCAAGGCAGCCGATGTGCAAACCGCCTGGTGCATGGGCACGACCCGGCAGGCGGCGTGATAATTCGATGTTCCGGTGGCCAAGCGCAGGACGCGCCGGTCACCGCTCCTTTCATCAAGCGCCGGCCGCTCCCCCTTCCGGCGCAATCATCAACGCACGCAGCTCGCGGATGCTGAAATCGCTGATCTCATGCATGCGCAGCAGGATCGTGGCACCGATCGGCAAGGTGCTGTGACGAATCTTGCTGATGACGGGCGGCGCCACTTCCAGCGCGCGCGACAAGGCCGCATCGTTCTTGAGGCCGGTTTTCTCGATGATCGCGTCCAGGACACGGTTAGGGTCGTATTGCGCGCCTTCCGGCAATCTTCTGACTGGCATATCAATTCTTTCCAAATGTCACAAACCAACTCTTATTTTTCACAATGTTTCTTTTGTAGTGAAAAATTGGCCTTCAAGCCAAAATATGCACCGTTTATATGGTGATATTCTCACAGTGGCAATGATAATGGGAAAGTTGGATTTTGCTCAAGCAACTATCAGACGATTAATCAAGACGAGCAGACGCCGCATTACGGCTTCTTGTGACGTGCGCGCAGTTGCTGCCGTTCCTGCGTCTGCGTCCTGTTCTTCTTGCCTTCATACAGGGCGACGGCTTCTTTCTTCGCCTGCTCGACGGTACGCATCGCTTCGTGGTCGTCGTGCGCCACGAAATAATCGTTCGCCTGCGCGTCCACGACCAGCTTGATGGCCGTCTCGTCGTCCAGGTCGTAGATTTCGGTCAGCAGGGTCGTGACTTCGTCGAGGAAGGCTTCGTAGGTCAGGGTTTTCATGGTGAGCTTTACAGGATGCTTTTGGGAGGGGCGCTATTCTATCAGCGCCCATTGGGCCAGCGCGCGGTGAACATCCGGATAGCGCAGGCGCACGCCGAGTTCGCGCCGCATGCGCGTGTTGTCGAGGCGGCGCGATTCCGACATGAAGGACAGCAGCATCGGCGACACCGCCGCGCGCAAGTCCTCGCGCGCCAGGCGCGGCGGCCGCGCCAGTCCGTAGGCGTCGGCCACAAGGTCGAAATAGTCTCCCATTTTCAGGCGCGTATCGTCGGCCGCGTGATACACCCGCCCCGGCAGGCCGCGAAACAGCGCCAAGGCGACGATGCGCGCCAGGTCGTCGGCCTGGATGTGATTCGTGTAGACGTCGTCTTCCGCGCGCAAGGCCGGCGTGCCTTCGCGCAGGCGCCTCAAAGGCAGGCGGTCGGCGGCATAGATGCCCGGCACGCGCAGGATGGCGACGCTGCCGGCGCTGCGCATGGCCCAGGCGCGCAGCACGCGTTCGGCGTCGACGCGGCGGGCGGCACGGGCATTCTTCGGCGCCACGCCACGGGTTTCGTCGATCAGCGCTCCCTTGCAATCGCCATAGACCCCGCTCGTGCTGACATAAACGAGGCGCGCCCCCTCGGGTAGAATGGCGGTCAGCCGCCGTGTGCGCAGGTCGAGCGCGCCTTCGGTTTGCGGCGGCGCCAGATGCACCACCCGGGAAGCCAGGCCGCGCAGGCGCGCCAGGCTGGCCGGCCGGTCGAGATCGGCCACGACCGGTATGGCGCCCAGTGCGCGCAGCTCTCCGGTGCGACTTTCGTCGCGGGTGACGGCAAAGACCCGGAAGCGTGGAACCAGCAGCGGCAGCAGGCGCATGCCGACATCGCCGCAGCCGAGCAGCAGCAGGCGTGGGCGGCCCAGACGAAATTTATTATTGAAATTCATGTTGAGGATTGTATGACGTTCCAGATCACTGTCCAGCCCAGCGGCACCCAATTCGCCTGCGAGGCCGACGAAACCGTCCTGTCGGCCGCGATCCGCGCCGGCGTGGGCCTGCCGTACGGCTGCAAGAACGGCGCCTGCGGTTCGTGCAAGGGCAAGGTCGTCGGCGGCAGCGTCACCCACAAGCCGCACCAGGCGCGCGCCCTGTCGGAACAGGAAAAGCTCGGCGGCATGTCGCTGTTCTGCTGCGCCCTGCCCGAAGGCGACGTCGTGATCGAGGCGCGCGAGATCGGCGGCAGCAGCGATTACCCGATCCGCAAGATGCCGACCCGGGTGCAGTCGATCACGCGCGCCGCGCCGGACGTCGCCATCGTCACCCTGCAGTTGCCGGCCAACGAGGCGCTGGCCTACCGCGCCGGCCAGTACGTCGAATTCCTGCTGAAGGACGGCAAGCGCCGCGCCTACAGCCTGGCCTGCGCACCGACGCTCGAGCGTCCGCTGGAACTGCACATCCGCCACCTGCCGGGGGGCCTGTTTACCGACCACGTCTTCGGCGCCATGAAGGAGCGCGACATCCTGCGTTTCGAGGGTCCGCTCGGCACCTTCTTCCTGCGCGAGGAGTCCGACAAGCCGATCGTGCTGCTGGCTTCCGGCACCGGCTTCGCACCGGTCAAGGCCCTGGTCGAGCACCTGATGCACCTGAAGTCGACGCGTCCGGTCCGCCTGTACTGGGGCGGGCGCCGTCCGCAAGACCTGTACATGGACGAGCTGTGCCAGGCCTGGACCACGACCATGCCCGACTTCCAGTACGTGCCCGTGATCTCGGATGCGCTTCCCGAGGATAACTGGACCGGCCGTACCGGCTATGTGCACGCGGCGGTGATGCAGGACATTCCGGACCTGTCGGGCTGGCAGGTGTATGCCTGCGGCGCGCCGGTGATGGTGGATGCGGCGCGCACCGAGTACGTGGCGCAGTGCGGACTGCCGGCGGAGGAGTTTTATGCGGATGCGTTCACGACTGAGGCGGATCTGGCGGCGGAATAACGACGTAGGGTGGGCGCTCTGTGCCCACCGAACGTGGCGTCACCTCGACGCATGTTTTTGGTGGGCACAGGGCGCCCACCCTACGTCGGCAGCAACGTTCTAATTCGGGCACAATTGACAGCTTCTCGCCTGTCATTGCTCCTTCATGTCTTTGCTCTCCTCCTCCAGCGGCCTCGCCGTCCTGCGCAACCGTAATCTCTCCTTTTATCTTTCCTCGCGCTTCCTCGGCACCCTGGCCGTCCAGATGCAAAGCGTGGCCGTCGGCTGGCAGGTGTACCAGATCACCGGCAGCCTGTTCGACCTGGGCCTGATCGGGCTGGCGCAGTTCGCGCCCTTCCTGGTGCTGATCCTCTGGGCCGGCCACGTGGCCGACCGCCATGACCGGCGCAAGATCATCGTCGGCTGCATGCTGACGCAATTGCTGGTGAGCGCATTGCTGCTGGCCTTTACCGCCAGCGGCAGCCATGTGGTCTGGCCCGTGTTCGCGGTATTGGTGCTGTTCGGCAGCGCGCGCGCCTTCATGATGCCGGCCTCGCAGGCGGTACTGCGCAACCTGGTGCCGGACAAGGACTTCGGCCAGGCCGTCGCGCTCGGCTCCTCGACCTTCCACGTGGCCGTGATCGCCGGTCCCGTACTGGGCGGGCTGCTGTATGCCTTCGGGCCGACCGTCGTGTACACGATTTCCGCCGCGCTGCTGCTGGTCGCCACCCTGCTCATGGCCTCGACCACCAGCGCGCCGCAAGTACGCAGCACCAAGCCCGCCAGCTGGCATACCCTGCTCGAGGGCCTGCGCTTCGTTCGCTCGCGGCCGATCGTGCTGGGCGCGATCTCGCTCGACCTGTTCGCCGTGCTGTTCGGCGGCGCCACCGCCCTGCTGCCTGCGTACGCCCACGATGTGCTGCATGCCGGTCCCACGGCGCTCGGCTGGCTGCGTACCGCGCCCGGCGCCGGCGCGGCGCTGTGCTCGATCGCGCTGGCCTTCATGCCGATCCGGCGCCGCGTCGGAGCCTGGATGTTCGGCGGCGTCGCTGTCTTTGGCATGGCCACGCTGACCCTCGGCTGGACGAGCCAATTTCCTGTGGCCCTGATCGCCCTCTTCCTGCTGGGCGCGGGCGACATGGTCAGTGTCTACGTGCGGCACCTGCTGGTGCAGTACGAGACGCCGGACGAGATCCGCGGCCGCGTCAGCGCCGTGAATGCCGTCTTCATCGGCGCCTCCAACGAACTGGGCGAATTCGAATCCGGCGTCACCGCCGGCTGGTTCGGCCTGACGCGCGCCATCCTGCTGGGCGGCGCGGCGACCCTGGTGGTGACGGGACTGTGGGCCGTGCTGTTTCCGGTGTTGTCGAAAATGGACCGGTTTCCGCATCACAAGGAAGAAGCGAAGGTCTAGCCTAGCGGCGTCCAGAACGCGGCAAATAATGCAAAAAGTGTAAGATCGGCTTCAAGATCTTTGATAAGGGAGCCATCTTTATGCAAATCAATGTTAATACCGACCGTACCATCGACAAACACCAAGGTCTCGATGAACACGTGCAGTCCGTCGTCGAGAGCTCGATCGGCCGTTTCGCGGACCAGGTCCACCGCGTCGAAGTCCACCTGAGCGATGAAAACAGCCAGAAAGGCGCCGACGGCGGCAGCCGCTGCATGATGGAAGCGCACGTCGCCGGCTATGCGCCGGTGGTCGTCAACGAACACGCGGACACCCTGCACCAGTCCGTCAACAGCGCTGGCAACAAACTCAAACGCGCGCTCGACAGCGCCCTGGGCCGCCTGGCCGACAAGGGCAAGCGCGAGCCGGTGCCGCTCGGCGATGCCGACGGCGACCTCGCGCCGGAACAGGACAAGAACCTGACCAGCGGCATGTAATCGCCGCGGATGGAAGCTGAAGCGCGGCTCGGGGGCCGCGCTTTTTTTATCCCTCGACCAGCACCCGCAGTTCGCGCAGGTAACGCAATCCGGCCAGCGCCCGGCTGCCGTACCAGGACATCATCTCGCCGTCGACCAGCAACACCGGAATGCCGAGCTGCTTCTCCAGGGCATCCGCGTGCGCCTCGGTGAAGCGATAGGGTTCGGTGGACAGCAGCACCGCGTCGAGTTGGTCGACCAGCTCGCTCGACCACGCAAAACGCGGGTAACGGGCGGTGTCGGGCAAAGCCGGCAAGGTCCAGCCGAGTTCGGCCAGCATGCGCGCGATATACGTGTCGCTTGACACGCTCATCCATGGATCCTGCCAGATGCAGTAGAGCACCGTGCGCGGCGGCCCTGCCCGCTCCTGCTTCAGCGCCGCGTACTCGGCTTCGAAGTCCGCGCACCAGCGTTCGGCCGCCTCCTCGGCGCCGAAAATGCCGCCCATCAGCCTTGCCAAGGCCAGGTTATCGCGCGGCGCCAGCGGATGGGTGACGACCAGGTGCGGCACGAAGGCGGCCAGGGCCTCGGCCGTCGGCTTCTCGTTTTCGTCGATGTTGAGGATCACGTGGGTCGGCGCCAGCTTGCGGATTTTCTCGAGGTTGACGTCCTTGGTGCCGCCGACTTTCGGGATCGCCGCGACTGTTTCCGCGGGATGGATGCAAAAGCCGGTACGGCCGACCAGCAGGTGAGAAAGGCCCAGGTCGCACAGCAATTCGGTGATCGAGGGAACCAGCGAAACGATGCGCGCGCCAGGCGCCGGCGGGTGGGCGACGCCCAGGGCGTCGATGCGGTGTTCGAGGGGTGCGGTCATGGCCGCTATTGAAACACTCCTGTTTCCGAAACACCAGCGGGAACGCGGCGGCGAATGGTTTATCATGCATGCTTATTTCCCTACTCATTCCAGCTACCAGCGAGCACGCGGAGGAACGTTTTGAAACTGATCGGAGCATTTCGGGATTCGGGCTACACGGTGGACAAGCTGGAGCTGTTCCGCGGCGCCGACACGCAGGCCGTGGCCACTGCGCTGGCCGATTGCGAGGTGGTGCAGGTCGCCGCCGGCGAACCGATCGAGGATCCGGTGAGGGCACGGCTCTACATCGTGCTGTCCGGCATGCTCGAAGTCGAGACGGACGGCCACACCGGCAGTTCCGACGGCAACGTCAACCGCATCGCGCCGGGCGAAAGCGTGGGCGAGCAATCGGTGCTGGACGACGCCGCCAACCTCGACGCCGTGCACGCGGTCGAGGAAACCCGGCTGCTGGTGATCGAATCGGAACTGGCCTGGGAACTGATCGACCATTCGAACGCGGTGGCGCGCAACCTGCTGCGCCTGATGTCCTTCCGCATCCGCGCGGCGAATGCCCTGCTGCGCCGGCGCCAGAAGCTGGGCGAGTTCTACCGCCAGCTCTCGCTGAACGATACCCTGACGGGCCTGTACAACCGCACCTGGCTGGCCGATATGCTGCCGAAACTGGTGGCGCGCGCGCGCGCCCAGGGCAGCCCGCTGTCCCTGCTCATGGTCGACCTCGACAATTTTAAAAAGTTCAACGACACCCACGGCCACCTGGTCGGCGACGCCGCCCTGTGTGCGGCGGCAAATGCCATCCGCGACGGCCTGCGCCCGTCCGACTTTGCGGTGCGCTATGGCGGCGAAGAACTCATGGCCGTGCTGCCGGAAACCAATGCCGAGCTGGCCCACATGGTGGCCGACCGCCTGTGCCAGCAGATGCGCGAAGTGGTCCTGTTCTCCGACATGCGGGTGCCAATGCCGCACCTGACGGCCTGCTTCGGCGTGGCCGTACTCGGTCCGGAAGGCGATGAAGTGAGCCTGATCGAAGCAGCCGATGCGGCCCTCTACCGTGCCAAGGAAGCCGGCCGCAATTGTGTGAGCGTTTGATTGACGGATCGCGAGCGCGCACCGACAATCCGTGCCACGCTGGACGCTTCAGCACGAAGGCACACACAATAAAACGATGAGCACACACACTTTCCTCTGGCACGATTACGAAACCTTCGGCGCCCAGCCGCGCCGCGATCGCCCGGCGCAGTTCGCCGCGATCCGCACCGATGCCGAACTGAACGAGATCGGCGAACCGCTGATGCTGTTCTGCCAGCCGGCCAACGACTACCTGCCCGATCCGCAATCCTGCCTGATCACCGGCATCACGCCCCAGCAATGCCTGAAGCAAGGCGTGCCCGAGCACGAGTTCGCGCGCCAGATCGAAGCCGCCTTCGCCGAGCCGGGCACGATCGGCGTCGGCTACAACACGATCCGCTTCGACGACGAAGTCACGCGCTTCCTGTTCTGGCGTAATCTGCTCGACCCGTACGCGCGCGAGTGGCAGAACAATTGCGGCCGCTGGGACCTGCTGGACGTGGTGCGCATGACCTATGCCCTGCGTCCCGAGGGCATCGAGTGGCCGACGCATCCGGACGGCCGCCCCAGCTTCCGCCTCGAGGACCTGACGCGCGCTAACGGCCTCAGCCACGACGCGGCCCACGATGCGCTGTCCGACGTGCGCGCCACCATTGCCCTGGCGCGCCTGATTCGCAGCAAGCAGCCGCGCCTGTTCGACTTCTGCCTGGAGCTGCGGCGCAAGGACAAGGTTGCCAGCGAAATGGGCCTGCACCTGGAACGCAGCACGCGCCAGCCTTTCCTGCACGTGTCGGGCATGTTCCCGGCCGAGAATGGCTGCCTGGGCCTGGTCTGGCCGCTGGCCCAGCATCCGAGCAACAAGAACGAGATCCTGGTCTGGGATTGCCGCCACGATCCATCGGAACTGTTCGGCCTGGATGTGGAGACGATTCGCCTGCGCATGTTCACGCGCAGCGCCGACCTGCCCGAGGGCGTGACGCGCTTGCCGATCAAGAGCGTGCACCTGAACAAGTCGCCGATGCTGGTCGGGAACCTGAAAACCCTGAGCCCGGCGATGGCCACGCGCTGGGGCATCGACCTCGAGCAGGCCAAAGCCCATGCGCAGTTGGCGGCGAAGGGTCCCGACATGACGGCGGTCTGGGCCCAGGTCTACCAGAAGCCCGGAGCCGGCAACGATACCGATGTCGACGAGGATTTGTACGGCGGCTTTGTCAGCAACAACGACCGCCGCAAGCTCGAATCGCTGCGCATGCAGACGCCCGCCCAGCTCGCCACCGCCCGCCCCTCCTTCGAGGACGAGCGCCTGGCCGAACTGCTGTGGCGCTACCGCGCACGCAATTTCCCGCAGACTTTGAGCGAGCAGGAAATGGAAAGCTGGGAAGAGCACCGGGCGGCGCGCCTGTTCGACGGCGCCGGCGGCGCGCGTACGGTCGATCAGTTGTTTGGGGAGATCGATGCGCTGTCGGAGACGGCGGACGAGCGGGCCGAGGAGATTCTCGGCGCCTTGTACGAATACGTGGAGGCGATTGCGCCGAGCAGGTATTGAAGTTAGCGGGGCTTCGCCTGTTACGTTATCGGTGTTTTAAAATCCGCGCGGGCATGCCCGCCCTACGGTGCGCTGCAGCTACAGGCCGTAGCGTAACGTAGGGCGGGCATGCCCTGCCCTCGCGGGCAGGGCGCTTCGCGGGCGGGCAGCATGCTGCCCGAATTCCCCGCTACGCCCCGCGCGGATCGTTGCATGTCGTTAACGGCGCGGGCAACTGCCCCACTCCGCCCGTGCCCGTTATTTACCCCCGATACCGGTTGATCTCGTCGCGCGTCTCACGCGCAACGCGCCGCGCGGCCGTCGCGAAATCCTCGCCCTCCTGCGCAGTGGCATACAAAATCGCCCGCGAGGAATTGATCATCATTCCGGTCCCGTTCGCCGTGCGCCCTGCACGCACGGTCGCCGCCACATCGCCCCCTTGCGCGCCGACACCCGGCACCAATAAAGGCATGTCGCCGATGATCTTGCGCACCTGCGCCAGTTCTTCCGGGAAGGTCGCGCCCACCACCAGCGCGCACTGGCCGTTGCGGTTCCATTTCTCGGCAACCAGCTTCGCCACGTGCTGGTACAGCGGCACGCCGCCCACATCCAGGAACTGCAGGTCCGAGCCGCCCGCGTTCGAGGTCCGGCACAGCACGATCACGCCGCGGTCGGGCCAGTCGAAGTAGGGTTCGACCGAATCCGAACCCATGTAGGGGCTGACCGTGACGGCGTCGGCGCCGTAGCGGTCGAAGGCTTCGCGCGCGTACTGGTGCGCGGTGGCGCCGATGTCGCCGCGCTTGGCGTCGAGGATCAGGGGGATATGCGGGTAGGTGTCGCGCAGGTAGCGGCAGATGGCTTCCAGCTGGTCCTCGGCGCCGAGGGCGGCGAAATAGGCGATCTGCGGCTTGAAGGCACAGGCGAGATCGGCCGTGGCGTCGATGATGGCCTTGCAGAACTGGACAATGGCGTCCGGTTGATCCTTGAGGTGCGCAGGGAAACGCGCGAGGTCGGGGTCGAGTCCAACGCACAGGAGCGAGTCGTTGCGGGCCCAGGCCGCGGAGAGTTTATCGATGAAATTCACGTCCAGCCCCTTGTCAGTAGTCGTTGCAAACCCATTATTGTACCCGCCGCATGGGCCCCGGTGGCACGACGGGCGCGACCGTGCGACCGCCAACGGGCGACTCCTGTATATTTTTATTCATTCGACAACTCGCAATGGACAGGACATCATGAGGTCTTCCGTATTCTCTCGCTGGGCCCGTCTGCTGGCCGCCGCCACCCTGGCAAGCTCGCTGCTCTCCGGCTGCGGCTACAACGAATTCCAGACCAAGGACGAGGCCACCAAGGCGGCCTGGGGCGAAGTGGTCAACCAGTACCAGCGCCGTGCCGACCTGATCCCGAACCTGGTAAACACCGTCAAGGGCTATGCCTCGCACGAACGCGAGACGCTGGAAGCGGTCACCCGTGCGCGCGCGGCCGCCACCAGCTTCCAGATCACGCCCGAGGTCCTGAACAATCCGCAGGCCTTCCAGAAGTTCCAGCAGGTGCAGGGCGAACTCTCGAGCGCGCTGTCGCGCCTGATGGTCGTCTCCGAGAAGTATCCGGAACTCAAGGCCGACACCAGCTTCCGCGACCTGCAGTCGCAGCTGGAAGGGACCGAGAACCGCATCACGGTCGCGCGCCAGCGCTATATCGCCTCGGTGCAGGACTATAACGTCACCGTGCGCAAGTTCCCGACCAACCTGACCGCGATGATGTTCGGCTACGATGCCAAGCCGTCGTTCACGGTCGAGAACGAAAAAGCGATCTCGACCGCACCAACGGTCAACTTCGGCAAATAACGATGCGCTTCCTGCGACCACTCTGGCTGTTCGTGCTGGCCTTCATGCTGGCCGGCGCGGCCCAGGCCCAGCTGAAACCGGTGCCGGCGCTGACCAGCCGCGTCACCGACGAAGCCGGCATGCTCGACACCACCCAGCGCCAGCGCCTGGAAGCCGTACTGGCCGAACATGAAGCAAAAAGCGGCAACCAGATCGCCGTCCTGCTGGTGAAGTCGACCGAGCCGGAAGCGATCGAGCAGTACGGCATTCGCGTGGTCGATGCCTGGAAGCTGGGACGCAAGGGCGTGGACGATGGCGTGCTGCTGCTCGTCGCGCGCGACAACCCGAGCTCGCTGCGCCGCCTGCGCATCGAAGCCGGACGCGGGGTGCAGGGCGTGCTCACCGATGCGCAATCGAAGCGCATCCTGCAGGACGTCATCGCGCCCCATTTTCGTCAGAACCATTACTACGAGGGCCTGGTCGCAGGCGTGGGCGCGATCGCCACGCTGCTGAACCGGGAACGATTTCCCGAGCCGGCACCGCAGATAGCCCCTGCGAACACGGCCCAGGATGGAGGAGGAGGCGGGATCGGTATGTTTGGTATCTTGATGTTGATTTTCGGGTTCATGCTGCTCCGCTCGATGTTCCGTCCGCGCCGCACGCGCCTGTCGCGCGGCGGCTGGGGCAGTGGCGCCACCGGGTTCATCCTTGGCAGCATCCTCAGCAATGCCGGGCGTAGCGGCGGCGGTGGCGGCTTCGGCGGCTTTTCCGGCGGTGGCGGCGGCTTCGGCGGTGGCGGCTTCTCCGGCGGCGGCGGCAGTTTTGATGGCGGCGGCGCCTCGGGAGACTGGTGATGGCAGACCACATGACCCATGAATCCTTCGGCCAGCGCTGCGGTCGCGTACTGCGGCACTGGCGCAGCAGCAAGGCCGACGCCCAGCGCGCCTTCCCCGACAGCACCCTCGCAGCCGTCGCCCAGGCGATCACGGCTGGCGAGCAGACCCATCGGGGCGAAGTGCGCTTCATCGTCGAAAAAGCGCTGCCCACCGACGAAGTCTGGGATGGCGTCACCAACCGCCAGCGCGCCCTCGCCCTGTTCGCCGACTACGGCGTCTGGGACACCGAGGACAATTGCGGCGTGCTGATCTACGTGAACCTGGCCGAACACAAGGTCGACATCGTGGCCGACCGCGGCATCGACCGCAAGATCGACGCCGCCACCTGGCAGGCCGTGTGCCGCACGATGACCGAGGGTTTTAGGCAGAACAATTACCACGACGCCACGCTGGCGGCGATCGAGCAGGTGAATACACTGCTGCGCACGCACTTCCCGGCCAACGGCGCGCGGCCCAACGAGTTGCCGGACAGTCCGATCATGCTCTGAGGACCGGCTATCACGGACGCGGGCTTGCCCTTAGAATATCGGCAACCGAACTCCGTGAAAGCGCGCCATGAAACTCGAAAACAAGATCGCCCTCGTCACCGGTGCCAGCCAGGGCATCGGCCTGGCCTGCGCCCAACGTCTGGTGCGCGAAGGGGCGCGCGTGATGCTGGCCGACGTGCGCCCGGAGGTGGCCGAGGCGGCCGCCGCACTGGGCGAGGCCGCTCGCTTCTTCGTTGCCGACGTCAGCCAGAAGTCCGATGTCGACGCTCTCTTCCAGGCCACCTTCGATGCCTTCGGCCGTGTCGACATCCTGGTCAACAACGCCGGCGTCACCCATGCGGCCGACTTCCTCGACTTGCAGGAGGAAGACTTCGACCGCGTCCTGCGGGTCAACCTGAAATCGATGTTCCTGTGCAGCCAGGCGGCCGCGCGGGACATGGTCAAGCGCCAGGACGGCTGCATCATCAATATGTCGAGCGTGAATGCCGAACTGGTGATTCCGAACCAGGTACCGTACGTGATCTCGAAAGGCGGCGTCAACCAGCTCACGCGCGTGGCGGCAGTCAGCCTGGCCCAGCACGGCATCCGCGTGAATGCCATCGGCCCGGGCACGATCCTGACCGAACTGGCGAAACAGGCCGTGCTGTCCAGCCCGGAAGCGCGCCACACCATCCTGTCGCGCACGCCGCTCGGACGCTGCGGCGAGCCGGAAGAAGTGGCCGCGATCGCCGCCTTCCTCGCCAGCGACGACGCCTCCTACATGACCGGGCAGACCCTGTATGCCGACGGCGGGCGCCTGCCGCTGAATTACACCGTGCCCGTCCGCGACTGAACAGGCAGCCCAGGCCTCTTCGGGCTGGCGAACTCGACTATATTCACAGTTCGCATGTCTGGTATCTGAATATACAATTAGACAAATATATGGCAGCGCAACATAATGCACCTGTCTCCACTATTCTCCTCCAAGAAAATAGTTTTAAGCCCGCCACGAAGCGGGCTTTTTTTTGCGCCTGCACTCAGGACAGTACTCCCCACATAGATAGATCCTCATCCGCGAAATTCGTTCGCCGCAGCGTTCTCATGCTTGCGCTAGGTCATACTCGGGTCACAATCCCTGCCTATACTGAATTCATCTGCAGTACACGCAACCGATATGCCTGATTGCAGACAGGTGTGCAGCGCAAACGCGTTGCACACCCACCGATCAAAGTCTCTTGGCCCGATCTTGGGTTGTGCCCACCTCTCTCCGGTGGGCATTTTTTTCCTCAGCACTACCCAGGTTGCATAAATGTGAAGACGGGCCTTGCGGCCCGTCGGCTTTTGACTATGATGAAGTTTGTGTCACAAAATGCCTCGCAAGCGGGATTGCCGACAAGATCCCAAGGCGAGCGCTGCCATACACCAGACAAGGGAGCCGGACCGATGAATTTTCAACTATCCGAAAAGCATACCCAGCATGAATCCGCCAGCCGCCGCCAGCACGAGCACGTCGATGCCCTGGTCCTGAGCGAGCTCAATCCACTGGTCGTGGTCGACCATCTCGATGGCGAGCACACGACCCTCACCCTCCTCACCTTCGGCAGCGTGCGCGAAGTCTGTCCGAAATGCCAGCAAGGCAATCTGAAGCTCGTGCTGCGCCAGACCTCGGTGCGCATGGCCCACCTGTTTTGCGCCGAATGCGAAAGCTGCTTCGACGCCCGCTATGCCGATGGCGCCCCCGCGCTGACCATCTGATCGCCTTGTAGCCCGACCGTGCATGCGCACGGTCGCATGCCGTGGTATGGTTGCCGTTTTGTCAGTTCGCACACCATGCCGCCGCTTCTTCACTTTGCCCTGCTCGACCCGCGCCTCAACAAGCTGCGCCATGCCGCCGCGATCGCCCTGTTCCTGGCCATCGTGATCGCCGGATCGATTCCGGGTGCGCGTGCCGACATCGGCGAATACGCATCGGGCGTCGTGCTGCACTCGACGGCCTATGCCGTGCTGGCGCTGCTCTGGTTTACCGGCAGCCGCGGCAGCGGGACGAACAGGGCGGTCGCGACCGTGCTGGCGATCGCCGTGATGGGCGCGATCGACGAATCGGTACAGAGCTTTTTCCCCTACCGCGGCGCCGACATGCGCGACTGGATGGTCGACGTCAGCTCGGCCCTGGTCGTCAGCGCGATCCTGTGGGGGCTGCTGCCGAAAGCGGCGCTCCAACGCAGCTGAGTCCGGCTTCAAGGGACATTTCCCCCTACTACCTCCGCTTGATTTGGCTCATGTGATACCCGAGTCAGCTGGAACGTCGTGCCCGATTACCCCTCTTACCGGAGTGGCAGACGTCATCGTCACGCATACCCACTGACAAAATCCAACGGAGGATCAATCATGAAACAACAACATCAGAGCATGGTCCTGGCGGGCTTGCTGGCCGTGGCGATCGGCCTGTCCGGCTGCGCCGCCATGCGCGGCGGCAGCGATGCGGGCGGCGACACGTCAAGCAGCAGCGGCGCCAGCGGCAGCAGCAGCTCAGGCAGCAGCACCAGCGGCAGCTCGGGCACGGGCGCCACCGGCAGCTCGGGCACGGGCGCCACCGGCAGCGACGCCGGCGGCAGTTCCGGTACGGGTACCGGCACCAGCTCAGGTTCTTCGGGCACCTCCGGCACGTCGGGCACCAGCAGCTATGACCAGTCCAGCAGCTCCGGCAGCACGACCCAGGGCAGTTCGACCGGCGCCACCTCCGATACCGCCAGCGGCAGCTCCCAGGCCGGCAGCGCTACAAGCAGCGGCGGCACCGCTGCCTCCAGCTCCAGCCCGAACAGCACCGTGGTCTCGATCGAACTGGTACCGCGTCCCAGCAGCGGCGTAGGCGGCTCGGGCGCCACGGGCAGCAGCAGCGCCGGCACCACGGGCAGCTCGATGACTTCCGACCGCGTCTACCGCGTCACGCTGCGCATGGACGACGGCAGCACCCAGGTCGTTACCCAGGAAGCCACGCCCGACTTCCGCAGCGGCGACCGTGTGAACCACAGCAGCGGCACGATCCAGCGCTGACGCAAGCCGCATCCCACCTGCACAGGCTTTGTGGCGGGCCGCTGGGCGATACGGCGGTCCGGCGGCTTGGCGTGCATTGCCGGTCCGTACGTTCAGGCCGCGCCGGCGTCCCGCTGGTCCTCGTCCTTGTCTTCGTCCCTGGCCGGCTGAAGCTGGGCGTTGCGCGTGGCCGCCGAGATCACCTCGAACGGCAGCTTCGGCGTACGGTCGGCATTCAGCAAGCCGTTCGCTTCCTGGAAGGTGTCGGCGAACTGGGTGTAGCAGAAGCCGCTGAACATGAAGGTCTCGTTCACCACCTTCAGCAGGCCGCGGTACAGGTTGTGGAAGCCCTCGGCCGTGGTCGAGCGCGAATAGCCCCAGGTGCCCTCTTCCGGCGTGCCCCGGGTGTCGTAGGCAATGCCGCCGAATTCGGTCAGCACGATCGGCTGGCCGCGATGCGGGAAACCGTCCAGGGTCAGGATGCGGCCACCCGGACGCCGCTGGTCGAACAGGGTGCGCACCGGGTCGCTCACTTCGTAGCGTGCCTTGACCTTTTCGGGGTCGCAGTCGTAGTCGTGGATGCCGAGGATGTCGGTGGCCGAGGCTTCCCAGCCGTCGTTGCCGATCACGGGGCGCGTCGCATCGAGCGTCCGGGTCAGGTGGTACAAGGCCTCGACGGCATTGCGATGTGCCTGCGTCAAGGTCAGGTTCGGCACGCCCCAGGATTCGTTGAAGGCGACCCAGACGATGATGCAGGGGTGGCTGTAATCGCGGTCGATCGCCTCGGTCCACTCGCGCACCATGCGCGTGATGGCGCGCGGGCTGAAGCGGTAGGCCGAGGGCATCTCTTCCCAGACCAGCAGGCCGAGCTTGTCCGCCCAGTACAGGTAGCGCGGATCTTCGATCTTCTGGTGCTTGCGCACGCCATTGAAGCCCATCAGCTTGGCCAGTTCGACGTCGCGCTTGAGGTGATCGTCGGACGGGCCGGTAAGGAAGGATTCCGGCCAGTAGCCCTGGTCCAGCACCAGGCGCAGCTGGTAAGGCCTTCCATTCAACATCAAGCGGTCGCGGTTAATCGCGAAGGAGCGCAGCGCGGTGTACGACTTGATGCGGTCGACCACGCGGTCGCCGCAGCGCAGCGTCACCTCGGCGTCGAGCAGGGTCGGACGTTCCGGGCTCCACAGCAGTTCGTTACGCGAATCGTCGATGCCGGGGTCGGACAGGGCGATCTTGCGGTTCGCCTCGCCGGCCAGCAGCTTGTAGTGGTCGTCCGCCAGCAGGTGCTCGCCATGCCAGATCTTGACTTCGACGAACATGTCGTCGCGGATCTCGCCGCCGGCAAACACTTCGCAGCCGATCTCGAAGGTTTCAAAAATCGGGGTCCACTTCAGCTTGTTGATGAAGGTCTTCTCGACCTGCTCGACCCAGACGGTCTGCCAGATACCGGTGGTGCGCGGATACCAGATCGAGTGCGGTTCCAGCAGCCAGTCCTGCTTGCCGCGCGGCTTGGCAAGGTCGGCCGGATCGTCTTCGACGTAGACGGTGACGGTCTGCTTGCCGTCTGCCTTCATGGCGGAGGTGATGTCGGCAGAGAATGGCGTGTGGCCGCCCTCGTGCTCGGCGACCAGATAACCGTTGACCCAGACCCGCGCCGAATAATCGACCGCGCCGAAGTGCAGGATGGTGCGGCCTTCGGTGGGCATCACGGTGAAGTCGCGCTCGTACCAGCAGACACGGTGGAAACCGGTATCGGCGATGCCGGACAGCTTCGTTTCCGGCGCGAAGGGCACCTCGATCTCATGGGTCCACTCCGGTACCTCGCCCGGCAGCTTGAAGCGCATCTCGTCGTCGAAACAGAAGCGCCACTTGCCGTTCAGGCTGATCCAGTTGTCGCGTACCAGTTGGGGACGGGGATATTCAAACTGACTCATTGTTTTCCTTTCCTTCATGCGGAACCGGGATCAGGAGCCGGCCCTGGCGTCCATTTTTGTTGTATTCCTTGAGCGCGGCTTCGGCCGCCCCTTGCGCGAAGCCGGCCTTGCACAGCGCCACGCAGGCGCCGCCGAAGCCGGCGCCGGTCAGGCGCGCGCCGACCACGCCTTCCTGCGCGCGCAGTAGCGCACACAGTTCGTCGAGTTCGGGGATCGAGACTTCGTAATCGTCGCGCAGGCTGAAGTGCGATGCATCCATCAGCTCGCCGAAGCGTTCGAGCGAGACGCCGTTCGCAGCCTCGAGCACGCGCAGGTTTTCCTGCACCACGTGGCGCGCACGGCGCCGCAGCGGTTCGGGCAGGCTTTCCACAGCTTGCGGATCGGCTACGTCGCGCAGGGCCTGTACGCCCAGCTTGCGCGAGGCTTCCTCGCATTCGGCACGCCGTTCGTTGTACTTGCTGCCGGCCAGTTTGCGCGCGATGCCGGAGTCGATGACGATGATCTCCGCATCCGGCGGCAGCGGCGCCAGCCGGTGCTCCAGGGTGCGCGCATCGATGAACAGCATGTTCGACTCGTCGGCCAGGCTGGAGGCCATCTGGTCCATGATCCCGCAGTTCACGCGCGCGAATTCGATCTCGGCGCGCTGGGCGATGCGCGCCAGCTTGACGTCGTCGAGTTCGAAGCCGAGCATCTGGCGCAGCGCGCGCAGGGTCGCCACTTCGAGTGCCGCGCTGGAGGACAGGCCGGAACCGACCGGCACGTCGGTCGAGACCCAGACCCGCAGCGGCGGCACGTTCACACCCTCGGCTTCGACCAGGCGGATGCAGCCTTCGATGTAGCTGCCGAAGCCGGAGGGCGCGCTGCCGTCGGGCGCGAAGGTGACGTTCGCGTCGAGGGTGCTCGAATAAAAGACAAAGTGGCCATCGTTGCTGCGCGAGAGCGCCACGGTGGTGCGCTGGGGCGTCGCCACCGGCAGCATGTAGCCGTCGTTGTAGTCCGTATGTTCGCCCAGCAGGTTGACGCGTCCGGGCGCGGAGGCATTGACCTCGGGTGCGCCGCCAAAAAAGGAATCGCTTGTCACCATCAGTTCGTCTCCAGCCAAAGGGGCCGCTGGCGGCCATGCACGGTCACGGCGGGCCACTGCGGATCCAGGGTGATGTTCTCCAGTCCCTGCGGCCCGAGGAGGAAGGTGTCCTCGATCTTCAGGCCGGCAAAGCTGGGGTTGAATGCGAAGGCCATGCCCTCTTCCAGTTCGGTCGCCGTGCTGGCGGTGGCGACGATCTCGCGCGCCAGGTAGCCGGTGATGCCGCCCTGGTGGTGCTCGTTGATCGCGTCCTGGCGGTCGGCGTGCTTGTAGGCCGCGTCGAACGAGTGGTACACGGCGGACAAGGACTTGCCGGGCGTGACGGTGGCCAGGCCGGTGGCCTCGACTTCCATCAAGGCCTGCTGGTCCTGCGGGGCTGCGCCCAAACTCGCAAAGCTGACGAAGCGCGTCAGGTTCGCATACAGGCCGTGGCGGCGCGCGCAGAACACGAGCATGGCGCGCGCGCCGAGCGGCTCGTGCGAGGGCGTCGGATGGCGGTAGAGCGGCAGGCGCCGTTCGCCCGCCGCCAGCACCAGGGCCGGATGGATGCCGCGCCGCCAGAGCGCGGCCGCGCCGGCGGCCGCCAGGTCATATTCGGTCCATTCCGGGCGCGCGGCGCGCATCACATCCGTCATCGCCTCGGCCGCCTCGCGTCCCAGCAGGCGGTAGCGCGCCTGCTCGGCATCGCTGAGCACCAGGCGCCGTTTTAGCAGGCTGGTGGGCAGCGGCTGCTCGCCGTTGCGTGGACGGTCCGACAGCACCGGGCGCTCGCCGGCCAGGCCCAGCACATAGCGTTCGCGCAGCTCGACCTGGGCCCAGGGCGTGACGTGGAAAGTAAAACCCGCCGGGACTTCTTCCTCGCGCAGGCGCGCCACTTCGATCTCGTCGGTGAGGATGACGGCTTCTTCGCGTGTGACCAGGACTTCGGCCACGCCCGTTTCCATCGCGTGCAGCACGGCGCTCGAGCCGCCTGCGGTGACCCAGGCGAACCAGTCGATGCCGCGCAGGCAGATCGCCGCGGCGCCGCTGCGTTCCAGGCAATCGCGCAGGATGGCCAGCTTGTCCGCCACCTCGGCGGCGCGTGTCACGCCGCTCATGCGCCCTCCTCTAATGTCACATTTACGGCCTGCAGCTCGGCCGCCGTATTCTCGGGCAGCACGTCCATCGCGAACATGCCGGCGCCGATCTCGGTGCCGGCCAGGTATTTCAGGCGGTCGCGCGAGCGGTACGGCGGGTAGAACTGCGCATGCAGCTGGGTTTCCGGATGCGCCGCGCCGTCGGTCGGCGCCTGGTACCAGGCCATCAGGTAAGGGAAAGGCCGGTTCCACATGGTCTCGTACTTCAGCAGCACGGTCTTCAGGCAGCGTGCCAGGCTGGCGCGCTGGACGTCGCTGAGCGAGGCAAAATCCTGGCAGGGGCCGGTCGGCATGACCCAGACCTCGTAGGGATAGCGCGCGCAGGCCGGCACGAAGGCGACCGCGTGCTCGTCCTGGTACAGCACGCGCCGCCCGTCGGCGATTTCGTTCTTCGCCATGTCGCACAGCAGGCTGGTGCCGTGCTCGAGATAGTATTCGCGCTCCTGGGCATGCATGCGCGCCGGTACCTGGGGCACGAAGGGATAGGCATAGATCTGGCCGTGCGGATGGTGCAGCGTGACGCCGACCTCGGCGCCGCGGTTCTCGAAAGGCAGCACGTATTCGATGTGTTCCCTGGCGCCGATGCGGCGCGTACGGTCGCCCCAGACCTGCAGCAGCAGCTCGATGCGCGACAGCGGCAGGTGCACCAGGGCCGTGGTCGGATCCTGGGTGAACACCACCACTTCGCAGTGGCCGTTGGCCGGCGCGGTCGGCACCGTCAGGTGCGGCGGATCGTGCGATTCGAGGGCCAGCGACGGGAAGCGGTTGTCGAACACGGCCACCTCGTAGTCGCCCGGCGGCAGTTCGGTCGGATTCGCCGGGTCGCGCGTGACCGCCAGCGGGTTGTATTCCGGCGGCGGCAGGAAGGTGCGGTTCTGGCGGAAACCGGCATACGTGACCCACTCGCCGCGCAGGGGATGCCAGCGCAGGTGTGGATTGGCATTCATCGGATCAGGGAAGGGGCTGGGCGCCACGATCCCGTCCGGAATCGGCCGGTTGCTGTAGAGGGTCAGGTGTCGTCCGTCGGGCTTTGTCAGTTCTTTACTGTGCATGGCATCGCTTCATGTCGGCAGATCACGGGCAAAATTGCATGCGTGCGCATTCATCATCGACGCTGCGCACGCGGCTAGGGAATGATCCTAACATGGCGTTTACGCCACATTTTCCGTGCAGAACGTATGTTTTTTCCAACAGTTAATGCGTTGGCGGACGAGCTGGAAAGGGCATCAGGCGAGGACCCTGTTCTCTCCTATGAAAACGCTCCGTAAAGCCTTTTGGGCGAAGCATGCGCAGTCGATTTTGTAGGCCTATACCTACAAAACGATTAGAAGTATTTACGGGGTTTGGCAAGACACGCACTGACAAGCTCAACCGGAGCGAAGAGCGGCAGGAAGGGACGCCGGCGCAGCTGCGCCGGCGTCGCGGGAAAGCTTACTTCGCCAGTTCGGCCAGCACCGCCGTGTACATCTGCAGATTCAGCAGCAACTGCTTGAGCGTGATGAACTCGTGCTCGGAGTGGCCCGTGTACACCTGGCCCGGCATGCCGGGACCGAAGCTGACCGCGTTCGGGAACAGGCGCGAGTTGGTGCCGCCGCCGATCGCCACCGGCTTCGGATCCTTCATGCCCGTAAAATACGAGAACACGTTCATCAGCACCGGCAGCTGCGGCGCATCGAGGCGCTGCCAGGGCTCGCCGGTTCGCACGGTGACGTTCGCCAGCGCCAGGTTGCGGCTCTGCCAGCCATCGATGGCCGCCTTGGCTTCGCTGGTGATTTGTTCGATGCTCTTGCCGCGCGGACGGCGCAGGTTGATCGAGACCTCGATCCCCTCCTCCTTCTGGCGGATCACGGTCGGGGCCACGGTCATCGGCCCCATGAAGCTGTCGCGGTAGGCGATGGCGCCGAACTTCTCGCCATACAGGCCGGTACCCACCAGTTCGTTCAGGTAGTTCACCGCCGCGCCGGCCGTCGTGTTCGGCCAGGGGCGCACGGCCAGCGCATCGGCCAGCATCGCTACCGCGTTGACGCCATCCTCGGGCTTCGAGGAGTGGGCCGACACGCCATGCGCGCGCACCTCGAGGTCGCTGCCCTTGCGCGTGAACTCGTAGCGCATGCCTTCCTGCTGCGCGCCGCGTGCGCGCACCTGCGCCTCGATCTCGGGCGTCGCGTTGGCGATGGTGGCGCTGGCGTCTTCCGGAATCTGGCTGCCGAAGAAGCCGCCGCCGAAGGCTGCGATGTGCGGCTCGCCCGCGGGCGCAACGACAGCGCCGGCTTTCGGGAACGTAACGGCGATCGTGCCCGAGGCCTTTTCGGCCACCACCGCCGGATACTCGGCGTCGAGCGTGATGTTCATCTGCGGCGGCTCGTGGGTTTTGAGGAAGTCGACCAGCGGCTGCCAGTTCGATTCCTCGCCCATGTACACGTACAGTTCGATGCGTTTCGATAGCGGCAGCTGCTGGTCCTTCAGCGCCTTCATCGCGTACAGCGCGGTTGCGATCGGCCCCTTGTCGTCCTCGGCGCCGCGCGCCAGCAGCTTGCCCGGTTCGCTGGTCTGGTCCAGCACGAAGGGCGACTTCTTCCACTTGCTCGGGTCGACCGGCTGGACGTCGCCGTGGGTGACGATGCCGACCCGCTCTTCTCCTTTACCCATGCCGATGACGACCACCCAGCCATGGTCGGCGAAGTCGAAACCGAGACGGGATGTCTCAGTTTTGAGGTAGTTCTTGAAGGCGATGTGCTGCGGGTCCTGGTCGGACGGGATTTTGGGATCCGCCACGGTGTTGAAGCTGACCAGGCCGGCCAGCGTCTTGACGACCTCAAGACGGTAGGTCGTGACGGCATACTTGGCGGCCTTCACGGCGGCCGGGCTCAGTGCTGCCGTCTTCGGGGCCGCGTGAGCATGTACGGCGCAAGCCAGCAGCAGGCTGGCGAGGATCGTTCTTTTCATGGTTGTTGGTGTCTCCATTGCATTGGCGCAACGAGTCTAGCACAGCGTCCGTCGGCAGGCCGGCGCGCATTCCGGTATCGTTGCAGCCAACAACGACACCAACGAGGCAAGACATGAGCGACAAACTGGTACGCCGCATCCACCCGGCCATGCGCGACGATATCGGCGACCTGATCACCCAGCGGCCGGTGCCATCAAGCCACCTGGAGCAGGTCGATCCCTTCCTGTTCCTGAACCACCACGGCCCGCAAACCTATGCGCCGCACAACCGCGGCCTGCCCTTCGGCCCGCATCCGCACCGCGGCTTCGAGACCGTCACCTTCATCCTCGAGGGTATGCTGATGCACAAGGACAGCGCCGGTTACGAAAGCATCATCCGCGCCGGCGGCGTGCAGTGGATGACGGCCGGCAGCGGCCTGATTCACGCCGAGATCTCGCCGCCCGAATTCCTGCAAGGCGGCGGGCCGCTCGAGATCCTGCAGCTGTGGGTCAACCTGCCGCCGCACCTCAAGATGACGAAGCCGGCCTATACCGGCCTGCAAAAGGACGACATCCCCGAACTGAGCCTGGACGGCGGCCGCGTGACCATGCACCTGAGCGCGGGCGAGTGGGAAGGCCGGCGTGGACCGGTCGAATCGCTGACCGGCGTCTTCATGAGCACAGTCGCCTTCCAGCCCGGCGGTCGCCTGCGCGTGCGCGGCCTGGCCGAGCGCAACGTCTTCCTGTACATCGTACGCGGCGCGCTCGAGGTCGGATCGGCGCAGGACCGCGTCAGCGCCTTCCACCTGGTCGAACTGGGCAGCGAGGGTACCGAATTCGAGATGACGGCGCTGGAAGACAGCGTGGTCCTGCTCGGCCACGCCGAGCCGATCGGCGCGCCGGTGGTGTCCTACGGTCCCTTCGTGATGAACTCGCGCGAAGAGATCGAGCAGGCGGTGCGCGACTACCAGGCCGGCAAGTTCGGACCGCCTATGTGAGTGCGCTGCGTTTTTTCGGCCTCGATTAGAGTGAAGGCATCCCCAACTTCACGAGACCCGAGCATGCACGCCGTTCCCCTTGCCGCCACCACGCGCGGCTATGCCGAAACCGGCTACACCGTCGAAAACGTCCACGCCGGTTCGATCGCCGTCGTGGACACCACGGGCCGCCTGCTGGCCTGGGCCGGCGATCCGCAGTATCCCACCTTCACCCGTTCGGCCCTGAAACCCTTCCAGGCCCTGCCTTTCCTGTTGTCCGAAGGCCCGGCCAAATTCGGCCTGCTTGAAGAAGAGCTGGCGCTGCTGTGCGCCAGCCATTCGGGCGAAGAAAAGCACCTGCACGGTGTGCGCTCCATCCTCGGCAAGATCGGCCTGGACGCCGGCCACCTGGAATGCGGCTGCGGCGTGCCGCTCTACTACGAGTACAACAACATGCCGGTGCCGCAGGACCAGACCTGGACGCCACTGCACCACAACTGTTCCGGCAAGCACAGCGGCTTCCTGGCCTGGTGCCGCCAGCACGACGTCTCGACCACCGGCTACGTCGCGCCCGACCACCCGCTGCAGCAGGCCGTGCGCGCCGCGCTGGCCGATGCGGTGAAGCTGCCGGAAGCGAAGCTGCCGCGCGGGATCGACGGCTGCTCGGCGCCCAACTACGCCCTGCCCCTTGCCAGCCTGGCGCACCTGTACGCGCGCCTGGCGCAGGGCCCGCGTGATGCGCAGCTGGGCAACGCGCTTGGCCCCCTGTTCGACGCCATGACGCACCGTCCCGACATGGTCTCGGGCACCGAGCGCAGCGACCTGGTGTTGATGACGGCAGGCGGCGGCGACTGGGTCGCGAAGATCGGCGCCGACGCCGTGCAGGCGGTCGGCATCCGCTCGAAAGGCATCGGCATCGCGATCAAGATCGCCGACGGCAATAACCGCGGCCTGCACACGATCACCTATAACGTGCTCGACCAGCTCGGCCTGCTGGACGACGAGAAGCGTACGGTGCTGGAGCGCTTCCGCCAGCCTTTGATCCGCAACGCGCGCGGCGCCGTGGCCGGCGACATCCGTCCGCTGTTCACGCTGCAGCACGCGTAATCTATATGTAGGGTGGAGTCCCGACTCCACGCGTTGCGGCGTCAACGAGTCCGCGGCTGATCACCTGCCGCACGCGTGGAGTCAAGACTTCACCCTACGAAACCAATCGCCTCAGCATCGCCGCGAGAGGCTCCAGCACCTCCTTGTCCTGCCAGTAGCCATTGTGCGACAGCGGATTCCAGCTCTTGAGCATCCAGCCCACCGCGCCCTGCCCGGCATTGATGACGCGGTCCTCGACCAGTACGCGGTAGCCCTCCGACAGCGGCTGCAGCGGCCAGCCAAGGACGTCGTCGGGGTCGTACAGGTTCAGCCAGCGAAACATCGGCGTCGGCGGCGCGATCGGCTTGATGTGCATCTCCTTGTGCGCGGCGACAAAAATCGGGATATTGCAGCCGGTCGTCACCAGGGCGGAGCAGGTGCCGCCCGCCAGATACAAGCGTTCACGCTCGCTGAGCAGGCGGCCCAGGGCCGGGCGCGACCAGGCATCGATGTCGCGCCAGATGCCGGCCTCGACCCGCCCGCCGCCGAGCGCTTTCTGCGCGTCGTAGATATAGCTCGACAGGACCTGGCAGCCGAGCGAATGGGCAAGGAAGACGACCGGCATACCGGCGTCGATGGGGTTCGCAGCCGACGCGGCCAGCAGCGCCCGCGCGATCTGGGCCTGCGCCAGCTCGTAGACCGAGCCCGGGTCTTCCTTGCGGTTCTCCAGGCCGGCGGCATCGGCAAAGCCGAACAGCATGAACTTGCGCAGCTGGTCGTAGTGCACCTTGCTTCCCGCGTCCACGCGCTCCCACACGGTCTGCTCGTTCTTTTGCAGGATGTCCTGGTAATACACCGAATAGAAGGCTGCGCGCTCGCGCAGGGCCGGACCGAGGCGGGTACGCATCTCGCCGAACACGCCGGCCGCGTAGTCGCGCGGCGTTTCGCCCATTCCGTGAACCGTGATCAGTGCGACCTGGGGCATGGCGGCCTCCTTTGATAGAGAGGGATAGGAATCGGCCTCAGCAATAAGGTGGATTCCTAACTCCAGCTTACCACCAAGCCCAGCGCGACGGCCGCCCGCACGCTAGCGCAACGGGACGCTTTACTCAATTAGTTGCAGGAACTATAATTTTCTTAAGTATAACTGTATTTGCCCAATTGTATGTACACCCGACCGCGCCTCCGGACCGGCATCACGCCGCCTCATGCAGACTGCATGACGGCGCCGGCACGCCCGGGCGCTGCGCGAGGCCGGCCATGAGTCCGATCCTGTTTCCGCAGTATGCGGATGCGATCCGCGACCTCGACCTGGCGGCGATCGATACCCCGGCCGCCCTGCCGGAACGCTTCCTGCTGGCGCGCGAAGGCAAGTACAGCGTGCACTACATCCCCTTCGAATACGTGAACCCGGCCGCGCGCATCGTGGTCGTCGGTATCGCGCCCGGCTTTGCGCAGTGGAGGAATGCGATGCGCGAAGCCCAGCGCTGCATCCGCGCCGGGGCCGGCCAGGACGAGGTGCTGCGCGCGGCGCGCCTGGCGGGCGCCTTCAGCGGCGCGATCCGCCCCAACTTCGTCGCCCTGCTCGACGCCATCGGCGTACAGCGCTGGCTCGGCATCGCCAGCTGCGCCTCGCTGTTCGACCTTGATGCGCACCTGGTGCAGATCAGCGCCATCCTGCGCCATCCGGTGTTCGCCGACGGCCGCAACTACAGCGGCACGCCGGGCATGGCCAGGCTGCCATTCCTGCGCGAGCAGGTGCTGCGCTACTTCGCGCAGGAGGCGGCCAGCTTGCCCGATGCGCTCTACATCCCGATGGGCGGCAGCGTCGCCGAAGGCCTGGACTGGCTCGCGCGCGAAGGCGTGATCCGGCGCGACCGCATCCTGCATGGCCTGCCGCATCCGTCCGGCGCGAATGCCGAACGGGTCGCCTATTTCCTCGGCCGCAAGGAGCGCGCCACGCTCTCATCGCGTACCAACGCGCGCCAGATCGATGCTTCGCGTGCCACCTTGCTGGCCCAGATGGCCGCACTCACGGATTAAGGCTTAGCGCGGCGCGCTTGCCGCGTCCTGCAGGATGCGCACCAGCGCCCCCATGTCGACCGGCTTCACCAGGTGATGCGCGAAACCGGCTTCGCGCGCCCGCATGCGGTCCTGCTCGCCCCCGTAGCCGGTGGCCGCGATCAGCACCGCATCGCGCATCCCCGGCTGGGCACGCAGCAAGGCGCCGAGCTGGTAACCGTCCATGTCCGGCAGGCCGATGTCGACCACCATCGCGTCGGGCGGCTCGCGCGCCGCACGTTCGAGCGCGCCCCTGGCCGTGTATTCGACCGTGACCGCATGGCCTTGCACCCGCAGCAGCGTGGCCAGGCTGTCGGCCGCATCCTCGTTGTCGTCGACGACGATCACGCGCAGGGGCCGGAAGGCCGCCGCATCGGCGGGACGCGCGGCGCCCCCTGCCACCGGAGCGTCGCCCTCGCACTGCGGACAGGGCAGCTCGATCGTGAACACGCTGCCCAGTCCCACGCCCTCGCTCGCGGCGCGGGCTTCGCCGCCGTGCATCTCGACCAGCTTCTTGACCAGCGCCAGGCCCAGCCCCAGGCCGCCCTGCGAGCGCGCCAGCGTGCGTGCGCCCTGGCTGAACGGTTCGAACACGGTCGGCAGCAGGTCGGCCGGCATGCCCAAGCCGTTATCGCGAATCTCGACCAGGGCGCGGCCCGGCCCCATCGTCAGCGCAATGCGGATGGTGCCGGCCGGCGGCGTGTACTTCGCCGCATTGTTCAGGATGTTGACGACCACCTGGATCAGGCGCGTCGCGTCGCCGCGTACCCGCACCGGGCCATCGGGCAGGACCAGGTCGACCCGGTGCGACTTTTCGTCGATCAGCGGCCACGCCTGGTCCAGCGCGCTGCGCACGACCTCGCACAGGTCGACCTCGTCCACCTGCAAGGTCACCAGGCCGCGCGTCACGCGCGAGACGTCGAGCAGGTCGTCGACCAGGCGGCTCATGTGCTTGACCTGGCGGCTGATGATGGCGCTGGCCTGGCGGATACGCGGCTCGTCGCGGAACTGGATGTTGAGCAGGGCCGCCGAGCTGCTGATCGGCGCCAGCGGGTTGCGCAGTTCGTGCGCCAGCATCGCCAGGAACTCGTCCTTCATGCGGCTCAGGCGCTCGGCCTCCACCCGCGCCACGCGCTCGCTCTGCAGCAGCGCCTCGCGCTCGAGCGCCGACTTGCGCGCCGCTTCGTACAGGCGCGCATTGTCGAGCGCCACCGCCGCCTGCGCGGCCACGCCGGCGACGATGCGTTCGGTGCGTTCGCTGAACACGCCGGGCTCGGGATGGCCGAAGAACAGGCCGCCCAGCACCGTACCCGAGCGCGCCACCACCGGCACCGCCAGGTAGCTGCGCACCGGCAGGTGCCCCTTCGGCATGCCGAAGTGCGGCGCGCTCAAGCCATAGCGCGGATCGCGCGTGATGTCGTCGCTGCGCACGATGCCTTCGTTGCGGAAGGTCGGACCGAACACCGCCGTCTGGCGTGGATGGCCGAAGCGCTCGAAGGCCTCGCGCGGCGCGCCGGACAGGGAGTACAGCAGCAGGCTGTTGCCCTGCTCGTCTTCGGTAGCATAGAAAAAGGCGCCGAAACGGGCGCCGCTCAATTCGGTACCGGCGTCGGTGATCGCCTGCAGCAGCATCTCGGTGTCGAGGGTCGAGGCCAGCGCCTGGCCGGTCCGGTTCAGCAGTTCGAGGATGCGCGTCTCGTCGCGCAGCGTCTCCTCGACGCGGGCGCGGCGCACCGCTTCGCGCGTCTGGCGCGCCACGTCCTCGGCCAGCGCCACCTCGGCCGCAGTCCAGCGCCGCGGCGCGCCCGCGTGCAGGTAGAACACGGCCGCCAGTCGTCCGCCCTCGATGATCGGCACCGCCATCAGGGCGCGCACGCCGATGTCCGCATAGGCGGCCGCATACGGCGCGCTCAAGGGCTCAAGCTGCACATCGTCGAAGCGCAGCGCGCGCCCGGCGCACAGGGCGTGCCCCGGCTCGGCACCGAAGCGCTCGAGCATGAGGGTCTTGCCGGACAGGCTATTGATGCTGCCGTCGGTCCAGTCGCGCTCGACGCTGAGCGTTTGTCCGGTCGCGTCGATCTCGCCGTAGCCGACCCGCCCCACGCCGAGGTGACGGCCCACGAGCGCGCTGGCCGCTTCCATGATCTCCACCGGATCGAGCAGTTCGCGCAGGGTGGCGCCGAGCTCGCGCTGGAAGCCGTGCTGCTGCGCGGCGAGCACGCGTTCGGTGGTATCGGTCAGCACGCACAGTACACCCGCCATCTCCTCGCCTTCGCGCAGCGGCGAGCACGAGAGCGTGAGGAAGCGGCGCGCGCCCTGGCCGGGCCGCGCCAGGTCCAGCGGCAGGTCCTGCAGCAGCGCCGTCTCTCCCGCCAGCGCGGCTTCGAGCACCGGCATCAGGCCGGCCCAGGAATCGGTGAATGCCTGCTCCAAAGGCTGGCCGAAGGCGGCCGGATGGCGCTCGCCCAGCAGGTCGATGAAGGCGTCGTTGTAGACCAGGCGCCGCTCGGCGCCCCAGGCCGCGAACATCGGGAAGCGCGAACCGAGCATCAGGGCGGCGACGGCGCGCAAGCCCTCCGGCCACGGCATGCCGCCGGCCAGCGGCACGGCGCGCAGCAGTGCACGCACGCCGTCGCTGTCGGTGTCGAACGGAAGTGCGCGCATCGCTCGGTTCATGCGGGATGAATGCCCAGTCGGCCAGATTGTAATCAGCCGATTATAGCGGCCGAACGCGCACCAAAAAAGCGCGCGGACGCCTACGGTAACCGGCTCATGCGGGGCGGGTGAAGCCTATGCGCGGTGCGTGAAAACGTAGGCGATTCGACAACACACCACGGCCCTGCCCTCAGGCGTCGCTCGAAAAACGGAAGCGCGATTCGGTGGCGTACGTCTCGCCGGGACGCAGGATCGTATTCGGGAAGGACGGCTGGTTCGGCGAATCGGGAAAATGCTGCGGCTCCAGGCAAAAACCGCTGCGGTAAGAGTAGCTGCGGCCCTTGCCCCCAAGCGAGCCGTCGAGGAAATTCCCGCTGTAGAACTGCACGCCCGGCTCCTGGGTGAACAGTTCCAGCACGCGGCCCGAACGCGGCTCGCGCACCCGCGCCGCCAGGCGCAGTGCACCCGGCGCTGCCCCGTTCAGGACGAAGCAGTGATCGTAGCCGCCGCCATGTTGCAGCTGCTCGTTCGGCGCATCGATACGCGCACCGATCGGCGCCGGGCTGCGGAAATCGAAAGGCGTGCCGGCGACCGGCATCAGCGCCCCAGTCGGGATCAGGCTGGCATCGATCGGGACGATATTGTCCGCATCGATCATCATCTCGTGACCGAGGATGTCGCCGCCTGCCGCGAGATTGAAATAACTGTGCTGGGTCAGGTTGACGGGCGTGGCGCGGTCGGTCACGGCCGAGAAGCGCACCACGATGGCGTTGTCCTCGCCGAGGCTGTAGCGCACGGTCGCATCCAGGTTACCCGGATAGCCCTGCTCCCCATCGACGCTGCGGTAGTCCAGCACCAGCTCATTGCCCTCGATGCGCGAGCGCCACAGCACGCGGTCGAAGCCGGGCACGCCGCCGTGCAGGTGGTTCTTGCCGTTGTTGACCGGCAGCGTGTAGGCCTGGCCGTCGAGGCTGAAGCGGCCGCCGGCGATGCGGTTGCCGTAGCGGCCGATCAGGGCGCCGAAATACGGGCTGTCGCCGAGGTAGGGATCGAGCGTGTCGAAACCGAGCGCGACGTCGGCGAACACGCCGTCGCGGTCGGGCACGTGGATCTCGGTGATGATGCCGCCCAGGTCCAGGATCCTGACGCGCATGCCGGCCGCGTTGGCGAGCGTGAAGACCTGGACTTGCCGGCCGTCGGGCAGCCGGGCGAAGGGAGCTTGCTGGATGGGCGCTTGCACTGTGTCGGGTCCTTGTCGTGGGCTGTCGTGATGCGATGCTAGCACGGGCCATGCTGCACACCGCGCAGGCTTGCGCGCATGAAAAAAGGCCCGCTTGCGCGGGCCTGTCGAACACGGGTCAAGCGTGGCGGATCAGAATTCTTCCCAGTCCGCTTCGCCCGCCGCGACCTTGGCCGCCGGCTTGGCGGCGGCCGCCTTGCGCACAGGCGCAGCTGGACGCTGGGCCGGACGTGCCAGTGCCGGGCGCGCGACGGCGGCAGCCGGTGCTGCAGCCGGTGCCACAGCCAATGCGGGCGCTGCGCCACCTTCGACCGTGAACACGCTGACCGCGCGCGTCAGGTGCGTAGCCTGCTCCTGCATCGACGCCGATGCCGCCGCCGCTTCCTCGACCAGGGCGGCGTTCTGCTGGGTGACCTGGTCCATCTGGGTAATGGCTTCGTTGATCTGCTCGATGCCGGCCGTCTGCTCCTGGCTGGCCGAGGTGATCTCGCTCATGATGTCGGTGACGCGGCGCACGCTCTCGACAATTTCCTGCATTGTCGCGCCGGCCTCGCCGACCAGCTTGCCGCCTGCCTGCACGGCCTCGGTCGAGTCGTCGATCAGTCCCTTGATCTCCTTGGCCGCCGCTGCCGAACGCTGGGCCAGGTTGCGCACCTCGGTCGCCACGACCGCGAAGCCACGGCCCTGTTCGCCGGCGCGGGCCGCTTCCACGGCCGCGTTCAGGGCCAGGATGTTGGTCTGGAAGGCGATGCCGTCAATGACGCCGATGATGTCGGCGATCTTGCCGGACGAGCTGCTGATCTTGTCCATGGTGCCGACCACTTCGCCGATCACGCGTCCGCCACGCTCGGCCACGGTCGACGCCGCCTCGGCCAGGCTATTGGCCTGGCGTGCATTGTCGGCGTTCTGCTTGACGGTCGAGGTCAGTTCTTCCATCGACGAGGCGGTCTCCTCGAGCGAGCCCGCCTGCTGTTCGGTACGGGCCGACAGGTCGAGGTTGCCCGCCGCGACTTCGTTCGATGCCGTGGTGATGGCTTCGGTGCCGCTGCGAACCGTCAGCACGGTGCGCACCAGGTTTTCATTCATCGTCTTCAGGGCTTGCAGCAGCTGGCCGGTTTCGTCGGTCGTATCGACCTCGATGCGGCTGGTGAGGTCGCCAGCGGCCACGGTATTGGCCAAGTCCAGTGCGCGCGCCATCGGACGCGTGATCGAACGCGTGTTCCACCAGGCCACCAGGGCGGCCAGCGCCAGCGAAACGGCGGCCAGTATGATCATCATGGTGCGCGTGGACTCGTAGGTCGACTGGGCGTCCACCGCCGTCTTGCGCGCAAACTTGTCCTGCAGCGCCAGCTGGTCATTGACGGCATGCTTCAGGTCGGACAGGATCGGGCGCATCACCTCCTTCAGGTAGCGCCGCGCTTCCGTTTCATCGCCGCTGCCGATGATCTTGACCAGTTCTTCCTGGCCCTTGATGTAGCGATCGTGGGCGGCCAGCATGCGATCGTGCAGTGCCAGCGCCTCCGGGTAGCGCAGGCCTTTGCGCAGCTTGTCGAGGTTTTCCTGTGCCAGGCGGCGCGACGAGGCGATTTCATCGAGCTGCTTCTGGCGGTCGGCGGGGTCCGCGTTCAGCATCATGTTGCGTAGAGCAATGGCCACGTCGTTGACTTCGGAGAGGATGGTATTCACGGCGACAATGTTCGGCAGGCGGCTATTGGCGAGTTCGGCCGTGCCGTCGTTGACTTTGCCGAGCATGTTGATGCTGAAGGTCTGGATGGCGACCAGGATGACGCACAGGGCGCCGAAGCCGAGCGCGAGGCGCTTGGCGATTTTCAGGTTTGCGAGTTTCATGAAATGGCTTGAGAAATGGATGAAATCAGGCTGCCAGGAGCTGCGTGTCGGAGGTGCCCGAGACCAGGCCCATCTCGGGCGCCATCATCAGGCGTTCGATATCGAGCAGGATCAGCATGCGGTCGCCGACCGTGCCGAGACCATGCAGGCATTCGGCGTCGATGCTGCCGCCCAGTGCGGGAGCAGGACGCACCTGCTCGGGCGCCAGGGTCACGACGTCGGAGACGCCGTCCACCACCATGCCGATCACGTGTTGTCCGATGTTCAGGATGATGACGACGGTCAGGCTGTCGTAGCGCACCTGGCCCAGGTTGAAGCGCAGGCGCATGTCGACGATCGGCACGATCTGGCCGCGCAGGTTGAGGACGCCCAGCAGCCATTCCGGCGCGTTGGCAATGCGGGTGGGGACTTCATAGCCGCGGATCTCCTGTACCGTCAGGATGCCGATGCCATACTCTTCCGCCCCGAGGCGGAACGACAATACTTCGATATCGGTCTGTTTACTGCTTGCTTCGACCACGTTAACTCCATAAATCATTGAGGCCGTACACAGGCCAATGTTGAATCAAAAAAAGGCAAATTGCCACAAGGAAAGTATATTACGGCCCAGAATCAGCAAAATCGATAGATGTTTGTTAACTCTGGTCAAAAATATGTGAAATTTTGCACCGTTTTGGCGCAAACGCGACAGAGTTGTCTTTCCGTCGTTCCGCTCCAAAAAAGCGCACACAGCTTCCCATGGCGCCGATCTGCTACAGTCTCGGGAACCTTCGTTACATGCACGATGCGTAGCTTGCCGGGCGCATCCGCACCAGGAACCCATGCCAGCAGCCAGCCCACCACCCGACGAACTCGAACGCCAGCAACTGCTCAGGTCACTCGACCTGCTCGATACCGAGGAAGAGGAAGTCTTCGACCGCGTGACCCGGCTGGTGAGCCGCCTGTTGAAGGTGCCGATTGCCCTGTTCTCTCTGGTCGACGAGAACCGCCAGTGGTTCAAGTCGCGCGTCGGCCTGGATGTGATGGAAACACCGCGCGAACAGGCCTTCTGCGCCCACGCGATCCTGCAGGACCAGCCGCTGGTGGTGGCCGACGCCAGCAGCGACGAACGCTTCGCCGACAATCCGCTCGTCACCGGCATCCCGAACATCCGTTTCTATGCCGGCGTGCCGATCCGCTCGAGCGGCGGCCTGCCGATCGGCACCCTGTGCGCGATCGACGACAAGGCGCGCGTGCTGAGCGCCGACGAGCTGTGCGTCATGATCGACCTGGCCGACATCGTGCAGAAGGAAGTGCAATACCGCGAGCGGCTGGCGGTGGCCGGACGTCATGTGCTGCGTTCGCAGTCGGTCCTGAACGCCAGCGAAGCGCGCTTCCGTTCGATTTTCGACCTGGCCAGCATCGGGATCGCGCTGGTTTCGCCGGTGGGCGGCTGGGTCAGCGTGAACCGCGAACTGTCCAGGATGCTCGGCTATGCGCCCGAGGAACTGCAGCGCCTGACCTTCCAGCGGATCACCCATCCCGAGGACCTCGACCTCGACCTCGACCTGCTGGCGCAGCTGCGCAGCGGCGAGCTGGAGCGGTACACCCTGGAGAAGCGCTACATCCGCAAGGACGGCGCACTGGTCTGGGCGAATCTGGATGTCAGCGCCAAGCGCAACGAGGCCGGCGAGATCGAATACTTCATCGCCGTGATCAAGGACATCAACGCCCAGAAAGAGGCGGAAGCGGCCCTCAGCACGCTGCATGCCGACCTGGAAGCGCGCGTGGCCGCGCGCACCGAGGAACTGCACGAGCGCGAGCTGGAACTGCGCAGCGTGATCGAGAATGCGAACGACGCCTACATCGGCCTGGACCAGGCCGGCGTGGTCACAGTCTGGAACCGGGCGGCCGAGCAGACCTTCGGCTATACGGCGCTGGAAGCGATCGGCGTTTCGCTCGACCGCCTGATCATTCCCGACACGCTGACCGGCGCCCACCGCGAGGGCATGCTGCGCTACGTCACGACCGGGATGTCGACGGTGCTGGGCAAGCGCCTCGAACTGCCGGCGGTGCGCAAGGACGGCTCGTCGCTGATCGTCGAACTGCGCATGAGCGTCCTCGAACTGCACGGGCAGAAGATGTTCAGCGCCTTCCTGCACGACATCTCGGAACGCAAGGAAGCCGAGGCGCGGCGCGAGTACGAAAGCCGGCACGACATGCTGACCAATTTGCTGAACCGGCGCGCCATGCTCGAGATGCTACCCATCGCGCAGGCCCGCGCCGCCCGCAACGGCAAGAGCATGGCCCTGCTGTTCATCGACCTGGACGGCTTCAAGGCCGTCAACGACGACTTCGGCCACGATGCCGGCGACACGGTGCTGCGCGCGGTCGCAAGCCGCCTGCAGGACGTGGTCCGTAAAACCGACAGTGTGTTCCGCCTGGCCGGCGACGAGTTCACGGTGCTGCTCGAATCGATGAGCGACACCTTCGGCGATGCGCGCCAGGTGGCGGACAAGATCACCGCCGAGGTGGCCCGCCCGGTAGCGCTCGACGGCGCCAGCGCCGGCGTCGGCGCCAGTATCGGCCTGGCCGTCTTTACACCGGACGGCAAGGCCAGCGCCGAAGACCTGATCAAGGAAGCGGACCGCCAGATGTACGAAGCCAAGCGCGCCGGCAAGGGCCAGGTCTACCCGCTTCCCTGACTGGATTCAGCGCTTGACGCTGCCGAAGGCATCGCCCGCCTTCCACGTCGGCATGGCCGGCGCATTCGCCACCGCATAGCCCAGGTTCAGCGTGAACTGGGCCTGCTGCGTCATGCCCGACAGGTCCCAGTCCGCGTGGTACTCGTCCGTCACCTGGTGGTAGTCACCCTTGTAGCCGACCATGGCGGCGCTCGCGTGGGCCTGGTCGTGCTCGAAGGTGAAATGGCCGTCGCCCGAGAACACGGCCGAGCCGACATTGAAGGCCGGGACGCCGGCCTTGGCAAAATTGAAGTGGTCGGCGCGGAAGTAGGCGCCCGAGAGGTCGGGAATGGTCGGGGCCAGTTTGAGGCCCATCTTCTTCGCCACCTGGGCCGCGGTGCCGTACAGGCTGCTGCGCTCGGCGCCGGGCACGCCGATGTCGCGGGTACGCCCGACGAAGTTCAGGCTGTCGAGGTTGAGGTCGGCGGCGGTTTTCGACAGCGGCACGACCGGATTGGCGACGTAGCCGGCGCTGCCCAGCAGCCCCTGCTCTTCGGCGGCCGGCCACAGGAAGACCTGGGTGCGGCGCGCCGGCTTGCGCACCGCCTCGGCCGCCATCGCCAGCAGCGCGGCGCTGCCGGTGGCGTTGTCGACGGCGCCGTTGAAGATGCGGTCATGCCCTTCCGGCAGGTTCTGGTCGATGCCGAAATGGTCCCAGTGCGCCGAGTAGACGACGGCCTGCTCCTTCAGTTTCGGGTCGGTCCCGGGCACGATGCCGACCACATTGTATTCCTCGACCTGGCGGATTGCCGATTTCACGGCCACGCGGGCGCGCGTCTTGAGGTCGACCGGAGAGAAGTCGCGGCGTTCGGCGCGGGCGCGCAGCTGGTCGAGGTCGAAGCCGGCGCTTGCGAACAGCATGCGCGCCATGTCTTCGTGCAGCCAGCCCTCGATGCGGTTGCCCTGGCCGGCCAGGTGGAAGCGCTCGTGCGAAAAACTGTTGGCCGGCACGCTCCAGGCGTAGGAAGCCGAGGGCGTCGTGTGGATCAGCAGCGCGCCGGCCGCGCCGCGGCGCACGGCTTCCTCGAACTTGTACAGCCAGCGGCCATACCAGGTGTAGGCCTTGCCGGCGAAGCGCTGCGGCTCTTCGCCCGTCGGCTGCGGGTCGTTGACCATCATGACCAGGATCTTGCCCTTGACGTCGACGCCCTTGTAGTCGTCCCACTTCTCTTCCGGCGCGCTGACGCCGTAGCCGACGAAGACCAGCGGCGCGTCGAAGGCGACATCCGTCTGCCCGCTGGCCGTGCCGAACACGATGCCTTCGCCGATCTTCGGATCGAGACGCTTGCCTCCGGCCTCGAAGCTGACCGCGCTGCCCGGCAGCAGGCGCGTGCCTTCGATCGCGACCTTCTGGCGGTAGCCGCCACCCGGCATCGGCTTCAGGCCGAGCGCAGCGGCCTGGGTCTCGAGATAGCGCACCGTCAGCGCGCCGCCGCGCTGGCCGGTGCCGCGTCCTTCGAGCAGGTCGTCGGCCAGGAAGGACAGGTGGGCGCGCAGTGCCGCTTCGGAGACGGCGGGCGCTTCCTGCGCGAAAGCACTGCAGGACAGGCTGAAAGCGGCGCAGGCGGCCGCATGGATCGGGGAACGAAGGCGCATGGGATGGTGTCGTCGGTGATTGAAAAGACGACACCATGTTACCGCACGGCTTCAGGCGCACGAAGCGCCATGCAAGCGGCCAGATGACTGGCACGGCGGCCTGGCACGGCAGAGGTCAACTTTCCGCCGCTAAAACAAGGGCCTGGTCCACGACGCATGTTCGTGGTCAGGATGGAAGTAAGGCTCAGCGCTGGTCGTCGTCCTTCAGACCGCGACGGCTGGCGTCGTCATACTGCTGTTGCGAACCGCCACGGGTATTGCTGGCCTGGTTATCGGCCTGGCTGGCGCCGCTCTGCTTGTTGCCGGCGCTGCCGGATTGGTTGTTGCGCACGCTCTGCTGGCTCATCGAGTCGTCCTTGGGATTGCGCAAATTGCCGCCTTGCTGGCTTCCCTGATTGACTTGATTGCCGCGCTGCTGGTCCAGATTGCCGCTCTGCTGGCTTCCCTGGTTGACTTGATTACCGCGTTGCTGGTCCAGATTGCCGCTTTGCTGGCTTCCCTGGTCGACTTGATTGCTGCGCTGGTTATCCAGATTGCCGCCTTTGTTGCCGCTTTGGTTGTTCGCTACCATTGCTGCCTCCTGTTATCAAGTAATCCCACGCTCGTTCGGCAGGACAGGCGACCATGCTATTCAGCACAGCCTCTCCGGGCCACTCTGACCCGGCCGTCGCCGGGTAAGAATATGCTTTATAGCCCTGTAGGATCAGTCTTTCGATCCCACGTAAATGTTCTTGCAGGAACGTTCACCGTGAGGGCACACGTGTCGGCCCGCCGGCGGCGCATCCGCCGCGGTTAGAGTGGCACGCGCGCCAATGCGTCCCTGAGCGCCTGGAAGCAGCGCGGGTCGAGCGCCGTGCCGACCGTCTTTTCCATCATCTCGAGCGCCTGCGGTATCGGGATCGCGCCGCGATAAGGACGCTCGGCGGTGATGGCGTCGAAGATGTCCGCGGTGGTGATGATGCGGGTTTCGAGGTCGATCTGGTCGCCCGCGAGGCCGCGCGGATAGCCGCCGCCGTCGAGGCGCTCGTGGTGCGCGCCGGCGATGCGGCCCAATTCCGCGAAGGCGCTGATCCGTTCAAGAATGGTCTCCGTGTATTCCGCATGACGGCGAACCGCAGCCCATTCTTCGCGGTCGAGCGCACCCGCCTTGTCCAGCACGCTGTTGCTGACGCCCAGTTTGCCGACGTCGTGGAGCAGCGCGCCGCGCTTGAGCCAGCGGCGCCGCTCGGCCGGCAATCCCAGCGCTTCGGCGATCATGTCGGTGTACAGGGCCACGCGGCCGCTATGGCCGCTGGTATAGGGGCTTTTCGAGTCGACCACCTGGCCGAACGCGGCAGCGATGTCGTCGAGGTAGTCGTCGTCGAGCGGGGTCGTATGTTCGGCCGGCTCCATGGCGAACACGGTCTTGTCGAGCTCGCTGGACGCGAGCATGCTCCAGAAATCCGCGCGCTGCGCGACGCGTTCGAAAGCCGCGACGAGGCGTGGGTCGAACCAGCTGCCGGCGCGCGCCCGCGCTTCCTTCAGCGCCGCGTTGCGTCCGCCTTCGGCATGGAACACGTCGATCACCTGGGCCAGCAAGGCGATCCGCGAATAGACCGGAATCGCCTCGCCCGCCAGCTTGGCCGGCTTGCCCCTGCCGTCGAAATGCTCGTCGAGACTGTAGATGCCATCCGCAACGCGTTCGGGAAAACGCAGCAGGCGCGCAATCTCGGCACCGCGCGAGCAACGGGTCACGATCATTTCCTGGGCAATCGCCGGGCCGTCGCGCAGGATGGTCATCACGCTGCGGAAGCGCTCGGCCAGGCCCGCTTTCAGGCCGGTATGCTTGAGCACGAAGCCGAGCACCTGCGGCAGGCTGTCGCCCACCGTCTTGAAGTCGCGCTTGAAGTCGAGATCGTCGGTGAGGTACAGCTCGCAGATGCGGGCGGCATTGCTGCTGCAGCCGAGGTCCTTCAGCAGCAGCGTGTAATACAGCTCCCAGAGCTGTTCGGTGCTCATCCCGGCGTCGCGCCCGATGTGCATGCCGATCCAGCAGACCCGCACACAGTGCCCGGCCGGCTGGCCTTCGGTGATGTCGAGCGCGTAGCTCAGCGAGCCGATCAGCTCGGATAGTTTCAGTTCGGTGGGCTGAACAGTGGCAGCGTAGGGGAATCGATCCATGGCGTCTTATTGCCAAATTGAAAGATTCGATTGTACGCAGCAATACTCAAGCACGCTGCCGAAATCGTTCTCGGGCTATGTTCGCCAGCTGAATTGTGCAGTTCTGTCGCCAGGCAACCACGTCGCGCAAGCACGAAGCGCCGCGCAACCGGTAGGGAACCGGCGCTACGGCGTTGGCACGGCCAGGAGGGAGAGTTCCCGCCGCTAACTAAATGTGAACCCGGCCACCCGGTGATCAGTCGCCTGGCCAGGCGAACGACGCACGCTTAGCGATTGTTGTCGTTCTTGTGGCTTTGACGGCCGGCCTCGGCGTGCTGCTGAGGCGAGCCGCCGCGGGTATTGCCACCCTGGTTGCTGCCCTGGTTTCCACCTTGATTGCCGCCGCTCTGCTGGTTGCCGCCACCACCGGATTGGTTGTTGCCGTCGTTTTTGTGGCTCATCGAGCCTGCACGGCGTGCTTCTTCCGAATTGAATTCGTGGGCGTTGCCCGAAGCGTGCGCTGCACGGCCGCCTTCGCTGGCGATCTCGCGCTGACGCTGTGGATCCATCGATGCGAAACCGCGGTTGCTGGTATCGCCGCTCTGCTTGCTACCCTGGTTACCCTGGTTGCCGCCTTGATTGCCCTGGTTGCCGCCCTTGTTGCCGCCTTGGTTATTTGCTGCCATAGTTGCCTCCTGTAATCAAGTGAAGTGCCCGCCTATGTCGGCTGAGACGGGGTCTATCGTAGTCAGCGCAGGGTCCGCTGGCCACTACATCCCGCCCGTTGTCCGGTAGGACTACGCCCTATCGGCTTGTCGTCCCAGCCTTCCGGCCTCGGAAGTAACTTTGCTCTTTTAACGGCAACATCGCCCAACAGGTAGCCAACTTGATATCATCCTTGAAATGGAACACCGGCCAAAACCGGTGCTCCATGGAGCGAGATCAGCCCTGTTTGCGGCGACGTACGGCCATCAGTCCGGCCATGCAAAGGGCCGGCAGCATCAGTGCAAAGGTGGACGGTTCGGGCACTTCGGCGCTGATCACGAAGCTGTCGCCGACGGCCAGTCCGCGCGTGTCGAGCAGCCAATCGGCGCCGCCGGCCAGGGCCAGCGGATTACCGAAGTGGAACTCGGCCCACTCGGGCGAGGCGAAGGAAATACTGGCGTAATCCAGGCCGCTGCTGACGCCGCCGAGCGTGCCGAAGGTCGGCGTCACACTGCCGGCGGACAGGTAGGAAATCCCCTGCAGGTTGAAGTGAAAGCCGTTCAGCGCAGCGCCGCTCAGGTTGCGCACGATGGCATTGAGGCTTAGCGGGCCGAGCAGGTCGGCTTCCTCGATCTGGAAGCGCAGCGTGGTCGGGCTCAGATGCGCCAGGTCGAGGTCGAAAGACACGGCGCCGGGCGTGCTGTAGCCGGTGACGGTGTTGGCGGGCGAGCCGTTCGAATCGAGCAGGAGCGCGGCATGGGCCGAGCCGGAGAAGGACAGAGCGGCGGCGAGCACCGCGGCGAATTGAGTGAGTTGCATGATGGTTCCCTGGTTGTCGTCGAGGTTTTAGAGCGGACCCTTGGCCCATGGGCCGGCGATGGCGAAGGTGATGCCGGGCGTCTGGATGTTCACGAACAGGTAGCGACCGGTCGGATCGAAGCAGGCGCCGGCGAATTCGTTGCCGCGGTGATCCCCGGCCAGGCCGGCCTGCTTGCCCGCAGCTTGCAGGCCCACCTCGCTCAGTACGACATTGTTCTTGGCAAAGATGTAGGCATCGCCCTGCCCTGTGATGCCCATCAGGCGCTGGCCGAAGCCGAAGGAATCGGTGGCGGCGGTCGAGGCGTCCTCGCAGACCAGGATCGCGTTGCGCGGGCTGACCGTCAGGTTGTCGCCCATGTTGCCGACGAGCGGGCTCGGGCTCGAGTAGATGCAGCTCAGCGTTTGGGAGGCCAGGTCGAGCTCCCAGATCGCACCGCGCTGGACGGCGCCGCCCGAGGTATCCATCACGAACATCTTGCCCTGCGCATACCAGATGCCCTCGCCGCGGTTCATGCGCAGCGCACCCAGCTGCCAGCCCTGGACAAACGGACCGGCGGCGTTCGTGATGGCGACACCGGTCTGGCCGACGGCATTGCCGCGGTTCGCATCCGGGTCGGCGACCGGCACCCATTCCAGCTCGTAGCGCGCATTTAAAGGCGCGCTGGCCAGGTTCACGTTCGGCATGCCCTTGACCTTGGCCATCTGCAGCACGCCGCCCAGCGCCAGGGAGCCGTGTGCGCCGTTCTTGACGTCTGGCACATAGCGATAAAGCCCGACTTGCCCGAGCTGTCCTCAGTCTGGTACACGTTGCCGGTCGCCGGATCGACGGCCGCCGCCTCGTGCGCGAAACGGCCCATGCCGACGATCGGCAGGCCGGTGGTACGCGCCGGGTCCGAGTGCACCTCGAACACATAGCCATGCTTCTTGCCGGCCACGCTGACCGCATCCGAACCGACTTCCTCGCAGCTGAGCCAGGTGCCCCAGGGCGTGATGCCGCCGGCACAGTTGGTCTGCGTGCCGCCCAGGCTCGGCGTCATGCTGACCCAGTTACCGTCGCGGAAAATCAGATTGGTCGTGCCGCCGCCAAACTTGCTCGACGAGCCGGCCGTGTTGTTGCCGCTGTCATAGACGCCGGGCGCATTGATGAAGTTGCCGGCCGAAGTCGCGCCGATCTCGTGGTTGCGCACCAGCACCAGTTCGCTGCTGCGGCCGACCTTGCGCGCCACGACGACGCCCATGCCGTCGTGCCCGCCCGGGCAAGCGAGCCCATTGGCCATCGTATCGCCGCGCCAGCCGAAGCTTTTATAGGTAAAGCCCGGCGGCAGCTGCAGCAGCGGCAGGCCGGTGGTGAGGTCGGCGGTCGGGCGGATCGGGCCATAGGGGCTGTCGATCAGCGCGGTCGAGCCGTTGGCGGCGCGGGTTTGCTGCGACTGCAGCGCCATGAACGCGCCCACGAAAGGCAGCGCCGACGCCCCCTTGAGCAGATTACGCCGCGACGGCGAAAGGTCTTTGTTGGTCATGCTGTGCATCTCCGAGTAGTTGAAGCGAGCCGGGTCTTCCGGCGGAGGTAGTCGGTACAGCCCGGCTGCGCAGCGGGGATGCATGCATTACAACAAACAAAAATGTCCGTTCGATGACAGCAAAATGACAAGCTTGCCTTTTTGCTGAGGTGTGGCTGGGGTGATGGGCGGGGATTGTGCTTGAACTGACGAGAATTGTTGCTATAATAGGCGGCTTCGCGAGAGCGGAGCATCAGGAGAGATGGATGAGTGGTTTAAGTCGCACGCCTGGAAAGCGTGTATAGGTTCATAGCCTATCGGGGGTTCGAATCCCCCTCTCTCCGCCAGGAAACAATGCAAAAAGCCAACCCTCGGGTTGGCTTTTTGCATTGTTTCCTGGCGGAGAGAAGCAGGGCCCCTGCGGGCCCTGCGCGGGGGATTCGAAGGCCTCGCCCCTACCGGGGCGTGCCTCTTCGAATCGTCCATCTGCCGTCGCCCGCAGGGCGACGGCGCCGCGCGCCGAAGGCGCGCGCTGTAACACCAGCTCACACGCCTCCTTTGCTCAATCGATGAGACCGCGTGGGCACAAGTGTGTTTAGCACAGAGACATAGGTAACACCTGTCTAGAGACATAGGTAACACTTTTATGATCATTGCACAGCCAACGAATGGAGTGTGCGATGCCTTGGAAAGAATGTTCCCAGATGTCTTCTAAACTCGAGTTCGCAATGTTGGCGGCAGAGCCCAATATCGACATGCAGGCCCTGTGCCGGTCTTTCGGCGTCAGCCGAAAG